>CAVQHH010000009.1:0-60075 GCA_963712225.1 uncultured Alphaproteobacteria bacterium
CAGCTACGCGCTGAACGCCGCAGCGGGGCGGAGCGTCGCTTTGCAAAGGCCCGCTCTTGATCATCGCGTCTCTCACGGGATTTGGCCTGAAAGAGGCGCAGCCCTAATCAGAAACGACGAGCATCAATTATAGATTGGGTCCGGAAACCCCGAGTGCCTGCTGTCCGACGCCTCTGGTTCGAGCGCGGAAGATGAGCAGCAACCACTTTCTCTTTAAATCCGCCGACAGGGAGCACGAGACCGCGCTCACCGGTCATCGCAGTATTGTTGCGCACGTATGTTCCGTCATCAGCGAGACAAGTGCGACGCCAGCGCTTGGTTTGGCCACGAGGCTCTGGGAAAAGGCTTGGTGCGCAAGGCGCCAATAACCGGAACCTCCGGGCAATGCTCCGTAAGCCAGGAGCCAGCTAGGAGCGGAACGCCTCCACCCCGTCTAATGTTCCTTGGGTGCACGGCCACGCAACCACACCGGCCCCTTGGGGCCGTCTTTAGCTCGTCTGCGAACTTCTTCTTTAGGCCGCTAAATGAGGCGTAAAGCGTGGCGGATGCCTTTACCTCGGGATTACGTGGCGGCATTCGCGGCGCTCGGTAGAGCGGCGGGGGCCAGTTACTTCGGACTGGTGTCGGCCGTCGGCGCCGATGCTCGATCGAGCAATTTCTATTTTGGGCGCTAAGCCCGATCGAACAGGTCTTCGCCAAGCCGTCCGGAAGGGCCGTTGGGAGTTCCGCTTCACCCATTGATCCAAGGTGCCTGCGGACGCCGAGCCGTAGATCAGACTTTGCAGCTTATATGTCGGTTCCGCTACGAATCAGCACCGGGTGGAGCAGATAGCCGTGCGCGCCGCCGGCATCGCCAAGATGGACTGGAGCGAACAGCGACATGTTCTCGGCTTCGCCGCCTAAACCTCCATCAAAACCCAGGCGAAATGCTCCACATCCGACGACTCGAATGACGCGCGCCCATTCCCATTACGCATCGCTCAAAACTAACCGAATCGGCCTTGCGAGACCCGGCGGCCGTTCGCACCCCGCACCCAGACATTTTTCGTCAATGCCAGGTCAGGTATCGCGCTTCAATCCTTCGATGATTTGCTTGGGGGCGTTCCTATTTGGGCATCTCGCATTCTACGTTTCAGGGCGTCGTCGCGGAGCCAGTTGACGATCTTCGTCATTATTTTTTGTTGCTTGCGCAGGCTTAGATCATTCGGATCGGACTCGATCTCCTCGTTGATTTCCTTCAGTGATTGTTCGAGGTCTGGCCAGCTGGCGCGCAACCGATTCTGCGCCTCCTTTTGTTCCTCCATAACCGGGCCATCGATCCGGATTTCTCCTGTCTCGTAGTCGATGATGACGTCGTCGGGGTGAGGCACCGGCTCTGGCCCAGTCGTTCCCTTGCGGGCGCGCTCAGCGAGGACGTGGTGCCAGTGATCCTTGTAGTCGACAGCGGTCTTAAGAATTTCCATGGTTGCCACTCGCCGGTCGGCTTCGGCGCCAATCAGCAGGTTCAGATAGTTTTGCTGCGCACGAGTATTGCCGTTAGCCGCGGCGACGGCGACCTTGCGAAGGATAGCCTGGATAACAGGGATCCTCTCTACTCGATCGCCTTCCCGGATTGTAATGAGCCGATACGCCTCCTCAATCGCCAGTGATTTGATCCGATCTTCAAATCCAATGCCCGGCTGGCCGTCAACTTTGGTGCTGACAAAGGCGCGTTTCTTGCGCGGTCGTCCCTTGGGATTGCCAGAGACGCCCTTGCGGAAACGATGTTCAATTGGAGGATTCCGATAGCTGCGCGTAGTGGGGTCATCCCTGTCGCTCATCGCACGTATTCCCCAGATCCTGTCGTCGCGGAGCTGCCTTCATTTGGATAATGCGAGGTTTCGGACTGGGTGCATGCGGCCGCGACATCCTCAAATGTCTGCCCGGTCCGCGCCAGAATGGCGGACGCGCCGGTCATAGCTTCGAACCGCCGGAGGATCACATCGCAGTAGGCCGGATCATATTCGATCAGGCGGCCAAGCCGCCCCGACTTCTGGGCGGCGATCATGGTCGTCCCGGAACCGCCGAAGGGATCGAGGATGATGGCCCCGCGCCGGCTGCAGTCCTTGATCGCATCGGCCACGAGGTCGACGGGTTTGACGGTCGGGTGTAGTTCTAAGTCGTCGAGACGTCCTTCTCGAAAACTATTGACGCCTACGTACTCCCAAACATTGGTCCGGTATCGACCAGTCTCGCCGAGGCCAAACGTATTCACATGTTGTGCGGTCCCGACCTTGAACACGAAAATCAACTCGTGCTTCGACCGATAGAACGTGCCCATGCCACCATTGGTCTTGTTCCATATGCAAAGGTTCTTCAGTTCGGAAAAGACCTGTTCGCCGGCGTTTAGCAGCTCGCCCATATGGCGCCAATCCATGAAGACATATGCGATCGCACCATCCCGGCAGCGCGCCGCCGCTCGTCCCAGAGTATCGACCAGGAAGCGTGTGAATTGGTCCTTGTTCATCTCGCCCACGCCCATCGCAAAGTTGCGATGGCGGATTCGCCCGGAGCCACAGACATGGCCGTCGATCGGAATATTGTATGGCGGGTCAGTGCAGATCAAGTCGACGGCTTCATCGCCGAGAAGCGCCGCATAGGCGCCCGTTTCGCGTGCATCGCCGCAAATGAGTTTGTGCCGCCCGAGCATCCAAAGGTCACCCGGCTGCGTAACAGCAGGCCCATCGTGCCGATAGGCCGGTATATTGTCCTCGATCGAGGCATCCGCGCCATCAGGTGCGCTCTCCCGCGCCTCGTCCAAAACGATATCAACCTCGGCTAGTGAGAATCCGGTCAATTCGATCTCGAAATCGAGGTCGACAAGACCCTGCAACTCGATCGCAAGCAATTCGCGGTCCCAGCCCGCATTGAGCGCTAGCTTATTGTCGGCGATGACGTACGCGCGCCTCTCCACCTCGCTGAGGTGCGACAGGCGCACGGCTGGAACAGTCTCGATCCCGAGAAGCTTCGTCGCGGCGACGCGTCCATGCCCGGCGACGATCTCACCATCGTCGGCAATTAGCACGGGATTGCTGAAACCAAAGCGCTCGATCGACGCCGCGATCTGCTTGATCTGAGCCTTACTATGACGTCGCGCGTTTCGCGGATAGGGCTTAAGCGATTGGACAGATACACGCTCGATCGCTGGACTAAACTGTCGCATGCCGCCCGCCAAAACTGAGAGTGCCGAAGCCGTCCGCCGTGCGTTCGTCGCGTCCGTCATTTCTCATTCTCCTATGTTTGCGCGGGCCTGCACCGTGGGCACGCAAGGCTTCAGCCCGTCGGCGGATTGGGGTCGTGACCGTGGCTGTCCCGCTCGCGGATTCGGCCGTCCCGTCCGTGGACGAAGAGCTCCGAATGCTGGTTGCGGGAACCTCGCGGCCGCGGTCAATCGCCTCGCGCTGGGTTCCGTGGATCGAGGAGGCCCGCTGTCCGCCCTCGGGTTTCACGGCCCACCCGCCATCGCGAGGGACCACATGCTGGTTACGGCCCTTGGCCATTTCACTTCCCCATGTTGCCGGCTGGCCACGCTTATGTTGCCGGCCGGCCACGCCTATCAGCCGATCGGCTCAATAGCGTAACACGGGCGCGAACGGAATGCAACACCGGCGGGTCACCGATTTCAGGAGGCCGGCGGAACGATGTCGAAGAGCGAAGGACCGGCGCTGGCAGTGCCAAGGATTCCGAGCTTGAGGAGCCGGATGCGTGCGGCATCGGCAGAGACCTCGAAGCCGGTCCTTGCCGACTCAATCAGGGCGAGGCCGTGCAAATCGCGCTGGCCGGCCACGCCGAAAAGACCATGCGATTCGAGATAGGCTCCGGCCAACTCACGGACCTTGCTGGCGGGCATAAGGAGCGCGCCGCAGACATAGCCAGCCTGCCACTCCATCCAGTCGGTCTGGGCCGGGTCGAGAATGTTGTCGCGATAGCAGATCTGCATGCTCGCATTCGGGTTGCTTTTCAGCAGATCCGGGCCTGGAGGCTCCAGATCCCACAGATAGGCGTGGAATCGAACATGGCCGTATTCATGGGCGAGTGTCGTACGCAGGCGGTTCTGCCGGTTGTCATCCCCGGCCAGGGAAGCCGAGATCCTCACACACGGTTTCCGGCCGGGCTGGAAATGCGTGAGCCCCTCGACATTGCAGCCATAGCTGGACAGGTCTGCGAACTGGTCGAGGGACTCGGTGTCGCGCTCGATGAGAACCGTCAGGTCATCGGTCGAAACGGGATACTTCGCGGCGCCATGCCGTTCCTTGAGGAAGCCGGCGATGATGTTCTCGCATTCGCGGTCGAGTTCCTTGGGCTCGTAATGCGGACGCTGCGAGAACCGGCCCGTGCGGTCAGGAACGTATTTCACCATCAGCTACGGCCCTTGCCCTTTCGGCCACCCCGGAGGCCGCCCCGGAAGGCGACCATCGCCTCCGCCACTTGCTTTTCGGAAAGCTTCTTGTCGCGTACGTCATCGGGAAAACGCCCGGCGAGATAATAGAGCCAGTCGCGGTCGATCCCCAGCGCATCGGCGAATTGCTGTACCACGCGATCCGATGACGGGCTGCGCCGGTCATGCTCGATATCGTTCAGATATTGAGGAGAAATCGCTTCCTTGTCTTCGCGGAGAACGCGCGACGCGAGGTCCTTCAAAGCCCACCCCTTTGCCTTCCGGGCTTCGCTGATCGCCCCGCCGAAGGTCTTCACAATCGCTGCCATTGCCACTCCCTTGGTGATACGCGGATCAGCGTAACCGCGGGCGGAATTCGTGTCAAGAAATCCTTGGTTTTTGACGCTTGCCGACCGGCGCTTGGACCCGAAGGGCCTGCTGAGCCCATATTGTACGCGGGCCGGGGTGACCCGGCGCGCCTTGGGCCGTGGCCGAACGCAAGGTTAGCGAAAGAAGCGGCGAAGACCGCAGTTGTCGCTTTCGCAGTCGTTTGGAATTTTCCCCTGTTATCAAGTCGAGCGTCCCTGAAACATTAAAAAAATATCCCTGTTTTGCGGAGGAATGATCGCAGTTCTTGCAGCGAAGGGAAAACACCATAACCAACGGAAAAGTCGACAGAACTTGAAAAAATGTTGACCGGAGGTCGTTCCACAAGAAGGGAAAATTGCCTGTTTTTCCGAACATAACAGGGGAAAACAGGGAGTAACAGGGTGAGACCGGTTCGCCGGCGACTGGCTCGTCCGCCAAATCTACCGGGTCCATTCCGGACACATAGGTTACGGTTTATTCCGGAGACATCGGTAACACTTTTGGTCCGAAGGGGTTATCGAGCGGTTCGAGTCTGCATGTCTCGTGGTCGAAGTAGCCGAGATCATAGTCCATGAAGCTGACGAGCCAAATGTGCTCGCTCACCTGTTTGATGCCGACGCTTTGACCGGCGAAGACGACGCTGAGATTGATCTTCTGCCGATTGAAGCAGATGCGCCCGCATGTGGTCACGGTGACGGTCTTGTCGCGGAACGGGTAATCGAGGTCCGGCAAGCCTTTGTAGGGGCGCGTTGAAGGCACGTATCGCTCTGCCGGGTAGCGCATGTTCAACGCCTGGTGCGGCCTCTCATTGTTGTCGCAGTCGATGAAGTCGTCGAATTTCGCCTGCTGCTGCAGGAAGTTGTCGCCGGCCGGCTTGGTGGTCTCCAGCTTCAAGGTCAGATGCATGCGTTCATGGCGGCCATTCTGCTGCGGGTTGCCGGGCTTGATGCGTTCGATCTCGATGCCGAGCCTGAGCCACCACACCGACACCTTGCTCAGCCCGAAGAGCGCATTGGGGCTTGCGAAGGGAACGCCGTTGTCCGTGCGGATGGCCTTGGGGAGACCGAACTCCTTGAAGACGGCCTTGAACACCGGGAAGGCATAGGCTTCCTTGGTGGTGGAGAGCGCCTCGCAGGCGAAGAGATAGCGGCTGGCGAAGTCGGTGATCGTCAGCGGATAGCAATAGCGTCGGTCGGCGAGCATGAACTCGCCCTTGTAGTCGGCGCACCACAGATCATTGGGCTGGCCGGGAAGGGAAAGCGCCGTTCCCTTCGCCCTGTTACGCCGCCCCATTCTGCGCTTGACCAGGCCGTGGCGATCGAGAACCGCATGCACCGTGCTGATCGCCGGCGTGGGCACATCCGGATAGAGCCGGGCCAGCTTTTCCCTGATCTTCGGCGCCCCCCAGCTCGGCCTGTCCTGCTTCAAGCGCACGATCTGCGTCTCGATCTGGAAGGGCAGCTGGTTCGCGTGGCGGTAGGGCCGGCGCGAGCGGTCGGTAAGCCCTTCCAGACCGATTTCGTTGTAGCGCGTGAGGATCTTGTAGCCGGTCTTGCGCGAGATGCCGAACTGACGGCACAGCACCGCCATCTTCTCCCCATCCAGCAGCCGGGCGATGAACTTGAGCCGTTCATCCATCTGGTTACACTCCTTCCAGGGCACTTTTGCTCTCCTCGCAAAAGGCCCGGTGTGTAACCCATGTCTCCGGAATGAACTGTCACCCATCTCTCAGGAAGGGCACCGTCCGACGGCGTCCGATGGCATCCATCTAAATCTAAGGTCCAGACTCAATTTAACCAGAAGTAGATAGCGGCGATCAAGCAGACGGCGCTAAGGAAATTCTCGGCGCATTTGTCGTAATGGGTAGCGATGCGGCGTGCGTCTTTGAGGCGGCAGAACATGCGCTCGATCTTGTTGCGGTGACGATAGGCGCGCTTGTTATAGGGAAAGGGCTTGCGGCGATTGATCTTGTTGGGAATGACCGGGGTGGTGCGAAGCACTGTCCGCCGCTCAGGAGAAAGCGCAAAGGGCGGCCCTTGCGATCAATCACTGCATGGATTTTTGTCGCGCGGCCACCCCGGCTTGTGCCAAGCGCTTGGTCTTGGCCCCTTTTTTACCTCGTGCCGAACGGTGCGCTTTGATCGCCGTTAAATCGATGCTGTTTTCGTAATGTGTCCCGACAATCTGGCTTAGCTCATAAAACAGCTTTTGCCACAGCCCTTGCGGTGACCAACGGTGCCAACGGTTGTAAATCGTTGTCGCGGGGCCGTACTCTTGCGGGCAATCCCGCCAGCGCATTCCCGACTGCAAAACGTGAATAATCCCGCTGATCACACGGCGGTCATCGACCCGCCGTGCCGCGCGCCGCTTCCGGCCCGGCAAACAGCCTTTTATCGACGACCATTGCAGGTCATCCAGCCAAAATAATCCCTCCCGCATGATCCACCTCCATAGAAGTTGAATCATGCGCCAATTAATGCTTCGTTAATTTGAGTTCAGACCCAAGCCAGCACGGCGCGTAGCTCAATAACGACGCATGAAACGCATTTCTCAGATTGCAGGATTTGGCCAGATGCAGCAGGTCGTATCCAAAACCCCGCAGCCTGGTGCCACTCCCTCCATCGGCCGTTCGAGTCTGGCGGCAATGGGCCTATCCGCGCTCGGGATCGTCTTTGGCGACATCGGGACGAGCCCGCTTTATACACTGAAGACCGTTCTCGACCTGACCGGCGGCACGCCGAAGCCCGACGTCGTCCTTGGCGTCCTTTCGCTGATCCTGTGGACGCTGATCATTATCACGTCCGTGAAATACGTGATCTTCGCGATGAGCATCGACAATGACGGCGAGGGCGGCATTCTCGCCCTCATGGCGCTGCTCGGCATCAAGAAACATCAGAGGCCGGCGATCGTCGTCGTCGGACTGTTCGGTGCCGCGCTGATCTACGGCGATGGCGCCATCACTCCCGCTATCTCGGTCCTCTCCGCTCTCGAAGGACTAACATCGCGACCCCGGCATTGAAGTCCTACGTCCTTCCCGCGGCAGTCGCTATTCTTGTTGCCCTCTTCGCGATCCAGCCCCTGGGCACATCGCGAATAGGCAAGGCCTTCGGCCCGATCATGGGTTTTTGGTTTTTGTCAATCGCGGCGCTCGGCCTATGGGGGGTCATGCGGCATCCGGCGGTGATTGCCGCCCTGAATCCCCTCTATGGGCTTCGCTATCTATTTTCCAACGGCTACGCGAGCTTCCTTGTTCTCGGCGGTGTCTTCCTTTGCGTGACCGGGGCCGAGGCGCTCTATGCCGACATGGGGCATTTCGGCGCCCGGCCGATCCGGCTCGCCTGGTCGGGCGTGGTCTTCCCGAGTCTGATCCTGAATTATGCCGGGCAGAGCGCGATCGTCCTCGAAGGGGCTTCGACCGCCGACAATATCTTTTACCGGCTATGTCCCGAGCCGCTGCTCATTCCTTTCGTTGTCCTGGCGACAATTGCAACGATCATCGCCAGCCAGTCGATCATCACCGGAGCGTTCTCGATGACGCGGCAGGCGATCCAGCTCGGCTGGCTGCCGCGTCTGCAAATCACGCAGACGTCCGAGGAAGGCTACGGGCAGATCTATGTCGGCGTCGTCAACTGGCTACTCATGATTGTCACGGTCTGCCTGACGCTGTTCTTCGGCAAGTCGGACAATCTGGCCGCCGCCTACGGCATCGCTGTGTCGGCGACCATGCTTATGACCTCGGTGCTCTTGTTCATCGCCATGCGCGAGGTTTGGGGATGGGGGTTTCTTGCGAGCGGTGCGGTCGCCGGCGCCTTTCTCTGCGTTGATGTCAGCTTCTTCCTTGCGAATCTCGTTAAGGTCACCGAGGGTGGATACGTTCCGTTGCTTCTGGCCAGCCTCGTTTACGCGGTCATGCTGATCTGGCATCGTGGATCGGCGGCCGCCGCACGGACTGTGAGCGAACGGCTCGTTCCAGTCAGCGAGTTCATGGGCATGGTCGAATCCCGCAGGATTCCGCGCGTTACGGGCACCGCGGTCTTCCTCACATGGACCTCGAGTGGCACGCCGCCGGTCATGGCCTGGCACGTCAAGCATAATCGTGCCTTGCACGAGCAGCTTCTCGTTCTCAGGGTCGTGACGGAATCCATCCCTTGGGTCAACGAGTCCGAGCGCCAGTCTGTGAGAGAAATAGCGCCGAATTTCTGGCGCGCGACGGCGCGCTATGGATTCATGGAGAGGCCGGACGTTCCTGTCCTTTTAGAGCATGCACAGGCAAAAGGCTGCGCCCTCAATCTCGACGACGTCACCTACTACGTTGGCCACGAAACGATCGTTCACCGGGAGGACGGGACGGGCATAGCCAGATGGGAGGAGGCTCTCTTCGCCGCGATGGAGCGAAACGCCGTGCACGTCAGCGATTTCTTCAGGCTTCCGTGCGACGACGTCGTCGAAATCGGCCGACAAGTTGCGATCTGATCGCAGCAGCGCACGCTGTAGAGCCGCGTCGATTTCGGTTCCGGTTGAGGACGTTGCAACCAATCTTCGCCTCGGTCGTCGTTTGATAAGGTAGAATCCCAGCGCGCAGACGCTCGCCAATGATGGCGGCCGCTGAGCGTATGATTGAGCCTATGTTTTTGAACAAATCATGCGGTGGCCCTCTTCGAGCCGAAATGCCCGGAGTTTCGGCAGGTTTCGTCAAACGATCGTGTTCACCGTCCGCCAGCGCGCGGCCGTCACGCTCGGCTCGAGGCTAAGGCGCCCGACGATATATTCGAGCGCGATCTCGCGCCGCTTTTCCGAGATGAGCGTGGCATTCACGGCGACCCGGTCGGTGCCTTCGATATCAATGCTCTCAAGTTCGCGCAGATGCAGGTCGCTGACCCCAAATCCTTGTACCAGAAGCGCGCGGATTTGCGCCTCTTCGGGTCCCCGGCAGGTGACCGTCACGATATAGGACGTTTCGATTTCGGCGGTCTCGAGCGGCTGGCGATCGATCAGCCTGACCAACGGCCGCAGCACGAGGTTGACGCCGGCGACGAGCCCGGCGGCGAGGATGGCGCGGCTCCAATGGCCGGCGCCGGCGAGCAGTCCGACCGCACAGGAACACCACAGCGTCGCCGCCGTGTTCAGGCCGCGCACGTTGACGCCTTCCTTCCAAATCACCCCGGCGCCAAGAAAGCCTATGCCGGTGACAACCTGCGCGGCGACCCGCGTCGGACTCGTCTCGGTGAATTGGCTCTCGAACACGACGAAAATTGCGGCGCCGAGCGAGACCAGCGTGTTGGTCCGCAATCCGGCAAGGCGCTGGCGCCACTGCCGCTCGAACCCGATGGCGCCGCCAAGCAGGACGGCGATGATCAGATTGAGCGCATCGTTCCGGAACGCGGGATCGAATATCGGCGGCATCGATTCTTCTTCAACTCTGAACGATTTGCGCGGCGGTCACACCCGGGAAAAAACGCGCCTGCACGTAAGAAGATCGGGCGCCGGTTCTCGCCGGCGGCGGCCGGGATATAGCCCTTCCGCGCGAGCTCGTTAAGCAAATCCGATTGAAATGGGCTTTTTGAGGGTTGACACATCGCGGCGCGAGGAGCATCTCAGCTTCAGCGGCCTGGTTCCGTCCAGACTCGCACAACCCCCGTTAAGGACAATGGGCAGAAGGTTTTTTATTGAAGACACACGCGGTGATCGCGTGAGAGGTTCAGGGCCCGCCTGAGGCACGCCCGTCCGCTCACCCTCCGCCGCGGCAAGTCGGTTGGAGGTGAGCCATGTTCACAAAGTTCCTCATTATGTCCGGCGCCGCGCGTGCCGGCGCGCCCGTCCGAGCCGGCCGCCATACCGGCGCCCGCGCGGCAGCACCGTACTTTCCTGCCGCGAATATCCGCTACGTTCCCCGTTTGCATGCGCCGCTCGAATGCAGGTGGCGGATCGACCCGATGACCGGCGCGTTGTCCGCTTTCTGGCTGGACGCGTCCGCCAATACCCGCGCGGTGGCACCTGCCGAACAAGAACCCGTCGACGCCCGACGATGGTTCTCGCGATCCCGCCAGGCCCCGCGCGGCTATCCCGCCCCGCGGCTTGCGGCTTGAAACAAGGAGGATCCGTTGAACGACGGCCCTAGTTGCCCCGCTTTCGCTGTGTCCCACACGAACGCGGGTTTTGGGAATAAGCCTAGCCACAAGACAAATCCCGCCATTGACGCGGGCGCGGAGGTCCCCGCCGTTTGACGGCGCCATGGCCCGGCCGCGCCCGACCGCGGGTTAGGAGACGAGCCATGAATGCAATCGCGGACATGACGGCCACCCGCACGGCCGTTCTCGACGACGCCCATGCCGGCCACATCCACGGCGCCTTCGGCACCATCCGGCAAGGCGACCACGGTCCCCGGGTAAGCCGGAAGCACCGGTTCCAAACCCTTCTCGCCATTCTTGGTCCAGGTCTCATCGTCATGGTCGGTGACAATGACGCCGGCGCCTTCGGGACCTATACCCAGGCTGGCCAGAACTACGGGACCACGCTCTTGTGGACGCTGCTTCTCCTGGTTCCCGTTCTTTATGTGAACCAGGAGATGGTCCTGCGTCTCGGCGCGGTCACCGGGGTGGGCCATGCCCGCCTCATCTTCGAACGCTTCGGCAAATTCTGGGGCGCCTTCAGCGTCATTGATCTTTTTCTCCTAAATGCGCTGACCATCGTCACCGAGTTCATCGGCATCGCCCTGGCCCTCGATTATCTCGGCGTGCCGAAACAGCTCGGCGTCGCAATTTCGGCTGTTGTGATTCTGGCCGCCGTTAGCACCGGCAATTTCCGCCGTTTCGAGCGCTTCTCGATGGTGCTGGTCTTCGGCAGCCTCTTGCTGGTCCCGATTGTCATTATGATTTATCCGCCCGTGACCCAGATCGCTCATGATTTCGTGGTGCCGCAGCTTCCCCAAGGCGCGAAGCTGAGCGAAGTCATGCTGCTCATCATTGCAATCGTCGGAACGACGGTTGCTCCCTGGCAACTATTCTTTCAGCAAAGCTACGTCGTCGACAAGCGCATCACGCCACGGTTCATCGCCTATGAGCGTCTCGATCTCTGGTTCGGCATTGCGCTTGTCATTATCGGCGCGGTGGCGATGATGGCCTTCACCGCGGCCGCATTCGACGGCATGCCGGAATTTGGCAACTTCACCGATGCCGCTGGCGTCGCCACCGGGATGGAACGATACTTCGGCCGCCTTCCGGGCGTGCTGTTCGCCATCGCCCTGATCGACGCGAGCATCATCGGCGCCTGCGCGGTGTCTCTTTCCACCGTCTACGCCATTGGCGACGTGCTCTCATTGCGGCATTCGTTGCATCGGAAGGTTACCGACGCCAAGGGCTTTTACTCCGTCTATTGCGGCTTGATCGTCGTTGCCGCCGGGCTCGTGCTGGTCCCCGGAGCGCCCCTCGGCCTCCTTACCAACGCCGTGCAGACGCTCGCGGGCGTCCTTTTGCCGAGCGCCACCGTCTTCCTCCTGCTCCTCTGCAATGACAAGGCGGTGCTCGGACCCTGGATCAACAGTCGTGGCCTGAACATCTTCACCAGCGCCATAGTCGCAATTCTGGTCATGCTTTCAGTGATCCTGACCGCGTCAGTGGTGTTCCCGGACGCGACCGACGAAAAGGTCATCTTGGGCATTCTCGGGGGCGGTAGCTTCCTCGCGATCCTGATCACAATCGGTGCTGGCGCGGTGGCCGCTACCCGGAAATCTGTCATTGGGGGCGGCGCCGCGGCGGTTGTCGCGGACCGCGAGATTTGGCGGATGCCGCCCTTGGACGAACTTCCTCCCGCGAGACTTTCACTGCAGAAGGTCATATGGATGGGCGTCCTTCGCGTGTACCTCGCTTTTGCCGGGGGCCTCGTGCTTGCGCGCATCGTGACCCTCGCGATCAGCCCGGGCTAAGTCGGCGCTCCCAGAGGTAGCCGGACGCTGCTTTCATGGAAACGTCATGGAAACATAAGAAAACTCGATACCTCAAGCTCCGCTTCGTCTCGCAGCAAAAGGGCCGAAGATGATTTTATTCAGTCGCCGGCATGGGCGGTGGAACCGAGCAAATCGAAGCCGGAGCCAGCTGGCCCGACCGGGGACTCCGGCCGCCTGACCTTCACGGTCGGCAAATACTTCGTCGACATGATCGACGACTATATATACGCGCGTCCTGGAAACACCTTCCTGAATTGGACGGTTATCGACAGGGGCGCGTTCGATGCCGCCGATTCTCGGGACTTCACCTATGGCGCGACGGCGGAATGGACGCAGGATTGGTGGACCGCCCGGGTCGCAAATTCCGAACGGCGCGTGATCAACGGCTATCTTGGGGGCGGGGAAAGGACCAGATCGGCATTGGCGGCGTGCTAAACGGTAGCGGACAAATTGCGATGTGATCTGCGTTTCCTCGGCATTACATAGATGACACTTTGGCCTTGAATTGAATTACGGCGGGTCGCTCGTCAATGGCCTCGCCCCCATGGGTCAGTCGACGGTAGCTCTCAATGTCCGCAGGCTTTCCCAGCAGATAGCCTTGCGCCTCGTCGCAAAGTTCGCTCTCAAGAAAGCCAAGCTCAGAGCTTGTCTCGACGCCCTCCGCGAGCACTGGAAGATTCAGCCCTCGACCGAGCCCGAGTACTGAACGTACAATTGCGGCCGCTTGGCCGCCACTGTCGACCGATTTGATGAAGGAGCCATCGATCTTGATCTTGTCGAATGGAAAGGCACGGAGGTTCGAGAGCGACGAGTAGCCGGTGCCAAAGTCGTCCATAGCTATGCGGACACCCAGTATCTTGATGCGCCGAAGTGTCGCCAGTGCGCGGTTCAAGTCGCGGACGAGCGCCGTTTCGGTGATCTCTAATTCCAGCTGCCCGGGGGCGAGGCCGGTCTCGAAGAGAATCTCATGGACCACCTGGGCGAAGTTCGCATTATGGATTTGCACGGCCGATACATTTACCGCGACGGTTAACGCTTGGGTCCAGGTTGCTGCCTCACGGCAGGCTGTCCGCAGTACCCACTCACCGATCTGAAGAATGAGGCCGGTATCTTCGGCAATAGGAATGAAATCTGCCGGTGAAACCTCCCCGCGCGTTGGGTGCTTCCAGCGCAGCAACGCCTCAAAGCCCACGACCTTGCCGGCGCGGATGTTATTCTCTGGTTGGTAAACGAGCCTCAACTCTCCACGGGAGATCGCATTGCGCAGGTCGTGTTCCAGAAGGCGGCGCTCATGGAGCGCGGCTCCCATCGATACGTCGAAGTAGCGATAGGTTCCCCTGCCTTCATTTTTGGCACGGTAGAGCGCAATGTCGGCGTGAGAGAGCAGGGCATGCCGATCAGTCGCGTCATCGGGACAGATGGCAATCCCAATGGAGACCGCGATAGGCCCATCGATTTCCATGTTCTCGCCCGCGCTTTGCAGGGCTTCCAGGATGGTCTCGGCGATGCGGCCGGCGGTGGTGGGAAGGGAAAGGTCCGGCGCTATGATGGCAAACTCGTCGCCGCCCAGTCTCGCCAACATTTGGTTTTCATCCAACAGTCCACTAATGCGTTTTGCGACGGACTGAAGCGCCCGGTCGCCTGCCGCGTGTCCGAATAAATCATTGACCTCCTTGAAACGATCGAGGTCGAGGCACAACACGGCGAGCCGCCGCCCCATCGCCAGCGCCGCTTCAATCTCCTGATCCAGCTTCTTGTTGAAGCTGACCCGATTGGGAAGCCCGGTAAGCGCGTCATAATGGGCCAGAAAGCGGATATGCTTTTCCGCCTCCTTGCGGGCACGAAGATCACGAACCGCAACAGCGCGATGCGGCTTTCCACCGAAATCGATGGACCGTTGGATGAGCTCGACTGGTATTTTCGAGCCATCGAAGTGAACCAAGGTGCCCTCGATAGACTGGTTCGGGTGATCGAAGAACGTCAAGATGTCCGCGTCGGCAAAATATTGTTGAAGTTTCGCACCAACCATGCTGTCCACGGAGCAGCCGATGAGAGCTGCAAAATTGTCGTTGACAGTAACAATGGTGGCGCCTTCGCAAACCAAGAGCCCCTCGAAAGTGGCGTTGGTGGCGCCGCGCATTAGGCCGGTCTCAAGCTCGCGCCGGCGAGCGCGCATGTCGATCGCGACGCCCGCAAGCGCGAGAACAACGATGACAAAGCTCGCGAATGCCACCGCAATCGCGAGCAAACCCGGCGGTAACGCCGTTCCGGAGAGTTCAATCGCCGGATCGAGGATGATCTTGGCTGCGCCCATCGCGGTGAAGTGGTGACTGCAGATCGCCGCAGTTAACAATAACGCGCCGAGGATTTTCCATTTCGCATTGTCTTCGCGCAATCCGATCGGCAGCGCGGCGGCGCCAATGAGCGCGCCCAGTGCAATTGACGCCGCCACTAAAGTTGGATCCCAAACGATCCGCCCGGGGATTTCGAACGCCGCCATTCCGGTGTAGTGCATCGCCGCAATGCCGCCGCCGACCATGGCGCCGCCAAGCCAGGCGCCTGCACCCGCAATCGACTTAACCGCAACGGCCAAACCCGCTCCGGTCAGCAAGATCGCGGCAACCAGCGAGAGCCCGGTGAGTGCGATGTTGTAGGCGGTCGGAACTCCGGGAGAAAATGCCAACATCGCAATGAAATGCGTGGCCCAGACTCCAAAGCCGGTCGAAATCGCGGAAACAGCGAGCCACGCCCGCCGCATAAGGCCGCTCGACCTGCGCATATGGTGGAGCAGGCTGATCGCCGTAAACGAGGCCAACGCGCATATAACGGCTGCCAAGCCTACGAGCCGCAAGTCATGTTGAGTGACAATACAATTGAATACGGCGTACATATGGTCCTCATCGCGAATCAAAACGGACTCCTACGGGGGCATTTCAACCTACATAAACGTCATTAAGAGCGCGGCATTTGGACCTCGAGAATTCGAATCTAAGTTTCCATAAAAAAGAAGGATGCGAATAGAGGCCAATCGGTTGCGCTTGCCGCCGCACCGTTCCGTGAAGGCACAGGGACCTAGACGCTTTAGCCTCGCCGCTTATGTCCGACCTTTTAGCTCAATCGAACGCGAGTTCCGCTCTCATTCAGGCGGCTTGAGCGAATGGCCGCATCCCGCCCATTGCTGAAATTCACACTAGGACACTGCCTAGCCTTAGGCATATTTCCACGGCTGGGCAAAATGCTTTATCTTGCATTCGAAACCTTCGTTGTGGGGCCCAGCCATGCCACATCCGCGCGCGAACGGCATTCCGCCCAAAAATTTGCCGCGAGCGGAACGCTACGAAGCCGGCCGGGCGCTGCGCAAACGCGTGGCGCGCGAAACCCATGCCGATTGCCCGCCGGCATCCGGCCGCGACCCGGTCGCCATTCTCGCCCTGACCGACGGCGCGCGCATTCCGGAACTGTTGCCGATCCGGTACGAGCGCATGGTGCAATCGCCTTTCACCTTCCTGCGCGGCGCCGCCGCGGTAATGGCACATGATTTGGCTTCCTTGCCGCAAACCGGCGCCGATGTGCAGGCCTGCGGGGACTGTCATTTGCTGAATTTCGGAGCTTTCAACTCGCCGGAAGAACGCATCCTATTCGACATCAACGATTTCGACGAGACCTTGCCCGGCGTCGATTTCACGGTGGACTTGAAACGGCTCGCAGCCAGCGTCGCGGTTGCCGCTCTGGATGCAAACATGCCGGCCAAAAAGGCGCGCGGTCTTGCCAAGGCCACCGTGCAATCCTATCGCGAATTCATCCTCGAACTCGCCACCAAGACGCCGCTCGAAGTCTGGTGCACGCGCATGGAAATTGACCGCGAGGTCAAGCGGATCGCCGAAGTGAAACTGCGCGAGAAAATCCTGTCGACCTTGCTGGAAGCCAAAAAGGATTTGGCGGTGGACGATAATTTTCCGCATCTCGCGACGACGAAAGCGGGCGTCGCCCATATCGAGGACCGCCCGCCCTTGATCTATCATTTCGATACAGAGGCAACCAAGGGCTATAAGATTCATGCGCATTCCGCGTTCGCCAATTACCAATCCTCCCTTCTGCCTGAACGGCGCGCGCTGGTGGAGCGCTACGCGCTTTCCGACATCGCCTTCAAGGTCGTCGGCGTCGGCAGCGTCGGCACGTTTTGCGCGATCGGACTTTTCATGACGGCGGATGGTGAGCCGTTGTTTCTGCAGGTCAAGCAGGCGCTGGCGCCGGTTCTCGAAAAGATCGCCGCGCCCCCGCCAGGCCTGGTCCACCAGGGCTGCCGCGTCGTCGAGGGACAACGCGCGATGCAGGCCGCGAGCGATATTTTTCTGGGCTTTACCGAAGACCCAAAAACCAACCGGCATTTTTACGTCCGCCAGCTCAAGAACCGGCATCTCGGTTCGATCGGCGAGGTCATCGAAGGCAAGGCGCTCGATGCCTATGCGAACCTTTGCGGCAGGACGCTTGCTCGGGCGCACGCGCGCAGCGGCGACCCTGCCCTGCTCGCCGGCTACATGGGAAAATCGGAAGTGCTCGACGACGCGCTTGCTTCATTTGCGATGGCCTATGCCGCGCTAACAAAGGATGACCACGCCCAACTGAAGGCCGCGATCGGCACGAAGGCGGGCCTTGCGAGCAAGTGATTTCATCCGGTCGGCCGCGCGCTATGCGGCAGGGGATTTACGCCAGGACCTTGCCGCCGGGCTGGCGCTCGCCGCCGTCGCCCTTCCCTCGCAAATGGCGACGGCGCATCTTGCCGGTTTCCCCCCCGCTACTGGATTGATCGCTTTCGCCGCCGCATCGATCGGCTTCGCGGCCATCGGAGCCAATCATTTTCTTGTGGCCTGCGCCGATTCGACCATCGCCCCGATTTTCGCCGGCGGCCTTGCCACCTTGGCCGCCTCCGGAAGCCAAGACTATTTTGCGCTTTGCGCAAGCTTCGCAGTCCTGGCCGGGGGAATTATTTTCTGCTGCGGCGTATTCCGGCTCGGATGGATCGCCGACCTCGTGTCGAGGCCGGTCACAATCGGATTCCTGGCCGGCATCGCTTGTCATATTGTGATCTCGCAGCTTCCCCCTCTTCTAGGAATAGCAGCTCCCGAAGGCGGCCTTTTGCAGAAAGCCTTCGTGATCGCGGGCAAGCTTGGCGAGATCAATCGCGTTTCGCTCTGGCTTGGGCTCGCTGTCTTCGTCGTGACGGTTTGCGCGGAATGGATCAGCCCGCGCATCCCAGGCGCGCTGGTGGGCATCATGGCGGCAACTACCGCGGTCTATTGGTTTGGGCTTGAGCGCGATGGCGTCGCGGTTCTGGGACATTTACCAGGCGAATTTCTGCGTCTCCACCTCCCCTCGATCGTATTCGCGGACCTCGTTCAAACCACGCCGCTCGCCTTCGTCGTCGCGGCCATCATCATGGTGCAAACCGCCGCAACGACGCGCTCGTTCGTTGCGGTCCCCGGCGCCACCGCCTCGATCAATCGCGACTTTACCGGAGTCGGCGCGGCAAATCTGATGGCCGGCCTCTTCGCTGCCTTTCCCGTCAACGCCAGCCCGCCACTGACTGGGGTCGTGGCCGAAACGGGAGGATGCAGCAAGCTCGCGGGGCTCGTGGCAGTCGCGCTTATCCTTGGCATGGCCGGTTACGGCACGGCGCTTCTCGCACATGTCCCGCTGGCCGCGCTCGCGGGCATTCTGATCTTCGTCGCAATGCGCATCGTGCGCTTGGGGGAGATCGTCGCGATTTCTCGGCACGCTTTCGGCGAGTTCGTGTTGATCCTTGCGACCGTGACCGCGATCATCGTCCTCCCGGTGGGAACAGGCGTTGCGACCGGCATCGTGCTTTCGCTGCTGCATGGCCTATGGTCCACGACCCGCGCGCGTCTCATCACCTTCGAAAGGGTTCCGGGAACCTCGATTTGGTGGCCGCCGGGCCGCGATCTCAAGGGCGAGACGATCGAAGGGGTGCTGGTCGTCGCTTTCCAAGCGCCGCTTTCCTTCCTGAACGCCTATAGGTTTCAAGACGGCGCGCGGCGCGCCGTAAGGCAAAGCCGCGCGCCACTCGATCTCATCGTTCTGGAGGCAAGCAGTATCGTCGAAATCGACTTCACCGCCGCGCAAATTCTCATTGAATTCACCGAATTTTGCACGCAATCGAACATCCGCTTCGCAGTGGCCCGCCTCGAATCGGTGCGGGCAGGGGAAGCTTTCGAGCGTTTGGAAATCACCGATGCCGTGCATCGGGATCATTTCTTTCACAGCGTGGACGAAGCGATTAGGGTGCTTGCGAAAAAGACGAATGAGTTTCCTGAAGATAAGGAGTAGAAGCCGGGTTGGATGGAGAATCGCGCGGGCAGGTGGGAGGCTTGGCCCGCGGCCGGCCGCAATCCGCGGACGCTTGAAGGAGATTGTTTTCATGGGTTTATTCCCGGAATTTTTCGGCGTGGAACACTTCGCGGCCGACGCGCGGCCACGGCGGAGCGATGCCCGCGCGGCTTTGACGTTCGCTTGCGCGCTGGTCTTGGGCGCCGTCGGAAGCCTCGGGCCCCTCCCCGGCCCGGCCTTCGCGAGGGGACCTGAATCCCTCGCCGATCTCGCGGACGCGGTCAGCGATGCCGTGGTAAATATCTCGGCGACGCAGACCATGGACGACAAGCGCGCCGAGAATGCGCCGCAACTGGAGCCAGGCACGCCCTTCGACGATCTTTTCGAGGAATTCTTCCGCCGCCACCAGCAGGGCAATGACCGGCAAGATCAAAAACAACGCCAGCGCAAATCGAATTCGCTCGGCTCCGGCTTCGTCGTCGATCCATCCGGGGTTGTCATCACCAACAATCACGTCATCGCCGACGCCAACGAGGTAACGGTCATTTTTACCGATGGCCAGAAATTGAAGGCCGAGGTGATTGGCAAGGATGAAAAGGTCGATGTCGCGGTGCTTCGGGTGAAGCCGGACAAGCCGCTCAAGGCGGTGAAATTCGGCGACAGCGAAAAGATGCGCGTGGGCGATTGGGTGGTCGCCGTCGGCAACCCCTTTGGGCTTGGCGGCACGGTCACCGCGGGCATCGTCTCGGCCCGTCATCGCAACATCGAATCGGGTCCCTACGACAATTATTTTCAGACCGACGCGGCGATCAACAAAGGCAATTCGGGCGGACCCTTGTTCAACATGGCGGGCGAGGTGATTGGGATCAATACGGCAATCCTGTCGCCGAGCGGCGGCTCGATCGGGATCGGCTTCGCTACCCCCGCCGCGACGGTTATTCCGGTCATCGATCAATTGGAAAAATTCGGCGAGACGCGCCGCGGCTGGCTTGGCGTGCACATCCAAAACGTCGACGATACGATCGCCGAAAGCCTCAATCTCGGCCAGGTGCGCGGCGCGCTCGTCGCCGGAACCGATGACAAGGGGCCGGCCAAGGCGGCGGGTCTCAAGGCGGGGGACGTCATCGTCAGATTCGATGGAATCGAGATCAAGGAGTTGCGCGACCTGCCCAAGATCGTCGCCGCGGCGCCGGTCGGCAAGGATGTCGATATCGTCGTGATCCGCCAAGGCAAGCAGCTCACCAGGACCATCAAACTCGGCCGCTTGGAAGACAATGAAAAGCAGACTTCCCTCGGAGTCAAGCACGGCGACGCAGGAAAGAAGGCGATCGCCGGCCCTGTCGAAAAGGCGTTGGGAATGGAATTTTCGAGCCTCACCGACGATGTGCGGCAAAAATTCGCGATCAAAAACAACGTCACTGGCGGCGTCGTCATAACTGGCGTCGATCCCGACTCGGCCGCGGCGGACAAACATGTTCAGGCCGGCGATGTCGTCATGGAAATCAACCAGGAACCCGTCAAGGAGCCCGCCGACATCGCCAAGAAAATCCAAGCGCTGAAGGGCACCGGGAAGAAATCGGCCTTGCTGCTTGTCGCCAACGGGCAGGGAGAAGTGCGTTTCGTGGCGCTCGGCTTGCCGTGATGGGCGCGCGGCCCGCCTACCCGTTCCTCCGATCGCGGCGGACTCGCGCTCCACTGAGAAGCTGGTCCTCGCCTGGATTTGTCATTCCATGGGCCGCGTTCCACAACCCCTATCAGTGATTTCAGCGGCGAATCAAGAGCGGAGCTTTTGCGGAATCCATTGGAATGATTTGTTGGGCGTAACGCGCCGGCATATGCTCATATGCGCTGACTCCGCATGGCAATGAATTGCTTGACGCCCTTGTGTATAGAAATACAGCTTGCGGGATAGCATCTCGAACTTAAGCACGGCGATCGATTTCTTTTCGCCCTTGGCGGCGGGACAGCCGCGGCCTTCACCGGGCAATCCGGTGCAACTTGGATGAATGTTTCGAAATAGTTCATCGCCTTATGTCCAACACCTTATCTAAAATTGGGCTGCCCAACGAAAAAGCAGACGGTCCCGGAGTTGCGGATGAGCCCTTGACACCTCAAAGCGATACCGCTATTTACAACGGGCTCTGTTGGCACTCACCGTCAAAGAGTGCTAACAAGGCGCAGTTGCAAATTAGCCGCAAGCTTGGCAAGGCGTTTCCCGCGTGAAATGGGTGCGCCGCCAGTGGCGCAGAAGGGAACCAAAAGACATGCACTTTCGTCCTTTGCACGACCGCGTCGTGGTCAGACGTCTCGAAGGCGAGGAAAAGACCAAGGGCGGGATCATCATTCCCGATACCGCCAAGGAGAAGCCCCAGGAAGGCGAGATCATTGCCGTGGGGCCCGGCGGCCGCGATGAAAACGGCAAGCTCACGCCGCTCGATGTCAAGTCCGGCGACAAGATTCTGTTCGGCAAATGGTCGGGCACCGAAGTCAAGATCGATGGGCAAGATCTTCTCATCATGAAAGAGAGCGACATCCTGGGCGTCGTCGCCTGAGCCCGGCAAGAGCCCTTCACCCGATTTTTTAGGAACCCGGTTCAGGAGTTTGAACATGTCAGCCAAAGACGTCCGTTTCTCGTCCGATGCCCGCGATCGCATGTTGCGCGGCGTCGATATCATTGCCAACGCGGTCAGGATCACCCTTGGTCCCAAAGGCCGTAACGTCGTCATCGAAAAATCCTTTGGCGCGCCGCGCATCACCAAGGATGGCGTGGCGGTTGCCAAAGAGATCGAACTCGCCGATAAATTCGAGAATCTCGGCTGCCAGCTGATCCGAGAAGTCGCGTCCAAGCAAAATGACGCGGCCGGCGACGGAACCACCACGGCGGTCATCCTCGCCGCCTCGATTGTCAGGGAAGGCACCAAGGCGGTCGCGGCCGGCCTCAACCCCATGGATCTAAAGCGGGGCATCGACCAGGCCGTCGAAGCCGTCGTCGCCGATCTCAAGACCAATTCGAAAAAGGTCACCTCAAACGACGAGCAGGCCCAGGTTGCCACGATTTCAGCCAACGGCGACAAGTCGGTCGGTGCAATGATCGCGACAGCGTTTCAGAAGGTGGGCAACGAGGGCGTGGTTACGGTCGAGGAGGCGAAGAGCCTCGAGACTGAACTCGATATTGTCGAAGGCATGCAGTTCGACCGCGGCTATCTCTCGCCCTATTTCATCACCAATGCCGAGAAGATGATCGCCGAGTTGGAAGACCCTTACATACTCATCCATGAAAAGAAACTGTCTTCGTTGCAGGCCCTGCTGCCGGTTCTCGAATTCGTCGTGCAGGCCGGCAAGCCGCTCGTCATCATTGCCGAGGACGTCGAGGGCGAGGCGCTTGCCACACTGGTGGTCAACAAACTGCGCGGCGGACTGAAGGTCGCCGCCGTCAAGGCACCGGGCTTCGGCGACCGCCGCAAGGCCATGCTCGAAGACATCTCGATCCTCACCTCCGGACAACTGATCTCGGAAGAACTCGGCATCAAGCTCGAAAACGTAACCCTGCAGATGCTCGGCCGCGCCAAGCGGGTTCGTATCGATAAGGAAGCAACCACGATTATCGATGGCGCCGGCGAAAAGAAGGACATCGAGGCCCGCATCGCCCAGATAAAAGCGCAAATTGCCGACACCACCTCGGACTACGACCGCGAAAAACTTCAGGAGCGCTTGGCCAAGCTCGCCGGCGGTGTCGCGGTGATCCGCGTCGGCGGCGCAACTGAAGTCGAGGTGAAGGAAAAGAAGGACCGCGTCGACGATGCCCTCAACGCAACCCGCGCCGCCGTCGAGGAAGGCGTGTTGCCGGGCGGTGGCGTCGCGTTGCTGCGTTGCATCAAGGCCCTCGAAAACCTGAAGGTCGAAAACACCGATCAGAAGACCGGCATCGACATCGTCCGCAAGGCGATCCAGACGCCGGCCCGGCAGATCGTCGACAATTCTGGCGGCGACGGCGCGGTGGTGGTCGGCAAGCTGATTGAGAATACGTCCTATGCCTATGGGTATAACGCCCAAACTGGTGAGTACGGCGATTTGGTGAAGCTTGGCATCATCGACCCGACCAAGGTCGTGCGCACCGCCCTGCAGGATGCGGCCTCTGTTGCCGGCCTCCTCATCACCACCGAGGCGACCGTCGTGGACGCGCCGAAGAAGGAGTCGCCCGGCATGCCAGGCGGCGGCGGGATGGGCGGAATGGGCGGCGGAATGGATTTCTAAGCCGATCGCTTTCCGCTTTGATTTTGCGCGAAAGGCCCCGAACTCCGGGGCCTTTTTTCGTCTCGGCGGACGGCCCATCCGTAGCGGCGCATATTGCCCAAGCATTATTTTTACAAAGCCTTGCCGTGCCGGTTTCCCCCAGCCCACAAAATGCTCTAAGATCACTTTACAACGAGCGGCTAAGGGGGAGACTAAACAAGATGCGTCGAGCGTCCGAGTCGCCGCCGGACACGGCCGCCGCCAACCGGAAAACCGCGACGCGAGCGGACCTCCTGGACGCCGTTTACGCTTCGTGTCCCGCCCTTTCGCGCGCCCAGGCCAAGCAAATTTTCGAAATGACGCTGGAAGAGATTACGGATGCGCTGGTGCGCGGCGAAACAGTGAAGCTGCGCTCTTTTGGCCTGTTTTTGGTGCGCGCCAAACGCCAACGCATCGGCCGCAATCCGCGTACCGGCGTGGAAGTGCCGATCACGCCGCGCCGCGTTCTCACCTTCAAACCGTCGCCAGTCCTTTGCGCAACCGTAAATGGCGTTGCACCCCCAGAGGAGCCGGATAAAGGCGATCAAACCTGAAGCTTGGTCTAAACAAGCGTTCCGGTCAGCAAACGCGACAAACAAAAGGCCAAAATGTCTCCCCTTCATGGATCCTGGAGCCGGCCCGCCAACGGCCTCGATAAGGCGCGCCGCCGCCCCGTATTCCATCTCCCTCATAAAGAACTTGCGGATATTTCGTCAGGTTTCTGATAACAAAAGGTTATCCATGCCTCTCCTTGCCGTCCTCGTGGGCCTTTTCTCGGCCGCCGCCGCCATCGTCAGTTTGAAGACCGGCGACAACATCGTGCTGTTGCTCGCCGGGGCGGGATTTCTCTGCGCCTTCACCACCTACCGCTCGCGGGCGATCTCGACGTTCTTGCAAATCTTCGGGGCGATCTTCGCGGCCGAGACCGTGATCTTCGGCACCGTCTTTCTTGCCGCCCAGACCGGACTTTGGCCGGCTTCGCTTGAAGAGTACGAGCTTCCCGAAAGCCTGCCGCTCACCGTCGCGATCTTCGGCATCCTCGTCCATGCGATCTCGTTCATTCCGGTCGTGCGGTCGATGACACGCATCGCCGACTGCTATTTCGATACCAGTGCCGAGACCCGCGCCCGCATCTGGCCCTTTCCTACCTTCGGCGCGCGTGAGCGGGGGGTAGCCATCGCCATGGTTGTCCTGCTTGTTGTGATCAACCAAGCGCAAGTCGGCATGAATTTGCGGCTGTCGTTCTTTAACCGCGATTGGTTCAACGCCATTCAGAACAAGGACGCGACCGCGTTCTGGTCGCAACTTTTCACTGTCTTCACGCCCTGGGCATTTCTCTATATCGCGACGCTGGTTTTCGAATATGTCGTGACATCGACCCTCATCATTCGCTGGCGGCGCTGGCTCACCGGCCATTACGTCAACCGCTGGCTTGACGCGCACACCCATTATCGCATGTCGCTTGCGGGCGGCGCCGCCGACAACCCCGATCAACGCATCTCGGAGGACATCAGCCGCTTCATCGACGGCGGCCAGATCGGCTACGGCATTTACTCCTTTTCGATTCTTTTGATCTCGAATTTGAGCTCGCTCGTTTCCTTCGCGATCCTGCTTTGGGATCTCTCGGCGAACTTCACCTTGCCCTACACGTCGATCGCGGTGCCCGGATTCCTGTTCTGGGTCGCGCTGATCTATGCCGGCGTCGGCACGCTAGTGACCCATTTGATCGGACGCCCGCTCGTCCGTCTCTCCTTCGAGCGGCAGCGCTATGAAGCAGACTTCCGCTTTTCGCTCGCGAGATTGCGCGAATACGCCGAACAAGTCGCGCTGCTCTCCGGCGAGCCAACAGAAAAAATCTCGCTCACGGCGCGGTTTGGCGCGATCGTCAAGAATTATTTCCAAATCATCGCCTGTCGCAAAAACCTTACCGCGTTCACGGCGTCCTATGGTCAGCTCAGCCCGATCATTCCGTATGTCGTCGCCGCGCCCTTTTATTTCGCCGGCAAGATCACGCTCGGCATCATGACGCAGACAGCGAGAGCTTTTGGGATCGTCGACGAGGCCTTGACCTTTTTTGTCACCTACTATGTCTCCCTCGCCGAGTTCAAAGCGGTGCTCGACCGTTTGACGTCGTTCGACCGCGCGATCGAGAACGCGAAGATGCCGGGCTTTTTGCCAAAAGCGAGCGCCGACATCGCGCAGAAAACTGTCGACATCGAGGCTTTGAATTTGCGGCTTCCGGACGGGCACGAGATCGTGAACGGCGCGAGCCTGCGACTTGCCAGAGCCGAGCCGGTGGTTCTGACCGGCCCTTCCGGCTCCGGCAAATCGACTTTTTTCCGGGCGATCTCCGGCATTTGGCCTTATGCCGACGGCGCGATCACCTTGCCGGCGGAGGCAAAAATTTTGCTGCTGCCGCAAAGACCCTATATTCCGATCGGGACCTTACGCGCCGCCGTGACCTATCCGGCAAACCCCGATCGCTACGGCGACGCGGAGATACGCGATGCACTGCGTGCCGCGCAACTCGGCGATCTCACCGGCGAACTCGATGTCGAGGACAATTGGCCGCAGCGGCTTTCCGGCGGCGAGCAGCAGCGGCTGGCGATTGCCCGCGCGATCTTGGCCAAGCCCGATTGGCTCTTCCTCGACGAAGCCACGTCGGCGATGGACGAAGCGATGGAAGCCGAAATCTACGAAATCCTTGCCGGAAAACTTCCCGGAACGACGATCGTTTCGATCGGGCACCGCGCGAGTCTCGCGCAGTTCCACAAGCGCCATATCGAAATGCGGCCTTCTAGCGCGGGCATATTCACGCCTGCCGAGACAGCGTTCAAACCTGCGGAGTAGGCTCCTGCCGCACGATTGCGCGCCTTTCCGACGCCTGCTTGGCGCCGTGCGTGTCGGGCTCGTTGGCTCTGGTGACGGCTTCGACATGCCGGACCGCGAGGCTCTCGCTGCTCACGTCGATCAAAGTCGGGGTGCCACCATCGCGAAGCTTTGGAATTTTGACCGCCGCGCCTTGTGTTTGGCGCGGACATGCTCAAATGAAACGTGCCGGGAGTTATGAGCACGATCCCAAAAAGTCGCGGACTTTTTCGATAAGATCATGCGAACACATAAATAAACGAGAAATGCCATGCGCAATTTTTTCGGAAATATCGGCGATCAGAGCTTCGAGGCCATGCGCTTGGCCGGCGTTGGCTGGATCTTCGCGTTCTTTATCGTCGGCGCAACAATTCTTGCCGGCCGCTGGCTGCTCAGCTGGCAAATGCGGAGGATTGAAAGGATCCTGGGCCGCAAACTGGAGCCCAGTGACACGCCGGGCTCTGGAAGCAGCGACGGCGACGCGGGGGAACCACGGGGCTAGGCGGCAACACTTAACGCGCCCTCACCGCATGCTTCTCGGCAAGCGGACAGGCGGGACGACGCGGCTGAAGGAAGCCGTCGCCGCCCATCGCGAGGCCTTGAAGGAGTACACCCGCGAGGGCGTGCCGCTCCAATGGGCCGCGACCCAGATGAATCTCGCCTTGGCATACCGCGCGCTCTACGACAAGGTCGCCGAGCCGCGCGTCATCTTGACGATGCGCTCACGGCTGTCGCCGCGGCTCTGGACGGATATCGCAAAGCCAAGGCGCCTTTCTACATCGAGAAGGCCAATCGCCTCCAGAGCCAAATCTTCGCGGCGAGGCGCAAATGATCGCGACATGGCGCTATCGCGGCCCCCCCGTAGCCGGAACGACATTTTTTAAAAACCACGCGGGAAAAGATTAAACCTATCGCAATTTTCCGCTTGCGCCAAATCCCGGCTTTGTACCTGATCACGCGCCGAATGTATGTTTGGCCAGACCACCAATCGTACCAAAATGTTTGGCGCGCCGTCGCGCATTGCTTGCGCCAAGGCCACGGTGTTATAGCCTCTCCCAGCCAAAACATAAGGAAAACCCATGCCCGTCAATTCCGCGACCGTGCGGCGCATCGCGCATCTGGCCCGGATCAGGGTCAGCGAGCGCGAGGTGCCGCATCTGCAAGACGAGCTCAACGCCATCCTCGCCTTCGTCGAGGAATTGGGAACCGTCGATGTCGAAGGCGTCGAGCCGATGACGTCCGTCATCCCTATGCCGATGAAAAAGCGCGCCGATGTCGTGACGGACGGCTCTATTTCGGACAAAATCGTCGCCAACGCGCCGGCCTCGGACGATCATTTCTTCGTCGTCCCCAAGGTGGTGGAGTGAGCGCAAAGATGACCGCCCTCACGGAGTTGACGCTAGCCGAAGCGCGCGATGGCCTCCAGCAAAAGGAATTTTCCGCCGTCGAGCTCGCGCACGCGCATATCGGCACGATTGAAAACGCGCGGGCGCTAAACGCCTTTATCGTCGAGACGCCGGAGAAGGCGCTTGCGATGGCGCGCCGGGCCGACGCGCGGATCGCCAAGGGAGACGCCGGGCCGCTCGAAGGGATTCCGCTTGGCATCAAGGACCTCTATTGCACCGAGGGCGTGCAGACCACGGCGGGCAGCCACATCCTTGAGGGTTTTGTGCCGCCTTATGAATCGACCGTCACCGCCAATCTCTGGCGCGACGGCGCGGTGATGCTCGGCAAGCTCAATCTCGACGAATTCGCGATGGGCTCGTCGAACGAGACCTCTTATTTCGGCCCGGTGATTTCGCCCTGGCGACGGCAGGGCTCGAACACCCCGCTGGTGCCCGGCGGCTCGTCGGGAGGCTCGGCGGCGGCCGTCGCCGCGCGGCTCTGTTTCGGTGCGACGGCGACCGACACCGGCGGCTCGATCCGCCAGCCCGCGGCGTTTACCGGAACCACGGGCATCAAGCCGACCTATGGGCGTTGCTCGCGCTTCGGCATCGTCGCCTTCGCGTCCTCGCTCGATCAGGCAGGTCCCATTGCGCGCACAGTGCGCGACGCGGCGATCCTGCTGCGCTCGATGGCGGGCCATGACCCGAAGGACACAACGTCCGTCAATGTTCCGGTGCCGGATTTCGAGGCTGCGGCCGGGCGCGGCGTCAACGGCATGAACATAGGAGTCCCGAAGGAATATCGCCGGGAGGGCGGGCCGGCCGAAATCGAAGCGCTGTGGGCGCAGGGAATCGAATGGCTGAAGGCGGCAGGCGCGAAAATCGCCGAAATCTCGCTGCCGCATACGCGCTATGCCTTGCCTGCTTATTATATCGTGGCGCCGGCCGAGGCCTCATCGAATCTCGCCCGCTACGATGGCGTGCGCTACGGGCTTCGCGTACCCGGCAAAGACATCGTCGACATGTATGAAAGAACGCGAGCGGCGGGGTTTGGCAAGGAGGTGCGAAGGCGGATCATGATTGGCACTTATGTGCTTTCGGCCGGCTATTACGACGCCTATTATGTCAGGGCGCAAAAGATCAGAACCCTCATCAAGCGCGATTTCGAAACTGCCTTTGCAAACGGCATCGATGCGATCCTGACCCCGGCGACGCCGTCCGCTGCCTTCGGCCTCGGCGAAAAGGGTTCGGCCGATCCGGTCGAAATGTATCTCAACGATATTTTCACGGTCACCGTGAACATGGCGGGACTTCCGGGCATCGCGGTTCCGGCCGGAATTTCCGCCGAGGGCTTGCCCTTGGGGCTGCAAGTGATCGGCCGCGCGTTTGACGAAGGGACCTTATTCTCGGTGGCGCATGTCATCGAGCAATCGGCGCCACGGATCACGCCGCCGGAGAAATGGTGGGCGTGACTTTGCCGCCGCGGCCAAGTTGCTTGGGGCACGAAAGGCACCGGCCCGCGAGGGGTGCTCAGGCGTCCTCGCCCGACAAATTGACCTTCCGGGGCGGCCCCATCAGCGCCGGTTGGAACAAAATCGCCGCCGCCAATGTGCAGACAAGCGACAAGGCAAGCAGCTTGCCCATGCTGGAGGTGCCCGGATGCTTGGAGAGCCAAAGGCTGCCGAACGCGGTCGCGGTGGTCATGGCACTGAAAAAAACCGCGCGCGTAAAACTCGATTGCAAAAGATTCGTGGTCCCCGCCCGCCACGCCATCACGAAATAAATCTTGAAGGCGACCCCGAGACCGAGCAGGAGTGGCAGCGCGATGATGTTCGCAAAATTCAGCGGCAGGCCAATCAGGACCGTGATTTCGAGCGTGACGACGCCAGCAAGCAGCAAGGGAACCAGAGTCAACAGCACGTCGGTAACCCTCCGCAGCACAATGAAGAGAAGCACGCTGATCGAAATCAGCGCCCAAAGCCCCGCCTCGATGAACGACTGGACAACCGTATCGCCGGATTCTTGAACCGCGATGGGCTCTCCCATGGCGTTGGGGTCGATCGTGCGCACCGCCTTGGCAAACCGGAGGAGGGTGTCATTATCGTTCGCATCGCCCGCGGGCGCGACCTCGATCCGGGCGCGGCCGTCGGCGCTCACCCAGTTGCGCGCCAAATCGGGAGGAATCGACGCAACGGTCACCTTCCGGGCGGTGAGCGAAGCCCGCAGCAAATCGAGCATCGTATCCAGGCTCGGAATCAAGGCCTCGCGCGCCGCGTCACGATTTTGCGGCGGCGCCTCGGCCATTTTGTGGAGGAAGTCGGCCAGGCGGCGAGCGTCATCGGCGCCCTTGCCGGTCACTCCGGTGGCCGTCGCGGCGAAGGCAGCGGCGGCGCGCTCCATGGCCTCCACGTCTTCCGCGTCGGTCGGAGGCTCCTTCTCGCGCGCGGGATCGAGCAAGGGCGTCAAGGACTTGGCAAGAGGCGCGATGATCGCGAGCTTTTCGTCTTGATCTTGGGGAATGAAACTCTCGAGGCTCGTCACCCGGGCGGCCTCCGGCAATTGTTGCAAACGTGCGATGAGCGGCGGCGCCTCGGCGAGAGAAGGAGCGAGAACGTCAATTGTATTGGTGTCGGTGTTCGGATCCTTCATCAAATCCAACAAGGTCGCAACGGATTCGACTTTGGGGCTGCGCAAATTCAGCGGATTGAAATCGAAGTGAAGGTGGCGCAACAAAGGCGTTCCGGCAAAGGCCACCAACAATGTCCCGATGACGATCGCATAACGGTGCTTGGCCATGAATCGATCCGCGGGGGCCAAAAATTGATAGCCGACCGGCTCCTGTTCCGGCGGCGGGCGCAATAGAGTTAGCAAGGCCGGCAGGATCGTGATCGCGGCAAAAAACGCGATGAACATGCCGGTTCCGGCAATGAGGCCCAATTCCGAAACGCCACGATAATCGGTCGGGAGAAAAGAGTAGAAGCCGGCGGCGGTCGCCGCGGCGGCAAGCGCCAACGGCCGCCCGGCCTTGGCCGCCGCTTGCGTGAGGGCCTCGTCGAGCCGTGCCTCCTTATAGCGTTCGGCACGATATCGGACGCTGAACTGAATGCCGAAATCGGTCCCGATGCCGACGAACAACACCGCGAAGGCGACCGAAATCAAATTAAGCGCGCCGACCATCATGAGTCCAACGGCGGCCGTGGCGGCGAGACCGGCGACGACGCTCAAGGCGACCGCGAGAACGATACGGGCCGATTTCAAGGCGCTCCAGACAATAAAAAGAACGATCAAGGCGGTCACTGCCGCGTTGCGCCCGGCGCCATCCGCGACGTTCGCAAATTCTTCGTCGGCCATCGGCACGAGGCCAGTCAATCTCACCGTTACCCCGGACTTGGGGGAAAGCCCAAGATCGCCCGCGCTCTGGCGAATGAAATCGGACGCCCTCTCCCCCGGCATCAACGCCGCGTAATCGAGCACCGGCTTTACCTCGATGAAACGGCGTAATTCACGCGGGTCGGCCGGTTGCTCGGCCACCAAACCGCGCCAAGAAAAGAACACCGGCCGCCCCGCGAGCACGCCATCGAAGGCATCGCCAAGCAAGGCCATCGGGCGATCAAAATCATCGAGTGTCCCGGCTTGCGCCTGGACGCCCTGATTGATAAAAGAAACAGCCTTTACAATCCCGCGAAGACTCGGATCGGACGCGAGCGCCATCAGAAACGGCCGGGCATGGGACAGTTCCTTGATCGTGCGCCGAAGATCGGCGACCGGTTCGAACAAAAGCGCGTTTTGATTGAAATAAGAGCCGCCGTCTGGACGCACCACCGATTGGTAGAGATCGGGACGGCGCTTCAATCTATCGGTCAGCGATTGCGCCGCCGCCTCGGCAAGCTCGGGCGCCGCGCCATCGATGACCACGACAATTTGATCATCGCGCTGGGGGAATGCCTTATCCAACGCGATAAGATTTTGCCGCCATTGTAATCTTGCCGAAATAAACTCGTTCGTATTCGTGGTTATGGCGAAATGGGTAGCCGTATAATAACCCGAGGCAATGGTCACCAAGATTGCCAAGGCAAGCACGGTCCACCGGAAACGGCTACAGGCCCCAACGATCGCGACGATGGATCTCGCGATGGGATCAGGAGCGATTGGATTCTCAAATGATGGTATTGCCGGAGTTTCCGTCGATTTTGCCATGCTCTGCTACCGCCAATCGGAAGAGAAGTCAGCCAAAGCTCCGTTAACACATAAAGTAAGGGGTGTCCGGAACCCAAAGCAGGGAAAAATGTTCCGGTAAGGCCGGTCGCTGCGCTGAATCCCTGGCGTCGCCCGCTCCGTCGCGGACGACGCTGCCACGCTTGGACTGCCGGTCGTTGATGTTACATGTCCTCTGGTGTCGCAAGTTCATAGCCAAGGGGAACGGTATGTGCAACAAGTGAGATCGATCGCGGTGACAGGCCGGCGTCAAGAACGGCTCGAATTTGAACAGTTGCGAAATCGGCGTCGAGTCGAAGATTCCGGCCTATCTTGTCGCGGACAAGACGGAAATCGATCTCGAAACGTTGCGTGACGTAACCATCTGTCTCACCTCCGGTGCACCGGCGCCAGAAATTCTCGTCGAGGATGCGATAGAAGCCTCGTCGAACTCTCGGACCGATCGAATTGACAAACTTGCCCGGGATCGCGGAAAATATAGAATTCAAAGTTCCGGCCGAACGCAACGGTTGACTTGCGCGCGGCCTGACCGTGGATGGCGGCAAAATTTTAGGAGCACGCTTTGGGAATACCCATTTTGCAAATGGCTCAGATCGGCGCCTATGTGGTCCGACAGCGCCTGGCAGGGCGCAAGCGCTTTCCGCTCGTCCTGATGCTCGAACCTTTGTTCCGCTGCAATCTCGCTTGCGCGGGCTGCGGCAAGATCGATTATCCAGACAAGATCCTCAACCAGCGCCTGCCGCTCGCCGACTGCCTCGCGGCGATCGACGAATGCGGCGCGCCAGTCGTCGTGGTCGCCGGCGGCGAGCCGCTGCTGCATAAGGACCTTCCCCAAATTGTGAAGGGCGCGATCGCCAGACAGAAATTTGTGACCGTCTGCACCAACGCGCTTCTTCTTGCGAAAAACCTCGACCGCTACACGCCTGACCGCTACTTCAACTGGTCAATTCACCTCGATGGCGACGCGGAAATGCATGACCGTTCGGTCTGTCAGGCCGGTGTCTACGACCGTGCCCTCGAGGCCTTGAAACTCGCCAAGGAGCGCGGATTTCGCGTTACCATCAATTGCACGCTGTTCAACAATGCCAATTCCGCCCGGGTCGCCGCATTTTTCGATAGCGTGGCGGCGCTGGGCATCGAGGGCATCACCATCTCGCCTGGCTACGCCTACGAGCGCGCGCCGGATCAACAACATTTCCTCAATCGCGAGAAGACCAAGACTCTATTCCGGCAAATTTTCGCGCTCGGCGGGGGCGGCGCCGCCTGGCCCTTCTTCCAATCGAAGCTTTTCCTCGACTTTTTAGCCGGCAATCGAACCTACAAGTGCACCCCTTGGGGCAACCCCACCCGCACGGTTTTTGGCTGGCAGCGGCCCTGCTACCTGCTCGGCGAAGGCTACGCGGCCAGTTTCAAGGAGCTGATGGAGGAAACCAACTGGGACTCCTATGGCACCGGCAATTACGAAAAATGCGCTGACTGCATGGTCCATTGCGGCTTCGAGGCGACCGCCGTGGAAGATGCCTTCAACCATCCTGTGCGGGCTCTTGGCGTGGCCTGGCGCGGCATTCGCGTCGAAGGTCCAATGGCGCCCGACATTCCGCTAGACAGGCAGCGGCCCGCCGATTACGTCTTCACCCGGCAGGTCGAGCAAAAACTCGCTGAAATCGGCGAAGCCGAGGGCTCCGTCAAGCATCTTCCGGCAGCGGAATAGAGCCACGAAGGCCGCGCGCGCATCGTTGGCGGTTCGCATTAACTGCGGGACTTGGCGCGGGTCTCGCACGAGCGAGCGGAGGATCGCGCCAAGCGCGATCGAGCCATCCGGACTAATCGCCACCAATGCGGCGTCCGGCAATTGCCGGTGTGCCGGGTCGGCCACGACGCGAAAAGCGGCAAAGGGCAGATTACATGCGGCCGCGGCTCTGGCGGCAACGTGGGATTCCGTATCGGCGGCGAGCGCGCCCGTTTTGAGATGCAGGGCGAGCCTTTCGGCAGGTCCGCCCACTGGAAGATCGACACCGGCTATGTCGGCAATCGCCGCGCCGCCGAGCGCGCAGGAAAGCCGCTTCGACCAAACCGGATCGGCATAATAGCGTGCGCCGTCCTCGGCGACAACCGAACGGGCGACAAGCTTTGCCCCCGCGGCGAGATCCGGCGTCAAACCGCCCGCCACGCCAAAACTGATGATGGCGGAAGCCTCGTTCATAAGGGCGGCTTCAAGTCTCCGCGCGAGCCCCGAGACATCGCCGCAGCCCGACAGGGCACGTATTCGGGGCCCGGCGGCAATCCACGCTTCCGCCTTAAGGCCCGTAACGGCGATGACTGGCGAACCGTTTACATCCACATGAGGGCCGGTTGCCGGTTGCCTTCCTTCAGATTGCGGTACCGCGCCATCGCCCAAAGCGGGAAATATTTCGAATAGCCATGATAGCGCAGAAAAAAGACCCGGGGAAAACCGGTCGCGGTAAAACGCTCTTCCGTCCAAAATCCATCCTCCCCCTGGGTTCGCGCAAGATAGCGTATTCCAAATGTGACCGCTGAGTCATCCACCATACCGGCGGCCATCAGCCCAAGCAATGCCCATGCCGTCTGCGACGGCGTGCTCGGCGCCGGACGATAGCCAGCATAATACATCGCGTAACTCTCGCCCCCTTCGCCCCAGCCGCCGTCCGTGTTCTGGATGCTCTTAAGCCAGGCAGCGGCTTGTTGCGCCTCCGCGCTGCGCGGATCGCGGTCGACGGCATTAAACGCGCAAAGCACCGACCAGGTTCCGTACACGTAGTTCATCCCCCAGCGGCCGAACCAGCTGCCATCCTTCTCCTGGGTTCGAAGGAGATATTCGATGCCCCGCGCGACCGCTGGATTGCCCGCCGGAGTCTCGCCGAGCTGGCCCAACATGGAAACACAGCGCGCCGTCACATCCGCGGTCGGCGGATCAAGCAACGCGCCGTGATCGGCGAACGGGATGTAATTCAAATATTCCCTGTTATTGTCGGAGTCGAAGGCGCCCCAGCCGCCATCGGCGCTTTGCAGGCCTTCGATCCATTCGCGCGCGCGCGCGACCGCGCCCTTGTACTCCGGTGTATGGGCCGCCGCGCGGTCCATCGCCATCGCAACAACCGCTGTATCGTCGACGTCGGGATAATGGGCGTTGGCATATTGAAACGCCCACCCGCCCGGCCGGACATGGGGTTTTCGCGCGGCCCAATCGCCTGCGACATCGGTGACTTGCAGGGGTTCGAGCCAGGAAAGCGCGGCGCGAACACGCGGCGCCATTGCGTCCCCGCCGGCTTCCATCAGCGCGTGGCAGGCAAGCCCGGTGTCCCACACCGGCGAGACACAAGGCTGGCAATAAGCCTCGTCTTCGTGGACGACGAGCAGCTTGTCGATCGCATTCAGGACCTGGACCATCCTCGGGTCTTGCCACTGGTAGCCCAGCGCGTCGAACATCAGCGCCGAATAGGCCATCGCGGGGAAGATCGCGCCGAGCCCGTCCTCGCCATTCAATCGCTCCTCGACGAAGGCGACCGCCTTGCCGATCGCGCGCTGGCGCAAACTCTTCGGGAAATAGGGCTCCGACCAGCGCAAAACGCGGTCGACCCCAGCAAAAAGCGCGGTCCACGGAAATTTCTGATGCGGCCCGCCGGGCCAATGGCGAACCGCATCCGGCGGTTCGACGAAGAGTTCGTCGATCGTGACATTGCGCGGATTCCTCGCCCGTGGCTTCAAAGCGATCACAACCATGAGCGGAGTGAGAACCGTGCGGCTCCAGTAGGAGATTTTCGTTACATGGAAGGGAAACCAGCGTGGCAAAAGCATGATTTCGACCGGCATGACCGGCACGCCGCGCCACGGCAGCGCGCCGAACAGCGCCAGAAGCGCGCGCGTGAAAACATTCGTGCTTGCCGCGCCACCATGTGCGAGGATCGCCGCGCGGGCGCGCCGCATATGGTCCGCCTCGGGGGAATCGCCAGCCGCCTTCAGCGCGAAATAGGCCTTGACGCTGCTGCTGATATTGAAGGCGCCATCGGTGAATAGCGGCCAGCCGTCATGCGCCGCCTGTTTGCGCCGGAGATAAGCCGCGATCTTGGCTTCGAGCCCGGCATCGGCCGGCTGCCCAAGAAAATGCTTAAAAAGAATGTATTCCGCCGGGATCGAAACATCCGCCTCCAGCTCGAAGACGAAATGCCCATCCTCGCGCTGCGCGGCCAACAGCGCTTGGGTTGCCCGGGAAACCGCCGCTTCGATGTCGGCGAGGGCCGGGCCCGCCGTCGCAGCAATTTCCGTTACGCCATCCATATCTTCCATCCAAGCCGCCCCTTTCTTAGTGAGATGCCACGATCAGACCGGCCGCCCGATTGCCAGACCGGATCGCCCCTTCGATCGTCGCCGGCAGTCCCGTCGCGGTCCAATCTCCCGCGAGTACCAGATTGATATAGGCCGTTCCGGCGCCGGGCCGGCGCGCGTTTTCGTCAACCGTCGCGGCGAACGTCGCCCGCTTTTCCTTGACGATCTGCCATGGCGGAAGCGGCTTTTCAATCCGTGTCACTTCCGCGACTTCCGCCCAAATGCGCTCGGCGAGTTTTTCGCGCGGCACATCGAGAAGGCGATCGGCGCCGCTTATCGTAACCGACAGCCTGCCGGGAAACGCAAACAGCCATTCGATGGTCCCGTTGACGATGCCCAAAATAGCCGGGCAGTTCCTTGGCGGGGCGATTTTGAAATGGGCATTGACGATCGCACGATAATCCTCGGGCGATTGCAAGCCCGGCACGAGGCCCTGCGCGGCATAAGGCGGAACCGCGAGAACGACTTTATCCGCCGTGCCGAGTTGCACCATATCGTCGCCGAAATCGAGGGCGGCGGCGTGGCCGTTTGCAAACTCGATTGCGCGCAGTCTATGGTCGAATCGGATCTTCGCGCCGCGTTTAACGAGACAATCGAGCGCGGGCGCGATGAACGCGGCGGAAAGGCCTTGTGCGGCGACGAGAGGACGGCAGGCGCGCCCTCCCTTGGCGAGCGTTTCCCGCACCACGGCGGCGGCGAGGTGGGACGAAGCTTCGGCGGGCTCGGTATTCAAGGCAGCGAGAAGAAACGGCCGCCACAGCCGCTCGTAAAGCAATCCGTCGCAGCGCATGACCGCGCCGATCGGCGCATCCTTGCCAGAAACAAGAAGCGGCAGGAGGCCAAGATAATCGAACGGGCCCGTGCCCGGCACCCGCCGGCCGGAGGCGAAAATCCACCAAGGGACTGGCCCGGTATTTGGGCACAACCGCCATCGCTCGTTGGTTGCGAGATCGACAGAAAGCAAAATCGGCTTCGGCCGGCCCCGCCAATCGTTCCCCGGCGCCGATCGCCGCCAAATAATTTCGCGCGGCGTGATTTCCCGAGAGAAGCAAATGATTGCCATTGTCGATGGTCATGCCCGAGCGCCGGGTCATAATAGGAGCGGCAGCGCCCGCCGGCCTGCCGCGCGGCCTCGTGCAGCACGATTTCGCGGGGCCCTCCCGCCAGGCGCACCGCCGCGGCGAGCCCGGCAAGCCCCGCGCCGACGATATGGACGGCGGGTTTATTCATTAAACGAGGCCATAACGCAAAACCGCCAGGACGATGCGATGGCGGGGCGCGCGAATCTTTTGGCGCGGCGCGGCGAACCCGCGCCTTTCCAAGCCGGCGAGAATGGCCCGGTAGACGTCCGCCATGATCCTCGGCGCGCGCACGCTCGCGCGGGGGCATCTCGCCATGATTTGCTCCGCCTCGCCGAAATGCGTTTTTGCACGGGCGATGACCGGAGCACAGGCCAGGCCCAGCGCCGGATTGGCGAGAACCTCTTGCGGCTCCGCCTCGCCGATGCCCGCCGCGCGGAGATCTTCGCGTGGCAGATAGAGCCGGCCGAGGGCTGCGTCCTCGTCGAGATCGCGCAAAATGTTGGTGAGCTGGAGCGCGCGGCCAAGATGATGCGCGAGGACTCGACCTTCCCGTTGCGGCATTCCGAAAGCCCGCGCGGAAAGGCGTCCGACCGCGCTCGCCACACGATCGCAATAAAGATCGAGCGTGGCCAAATCGGGTGCCCTTATATCGGCATCGACATCCATCTCCATGCCATCGATCACGGCACAAAAATCCTCGCGCCGCAGGCCGAAGGCATGGATTGCCATGGCGAGACCTCGCAACCTTGCGCGCGCGCGGGTTGCGGCGCTCCCGCCTACATAAAGCGCGCCGATATCGCGCCGCCATTTGGCGAGCGCCTGCCTTGCGAGCGTGGCGTGGCCCCGCTTCGTCCGCGATGTCGTCAACAGCGCGGCAGAAGGAATAGATTTCAAACATCGCCTCGCGGCGCGGGCGTGGCAGAATACGCATCGCCGCATTGAAGGTACTGCCGCGCGCACTGGCGGACGCATCGGCTGGCTCCGCGGCCCGGGCCACGCCTCTCATGCGCCACCGATCGGCTCGCCGCGATCCGTCGCGGCCGGGAGAACGCCCGCACTCCATCGGCAACGCCAATGCTCGACCAGGCGAGAGCGCCGGACTTCGTCAGATGCACCGGTTCGCTCAACGGATCGCGTTCGAGCAGCAGGGCATTGAGCTTGCCGGCCAGGCGCGCGATCACGGCGGTCTCTAGGCATAGGCGGAAGTCGCGGACCTGGGCCGGAAGGCGGCGCCCCAACTCGACCAGCGGCGCGGTCCGCTGGGCCACGCTTTGCAAAACGGCGCGCAGCTCCGGCGAGGCCTTTGCGGCGGCAAGCGCGTCCGGCCGAAGGCCTTGCGCCGCGAACGCATCTTGCGGAACATAGACGCGATCGAGGTTGCGATAGTCGGCGCCGCAGTCTTGCAAATGATTGATAATCTGAAGCGCCGTGCAAAGCGCGTCCGATGCGGGCCAGGTGGATTCGCTCTCGCCATGCACATCGAGAACGAAGCGTCCGACCGGCGCCGCCGAATAGGCGCAATAGTCCATCAATTCGGACCAATTCGCGTAGCGATGTTTGACGGCATCCATCCGGAAGGCGCGCAGCAGATCGAGCGCATGACGCGGCGAGAGCTTTCGCAGGGCGAGAGCCGCGCGCAGCGGCAGCGCGGCTTCGACAGCCTCGCTTCGCCCGGTCAATGTTGCCTCGAAAAGATCGAGCCCGGCAAGCTTGGCGTCCGGCGCGAGCGAAGGACTGTCGGCGACGTCGTCGGCGCCGCGGGCGAAACGATAATAGGCAAGAATTGTGGCGCGATGTTTTGGCGCGATGAGGACGGACGCGACGGGAAAATTTTCTTGCGCGTGCGTTTTCGAAGGGTTCATGGGCAAGCCGGGCGTCATCGCAGTTGCCCATTGCCGCGAAACCATGCCAAGGCCTCCTTAAGAGCTTCGGAATAGGGTCGCGCCTTGTAGCCGAGGTCGCGTTCGGCCTTCGCGGAAGTAAAGAACATCCGGTGCTTCGACATGCGCAGTCCGTCGATTGTCAGGAAAGGCTCGCGTTGCGTCACACGTGCCATCGTTTCCGCCCCGAACGCAAAGGGATAAACCAGCGGGCGCGGCAGCCGAAGTCTGGGAGGACGGCGGCCGCACATGATCGCGATTTGGCCAAGGAACTCCGCGAGCATCACGTTTTGGCCGCCGAGGATATAATGTTCACCGGGCTTTGCATGTAGCAGGGCGGCGAGATGCCCGTTCGCGACATCGTCGACATGCACGAGATTGAGCCCGGTATCGACGAAACCCGGAATACGGCCGGATGCCGCCTCGACGATGATCCGCCCGGTTGGCGTCGGCTTCTGGTCGCGCGGTCCGATCGGCGCCGTCGGATGCACGATAATGGCGGGCAAATAGTCGCGGGCGATCATCGTTTCGACGATCTGCTCCGCGGCGACCTTGCTTTGCTTATAAGCCCCGATCGCGCATGATTCGTTTAGCCGCATCGTCTCGTCGGCCTGTTCGCCACCCGCCGCGCACGCGATGGTTGCGGCACTGCTCGTATAGACGACGCGCTCGACTTCCGCCGCAAGTGCCGTTTGCATGAGAAGTCTGGTCCCGTCCCGGTTGTTCCACATAATTTCTTGCGGATTGCGGGCAAAGAGGCGGTAGTCGGCGGCGACATGGAACAGAAAACGCGCGCCCGCCATGGCCCGCGCGACTGAGGCCGGGTCGCGCATGTCGCCTTCCACGATCTCGACGTCGAGACCGGCGAGATTTGTTCGCTTGCTGGTTGGCCGCAGCAAGGCGCGGACGCGATAGCCGGAGCGAATCAGGGCACGCGCAACCGCGGACCCGACGAAGCCCGAAGCTCCCGTGACCAGAACCTTGTCCCCTGCCACTCCGCCCGACCTCCGCTCAGATTTCCAAAACCGGGTTACTCGCCGCGCCGGGCCGGCACTATCACGTAATCATGCGGCCTCGGCAATCCGCTTGTTATTACAAATAATTCGGATTGCACGATCAATTTACCCTCGCTGAAGTGGACGCAAACGCCGCTTGGGAGTACGCCATGATATCGAGGTCTCATCCAGAGATCTTACTATAGTTGGGCAATGAACGAACTCGCCGCCTCCATGACGAAATCCGCTCCTCCCGAGCAAACGCCGTCCCCGCGCGCGCTTTTGAAGCTCGCGCCATACCTTCTGTGCTATAAGCCGCGCATAGTCGCCGCGCTATTCGCGGTGACGGTGGCGGCGGCGGCGACCTTGGCGGTGCCGCTGGCGATCCGGCGAATGATCGATTTCGGCTTTTCGGCCGCAAGCGCCGGCGTGATCAACTCTTATTTTTTTGCCCTCGTCGCCGTCGCCGCGGTTTTGGCGCTGGCGTCCGGATCGCGATTTTATTTCGTGACGACGCTCGGCGAACGCGTCGTGGCCGACCTCAGGACGGATGTGTTCAAACATCTTTGCCGTCTCGATGCGGCCTTTTTCGACACCGCGCGAACCGGCGAGCTCATGTCCAGGCTCACCGCCGACACAACCCAGATGAAGTCCGCCTTCGGTTCCACGGCGGCGGTCGCGCTACGCAATTTCTTTCTCTTCGCCGGCGCGATCGCGATGATGGTTTATACCAGCCCAAAACTTTCCGCCGCCGTGCTTATTGCCATTCCCATTATCGTCCTGCCGCTGGTGGCCTCTGGCCGCCTGGTCCGCAAGCGGTCCCGCACGGCGCAAGATACGCTCGCCGGGGCGAGTGCCTTTGCCGCCGAAAATCTCGCCGCCGTTCGCGTGATGCAGGCCTTTGGAGCCGAGCCCACGACCGCCCGCCATTTCGGCGCCGCCGTGGAGGAAGCCTATGCCGCCGCCCGCAATGCCGCCGTTGCGCGCGCGGGCCTCACGATCGTTGTAATATTTCTTGTCTTCGCAAGCATTGTCGGCGTGCTCTGGTTTGGCGCGCGGGACGTTCTCGCCGGCCGGATGACTGGCGGCCTTTTGTCGCAGTTCGTCCTCTACGCCATTTTGGCCGCGGGTGCATTGAGCGAGTTGAGCCAGGTGTGGGGCGAAATCTCTGCCGCCGGCGGCGCGGCCGGCCGGATCGCCGAGATTCTTGCCTTGCGGCCGGCGATCGTGGCGCCGGTTCCAGCTACCGCGCTGCCCGTGCCGGGCCGGGGCGAAATCGCCTTCGAACATGTCGATTTCGCTTATCCGGCAAGATCGCAAGAGTCCGCCTTGCACGGCCTCTCGTTCAAGGTCGCGCCCGGGGAAACCGTCGCCATCGTCGGGCCTTCCGGCGCCGGCAAGACGACCTTGTTCCAGCTCCTCTCGCGGTTCTACGATCCAGCCTCGGGCCGCATCCTGCTCGATGGCGTCGACATCAAAAGCGTCGATCCCACGGAGTTGCGGCGGCGGATCAAAAGCGTGCCGCAGGACGCGGTGATCTTCGCCGCCTCGATCGCCGATAATATCCGCTATGGCGCGCCGGATGCGAGCGACGAAGCCGTGCGCGACGCGGCGAGGCGGGCCGCCGCCGACGATTTCATCCGCGCCTTGCCGGGCGGCTACGCGACGCTGGCCGGCGAACGGGGCGTGACCTTGTCGGGCGGACAGCGCCAGCGGATCGCCATCGCGCGGGCGATTTTGCAGGAGGCGCCGGTGCTGCTTCTCGACGAAGCGACTTCCGCGCTCGATTCCGAAAACGAAGTCATGGTTCAGTCCGCGCTCGAAAAAGTCATGTCGGAACGCACGACCCTTGTCATCGCGCATCGCCTCGCAACAGTCCTCCGGGCCGACCGGATTCTTGTACTCGACAACGGCCGGTTGATCGAGGAAGGCACCCACAAGACCCTTGTCGCCGAGGATGGTCTTTACGCCCGCTTAGCGAAGCTTCAATTCGAAACCGGCGAGGCGGCGCTCAAACCCCGCGAGACGGCGCCAGCGGGGTGAAGGATTCCGAGGATTGGCAGTCGCTATGTTCGAGTCGCGCACGTCTCGGAGATCATCAAGACCGCTCAATCATTCAGCCGCGCCCGGCAAAGAACTCCTTCAGCGCATCGGAAACGGCGGCGGGCTCCTCATGCTGGAGCCAATGGCCCGCTTCGGGCAGCAGAGTGAGCTGGCCTTTCGGGCAGTAACGCAGGCTCAATTCCGCCATTTCGCTCGCAAGAAAACGATCCCGCGCGCCCCAAAAATTTTTACCGGAATGTCGATCGTGGGGTTGCCGATGTGATTGAGGCTGGCGCGCAGCGCGCGATACCAGTTGATCATGCCTGTTGGTGCTCCGGGCTGCCGCCACGCTTCGCGATAATGCTCGAAGTCCGGTCCGGAAAAGGTGCCTGGACGGCTCGTTCGTGTAAGTGTCGCCGTCATTCTCCGGAAATTCGCAGCCTTAAACAGGAATTCGGGCAACCAAGGCGTCTGCATGAAAAGCATGTAGGAGCTGCGCAAAATCTGGGCGGGATGCGTGCGGATGTAATTCTTGAACACGCTTGGATGCGGCGCATTTAAAATCGCGAGGCAGGCGATGCGGTCCGCATGCGCCATGGCGCAAGCCCAGGCGACAATTCCGCCCCAATCATGGCCCGCGAGCAGGAAGTGTTCGCGCCCAAGGCAGCCGGCGATGCCGTGCACGTCGCCGACAAGACGCGGCACCTCATAAGCCCGCCAATCCTTCGGCTTGCTGCTTTGATTGTAGCCGCGCTGATCGGGAACGACGACGCGAAAACCGGCGTCCGCGAGCGGTGCGATTTGGCCGCGCCAGCCGTACCAGAATTCCGGAAATCCATGTAGGAGGACGACTAAGGGGCCATCTCGAGGGCCCGCCATGACCGCGTGGATCGAGACATTGGGTAAATGAAAAGTCAGATGCTCTAGCTCAGGATTCATCGACCGCCTCCGCGCGCCGTTTCGCCTCTTTTGCCGCGTCGCAAAGCAAAACGCGCCGGAGTTGAATAGCCCGGTCAACGACAGCGGCAAAGCCGCATTCAAAGGCCGAACTTGCCAGCAACCCTCCTGGCGGATGCAAGTGCGCAGCATTCCTGCGCCATTGCTTCACACGCACGAACCGGTTAGCTTCGCCAAAGCTGGAGGTGCCATCATGTATTTGTCTGTGAAACCTTCCCTTAATTTGGTCGAATTGCCTCGCGCGGCCAGAATATTGCTCCGCGTGCGCGCTTTTTTCGTTCTCGCCCTCCTGGGCGTCAGCGTTTCAGGCTGCGGCTACAATACGATCCCCACGCTAGAGGAGCAGGCCAAGGCCAAATGGGGCGACGTGCAGAACCAATATCAAAGGCGGGCCGACCTCATTCCCAATCTCGTCGCCACCGTGCAAGGCTATGCCAAGCAGGAAAAGGATGTGCTGACCGCGGTTGTCGAGGCGCGGGCCAAGGCGACTTCGGTCAAGATCGACGCCTCGCAACTGACCGATCCCGAGAAGGTCAAGCAATTCCAGGAGGCCCAGGCGCAATTGTCCGGGGCGCTCGGCCGTCTCCTCGCGGTCAGCGAAAATTATCCCGATTTGAAATCGAATCAGAACTTTCTCGCATTGCAGTCGCAGCTCGAAGGCACCGAGAACCGCATCTCGGTGGCGCGGCGCGATTATATCGAGGCGATCCGGGCCTATAATACCAGCTTGAAGACACTCCCGAGCCTCCTTTGGGCAGCGACGGTTTTTCGCGGCAACAAGCCGATGGCCGAGTTCGCCGCCACTGAGTTGGCGCAGACCCCGCCGCAAGTGAAATTTTGACGGCGCAATTTGCGTCCAGGTGTCCGGCAGAGGTGATGCCGTTGGCTAGAGTTTGGCGCCGCGACAGCCTCTGTTTAGGCCGCGTGCAAAAAGCTGGCCTGCCCGGGCTTTGCCTCGCGGCTCTGCTCGGGGCCTTTGCCTTCGTCAGCCTGGCGTTGGCGTTCGCGTTTCCGCCGCTGACCGGGCGCGTCGTCGATTCCGCCAATATCATTCCGCAGCCCGTATCCGATCGGGTCACTGCGAAGCTTGCCTCGCTCGAAGCCAAGTCCGGCATTCAACTTGTCGTGGCGACCGTCAAATCGCTCGAAGGCGATGACATCGAGCCTTACGCCAACGCGCTGTTTCGGGCGTGGAATCTCGGCGAGAAGCAAAAGAACAATGGCGTGCTGCTTCTCGTCGCGCCGAACGAGCACAAGGCGCGGATCGAGGTCGGCTATGGCCTCGAAGGCACCCTGACCGACGCCTTGTCGAAAATCATCATCACCAATGCGATGGCACCACGCTTCAAGACGGGGGATTTCGGCGGCGGCATCGAGCGCGGCGTCGACGACATCATCACAGTCTTGACGACGGATTCCTCGGAGTGGGAAAAGCGCCCGCAGCTGCGCATCGTCCGCCAGGATACGACGCTCGACGCCCTCGGTCCCTGGATTGCTCTTGGACTTTTCGTGTTTATCTTCTTTTGGCTGACGCCGCCCAGCCAACGCGGCAATCTTCTTTCGTTCCTGCTCGGCATGCTGATGAGTTCCGGCCGGGGCGGAGGATATCGCGGCGGCTCCGGCGGCGGATGGTCCGGCGGCGGCTTTTCCGGCGGCGGCGGGTCATCGGGCGGCGGCGGCGCCTCGGGGAGTTGGTGATGGCGCATCTCTCGGCGGAAGACCAGCACCGCATCGGCGACGCGATCAAGGCGGCGGAAGCAACAACGGCCGGCGAAATCGTCTGTGTGCTCGCGCGGGCTTCTTCCGGCTATATGAGCTATGCGACGGCCTGGTCCGCGCTTATCGCTTTGATCGCGCCCTGGGTTTTGATCGCCTTGACCAATCTTTCCGTGCACGAGATTTTTTTGGCGCAGGTCGTTATTTTCGTGGTGATGTTTTTAATTCTCTCTGAGTCTCCGCTGGGCCGCGTCGTCGTCCCTCGCCGCGCGCGCCGCGCGGAAGCGCATCGTGCCGCGATGGAACAATTCATGATCCGGGGCATGGCCCGCAAGCAGAATCGCGCGGGTGTCCTGATCTTCGTCTCGCTCGCGGAACATTACGCCCGCATCGTCGCCGACGATGGTATCGCTTCCAAGGTTCATCAATCCGTGTGGCAGGACGCGATCGATGCGCTTCTGGAGCGCGCGGGCGCCGGCGAGATCGTGGAGGGTTTTGTCATCGCGGTCAAGAAATGCGGCGCGGTTTTGGCCGAGCATTTCCCGCCCGAAAGCGATGACAAGGACGAGCTACCGGACCGGATTTATCTGATTTGAGCCTGGCCCTGGAGCCCGTTCTCAAAAGCTTGCACGACAGCAAAAGCACAACTGAAGATTGACCGCTCGACCGCCGCCGCCTTATCATGTGCCACCTGAGCAGGCGCAGCCGGATGTCTCGAATTCGTGCCGTGGCACAAAATCAATCGCGCTTTCCGCTATTTGCGCGAACGTTTAGACTAGCGCGGTGTCGAGCGGCCTGCGGGTACCTCGAAGGGCGCGCAAGCGAAAAGGACGAGTCATGAGCACCAAGACGATGAAGAATGTGATGGCACTCGGCGCTGGCGGCGTACTCTTTGCTGGTGCGGCCGCGATCGCCACGGCAAGCCCGTCGTGGGCTATGCCGGGTCTGTCAGGTACGGCCGCAGTGAAAACAACGGCGTCGAACCAGGTAACCGATGTCCGCTATTACCGTCGCCATTATTACCGTCATCGCTATTACGGTCGCGGCTATTACCGTCGTGGCTATTATGGCCGTCGCTATTACGGTGGTGGCTATGGTTACCCCTATGGGGGCTACCCTTATGCTTATGCTTATCCCTATTATTATCCTTATTCTTATTCCTTTCCTTTTTCTTTCGGCTTCGGCTGGGGTTGGTGAAGGCGTCGCCATCGTAGCGATCTCGGCCTCTGAGAGGCCGCGCGCATCGGGGCAGTGCTCCGTGTCAAGAAGGTCTGCGGCGCGCTTCGGCACCTCGGGGCTATCTTTGGCAAAAGGCGAAAACTTGGGCCCACTCGCACCACGTAAGGCGCTCCCTCGGCTGGCACTCGGCGCTGGCGGTGCACTCGTTGCTGGTGCGGTCGCGATCGCCACGGCTAGCCCGTCGCGGGCTATGCCCGTTCTGTCGGATACGGCCACGGTGACAGGAGCGGCGTCAAACCAGGTAACCGATGTCCGCTATTACCGTCGCGGCTACTACCGTCATGGCTATTACGGTGGTGGCTATTACCGTCGTGGCTATGGTTATCCCTGGTGGGGCGACCCTTATGCTTATGCTTATGCTTATGCTTATGCTTATGCTTATTCATATCCCTATGCTAATTCTTATCCTTATCCTTACTTTTATTCTTATCCTTTCCCCTTCGACTACGGCTGGAGTTGGGGTCCTTGGTAAAGGCGTCGCCATCGTAGCGGCAAAGGCGCGATTCGATCGCGCCGGAACTTCGCGTCACGGCTTTGGCATGGGAAGTAGAACCGGCGCGGCGCCGTCCCGGATCTCTTCGAGCTTCGCGTTGTCGTCCTCGGAAAGCCCATTGGCACCGGCGCAATACTCGTCGAGGAAGGCAGCCGCGAGAGCCTTTGCCGCATCGCTTTGGTCACCAAAAGGCGAACCAACCCCTATGCGGTAAATTGTTCCGTTGCTGGAAATGGTTTCGCCCCCCAATGGGGACAAGGCGAGACGCTGGGCGAAGGCGCGGCGGGAATGGCGAAACTGTTCGGGTCTTAAAATTGCTGCGTATGAGCCAAACCCGCCGCTGCAATGGTTTACCATGTTGAGCGCCGTTAAAACCGACGCGACAAAAATTCGCCATATATGTGGCAATTGCGCCACAATTCTCAAAGCGGTCCTTTGGTTGCGATTTTGCGCAATCCCACAAACCTCAAGCCGCCGGACGTATGCTTCACCGGCCCCGCAGGGCGGCCAGCACGGAAGCGGAGGCGCGGCCGTTGGGCGACAAGCCGGACCGAGATTGAAAATCAGAAATCGCCTGTTTCGTCTTGGTCCCGACGACGCCATCGGCCTTGCCGTCGAGATCGTAGCCGCGCTGCATGAGAAGCGTCTGCATCTCGCGCCGATCCGCGCGCGACAGGCCTGGGTCATTCGTCGGCCACGCGGCGACGAGCCCGTGCCGCCCGCGCAATCGGTCGGACAAAAGCGCGATCGCCAGGGCATAGGATTCCGCCGCGTTATAGGAATAGATCGCATCGAAATTGCGGGTAACGAGAAAGGCCGGACCCGTGGGGCCCGCGGGCAGAAGGAGGCCCGCGCTCCCGCCACCTGGAAGCGGCCGGCCGTCGATGCGTGTAAAACCCCGCGCGGCCCAGGCGGCCATCGGTTGCTTGTGGGTTCGCCCCGAGGGACCCGCATAATGCTCCGGCAGGCGGACCTCGAACCCCCACTCGCCGCCGGCGGCCCAGCCGCTCTTACGCAAATAGGCGGCGGTCGAGCCAAGCGCGTCGGGGACGGAATTGATGAGGTCCTTGCGGCCATTGCCATCGAGATCGACGGCGACGCGCAAGAAGGTCGAGGGCATGAACTGGGTGTGGCCGAACGCCCCCGCCCAGGACCCGTTGAATTGGGCGGGATCGATGTCGCCGTGCTGAATGATCTTGAGCGCGGCGATGAACTCGGACCGGAAGTAGGCCTGCCGCCTGCCGCCGCAGGAGAGGGTGGCGAGCGATTGCACCACAGGGCGCGTGCCAAAGCTTCGGCCATAATCGGATTCGACGCCCCAGACGGCGGTGAGCGTCGCCGGGTCCACCCCGAACCGGCTTTGCGCGAGCGCGAGCGCCTGGCCCCAGCGCGCCATCATCGCGCGGCCATCGTTCACTCTTTCCTCGTCGACGAGGCCGGCGAGATAGTCCCAAATCGGCGTCTTGAATTCCGGCTGGACCTCGGCAAGAGCGAGCACGTCGGGGTTGGGCGTGAGCCCGCGCGTCACTTTGTCGAAAGTGGCGGCATCGACGCCGCCCGCTTGGGCCGCGCCGCGAAGTCCCGCGAGGCAGTCGGAAAAGGTGGCGGCACCGGCTTGGGTGGTCGCGAGAAGGATGAGGCAGAAAGCGAGGCAAGCGCAAGGTCGCCGCATCGCGCGAGCGTCATTATTGAGCAAGGCGTTTACCTTCCTGTCGAGCTACCGTTTTCGATCATGCGGTAGCGAGGAAAGGCCATGTTGGCAACCTATCAAGCATAGCGGCGCTCAGGCGGCAAGAAGGCGCTGAACCTCGTTCACCAGGTCTTTCAGATGGAAGGGTTTCGACAGGATCTTGGCCTGCGGCGGGGCGTTGTTATCGGGGTTGAGCGCGACCGCCGCGAAGCCGGTAATGAACATCACCTTGATGTCGGGGTCGAGTTCGGTCGCCCGGCGGGCCAATTCGATCCCGTCCATCTCCGGCATGACAATATCGGTGAGAAGCAATTCGAACGGCTCCTCGCGCAATCGGTGATAGGCGGACATGCCGTTGTCGAACGAGGCGACATCATAGCCCGCGTTCTGCAGCGCCTTGGCGAGAAAGCGGCGCATGTCGTGATCGTCCTCAGCCAGCAGGATCTTGCGGTTGATTGGGATATGCATCTCGTTCATGGGGTCCTCGCAACTTTTGCCATCAAAACGCCGGCCAGGTAAAAATCGAGTGAAAATTACCAGATTTTGCTTTATCCATTAATTTTTTCGAAATCAGGCTAGCGGTTCGCGGTGGAACTGGACAGAATGCGATGGCCTTGACAGATTGGCTGGCTTCCATGGGCTTCGGACGCGAGCGGCGGGGCGAGGAAGGCATGATGACTTCAAAGCTGTCCGGCCCGGCTTTCGCGCGGGACGCACCGGCGAAGGTCAACCAACCGCACGAGCCGGAACTCGATCCGCCGTTCGAGGTGGTGGAACCGGCGCGCGTTGCCTGTCCCCTGGTTTTTTCGTCGCCCCATTCGGGTAATGTTTATCCGCGCCGTTTTCTCGAGGCCACGAGGCTCGACGAAGCTGTGCTGCGCCGCTCGGAGGACGCTTTCGTCGATGCTTTGTTCGGCGGGGTTGCGGCGCTGGGCGCGCCCCTCATCAAGGCCCGGTTTCCGCGCGCCTACCTTGATCTCAATCGCGAACCCTACGAATTGGACCCGCGCATGTTCGAGGGACGGTTGCCGGCTTTCGCTAATACGCGCTCGCTGCGTGTCGCGGGGGGGCTAGGAACAATCGCGCGCGTAGCCGGCCAAGCACAAGAGATTTACACTCGCCGCGTGCCGGTCGAAGAAGCGATTGAAAGAATCGAGAAACTCTACAAACCCTATCACGCGTGCCTGCGTGGGCTCGTCGACCGGGCGCGGCAAAAATTTGGCATCGCCGTCCTCGTCGATTGCCATTCCATGCCTTCGGGCTCTCTGCGCGCCGGCCAGCCTTCGTGGGCGGGATTTGTCGAAATGCCGCAAAAGCCCGATTTCGTCGTGGGCGATCGCTATGGAACGAGTTGTGCCACGGATTTTGTCGATGCCGTCGAATATGAGCTGCGCCGCCGCGGCTATGATGTGCAGCGCAACAAGCCTTACGCCGGGGGCTTCATAACCGAACATTATGGCAATCCCGCAAACGATTGCCATGCGATGCAAATCGAAGTGAGCCGAGCCCTCTACATGGACGAACGCGCCGTGCGCAGGGGCGAAAGGTTCGCGGATGTTGCCGCCGATCTTGCCAAGGTCGCCTGTGTCTTGGCGGATGCGGTTGCCGCGCGCCGCGACCGGCATCGCGCCGCGGCGGAATAGTCAGCCATGCTTTTGGACAATGCCCGGCCGGGGGGAAGCGCGTTTGCGCGTAATGCCGGCAAGCAGGAGACAAAGCGGCGGCGAATACGCCAGCAGCACATTAAAGAGGCCGCCGGCGTTGCCACAAGCGGCCCAAGTCTAGGGAGGAAACACCCAAAGAGGGCATTGGCGGCAAGAGGCTCGCCGCCAATGTGTGATCTATCACAACTAACATCATCTGTCAATAGCTAAATTTCCCCAGGGCCAGGAACTCGGGTTATCGGCATTTCAGGCTTGGCGGAAGGGTGATCTTATAGCAGCCATCGTGAACCTCGTCGACTCGGATTTTTTCATCCGCAAGCCGCGCGGGCAGGCGCTGTGCGACCAACGCACGGCCTGTTCGCGACGGCTGATCCGGAAAGTCTTGCCATCGTCGTCGATCTCGACAACGGCCCACGCCCGTTAACGGTTTGATGTAGCCCAGCCAAATGCCAATTCCGGCGGGGAGTGCCAGTTTATTTGATTAATAGAGACCGACGATTGGCACTTCGCTATTACCAGTTCTGGTAAGTATGGTTCCCCATGGAGGCGGAGAAGACGGCCACGGCCCATAAGTATTATTTGCATTCAAAACTGCAGTTATTGATGGAATACGAGAATCATTTATCCCTGGAAGAATGACCATTCCAGCAGTCAACGAGTTCTTAAAATAGATTGGCGCTCCATTGTCATTGACTTGAAATGTTTGCGGTACAAACGAAACAATGTAGCAACCACCGTTGTTGTTCTGCGTCATTGAAACATAGAATATGGTATTGGCCGAGATAGACACTGGAGAACTAAAATTCATCCTGTATTGCTGAAATGTTGGGCTGGCTGGGACAGAAATCTCCCCCGCATCTGCTTTTAGCAGAGCAATTTTTCCATTTGCCGGGTCAGACCCGTAAAGACCCATTCTGAAATTCACTGCCGAAAAACAGCGAGCTGAGAATGCAATACCCTTCACGGTCCTGGCCATCGGGATCGTGATCGGGACATATGAGGCATGGCCTTGACCTGTAAACGTTCCCGTGTACCATAAAACAAATGTTTCTGGAAGATTCGTAACGATATCTCCCGGAACCCATAATGACGTAGCGCCCTGCGCAAACGCCGGCAATGCAAGAGCCCAAGTGAGCGCGGTGGCAATGATGGTTTTCTGAGTAGATTTACGTATGTGATTTTCCTTTGTTTGGTTAGTATTATTTTCCTTTGTTTGGTTAGTATTATAGAGCCAAAACCTCGGCTTCTACAACAGCAGAAGACCACATTCGAGCCATGACCGGCAGACGTTCCGATCAGGTACGCAGCCATCAATATTTTATTAACATTAACTTGACCATAGAGTCAATTAAAAAGCTAAATTAAATTAAAATAACCAACAATAGTGACATAGATATAATATATTGATTGATAACTATTATTTCAGCCCACTGATCACGGCAGAATTCAAGAATTCTGCCCACAGAGCCGAGACGCGACGCCGGATCGGCTACGGGGCCAGGCCCCACACCCGTGTGGATAGCGGAATTGGGCAAAATTCTTCTTGACCGCCAACCCTATGGGCATGAAGAACATCATTCTTGGGCTTCCGAACTTTTTACAGGAAGCTCACATGGCCGATTTTAACGGACTTATTCCCTTAGCCCTTTTTATAAACGCAATAGCGCGGTTGCTTGAAGCCTTGCGCAAAATGGCGGCGCTGAATAGGCTTCCCCTGCCATCGCAGGCTCGCCGGTCTGTCACGGGACTGGCACACTAATTTGCATCCGTGACAGTCTGATTTCCTATCATGCCATTGATATTGCTGGTTTCGATGGTGGGCGCACACGGGCTCGAACCGTGGACCCGCTGATAGATCAGCTGCTCTACCAACTGAGCTATACGCCCATCGAAGCGGCTTTGCTTCCGGCACCTCGGCGCGGCTGATCGGAAAGCTCCGGCTTTAACGAGGCACGCCCTGTCCCCCATGCCATCGCGCATCGGTCCCAGGATCAAGCCTCTCGTCTGGGCACATCGGCGAGGCCGCGCTTGCGCAAAAGCGCGCCGGGTTTTGCCGCCCGGCCGCGAAACGCCTTATAGGCTTCGTCGGGATCACGGCTGTAGCCCGAGGAATAAATATAGTCGTGCAGCTTCTTGGCGACCATGGGATCGAATATATCGCCGCGCTCCTCGAAAGCTTCGAATCCGTCGGCGTCGAGAACTTCCGACCAGAGATAGCTGTAATAGCCCGCCGCATAGGACTCGTCCGAAAAGACGTGCTGGAAATGTGGCGTGCGGTGGCGCATCGTAATCGAGGCAGGCATGCCAAGTTTGTCGAGTTGCGTTTTTTCGAAGCCGACAATGTCGATCGCGTCCGCGCCGGGCGCTAGATGCAGAGTGAGATCAACCAGCGCCGAGGCGGTATATTCGACCGTCGCAAAACCCTGGTTGAACTGGCGCGCCGCAAGCAAACTCTGCAGAAGCGCTTCCGGCATAGGCTCGTTAGTCTCGTGATGCAGGGCGAAACGGCGCAACACCTCCGGCTGCTCCAGCCAATGTTCGTAAAGCTGCGAAGGAAATTCGACGAAATCGCGGGCGACGTTGGTGCCCGAGATCATAGGATAGGTCACATCGGACAACATGCCGTGCAGGGCATGGCCGAATTCGTGAAACAAGGTGCGCGCATCGTTGAAACTCAAGAGACAGGCTTGCCCCTCGGTTGCCTTGGCGAAATTCAAGACATTGACGACGATCGGCCGGACCTCTCCGTCAAGTTTTTGCTGCTCGCGGAAGAAACTCATCCAGGCGCCACTACGTTTCGACGGCCGCGCGAAATAATCGCCGATAAAAAGCGCGATCTCTTGTCCGTCGCGCCCCGTGACCGTCCAGGATCGTGCATCGGGATGGTAAAGCGGCACGTCCTCGCGTTCGCTGAAGGACAGGCCAAAGAGCCGGTTCGCGGTGAAAAACGCGGCTTCGATCATTTTGTCGAGGGGCAGATAGGGTTTGATTTCGGTCTCATTGAGGTCGAATTCCGCCTTGCGGCGTTTTTCGGCATAGTAGCGCCAATCCCATGGCGCGATGTGGAAGTTGCCACCCTCGCCCGCCGCGATCGCCTGCAAGGCCGCCTCTTCGCGCAGCGCCCGCGCCTTGGCTGGTGCCCACACCGAATGCAAAAGGTCTAGCGCCGCTTGCGGGGTTTTGGCCATCGTATCGGCCAGGCGGAAGTGCGCGAAACTTTCAAAACCGAGGAGCCGCGCGCGCTCCGTGCGCAGTCGCACCATTTCGGAAGCAATGGCGCGATTGTCGGTCAACCCGCCGGATTCGCCGCGTTGCGCCCAAGCGCGAAACGCCTTTTTCCGCAGGTCGCGGCGAGACGAGAATTGCAGGAAAGGCATGATGCTCGAACGCGACAAGGTGATGGCATGCTTGCCGGGAAGGCCACGGTCCGCCGCCGCCCGCGCCGCGGCGGAAACAAGCGACGCGGGAAGGCCGGCGAGATCGTCCGTCGCCGCGAGAACCAGCATATAGGCTTTCTCGTCGGCAAGAACGTTTTGACTGAATTTGGTGGCGAGCATTGCGAGGCGCTCGGCAATTGCGGCGAGCCTCGCCTTGGCTTCCTCCGGAACGCCGCCGCCATTGCGCAAAAAGGCGATATGATAGCGCTCGAGAACCCGCGCCTGTTCGGCGTTAAGCCCGAGTTCGCCGCGCCGCGAATAAAGCGCGTCGACGCGTTGAAACATCGCGCCGTTCAGGTAGATTCCGCTGCGATGACGCGCAAGTTTTGGCGCGATCTCGCGTTCGATCGCTTCGAGTTCGTCATTGGTGTCGGCGCGCGCCAGATTGAAGAAAACCGAACAGATCTGGGTAAGCGCGCGGCCGCTTGTTTCGAGCGCTTCGATCGTGTTTTCGAAGGAAGGCGGTTTTGGATCGGCCGCGATTGCTCCGGTCTCGGCTTGCGCGTTGGCCAAGCGCGATCTCGAAGGCTTGCCCAAAGTGGCTTGGCTTCAGGCGATCGAACGGCGGCGCGCCAAAAGGCCCCGTCCACGGTTCGAGAAGCGGGTTCGTCGCGCAGGGTGTGTCTTGGTCCATGCTGGGTTTGTCCAATTCTTGCGGCGGCATCCGTTTCAATATCAAAGGCGCTGGGCATTATCTACGTGCGCCTGGCGCTTGCGCGTGGAAAGCGTGCAAGCGTCGCGATCACTTCGGCGTCCGTGACCTGGCGAAAATCGTCGTAGAAGAAACCGACCGCGTCCAGCCATGCGGGAGATTCAAGACAGACGATGCTATCGGCTTCGTTTCGCAGCTCATCGAGCGTGTCCTTGGTCGCAACCGGCACAGCGAGCACCAGCTCCTTTGGCGCGCGTCCACGCACCGCGCGAAGAGCCGTGCGCATTGTCGCGCCGGTGGCGATGCCGTCGTCGATGACAATGACGGCGCGGCCCGCGACGGCTTCGCGCGCGCGGGCACCAAGATAGCGCCGGCGGCGGCGTTCGATTTCGGCAAGTTCGGCGTCACGGACAGCATTGAAGTCCGTTTCGGTGACGCCGGAGCGTTGGATAATTTCCGCATTGCGCACGACGATCGGCGCGGCGCCGTCGGCCACCGCGCCCATGGCCAATTCGGGCTGCGCCGGAACGCCGATTTTCCGGACCAGGATCAGATCGAGCGGCGCGCCGAGTGCCGCCGCGACTTCGGCCGCGACAGGCACGCCTCCGCGCGGGAGCGCAAGGACAACGGCGCGGCTCGCCTTGTATCCGGCGAGCGCCGCCGCCAGGCTACGGCCAGCGGCGGAGCGATTCTCGAAGGACATTTGACCGCTCCCTGTCCCGCGCTTTCTCCACACCGCAAACGGACCGAACGTCGCGCGTCCGGCACGAAGGAATGTGGGTTAATTCCTCAAGAAATTTCAACCGGCGACCTTGCGGGCGCGTTTGGCCAGCGTCCGCAGCCGCAAAGCATTGAGCTTGATGAAGCCAGCGGCGTCGCGATGATCGTAGGCGCTCGCCCCTTCCTCGAAGGTTACGAGATCCTGATCGTAGAGGGAATAAGGGCTCGAACGGCCAACGACGAAGGCGGAACCCTTGAAAAGCTTCAGGCGCACCCGGCCGCTGACGAATTCCTGGCTGCGATCGATCAGGGCTTGCAGCATTTCGCGCTCGGGCGAGAACCAGAAGCCATTGTAGATGAGCTCGGCGTATTTCGGCATCACCTCGTCCTTCAGATGGGCGGCGCCGCGATCGAGCGTGATCTGCTCGATGCCGCGATGGGCGAAATAAAGGATCGTGCCGCCGGGGGTTTCATACATGCCGCGCGATTTCATACCGACGAAGCGGTTTTCGACGAGATCGAGACGCCCAATGCCGTGGGTGCGGCCAAGCCCATTCAAATGCGCTAGAAGAGTTGCGGGCGACATCGGCTTTCCGTCAACGGCGACCGCGTCGCCGCGCTCGAAATCGATTTCGACATACTGGGGCTGGTTGGGCGCATCCTCCGGATCGAGAGTGCGAGAATAAATATAATCCGGCACTTCTTGGGCGGGGTCTTCCAGCACCTTGCCTTCGGACGACACATGAAGAAGATTGGCGTCGACCGAAAACGGCGCTTCGCCGCGCTTGTCCTTGGCGATCGGGATCTGATTCTTTTCCGCGAAGGCGATCAACGCGGAACGCGAGGTTAGCTCCCACTCCCGCCAGGGCGCGATGACCTTGATGTCGGGCTCCAGCGCATAATAGGCAAGCTCGAAGCGCACCTGATCGTTGCCTTTGCCGGTCGCGCCATGCGCCACGGCGTCCGCACCCATCAGCCTAGCAATCTCGATCTGCTTCTTCGCGATCAACGGCCGCGCGATCGAGGTGCCAAGGAGATAGAGCCCCTCATACCGCGCATTGGCGCGGAACATCGGGAAAACATAGTCACGGACGAATTCCTCGCGCAGATCCTCGATGAAAATATGCTCCGGCCTTATGCCGAGCAGAACCGCCTTTTGGCGTGCCGGTTCCAGTTCCTCGCCTTGCCCGAGATCGGCCGTAAAGGTAACGACCTCGCAGCCATAAGCGGTTTGCAGCCATTTGAGAATGATCGAGGTGTCGAGACCGCCCGAATAGGCGAGCACGACCCTTTTCACGTCCTTTATGTCGGCCGCCATGGAGAACTCGCGGAGGATGAATGACCCGCGCGACTATAGTGACGAAGCCGGGCCGCGCAAGTGCGTCCTGGCGAGCCGCTGAATTGCTCTTCGACGCGCGCCATATTTTCGAACTTGCGCCAAACTGGCGGCCCCGTCCGCCAAACCGTCATGGTTAAGTGGCGTTTAAGAAATACGCTTCAGTCTTCCTTTCACATTGGCTCCGGAAGCGGCGGCCGGGCGCTCGAAAAGGATGACCCTGATGAAATCAAAAGATTTGGCGCGAAACATTGCATTGGCGGCGGCGATGATTGGCGTTCTGCCATTGGCCGGCTTGTGCGCTTTGGCGGAGCCGGCGGCCGGCGCGGACTTCGGGCAGCCGTTCCCCGGTCTCGCCGCCCCCGCGCCGCGCGCGGACATGGTTGAGTTCGCCAGCAACTGGTATGTGCGCGGCGACATTGCCTATGCCCAGGAAACCTTTCCTGATATATCCCCTTTTACGTTTGGCTCCTCGCCGTCCGTGCTCAACACATATAGCGCCGACGTCGGGGGGGGATACAAGGTCAACAATTGGTTCCGGACGGATTTGATTCTCGATTATCGCTCGCAGATCCATGCGATCGGGAGTGCCGCGACGCCCTGCTTCACCAATGTGACTAACCCCCCACCCTCGGGAAACCCGGTGGGCACGACCTGCATTGACCATTCCGATAACGAAATTCACCGCTGGGACTTGCTGGCCAACGGCTATCTCGATCTCGGCACCTGGGATGGCTTCACGCCTTACATAGGTGCCGGCGCGGGCGTTACCTGGTCGCGAATCCAGCAATCCGACAATTTCACACTCAATGGTTTGCCGTGCCAAGCAACCTGCGGATTTATCACAAACGGCGGCAATGTCGTCACTTTTGCCGATTTTGATCGCAGCCAATCGAACAACACCTACCGATTCGCCTGGGCGGCGATGGCCGGAGTAGCCATTGCGATGACAGACCACGCGCAGCTTGACGTCGGTTACCGCTTTCTCGATCTTGGCTCCATCACCGGCATATCACCCGTGACTGGGACGTCCGTGACCCAGAGGATCCGCGCTAACGAGGTGCGCGCCGGCATACGCTATATGATTGACTAGACCGCGATCGCCTCAAGCCGTCGCCCCCTTGGTATCGAATCCTGCGGTTTGATTACAATCATGCCTTAGGGGGTGAGGTTTGAGGGAACCGGTGTTCGCTTCGCCTGAAAACAAGGAGGCGCCGCGCTTTTGCGCTGCGTTTTCAGGCCATGGCCTTGACGATGCTGTCGGCCATTTTCTTAGCGTCGCCGAAAAGCATCGTTGTATTGGGCCTGAAAAACAATTCATTTTCGACGCCAGCGTAGCCAGTGCCCATTCCACGTTTGACGAAGAGCACGTTTTTGGCGTGCTCGACGTCGAGGATCGGCATTCCATAGATCGGCGAGGATGAATCGGTTTTGGCGGCCGGATTTGTTACGTCGTTGGCGCCGATGACAAACGCGACGTCGGCATCGGGAAACTCTGGATTGATGTCGGTGAGTTCGAAAACCTCGTCATAGGGCACATTGGCCTCGGCGAGCAGCACGTTCATGTGCCCCGGCATGCGCCCGGCGACCGGATGAATCGCGTATTTGACGTCGACGCCCTTGCTTTTCAGGATGTCCGCCATTGCCCCCACCGCATGCTGTGCCTGGGCAACCGCCATCCCGTAGCCCGGCGCGATAATCACTTTCTTCGCGGCAAGCAACATTTTGGCCGCATCCTCCGCCGAGCCTTGTTTCACAGGCCGGGTCTCCGCTTCGCCAGAACCGGCGCGCACGGCGATTTCGCCGCCGAAGCCGCCGAGAATGACCGAGATGAAAGAGCGGTTCATCCCCCTGCACATGATGTAGGAAAGAATCGCGCCGGACGAACCGACCAGGGCACCGGTGATAATCAAGGCCAGATTGGCGAGGGTGAACCCGACGGCGGCCGCGGCCCATCCCGAATAGGAATTGAGCATCGAAATCACCACCGGCATGTCCGCCCCGCCGATCGGTACAATTAACAGGACGCCGAGCGCGAAGGACACGAGGACGATCAGCCAGAATACCAGATGGGTCTCGGTTGGAATGAAAGCAAAGACGAAGATCGCGAGCAAAATACTAAGACCGATATTGATCGCGTGGCGGTTGGCGAGGAGGATGGGATTGCCCGTCATGCGCCCGTCGAGCTTTAGGAAAGCGATCACCGATCCGGTGAAAGTCATGGCGCCAATCGCGGCGCCGAGCGACATTTCAAACAGCGTCGTGCCACGGATGCCGCCAGGCACGCCGAGACCAAACCCTTGCGGCGCATAGAGAGCGCTCGCAGGGACGAGCACGGCCGCAAGTCCAATGAGGGCGTGGAACAATGCGACGAGCTGGGGCATCGCCGTCATTTGAATGGTGCGGGCCCGCCAAACACCGATGGAGCCGCCTATTGCTATGGCGAGCACGACCCACAGAAATGACGAGAACCCCCACGGCAGTTGATAGAGGAAAGTTGTCGCCGCCGCTATCCCCATGCCGATCACGCCGTACCGGTTGCCTTGCCGGGCAGTCTCGGGCGAAGATAAGCCGCGCAATGCGAGGATGAAGAGTATCCCCGAGACGAGGTACAAAAGACCCGCGATATTTCCGCTCAACATCGCTTCAGCCCTTTTTCTTGAACATGGACAGCATCCGCTCAGTGACGAGGAAGCCGCCAAAAATATTGACCGAAGCGAGGGTGAGGGCGAGGAAACCGAATAAGCGGGCGGCGCCTGAACCGTTGCCCAAACTTGGGTCGATGCCGGCCGAGAGAAGGGCGCCAACCACGATGACCGAGGAGATCGCGTTGGTGACCGACATCAGCGGCGTGTGCAGGGAAGGGGTCACCGCCCACACGACGTAGTAGCCGACGATCACGGCAAGCGCGAAGATCGCCAGCCGGAAAATGAAAGGATCGACCGCCCCGCCGCTCGCCGCCGAGGCGCCGGCGGCGATCTGCTCGGCATAGGCCTGCGCGCTGTCGGCGGCATGCCGCGCCGCCTGGGCCGCGGTCCGTATCTTGTCCAGCAATTGTGGATCGACTTCTGCCATCTCATACCCTCCTGCTTGATTTTTTGTCGATTGAGATCTTGCTTGTTGATGCGATCTTGGGGTCACCCCCAGATTGGAAGCTTGGATGCACGAGGCCCCCATCCTTGGTGAGCAAGGTTGCCTTGACGAGTTCATCGTCCCACTTGATCGCGAGCGACTTGGTTTTCGGGTCGATCAGGGTCTCGACGAAAGCCAGAAGGTTTTTCGCATAGAGCGCCGAGGCCGTGGCGGGCAGCCGCCCGGCGACATTCAAATAGCCGACGATCTTGACGCCATTTTTTGCAACGACGGTCTCGCCGGGTTTCGCCAATTCGCAATTGCCGCCGCGCTCCACGGCAAGATCGACGATCACCGAGCCGGGACGCATCGTTTCAACCATCTGCGCCGTGATAAGGAGCGGCGCCGGGCGACCGGGAATAAGGGCCGTCGTGACGACGATATCCTGCGCGGCGATATGCGAAGCGGTGAGCGCCGCCTGTTTCGCCTTATAGCCGGCCGACATCTCCTTGGCATAGCCGGCCGCCGTCTCGGCCCCTTTGAATTCCTCGTCCTCGACGGCGATGAATTTGGCACCAAGCGAGACGACTTGCTCTTTCGTCGCCGGCCGGACGTCGGTCGCGGTCACGATGCCGCCGAGCTTGCGCGCGGTGGCAATTGCCTGCAGCCCCGCGACGCCGACGCCCATGATGAAGACTTTCGCGGGTGGAATCATGCCCGCCGCCGTCATCATCATCGGAATGACCCGGCCATATTCGGCGGCGGCATCGATGACGGCGCGATAGCCGGCGATGTTGGCTTGGCTCGACAGGACGTCCATCGTCTGTGCCCGTGTGATGCGCGGCATTAATTCCATTGCGAAGGCACAAACGCCTGCCACCGCCAAGGAGGTCAGCGCATCGATATGCCCGTAAGGATCCATGATCGCGATGACGGCTGAGC
>CAVQHH010000010.1:0-32935 GCA_963712225.1 uncultured Alphaproteobacteria bacterium
AGAACCTTCTTTAGGACTGCGGCTTCACGTTTTGCCGGCTCAACACGTCGTCCATGAGCGAGATCAAATCCTCTAGGCGATACGGTTTGCAAAGCCGCGGCAACCCAAATTCTTTGGCGCCCGGAAGCTCGGCATAGCCAGTCGCGAGGATGATTGGCAGGTTCGGGCGGATGCCGCGGATTCGATCGGCGAGCTCGCTGCCGGTCATATGGGCCATCGCGTGGTCGGTTATCACGAGGTCGATGCTTGAATCCCCCTTGAGAACATTAAGCGCCTCTGGCCCAGAAGACGCCATGAGAACTTGATGGCCAAGCGATTCCAGCATGGACTCCGCGGTGACCGCAACCATTGGGTCATCGTCGACGAGAAGAACCTTGCATGACCGCGCAGCGACAATAATATCCGACGACGCCCGAGGCGGGGGTTCCGCGGCGGCTGATTTCGCTGTGGGAAAATAAAGCTCGGCCGTTGTCCCGATACCAGCCTGGCTGGCTAGGCACAAGGCGCCCCCGGATTGCACGGCAAGGCCATACGCCATGGAGAGACCCAATCCCGTGCCCTTGCCAAGCTCCTTGGTGGTAAAAAATGGTTCGGAGGCTCGCCGGAGCGTCGCCTCATCCATACCGTTGCCCGTGTCCGTCAAAGCGACGCATACATACTCGCTTGCGTTAAGACCCCGGACGCTGCGGGCCTTCACATTTTCGCGCCGGGCGGCAATTTGGAGGCGGCCTCCGTTCGGCATAGCGTCGCGTGCGTTCAATGCGACATTCAGAAGCGCGAGTTCAAGCTGGTTGGCGTCCGTATGGATCGGCGGAAGGCCGTCCTCGAATTCCACGGCAATCTCGATCGTGGGTCCGAGCGAGCTTCGCAACATATCGGTCATGCCATTAATGAGACTGGGAACATCCACGGCCTCCGGCTTAAGGTCCTGGCGCCTCGCGAAGGCAAGCAGCCTCGCAGTCAGGATTCTGCCCCGATCGGCGGCGTCGGCGGCACGAGCAAGCCGAGACTTAACATCGGCGTCATCGGGCAAGCGCCGCGAGAGAATCTCGAGGTTTCCCAAAATGACCTGCAGCAAATTATTGAAATCATGCGCGATGCCCCCAGTGAGCTGGCCCAGGCTTTCGAGCTTCTGCATCTGCTGCACCTGGGCCCACGCCGTTTCGCGCTCGCGGGTCCGTTCCTCGACTCGCCGCTCCAGCTCGGCATTTGCCTGCGTCAGCTCGGCGGTCCTCTCCTCGACGCGGCGTTCCAGCTCCGCATTGAGGAACTCGAGCTGCCGGGTCTTCCGGAACAGGTCGGCAAATACGCGCACCTTGGCCCGAAGTAGTTCTGGGACGACCGGCACAAGCACATAGTCGACCGCCCCATAGCTGTACCCCTTGACGCGATCGGGCTCGGCCAGCGCGACGGCGGAGACAAAAATGATCGCGGTGTGCTGAAAGCGAGGGTGATCGCGGATCATCCCGGCAAGTTCAAAACCGTCGAGCTCAGGCATGCAGACGTCGCTAAGAATGACAGCGATGTCCTGCTTGAGAAGCTGCCCGAGCGCCTCTCGCGCGGACCCGGCTGTGATCAAATTTTCTCCGAGGTCTTGCAATATCGCCGCGTAGCTGAGGAGCTTCGCAGGCTGATCGTCGACAAGCAGAATGTTAATCGGATCCTTGGTCATGATATCCGCCGCTTACCGGTGAAGCCATAGCCGTAGTGTCGTCAAGTGCTGTCCGTGTTGACAGATTTCGCCACGTAATCGGATGCCCCTGCGTCGATGCGCCGTTCCAGTTCGGCATTTGCACGCGTCAGCTCGGCGGTCCTCTCCTCGACGCGGCGCTCCAGCTCCGCATTGAGGTGTTCGAGCTGCCGGGTCTTCCGGAAGAGGTCAGCAAATACCCGTACCTTGGCCAGCAGAAGCTCGGGGACGATTGGCACCGGCAGGTAGTCGACCGCCCCGTAGCTGTACCCTTTGATACGGTCGGGGTCGGTGAGCGCGACGGCAGAGACAAAAATGATTGCGGTGTGCTGAAAGCGAGGATGATTGCGGATCATCCGAGCGAGTTCAAAACCGTCGAGCTCAGGCATGCAGACATCGCTGAGAACGATAGCGATGTCCTCCTTGAGCAGATGCTCGAGCGCCTCTCTGGCGGACCCCGCTTTGATCAAGTTTTCTCCGAGGCTTTGCAGTGTCGCCTCGTAGCTGAGGAGCTTCGCAGGCTGATCGTCGACCAGCAGAATGTTAATCGGATCCTTGGTCATGATATCCCGCCTACCGGTGCAGCCATAGCCGTAAAGTCGTCAAGAGCTGTTCCGTGTTGACAGGCTTGGCCAGGTAATCAGATGCGCCGGCTTCGAGACATTTTTCGCGATCGCCCTTCATGGCCTTGGCAGTCAAGGCGACGATTGGCAAACGGCCGAAAAGCGGATTGCTACGGATCAGCCGGATCGTCTCGTATCCGTCCATCTCTGGCATCATGATATCCGTCAAGACAATGGCCACGCCCGGGTTTGCATGGAGCAATGCAATCGCCTCGCTGCCGGTTGTGGCTGTCAGCACGCGCATTGCGCGGCGTTCGAGAACGCTGCTTAGAGCAAAGATATTGCGCGCGTCGTCATCGACAAGAAGAACCGTTTTTCCGACGAAGCCTTCATCCGAGCCGTGCAACCGCTCAAGCATGCGCTGTTTTTCCGCCGGGAGACTGGTCACGTCCCGGTGAAGGAAAAGCGCGGTCTCATCGAGCAGGCGTTCGGGCAATTCGACGCCTTTTACGACCACGCTACGCGCCATTGTGCGCAACTTTGCGTCCTCTTCTGCCGATAGTTCGCGTCCCGTGAACACAATGACCGGAATATCCGGAATCGCCGCATCGTTTGCGATCCGTTCCAAAAAGTCGAATCCGGACATGTCGGGGAGCCGCAGGTCGAGGACGATGCAGTCCACGGTTTGCTCGCGGAGGATGGCAAAAGCGCCGGCACCTGTCCCGGCCGAGATGATGTCGAGGTCATCATGGCCGAGCAACTGCGCAATGCTCAGGCTTTCCGAGGCATTGTCCTCAACGACCAACAGACGCTTGCGGCGCGTGCTGATGAATTCCTTGATCCTTGTCAGCGCCGACGTCAAGGCCTCCTTGCTTGCAGGCTTGGTGACAAAGGAAAAGGCTCCCCTGGCCAGGCCGTAGCGGACCCCGTCGTCAGCAGTCAGGATTTGAACCGGAATGTGCCTTGTCGACGGATTCCTTTTTAGCTGACTGAGGACGCTCCAACCGAGCATGTCGGGGAGGAACACGTCGAGCGATATTGCGCTCAGCCGGTAGTCGCGGGCAAGCGCGAGCGCGCCGGCCCCACAGTCCGTGAGGAGAACCTTGAACTGTAAGTCATGCGCCAAATCGTCCAGAAAATTCGCGTAGTGCGGGTCATCCTCGACAATCAGCAAGACTGCGTCATCGGGTTGAAGGTTAGCGCGGTCGTCGAGAATCTGCGCCTGCGGGCGCTCCGCCGTCGGAATGCCCCGCGTTGGAGCAGCCAACGGTACCGTTCGCTGCGCTGCCGGGGAACCAGCGTATTCCAGCGGCAAATAGAGCGTGAAGGCGCTGCCTCGTCCGGGGGTGCTCTGAAGCTGAATTTCGCCGCCGAGGAGTGTTGTCAGCTCACGGCTAATCGCAAGGCCCAAACCGGTCCCGCCGTATTTCCGGCTAGTGCTCGCATCGGCCTGCTGAAACGCCTCGAAAATGCTTTTTTGCTTCTCGGGCGCGATACCGATTCCGGTGTCGGAAACCTCGAACGCTACGACCGAACGCGCATGATCCAAGGCCGGGTGGCCGGCGCTCCAACCGCCGCGCGCCGCCGAAATTGCGAGGCGTACGCCGCCTGTTTCCGTGAACTTGAAGGCATTTGATAGAAGATTCTTCAGCACCTGCTGGAGGCGCTTGGAATCGGTTACGATGCCGCGCTCGAGCGAGGGATCCATCACCACATCGAAGGAGAGGTTCCGGCTTTCGGCTTCGTGGCGGAAAATGCGAACCGCCATGTCCTTGAGGTCGGTGAACAAGACAGTTTCCGCGTCAACCGACATCATTCCGGATTCGACTTTCGAAAGGTCGAGGATGTCACTGATGAGATTCAAAAGATCGGTTCCCGCGCCATGGACCGTGCGCGCGAATTCCACCTGCTTTGCGGTCAGGTTGCCGTCGGGATTGTCACTAAGCTGCTGCCCGAGAATTAGAATGCTATTTAGCGGGGTCCGCAGCTCGTGCGACATGTTGGCGAGAAAGTCGGATTTATATTTCGATGCCAGCGCCAATTCGGTCGCCTTCTCTTCGAGCGCGCCGCGGGCCTGCTCGATCTCCTGGTTCTTACGTTCGACTTCCACATTGCGTTCGGCCAGTTGCTGAGCCTTCTGTTCCAGCTCTTCGTTGGTCTGCTGGAGTTCCTTTTGTCTTATCTGCAACTCCGCGGCCAGCTCCTGCGATTGCTTCAGCAGGCCCTCCGTTTGCATCGTGGCCTCGATGCTGTTCAGCACTATGCCGATACGGGCCGTGAGTTGATCGAGGAAGGCCACCTGCAGGTCCGTGAATGCGTTGACCGATCCAATTTCGATCACCGCCTTGACCTGCTCTTCGAACAGCACGGGTAGCACAATGACGTTCTTCGGCGTCGCCTTGAAAAGGCCGGAGCGGATAGGCACGACATTCGACGGCATATCGGTGATCAGCAGCCGTTTTGCATCCGCGGCGCATTGTCCGATTAGACCTTCGCCAATTCGGATGCGCTCCAAGTGACCCTCGGCACCGGCATCGGCATATGCGGAAAGCAGTTTGAGGCACGGCCCCTGTTCGGTATCCAACAGGTAGATGACCTCGTTTTGGGCGCTAATCAGCGATGCGAGTTCGGTCAGTAGCATGCGACCCACTGTGGCGAGATCGCGCTGGCCTTGCAGCATATTGGTAAATCGCGCGAGGTTTGTCTTGAGCCAATCTTGCTCGGTATTTTGGTCCGTGGTCAGCCGCAGGTTGCCGATCATCGTGTTGATGTTGTCCTTGAGCTCCGCTACTTCGCCGCGCGCGTTAACCTGAATGGACCGGGTCAGATCGCCTTTGGTGACTGCGGTCGCGACTTCGGCGATTGCACGCACCTGCGTCGTCAGATTCGCCGCAAGCAGATTCACATTGCCGGTCAAATCCTTCCACGTGCCCGCCGCGCCTGGCACATTCGCCTGGCCGCCGAGTCGGCCTTCCACGCCCACTTCCCGGGCGACCGTCGTGACTTGCTCCGCGAAAGTGGCGAGCGTGCCGGTCATATTGTTGATCGTCTCGGCGAGGGCGGCCACCTCGCCCTTGGATATGACCGTGAGGTTTTGTTTGAGATCGCCCATCGCGACCGCGGTCACGACCTTAACTATCCCGCGGACCTGCTCGGTCAGATTCGCCGCCATGATATTCACGGTGTCGGTCAAATCTTTCCACGTTCCGGCGACACCGGGCACCGTCGCCTGGCCGCCGAGTCGCCCGTCGGTGCCCACCTCACGCGCGACGCGCGTGACCTCGCCCGCGAAGGCGTTAAGCTGATCCACCATCGTGTTGATGGTGTTTTTCAATTCGAGAATCTCCCCTTTTACATCGACGGTAATCTTGCGCGAAAGGTCGCCCCTGGCGACCGCCGTCGTAACCTCCGCTATATTGCGGACCTGCATCGTCAAATTGGCTGCGAGAAGGTTGACGTTGTCGGTCAAATCCTTCCAGGTTCCGTCCACGCCAGGCACAACGGCCTGGCCGCCAAGGCGGCCATCGGTGCCAACCTCGCGAGCTACCCGGGTGACCTCGGCGGCAAAGGAACGCAACTGCTCGACCATGGTATTGATGGTTTCTTTGAGCTGGAGAATTTCTCCGCGAACGTCGACCGTGATCTTCTTTGAAAGGTCGCCGTTCGCGATTGCCGTGGCGACGTCTGCGATGTTGCGGACTTGTCCGGTCAGATTGCTAGCCATGAAGTTGACGTTGTCGGTCAAATCCTTCCAGGTTCCCGCGACACCTGGAACGGTCGCCTGGCCGCCGAGCTTGCCCTCCGTGCCGACCTCGCGGGCGACGCGAGTTACCTCACCGGCGAAGGCATTCAGCTGATCGACCATTGTGTTGATGGTGTTTTTCAGCTCGAGGATTTCGCCTTTCACATCGACGGTGATCTTGCGCGAAAGGTCACCGCGGGCGACCGCCGTGGTCACCTCGGCGATGTTGCGGACCTGCCCGGTCAGGTTGCTCGCCATGAAGTTGACATTGTCGGTCAGGCCCTTCCATGTGCCGGCGACGCCCGGCACATTAGCCTGGCCGCCGAGTTGCCCGTCGGTTCCCACCTCGCGCGCGACGCGCGTCACCTCGCCGGCGAAGCGATTGAGCTGATCGACCATGGTGTTCAGCGTTTCCTTCAACTGAAGGATCTCGCCGCGCACATCGACGGTGATCTTTCGCGAAAGGTCGCCATTTGCGATGGCGGTCGCGACTTCCGCTATGTTACGGACTTGGTCAGTCAGATTCCCCGCCATGGAATTCACGCTGTCGGTCAAGTCTTTCCACGTGCCAGCCACGCCCAGGACTTGCGCCTGACCGCCGAGTCGCCCGTCGGTACCCACCTCACGCGCGACGCGCGTGACCTCGCCGGCGAACGCGTTCAATTGATCGACCATCGTATTGATGGTCTCTTTCAGCTGTAAAATTTCTCCGCTGACATTCACCGTGATTTTCTTGGAAAGATCGCCGCGAGCCACCGCAGTGGCGACTTCGGCGATATTGCGGACTTGTCCGGTCAGATTGCTCGCCATCGAGTTCACGCTGTCGGTCAAGTCTTTCCAGGTACCAGCGACACCCTTCACTTCCGCCTGCCCGCCAAGCTTGCCCTCGGTTCCGACCTCGCGCGCGACTCGGGTAACTTCTCCCGCAAAGGCGTTCAGCTGATCCACCATCGTATTGATGGTGTCCTTGAGCTGCAGAATTTCGCCGCTGACATTGACGGTGATTTTCTTGGAAAGGTCGCCGCTGGCGATCGCGGTAGAAACCTCGGCGATATTTCGCACTTGCGCCGTCAAATTGCTCGCCATTGAATTGACGCCCTCGGTCAGATCCTTCCAGGTGCCGGCGACACCCAGCACGTTGGCCTGGCCACCGAGGTGCCCATCAGTGCCCACCTCGCGGGCGACACGGGTAACTTCGCTTGCAAATGCGTTTAGTTGATCGACCATGGTGTTGACGGTGTCTTTGAGCTGCAGGATCTCGCCGCTCACCGAGACAGTGATCTTCTTCGAGAGATCCCCCCGCGCGATTGCCGTTGCGACCTCGGCAATGTTGCGAACCTGGCCGGTCAGATTGCCGGCCATGGAGTTCACGCTGTCGGTCAGATCCTTCCATGTGCCCGCCACCCCTGGCACCTCCGCCTGGCCCCCGAGCCGCCCCTCCGTGCCGACCTCGCGGGCGACCCGCGTCACTTCGGAGGCGAAGCCGTTGAGCTGATCAACCATCGTATTGATCGTATCCTTGAGTTCCAAAATCTCGCCGCGGACATCGACAGTGATCTTTCGCGAAAGGTCACCGCGGGCGACCGCCGTTGTCACCTGCGCGATATTGCGGACCTGGTCGGTAAGGTTGCCGCACATTGCATTGACCGAGTCGGTCAGGTCTTTCCACGTCCCAGCGACACCCGGAACCAGAGCTTGGCCGCCCAGCTTGCCTTCTGTGCCAACCTCGCGCGCGACACGCGTTACCTCCGAGGCAAACGAACGGAGCTGATCCACCATGGTATTGATGGCGTCCTTGAGCAGCAGAATCTCACCCCGTACATCGACGGTGATCTTTTTCGATAGATCGCCATTCGCGACGGCGATTGTGACTTCGGCGATATTGCGGACTTGTCCGGTCAGATTGTTCGCCATCGAATTGACGCTCTCGGTCAGATCCTTCCAAACGCCGGAGACCTCCCGCACCTGGGCTTGCCCGCCAAGCTTGCCATCGGAGCCAACTTCGCGGGCAACGCGCGTCACTTCCGATGTGAATACGCTGAGTTGTTTGATCATGGTGTTGACGAGAGTCGCGGAGCGCAGGAACTCGCCTTTCAGCGGCCGGCCATAAGCTTCAAGCGGAACGGTGTGCAAAAGATCCCCGCGCGCGACAGCTGCAATCGCGCGGGTTAAAGTGTTTGTCGGCCACAGGAGGTCGTCGACCAGGGCGTTGATAGACGCCTCCATGTCACCCCAGGCGCCAACGGATAGCGGAAACTTAGCGCGTTTGCGGGTGTTGCCGTCGCGGCCAACCACTTGGCCAATCGTTTCGAGTTGCCGGGCCATCTGCTCATTCGCCGTGACGATCTCGTTAAAAACGTCCGCGATTTTTCCGGCAATACCGGCTTGGTCATGCCGCAGGCGGACGGAGAAATTTCCAATTCGCACGCACTGTAAAGCATCCAATAGCATCCGCGGGTCCAAGGAATATTCCTCCGAAGCGCCACTGTTTCCGCCAGACGCGGCCGGCTCCCGGCTTCGTGAGGAGTGGGGCGCGATAGGGCGTTCGGAAACGGGCTGCGCCTTGGCTTTAGCAATTCGCGACATTGGTAATCCTCCGTTGCGGTCGTTTCAGTTCTTCGAGATGTAATCCGATTCCAGATCTATACTTTTCGGCCCACTCTTGGAAAGGGGGCGATACCGATGGAAAGGGGGCGATACCGAATTCGACGCATCCGAAACTCGTTCGCCTGGATTGTCTGGCGGACCAGCTGCACGCCTGCGTGCGGTCGAGAACGCTCGCCGCGCTGGGTCGTCGCATGAACCACCGGGATCAGCTTCACGGCGTCCGCAAAAATCGACGTGATGGGTGGCGGCGTCCTATGGCCCAACAATGGCGACGCCGGCGGATTGGCACGTGGCGGCATCTGAGACGGGGTGGTCATGGCAAGCAATATGTCCCGTTGGCCCGACCATTTGCAGGATTGCCCGGCGTGCTAGGGTACGGGTCGCGTCCATAAGTCCAAACGGTTCGTAACGTCCTTCCGTCCTCTTGCACTAAGACTTTCGCGGGGCGGCCGGCTTTGCCATCTTTTCCGGCGAAATCGATCGCGGCGTCGATCGCGTGAACATGGTCGGAAAACGGGCCAAAGGTCCGGTTGCCGCTCCTGATAGCCCACGCGCCGCCACATTGGATAACGAGATAACGCGATGGAGTCATTAGCCGTTCTCAAGAGCAATTAACGTCGCCGTGGCCGTATGGTTCGACCTGGCCGCAAATAAATCTTTCAAGATTCGCAAAGCCCTGTCGCCTCGGTCCCTGAAAGTATAGGTGACGCGAGCCGAGGATGGAGCGTCGCCGGCAGGCCTCGTTGAATACCCGGGGATCAAAAAACGCCTTTTCCGTCAATTGCGAGCAGCCCTCTGCTGCGCTGATGCTCCAGCGGGAGGAAGAGGTTCCATTATCTCTCGCCGCGCATAGCCAAAGACAAGGCCTGGCTCGATCTTCGCGCATCGAGCCTGTCGCGCGGGATAATCCGTAAAATCTTCCGCGGGCGAGGAACCAAGATCCGCCGCAGGTGTTTGAGAGCGGCGCAAATCATTGCGCTCAAACAGAAGGAGAATCCCATGCTACGCAAGCTCGCTCTGTCCGCCTCGGTCCTGGCTCTCGCCGGCAGCCTTGCCATCGCTCAGGCGGAAACAATCAGGAATTCATCGACCGGCCGCTCGGTCACCGCGCCATCGTCGCTTTCGACGATGCATTGGCTCGCCTCCGATATTTATAAGGCGGATGTTTATGACAATGCCGAAAATAAGATTGGCGTCGTCACCGATCTCATCATGGATAACAGCGGGAACGTCACGACCGCGGTCGTTGGCGTCGGCGGTTTTCTCGGCGCCGGCAAGAAGGACGTGGCCGTTCCTTTCAAGGACCTAAAGGTTGTGTCGCGCGACGGCAAGGATTGGCTGGTTCTCAATCAAACCAAAGAGGAGCTCAAGGCGGCTCCGGCCTATGACAAGAAAACCAATAGCCGAATGTGAGCGATAGCCGAATGTGAGGGTAAGGCCCGTTCGGCTGTTTACGCCAAGGCGACGGTGGAACCAACTCCGCGCAAGGATGTTTTGGAGTGCAAGATGCGGCGGCCGAATGTTGCCGCACCTTTCAAACTAAGGGAGTCTGCTCAAACTAAAGGAGTCTGCAATGGATTGGAATCGCATCGAAGGAAACTGGAAGCAGTTCAAAGGCAAGATCAAGGAGCAATGGGGTCATCTTACCGATGACGATCTCGACAAGATCGCCGGCAAGCGCGAACAGCTTGAGGGTAAGATTCAGGAACGCGCCGGCATCACCAAGGACGCGGCGCGCAAGTCTGTCGACGATTGGCTGAATAAGCAGTGATCGAGTCGTGACGCACCCGCGTGCTTCGCGTGCACGGCGTCGAAGGCCGCTTGAGGTTCTCGCCCGATGCGGCCTTCGACGGGACGGGCTGCACTTGCGGCCCGCGAGAAGAATCCCCGCTGCTAAAGCGCCGTAAGGGGTGGCTCAATAAAGAGGAACTAACCCATGGACAATCATGACGTGATCGCGACGTTGAACGATCTACTCGAAATAAGCCGCGATGGAGAACAAGGTTTCCGCACATGTGTCGAAGGGGTTCGGAGCCCTAATCTCAAAACGCTGTTCGAGGCAGCGGCGCGGCGTTGCGCCGAGGGCGCGGCAGAGCTTGAAGCCAAAATTCGCAGTCTCGGCGGTGAGCCCGCACAAGGGGGCTCAATCGGCGGCTCGATGCATCGCGCCTGGACCAACATAAAGTCCACCATCACCGGCATGAGCGAACACGCGGTGCTCGCCGAGTGCGAGCGTGGCGAGGATGCCGCCAAGGCTGCTTATGAAGCAGCGCTCCAGAAGAGCTTGCCGGCCGACGTAAGAACGCTCGTCGAGCGGCAATACCAAGGCGTCAAGGCAAATCACGACCGAGTCCGCAATCTACGCAACGCCGCGGCCTGACACTCCGGCAGGGCCGGGCGGGACCGGGGCCTGCTCGTCCAAGCCAGCGAATAATGATAGGATCAATGAGGGGGGTGGGAGAGTGGCGATGCCTCGCGGCGACAAATCGAAATACACCGGAAAACAGGAGCGCAAAGCGGATCACATCGCGCCGCGTTCCTTATTCATTAGACCTCTTGCATAACCTTCTTTTAACGACTGTTTGATTCGTTGCCGCCAAAGGGAGGCGACGATGAGATTTGATTCGGTCAAAGAGCTGAAAGGTGAAGCATTCCGGCGACTTACCGGTATTCAGAGGAACCCATTTGAAGCGATGGCGGCGGTGCTTTCTGACACCAAATGCAAGCACAAGGCGGCCGGTGGCAAGCCCAACACGCTCCGTGTCGAAAACCAGCTTCTAATGATGCTCGAATATTGGCGCGAATACCGGACCTATTTTCATATCGGGCAAGCCTACGGGATCAGTGAAAGTGCGGCGTACCGCCACATCAAATGGTGCGAAAACACGCGGGCCAAAAGCAAATCCTTTCGGTGACCGGGCCGCAAGGCCGTTGCTGCCAGTGACCGGGCGTTCGATGTCGTCTTGATCGACGCAACCGAAACACCCATCGAACGGCCAAAAAAAACAACGGCGCTACTCTTCGGGCAAGAAGAAGCGGCACACGCTAAAAACGCAGCTTGTTGTCGAGAAATCAACGCGCCGCATTCTATGCATTGCGCACGAAAAAGGACGCCGGCACGACTTCAAGCTGTTCAAGAGGTCAAAGGTTCGTCTGCATCCTGAAACGAAGGCCGTTGTCGACAGCGGCTATCAAGGCCTGCAGAGCGTGCACGCCAACACGGCGATGCCGAAGAAGCGCAGCAAAAAGAATCCGTTAGCCGCAACCGACAAGGCCAGAAACCGCGCTACCTCCAGCGAACGCGTGCCTTGCGAGAACGTCATCGCCATGCTCAAACGCTTCAAGATTATTGCTGACCGCTACAGACATCGCCGCCGCCGGTTCGGCCTGCGCTTCTTCCTCATCGCCGCAATCTACAACATGGAGCTCAAAGTCACATGACGGTTATGCAAGAGGTCTACTGTTCCGGTTGGCGAGCTTCTGAGGAATTGGAAAGTCTCTGGTAGGTTGCCGGCATTATCGCCACCTTTCATCAACGCAGGGGTGCGGTTCCTCGCCCCGCTCCCGGGCAAGGGTGGGATAGTCGGTATACCCTTTGGCGCCGCCGCCATAGTAGGTGGACGGATCGTCGGCGTTAAGGGAGGCGCCCGAGCGAAACCGTTCCGGCAAATCTGGATTGGCTAAGAACTTGCGCCCAAAGGCGATCAGATCCGCCTTGCCTTGCAGGAGCCATGCATCGGCCGTCCCCTGGTCAAAACCGCCGGCGATGATGAGCGTGCCGCGGTATCTTTCGCGCATCAGCTCGAGCATCCTCCGCGCGCCAGGGTCGGGTTCGATCCCCTTCTCGATTGCGCCGACGATGGCTGGGTTGATGATGTGCAGATAGGCGAGGTTATGCTCGCCGAGCGTTTTGGCGATGGTACTGAAGGTCGTCTCCGGGTCGTCGTCGCCCATGTCGTTGAAGGTGCCGAGCGGCGACAATCGTACGCCGATCCGGTCCTGACCCCAAACATCGCTTACCGCCTCGACCACATCAATGAGCAGCCGCATCCGATTCTCGATCGGACCGCCATAAGCGTCGGTGCGTCGATTGGTGCTCGAATTAATGAACTGATCGAGGAGATAACCATTGGCAGCGTGGACCTCCACACCGTCGAATCCGGCCTCCAGCGCATTTCGCGATCCGCGCGCGTATTGTTGGACGATGTAGGGCATCTCCTCGATCTGCAAGGCCCGCGGCGTCACGAAAGGAACCAGTTCCCCCTCGCCGTTCTTGTTCTCGATGAATGCCTCACCGCGAGGCTTGATGGCCGAGGGCGCGACCGGAAGCATGCCGTCGGGCTGCAATGACGGATGGGAGATGCGTCCGACGTGCCAGAGCTGCAGGAAGATCAGGCCGCCAGCCTTGTGCACCGCGTCGGTGACGAGGCGCCATCCCTCGATTTGTTCGCGGCGGTGAATGCCGGGCGTCCAGGCGTAGCCCTGTCCCTGCTGCGACACTTGGGTCGCTTCGGTCACGATGAGAGCCGCCGAGGCCCTTTGCGCATAGTAGCGTGCATTGAGAGCCGATGGCACGTTGCCGGGCTGGCGGGCGCGCGAGCGGGTCAACGGCGCCATGACCATCCGGTGCGGCAGGTTGAAGCGCCCCAGCCTGACGGGCTGGAACAGCGGTTCCATGGCCGTTTTCTGCGCAGCGGTGGCCGGCGCGATGAGTGTGGTGGATTCGGACATGGGGTCTTCCTCCGGTCGGGAATGAGTGGTTCAAAATCCTCGTCGATCCATCGGGCGACGCGCCTTCGCTGTCGGGCCCAGGAGAAAGCGCTCGACTTTTCTCGCCGAACACGCCGAAACGTCGGCTACCGCATTATCCGAGCGACGATCTCGGCGACGTGCCTCCCTTGGAAGCGGGCGATGGCCAGCTCGTTCTTCGAAGGAAGCCGCGAAATCGGCCGCAGTGATCGTGGAAGCGCCGTAGGGCGTCCCCCCGTGATCTCGGTCATGGCCACCAGCCGCGGCTCCGAATACTGCGCACCAGCGATGATCATGCCCTGGTGCAGGAGCGTGCGGTGGAAGCTCGTGATCGCCTGCCCGCCGTGCTGGCTCGCGGTGCTGGTGAACACGCGGACACCCTCCGACGAGCGCCCCGCCATCCTAGGGCAATTCGTGAACACTGCACATAGGCGCACAGGAAGCTCCTTGCACCAAGTGCAGTGTCTGGTTGATCCGGCTATGATGGTAGTAGCAATGATCATCCCACCGCTGTCGAGAAAACCGCTCATCTATCTCCTTCCTTCTGGGCTATCGCAACGTTTGGGTCTACGTGTCAAATATGACAGTTCCGGTACCATCACCCGCCAGGCATCACGGCCAAATCATACTTCCACGCAATCGATCACACGCGCGGAATATGTCGTTATTTGCTCGAACGCATCGGGAATCTGGTAGACGGCCCGGTTGTTGAGGCGCTGCGCGTTTTGCCGGAATTGCTCCAAAAAGTCACCTTGGAGCAGCAACCGGACAGCTTTAGCGGTCTGGTTGAAGCTTTTAACAACGATGCCAACCTCGCGTTGTTCCACCCATTTCGTATTGTAGCGTTCCTGCGGCAAAGTATGTTTGTTGCGCTCGACAATAACCGGAAGACCGGAGTTCAAAGCTTCGCTGATGCAGCCCGGCCCCGGTTTGCCGATAAAAAAATCCGCAAGCCGCATATACTCAGGTACCTTCTCGGTGAAGCCGACCGCGTGGCATGATTTTCGTTTCTGCAATTTTTTTTGCAGCTTTCTGTTATCGCCGCACATGACGATGCTTTGCAGCCTGAGATCCGAACGTTCCAGCCGTTTGACGATTTTTATCGATGCTTTCGAACCATTTCCTCCGAACATGACAAGTGCCGTCGGCAGATCAGGATCAAGACCGAGTTTTTCGCGTTCCGACCGGCGATCCTTTCCGTCGTCGCGATAAAAATCCGGTTTCAGGATCATGCCGGATACCCGGAATATCCGCTCCGGTCGGTAGCCGATTAAGCGGGCTTGCCTAACGGCTCTGCCGCTTCCACAAATAACGAACTGATCCTGCTTTTCCTGCCAGAAATGCGGTGGATAATCGGCGAGATCCGTCATTACGGTGACATAAGGCACATCGGGATGAACGCGCCGTAGCGCCTGGAACATAACGCCATTGAAATTGGGAATCAGGGAGACCACGAGATCTGGCCGGATGCGCCGCCAATGCTGTTGTAATATATCTTCCATTTGTGGCGCATACAATTTGATGCCTTTTTGCAATCCGCGCAACATGGCAACCGATCCATATGTCCAGCCTCGTTTGAGAAGCGCATTGTAAACATTCTGAGATGGAATCTTCGTCAGACGAAATACAGGATCAACGGGCTTCAGAAGATCCTGTAAATTGACCATCTCAACCCGCCAATGCGGAAAACGCTCGGCAATAACGTGCCGCAAGGCCGTGGCGGCGCTGCGGTGCCCACCACCGGCGTCGAAATAGAAAAATTCCAAGAAACGGGGAGCAGAAGTTGTCATCTCGATATTGAACTCATGATCGGAAATTGAACATATCCCACAAATCACCGATGGCCGGGCCGTTGACGGGCAAGTACAGGTTGCGGCGTTTGTCTCCGGATTGGGCAGATTGTCGCGGCTTCGCGATGCGAGTGGTTTTAGGTCCTAACTCCGTTCCATGAATTTGAGGCGCGATCGGCGGAGCCAGCGAGTGGCTGTAGATCACGGTTGCGACCGTATTGGCGGTGTCGTGGAAACCGTTGACGAATTCGAAGCCGAGCGCGATGACGCCGAGCAGGAGGAAAGGCAGGTAGCTGGTGACGGGCGTACTGGCCGCAGTCAGATCCTTATGGATGCTGTAGGCCGTAAAAAAAAGCCCGAGAGCCATGATCGCGAAGAAAATCAGGATCGTCCTGATCCCCATCGGGTGATCAAGTCTTGGCCGAGCAATTTCGCTCGGTGTGGACGCGATGTCGGCGGAAGGAATAGTTGTCATACGTGCCTCTCTAGCTCGCCACAGCTGCGTAGGCCTGTCCAATGACGCTCGAATGACCAAACCGGCGCTGTTTTGTCAATGTGCATCGGAAGCACCTCCGTCCAGACGGCACCGAACGCTATGAGGAAGGTCCCGTTCATCACTCCTTCCAAGTGTGCGGGCGAGTCCCATCCGCGGGTTATTGAACTGCTGTTCAACAAACCCCGTGAGCAGGCCCAGTAAGAACAAGAACATTCCATGCCAGATCAAAAGACGCTTGCTATCTTCGACGCTTGTCATCTCGTCTCCTGTTCAACCCGCATGTCCCAGATTGCCTCGGTCGCGCGCGAAAAGAGACAGATCTATCCGCTTCGCTTTCGCGTGACGATCACACAAGGCCGACGAAGCGATGTGCTGAGCTTACATGCTTGATCTAGCGGACACTCAAGGAATCGTCCACGACCAGCACGCGGTTGCGGATCTTGGCGACGCCTGCCCCGGCGCCGCGCTGCACCTTGCTCAGCGCCCCTGAGCCAGCGTGCGCGAGACAATTCGGTCAGTGCCAGAAGGGGCGAGCTCGGGTAAACGCCTTCCATGCTTTTCGCAGATTGTCGTCCGTGATCACCATGCCTCGCCCGCACCAACCGAGAACGATGCCCGCGGCCTTCGCAGCCTGCGGACCGGCCGCCGCCTCGACATCTCGCAGGAGGTAAGTTGCGCTCGCCGCGTCGTTAAAGGCGCCAAGACCATCCTGGAGCTGGGCGACCGCGCGGATGTAGGGTCGAGCGCCGCCGAAAAAAAAGCTGAAGAATTCCGCCGCGTAGCGAATGTGCTTGAGTGCTATTCGGACCTTATGCCGTTCCTCGGGCGCCTTCTGCGAAAGCTGGCGGCCCCGTTTTAGGGCGCGCTTGTGAAGCCGCTCCAACGTCCCGCGAGCGAAGAGCCTGGCTGGCTCGGTCAGCCGTAACAATTCAGCGCCAGCCAGAGCGCTCCGCCAGGCTCGGCGTGCCAAGAAAGCTCGCAAGTTTAGAACAAACCGCGTCGTTGATGGATCATTGATCACTTCTTGCGCGATCGCGTATGCGGCCAAGCGCCGCTCTTCGACCGTGGTCAAGAGCGCCTCGAAGCACTCACCCTCCTGCGCATAGCATATGAGCGGACCATCTTCGACCAGCTCTCGGAACGCGTCCCAATTTCGTGCCGGCGCGAGGGCGGAAGCGACCCGCTTGGCCTCCGCCCGGAAGATCCCGAACTCGGCGCACGGCAGGAAACGATCGAAAAACACCAGTGCCGTGTGCAAGCGGCGTAGAGCGACCCGCATTTGGTGGATCGATTCCCGGTGGTGTGTCTCCGCCAACGCGGGCCAATTCGCCACAAAATGCGCAAGAGCGCTGGCAATGATCGTTTCGACGGCATCATCGAGCGTCGCGTCTGTGGGAAACTGCAAGGCCGCCGCCCGGACGGGCAATGGGCGGACATCGGCCGCCAGCATGAAGCCGCGCTCGGCCTTGCTCATTATTTCAAGCCGCATCGGCAATGCTTCAGCGAGGCGAACCGCCAACTCATACAGCGCCGCCTCTTCGCCGGCCTTCAGTTCCAGTTCGACTTCGGTCAATGGTTGTCGGCGATCGCCGACAACAACGAACCCTTCGTCGAAAGCCACCTCGATCAGGGATCGTTCGAGATTGAGGCAACGCAGACGCCGCTTGATCTGCGTCTCAAACTTCTGCTCGAGTGAGCGTCCCTCGATGACGCGGCTCAGCTCGGCGGCAATCTCCTCGCCAAACAGAGTGATGTTGGGATCGAGGCTCGGCACGCGAACTTCCATTTCGCTGCGGGAAAACGGCCCTTCCGCAAGCGGTCTCGCCCATTTGAGTCCCATGAAATGGGTGCCGCGCACCTTTCGCACCCGAAGAACCATTCGCTGCTTGCGCAGATCCCCGGCAGGCGTGTCGAAATAGACGGACCGTAGCGTTCGCCTCGGTGCGTCCGCGGCGTAGGTCGCGAGCAGCTCCGAGCGGAGCGCAAGCTTCAGGCCTGCCGCGTCAGTCTTGAATTTTATCTCCAATTCGCGACCCGTCGGCAGCTTGACGGCCTCGACGCGAGGTATAGGCAGGGTGACGCCGGTTCTTTTCGTGCTGAGCGAACGATCCATTTGCTGGCCCTGTTAAAACCGGCATCCACCGGATGCCGAGGTTGTTGACCGAGATTGCCGGTGTCGACAGATTTTGGCAATGCCCGACCCTCGGGCTCCCAGGCACTGAAGCCGCATTTACACGTTAAACCTCGGCGTTCTCGAAACCGTTTCGGTTTGGCATTGGCAATAGTAAGCGATTGATTTTGCTGAAAGCAGTTAACGGCCGCCGCAAGTATTGTCAGGCAATAACTGTTAACGTGTCAAAACCCTCATTACTCATGCGCGACGCCGGACGATCAACTTTGCGGTCAGGGGTCAGGCGCTGCACTACCTCGTGCCTCTGATTGCGCGTCATGCTTTGCACAGTGGGGCCTGGATCGCGAGGGTCTAATGTCCAAGACTTCCCTTTCAACCTGCAGACTGTCACCGGGCCGGGTTGGATTTGGCCAATCAAGCTCACCGCCAGCCCCAACGATGCCGCCGGCGAGCGGCATGCCGCCCTCGACCAGGAGGCGCATGGTGATCGCAGCCGTGTGCCAACCGCTTGCCGCCAAGCCCGAAAACAGGGTGTCCTTGGCGGCCTCGTTATCAAGGTGGAAGTCCACTGGTGGCGCGCGGCACCCGACCCAGTCCCAGAAGCCGAACATATGGGCTGTAGCGTCGCGACAGCCCTCGTCATAAATCTGCAAAGGCTCTGACGCCAACCCGTAGCGTTTCGCGCTTAGGTTATCCCGGTTCGCGCGCGGTCCGGATCGCCTCGCCGGACCCACCAACACAATTGAATAACGGGAGGATCAGATGCACAGGATTGCTCAATACGCCGCAGGCGCGCTGATCGCGCTCTCACTCGCCGGCGCAGCGCCCGCATTCGCCGGCAGCTGCCAGCTCGCGTCAAATGTTCACGGCGTTAAGCACATCGTCTACATTCAGTTTGATAATGTCCATTTGCGCCGCGACAATCCGAACGTGGCATCGGATCTTGAGCAGATGCCCAACCTGCTGCATTTCTTGGAGCAAGAAGGCACGCTTCTCACCAACCATCACACGCCGCTCATTTCCCACACCTCTGTCGACATCTTGACTTCGCTTACCGGCGTCTATGGCGAGAAGATGGGCATACCCATCGGCAACACGATTCTCTATTTCAGCGGCGGCAGCTCGAAATTCACCAGTTCCTTCGCCTATTGGACCGACAATCTGGGCACCACGTCAGTGCCGCAGATGGTCGACCGGCGCGGCAAGATCCATCCGGCGCCGTGGGTTCCATTCACCCGCGCGGGCTGCGATGTCGGCGCTTTCTCGGTGGCCAACATCGAGTTTGAAAACGCCACCAGCGATATCGACAACGTCTTCGGTGTGAATTCGCCGGAGCACAACGAGAACCTCGCCAACCACGACCTGGCGGTCGCCGACTTCGAAGGCATCGTCGTCCACTGCGCGCAGAAAAGCGGGCTTTGCGGCGGCTCGGCACATGCCGCCCCCGACAAGCTTCAAGACGAGCCGGGCGGCTATAATGGATTCCAGGCCCTCTTCGGCAACAAATATGTGGCGCCTGCACTCAATCATAGCTCCTCGATCATTATCAAGGATCTCGACGGTGTCGCCATTTCGGATGGGCCGGGCGGGACAGGCAACCCCGGCTTTCCAGGCTTCGATCCCTCGCCGTCGCAGACATTGGGCTATCTGGCGGCAATGCTCGAGGCGGGCGTGCCGGTCGTCTACGGCTATATCGAAGACGCGCACGACAATCACAATTTTCCCGCTAATCCAGACGGCGCATTCGGCCCGGGCGAGGCGGACTACGAGGCACAACTCAAGCAGTTCGACACAGCCTTCAGCAAATTTTTCTCCCGGCTCGCGGCGGATGGGATCACCAAGGATAATACGCTCTTTGTGATCACCTCGGACGAGAATGATCATTTCGCCGGCTCCGCGCCAACACCGGCCGGTTGTGACGGCATCCACACGCCCTGCACCTATCCGCCAGGTCACAAGGGCGAGGTCGACGCCAATTTGAACAGTCTCTTCCTGGGCGAGTTTGAGAATAGCACCCCCATCAACATCGATTTCGACGATGCGCCGGGCATTTGGATCGACGGCAACCCCGCGCAGACGGATTCCGTCACACGCAAGCTCGAGCAGGAGGCAGCAAATCTACAAGGTTTCGATCCGATCACCGGCGGCACCAACCAAATCACGCAAGCAATGGCCGATCACACGGAGCAGGCCTTGCTCCACATGGTTACATCCGACCCGAACCGGACGCCAAACTTCATACTATTCGCCAATCCGGACTGTTTCTTTCTGACAGCGAACTCGCCGGTGCCTTGCACGGCGATCCCAAGCTGCTTCACGCAGACGCGTGATGACGCCTGGAACCATGGCGATTTCCAGCGCGAGATCACTCATACCTGGTTAGGCCTGGCCGGCCCAGGCGTGCGCGAACAGGGGCAGACCGGACAGATCTTCTCCGATCACACGGACATCCGTCCGACCATCATGACCCTCGCGCGCCTGAAGGACGACTACGTTCATGACGGGCGGGTATTGTTCGAGATACTCACGGAAGGCGCGCTGCCCGATTCCTTGCGCGACCACCGTGCTACGCTCGCTCGCCTAGCGGCCGCCTACAAGCAGATCAACGCTCCGCTCGGCAAGCTGGGCCTCAAGACGCTTACCGGGATTTCGACGCAAGCGCTTAAAGGCGACCATGCGGCCTACGCCGTGCTCGAGGACAAGATCGTGGATCTTACCAACCGGCGGAACGAGATCGCCCTGAAGATGATCACGACCCTGGAGAACACATCCTTCCAAGGCCAGGAAATCATTGAGGAAGAGGCTCAGCACTTAATCGAACAAGCCGAGGATCTGCTGGAGTCGATTGAATAATTGAACCGTGTGAAGACGCACACACAGCAACCGCCGGGCTGACACGTTGCGTCATGGCGGTAGGTCACGTGGCATCGTCGCTCCGCCCGCACACGGTGCTTTCGCCGGAGGAAGCGAGGCAATTCGCAGCCGAGCTCAAAAAAATCGCCGATGTGATCGATCTTTTGCCGGATCGGGAGCGCGGCGAATAATGCGGGCTGGGGCTCATCATAGACCTTCGGTGCGCCTCAGCATCCCGGAAACGACTAGTGCATTTTCTGCGGACCTTTGCCTCGCTCCAAGCCGAGTTTATTTCACATCTGCGGAGCTCGGTGGCGAACGCACGATCACATTGGCGCTACTGCGCGCTCTTGCCAAGAAAAGAGGCCCGGTCGGGCTTGTGCTTTTCGATGCGCATGTCGATACATGGAAAGAAAAGTTCGGGCGCCGCACGTTTCAAATCGGCATTCGTTCTCCGGTTCAAAAAAGACGTGTTCGATGGCAGTCGAGCCATAGATCCACTTCTTTTGTTTGCTGTTCGGCATTCTCGCCGCGGAGCTTCTACGCCTCCAATTGTTTAGTGTGATGCGTGTCAGATCGCCAAATAGAGCGCGTAACATGTGGAAGCCGGAAAAACGACGCGCAAGACGATCAATTCCGACATCCTCGACGAAACCGGCTCCCATTGGGCGGAAAGCGTCGAATACCTCGAATCGATCGTCGCAACGATGAAGGCGCCCCTCGTCCGGCTTGAGATCTCCGAGGATCGAGCGTTCGGCCGAACGAGGAGGAGGACCCATGACAACGAAACCCGGAGATATAGCTGCGGCCGCGATCGCATTCATGGAGAGCAAGCTTATCGAGTGGGAAGACGCCGCGGCGCTAGGGGATACTGACGCCTCCGGAGAATTCTTGGGCCGACAAGGGCGCCCCCGCCGAAACCCCGCCCAGGGCGCCCAACCCTGGTCTATTCACGCAAAGCCCCGCTGGGACGCGCATAGGAGGAGCAAATGACAGCCAACCGAAGACCCGCAAAGCGCCGGCGGCCAAACGAGCCGCGTCCAAGACGGGGGCGAAAGCGGCGGCCGCCGGTATCCGTGACCCGGTATTCGCCTTGATCGACGCGCATAAGGCACGGACCAAGGAATGGTGCCGCCTCTATAACAAGCTCGACGTGACCCAATTTCAAGCAGAAGAAACGCACGAAAAGCCCCTGACCGGCCGCGCGAAGTGCGTTATGCGGCCAGGTCAAGGGCAAGAGTCACAAAGCCTGGGAGGAAGCCAAGCCGGAACGAATAAGCAATATTCAGGCCAATCTTGGCGGTTGGCGCGGCCGGGCGAGCCCTAATACAGCAATTCCGTTCAGCAGCTGTAAACGCTGATTAACCATGTTTTTGATTTTCATGTTCGTGGTCACGCACAATTGTCGTGCATGTGCGTTCCGCGACACAACAGCGAGGCTGCGCAGCAAGAGGCGGAGGCATCGAGGTGCAAAACATGGCACAATCCACAAGACAAACATTCGGCGTGCTGTCACAAGGCGTGCTTATCGAGTCTTCGGACAAGGTCGTGCGACTATCGGAGGCCAGATATGCCTACGAAACCCGGCTGTGGGAGCTGGAGCGGCAATTCGAGGTGAAGGCGGCCAAAGTGCGCGAGGAATATCTCGCAGCGGTGCTAGAGATCCACGCCTTCGAGGCGAACGGAAACCAACATGCTCACCACTCGTGACATCATTCGCATCCGCTATATCAGACCAGCCGCCCGAAATCCTGACCTGTGCCCAATCTCTTGTTCCCATTGAGGTGATGACCTCGGATTTGGCGATCAGGGCATTCCAGGCATCGCAACAGGCGTCGAGGACCGCCTCATTAAGTGTCCCAGACGCAGGGGCTGAGCCAGTTGCTGCGCAGATACTCCCAGAGGTTCTCTGTCGAGTTCAGCTCCGGCGCGTAGGGTGGAAGTGGCAGGAGCACGATGTTGGTTGGCACGACGAGACGCGGCGAACCGTGCCAGCCGGCACTGTCGAGGATCAGCAGAGCGATGGCGCCGAGGCTGACGCATTGGCTAATTTCAACCAGATGTTGGTTCATGGCCGCGATGCTGACGGCCGGCATGACCAACGCGGCGCCGGTGCCGCGCGCCGGGCAGATGGCGCCGAACAACTAGGCCCAGGTGAACCGAGTGAACCGCCGGTCGCGCTTGATCCGCGGACGCGTGCCGCGCCTGGCCCAGATGCGGGTCAGCGTGCCTTGGCTTTCCACCGCGGGCTTCATCCTGAAACCAGATTTCGACCGGCCGGCCGGCAACTCCCGCGGGATCGCGGCGCGGGCCAGCCCGGCGAAGTTTTATGGAATGGCCCGCCCCTCCTTCCGGCAAGGTAGTCTCGCCGGAGGCTCAAACGGAGGAGTGGATCATGAAGATTGCGGTGCTTGGCGTCGATCTCGGGAACAATGTGTGCAGCAGCGTCGGCTTCGATGAGGTCGGGGCAGTCGTTCTACGCCGGCGAAGCAGGAGAGACACGCTCATCGATTGCGTCGGCAAATTACCGCCGTGCATTGTCGCGATGGAAGCTTGTTGCGGCGCCGATCATCTCGGTCGGTTGTTCGCGGCGCAAGGGCACGACGTCCGCCTGATGTCGCCGGAATACGTGCGGCCTTACGTCAAGGCGCAGAAGAACGACGATCGTGACGCCGCGGGGATAGCGGAGGCGGCAACGCGGCCGACCATGCGTTTCGTCGAGACAAAGACCGAGGCGCGACTCGACATGCAAACGCGGCACCGGTCCAGGGACCGTTTGGGGGGCGAACGGACAGCTCTGATCAACCAGTTGCGCGCGATCCTTCTGGAGCGCGGGATTGTTGTACCCCAGGGCAAGCGCAAACTCGAACAATATCTCGTCATGCTGATGGAAGAGGAGGAAGGCCGAGGTCGGAGCGCGCGGATACGGATGCGGAGCGCCGACATGCGGGCGCAATGGCTAGACCTCGATCGACGGATTGCTTCTTTCGAGGCCGAGTTCACGTCCTTTGCGCGAGTTCACGTCCTTTGCGAAGAAAACGAAGACGCCCAGCGATTGACTACTATCCCGGGCGTCGGCGTCATGATCGCGGCGGCGTTGATCGCGGCGATTGGCAAAGCCGAGACTTTCGCGCACGGTCGCGATCTGGCGGCGTGGCTCGGCCTCGTTCCGCGTCAATCGACAACCGGCGGCAAACCGCGCCTCATGGGCATCAGCAAGCGCGGCAACACGTATCTTCGAAAGCGGTTGATCCATGGCGCACGGGCAGCGTTGCCCTATGTCGCAGAGCGGGACACGGTTCTGGGACGATGAGCCAAGGCGCTACTTGCCCGCGTCCATCCGAATGTCGCCGCCGTGGCGCTCGCCAACAAGCTGGCGCGCATCTGCTGGGCCGTGCTGCGGGGCGAACGCCATTTTGCCGCCAAGGGAGCGCCTCTGGCGGCTAACTGTCTGTCGGACAGCACAAATGATGTGTTGACGGACTGACGATGTTTGCGAGTGGTGGAAGCGAGATGGCCTGACAGTCGAACGGCGTTCTGCAAACCTGTTTTAAAAAATGGCGCTCGATGCCGAGAGTTTTATGAGGACCGGGACGCGCGTATCTCCATCTTGGCCGGGGAACAAGCCCGAGGCCGGATACGTTGAAGCAGACTGATAATGGCGTTCTCGATAAAATCACTTGCAGACGGGGCGGGCCATACGTTTAAAAGTCTCCTGTGCCTCAAGCTCCTTTGCGGGTGCACCGGGCGCACCTACAACTGCGGAAATTCAGCTTCTTCAGCAGCTTGCCGACGCTGCGCTCATGCCGGTTAACATCGAATTTGGCGGCGATGGGGTCACGCAGGTCGGCGCAGGGCCAGCACCCACGCCATCGGTCTTGCGGTCAGGGCCGTCTTCCACCCACTTCGCCACTTCGCTCCGCTGGGCTTCGGCCAGACGCGGCCGGCGCCCAGGCCGGGGCCAATCGGCTAGCCCGGTCAGCCCATCGGCGTTGGAGCGAATAACCCAGTCGCGCAGCGTCTGACGCTCCATGCCACCGGCCTGCGCCGCCACCCGCCGCGAATGCCCATCCAGCACCATGGCAATGGCCAGAATGCGCCGCGCCTACTCGGCGTCAGCCGTTCGCGCCGCCGCCGCCCGCAACTGGGAAATACGCAAACCCTGGGGTGTAATCTCAATTGCCGACATGCTGCCCGCTCCGCGAATCAACGAGGTGCTGCATCGAGTCATGTTTGCGATGTTTTGGGAATCCCCCCAGGAGTCAGGTTCTCGGGCGGGTGGTATTATTCACACGGTAATTCGGGAACCTCTTGCGAGGTATCGATCACGTCCCCGATTTTTGACGTGGTAGTGGCCTGCGGGCGTGCTTTGCACGGGGAATTTCTTGACCACAAACGAGCCGGTATTCAGACTGTGCGGAATAGGCGCGTCCCTTTTCAATCATCCGATCGGCGTCATGCTGACGCCACAATGCAGTCGAGGCTCGATGCAAGATCCCGTTAAAAGGATCCAGGATGGCTGCTTCGAGACCGCCAGCTTCAATGCGCGAATCCGACAACATGCATTCTCGTATCGCTTACGCGCCCTGTACTCCGCTTGGTACGAAGAGCTGGAAGGATCGCCGGTCCGATGCGGGGCGGTCGCAACCGGCGCGGCGATGGTCTTTGGGGTTGGTGCGCTGCCCGGTGCACCACCGCCACGCGCCCGAGCCAAATCCTTGATCTTCAACCGTTCCTCTTCACTGATTAATCCTCTACGCGCCTCGTGCTCTTTACCGGGAAAAGCTCGGGGTCCAGGCGGTTCACTGCTTCGCGGACCGAGATATAACCACGCGGAACGATTTCGGTCATCAGAACACTCTGAGGGTTTCAGACTTCTCGTATTGACGGCGAGTCCACGGCGCTGACTTCGCCAATCGCTCAATCATGTTGAATACACGTCCCAGTCCTTGCGCTTCGGCGCGGTTACTCCCGACAAAAATTCCTGCATCACTTGATCTTATATGTGATTTGCGAGTCTGTACTCGTTTTCCCCTAAATGTCCCGGCTAAGGCAATGACTGTCTCCCTGCTCCTTGAGTAGGGAGAGGCTACGCAAACCTTGAGAAATGGCTGCTTTTTGCCCGGTTACAATTTGCGCGTCGCTGCATTTTCTCAAACTCTCCCTGCATTTTCCTTTTAAGCAGAGAAATTCCAGACCGACAAGGGTTCGCAGCCGTAAATGGCAAGCAGGCCTGCGAGTAGACGAAGGTGCCGCGGCCGTTGACCCCGTGGATCAGGTCGTAGCGCCTTACGAAATCGGTTTCCACTTGCCAATGATTATGCTCTAACCATCATGCTATGGCGTTACCAACAAAAATGGAAGCCGGCGCAAATGGATGACCGTAGCGACAAACCGTCCCGGAGCGAGGCGGCGACTGCAGCGCGGGACGAGGAGCTCGCGCCGCAATTGTGGATGATGGTAAAAACCTTTTGGTATTCGCCCGGCCGCAACAAACTCTTCTGGCTCGGAGTCGCGGTCTGTGTCGTTGTCGCGCTGACCGCCTTCGGCCAGATCAAACTCAATGCTTGGAACAAGCCGTTCTACGATGCGCTCTCGCTCAAGGATTTTTGGGGGTTTTTGTCCCAGCTCGTGGTCTTTGGGGTGATTGCCGGCGCGTTGTTGATCTTGAATGTCGCCCAGGCCTGGCTTCGAGAAATGAGCAAGCTGAAATTGCGCGAAGGATTGACGCGCGATCTCTTCGATCAGTGGCTCGTGCCCAGGCGCGCGTTTCGCCTCTCCGGCGCCGGCGAAATCGGCGTAAATCCAGATCAGCGCATCCATGAGGATGCCCGTCATCTGGTGGATCTCTCGACCGACCTCGGCATTGGCTTGCTCCAATCGACGCTTCTTCTCGCAAGCTTTATCACCGTCTTGTGGACCGTTTCGGAAAGCGTAACCTTTTCCGTCGCCGGATTGAGCTTCGCTTTGCCCGGCTACATGGTCTGGTTCGCGCTGATCTACGCCGGAATCGCGTCCTTTGGAAGCTGGCGGGTCGGACGTCCGCTGATCGCGCTCAACGCCGAACGCTACGCCCGCGAGGCGGATCTGCGGTTCGGTCTCGTGCGGGTCAACGAGCGCACCGAGGCCATTGCTCTTTATGGCGGCGAAACCGATGAAAAGGATTATCTGAACCGCGAGTTCGATCAGGTCCTTTCGATGATGCGCCGGCTCGTCACCGGGATCACCCGCCTGACCTGGGTCACTGCCGGTTATGGATGGTTCGCAATCGTGGCCCCGTTCATCGTGGCGGCACCCGGATATTTCGCCGGTGATATGTCGCTCGGCGGACTGATGATGGCGGTCGGAGCCTTCAATCAGGTGCAGTCGGCGCTGCGCTGGTTCGTTGATAATTTTAGCACGATCGCCGATTGGCGGGCCACGCTTTTGCGGGTCGCGAGCTTCCGCCTGGCGCTTCTCGAGATGGACAGGCTCGGCGGCGAGACAGGCCAGATCGAGGTTGTTCACACGGACGATGACCGGATCGTGTTCGACCACATCGGCATCGCGTCGCCCACGGGTTGCACGAGGCTCAGCGAGAAGCATGTCGTGATCAATCCAGCCGAGCGGGTTCTGATCATCGGCAAGCGGCGCGGCGGCAAGACCAGTTTCTTTAGCGCGATCGCGGGCCTTTGGCCTTGGGGATCCGGCCGCATCTTGCTGCCGCCGACGCGAACCATGATGTTTATCTCACTGCAAGACTATATACCGCCCGGCACGTTGCGCGGCGCGCTGGCTTATCCAGCCCAACCCGCCGAATTCACGAGCGAGGAATACATGGCCGCGCTGGAGCGGATGGAACTCGCCCATCGGTCGCCGGACCTCGATCGCGACGCGCGCTGGGAACGGGAGTTGACCCCCGAGGAACAGCACAAGCTCGCCTTCGCCCGACTCTTGCTGCACAAGCCGCGCTGGATAATGCTCGACGAAGCCATCGATCACCTCGACGAGGATGCGCGCAGCTTGGTTCTTGACATTTTTGGCCACGAACTGGCGGACGCGGCGATCGTCAATATCGGCCACGCGGATACACAAAGAGGCTTTTTCACGCGCGTCCTCCACCTGATCGATGACCCGGAAGGCCAGCGCCTAACGCCCTGCGGCCCCCGGCTTAATTCCCGCGCCCACGGCAAAGCAAAAGGCCCCCGCCGCCTGACCGCCAAATAATACGGTTTGTCCGTCGATGCAGCCCTCCCGGAAACATTCGCCAAAAAATAAGCCCCGCGCGGGCTTGCCGGACGCGGCGCTCGTCGATCTCGTTCAGCGCCAGACTTTCCGGTTTTTTTGGGAGGGCGCGCATCCGCTCTGCGGCCTCGCGCGGGATCGCTCCGGCCTCGCCATGGACCCCGATGACGATCTCGTCGGCACGGGGGGTTCCGGCTTTGCGGTCATGGCGATCATTGTCGCGGCCGAGCGCGGCTGGATCACACGGGACGAAGCAGCGAACCGACTCGGCGTCATGCTCGGTTTTCTGGAACGGGCGCCATGCTACCATGGCCTGTTCCCGCATTACATGAATGGCCGCACCGGCGCGGCGATAAGGTTTGGCCGCAAGGACGATGGTTCCGACATCGTCGAGACGTCGTTTCTGTTTCAGGGCCTCTTATGCGCCCGCCAATATTTCAATGCGGACAACCCCGCCGAGAAAAACCTTCGCGATCGGATTACCTGGTTGTGGCTCGATGCCGAATGGAACTGGCACGCGCGGGACGGCCGCCATGTCTTGACCTGGCATTGGAGCCCCAACAATGGCTTCAGCCTCGATCACGACATCCGCGGCTGGAACGAATGCCTTATTACTTATGTGCTCGCCGCCGCCTCGCCCCGTTACCCGATCGGTCGCCGCCGTCTACCATGACGGTTTCACGCAAAGCCGCACATTCATCAACCGCCGCCGCTATTACGATATCGATCTGCCGCTCGGCCCGGACTTCGGCGGGCCTTTGTACTTTTCTCATTATTCATTCTGCGGGCTCGATCCGCGCGGGCTAAAGGACACCTACGCAAGCTATTTCGAACAAAACGTCCAGCATACCCTTATCAATTACGAGCACTGCGTCCGCAATCCCAACGGTCATAAGGGCTTCGGACCTTCGTGCTGGGGCTTAACGGCGAGCGACGATCCGGAGGGCTATGCCGCGCATGCTCCCGACAACGACAATGGCGTCATCACCCCTACGGCGGCGCTGTCGAGCTTTCCCTATGCGCCGGAGCAGGCGATGCGCGCCCTCCGCCATTTTTACGATGTGTTGGGGGATAGAATTTGGGGCCGCTTCGGTTTCACCGATGCCTTCAGCGAGACCCATGACTGGTACGCAAAAACCTATCTCGCGATCGACGAGGGGCCGATCGTGATCATGATCGAGAATTATCGGAGCGGGCTTTTGTGGAAGCTGTTCATGGCCGATCCCGATGTCAGGACCGGCCTGAAGCGGCTCGGCTTTTCCAGCCCGCATGTCAGTTAGGAGGCAAGCCGATGGCAACGGCCGGGGCGACCGGGGGCGTTCCGGGCGACGAAAAGAGTCTGTTGCTAGATTGGATGGCGCGCCAAAACGATGTTTCGGCGGCCCTGATGCTGCGCGCGATTTCGGCGACCCATCTCGTCAAGGAGCGGCCGGGATTTGGTCAAACGATAAGGCCCTCGCGGGGATCGATACTGGCTTCGACCGCGATCGGCGCCTGGGACCCGGACCCCGACTATTTCTTCCATTGGCTGCGCGATTCGGCGCTCGTCGTCGATGCGCTGCGCCATGTGATTGCCGAGGGAGCCTTCGCCGGGGAGGGGCTTTCCCGTTTCAAGGAGTTTATCGCGTTCAGCCTCTCTCTCAATCGTCTTGACGGGGCCGGTTTTTTGCGGCTTGCCGGCGATTTTAGAAAAAATGTTGAGCCGTTCTTTTTGCAATTCGTGCGGGACGATGGCGATCTGCAAAAGATCACGGGGGATCGTGTTCTTGGCGAGCCGCGGTTCAACCCGGACGCGACGCTCGACATTTCTAAATGGTCGCGCCCGCAACACGATGGCCCAGCCAGGCGGGCTCTTGCCCTGATGCGCTTTTGGCCTCTCGCTGGCCTCGACGACGCGACCCGCGCGTCCATGCGCGCGCTTATCCTGACCGATCTTTGCTTTATCCTCCGCCACTGGCGCGAGCCCTGTTTCGACATGTGGGAGGAAGAGTTAGGGCACCATTACAGCACCCGGCTTATGCACCATGCGGCGCTCGCCGATGGCGCTTCTTGGATGGAGGAAGCTGGCGTAGACGAAGCGCGCGCGAACACCTTCCGGGACGCGGCGCGCGAGATCGCAAAAACGCTCGACGAATACTGGAACCCAGAAAAGAGCTTTTACGCAAGCCGCCGCGGTGTCGAAAACGGGGTGAGCGGAAAGGAACTCGATTTCGCGACGATTCTCGCGGTGATCCACGCCGCGCGCGAAGGGGGAGCGCACAGCGTTCTCGATCCGAGGGTCATGGCGACCTTTGCTCGGCTCGAGGAACTCTTTGACGCAAGCTACCCGATCAACCGCGGCCGCCCGGATGACCGGGGCCCGGCCATGGGGCGCTATGCGGACGACCATTACTTCAGCGGTGGCGCCTACTATTTTTCAACGCTCGGCGCGGCGGAATTTTACTATGCTCTCGCGGGAGCGGTGGCGGGAGTGGAGGTTCCGGTAACCGCGGACAATAGGGAGTTCTTGCTTCGGTTGGGCGGGGCTGATGATTCCTTGGCGCTTCCGCCGCCGGCGCCAGAGCATCGAAAACGCCGTTTTGCGGCCTTGCTCCGGCGCGGCGATCAAATCATGGCAACCGTTGCGGCCTATACCCCCGCCTCTGGGGAGCTTTCGGAGCAATTCGACCAAGCAACCGGCGTCCAGACCTCGGCCAAATCCCTCGCCTGGAGCCACGCGGCCTTGATCACCGCGGTAGCGCGCCGGCGGGCCGCCCTTCGCACCGGCGTCGAGCTCTCGCGGTCCGGCGCGGCGCCGTGATCGACAAGCTCGAATTCTTGATTGCGTTAGCGCGGGAACGCAATTTTAGCCGCGCCGCGGAAAGCTGCGGGGTGACCCAGCCCACCTTGTCGGCGGGCATCAAACAGCTCGAAGACACATTGGGCGTGCTGCTCGTCAATCGCAGCTCGCGCTTTTACGGACTGACGGCGGAAGGCGAGCGCGTGCTCGAATGGGCGAGGCGCATCGTCAGCGACGCGCGCGCCATGCGCCAGGACGTTCATGCATCGAAGACCGCGCTCGCCGGGCATTTGACGCTCGCCGCCGTGCCAACCGCGCTCCCCATGGTCGCCGAACTCACCGCGCCTTTCCGGGCCAAACATCCGGACGTGCGCTTCACCGTGCTTTCGAGGACATCCCGCGATATCCTGTCCATGCTCGACGATTTCCAAATCGACGCGGGCCTCACTTATCTCGACAACGAGCCGCTCGGCCCGCTTCACACGGTGCCGCTTTATCGGGAGCAGTACAGGCTCTTGACCTCCGCCGGAAGCCCGCTCGCCGAGCGCGCGGAGGTGACTTGGGCGGATGTCGGTCGCATTCCGCTCTGCCTGCTCACCCCCGACATGCAAAACCGCCGCATTATCGACCGTCTCCTGGCAAATTCCGCCGCGCCGCCGCCTATCGAATCCAACTCGATGGTGGTCTTATTTTCGCATGCCCGGAGCGGCGGCTGCGCCTGCATCGTGCCGGAAAAGCTCGCCAATCTCCTGGGCGTGAGCGAGCCGCTGCGTTCAATTCCCATCACGGAGCCCCGCGAACTTCATATCATCGGGCTCGCGTCGCCGCACCGGGAGCCAATTCCGCCATTAACCCGGGCGCTAGTCGCCGAAGCAGACAGGCTCGCCATGCGCAAAAACGGTGACATTTGAGCGAACCCAATTGATAGAAACTTGTTTTGGCATTTCGATTGATAGAAAATCTCTATAAGTTTACAAGACTATTTTATTGATTTTTGGGGGCCAAAGGCTCATATTCCAAGAGCGCACAAAATGGATGGGAAACGCATGCCCGAGGCCTCCGCCTGGAACGCCGAGCGCGCCAGGGAGATTATTGCCGAACATGCCGGGCTTGAAGGCCCCATGCTGCCGATCCTGCATGCCTTGCAGGAAGAGTTCGGTTGTGTCAGCGACGCCGCCGTGCCGCTCATCGCCGAAGCGCTTAATCTGACCCGCGCCGAGGTGCATGGCGTCGTCACGTTCTATCACGATTTTCGCCGCGAGCCTTGCGGGCCGCACGTTCTGCAGCTTTGCCGGGCCGAAGCCTGCCAGAGCATGGGCAGCGAGGATTTGGCGGCGGCCGTTCTGGCCAAACTCGGTGTCGGCTGGCATGGCACGACCCGCGATGGCGAACTGACTGTCGAGCCGGTCTATTGCCTTGGTCTTTGTGCCACGTCGCCCTCGGCTCTTCTCGATGGCGAGCCACTTGGACGCTTGAACCTGGACAAAATCACCGAGGCTCTCGAAGAAGCGCGGGCCGCATGACGCTTATTTTCGTTCCCAAGGATGCCGCCGCGCTCGCGGTTGGCGCCAACAAAGTGGCTGCGCGGATTGCAGCGGAGGCGCGTGTGCGCGCGCTTCCGGTCGAGATCGTCCGCACCGGCTCGCGCGGGATGTTCTTTCTAGAGCCCTTGATCGAGGTCGAGACGGCGCACGGGCGCGTCGGTTATGGCCCGGTTTCGGCTTCGGACATTGCTTCCCTCTTCGACGCCGGGCTATTGACCGGCGGCGCCCATGCGCTGCGGATCGGAAAGCCGGAAGATCATCCGTTTCTTTCAGGCCAGACGCGGCTCACCTTCGCGCGCTGCGGCATTGTCGATCCGCTCTCGCTTGCCGATTACGCCGCCTATGACGGCTGGAAGGGGCTCGCGCGCGCCATTGAGGTCGGGCCTTCCGCGATCGTTGCCGAGGTGACGAAATCCGGGCTTCGCGGTCGCGGCGGCGCCGGTTTCCCGACCGGGATCAAATGGAAGACCGTCGCCGATACGCAGGCTGACCGGCGTTATGTCGCGTGCAACGCCGACGAAGGCGACAGCGGCACCTTCGCCGATCGGATGATCATGGAAGGCGATCCATTCGCGCTGATCGAAGGCATGACGATTTGCGGCATCGGCGTCGGCGCGACCAAAGGCTATGTCTATTGCCGCTCGGAATATCCCCATGCCGGGAAGACGTTTTCGGAGGCTTTGCGGATTGCGCGGGAGGCGGGCTACCTCGGTCCCAACATCCAAGGCTCGGGCTTTACCTTCGAGCTTGAGCTGCGGATGGGCGCC
>CAVQHH010000011.1:0-506503 GCA_963712225.1 uncultured Alphaproteobacteria bacterium
GGCCCATCACATCGTCGACGAAATCGATCCTTGAGCCGCGTAGGAGATCGAGCGAGACCGGATCGATCGCGACCGTCGCGCCGTCGCGCTCGATCACGAGATCGCCGGAAGATGTTCGGTCGAAATATTGTAGGTATAGGTAAACCCCGAGCAGCCGCCGCCATCGACGCCAATGCGCAGAAACGAGCCCGCCGGCTCGCGCGTCAAAATCTCCGCGATGCGCCGCGCGGCGTTTTCGGTGAGTTCGACGGGTGCTTCCGCCGTTGCTTCGCTCATTTTGACTACCTCGAAGGTGGGCTTGGACAAAGGGACGCGCGGATCCGCTTGCCTCCTCTTGAATTAAGTAAGATACGTCCGGAGGCCCGCCGCTGCAATGAGTCGAACGGCGCAATCCAGGTTTTCATGGCAACTTGCCACTTTTCTCCCGCTTTCGCTGGCGCCCCCCTGCGCGCGCCTTACGCCGCCGATGCGGCACGAAGCCGCGGACGGTTGATCGCGGAGCCGCATTCGCCATCACGCTCGGGATTTCAGCGCGATCGCGACCGCATCATCCACTGCACCGCCTTCCGGAGGCTGGCCCACAAGACGCAGGTCTTCGTTCCGCACGAGGGCGACCATTTCCGCACCAGGCTCACCCATTCGCTCGAAGTCGGTCAAATCGCACGCACGCTTGCCCGCGCGCTCGGCCTCGACGACGATCTCGCCGAGGCGCTTGCGCTAGCGCATGATCTTGGCCACACGCCGTTTGGCCACACCGGCGAGGATGTGCTCGACGAAGGGATGGTTCCTTACGGCGGCTTCGATCATAACGCCCAGGCGCTGCGCATTGTCACCAAGCTCGAACGCCGCTACGCCGCCTTTGATGGACTCAATCTGACTTGGGAGACGCTGGAAGGGCTCGTCAAGCATAACGGCCCACTTTTGCAAGCCGATGGCAGAGTGGCCGCGCGTTATGCAAAACGCGGACTTCCCGCCGCGATCCTGGAATATAATGCGGTTCATAATCTCGAACTTGCCCATTTCGCCAGCGCCGAGGCACAGGCTGCGGCACTCAGTGACGGCATCGCCTATAACGCGCATGACCTCGACGACGCCTTACGCGCGGGCCTCATCGATTTTGCCCAAATCGGCGAGGTCGATTTTCTCCGTGACATTGGCGGCGAGATCGGCGCGCTTTATCCTGGCGTCGAACCAGTTCGCGCCATTCATGAGCTCGTGCGCCGGCTGATCACCTTTTTTATCGAAGACGCGATCGCTGAGAGTCGGCGGCGGATCGAAGCATCGAGGGTCGCGAGCGTCGCGGACGTGCGGGCGCAACGCGCGCCTCTGATCGGGTTTTCGCCGGCGGCGTTGAGCGCCGACAAGTCGATCAGGAGTTTTCTGTTAACAAACATGTACCGGCATAACCGCCTCGTCCATATTCGCGAGCAAGCAGGTCTGGTCGTTCGCGATCTTTTTTCCCGATTTTTCATTGCCCCGGATCTGATGCCCGCCGAATGGGCTGAGGCCGCCGCCAGGGCAGGCGCCGGCGAAGCGCGCCGCGCGCGGCTCATCTGCGATTACATCGCCGGAATGACCGACCGTTATGCGGCCGCCGAGCATCGCAGGCTTTTTGACGAAACCCCGGACTTGCAGTAGTGCGCCCGAACTCAAGACAGAGGTTTAGGCAGTAGAGTCTCAGTTTGAACTTGTGCTCAGACATCGTCATGACGACCGTCGCAGACCTGGCTTTGCCAAAAAAGACGGTGTATTGGAAAGTATCTGGTTTTTCTCTTCCCTCGGAAGACATTTTGATAATACTGGCGTATCAACGTCCGGAGGGATTCTTGAGTATAACGAGATGGCGGCGCGGCATCATTACGTTTCAAAATTTCATCTACGCTCTTTTGTGGACCCGGCTTCAACAGAGAAGAATGAGCCGTGGCTATGGGTGGGCGATTGCAAAAATCTGACCGTCTCGCGAAGAGCGCCCAAGAATATTGGTTGGAAAAGGGGGCTGTTTGACGGCCCAGCGGGGTTTGCAGATCGCGGCTCCAGGTTAGAAGACCACTTATCGAAAGCAATTGAAGGACCGGCAGCAAAGTCGTTGCGTATCTATTCCCGAGAAAAGCCCGGTCAACGAGGCGCGATTCCACCTGAGATATCTCGTTATTTGGCATGGGCCGCTGCGCGAAGTTTGCCGATGCTAGATCTTTTTGAGAATTGGATCGCAAATATTCCGACCGAAGAAAACCTCGTCACCCTAGAAGCACCATTAATCGATGCTGAAAACGTATCACCAATCAGGCGCAATTTCTGTATGAGCCACGACCTGCTTGGATCGCAAAAAGATGTCCCCGGAGAAGAAATTGAAGGGTTGCGACTTCAAGGATGGAAGCTGCGCCTTAGTAAAGATGATTGGCTAGAGTTAGTGCATGTGCAAGCGTGGTATTTTCAGGCCCGTTTTTTTCCGCGCCTAAAATGGATCATACTGGATGCACCTCCTGGACATTACTTTATCGTCAGTGATAGGCCGGTAGTGTGGGGCTTTGATGGTGTATTTGACGCTGCTCCGTATCTTTTGCGTCATCCCAACGTGCAGATAGTTGCTCCTCTGACACCTTCATTAGCCCTGTTTGCATACCATCCTTGGGGACGCAAGCCAGACAGCGTCAGGGCAGCAGACGTCAATCGAATCATTGCTAATGCTGCACATGAATGGATTGCAGGGCCAACTGAGTCGAACATCCGAGAAGCGCTATCAATTAGAAAAAATCACGAATTGAAGCCGGTAACACTCCATATTGCTTCTTTTTTGTGAGCGCCAGCGCATGCGTCGGTAATATGACCGTGCGCAGTGTTCGCCGATTCTTATAACTACAGCTGACGATCACGCTTGTCGGAACGTGATATTTTAGGATTATGCCGCTGCTTGTCGATGGCTACCGCCAGAAATTGAAACTGAGACACTACCGACTAGGCATCATCGAATCTTTGCGCAGCGCCCGCCCGAGCCGCCGCGTAGCTCCATAGATTGGTGAGCGATAAATCTCTTCGCCGAGTTCCACGAGCTGATCGCTTCGATTCTTCGCCGGATCGCCGCGCAGGGTCGCTTGCCCGCGGACCTCGATTTGCAACGATTTGTCGTCGAGCCTCCACGCGACCCGGCGCATGGCGATCTTTCCACCAATGCGGCGATGGTCTATGCGAGGGAGGCCAAAAAATTCTTCGCCAATCCGCGCCAGCTCGCCGTGGAGATCGCCGCGGCGCTCGCAAATGATCCAGACGTCGCCGAAGCCGAGGTCGCGGGGCCGGGCTTCATCAACATTCGCCTTAAGCCGGCGGTCTTCTCCCGCGTCTTGCGCGCGGCGCTCGAACAGGGACCGCGGTTCGGCCGGCCGGCCTTGGGCGGCGCGAAAAAACTTAAGATCAATGTCGAATATGTCTCGGCGAACCCGACTGGTCCGATGCATGTCGGCCATGGCCGCGGCGCGGTTTTCGGCGACGCGCTCGCCAATCTGCTGGCCTTCGCCGGCCACGAGGTCACGCGCGAATTTTATATCAATGACGCCGGCGCCCAGGTCGATGTTCTGGCCCGTTCCGCGTACCTGCGCTACAGGGAGGCGCGGGGCGAAAAAATCGGCAAAATTCCCGAGGGTCTTTATCCCGGCGATTACCTGAAAAACATCGGTGCGGCGCTCGCGGCAAAATACGGCCGCACACTGTTAGGGCGGCCGGAAACCGAATGGCTTGACGAGGTGCGCGGCGCCGCGATCGACGCGATGATGGTGACGATCCGGGCCGACCTCGCTTGCCTGAACATCAAACACGAGGTTTTTTTCTCGGAGCGCTCGCTGACCCGTGGCGACGAGGGAGATTTGGTCGCCGCGGCGATCGCCGAGCTGCGCCGGCGTGGTCTCGTCTATGAAGGACGTCTATCGCCGCCGAAAGGGCAGCCCATGGAGGATTGGGAGGATCGCGAGCAGACCCTGTTCAGATCGACGGCTTTCGGCGACGACGCCGATCGGCCGCTCATGAAATCGGACGGATCCTACACCTATTTTGCCTCCGATATCGCCTATCACAAAGTCAAGCTCGACCGCGGCTACGCGCTTTTGATCGACGTTTGGGGGGCCGATCATGGCGGCTACGTGAAGCGGATGCGCGCCGCCGTCGAGGCTTTTTCGGAAGGACGGACCCGGCTCGAAGTCAAGCTCTGCCAATTGGTTAACTTGATGCGCAATGGCGAGCCCGTGAAAATGTCGAAACGATCCGGGGAATTCGTAACGTTGCGTGACGTCGTTGACGAAGTGGGCGTGGACGCGGTTCGTTTCATGATGCTTTTTCGCAAGAACGATGCGCCCTTGGAGTTCGACTTGAGCAAAGTGATTGAACAATCCAAGGATAATCCGGTGTTTTATGTCCAATATGCCCACGCAAGGACAAAATCAGTTCTACGACAAGGGCTCCCTGGAATTGATATCTCAAGCCAGGCGCTAGCTGCGGCGGACCTCGACCTCCTGAAAGACGAAGGCGAAATGGCGCTGATCAAGCTCATCGCGCAATTTCCCCGGATTGTCGAGGCGGCGGCTATCAGCGGCGAACCGCACCGGATCGCATTTTATTTGCACGATCTCGCGTCGAGCCTGCACGCCCATTGGATTCGCGGCAAAGATCGGCCACAATTACGATTTCTTAATGAAAAGCGGACAGATTTAACGGCCGCCAGGCTGGCCTTAATAACGGCGCTGGCAACAGTTCTCGCCTCAGGGCTTGGGATTTTGGGCGTGAGTGCCCCCGAGGAGATGCGGTAAAGGTTCGTGCCTTTACACCGCCGGGTAATGGTTCCACTCGCGGGGCGGCGACCGAAGCGGCGAAAGTGCTTGAACGTGAGCGATGAAGAGACGCCAAGCAAGCCGCACGAGTGCAAGTGGCGAAAGCGAAAACCAGTTGCGCGACATGGATCGCGTGAAAACCGATCGTGATCGCGTTATGTTAAGATGTTAAGGAGTTCAGTGCATGACCCGCTTCGAACCGGGCAGATCATGCACTTGGGATTGCGTAAACACTGCCCAGCGTGGGATACGCGATTGCAATGACATGGATCGGCGGGTTCGTCCGCCGCGAAGTCGCGACAGGAGGGTGATAAGATGAGCGAGCCAATTGTAAAACGACGGCCGATGATCGACCTGGAGGAGTTCGAAAGGCGTCTGCGCAAGCCGCTCGCCGCGAACCAAGGGGACGACGATCCCCTTGCCGAACTCGCGCGCTTCGTCGGCGAGCAGGAGGATCCCTATAAGGCGGTGTTTGAACCGCTGAGCCGGCGTCCCGCCGGAACTTTGCGGCGCGGGCCGGATTACGGCGAAGGTGAGGAGCGCAGCGCGCACGAGCCTCTTATCCGCGGCGATTTCGCGGCAATCGAGGCAGGGCTGCTTGGCGCCGCCCGGCATGAAAGCGGGGAGAACCTGTCCCTATCCGAGGAACTCGACGGTTGCGAGGAGGCGGAGGGCGCGGAGCACTGGCACGACGAGGAGATCACGGAGGGCTCCCGTGAGGCCGGTCCTCCCTTTGAGGAAATCAGGTCGCGGCGCCCGCTCTATCTCATGGCCGCGATGATCGTCGCTGGAATCATCGGCATCGGCGCCAGTTTTGGCTTCAAAGGCGCGGTTTCGCCTCAAGACGAGATCGCAACGATCAGGGCCGCCGATGGGCCTGCCAAGATACATCCCGAAACGGCGGCGGGCACGGAAATTCCGGACCAAGATGCCTCTATCCTTGGCGGGTCGCCGCAACAGCCGCCAGTCGCCGTGGTTAATAATGCGGAACAGCCCGCCGATTTGACCGCGCCAGCGAACGTGCCAGAAGCGCAGGCCAACCCGCCGCGTGCCATCGCCGGTCTTGCCACCGGGGCGGCGAGCGTTCCGGTGCCGGCCCCGCCGGCACAGGCTCAGCCGCAACCGTCCGCCGAACCGCTCAGCATCACCGACCTTCTCGAGCCGAAAAAGGTCAAGACCGTTTCGGTTCGGCCGGACGGCACACTCCTGCCAAACGACGCACCGCCACAGGTTACGGCAGCCGCCGTTCCCGTTCCCGCCGCGCGCCCCACAGCGGCGTCCCTGGCCAAGGCCGCAACGCCAAAATCGGCGGCGCGCGTGGCGACGACAGCCAAGCCGGCCGCCGATGCAAACGGCAATCCGCTGCCGGCAACCTCCGTTGTCGCCAAGGCCAAGCCGGTAGAGCTTGCCGACGCGCGGGGTCAGACGCCGGCCGCCGGGGCGGCACAAACGTTGCCGGGGAGTTTCTCGGTACAGCTCGCGGCCCCAGGAAACGAGCAAGAGGCGCGTGATACGGAGGTTCGGCTTTTGCAAAAGTTCGGCGCCGAATTTGCGGGGTTCCACACCTCGATCCACAAGGCAGCGGTCGGCGGTAAGCCAGTCTATCGTGTCCGGGTCGGCGGTTTGCCGTCGCGGAACGAAGCCATTGCTTTGTGCCAAAAAGTTCAAACCGGCGGCGGCAATTGCTTCGTCGCCAAGGACTGAGGCGCCACCCCGTGGGGCACTTCAGCTTGGCAGCGCGCGGGTGCTGTAGTTTGAGCGTGAAGGGTTGACGGCAACCCGAATGCCCCGGAGCGTTGTCCTGTGGAGGCCCGCGGCGAAGCCGCGGCGGGACTTGCGGCAACGGTTGGCGCGCGGCAAAGTGCGATAGGGTGCGGCAAGTCCGGGACGGGGAGCGCAATTCGTTGGATTTGCCGTTTGTTCAAAATGCCGCGGAGGCCAGGGAGGAAGACTCCTTTGTGGTCGATGTCGAGGGTTTTGAAGGCCCGCTCGATCTTTTGCTCGACCTCGCGCGCCGGCAGAAAGTGGATTTGAGCAAGATTTCCGTGCTGGCGCTCGTCGAGCAATATCTCGAATTTATCGCGGCGGCGCGCCGCCTGCGTCTCGAACTCGCGGCGGATTATCTCGTCACGGCGGCTTGGCTCGCCTATTTGAAGTCTCGCCTTTTGCTCCCGCAGGCGGCAAAGGGCGGGGAACCGGAAGCCTCAGAACTTGCCGAAGCATTGCAGTTCCGGCTTCGCCGCCTCGATGCGATCCGCGCCGCCACCGAAGCGCTTGTCAACCGGCCCCGTGTTGGCCGCGATATGTTTTTGCGAGGCCTGCCCGAGCCGGCCCTCGCCGGCGGCGCGCCGCGATGGCGGGCAAGCCTTTACGAATTGCTGTCCGCGTATGCCCAGCGGCGTCAGAAACAGGCGCTCACGCGGGTGACCATGAAGCAGCGGTTGGTCTGGTCGCTCGCGCATGCGCGCGGCGAACTTGAAAAACTTGCCGGGCGGGCGCTCGATTGGACGGTGCTCGACACTTATCTCATGGCTTATTGCACGACGCCCGACATGCGCCGCACGGTCTGGGCTTCGACGCTTTCCTCTTCGCTTGAAATGGCACGGGAGGGCATGATTTCGATCCGTCAGGACGCGGCCTTCGCGCCGCTTTGGATCAAGCGTAAATCGCCGGGCCCCCAGGCTTTTCCGCATGTGGTTCGAGGTTGAGCGGCTGGCGATGCGGGACGGACGAGGAGGGTTTGGTTTTGGCGGAACTGGCGCAACTCTTTGCTCATATTGATCCAAGCCAAAGGCCGTCGCGCGACGGTTGTTTGGCCGAGGCGATGCGGATCGCCGAGGCGCTGCTTTTCGCGGCGGCGGAACCGCTCGCTGAGAAGGACATCGAGAAGCGCATGCCGCGCGGCGCCGCGGCCGGCGCGGTCCTCGACGCGCTGAAGGCCGACTATGCCTCGCGCGGCGTCAATCTCGTGCGGGCCGGCGGGAAGTGGATGTTTCGAACGGCGGCCGATCTCGCCTGGCTGCTCGCCACGGGGGAAGGCGAAGTCAAGCGGCTCTCGCGGGCGGCGCTCGAAACGCTGGCGATCGTTGCCTATCATCAGCCCGTGACGCGCGCCGAAATCGAGGATATTCGCGGCGTCGCCATCTCAAAGGGAACGCTCGATATTCTGCTCGAGACCGGCTGGGTCCGTTTGCGCGGCCGCAGGCGCGCGCCCGGCCGTCCGATCACTTATGGGACGACGGAAGCTTTCTTGATTCACTTCGGCCTTGAGGCGATAGGTGACCTCCCCGGTCTTGAGGAACTGAAGGGCGCGGGCCTTTTCGACGGCCGTCTGCCGCAGGGTTTTGGTATCCCGGAGCCTTGCGACGACCTAGGACTTGCCGAGGACGAAGATCCGCTCGAGGACGACACGGGCGCCGATTTTGCCGCCGGAACTCCTGTGGCCGACCCGGAAAAACCGGCCTGGCGCGAGGATCTCGGGCGCGCGAAAGAAGATTTGCCCGCGCCCGAGGATTGCGACTCTTGATCGCCGCCGCGCCGCGCGGCAGCGGAGTCGCTTCGCCTCAAATCTTGGGCTTGACCACGTATTCTTGATGTCGTGGCCACCACTGTCGAGCTTGGCCGCTCTTATCGGTGAGAACGGCACCTCGCCTTCTTGTTTTTGTGGTTATGAAAGCCTAGGTTTTCGCCACGGCGGGCGGCGTTCGGCTCGTCTCGCATTGGATACGGAGAATTGCATCATGGGCGGTCTGTCCATCTGGCATTGGCTCATTGTCGGGGCCGTGTTGCTGCTCGTTTTTGGCGGCAAGGGCAAGATTTCCGACATCATGGGGGATGTCGCCAAGGGAATAAAATCGTTCAAGAAAGGCTTGGCGGAAGAAGAACAAAAGCCCGAGGTGGAGCGCCCCGGCGATCCGCCGATGCGAACCATCGATCATCAAACCGCCGCCAACTCCGCCAAGAATTCCAGACACCCGCAAGCTAGGTTGATCGCTCTGGAGGTAGCCGGGTTGCGTTCCGGTGAACGGGGCGCGAGGGCTGCAGTGCGATCGGCGCTTAAGACTTGTTCACGATCATCGCAGGTAAACTTTGAGTGACGTTTCCTCATGTTCGATTTTGACGCGGGCAAGTTCATCATCATCGGGATCGTGGCGCTGATCGTCATCGGGCCGAAGGAACTTCCGCGCGTCATGCGCCAAGTGGGGCAAGCGGCGGCCAAGATGCGGCGCATGGCGGCCGAGTTTCGCGGTCAATTCATGGACGCCATGCGCGAAGCCGGCATCGACGATATCAAGGCCGATGTGGCAAAGCTCACGGAAAGCGCGAAGGCCGATGCCGGGATCGATCCGCTTGCCCAAATCAAAGCAGAACTCACGCAGGCCCTCGACGCGGCCGAAAAGCCCGCGTGTCTTCCTGTGGCGGGTGTGCCAACGATAGCGGCCCCTCATAATGCGGAGTCGTCCCTGAATTCGATTGACTTGCCACGCTTGCCCGAAACCCCGGAGGAAGGCGCCGAATCCTTGCTTGCCACCGGCATTGCTCCCGCCGCCCCCGAAGCTGGGACAGCCGCCGCCGGGGCGATCGACGCGGAGATGCGGGCGCTTGCCGATGCGCTCGCGGCCGAGATGGGGGACGCGCCCCGGCGCACTGAGCCGGATGGCACAAAGACGCGGTGACTGTTCTAGGCGCCCCGGTTCGGTTACACGAAAGTAACCCATACCTTCCGGAACGAGCCACCCATGACCGACGCCGATATCGAGGCGACAAAAGCGCCGTTGATGGATCATTTGATCGAGCTGCGCGCACGGCTCATCAAGGCGCTCGCGGCCTTCGTGGTGATGTTCGTCGTCTGCTTCTATTTCGCCAAGGACATCTACAATATTTTGGTGGTGCCGTTTGAACACGCCGCCGGTCCGGACGCGCGGCTGATCTATACCGCGCCGCAGGAATATTTTTTCACCCAAATCAGGGTCGGAATTTTTTCCGCCGCGTTTTTCTCTTGTCCGGTGATTTTCGCGCAGCTTTACGCTTTTGTCGCGCCGGGCCTCTATAAGCAGGAACGCAAGGCCTTCGCGCCTTATCTCATCGCCACGCCGGTGTTTTTCGCGGCGGGCGCGCTGCTCGTCTATTTCGTCGTCATGCCAAATTTGTTGCGCTTTTTTATCGGCATGCAGCAAGCCAAGGAGCCGGGACGCGCGCAAATCGAGCTGTTGCCGCGCGTCAGCGAATACCTTTCGCTGATCATGACCTTGATCTTCGCGTTCGGAATAACCTTCCAATTGCCGGTCGTTTTGACGCTTCTCGGGCGCGTCGAAATCGTGACGTCGGATTTTTTGCGGCGGCAGCGGCGCTACGCCATCGTGCTTGTTTTTGTCGTCGCCGCGATTTTGACGCCGCCCGACATATTTTCGATGCTGGCGCTTGCCGTTCCCGCCTTGGGCCTCTACGAGCTGTCGATCTTGTCGGTCGGCATGATCGAAAAGAGCCAAACAAAGCCGGCGGGGCAGGGGCCGCAGACCGGCTGAGCGTCAGGAAAAACGGCTCATGTATGACATCAAATGGATTCGCGAGAACGCGGAGATTTTCGACCGCGGGCTGGAAAGAAGGAGGCTCGAATCGCAGGCCGAATGGCTTCTCGCGCTCGATAACACGCGCCGCGCGGCGATTGGCAAGTCGCAAGCCGCACAAGAGCGGCGCAACGCGGTATCGAAGGAAATCGGCGCCGCGATGAAGACTGGCGATTTTTTACGAGCCGACGCGCTGAAAACCGAGGTTGCGGAGTTGAAAACGGCGCTTGCGGCGTATGAAACCGAGGAGCGCGAGGCGATTGCCGCGCTCGGCAATGCGCTCGCCGAAATTCCCAACGCGCCACTCGACGATGTGCCCGACGGGGCGGACGAGAACGGCAATGTCGAGCTTCCACGCAAGAACCTTCCGAAAAGACCTGAATTTACCTTCCAGCCGAAGGAGCATTTCGACATCGGCGAGGCGCTGGGCCTCATGGATTTCGAGACGGCCGCGAAAATTTCCGGCGCGCGATTTGTGGTGAATAAGGGGGCACTCGCGCGGCTGGAGCGTGCGCTTGCGCAATTCATGCTCGATCTGCACACAAGCGAGCATGGCTACATGGAAGTGAGCCCGCCGATTCTCGTGCGCGACGAGGCCATGTTCGGCACCGCGCAGTTGCCGAAGTTCGACGAGGATCAGTTTGGTTTATCGTCGGACGCGTTGACAAAGCTGAACCAATTAGACGGAGCTATCGAGCGCACCAACGAATTTATCGCCAAAAATAGAAACGAGTTTTCTGGACAGTACATATCTGATCTAGAGCGGTCGGTTACTGAGCTTCGTCAGGAACGTGCAGCCAGTGAAAAAACCAATCCTTTACGTCTCTGGCTCATCCCCACCGCCGAAGTGCCCCTCACGAATCTCGTGCGTAAATCAATCCTCGACGAAAAAGAGCTTCCCCTCCGCTTCACCGCCTGCACGCCATGCTTTCGCGCCGAGGCGGGTGCCGCTGGCAAAGATACTCGCGGAATGATCCGCCAGCATCAATTCACCAAAGTCGAACTCGTCTCGATTACCACGCCCAAAACTTCGCTCGCCGAGCACGACCGCATGCTCTTTTGCGCCGAGGAAGTGTTGAAGCGGCTAAAACTTCCCTATCGCGTGGTTACGCTCTGCACCGGCGACATGGGGTTTGCCTCGCAAAAGACCTATGACATCGAGGTCTGGCTGCCGGGCCAAAACCGCTATCGCGAGATCTCCTCCGTTTCCGTCTGCGGCGATTTTCAGGCGCGCAGAATGAACGCGCGCTACCGTGCCCAAGATGGCAAACCCCGCTTTGTCCATACACTCAACGGCTCGGGCGTCGCGGTTGGCCGCGCGCTAGTCGCGGTTTTGGAAAATTATCAAAACGCCGACGGTTCCGTCACCGTGCCGGAGGCATTGCGCGTCTATATGGGCGGCATCGAAACAATCACGAAGGCTTGAGGCCGCGCGGATGCGCATTCTGATTACCAACGACGACGGCATTTACGCGCCCGGCCTCGCCCTCATGGAGCGCATCGCCAAGACACTGTCGGACGATATTCTTGTCGTCGCGCCCGAATATGACCAGTCCGGCGTCGCCCATTCGCTGACGCTCAACGATCCCCTGCGGCTGCGCAAAATCTCGGAACGGCATTTCGCGGTAAAGGGCACGCCCACCGATTGCGTCATCTTGGGCGTGTGCAGGCTGCTCGAAGGCGCAAAACCCGATCTCGTCCTTTCCGGCGTAAATAACGGCCAGAATGTCGCCGATGACGTGACCTATTCCGGTACGGTCGCGGGCGCGTTGGAAGCGGCGAGCCTCGGCCTGCCCGCGATTGCTCTTTCCCAGGCCTATGGCTCGGTCGGGCGGGATGAAAGTTTTTGGAGCTGCGCCGAAACTCATGCGCCGGGCCTTATCGGCAAAATCCTTGCAGAGGGCATTCCGCAAAATATCGTGATTAATGTGAACTTTCCGGCTTGTCCGCCGGAGGCGGTCAAAGGGGTCGCGGTCAGTGTCCAGGGCCGGCGCGATGCGCAAACGGCCGTGATCGACGAAAGGGCGGACGGGCGCGGAAATCCCTATTATTGGATCTCGTTCACCCGCGGCAATTCGACCCCGGAACATGGCACCGACCTCGAAGCCTTGGCGCGGAACAACATCTCGGTGACACCGCTCAAACTCGATTTGACCGACGAACCCGCGCTCACGCGCTTTGCGCTTGTATTACGCTAATCGAGGCCGCTCTCGCGATGTCCCTCGAAGAGCCGCCGCCCGGATTGGAGGAGCAAGCGATCGAGGCGCAAAACACGGCGGCGTTCCTCATGGACCTCCGCGCGCGGGGAATCCAGGATCTCGGCCTTCTGCGGGCGCTTGAAAACGTGCCGCGCGAGATTTTCGTACCGCATCGTTTTGGCGATCTGGCGCGCCGGGCAATCGCGCTGCCGCTGCGTTGCGGCCAGACCCTTCCGGAACCCTGGCTCACCGCCCGGATGATCGAGGCGCTGGCACCGTTGCCGCGTCATCGCGTGCTCGAAATCGGAACCGGATCGGGCTATGCGACTGCGTTGCTGGCCCGGCTGGCGCGGGAGGTGCTCTCCATCGAACAATTCAAGAGCCTCGCGATCGAGGCCGAGGCGCGGCTCGCGCGGCTCGCCATCACCAACGCCGGGGTCGTCTTTGGCGATGGCCTGGCGATCTTGCCGGGGATAGGTCCCTTCGACCGGGTGATCGTCCAGGGCTTGCTTGCCGAGGTTCCCGAAAATCTCATTGCGGCGCTTGGCGAGGATGGGCTGCTCGTCGCGGCGCGGCCCGATCCCAAGACCATGTCGCGCCAGCACATCGCACGGATCGCGCGCAACGGCGCCGGCGGCATCGACGAGACTTCGGTTTGTCCGTCCCGGTTGCAGCCGCTATTGCCAGGCGAAGCCTTGGCGCTTTGAAGGGACCAGGACTCATAGCGAAGAAATATAATTTTGTCCGTTTTTTCGTGAATATTCGTTCATCTTTAAACCGTCCCTTAACTTAATCCGCACGTAATGGCCTGGAAAGACACTGCGCCGGTGGGGTTGCGTCATGAGTGATTTTGTTTGTGTTTCACGCGCACGTTTCGCGTTTCGTCTCGCCTTGACCGGCGCCGCGGCCGGCTTGCTTGCCGGTTGCGCAAGTTCCGAGCGTTTGAGCGATCCTTGGTCCAATCCTTTCCAGAGTTCGGCGAACGTAGCCAGCGAGGCGCCGGCGGCTCCGGCGCCGGTTTCTCCGGTGCAGTCGCGACCGCTTGGCGCGCCGACCGCAAGCGCGTCGCAACCAAACCCGAGGATCGCCGCCGCCTCGCCGCCGCGAGGTACGCAAGGTGCCGCGGGCTGGTCGGCGCAAGGCGGATCGCCGATTGTCGTCGCTCAAGGCGAGAACGCCCAAATTCTCGCAAACCGTTATGGCGTGCCCGTCGACGCGCTCGTTCGCACAAATGGTCTTGCATCGGCGTCGCAGGTCCGGCCTGGAACCCACATGGTCATCCCGGTCTATAACGCGGCATTGGCCGCTTCGAGCGGAGCTCGCGTCGCCGCAAAATCCGCGCCGGGAAAACCGGCGGCTTCGGCGAAGGTCGCGGGCGGGCGCCCCCGCACGTTGGCGAGCCAGGCGGAAAGCTTGAAAGCCGGCAAGACGCGCACGCCCCCAGGCAAAGCAGCCGCCGCGCGGAAGCCAACCGCCCCCGCCACAAAGCGCGAAACGGCGCAGGCCAAGATGCCTAGCGAAACCAAGGCGGCCCCCGCCACCGAGCAGAAAAAAACCGCCATGGCCTCCGAAACGGCCAACCCGGAATTCCGCTGGCCCGCACGGGGACGCATCATCCAAGGGTTCAAGCCCGGTGGTAACGACGGGATCAATATAGCGGTTCCGGAAGGAACCTCCGTGAAAGCGGCGGAGAGCGGCGTCGTCGCCTACGCCGGGAACGAGTTGAAGGGTTACGGCAATCTGATTTTGATCCGGCATCCCAATGGCTTCGTTTCCGCCTACGCGAACAATGGCAATATCGAAGTCAAGCGCGGCGAGACGGTCAAGCGCGGGCAGACGATCGCGAAATCCGGGCAGAGCGGCAATGTCGCGTCGCCGCAACTTCATTTCGAATTGCGCAAGGGCACAAAGCCGGTCGATCCGACGCAATATCTCGCCGGGGTTTAGTCATCTCGGGCCGGTCCGGTATTTGGATTTGACCCGGGACCCTCGCTCGCGAAGCCTTTCGTCAAACGCCCGCCGCGAAGGCAAGATAATACGCGATTTCGCTAACTTGCTGCGCGGCGCCCGCGACATCCCCGGTCTGGCCGCCGATGTGTTTTCGAGCGAGCAGCACAACGGCATAGGCCGCGCCCGTCGCCGCGGCAATGCCCGCGAGGCAGCGGGCTAGTTCCGCGCCGGCCACAACCGGAGCGAGGGCAAAAACAACGGCGAGGCAGGCAGCGACGGCGAGCGCCGCTCGTTCCGGCGTTCGCGCCGCAAAACCGGCTCCGTTTTCGCGCGCGGGCGGAAGGAGGGCCAAGGGCATGAGCGAAGTTGCGCGGGACAAAGCCGCCCCTCCGATTAGCACGGCACAGGCGAGGCCTAGGCTTTCGTCCACGATCAGCGTAAGGCTCGCCGCCCGCAAATAGAGGCTAAGCACGAGCGCCACGGCCCCAAACGTGCCTATCCTGCTGTCGGCCATGATTTCGAGCTTGCGCTCGCGGGTCGCGCCGCCAAGGAAACCGTCGGCGCAATCGGCAAGCCCGTCTTCGTGCATTGCCCCGCCGAGCAATACCAAAGCGCAAATCGCGAGCGGAGCGGCGAGGGGTGGGGGGAATCCGAAACGGGAGGCCGCCGCCATCGCGATCGCGGCCAAAGCTCCCACGACGCCGCCTGCCACCGGCACCATGCGGACCGCGCGCGAAAAAGTTACGAGCGAATGCGGGTCGCTCCCGGATGCCGCGGGAAACGGCAGCCGCGTGAAAAACCCGAGACAAAAATAAAAATCGGCGAGAAGCGACGAGCCGGGGTGCATCGCTTCTCTTCCGTGATTGCGCGGGTTTTGTCGAGAGCCATGAAATGCGCTGCGGGATAGGCGCGATTGCCCAGGCCGATCCCGGGACCGGGTTCTCAGTTCGTCGATTTGCCCGCGTGCTCACGCTCACAGACCCAGCCTCGGTACAAGCTGGCGGGTAGTGTCCCAGTTTGAATTTCGGCAATGGGTGATGGGGTGGACGGCCCCCGACGGCATCGATTGTGCCAGAATGAGGTCGTTGCAGATCTCAAATAAAGGGGACCGTCCGTGGAACAGATTAGCCGAATTGGCATGGACACGTCGAAACATTTTTTCCAGCTTCATGGGGTGAACGCCGCCGAGAAGGTGGTTTTGCGTAAGAAGCTGCGGCGCAAGGAGATGGTCGTTTTCTTCGAGGCGCTTGCGCCGACGGTGATCGGGATCGAAGCCTGCGGCGCATCACACCATTGGGCGCGGATTTTGCGGTCGTTCGGCCATGAAGTGAAGTTAATCGCGCCTCAGCTGGTCAAGCCGTATGTGAAGCGCGGCAAGAACGATACCGCCGACGCCGAGGCACTTTGCGAGGCGATGAGTCGACCGACGATGCGCTTCGTGCCGGTGAAGACTGCCGAACAACAAGCGGCCCTGATGATGGCCGGCTTGCGCGATCGGCTGATCCGCAATCGCACCCAGCTGTCGAACGCCATCCGCGGCTATGCGGCCGAGTTCGGCTTTGCCTCCGCCAGGGGGATGGCGCACATCGATCCGCTGCTCGATCGCATTCAAGCTGATGAGAGCGTGCCTGTCCTGGCTCGCGAGCTGTTCGCGGTCCAAGCTGAAGAATATGCGCAGCTGCAGGCGCAAATCGTCGAAGCCGACGCCAAGCTCATGGCCTGGCACAAGGCCGATGAATGCAGCCGGCGCCTCGCCAATATCCCCGGCATCGGTCCGATCGGCGCGACTCTGCTGCTGCTGAAAACTCCGGCACCCGAGATGTTTCGATCGGGGCGGCAGTTCGCGGCTTGGATCGGCTTGACGCCGAAGGACCATTCAACGGCCGGCAAGGTCAGGCTCGGCGTCATCACAAGGGCCGGCGACGAAGCCTTGCGCAGCGTGTTAGTGGTTGGAGCGACCGCCGTCATCCAACATGTACGACGCGGCGGGCGCGGGTCGCCCTGGATCGTCGGCCTCCTCAAGCGCAAACCGCCGAAGTTGGCCGCCGTGGCGTTGGCCAACAAAATGGCCCGCATCGCCTGGAAGCTGATGGTCACAGGCAACGGCTATGCCGCGAAATCCGCGCCCGCCGCCTTGACGGGCGCCGCGTAGAGATCAGCCAGACACGGGGAGCAACTCAACTGCAACCGTGCTGAGCCGATGCTAGAACTTGCAAGGCAACGAGCAGATGGCGTGATCAATCGATCCAAGACGCGAGACACTCCGTGCTTTCCACTGGCCGCCAAAGGTCGCTTGGGTGTTTGGAACTCGCATCGCGGAAACCATCTTGGCCAGCGTTCATGTGCGAGCGCGAAAACAGGCCGGACATATGGACGCAAGCGATCTGATCAGAGCACTGCCCAAATAACCTTGCGAGGAGGGGGCCGTCCACATATGGAAAGCCGACATCCCGGCTCCCTTCGATTACCGGAAGTGAAACGACGCGGTCGCCGGTTGGGCTGGAGAACGTCGCAGCTTGACCATAACCTGACTTTGGGGACTCAGTGTCCGTCCGAAAAGAAGTTGAATCCGCTGAATCATTTGTGATTCAAGGGTGGCGGCCTGATTCGAGGAGGGGCCGCCAATGTGGACGACTGCGAACCGCCTGAATTACAAGCGTGACAATCTGCGCTATCCAAGCGACCTGACTGGCGAGGAATGGGCGCATATCGAAGCGCTGATTCCCCCGGCCAAACATGGCGGCCGCAAGCGCAAGGTGGATGTGCGCGAAGTTGTGAATGGGATCATGTACGTGTTGAGCACGGGGTGCCAATGGCGCTATGTGCCCAAGGACCTGCCGCCGAAGAGCACGCTCTACGATTATTTCGACCTGTGGACCTACGACGGCACGTTGGAGACTATTCATCATGCGCTTTATGTGAGGTGTCGCGAGCAAATTGGGCGAGAGGCCAGCCCCACCGCCGCTATCATCGATAGCCAGAGCGTGAAAAGCGCCGAAAAAGGGGGGCTTGCATCGACCCCCACGGCTATGATGCGGGCAAAAAAATCAACGGCAAGAAGCGGCACATTCTCGTCGACACTTTAGGCCTTTTGCTTCATGCCCTCGTGCATCCGGCGGATATTCAAGATCGCGACGGCGGCGTGGTGGTTTTGTCAACCTTGTTTGGCATGTGCCCATTTCTCGAAAAGCTCTTCGCCGATGGCGGTTACCAAGGGCAGGCTTTTCGAAAGGCGGCTGCCAAGGTGTTGCCCCACCTAAAAATCGAAATTGTGAAGCGATCGGATCAGGCAAAAGGCTTCGCGGTTTTACCACGGCGGTGGGTCGTCGAACGCACCTTCGCTTGGCTCAATCGCTGTCGCCGCCTGGCTAAGGATTTTGAAAATCTCACCCGAAACGCACTCGCTTTTCTCCGCCTCGCCTCGATTCGCCTCATGCTCAGAAAGCTTTGTCTGACTTGACGAACTTTTCGGACAGACTCTCAGACCTGGAAAGCTTAAACTAACTCCTAAGTCAGAAATTAACGTATTATTCATTTCTGAGCGAAAGCCAGGCGGATTATCTCTGTAAGCCACGACGGTTGGCTGGTTCGATTTGCGACGAAGCAAATGCCATGCTAACAGCAATTCGGAAGCGCCGCGGCCCGCACCTTTCCTCGTTTCCGGCGGAATAAAACTCGATAGTCATCGAGATGTCGGCGTTGTCCTGTATCGTGACCGTCTGGAGCGAGGCGCCGGCAAACTGGCTGGCAGTTTCGCGCATCATCGCTCCTTGACCCGAGTTGTCGATTCTACGGCTGCGCTTCTACGGCTGTGCTGGTCGCCGCAGTTCGTCCACTCAACGGGAGGACAACCATGAACGTCATAACTCGAAACCTCGTGCCCGCCGCGATCGCCGCAATAATGATCGTTGGCGTGACTGCCGTACGCGCCGCCGACTGGGACTCGCGCGGCGAGAAGAATTCCTATGTGGTGACCCCGCTCGTCTCCGATTTGGCTGGCAAAGCCAAGTTCCAGGACCCGGTGCTGCAGAATGCGTGGGGCGTCGCCTTTTCGCCCGCCGGCTAGTCCTTTCTGGATCGCCGACAACGCCACTGGTTGTTCGACGCTTTACGACGGCGACCGGCGTGAAAGAAGCGCTCCAGGTGTCGATCCCTCTGCCCGGTAACGTCGTGCCCAGTACGGATTGTCAAACCGTCAAGCCACCCCCGGCGCCGCCGCCGAAACCGACGCCTGCGGCGCCGACTGGCCTGATCTGGAATCCGTCAGCGGCGTTTGTGGTCCCCGGCACAGTCTCGCCGGCAAACCCCAAGGGCATCCCGGCCGTCTTCATCTTCGACACTGAGGACGGGACGGTTTCCGCCTGGGCTGGGGGCCTTACTCCGGCGACCAACGCGGTGCATTGCCGTCGACAATTCAAAAACGCCGAATCCCGCAAACGGCGCCGTCTACAAAGGTCTCGCATTCGGCGTCAATGTCCATGGAGCGTTCCTCTTCGCCACCAACTTCCGCGCCGGGACGATTGACGTGTTCGGCCCGCCAGCCGTCGCTGGCGGCTTATTCACGCCCGCGACGACCGACGGAGGCTTCACGGATCCGCAGATCCCGGCCGGCTACGCGCCGTTTGGCATACAGAACATCAATGGCGATCTCTTCGTGACCTATGCGAAGCAGAATGCGCAAAAGCATGACGACGTGGCGGGCCCGGGCAACGGCTTCGTCGACGTGTTCGACACCGACGGTCATTTGCTGCGGCGCTTCGCCAGCCGCGGCACCGCTTAACTCGCCCTGGGGCGTCGCGCGGGCATCCTTCGCCTTCGGCCGGTTCAGCGGCGAGATCCTCGTTGGCAATTTCGGCAACGGCAAAATCAACGTGTTCGACTCTCGCGGACGGTTTATCGATGAGCTCGACGGCCCATACGGCAAAGCGCTGGTGATCGACGGCTTATGGACGCTGACCCTGGGCGGCGGCGTCGAAATCGAGTTCTGACACGCTCTATTTTACGGCCGGTCCCAATGGCGAGAACCGACGGCCTGTTCGGCACGATTACGCCAGTGTCAAAAGACAAAGACGATTAGAGGCTCCGTATTTGCCAGCGGCAACGACTCTCCGCCCCAAAAGGCGGAGAGGTCGGCAGCATTTTAGAGTCCCCTGGCGCCCAGCAAAAGTCGGTCAATGGCGGAGTAACCAGGCCGTCAGGTCGTCATTACCGACGGTTATGCCGGAGGCTCGAACGCCAAGTCGCCTGCAAAGTGCTACGCACTACTGAGGGGCCCCGGACCGAAAAGGCGCGAACCCGAGTGGAACCACAAATCCCCGTGCAGGTGTCGCTTAGTCTAGCATCGGTGATGACGCCGGCTTGACTTGAATGAAGGCCGATCTGGATCGGCGTCGTGAGCCTTTGACGATGAAAGTGATCATCGGCGATGACAGGGGCCAGTCGTCAACGCCAACAATGTGGGGAGGCCGCCTGCTCCGGCCGGCGGCGCATACCGCAAACCAATGGACCTCCCGTAAGTTACGTCGAGAGTGCCGCGAATGTCCGGATATGGCGCATAGCAACCTAGATCGAACTTCCGCTTCGGGTCGGAAGCAGAAATTCAAACTGCGGCACTACCAAGCTGCCTTTCTCGCCTTTCGTCCCGTTGCAGCAGTTGATGCGGCGCGCGGCGCCTGCCGCAAAGAGCGAGACGCGTCGCCGCATGCACTTCCACCTTCGGCCGCGCCGGATTAGAACACACCTTTGGTGTTCCCACAGGTCGCGATGTCCGCCGCAAAACCGCCGTTTGACTCGATCCGCGATCTCATTGCCTCCATGCCCGAGGCCTCGGAGGCGACCCGGCAGGCGGTCCGCGCGCGCCACGCGGAATTGACCAAACCGCTGGGGTCGCTCGGGCGGCTCGAGGACATCGTCGCGTTCCTGGCCGCTTGGCAGGGCAAGCCGAAGCCGTCGATCGACCGGCCTCTCGTCGCGGTGTTTGCCGGCAATCATGGTGTCGTGGAAAAAGGTGTGTCGGCCTATCCGGCCTCGGTCACGCGCGCCATGATGGACAATTTTCGCGCCGGAGGCGCCGCGATCAACCAGATCTGCGCGGCCCATGGGCTCAGCCTAAAGGTTTTCGATCTGGCGCTCGACGTGCCGACACAGGACATTACCGAGGGCCCGGCCCTGGAGGAAAAGGAGGCCGCCGCGACTTTCGCTTTCGGGATGGAAGCCATCGCCAGCAGAATCGATCTTTTGTGTCTCGGTGAAATGGGCATCGGCAATACGACGATCGCGGCCGCCATCTATCATGCGCTTTACGGCGGCGCGGCGGCCGATTGGGTTGGGCGCGGCACGGGAATCGACGATCGCGGCTTAGCGCGAAAGATCTCGGCGGTGGAAGCCGCCGTCGCGCGCCACAAGGAGCATCTCGCCGATCCGCTTGAGGTGATGCGCCGCCTCGGCGGCCGCGAGATCGCGGCGATCGCCGGCGCGATCATCGCGGCGCGCATGGAGCGCATTCCGGTGATCCTCGATGGTTATGTGGTTTGTTCCGCCGCCGCCATCCTTCATGCGCTCGATCCCCGCGCGCTCGACCATTGCATGGCGGCCCATGTTGCGGACGAAGGCGGGCACGCGGATGTGCTGCGGCGGCTTGGCAAGAAGCCGCTGCTCGATCTTGGGCTTAGGCTCGGCGAAGGCTCCGGCGCCGCCTTGGCATTCGGGATCATCAAGGCGGCGGTGGCCTGCCACACCGGCATGGCGACGTTTGCGGAAGCCAAGGTCGCGCGCAAGGAAGAGCGTTGAATTGCGTGCACACCGTGCCTGGTCACGCCGGAGATTCTCGGTCTACTCGCCAATTCTCCCCGCTTGGCTCTACGCTTGCTGAATTGGGGCTTTATGCCGGCGGCGCAGCCACGCGATTACCGCAACAAAAACGGCTCCCGCCGGTCCGTCCCAGGTGTCGAAGCCGGGCCAGCGCACGCGCAGCCAGGCGGCAAGATCGGGATCGGTGCCGATGAGGTCACCAGCGATCCAGCCGAGCAACCCCGCGCCGGCCCAAACGAGCACGGGAAAACGGTTGAGCAACGCGAGCACGAGCGTGGAGCCGAAGACGAGGAGTGGGATCGACAGGGCGAGACCGAGAAGGATCAACAGTTTCGATCCTTTCGCCGCGGCGGCGACCGCCATCATATTGTCCAGCGACATCACCGCGTCCGCCACGACGACGATACGGATGGCGGACCACAGCGTGTTGGCCGGCGCGATCTCTTTTTGACGCTCATCCGCGCCGGCGAGCCTGACCCCGATCCACAGCAGGAGAACGCCGCCCGCGATCTTCACGAAAGGCAGGCCCAGCAATTCAACAACAAGAACGGTGAAGACGACGCGCAAGGCGACCGCCGCGCCGGAGCCGAGAATGACGCCCAACTTCCGTTGTCCCTCGGGCAGCGAACGGCAGGCAAGCGCAATGACGACGGCATTGTCGCCCGAAAGAAGTATATCGATCCAGATAATCTCAAGAAGCGGGAGCCAGAAAGCCGTCGCGGCGGGGTCCATGGCTTGGAGCTAGGACATGGACAGCGCGGGGTCAAGCTCCGGACCATTCCCTTGCCTCCTTCACGAAATTGGGGAGCAAGGAGGTTGAATGTACTGACGTGCGAGGGCGAATGATGCTTTCGGAGATTAGGAGCGTGACAAATCTTGTAAGATCTACGTTCTCTATAGGCTTTATAGGTCATTGAAAGATTTGCGCTTTCAGGATACGTTGTGTGCTCGTTTCATTTGCTTTGGAGGTGGAGAGTGCGGTCATTCAATGAATTGCAGAAGCGATGGGACGATCATGTCAGCCGCGGGCGCTATCATCCGTGCCTTGCGATCAAGGATGCTGGGCTTGTGCTTGGCGCGGCCACGATTTTGGTGCGCATGGGCGAGACGCGTTCCGCCGCGAAGGCTCTTGCGGTTGCAGCCGATCTGGAGCGGCTTCTGAGTTTGCTCGGTGTTTCATATCGGGACCAAGTTCCGCCCGGCATCGTCAAGAATATCGAAAAAGCTTCGGAACAATGGGGGCTCGGCGAAAAGGCTTTAGCGCATATCCATTTGGCTTTCACGGGCTTGCCGAGGCTCGAAAGCGCAAACGATGCCTATCGTCTATATTTGGCCGAAGCGCTTCTCGACGATGGTTTGCCGCCGCGCGAAATGCTCGCCGAGCTTGGCCTCTTCCGCGCGATGCGCCAACTCGACAAATTCGACCCCGATCAGCCGCGCGTGCCGGCAGGCAGCGGCCGCGAAAGCGGGCAATGGACGAAGGACGGGAGTTTAGCCTCAACCTCGGCTGGCGAAGACCATAAGGTGCAGCTGGCCGGCGACGTTATTCATGTTGGGACGTTGGTTGGTATATCCATATCCGGCGCTCCAGGCGAGATACCGCGGACGACGTGCATTTATGAGTCGGCACTTGGCGATTTTGAATGGAGCCGTCTAGGCATATGGAAATGTCCATCGATTTGGCGGGTGCCATGAGTCTCCGTTCTCCGCTGCGACCGCCGGGCAGTGCGGCTCTTTTGAGTTCCTTTAGATCCGAGGTTTTCTCATGCGCAATGATAGAAAAATCGACGTTTCCTTTTCGGCGAGCGCCGAGGATTATATCCGCCGCTTCATGAAGGTTGCGGAGCGAACCATGCCAAACGCAAACTTGGTCCCAGTCATTGGGTGGTGGACCGAAGGGACTTTCACGGACAAAGTGACAGGTAAAGTTACGAAGTTAGGGCCAAGTGTCGATGTTGGTGCGATTGATATCAAAGAATTGACTAACGAACTTGTCGTTCCCATGGGCGGACTTAAGGTCGCGCTCCAACTGCCGGAAGAACTGCAATCCGCCGACCGGCTGAAATTCGATTTTTCGGATGGTTCTTTTGGCGTCGCCGACCATTGATTTCCAACTTTGCTTCTTCTCGTTGACGTTTGAACGGACACCCAGGCATGCCAAATACTTCCGCTCCTCACCCTGACGTTTCCTTTTCGGCGAGCGCCGAGGATTATATCCGCCGCTTCATGAAGGTTGCGGAGGAAACCATGCCAAACGCAAGCTTAGTCCCAGTCATCGCCTGGTACATCTCAGGGAAATTCACGAACAAATCAACGGGCGAGGTGACGAAGTTAGGACCAGGTGTTGGTGTTGGCGCGATTGACCAGAAGGATTTGGCTGACGAACTCATCGTCCCAATGGGCGGGCTTCAGGTCGCAATTCGACTGCCGGACGAACTGCAATCCGCCGATATTCGATTTCTCGGACGGTTCTTTTGTCGTCGCCGACCATTGATGTCCATTCTCTGCTTTCTTTACTCATCGCTGCGGAAGATTATGTCCGGCGGTTCATGGAGGCGGCTAGGAGTGCCCGTGCTAATGCGTCGGACGCAGGAACCTGAGTGATTGTTAAGCTGCCAATGCAACCTCGCCGAGCCAGATGAGACCTGTTAGCACAAACCACAGGATTCTCGGCTGCGCCGTATTGCCTCGGCGACGCCCGATTTGCTTGCGTGGCCGCATTCCCGACACGTTTGACGGCCAGAAGCGGGCCGCCCGCAAAGCCAAATCGCAAGATGCGGGCCTTGTTGGGTTTTTAGCTAGGTTCGATGCGTCCATCCGAGACCATAATTTGAACCAAGGCGCGATAGCACGAGATGGCATGCCTCGGGTCTCCTGGGGGCTGCCCGCGCAACGGCCAAATATCGCCGGGCGCCTTTGTCTCATGCTCGCGGGCTGCGCCGTGTTCCTTGTCCCGGGCTGCGCGTCGATCGGCCTATCCGGGCTGGGCGAGCCTGCCGCGCAGCCTCGTTCCGTCGCGATCTTCGTGGTCTCGACCCGCAAGGGCGAAGGCGGCGCGTCGAGCGAAGCCGCCGTCGCGAACGGGGCGCGGTTCTCTTTGCAAATGATCGGCGTGCCGCCTGACCATGAGCCGGGCCAGGTGGAGAGGCCCGCCTTCGGTTTGGAAGACCCGCAAAAGCACTTTACCGTGAGAAGTCGGCGCAGCCTCGACGAGACCGCTTTTTTCGCTGAACTCGCCAGTCATATTTCCGGACGCATCGGATCGAACCGCGATGTTCTGCTCTATGTTCATGGTTTTAACACGAGCTATGACGAGGCGCGTTTCAGGCTCGCGCAAATCGCGGACGACGGGCGCTTCGGCGGCGTTGCGGTGCTCTATACATGGCCCGCCGCCGGCAGCCTCCTCGACTATGGCGCGGCCAAGGAAAGCGCGACCATTGCCCGCGATGCCCTGAGCAAGCTCCTGCACCGGCTTTCCGAACTGCCGGATATTGGCCGCGTGCATATTCTCGCGCATTCGATGGGCGCGTGGCTCGCGATGGAAGCGTTGCGGGAAAATGCCATTTCCGGCAGTCCCGACCTCAACGGCAAGCTCGGCGATGTTATGCTCGCCGCGCCCGACATCGACCTGAACGTTTTCCGTCAGCAATTGGCGCGGCTCGATCGGTCGCATGTCTTCGTCCTCGTCGCCTCCAACGATCGCGCGCTTTCGCTTTCGCGCACGCTCGCGGGCGACCGGCAGCGACTCGGTGCGCTCGACCCCAATAATCCCGGCGATCGCGCGGCGCTCGAAGAACTTGGCGTCAAGGCCTACGATCTTTCGCGCAAGTCGTCCGGTCTGATCGGGCACGGCACCTATGCCGACGCACCCCAGGCCGTGCGCACGATTGGCGCGCAGATCACCGAACAGAGGCCGCAGGACGCCAACGTCCAGGCCGTGCTCGGCGAAAAACCCGTCGATTCAAAAATCATGGCCGTCCCGCTCGCGCCATTAGCCGACCCATCCAGCCCCGCCACAAATCCATCGCCGAGCGCGGTTTCGCAGCGATAAGCGAGGCAGCCCTCCGGCCTCATCCATGGCCGGGGCCCGCGCCGGTTCGCGCGCAGACTCACCGCATGGAAACATGCAGTGGACAAGGAATTGCTGACTATCAATAAGTTGAAGTAGGTCCTTAAAGAAGCCTGTAATGGCGGCGCTTGAAGAGTTCATCGAAGTTCGGCATGTGAATCCGCTTCCCTTAACGGGGCACCAGAGTCGCCCAACGCACGGCGTCCCCCAGTCTGCTTCGTAGCCGTCCTTTGGGATTCGTGAACCGGAAAATGTTTTCGTTCCGTTCCAATCCTGCCTTGTTCATGGCATAAGCAGCCGCAAATCACCTCGAATCACAAGGACAGACCGGCGCATGGCAAGGAATGGCGATCTTTTCGGCAATGCAGCACGCAAGGAGCCGCCCGCTCGACCGGGCCGGCATGCTGTGGCGTCGCAAAACGGCGGGTCGCCAAACTACGAAACATCCGGCGAGCTGGGCTATACCGCCGCTTCTATCGAGGTGCTGGAGGGGCTGGAGCCGGTCCGGCGGCGGCCGGGCATGTATATCGGCGGCACCGGCGAGGCTGCGCTGCATCATCTTTTCGCGGAAGTTCTCGACAATGCGATGGACGAGGCGGTTGCCGGCCACGCTTCCTTCATCGATGTCCGCCTCGAAGCCTCGGGTTTTCTCACCGTGATCGACAATGGGCGCGGCTTTCCGGTCGATCCGCATAAGAAATTTCCGAAGAAATCGGCACTCGAAGTCGTCATGACCATGCTGCACGCGGGCGGCAAATTCGATCAAAAATCCTATCAGACCTCGGGCGGCTTGCATGGGGTCGGCATTTCCGTCGTCAACGCGCTGTCGGAACGCCTCGAAGTGGAAGTCGCGCGGGGCCAGACGCTCTACCGGCAAATCTTCGAGCGGGGCCATCCAGTCACGCCCCTCGAAAAGCTGGGGAAGGTGCAAAACCGGCGCGGTTCGAGCGTGCGGTTCAAGCCCGACGAAAGAATTTTCGGCAAGGGCGCGAATTTCAAGCCGGAGCGCTTGTTCAAAATGGCCCGTGCGAAAGCCTATCTCTTCGGCGGTGTCGAGATCCGCTGGCATTGCGCGCCGGAATTGATCGAGCTGAATGGCAGCATTCCGCCCGAGGCTGTATTCCGCTTTCCCGGCGGCCTGAAGGATTGCCTTCTCCAAGATATCGAGGGCAAGGACCTCGTCACCGACCAGATATTCGCGGGCAAGGTTGAAAGACACGGCGGCCACGGATCGCTCGAATGGGCGATGGCCTGGCTCGCCTTTGACGACGGCTTCGTGCATTCCTATTGCAACACCATTCCCACCCCTGACGGCGGCACCCATGAAACCGGCCTTCGCGCCGCACTGGCGCGCGGCCTTAAGGATCACGCCGAGCGGATCGGCCTGGCAAAGAAGGCGGCCCCGGTAACCGGCGACGACGTCATGGCGTCCTGCGCCGCAATGGTTTCGGTCTTCCTTCGCGAGCCGGAGTTTCAGGGCCAAAACAAGGGGCGGCTTTTGACCAATGAAGCCGCGCGGATCGTCGAAGGAACTTTGCGCGATGCCTTCGATCATTGGCTCGCGGCCTCCCCTTCGCACGCCGCGAAGCTGCTCGACTGGACGATCGAGCGCGCCGAGGAAAGAGTGCGCCGGCGCGTTGAGAAAGATGTTGCGCGCAAGACCGCGACGCGCAAGCTCAGGCTTCCGGGAAAACTTGCGGATTGCTCGAATAATTCATCGCAAGGATCGGAACTCTTTATCGTCGAAGGCGATTCCGCCGGCGGCTCCGCCAAGCAGGCGCGCGATCGCGCCAACCAGGCCGTCCTGCCGTTGCGCGGGAAAATCCTGAACGTCGCCAGCGCCACGCGCGACAAGCTTGCGGGTAATCAGCAGCTCAACGATCTTGTCCAGGCGCTCGGGTGCGGCACCGGAGCGCATTACAAGGAACAAGACCTTCGCTACGAAAAGATCATCGTCATGACCGACGCGGATGTCGATGGCGCCCATATCGCTTCCCTGCTCATCACCTTTTTCTTTCGCCAGATGCCGAAACTCGTCGAGGCCGGACACCTTTATCTGGCGGTTCCGCCGCTCTACCGGCTGACCCAGGGCGGCAAACAAGTCTATGCCCGCGACGATGCGCATCGCGATCTATTGATCGCCAAGACGCTCACGGGCAAGGCCAAGATAGAAATTAGCCGTTTCAAAGGGTTAGGAGAAATGCTCCCGGCCCAACTTAAAGAAACGACGATGGATCCCAAAAGGCGCGGCCTGCTCCGCGTGGTCGTTCTTGCCGAGGACCGGGAGGGCACGTCGAACGCGGTCGAGCGTTTAATGGGTAACAGGCCGGAGGCGCGCTTCGCCTTCATCCAGGAGCGCGCGGCTTTTGCCACCGCCGCCGAACTCGTCGTGGTCTGAGACACGCGCTTGACGAACCCGGTCAGGGAATTGAAGTTGGCGCGGACAAAGACGCGAAGGTGGCCGGCGGCAAATGGCGTTTCGAGGAGGCCACTCCTATAACCATTTGCGCGCCGGCCAACCCTACGGACCCAGGAGATGCGGCGGACCCGAGCACTCCGCAGGGTATCTTAGTTCATCGCCGAATACGCATCACGATACGCACGGCCACGGGCGAGGCTTTCTTTGATGGAGCCTGCTTCGCGCCGCCAGATAAAATCACGTCCGGCGCGGCTATTAACCCGCGACCGCGGCAAATTGCAATCGGCTTCTTGACCTCCGGCGCCTAATTTTTCATTCAAGCCAGTTGACCCGTTGACATTCATTTCAGCCCATGACGGCCGTGGTGGGGTTGATCATGGCGGCAAAACTCCGAGCTATCTTGTCGTATCGTGTTGCGATCCCACGCCATTGCTTGACATTGCAATAGCAGTTTTCAATGCGGTGACGCCAACGATCTATGGCGAAATCGCATGGGATATTGGTTTTGCGATCCGTCTTGGATCATGGCGATGACGCCGCAATTCGCCGGGCTCCGCGAGAGGACCCAATCGTTGCCAAGACCTTTGTCGTGCATGCCAGGCGGCGATACACCGCGGCCAAGGCTGGATTCAGCGGCGGCATAAAGCGTCCCCGGCGATGCCGCGCTTCCTCCTGACCCCGCCGAAGGGGTGTTTGCCGCCATTGAAGTCGTCCTTCGATGCGGACGAGGGGCGCAAGCCCGGCCAGAGACGCGGCCTTCCCGCGAGAGCATCAACGAGAGAATTTTCCGAATATAGCCCCGCGGTGAAATGGAACTTTTTTGCGGGGCCGCTAATTGATATAGACGGCAAGGGAATCGGCGGCTGAAAGTTCTATTACAGGCGGCGACGCGTGAATAGACCGCAACGGATCGCCTTGCGCGGGCAAATCCGGGTCGGGTCATCGGGAGAGGCCTCGCCGCGAGCAGGCCAATTGCCCGCGCCGTAACAATGAAAGCGCTCGCCCCATATGCGCAACGGTCACGCCAAGGCGTCGATCTTTCCGCCCGGCAATCAGGCGAACATCCTATTTGACGGCCGCCTCGTATCGTTCCGCGACATACTCCCAATTCACGAGATTGTCGACAAAGGCCTTGAGATAATCGGGCCTGCGGTTCCGGTAATCGATGTAATAGGTGTGCTCCCAAACATCGACCGTCAAAATCGGCGTTGCCCCTTGGAGGAGCGGATTTTCGGCATTTCCCGTCTTCGCGACGGCAACCTTGCCATCCTTGACCACAAGCCAAGCCCATCCGGAACCGAACTGTGTCGTGCCGGCTTGGACCAACTCCTGCTTGACCTTTTCGACCGATCCAAAAGTTGCCACGAGCGCTTTTTCGAGACCGCCTGGAACTTTGCCGCCGCCATTAGGCTTGATCGATTTCCAATATTCCGAATGGTTATAATGCTGCGCTGCATTATTAAACAGCGGCACATTTTTGCCGTAGGTTTCCTTGACGATTTCTTCCAAGGACTTGCTTTCGAGCCCGCTGTCCTTCAAAAGATTGTTGGCGGTCGTCACATAGCCAGCGTGATGCTTGTCGTGGTGAAATTCTAGCGTCTCCTTGGAAAGGTAGGGCTGGAGCGCCTCGTAGGCGTAGGGAAGATCGGGCAGAGTAAATGACATGTGGGGCTCCTTGGTTTTGGCCGCCAGGCGAGGCTTTTGGATCGCGGCCACGGAGCCTCATAAGTAAGCGGCCCTGTCTGGCGCGGCAAGCGGTTGGCCGGGCCGACGGTCCACCGGATTTTGGCGGGGTCATTTCGGACGCAGCCAATTCGTGTTCGAGGCCGAAGGTGAAAAAATGAGCTATTTGGTTCTTGCTCTGGGAACTCTTCTCTCGCTGTCCGGGGCCTTCGCGATCTACGCGGGCTATGGAATCATCCAGGTCGAGCGTGGCTGGGCCGGTGTCATTGCCGGTGCGACGGCGCTGTCCGGCGGGATCGTGACAATTGCGCTCGGGTTTATCTTGCACAGTCTCTCCGGCTTGCATGCTCTCCTCAAAACCGGGAAAGGTTTGACGCCGTTGCCGCGTGAATTAGGTGAAGGTGAGACCAGCGAGTTGGGCCCGGAACCGGGGCTTGCGTTCAACCCCGCGGCTTCGATGGTGTCCGAAGCGGGGCCGTCTCCGGCAACCATGCCGCCCGCGGCCGGCTTACGAACATGGCCACAGCGTCCAACGCGTCTCGATCTCACGCCTGCACGAAACTTTTTGAAGTCTCGCGGGACAGGGTTGCCCGCCGCGAGGGGAGCGCCCGAGTTTGATTTTGCCCTCGTTTCGCGCGCCGCTCCGAGCGTTTCCCAAGCCGCAATGGAGCCGCCGTCTGAACCGGGCTTCGCCATGCCGGGCGACGTGGCGGCGGCCAAGTCCGAGGACGAAGCTAAAACGCGGCCCGCTTCCACTCCCGCGGGGGAGCCGCCCGCGGAGCCTGCATGGAATGCGGACGGCGAGCCAGGACCATTCGATGACGATCAAGCAAAAGCGCCGCCTATCGAGGCGCGGCTTCAGGAACCGCACATCGACCCCGGCGAGCCCGCGACGGAATCCGGACCACGCGTGACCTGGCCGGCCGAAATGGCTTCGATCGATGCGATCTTAAGCGAGGACCATCTCATCGAGCCGGACCCGGCGCTGGATGCGCGGAGAGAGGGCGCGAAGCCTTCGCCCGAGGCGATCGAACCGGCAAGCGTCGATCCCGCGCCGCCATTTGTAGCCGAAGCCCTACCGGCAGCGGATCCGCACGAACCTTCGCCGCCGGCTGTTCCGGCATCCGGCGAGGCGGGGCTCGCCATCGTTGGACGCTACGAATCCGAAGGAACCTCTTACGTAATGTATGCCGATGGGTCGATCGAAGCGCGATCGGAACGCGGGGTTTTTCACTTTCAATCCATGGCGGAACTCAAGGCGTTCATGGAAGCTCAAGCATAAGTTCGAAGTCAGCCCGGCAGTTCAAGTGCCGGTCTCGAACCCGCCTTCGACGCAGGCCAGGGCGAAGGCATACTGCAGCGCCACCTCTGCCAGATGATCGAAGCGTCCCGGTGCGCCGCCATGTCCCGCCGCCATGTTGGTCTTTAGGAGGATTGGACCGCCGCCCGTCGACATGGCGCGAAGCTTAGCAACCCATTTCAGAGGCTCCCAATACGTGACGCGCGGATCGGTTAGGCCGCCCAGTGCCAGGATCGGCGGGTAAGGTTTGGCTTCGACATTGTCATAGGGGGAATAGGAGCGCATGACCGCGAAGGCGGCCGGGTCGGTGATCGGATTGCCCCATTCGAGCCATTCGGGTGGCGTTAACGGCAGGCTCGCATCGAGCATTGTATTCAAGACATCGACAAAAGGCACGTCCGCGATGACGCCCGCAAATAATCCGGGAGCGAGATTGACGGCGGCGCCGACGAGCATTCCGCCCGCGCTGCCGCCCTGAGCCACGATCCGTCCCGCGCTCGTATAGCCAGCAGTAATGAGATGTTTCGCCGCGCTGATGAAATCGCTGAAGGTGTTCGGCTTTTTGCCAAGTTTCCCATCGGTGTACCAGTGCCAGCCCTTATCGGTGCCGCCGCGAACATGGGCGATCGCACAGATGAAGCCGCGATCGGCGAGGCTGAGGCGATTGGTGGAAAACGACGCAGGCACGTGCGAGCCATAAGCGCCATAGCCGTAAAGCAGCAAAGGGGCGGATCCATCGAGCCGCGTGCCGGCGCGATATAGGATCGAGATGGGAACTTGCTCGCCGTCCGCGGCGACCGCGAACAGCCGCCGCGTCACATATTGCGAGGAATCGTGACCCGAGGGAATGATCTGACGCTTGCGTAGGACCCGTTCGCGGGTGGTGAGATTGTAGTCGTAGGTTTCCCAAGGCGTCGTCATCGACGAATAGGTGAATCTGAGCGTTTCCGTCTCATATTCGAGACGCTCTTCGAGGCCGAGCGAATAGGCTTCTTCGTGAAAAGCGATCGCGTGTTCGTCGCCGCTTGCGAAATGCCGGATCATGATTCGCGGCAGACCTGCTTCGCGCTCGATGCGCAAGAGATAATCCGGATAAACCGCCACTTTGATGATCATGCACCCTCGCCGGTGCGGGACCTCGTCGATCCAGCACGGTCGTCCGGGGTTCGGCAAAGGCGCCCGCATGATCTTGAAATCTTCGGCTCCATCGGCGTTGGTCCGGATAAAAAGCCGGTCGCCGCAATGTTCGACGTCATAGCGCAGACCCGGCGCGCGAGGCTCGACGACGCGGGGTATTGCGTTTCCATCGGCAAGATCGAGCAGATGGGATTCGGAAGAATCGTGATCGTCGACGCTTATGATGGCAAAGCGCGCCGATTGGCTGCGCCTGATATGAACGAACAAGCCAGGATCGTGCTCCTCGAAGACCCGGACGTCGGCCGAGGGATCGCTGCCGATCCGGTGGCGAAAAACTTCGGTCGGGCGGTGATTTTCATCTGTCCGCACATAATAAAAGCCAAGCGAATCCGTCATCCATACAAGGTCGCCGCCCGTATCGGCGATCACCTCCGCGCTGTCCGTTTGGCGGCTCTTCTCGCTCCGTTGGCCGGGGCTCAAGTCGCGGATACGAATCGAATAAAGTTCCGAACCCGTCTCGTCGGCGCTCCAGGCTAGTTTGGCGTGATCCGGGGACTGGCAGGCGGCGCCCACGTCAAAAAAGCTCTTGCCGCGCCCTTGCGCGTCTCCGTCAAGCAGAACTTCCTCGGGTCCGCCGGAACGCTTGACGCGGCAAAAGACCGGATGCTGTCCGCCCTTGTCGTGGCGGGCAAAATAAAGCCACGGACCGTCTTGGCGGGGAACCTCGGAATCGTCTTCCTTGATACGCCCGCGCATTTCCTTGACGAGCGCGGCGCGCAACTCGGCGAGCGGCGCGAGCATGGCCCGCGCATAGCCGTTCTCGGCCTCGATCAAGGCCCAAATATCGCCGGGCAGGGCGGCGGGGATGCGCAGAACCTCTTGCCAGTTCGCGGCCTTCAGCCACGCATAATCGTCGCTCAGCGTAACCCCATGCAGGGTCGTTTCCGTGCGGCGCTTTGCGACAGCTGGCGGCGCGGCGGGGCGGGGAGCGGACCATTTAAGCTTGCGCATCCATCATTCTCCCCTGCCGGCGCCGCGCCGGCCACCGCGTAGGTCAGGCAAGGCCCGAGGCCTTTGGCGTTGCGTTATTCGCGCGCGGCCCGCATCTTTCAACGATTTTTTCCTTCAGTCCAATAAAGTGTATGCATTGCTACTTGCGGAAACCAAGCGTTGCCCTTAAAAGGGTCAGAAGTTCTTGAGAGTTGATTCGCAAAATCGCTTAAGAGAGCTTTTGTTTGGCCGGTCTTGCCGCCATGGGTACATAATAGGTCATCGCTATTTAACCCGTAGACTACCGGCGACACCTTCTCCTCGGGGATATCGAGCGCCATGAGCGAAACCTCAAGTTCTAACAGTTTCATCGAGCTAGCCGCGGACATCGTCTCGGCATACGTCAGCAATAATTCCGTGCCGGCGAGCGATCTACCGTCCTTGATCAGCGACGTGCATTCGGCGTTGCTGCGTGTCACCTCGGGCACGATGGCCGCGGCGGCCGAAACGCCAAAGCCAGCAGTGTCGGCTAAGAAATCAATCACAAAAGAGTTTCTCGTGTGCCTGGAAGATGGGCGAAAATTCAAGTCGTTGAAGCGGCATCTGCGGACTCAATACAATTTGTCACCGGACGAATACCGCGAGAAATGGGGCCTCCCGCCCGATTATCCGATGGTCGCCCCGGATTACGCCAAGGCGCGTTCGAATCTTGCCAAACAAATGGGCCTTGGCCAACAACGCCGGCGTAAACGGTAAGCGGGCACGGCTGGCTGGCTACGCGAGGGAGGCGCGCGCGATCATGGGAGGCTTTGCCATGGCGCGGCCGGCTCCGGGGCGAACAAGCGACGAACGCAAATCGTTGGTTGCGGCTGGCGTTCCGTGGGGTCGCGGATCGCGCCGTCCGTCGGCCATGCAGCCCACGCTTGGCGGAGCCTTTGGCCAGCTTCACCTGTGGTGCCTTTCTCAAATCTCCGTTTCTTTTCAGGGCGGAGTGCGAAAATTCGAGAGCGGAACCAAAGGTCATCTCCGCGTAACAATTGGTGTTAGACGGCGGCAGCGCGCGCGTCGTTCTTGATTCGCTCGACCATCGAACGCACGCCATTGGAGCGCTGTGGCGTCAAATGCGTCGAAAGGCCGAGGCTCTCGAACAGGCCCTGGGCATCAATGGCAAGGATCCGCGATGCCGTCTGGCCGGAATAAAGAGCCAGCAAAAGAGCCACCAGCCCGCGCACAATATGAGCGTCGCTGTCTCCCTTTAAGTGGAGAACAGGGCTCCCCGAATGTTCCGTCGCGACGCGGGTCTCCAGCCAAACCTGGCTGGCGCATCCGCGCACTTTATTTCTATCGTTATGAGCGGCGGCATCCAACGGTTCGAGATCGCGGCCGAGCTCGATCAAATAGCGATAGCGGTCCTCCCACTCGTCAAGGTAATTGAAATTCTCGATAATCTCGTCGAGCTTCGTGGCGGTCCGCAGGCGCGGCATCGATAGTCACACTCCCTACTGGCGCGATGCGCATAGCTCCGCGGAAACGTAAAGCCGGACCCTTGGGTTGATTTCAAGCACTCATGCCCGGCGCCAGATTTCCGTCTAGGAGTGCGCCTTATCATACTTAATCATACTTAATGCGCGGCGGCCGAGGCATCAACAAGCGCGAATTAGGCGGGGTCTTGTCGTTGCCGCCGGAGCGCTATCCCGCGACCACGAGGCTTAGATGGGCTGCCTCCTCAAGACAAGCGGCTGTCTTGCACCCCGCGCGCGGCCCTGGCCTTCGCCATAACCGATGTTATAAAATCACTTGGTCAAAGAGATCGACGCAATTATCATCGAAAGCCAGAATATGGAGCGAAGCAGGAGCAGAATCGGCGAGACCTTGGCGAGACAAACCAAATCAGGGTTAAGCGCCGCTTAATCGAGATCAGGACGCGGACGGTGCATAATCCCCAAGGATTTTTTCACGTTTCGCTCATTATTCCGGTACGATTTAGCAACCGCTTCTATACCATAGGAAAATTTTCCGGCTGTTAACGCCGCGCGTAGCCGGCATCCTAAAACTTAAGAGGAATTGTTTAAGACGCGTCTGGGCACGCTCTCTGGCGCCGTCGAATCCTGCGCGGGATTCTCAGATCACCTCCCGATCACATGGAATCCCGCGATCGAAAAAAGATCGCTCAATATCAAAAAATTGGAGCGGGTCCCGAAAGAGTTTGTCAACTTTTCCCGGGGTCTGCACTAAGCGGCACGGAGCGGAGCTGTGTTTTGGGTTTTTCGCCAAGGCCCTGAAGGCCGGACTGCCAAGTTAGTGCTTCCCGGCACGCCGGTGGCTCCTCTCGAGAGGACGCGCCAGGAAAGTTTCGTCCTGCGCCAGGTATTAAATTCGCTCGCGGCCGGTGCGACGGCATCCGTTTGCCTTGCCATGAACGGCGCGCCGGCGTTCGCCGACGCCCTGGTCTTTGTCTGGCTGATTTTTCCGGCGAGCCTCTTGTTATTGTCGTCAACCGGCAAGCTGATGCCGGCCGAGGTGATGTTTTCCTTGCGTTTTATAGCGGCCGGATTAACCGCCGCTTTTGGCGGCGGCGCGCTGCATCCAACCGCCTTCGCCTGGCTTATCCTCGCACCAGTCGAGAGTGTTTTCTCCATGAACGGCATGGTTGTCGGCGCCAGCGCCACTTTGGCCGCCGTGGCCACGCTTCTCCTTGGAGCCACGTCGGATGCGTCGGCACTGGGCGCGGCCACGCTTTTCCTGATCCCAGCGACAGTCTTGGCCATGACCATTGGAACCGGTTTTGTCCGCCTCCGGACCCTGCGCCGCAAGGCGAAGCAAGTCCGGGCCAGGCGCTACGATAATTTGGCCGAGACCATGGGTTGCCTCGTCCTCTGTTGCGACCGGTCTGGCTCAGTGTCATCGGTCAGTTCGAATTGCGAGGCCTTGTTCGGCTTGCGGCCAAGCGCATTGACGGGACGCGGCTTTTTCGAACGCGTCCAGGTCGCTGACAGACCCGCATTTCTGAGGACCATCGCGGACACCCGCGCCGGCTCCGTGACGATCGACGCGACCTTGCGTTGGCGCGGTACCGCGCGGGTCGACCGCGGCGACTACGCCGAGCCGGTTTTCCTTTGGCTCGACATGCGGGCGCAGCGCGGCGCGGAATACCGCGCGGCTCAAGGAGAATGCCTGGACGACGATGTCGTCGCCGTCTTTCGCGATGTCACGAAGGCCAAGCTTCGCGAGGCGGCGCTCGAAAACGCCCGCGCCGCCGCCGAGGAAGCGAACCTCGCCAAGGATTATTTTCTCGCCCAAGCTGGCCACGAATTACGCACGCCGCTCAATGCGATCGCCGGTTTTTCGGAGTTACTCGGCGACCCGCGATTGGCCCCGTCCGATCCCGAAACACAACGCGAATACGCGAGGATCATTTACCGGTCGGGACGGCATCTTTCCGCCGTCGTCAATTCGATCCTTGACTTGTCAAAAATCCAATCCGACTGGTTGGCGACTGAGATCGAGCCTTTTGCCGTGGCGCCGTTGATCGATCTTTGTTGCGACATGGTGAAGCTTCATGCCAAGAACAATGGAGTGGAGCTCCTGCGCGCCTATCCGGCAAATCTCGAAGAGATCACCGGCGACAGACGAGGGTGCACCCAGATTCTCGTCAACCTGCTTTCAAATGCGATCAAGTTCACGCCTGCGAATGGGAGCGTGACAATCAGTGCGAGACCCGAAGCTAATTCGCTTCTGATCCTGGTTGCCGATACCGGCATCGGAATCGCCGCTCGCGACCTCGCACGGCTCGGCGATCCATTCTTTCAGGCCAACACCTTACCGGACCGGCAAGATAAAGGAACCGGTCTTGGCCTTTCGATCGTGCGTGGTCTCGTCGGCCTACAGGGGGGCACAATCATGGTGGCGAGCGAACCGGGGAAGGGAACCAGCGTCCGTGTCCGTCTGCCGCTCGATTGCCGTGGTTTGGCAGCCAAGGCTGGAATCCGGGCCAAGATAGAGACGATCGCGCACTTGTCTATTCCTGACCAGCATGACCTTTACAAGCAAATGACGGTGAAGAAAATTGCGTGAAGTCTTGGCCGCTGGCGATCATGATTTTGTTCTGACCGAACCGGCTTCGAAACTGAAACATTTGCGGGAAAAGCTGCGTACCGCGAGAAGGCGCGGTTCACGCCGGACAGGGAGGCGCGGCCGACGCTATTTGAGGGTTCTCGCCGCCGGTTTTTTCGTCGCGACGGCCGCCGCAATCCTCCTCAATGCGCTCGTTTGGCAAAGGACCCGTCATCCCGCGCCGCTTTTCGTGCGCGCCGTTCCGGCTGCCCCCGCAAAAGAACCAAAAATCGCCGGATTGAGCGCGTTTCCCGCATCGCGGCCTGAGCCCGCCGTTACACCTATCCAGCCGCACGACAAGCCGGTTGAAAAGCCGCCGCTGGAGATGCCCGCGAGCGGGCATCCGCGACAGACCCGCATCACTTATTCGCCGCCGCACGACGGAATTTCACAATTGCTAAAGGCTCCGCCTCCGCCGCCTGCTCGGCCCGCCGCAGAGGCCGCAGTGTCGGCCGCGCCCAGCAAATTGGTGCTGGCGGCGCAGCGCGCGCTCGTTAAATTGGGTTTTGTTCTGACCCCCGATGGCGTGGCGGGAGCAACAACGCGGCAAGCGGTCGAACGCTACGAGCGCGACCACGGACGTCCCGTGCGTGGCGATCTCTCACGCGCCATCATGCGGCAATTGAGCGCCGAAACGGGCATTACGATCAATTAGCGCGCGATCGATCAAGAGGTGGCGCCAAAAAAGTTAACGGACTTTTTCGACGCGGACCTTCTCCAACTCTTTGATTTTGAGCGATTCCCTTTCCATCTATCGAAAAGCGCGGTTGGGATTTTCCCCACGTGCTTTTTGTTGATCTAATTAAATAGGAGTCCTATCAATATGGTATGATCGGCATGGAAACCACAGCTTTGCGGGACCGCCTTATGGACGGGCTAGATCGGTTTGCTTCGGCGATGCGAGCCGAAGTTCGCCGGTCGGTCGCTCCGCGCGGCCTAAATCCGGCACAGGACGCAATTCTGCGGATGTTGATGGCTCGCCCCGCCGGTCTGCGGGTGCGCGTTCTCGCCAGACACCTCGGCGTCCGCCAGCCGACCGTCACCGGTTCGGTGATCGCGCTCGAGCGGAAGGGCCTAGTCCGCCGGCAAGCCGATCCGGCGGATGCCCGCGCCACCATCGTCAAGGTCACACCGGAGGCTCTCGCGCAACCAGCTGCTGTTCCCTCGCTCGCGGCCGCCGCTTTGGCGGATCTGAGCGAAGCGGAGCAGGCCAGCCTGTTGAAAACGCTGATCAAGCTTATCCGGAGCCTGCAACTTCGCCATGCAATTCCGCCGCAGCGGCTTTGCGTCTCGTGCAAATATTTCCGGCCGAATGTGCATCCGGAGGCGGAGGCGCCACATCACTGCGCATTCGTCGATGCGCCCTTCGGCGACCGCGCGTTGCGCCTCGATTGCGCCGAGCATGAGCACGCGGGGGCACACGAAATGGCGCGCAACTGGGACTCTTTCATGACCCGCCGCCCGCGCCCGGAGTTCCGGCCATGACATTTTTTTTCAGCCGGTCCCCGTGGTCGGATCAGGCGGGCAAAAGCCTTTCTCCCGGGGTCGGGCGGAGCCCGTCCGGGGACACTCGACGGGAGGAAGGCGCGGAACGTCCGGCGCCAAACCGGCGTTCTGGTTCGCAAGCCAACTGTCTTTTTACATGCAAAGGAGACATCCATGCCAAGAGTGAACCTTGTTGACCCCACTACCGCAACCGGCGCTGCGAAGCCGCTGCTCGATGAGATCAAGGGCGCCTTCGGCACGGCGCCGAACATGTTCCGCGCGGTTGCCAATTCGCCCGCTGCCTTGAAGAGCATGTGGGGCGCGTTCGGGGCGCTTGGGGCGGGAACGATCGGCGCCAAGCTCGGCGAAAAGATCGCCGTAGCGGTCGCCGACCGGGACGCCTGCTCCTACTGTCTCGCCGCGCATACGCTGCTTGGAAAAAAAGCGGGCGCGAGCGGGCAGGACATGGCGGATGCCCAGGCGGGGCACTCGGATGACCCCAGGACCGCCGCCGCGCTTTCCTTCGCGCTAAAACTGGTCGAGCACCGGGGGCAGGTGGCGACCGCGGATATCGAGGCCTTGCGCGCGGCGGGCTTCGACGACGGTCAAATCGTCGAGATTATCGCCCATGTCGCGCTCAACCTGTTCACCAATTACGTCAACATAGCGCTCGACGTTCCGGTGGACTTCCCAAGCGTGAGATTCCGCCGCGCTGCTTAGAGCGCGTCCCGATCAAATAGAATCATTTGATCGAAGGGGATGTAGCTCAAAATCAATGAGTGAGAGCATGTCGGAATTGAAAAAGTCGAGCAACTTTTTTAAGGACATGCTCTAACGTCCGATGTCCGGGGTGGCTTGCCGCCCGGGACCTTCGGAGCGGCGGCCTCCATGCCGACACCTGCAGGCACCTGCCGCCAACGAAGGCTCACGCGGTGATTCGTTCCTCGTCGTCGCGCGGCTCGCGCAGGACATAGCCGCGCCCCCAGACCGTTTCGATATAATTGCGGCCATCGCTCGCATTGGCGAGTTTTTTGCGCAGCTTGCAGATGAAAACGTCGATGATCTTCAGTTCCGGCTCGTCCATGCCGCCGTAGAGATGGTTGAGAAACATTTCCTTCGTCAGGGTCGTTCCCTTGCGCAGCGAGAGCAGTTCCAGCATCTGATATTCCTTGCCGGTCAAATGCACCCGCGCACCCGCGACCTCGACGGTTTTCTGATCGAGATTGACGGTAAGATCTCCCGTCGCGATGATCGATTGGGCGTGGCCTTTCGAGCGCCGTACGATGGCTTGGATGCGAGCGACCAGTTCGTCCTTGTGGAACGGCTTGGTCAAATAATCGTCGGCGCCGAAGCCCAAGCCCTTGACCTTGTCCTCGATCGCGGCGAGCCCCGAAAGAATGAGAATCGGCGTCTTGACCTTGGCGACGCGTAGAGTGCGCAACACCTCGTAGCCTGACATGTCGGGGAGGTTCAGATCGAGCAAGATGATATCGTAATCGTAAAGCTTGCCGAGATCGATACCTTCCTCGCCGAGATCCGTCGTATAGACATTAAAACTCTCGGATTTGAGCATCAACTCTATGCTTTGCGCCGTCGCGCTGTCGTCTTCAATCAGTAGAACGCGCATGTGAGGTCCCAGCCTTCCCCCCGTCGGTCGCCTTGCCGGCGCGCAAGATCGCTTCAAGTCCCCCGTGGCGGCTAGTCAGGCCGGTTGTCCCGAGATGGGGCTCGCTACGAATTCCGTAACCTTAACGGGCATTGGTTAACAAAAACATTCCGTCGAAAAGATGGTTCAAACTCGCCGTCGCCTGCCTCGCCACGGTCACGCGGCTGATTCGTTTCGCCGCCTCTTGCCGCAAGTCTTGGCGAACGAAGCTTGCGCGACGAAGGACAGCAATCGTTGGATTTTGTTCCCGCGAGGTTCAAAACCCCGCGAGACCGCGGTTGCCGCCGCCGCGCACCCGCCGAATTGAAGCACGGGACAACTATACATGCCGGCCACGGCTCGGAAAGATTTGCGCCGTCTCGCTCACAGGTAACGAATGGGCAACTTTACTGGGGCAGAGTTGAACCGCGCAGGAAAACCCCGCGCGGCTAATCGGCTGGCGCATTTCCCGGTCGGAAGCGTTCATCCGATCGATAATGACCCGTGTTATATCAATGAGTTGGAGCAGGTACTTGTCGACAAAAATCGTGCCCTTTTTTCAAGACCTTGTCTCGGGTCCAACCTGCGTCTTGGAGTCGAAATAATGAAGTCGCGGGATACCTTTGCACGTCTCAGGCGCTTCCAGGTCGACGAAACGCGCCGCCGCGTCGCGCAGATCGAAACGATGATAGCCGAGTTTTCCAGGATGGCGCAGGAACTCGACCGTGAAATCGCAATCGAGGAACAACGGGTCGGCATATCCGATATATCCCATTTTGCCTACCCTACTTATGCGCGCGCCGCGCGCGCGCGGCGCGACAATCTTCAGCGTTCGGCGGAGGAACTGACGACTCAGCTGGACGAGGCTCGCCTTTTCCTTGACGAAGCCCTCGCCGGCACCGGCAAAGGGCGGATTCTCGATCGCGGCGGCACGACCCTGCTGGCGGGATAGCTGCCGGAAATCCGGCTCGGCGCTCGTGCGCATTGAAGCCTGAACTTTCGTGCTTATTCTCATGTGAGGCGAAGGCATCGGCGATGGTTCCGCTTGAAGTTCCCCCTTGCTATCGGAGCACGCAATGTGCACGGATGCCGCCCGCGCACGGCGGCGGGGGCTCGCATCGCGGCGCGGCCAATCATGTCCTCCGGAGAGCGATGAAGCGCATTCTTGATTTTGTCTGGCCGCTGATGGGCCTCGCCGCGGTTGCCGTTTCGCTCTGGCTTCTCCACCGGGAGTTCAAAGGCGAAGCTGTTGGGCCGGAGGTCTGGCATTACCTAAAATCAATTTCGCCCGGACATTATCTGCTGATGGGCCTATCGACGCTCGTCGCTTATGCGGCGTTGGCTTGGTACGACCGGATTGCGCTGCTCCACCTCGGCGTGAAGAATATCTCCTGGGTCTTCATCTCGCTCTGCTCCTTTACGACCTACGCCCTCTCGCATAATATTGGCGCAACCGTTTTTTCGGGCGGAATTGTCCGCTATCGCGCGTACCACTCGAAAGGGCTGAGCGCGGCGCAAGTCGCGGTTCTTGTTGCCGTCACCTCGTTGACGTTCCTCCTCGGCACCGTCCTGATCGGCGGCCTCATATCGGTTCTGGAGCCGGAGCAATTAAGCCGCTTCCGAGGCTTGCTGCCGGCAAATTTGCGTTTTCTCACCGATCAAACGACCGCTCGGCTGGTGGGCGTAGTTTTCCTCGGCGGCGCTGCCGTCTATGTGATCGGTTCCATATTCAGATTTAGGCCCCTGATAATAAAGGGTTTCCGGTTGGAATATCCGAAATTCGAAATCACCGCCCGGCAACTGCTGGCGGCGCCCCTCGAAATCCTCGGAGCCGCTGGAATAATCTATTTCGCTTTGCCGGAGGCCGGCAATCCCGGCTATTTCATCGTGCTCGCGGTATTCATCGCCTCGTTTGGCGTCGCGCTCTGGACCGGCGCGCCAGGCGGCGTGGGCGTTTTTGACGGGCTCTTCATCACCGCCATGCCGGAGATGCGAAATACTCAAGTGCTGGCGGCTCTGCTGGTCTTCCGGCTTGCCTACCTGCTGATCCCCCTTTTTCTGTCGATTTTCGTGATCATCATTTTCGAACGCAACAGGCTAAAAGAAGTGCTTCACCACAAGGACGGCCATCCCGCGCCGGGCTTGGACGTAAAGCCGAAGCCCGACCGCGAGCGGGCGAGCCTTCCTTAAAGCGTTTCCAGAAAAGCCGTCGCCCCGCCGAATTTTGGCCAGACGCCGCCGATCCGCGTAAGCGCGCACCCGTAATTGCGTCCGAAATGGCCGTTGAGAGGCAAGTCCCCCCACGTGACAATTGCGCCGCCCGGATCATGCTTCCATCCGTGGCCGGCACGGGGCCGCCACCTGTCAGCGCCGCCCCCGTTCCGCGTTGTGCCTTGCTCTTTCGAGCGCGCGTCGATGCTGCCTGGAAAGTCCGTGAGACGGCGGGATTTGAGCCGCTGCGGGATATTCCTGCGCTGAAATTACCCCGCGCTTTATTCGCTCCGGCTTCATAATATCGAACTTTTCGCTCAGCTCGCGCGCCTGCTCCTCAAGCTCCTCCGTCCATTTGGAAACCTCAAGGGCAAGTAAATCTTCTGATCCGCCTTTTCGTCCCGTCACTGTCGAAGATGCGTCGAACCCAATCCCAACAACTCTCTTCAGATGTCGATTGTCCGAGAAAACACGCAGACAATAGGCATGTAGCATGTTTACCCGCACTTTGCGGTATTGCTCGTATCCCCCGGCCAGATTGAGATGCGCGGGATAAGCAACGATCAAGAATAGATAGGCGATCTTCCGGTCAGCCGAATTTGGTCCCGGCAGGACAACACGACAAAAGCGTTCTGCTTTTTGTTTTTCGGCGTTCTTCATCGCAGCAATCAGCGCTTCTCCCAGCATGCGCCGACGGACGCGCGTCTCTAGGGCCATCGTTCGCAACGCTTTCTCGGCGTCGGCTGCATATGACCTCCAATCTGAAGGTACAAACGAATTCCGAGCCACGATATTGCCATTAAGCTGGGCGATGAGGGGATCCACATGGATGAGATTTCGTCAGCGCTCCTTTGCAATTGGTATCGGGACGTATAAATCAATTGATCATACGTCCTGATACCAATTGCAAAAAGTGATCGCTGACGAAATCTTATGCATGTGGGCCCGGCTCATCGAGCGGTTGATGGCAATATCTGTGCTCGGAATTGGTTTCGACTTTCGATGAGCTCATGATGCAGCGGTGCAATCAAGTCTGTCTATCACCGGGCGCGGACAGCAATACGTCGCCGAGCGAATAATTACGCTCGCGAAGGGCAAGGTAGCGCGTAAAATCGGACATCGGTATCAGTTCTTTCATCAGCAGGTCTAATGCCGGAAGGATCATCGAAAACGTGGTTAAATGATCCTTCCGGGCTGACATCTCCGATACCGAAGAGCAAGTGATTCCGAATGGTCCGATCTGTATGGTACTTTGCGCGCTTGAGCGTAGGTACGACCGGCGACGTACCGCTGCCGCTACCATAGTGATTTGAGCAGGCTTGATTCACACCGAGAGCGACAACGATGCCGTGAACTCGACGCTGGTGAGCAGGCGGCAGTTCAATTGGAAAGCGTTGCCTGCATTCCGGGTCGAGAAAAATTCGGTCAGCAAAATCGACAAGCCAACGTTCAGCCTTGCAGATTTGGGCCACGGATTTTTCCACTGCACGCCGGTACCAACGTGACCACGCTACGTGAAAATCCACAGTCTTTTGCCATTCGATGCTCTTGTCACTAAATATGATGATGTCATCGCCACAAACCACGAGCAGATCGCATAGCTCTTTTTTGCCGACGCCAGTGCCGCCTTCCTTTTTATTGATGAATAGATTCGGGTACGACCAGAGGTTCAGAAATGTCTTGTCGGCGAGCTTGGCCAGATATTTTTCAGAGGGAGTTATTCCCGATCCACGGACAATCTTCTTCATAGGCCCTTCACTTTGCATTCTCCGATCAGCATTAATTTACATAGGTACGCGGGGCAGGACGCAGCCTGTCGCCCAAGTGTTCGAACCGACGCTTGCGTGGTGGAAGAGTTTGTCACGACGTAGTAAGCAATAGATAGCGGCGCCCTCGGATGGGCCGTTTCACGCAGGCGTCGAATAACCGGTCCTGGCGCAACGCAGACCAAATTCGAACTAACGCAGCGCTCAACCAGCGGCTTCCGATGCGTCCCTCTCTCCTCAATCCTCTCTTCGCGTCAGCCGCGAGCCTGCCCGGCATCGGACCGAAAACAGCCAAGCTCTTGGACAGGCTCCTGACGAGGGACGCCGGGGAAGCCCGCGCGCTCGACCTTCTGTTCCATCTCCCTTTTGCTGCGATAGACCGCCGCAACCGGCCAAAGATCGTCGATGCGCCGCTCGATACAATCGTCACGCTCGAAGTCAAGGCCGTCGAGCACCGGCCGCCGGGTGCCCGCTCCAAGGCGCCCTACAAAGTCTTGGTCGAGGACGAGACCGGCGACGTCCTCCTCGTCTTCTTTCTCGCCAATCATCATTGGATCGAAAAGAGCTTGCCGCTTGGCGAGACCCGCTGGATTTCCGGCAAGCTCGAGCTTTGGGACGGGCATCGCCAGATCGTGCACCCAGACCGCGTGCTCGACAGCGAAGGTTTTGCCAGAATGGCGCCGGTCGAGCCGGTCTATCCTTCAACCGAAGGGCTCTTTCAAAAAACGCTCGGCAGGGCGATCGATGCGGCGCTCGCCAAAATCCCCGCCGTGCCGGAGTGGCATGAATGGACGGCGTTAAATATTCCGGCCTTTCCCACTTTCGCTGAAGCCCTGCGGGACGTGCATCGCCCGAACACGCCGGAAAGCATCGCGCCGCAGGCGCCGGCGCGGATGCGGCTTGCTTTCGACGAATTGCTCGCCTCCCAATTGGCGCTTGCCTTGATGCGCGCGAAAATCCGGCGCTCCCCCGGCCGCGCGAGCCAGGGAGATGGCCGTATCAGAGAGAAGATCGCCGCCGCCCTGCCTTTTGCGCTCACGGCTTCGCAGAAAGCCGCGCTTGCGGAAATCAAGGCCGATCTTGGCGCGCCAATCCGCATGCTGCGCCTTTTGCAAGGCGATGTCGGATCCGGCAAAACCATTGTTGCTCTCTTTGCCATGGCGGCGGTCGTCGAGGCCGGGCGGCAGGCGGCGCTGATGGCGCCGACCGAAATTCTCGCCCGCCAGCATCACCAAACGCTCGCGATGTTCGGCGAAGCCGCCGAACTCAGACTGGCGCTCCTCACGGGCCGCGACACGGCTGCCTTGCGCGGCAAAACCCTCGCCCGGCTTGCGGAAGGCACCGTCGATATTGTGATCGGCACCCATGCCTTGTTTCAAGAAAGCGTCGCCTTCCGCGACCTCGGCCTCGCCGTGGTCGACGAACAGCATCGCTTCGGCGTCCATCAGCGCCTGGCGCTGGGCGAAAAAGGAGCGGCGGCCGACATTCTCGTCATGACCGCGACCCCTATTCCGCGCACGTTGGTTCTGACTTATTTCGGCGACATGGATGTTTCAAATTTATGGGAAAAGCCCACGGGGCGCGAGAGGGTCGAGACACGCGCACTGCCGGTAGAGCGCATGGACGAACTCATCGCGAGGCTGCGGCGCGCGATCGCGGACGGCGCCCGCGCGTTCTGGGTCTGTCCTCTCGTGGAGGAAAGCGAGACGCTCGACGCGGCCGCCGCGCAAGAACGCTTCCTTCGTCTGCAAGAGGTCTTTGGTGATAAAGTGGGGCTTGTCCACGGCAAGATGAATAGCCGCGACAAGGATGCCGCGATGGCTGCGTTTGCGCAAGGGACGACCCAAATCTTGGTCGCGACGACGGTCATCGAGGTCGGCGTCGATATTTCGCAAGCAACCATCATGGTGATCGAGCATGCCGAGCGGTTCGGGCTTGCCCAGTTGCATCAATTGCGGGGACGCGTCGGCCGCGCCGGTGCCAAATCCTCCTGCTTGCTCCTCTACCGGGCGCCGCTCGGCGAGGCGGCCAAGGCGAGGATCGCGATCATTCGCGAGACGGACGACGGATTTCGCATCGCCGAGGAAGATCTTCGCCTGCGCGGCGAGGGCGAGGTGCTTGGCACGAAGCAATCCGGCCTGCCGGGTTTTCGCCTCGCTGATCTTTCCGCGCACGGGCCGCTGCTGAATTTGGCGCGCGACGAAGCACGGCGGATCGTCGAGGAAAATCCGCGTTTGGAAGGCCCGCGCGGCGGCGCCCTGCGATTGTTGCTCAATATTTTCGAGCGCGGCGAAGCGATGAGCCTTTTGGGGGCGGGGTGAGCATGCCGCAGGTAAGCTTGTGATTCCAATTTCAATGGAGGTATGACAGTGTCATCCGCGCTTTTCGATACGATCAAGGCCCTCGAAAAAGCACCCCTCATCGCAGGCATCGCAACAGGCGTCGAGGACCGCCTCATTAAGTGTCCCAGACGCAGGGTCAGCCAGTTGCTGCACAGATACTCCCAGAGATTCTCTGTCGAGTTCAGCTCCGGCGCGTAGGGTGGAAGTGGCAGGAGCACGATGTTGGCTGGCACGACGAGACGCGGCGAACCGTGCCAGCCGGCACTGTCGAGGATCAGCAGAGCGATGGCCAGCCTTCAGCTGCTGACTGAAATTGGCGCGATCTGCGACTTAAACAGGGGCGCAGTCATTGATACAAGCAATCCAAGGCATCTCGAGATTTATCTGATTAAAGATAGTATGCGCGAGGACTCCAAAACTTTTGGATTAGCCATTTTCTTGGAGCTGGAGTTTTTCGTGGCGAAGATGGCGGACGGTGTTAGACACTGACTCACTCGTGACCATTTCGGCTGCCGCTGGAAGGAATGCCGTAACGTAAATGAGCCTCAAACTGGTTCAGAACCCTCTTCTGTAAGACGGTGATTTCTCGGATGGCTCACAATCTTAAGATTTTGAACAAACCGTGCGGTGACCCCTGTTACGACGATTTGTTAATCTATAATTCGCAGATTGAAATTGTTAGCTTTGACGAGTGGGCGCGGCAGCGCTTCACTTCGGCGTTTGACGTTTCGTGTTAGTTTGGCGCCCCCGTCGCCCTGGAGCCAAGCACTTCTTGCCGTGGCAAAAGTTCCCGGTTTTTCAATTGGCGCAATTCTGGAGCACGTAGCCTAGTCTCCACTGCTTGAAAAGGCGTTGCCTTTGAATGGAAGAATCATGACGGTGTTTGCCCTCGACCCCCTCGACCTCGCCGCACTTCTTTGCTCCCGCGTCTGTCATGATGTGATCGGCCCGGTTGGCGCGATTATCAATGGCCTTGAGATGCTCGACGAGGAGCAAGACGCGGAACTTCGCGACTTTGCGCTCGATCTGATCAAGAAAAGCGCCGGGCAGGCCTCGGCGCGTCTGCAATTTTGCCGGTTGGCTTTCGGGGCCGCCGGTTCGGCCGGGGCGTCGATCGATACCAGCGATGCGGCCACGGTCGCGCGCGGCCTCTTTGGCGGCGAGCGGACGGAACTCGAATGGAATATCCCTCCTCTTCGAATGCCAAAGAACAATGTTAAGCTAATCCTGAATCTATGTCTGATCGCTGCCGCGGCAATTCCGCGCGGCGGCGTGATCGAGGTTACGCTCAGCGGGGCCGAGGAGACGGCGCGGATCACGATCGCGGCCAAGGGCACGAATGCAAAGCTTGCCGGCCACCTGCCGCTTCTCCTCGCCGGAACGTCTGTTCATCTTCCGGCCGGCCCGCAGGACATTCAGGCGTATTATGCGGGCCTAGTCGCCAAGGCCGCGAACATGACGTTGAAAGTCGCGACGGCTTGCGATCTCGTCGTGATCGAAGCGGAGCCGCTCCCGGCGGAGGCGACTGCCGAGGACCGAACAAGCCGCGCGGCGTCGCCCGGGTGGATGACCGGCGCGTGTTGAAAGGGATATTCTGGCGGCTGCGGACGGGCGCACCCTGGGCCGACATTCCGGAGCGCTACGGTCTGCACACGACCTGCGTGAACCGTTTCAACAGGGGGCGCAAGGCGGCCGTCTGGATCGGCTTTCGGAAGCTGTGTCAAAGGCTTACGATGGCGATATCCAGATGATCGACGCGTCCTCGATCCGCGTGCATCGGCATGCCGCCAACGCCAAAAAAAGACGATCGATCCGGTTGCATGGGCTGCTCGCGGGGCGGCCTGACGACAAAGATCCATGCGCTTGTCGATGCCGCCGGCCTGCCGCTTGCTTTGAAATTGACCGAAGGCCAGGCCCATGACGGGCGCAGCGCACGCGACATGCTGGGCGCTCTCATGGAGGGCCAGACGCTTCTGGCCGGCCGCGCCTATGACAGCGACGAGCTGCGCAAAAGCCTCGATGAACGCGGCGCATGGGCCAACATCAAGCCGATGCCAAACCGCAAGAATGTGCCGGCCTTCAGCTCCTACCTTTACCGATACCGAAATCTCGTCGAGCGCTTCTTCAACAAAATCAAACACTACCGTGCCGTAGCACGCGCTACGACAAAACGCCCGATAACTTCCTCGCCGGCGTCAAACTCGCTTCCCCTCGAATCTGGATGCGCTTTTATGAGTCGATGGTCTAAGCCACGGAGCTTACGCGGGACGCCTTGCGCCAAACGTGGCGCGAGAGCCGCGGCGGAGGCCCCTGACCTGATGGGTGTCAGATCAGGGCTGCGCCTAGTGGATAGCCGGGAGTGGGCCAGCCACAATGCGGCGCCTTCGCTGGCAACCCGGCGATTGCCAGTTATCGCTGTGTGATGTCGCCAAAAGTTTCACTGGGTAGAAACATCACGGCATCGTGACAAAGAACTCAAATCCAATGACGGGTGCGACGGGCGGCTGGAGCGATCGGAACAATGAGCGCGGGGCCGATTTGGGGAGTTCGAAGGCAAGCGAGCTTCGGGAAAGCTACATGAGCGATGTTCCACGGACCCACGGCGAAGCGGCGGAACAGGTGGGGTAATGGCGATACGGGAATCCCAAAGTTATCATGTTCCCACAGCCCATCCATCCGGAGCGCAAGGAAGACGTCAAAATCGCGGAGCAATTCCTTGAGAAGATCGACGGATTGATCATGAAAGGCTTGCGCCGGGAATCTTGCGGCAGCCGAAGCGAGAGTCTTGGCGGGCGACGCGGGCGCTGCTGGGGGCGCTGAATTTTTGTTCCTTTCGATCAGACACCGGCTCCGTGATCGTGACGCAATTAGGCGTGAGGTTATTGAAATATGTGCTCGCGCGGCCGCGCTGGATTTTTAGAGCGCATAACGGCGTGCGGTCACGGCGGCCGGCATGGTATCAAGATCGAGATTAAGATAAATTGATTCCAAAGTTCGAGCGAAATTAAAAACAAATGTTGGTATTGAGCGGCATTGCCCGTGCCCACCATCACGCGGGCAATGCCTAGCCGTGGGCGCATTTATCGGCTGGCCGCGCTCCAGTTCTCGTACGTGAGCGCGGCCAATTTGCAGGCACAGTGCCGGCGGCGCATGGCGACCCTATTGTCCATTGCCCGTCGGCTTGGCACCCTTTACGGATCGCGTCATGCTCGCATAGGAACTCGCCGGTCCTCGTCATGCCAGGACAGGCCTAGCGGCCGGTGTCAGGTTCGATCACTGCCGAGATAGCTTGCCATTCTTCATCGATTGGCCCCTGGAAGTGAATCGATTTGCTCCTTGGCTGTGAGAAGACTTGCCGCCGGAATCCCTTTTGATTGACAGCTTGGAGAGCGATCTCCAGCGCCTCACGCTCATTCTCCGCGTCCATTTCAGTCGTGAACTTCAATGAGACGCTGGAAGGTTACTTTAGGGCCTGTGTTCAGTTAGGAGGCCATGGCGCGAGAACGGATCAGAATCAAACGTGGAACGCTGTTGTTCGTTTGGCGCGATTCTGCGGAAGGGATTCCCAAATCAGCAATGGCGTGATTGATGGGTGGTCGGCCTGAGGAGGGGCTGACCGATGCGACGCTATGCATTACGCGGCGACCAATGGGATCGGATCAAGGATTTTCTTCCCGGCCGCGAAGGCCATGTTGGAGGCACCGCGGCGGACAATCGATTGTTTGTCGAAGCCGTTCTCTATCGGTATAGGGCCGGCCTTCCTTGGCGCGATCTTCCGGAGCGTTGCGGGGATTGGAAAACCCTTCACCAGGGCTTCAGCCGGTGCGCGAAGAGTGGATTTTTGAGCGCATTTTCAATCTGTTGGCAAGCGATCACGAGAACGAATACATGATGATCGACGCCCCTATTGTGCGGGCTCACCAGCCCAGTGCCGGGGCGCGAAAAAAAAACGGCGCGCAAGCGATCGGCCGCTCGCGCGGTGGACTGACAACCAAAATCAACGCTCTTGTCGATGCGCTTGTCGATGCTCTTGGCAATCCTATCCGCTTAATACTCACGCCAGATACTCACGCCAGGTCAGGCCGATGATCTGGCTCGCGCAGCGGAGTTGATTGAAGCCGCCAATCCAGACGCCTTGATCGCCGACAAGGCCTTCGACGCCGATCCGATTATCGCCACCCTGACCCAGCGGGAAATCACTCCGGTCATCCCGCCGAAAGCGAACCGCAAAACCCAACGGCTTTGCGATTTCGCGCTCTACCGCGAACGCAACCTCGCCGAGCGCCTCTTCAATAAACTCAGGCATTTTCGAGCCATCGCCACATGCTACGACAAACTCGCCCGAAATTTTCTCGCCGGAGTCCAGTTGGCTTCCGCTATCGTCTTGCTCAACTGAACACGGCCCTAGTCCCTGTAAGTTTTTTTCACGTGAAACGAGACCTGTGCGCGGCGCCGCCTTGGCAAGGCGGTGGGGGATTGGAGCGCGCTTGCCAGATTTTGAGAGGCAGCATCATTGCTGCGGCGAGTGAAGATCACAAGATTGGCGCTTTGGCGATGGGTTTGCAACGGTCGATTTTGCTGGCCCGCTCAGGCCATTTGCAGCCGCCAGAAGCGTTTGCAATTGTAAGCGATCACGGCGAGATGGATTTGCAGCCTTGCCTTGGCGAGGCCGATCCATCGCATGGAGCGAAAATGATAGCTGCGCTTCCACGTGCCAAAGATTTTCTCGATCCTTGCACGGACCGGGCGCAGCGGGCGGTTGTGCGCTTCGAGCGTGGCGGCTCTCAGCCAGCGGTGGCCTTTGCGCATCAACCGCGGGGTTCCGCCCTTCGCTGCGATCGCCTTTTCGACCGAGAGCGCGTCGTAGGCTTTATCGCCGTAGACCTCGCCCGGCTCATCCGGAACGATCGAAGGGGCGACATTGACATCGGGCTCGTTGGCCGCAGTGATTGCGACATCGCGGATGATTTCACTGTCCTTATCGACGGCAACATGCGCCTTATAGCCATGTGCCGGCGCGCGGCTTTTGTGCTTCACCCAAGCCGCGTCTTTATCGCCTTTGCTGGCCGAGCCGATGATCGTTGCATCAATGAGCGTGCCTTTGCGCACGCAAGCACCCTTGGATTCGAGATCAAGGGCGATGACCTCGAAGAGGCTGCGGTCGAGCCCATGCGCGGTAAGCTCGCGCCGAAAGCGCACAAAGGCGGTGCGCTCGGGCGTTGCTTCGTTCCGGGCAAAGCCGCAAAAGCGGCGGAAGCTCGCCCGGTCCGAGAGCGCCTCGGCCAGCATCACATCGGAAAGATCATACCAGGTGGCCAGCAACAGGGCTTTGAACATTGCAAGCGGCGGCCAAGCCTTCTCGCCATTGGCGGCATTATAAAGCCGCGCCATAACGGACTGCGCATGCGACCAATCAATCAATGCCCCAAGCGCGTCGAGGCTCGTTTGGCGTTCGGCCATTGCGCCGAAGCGAAACATCTCCTGCCCGATCCACCGGTGTGCCATGATCCACTCCCAGTCGTTGCAGGCAAAAAGAATCATGCGCAGCGAGCCAGCGCAAGCACCCGGAAGCACTTGCGCACAGGTCTCGAAACACTTTGGTAAGGTGCGCAGGCACCGAAAACCAGTTCAGATTTGCGCCTAAGTCAGCGGATTTCGGCGCCCCCGATCTCCAACAGCGCGCCGCTCCCGTCTCCCTTGAACGGAACCAGATACACATTCAGTTTGACGGCTCCGCCACTGGCCAGCTCTTTGGGCAGCGGAAGGCCGAAGCGCTGCGCGTTGGACGGGTCGGCTGCCTTGAATTCGGTATTCGGGAAGATGCCGAAGCGCCCGATCTCCTGCTCCGTCCGGTCCCCATCCTTTTGGACCTTCACGACAGCTTGGACAGCGCCCTCGCGCGGCGGCCGAAAGGCCGTCACACTGATGATCACGCGAGGGGACTGGCTCGCCAAACCCTGGTCAGCCACAGGCGCCCCCGTGGCAGTCACGAGCGCCGGGCTGGCGACCGTTGCAACCGGGGGATCCTGCGCCGCACCGGAGCCCTGAGACATTAGCGCAACCACAAGTACACATCCCAAGCCCATCAAGCATGACCGGCGATCACCCATTCCCTTCGTCCCATACACATACGTCGCGCGATGCCCTGATATGGGCTCAGGCGGAGACGAACGCAACTTCGACGCGCCCCGGCGCGGCCGTTCCGGTCGGACCGGCGGTTGATGTGTTCGGCACCGGCAGGATTTGAATCCGGATGCGGCCGGGAAGTTCCGTCGCGCTGCCGTAAACGCGCTTTATCGCGCTTGTCAGATCGAGGACGATCGACGGCTTTAGGGCCGGTTTGCCGCCATGGCCTTGATGATCCCCGAATATTCCGAACGTGCCTATGTAGTGAGGATCGGAAATCGGCGTCCCCTGCGAGAGATAGTCGCAGTCGATGAACACCCTGTACAGCGTGTTCTTATGTTGCGTGACCGCGATGTCGCGAATGAAGGCAAGCGCTCGTGGGCCCGAGGCGGCCCGTTCCCGAGCCGTGTTGGAATCGAGCAGCTCACTGCCGGCTGCGGCCGGCGCACGCCGGGCGACCGCTGTCAAGAGATTGCGATCGACCGCGACCGCAATGTCGAGAGGCTTGTTCGCCCTTGCCGTCGCTTGCTGGACGTTTGGCGCGGTGAAGGTCTTTATCCCGGCGGCGCTGCTCACGTTGGGAGTTGCAAAGAGGGTCTTGATCTTGTCCCCGAGCGCCATGACGGCCGGCGCCACCGCCGCGGCGGGCAGGGGCGCGAGCCCGTACGTGTAACCAAGAGTTTCTGGGGTATACAAGTCCGAGACCTTCGGAGAATAGAATGATCCATCCGGATTGTAGAAATTGTTTTGGAACGTCATATCGGTCCAGAGCGGGTCGTTGGAATTCTGGTTATTGACATTCCACACCGCCCAGATCCGGTCGATGTTGCAATGATGCATCATGAAGATCGCGTCCAGCGCCGACTGGGTGCCGCCCATGAGCCCGCCCACGATGTTGTGGACGTTATTATGCGGCGTTGCTTCAAGCGTGCCGGAAACGCCGCAGCCTTCGCAGTTAATCCAGGACTGGTCGAGCGAGTCCTGACCGCTCGGCCGGCTCGTTCCGAAAGTCTCATAGGGCGTCTCGCCGAGGATCGTGGCGATGACCCCTTGACCGACAATCTCGTCGGGGAGCGAATCGGTTGGCGACATCGACCTCTGCAATTCGTACAGCGGATTGGGTTGGCCATTCCACGTCGGCTGAGTGAACGCCGCGGGCAGCTGACGATCGGCGGTCCAATCCCAATAAGGCAGCGCGAAGTCGTTGTGCCCGGTAAGCTGCCGCACCGTCCGCTCGTACATCAGCAGAAATGCCCGATGCCACGGAAGAAAGTACCAGTTGCCGTGCGGACACAGGTTGAAGGCATTGGCGTTCCCGTGAATGGCGGCGAAGTTCGCCCAGCTGATCGCCTTGCTCGCCGGCGTCTGCTTCAATTGCGCGACGCCGTCGCGCCAAGCCTGAACGATTGGATCGTTCAATTGCAGATCGCCGAGCGAACGGCGCTGCGGCGACTGCCCTTGCGCGAGCGCAACGACGCCTGGTATCTGCGCCGCAATGGCGCCTGCCCCGATGGCGCAACCGTGAAGTAAGATCTTTCGACGTGAAATTGTCATGCCATCCCCCCAAACCAATTACTTGCAAATACTTGGACTTCAAACGGCGATCAATGCCGGATTTCGGCTGACGTCCGGCGGCAGGAATTTTTGTCGAGCGGGCCGCTCCTGTCAAGGTCGCGAGCGGACCCCTCGCGCCTTCGCATCCTGTGTGCCGGGCATGCCCGGCCGTCCTGGGGTGAAACTCAGGGTCTCATGGGCGCAACGCGACCGCCAATCCAACTGGTGTTGAACTTGACCGGAGAGGGCCGGGGTGAAGCCGAGCGGGCAATCACATCGCCCATCGTATAATTGCGGACATGGCCCATGTGGATGCGGCCGGACGGATAGGGAAACATCTCCAGGACGTAATATTTTTCGCGCGGGTCATCGTTCCGCGTGCGGAAGATTTCTTTTTCCTCCCAAATCCTTTGCCATTTGGGTTCCACCACGCGGGCGTTATAGCGCTCTTAAGTCATGCTTTTGATCGTCGGTCGGTTCAGTAAGGCGGCCTGATACCCAATCTCGCGAACGGGCGACCCGTGACGAATTGCGTCATTGCAAGGAGCGCAGCGACGAAGTAATCCACAGACGCTGGAAGCGCCTGGATTGCTTCCCGCTTCGCCGCGGCTCGCGGTCGCAATGACGGCTCCAACCGGGCCTACACAGCATTAATTAACGGACCCGGTCAATCTTCTCTCGGTCAAGACCCAGCTTGTACCTCAGCGGGGGATCAGTTAAACAAAGCAGGCAGGCGAGATGGAGGGGTAGCCTGATGAAAGACGATCCGAAAGGTTTGCATCGACCCCCACGTGCTATGATGCGGGCAAAAAAATCAACGGCAAGAAGCAGGCACATTCTCGTCGACACTTTAGGCCTTTTGCTTCATGCCCTCGTGCATCCGGCGGATATTCAAGATCGCGACGGCGGCGTGGTGGTTTTGTCAACCTTGTTTGGCATGTGCCCATTTCTCGAAAAGCTCTTCGCCGATGGCGGTTACCAAGGGCAGGCTTTTCGAAAGGCGGCTGCCAAGGTGTTGCCCCACCTAAAAATCGAAATTGTGAAGCGATCGGATCAGGCAAAAGGCTTCGCGGTTTTACCACGGCGGTGGGTCGTCGAACGCACCTTCGCTTGGCTCAATCGTTGTCGCCGCCTGGCCAAGGATTTTGAAAATCTCACCCGAAACGCACTCGCTTTTCTCCGCCTCGCCTCGATTCGCCTCATGCTCAGAAAGCTTTGTCTGACTTGACGAACTTTTCGGACAACTCTGAGCGTGAAAAAGAGAAGTTGGAAATTGAGCGCGAGAGACTTAAAGTTGAGCAGGATAAACTGGCGCTTGAGAAAAGCTTCGCCAAAAAATGGGCTGCGCCAATTTTAGGTGTGGCCGGAGTCATTGTCGCGAGTCTTTTCTCATACGCCGCTGTCTCGATTACAAATACTATTACAGAGAAAAACTATAATAATGAAGATGAGAACCGCAGAGCACGATTGAAATTAGACCTTGCTAATTTTTTAGAGACTAGTCTTATAAAAGAAGATCTTACGAAAGATGACAATATTAAGGTAACAAAGGCCCATGTTGCGGTAATCTCCCAGCTTTTTGGAATTGGCCTTAGCAAGGAGGTCGTGAAGAAGGTTCTCACATCGAAAGGATTAAGAGAGGAACAACTTAAGGGAATTCTAGGAGAGTTCAATCCAGCACAGGACTTAACAGGGTCTTACCTTTGCTTTAAAAAATGTCAGGACTACAATGCACTAGCTTCGATTGAGCAGTACGATACGATTCTTTCAATTACAAATGAAGTCGGAAAAAAATCGGTAGGAATTTATGAAACTCCCAATCAGTTTCTTGTGACCATGCCCGGCAATGTGCGCGCGTTCGTGCTGGATGACAAAATTACAATTAACTGGGTGAACGGAAGCGTTTGGAAACGCCAGTAGTAGGACGCTTTCCGAGACCGGTCTCGCCCGTGCCATCCAACCGCCAAAAGACCAATCTTCCGCGCAATCCTACTTGTCACAAACCGGCGTGGCGTATGAGAGGTTGTAAGATTTCTGGCTCCAATCGGACAACCGATTTCAGCTGCATGAACCGCCAAAGCAGGGTCCGCCTCGCTTTGCGCTTGCGGCTACGCCGCGATGTTCAAAGCCATTTCTGCCGTGATGCGTGTCCACGGAACGAAGATCGCTCCCTGCGCGTTCCGCTCGATTAAACCGGCGTCGATCAACAAGGCCACGTCGGCATGCGCGCCCCGGTAGTCGCGATCGAGCGACCGCGCGAGCGCACGGACCGAAAGAGGGCCGTGATTGCGCAGTGTTCGCAACAAGCGCCATCGATTGGGCGTCAGCACCCTGAGCAGGCCTTCCATGCTCTCGAATGAGATATGGCCCTGTCCTTGTTTTCGCACCCCTTGATCCAATCGCCGCGCCATTTCCATTGAGCGGCGGGCGAAGCCGTCAAGGGTCTCAACGTGTAGTTTGACCTCTCTCATTTTCGATCTCCTTTTTCACATCCCGCCAAAAATCCGAAACAAGTGTCTCGAACGTCGTGAACTCGTAACGTTCTTCGCGATCCCGGTAGTGACGGTGATCGCCCTTCCCTGTTTCGTTGTCGTAGCCAATGATTCGCTGACCATATCTTCCAAAGAATAGCGAGTATTTCAAACCATGCGGCCGTTCCACCGTCGGCTTCGGCAACCGCCAAATTTTGATTTGAACTGTCGCGCCGCCATCCAGCGTGAATTTTTGGCTTTCAATGAGTTTAGCCGGCACCATAGGTTATATATAGCATATGTAAAAAAACACATCAAGGCCGAAACTACGCCAAGTGACCAGGCGCTCCCGGCGCGCTTCTTACTACTTCGGGCCGGGCTGGGGCCGGGCTTTTGATGGATGGCCGCAACCCGGTAGTACGAGGCCCGGATCTTAGGGCTTATGATCCTCGCGCCATCTCCTGACGACGGCCAGCGTATTCTCGATGTGTTTCTCCGCGTGGGAATCGTAGTAGGTATAAAGAATCTTTCCCTCGGGCGAAATCACATAGGAAATGCGGTTGGCGAAGGCCGCGCCCACAAGCGGAATGTTGAACGCGGCGTCATAGGCCTTTATGACCGAAAAGCTGGGGTCCGCGCCCACCGGGAATTTGTCGCGGCACTCCTTGGCCGAAAAGTCGCGCTGCACCTCGATCTTGTCGCCCGATAGGCCAATGACGCTCGCGCCGGCCGCCGCGAAATTCTCGATGTTTTCGGCAAATTCATGGGCTTCGACAGTGCAGACGCTCGTGAATGATTTGGGATAGAAGTAGAGAACCACCGGTCCCTTTTTCAGGGCTTCGGCGAGGGAGAATGTGAATTCTTTGCCGCCCAGCGCGGCGTCCACGGTAAAATCGGGCGCGGAGTCTCCCGGCTTCAACGCCGCCCATGCGGCGCTCGTGAAGAGGCCAAAACAAAGAGAGGGGAGCAGGGTCGATGGCTTCACTGGGCGCATTCTTTTGTTTCGTGCTCGTCTCGCGGCAGTTCAACCAACACATAATGCAACTCCGATCAAATCAACGCTGATTGATCGGAAATTTGCTGCGTTGAGGTTCGTATGCGCGCTTGTAAGATTTCCGGCCCTGATCGGACAAAAATGTTTCACGTAAACGTTTTTGTCCGGTTTTCCCTCCGAATAAGACATGATCCGCGCGCCCGGCGTACAAAGAACGGTCGAAGCTTTGCAACAAAGCAAAAAAGCCTCCCGAAACCGTCTTCGACCGCCTCGACGTGGTGCGCGCCCGCATCGCCCGCGCCGCCCCATCCAACCGCGGCGGACGATAGAGGCGGCCGGTTTTTGAGCGGCGCCATAATTTTGCCTCTAACAAGCGTTTGAATTTCAAACGATCGTTTCAAACGTGCGTAGGAGGCCTTCGTGAAGGTGCCGATTCCCCTGGCAATCCGAAACGGGCTGCATGCCTTGACGCGGAAATTTGCCGAGATTCTTGTCTCGAGCCTCGCAACTGTCCTCGTCATGGCCCTTTTTCCTTATACGACAAAGCCCACACCTCCCATTGCGCGGGACGATGGGCGGCTATCGTCCATGGACGGAGGGCCCGCGCGGGAACAAACGAGCGAGGCGCTCGCTGATTTCATGGAGCGTGTCGGGCTCTCCCATGTCGCCGCTCTGAGAGCTCCGTCCGCGGCGGCCAGCCAACCGGCCAATTTTGCTATGAGCGAGCCCACGACTGCCGCAGCCGTCCCCCTCCCGCCACGGCCAGCGGCCGCGCCGAGGCGTGACCGGCCAGGTTCTAGCAAAGTGCATGTTGCCGCCAGCGTTCCCAAAGTTCTGCCGCCGGCGCAGGAGCCGCTCGCGACGATGGAGCCCGCCGTCGCCTCCGCGCGCGTGAAAGCAGAGCCGCTGCCTCCCCTCCAATATGGGATGCGCGTCGTCGCCAACCTCGGGGGTACGATCTCCACCTCGAAAACACGCGTTGTCGAATCCGTGGCGTCCATGGGCGATGGGCTGACCTCCCTCGCCAAGAAATTGTTATGGTGAAGATAACTGAAATTACCCGCCAGGCGCTTCTCGACCATGCCACCGACGTGTTCGCCGAAAACGGTTTCGACCGCGGCTCGGTGCGCGAGATTACCCGCCGCGCATCGGTCAATCAGGCGGCGATCAATTATCATTTCGGCGGCAAGGAGGCGCTTTACCACGAGGTCCTCCGCGTGGCCGTCGCGGCACTGAGTGATGCGTCGCTGCTCGACGAAAAAAATATCGACCGCGTGCCCCGCGACGAGGCGGTGCGTCTCTTTATCCGGCAGCAGGTGACGCCACTCCTCAAGCACAGCCAGATCGGCCGTTATCTGCGCATTTTCGCCTGGGAAACGCTGGCGCCAACGGCGGTCTACCGCGACTTCATCGCCAGCGAGAAACTGCCGCTCCTGGACCAGGCCGGAAAGATCGTCCGCCGCTTCCTGCCGGCGGAAGCTGCTCGCGCAGAAATTGCCGTCGCGACGATCTGGCTCACCCAGCAGGTTGCCCCCTTCATCCGCTACTACGAAACGCTGTCGAAGCCGCCGCTAAGCCTGAAGATAGACAAGAGTTTCATCGAGCAGCTGGCTGCCGACCTCGGCCGTATGGCGATTGCCGGGCTCAACTCCCTCGACCGCTTGCGGCCGGACTAATCCTGGCGACCCGGCCTCAATCGTGATGATGGAGGAGGACAACGCGCCACCCAGCATGCTTCAACCGCCCAAAAGACCAATTTTCCGCGCAATCTTGCATGTCTGAAGGCCGCGCGATGTATGAGGGTGTGTGAGGTTTCCGGCCCCCATCGGACGAAACTGTTTCGAGACCTGTGCGCAAGTGCTTCCGGGTGCTTGCGCTGGCTCGCTGCGCATGATTCTTTTTGCCTGCAACGACTGGGAGTGGATCATGGCACACCGGTGGATCGGGCAGGAGATGTTTCGCTTCGGCGCAATGGCCGAACGCCAAACGAGCCTCGACGCGCTTGGGGCATTGATTGATTGGTCGCATGCGCAGTCCGTTATGGCGCGGCTTTATAATGCCGCCAATGGCGAGAAGGCTTGGCCGCCGCTTGCAATGTTCAAAGCCCTGTTGCTGGCCACCTGGTATGATCTTTCCGATGTGATGCTGGCCGAGGCGCTCTCGGACCGGGCGAGCTTCCGCCGCTTTTGCGGCTTTGCCCGGAACGAAGCAACGCCCGAGCGCACCGCCTTTGTGCGCTTTCGGCGCGAGCTTACCGCGCATGGGCTCGACCGCAGCCTCTTCGAGGTCATCGCCCTTGATCTCGAATCCAAGGGTGCTTGCGTGCGCAAAGGCACGCTCATTGATGCAACGATCATCGGCTCGGCCAGCAAAGGCGATAAAGACGCGGCTTGGGTGAAGCACAAAAGCCGCGCGCCGGCACATGGCTATAAGGCGCATGTTGCCGTCGATAAGGACAGTGGAATCATCCGCGATGTCGCAATCACTGCGGCCAACGAGCCCGATGTCAATGTCGCCCCTTCGATCGTTCCGGATGAGCCGGGCGAGGTCTACGGCGATAAAGCCTACGACGCGCTCTCGGTCGAAAAGGCGATCGCAGCGAAGGGCGGAACCCCGCGGTTGATGCGCAAAGGCCACCGCTGGCTGAGAGCCGCCACGCTCGAAGCGCACAACCGCCCGCTGCGCCCGGTCCGTGCAAGGATCGAGAAAATCTTTGGCACGTGGAAGCGCAGCTATCATTTTCGCTCCATGCGATGGATCGGCCTCGCCAAGGCAAGGCTGCAAATCCATCTCGCCGTGATCGCTTACAATTGCAAACGCTTCTGGCGGCTGCAAATGGCCTGAGCGGGCCAGCAAAATCGACCGTTGCAAACCCATCGCCAAAGCGCCAATCTTGTGATCTTCACTCGCCGCAGCAATGATGCTGCCTCTCAAAATCTGGCAAGCGCGCTCCAATCCCCCACCGCCTTGCCAAGGCGGCGCCGCGCACAGGTCTCGTTTCACTTGAAACGTTTTTGTCCGATTGTCCCTCCGAACAAGACATGTTCCGCGCGCCCGGAGGAGAAAGAAAGACCAAGGCTTTGCGAAAAAGCAAAAAGCCTCCCGCGACGACCCTAGAGCGCCTCGCATTGGTGCGCGCCCGTATCGCCCGCGCCGCGCGCGATGCGGAACGCGAGCCGCAAGAGGTGACCCTCGTTTGCGTCTCAAAAACCTTTGACCCGCAAGACATTACGCCCGTGATTGGCGCCGGAGAGCGGGTTTTCGGCGAGAACCGGGTCCAGGAGGCGCTGGAGAAATGGCCGCCGCTCAAAGCGAGCCATCCCGGCCTCGAACTCCACCTCATCGGAGCTTTGCAGTCCAATAAAGCGCATGACGCGGTCCTCCTTTTCGATGTGATCGAGACGGTGGACCGCGAAAAGATCGCCAAGGCGCTCGCCTCGGAAATTCAAAGGACCGCACGCCATCCCCGCCTTTATGTCCAGGTCAACACCGGGGCCGAGCCGCAGAAGGCGGGCGTCCTGCCGCAAGAGGCGGATCGCTTCATCGCCAGCTGCCGCAAGACTTTCGATCTCGAAATTTCAGGCCTCATGTGCATTCCGCCGCTCGACGATCAGGCCTCGCCGCATTTCGCGTTTCTGAACCAAATCGCCGCGCGCAACGGACTCTTGGCGCTCTCCATGGGAATGAGCGCCGATTTCGAGCTCGGGATACAACTCGGCGCGACCCATGTAAGGATCGGCAGCGCGATTTTTGGGGAACGCTGAGGATGTTCGCAAATGTGTCATCGAAAAGGACGAAACATCTGGAAACATCGCGCGCGTGGGTGCCTTGCCATGTTCAACGAATGCGCCCTATAGCTGATGCCGCAATGGACCACCTCGACAAGCGAGCCTAGCGATATATGGCGTCCCCCAATGTCTCCGCGAATACCAACAAGCCGGTTCCGGCGGGAAAGATCGGCATTCTCCTTGTCAACCTTGGCACGCCGGATGCCCCCCGCTTCTGGCCGGTGCGCCGGTTTCTCAAGGAATTCCTGTCGGATCCGCGGGTGATCGAGACGCCACGGATTTTCTGGTGGCCGATCCTGCACTTTATCATTCTGGTTCTGCGCCCGCGCCGGATCGCCAAGCACTATGCCGCGATCTGGAACAAGGAGACGGGCGATGGTCCGCTGAAGGCGATAACCCGGTCGCAGGCCGAAAAGCTCGCGGCTTGGATCGGCGCCGACGGGCTCGACCCGAAAGGCCAGCGCACGGCACGCGAAACATTCTTCATCGCGTGGGCCATGCGCTACCGCAAGCCGGACATCGCGCAAGGAATCGTGACTCTCAAAGAGCATGGCTGCTCGAGAATCCTGGTCCTGCCGCTATATCCGCAATACGCCGCCGCTACGACGGCGAGCGCCCATGACAAAGTTTTCGAAACTCTAAAAGCAATGCGATGGCAACCGGCGGTGCGGATCGCGCCGCCCTATTTCGACGACCGCAGCTATATCGACGTTCTGGCGACTTCCCTTCGAGCCCGGCTGTCGCGTCTCGATTTCGTTCCCGATACGATCCTGGTTTCTTTCCACGGCCTTCCGAAGGCGGAGGTCGCCAAGGGCGATCCTTATTACGACCAATGCCTCGAGACTTGGCGGCTCTTGCGCGAGGACCTCGGGCTTGGCGCCGACCGGTGTCCGATCAGCTTTCAATCGCGTTTCGGCTCAAAGGAATGGCTGCAACCCTATACGGCGGCGATGGTCAAGAATCTCGCGTCGCAGGGGACCCAGGGCTTGGTTGTCATCGCGCCCGGGTTTTCCGCCGATTGCCTCGAAACGCTTTATGAAATCGACGTCGAATGCCGCGAGATCTTCACCGAAAATGGAGGCAAGAACTTTGCCGCAATTCCTTGCCTCAACGATAGCGAGCTCGGCATGATGCTCATTCACGATCTGGTCGCGCGCGAGCTGAAGGGCTGGCTCTAGGGCTGTTCCGGTTGGATGAACATAAAGAATGGGAGCCTACGAACAAGCGAGCCAGCACCTTTGGCTAAGAACAGAAGAAACAACGAAACCTCCAGGATCAAACTCACGATGTCGTTTGCACGGCGCTGATGCTCCATGAGCCCCGATATCACATCATTAATGTCATCTGCCGATGGGTGAGGATGCGCCGAGCCGCGTGCTGGGCGAGACGCCTGTTCGGAACGTCAGAGATGCTCCGGTCGAGGCAACCTCTTACGTTGGCTTAGTACCAATCTCAGACAAAAGCTCTGCGCGATTTTGGTAATCTAGCCAAATTAAGAAACTACGGTCCACAACATTAAATACTCTTGTCGTCTGATCGTAAGCACATATTATAGGACGAATATTCTTCTGAACCTGCAGCGACGCCGCATTTTGCAGTGCTTGGGTGATGTTCCCCTCGTTCAACTGACTCCCCATCGGATGTTTTTCCTTGATCAGATTCGATATTTGCAGCCGACGGAGCCCCCTCTCCAGGTCGGCCTTTTCACTTAAAGTCTGTCCGAAAAGTTCGTCAAGTCAGACAAAGCTTTCTGAGCATGAGGCGAATTGAGGCGAGGCGGAGAAAAGCGAGTGCGTTTCGGGTGAGATTTTCAAAATCCTTGGCCAGGCGGCGACAGCGATTGAGCCAAGCGAAGGTGCGTTCGACGACCCACCGCCGTGGTAAAACCGCGAAGCCTTTTGCCTGATCCGATCGCTTCACAATTTCGATTTTTAGGTGGGGCAACACCTTGGCAGCCGCCTTTCGAAAAGCCTGCCCTTGGTAACCGCCATCGGCGAAGAGCTTTTCGAGAAATGGGCACATGCCAAACAAGGTTGACAAAACCACCACGCCGCCGTCGCGATCTTGAATATCCGCCGGATGCACGAGGGCATGAAGCAAAAGGCCTAAAGTGTCGACGAGAATGTGCCGCTTCTTGCCGTTGATTTTTTTGCCCGCATCATAGCCGTGGGGGTCGATGCAAGCCCCCCTTTTTCGGCGCTTTTCACGCTCTGGCTATCGATGATAGCGGCGGTGGGGCTGGCCTCTCGCCCAATTTGCTCGCGACACCTCACATAAAGCGCATGATGAATAGTCTCCAACGTGCCGTCGTAGGTCCACAGGTCGAAATAATCGTAGAGCGTGCTCTTCGGCGGCAGGTCCTTGGGCACATAGCGCCATTGGCACCCCGTGCTCAACACGTACATGATCCCATTCACAACTTCGCGCACATCCACCTTGCGCTTGCGGCCGCCATGTTTGGCCGGGGGAATCAGCGCTTCGATATGCGCCCATTCCTCGCCAGTCAGGTCGCTTGGATAGCGCAGATTGTCACGCTTGTAATTCAGGCGGTTCGCAGTCGTCCACATTGGCGGCCCCTCCTCGAATCAGGCCGCCACCCTTGAATCACAAATGATTTAGCGGATTCAACTTCTTTTCGGACGGACACTTACCACAACAACGTAGGCGAGCCATTTGTACATTTCGTATTCAGTTTGTTGAAATCCTTCGGAAAAGTTAGTGATAAATGCTAAATATCGACCAGCCTGATCATCAACAATTTCTTTAATCAACGCACGAGTATTAACTAACGCTCCAACGTCCTTACGAACACATTGAGTTGGTAGATACTTTCCCGCTCACAGATTTCGTAACAACTCTCTTGTAGCAATGAAACACTTTCGAAGCTGTTGCTAATGAGCTCTGCAACAGTTTTATCACCAAACTTTATATTCAGCAACTGTTGACCAGACCCAATATCTTCCCTTAAGTTACCTTCAGACCATTGATCAACATCAATGGAGACTACACGATTTGTTAAATCGCCGTTATAATATATCAATCTATTGTTTTCTCGCCAGACGCCGACGATTATAAAGCAAAAACTTGAATTTTCATGAAACACTTTCAAAGCAAATGCAAAGTTCTTCTGCGTATCTACAGGTAGATAATGAAAATATTCTAGTATAATGAATTTTTTTAACTTTATCTCACTCAATGCGGTAATGATATCATTCACGTCCGAAAGGTCGAGTTCTAATTTTACAGATTCGATCTTATTCTCATGAGAGTTTTCGTTTCTAATATTTGCTTCGCCGGAGGCGCTTGCCAGGAAGGCTACCTTGCCCTCTCCCCTGAATTCGGCTCCGTATTTCCATTTTCCCCCTACGGTTTTCGTCTCGGTCTGTTCAATCCTGTAACCGGCGGCCTTCAAGATAGCCCCGTGGAGATCGGACAAAGACATAGAATTTACACAACTAATGACGATGTAGTCGCCATCTTCAAGGCAATGCTCACGGAGTGTTGTCTTACCCTGCTTTGATGAGCTATAAATAACAACATGCTTATCTCTGGTTAGGCTCTCAACGAGCTTTCCATCAACTTCACTCCGGGAGACATAGTTGAGAGGTACCTCTCGCCCTAGGCCGAATGCGTCTCTTGGCTTAACGACCATATCACCTACGCGCCCCTTCTCGACCAACCGCAAGTCGATTGTATAATATTGCATCACGTCAAGAATGGCGAAAGACTGAAGCCTGTCGCGCAAAGCTCGGCTGCGGTGCCGCAATTGAACGCAAATTAGATCAGACCTGCGATCGCCTGAACCCCATATAGGTCAAATAGAGACCGAGGACGAAGGTAATTGCGGCGGGAACATCAAAGAACTTTTCGAAATCAATCCTCTCAACGAGCGAAACCAGTGCGTCCGGAGGAGCCAATAGGAGGATGAGCCCGCGGATCAGCGTGATCCAGCCGAAAAGCGTGATGACGATTGGAAGCGCTCCGCCCGACCAAATGTTATGGGCGAGGACCATTGCAAGACCGGCGACTAGCGTGATCACCCCGAGGATAAAAAGCAGTGGACGGTCGTGAACGACGAGGGACGCGGTCTCGGCCATAGCCTGCCGGTGCAAAAACATCGCCAAGGAGACCACAAGCATGAGGAGCCCAAGCAACCGGCTGAGAAAAATTGTGAGTGGCCGCATGACTGTGTTCCGGCAATCGAGGCGGCAACGCCCTCGCGCGGTCTAAGCCAAAACGAGGCTCATTCGGCGGCGCGTTTGAACTCCGGGAATGTGCAGCGCGCGTCGCTCTCCCGCTTGAATTCGAGGATTTTCGCAGGCTCGACAAAGGGCAGCCCGAGCGTTCGCCAGACATCGGCCATGCTTTCCACGAGATGCGCGATATGCGCATCCGTGTGCAAGGGACTTGGCGTGATGCGCAATCTCTCGCCGCCTCTGGCGACCGTCGGATAATTGATCGGCTGGATATAAATCGCGTGGCGATCGAGCAGCATGTCGGTCGCCCGCTTGCAGAGTTCGGGATCGCCGACGAGCACTGGCACGATATGGGACGGGTTCGGCATCACCGGGAGACCGGCCGCGCTCAGAGCATGTTTGGTGAGCATCGCCTGGCGTTGATGTTGTGCGCGGAGTTCATTGCCTTGTCCCTGCTTCAAGAAGCGTATGGCGGTTGTCGCGGCGGCGGCGAGCGCCGGAGGCAGAGCCGTGGTGAAAATAAAGGCTGGCGCGTGCGAGCGCACGGCATCGACGATCGCCGTCTTGGCGGCGATGTAGCCGCCAAGCGTTCCAAATCCCTTGGCAAGGGTTCCTTCGATGACGTCGACTCGATCCATGACGCCGTCGCGTTCGGCGATGCCTCCGCCACGCGGACCGTAGAGACCGACCGCATGCACTTCATCGATGTAGGTCATGGCGTTGTAGCGGCGCGCAAGATCGGCGATCTCCGCGACCGGAGCGATGTCACCATGCATCGAATAGAGGCTTTCGAAGACGATCAGCTTGGCCCGCTCCCGCCCCGCCGCGCGCAACAGCTCTTCGAGATGGGCGAGATCGTTATGGCGAAAAATTTGTCGCTGCGCCTTGGAGCGGCGGATTCCCTCGATCATGGAGTTATGGTTGAACTCATCCGAAAGGATGAGGCAGTCGGGCAAAAGATCACCAATCGTGGAAATCGCCGCCAGATTGGAAATCCAGCCCGAGGTAAAGACGAGCGCCGCCTCCTTGCCGTGGAGGTCGGCCAATTCGGCTTCGAGCTCGACGAGGGGATGGTTGGTGCCCGAAATATTGCGCGTGCCGCCGGCACCGGCCCCATGCCGGACCGTGGCTGCCGTCATCGCTTCGATCACCCGCGGATGCCGGGCCATGCAGAGATAGTCGTTGGAACACCAAATCACGACTTCGTCGATGCTGTCCGGTCCGTGCCACAGGGCGTGCGGAAACGCCTTTGCGTCCCGCTCGAGGTCGGCGAAGACCCGGTAGCGGCGTTCCCCCTTCAACTTTGAAATCGCCTCGTCGAAGAAGCGCGAATACGGCATTTTGATCGGTCTCCAAACTCTGGGCCGGAGAGGCGGGCACGGGCGGGCCGCATGACTTCGAAAAAGACGGCTTATTCTTTTGTTGCCTCTTTACAAAAACACCGGACGACCGGCAGGCGTATGATCACGAGGGCGCGGTTCTGCAAACACCTACCAATCAAGTGCGACCAGTACCGCCGCAGGCACCGCACTTCTTTACGCCAGATCCGTTGCAGTGTGTGCATTCGGACGAATCGGTAAGAATTCCGCCGGGCTTCCGTCCAGTTCCCTGGCACTGGGGACACTTGACACTGCCTTCACCCTTGCACGTGTTGCATGTGGCCACGGCCTGACTCCATTGCTGTTGGTAATCGCGGGGCATTTATGCGACGTATTTTTATTCCCGCTGGTGCCTAAGGCTTTAACGAGGTTCGCGCGGGCCGTCAAACCCCTTCTCCGCGATCGCGCGAACAATGCGTATTCTCGTCACCGGCAGCGCCGGCTTCATAGGTTTTCACATGGCTCGCCGTCTTCTCGACGAAGGCCATGAGGTCGTCGGCCTCGATGGGTTTACGCCCTATTACGACCGTAACCTCAAACTACGCCGGCATGAGATATTGCTGCAAAGGCCCGGGTTTTTTGGCCGTGCGGCGATGCTCGAGGATTTTGCAACACTGCAAAGTATTTATGGCGGCGGATTCGATGCGGTTTACCATTTCGCCGCGCAGGCGGGAGTGCGCTACAGCCTCGATAACCCGCGCGCCTACCTGGACGCCAATCTCACCGGAACCTTCAATCTCCTGGAACTGATGCGCCACGCGCCGCCGGCGCACGCGTTGATGGCTTCGACATCCTCGGTCTACGGGACCAACGCGAAGGTCCCGTTTCGCGAGACGGACCGGGCCGATCACCCGTTGACGCTCTATGCCGCCTCGAAAAAGGCGAACGAGGAGATGGCCCATGCCTATAGCCATCTCTTCAAAATCCCGATCACGATGTTGCGATTTTTCACGGTCTACGGTCCCTGGGGCCGCCCGGACATGGCGCTTTTCAAATTTGCCGCCGCGCTTTTCGAGGGCCGCCCCATCGACATTTACAATCACGGAAATATGAGCCGGGATTTCACTTACATCGACGATCTCGTCGAAGCTATGCTCCGGCTGCTCGGCCATCCGCCGCCTCCCGTGGAGGGAAGAGCGCCGCCCCCGGCCGAAGACAGCCTTTCTCCCGTCGCGCCCTGGCGGGTCGTCAATATCGGCGCGGCGATGCCGATCGCGCTCATGGATTTCGTCGCCGCCATCGAGGCCGCGACCAGTTTGCGGGCCAGGTGCAATTTCATGGCGATGCAAAAAGGCGACGTTGCTGTCACCTTCGCCGATACCTCGTTGCTTTTGGTTCTCGCTGGTTTTGCCCCGAGAACGCAGCTGAAAGAAGGAGTTAAGCGTTTCATCGCGTGGTACCGCGACTATTTCGGCACTTGAGGCGACGAAACCAGATATGGCCGGGTTTTGCCCCGGCCATGACTTAAGGGCAAATAGTTTACCCTGGCGCGCCACTCACGGCGACACGGTACCCCGGGAACGCCCGCGCGTGACCCGGCACGAACAGCCTCCGCCTACATATGACGCGTGATAAAGTTCACACGTCTTCGCGGGCGTGGCGCAGTAAATTCCGATCTGTCCAGTCGCTACGCTCCGGCCCGTCACGAGAGGCGCCGAAGTCGACCCAAAGGCCTTATAGTCGGCACGATCGGCCATCGGATAGGCGTAGCAGCTCCCCGGGTCGGGATAGCCCTGCTTGGCGGCAACCAATCGCGCGGTGAAGGGTATTGTCGGGTCGGTGCAGATAATGGACGTTGTGGTGTCAACCGCGAGGGCCGGGCCACCCTGGGCCAAGACCAGGCCAAGCATCGCACCGCCGATCAACGATAAAAAATGTTTCATGCGCGTTTCTCCCTTTGACCCTTTTCAGGCGATGCGTCGCTGAAACGCCATACCATCGCCATCGCCATCGTAGGATCATGTGACACTCTTGTGACTATACACGAACAGGAGGGAAACGTTTCATGAAATTTGTTTTACTTAGGAGCCGGCGTCCCGGCATCGTGCGCATCGGCCGGCCGCGGCTCGCCGGCGGCGTCCTTTCGCTTCGGCACTTGAGAGATGGCGTAACTACGACAATGGCCGGGCTTTGGCCCGGCCATGACTTAAGGGCAAAATACTTTACCCTGGCGCGTCAATCACGGTGGCACGGTACCCCGGTAACGTCCGCCCGTGACCCTGCATGAACAGCCATTGCCGATATAGGACGCGTGATATAGCTCGCAGGCCTTAACCGGCGTCGAGCACATTTTTCCCATGCCGCCAGTCGCGACGCTGCGGCCAGTCACCAAGGGAGCCGTGGCCGATGTCGCCGCTGCAAAAGGCGCCGCCGCGGCTTCTCCAACCGGCGCAGTCATTGCGGTTACCGGCGCGGTGAGGGCCGCTATTGGTGCGGTCACAATCGCGAACGGATTAGCGTAGCGATAGCTGTTGGCGTAGGGGTATCCATAACCGTAGGCGTAACTGGATGGGTACCCATAACCGTAAGCGTAATTGTAAGGATATCCGTAATTAATAGGCGTAATTGTCGCGGTTATACGGATAGCCTTGTGCCCACGCGGGACCGCTCCCTAGCAACGCCGCCCCCAGCGCGGCCGAGGCCAAATATGCTGCAATGCGTTTCATGTCGTTCTCCTCATTTGGCCGGTCACCGTTCCGCTCGCGGCCAAGCGCGAACGAACGGCAGTCGAGGCCGAAACACCGGATCATGAAAATCGTTCCATTCCAAAATTTACCGGGCGAACCTCCGGTGATCGCCATCAAAACCTGCTATGAGCTTGAGCCCCGCATTCCATCGGCATGGCGCCGGCATCGCGGGCGCTGCGAGGCGAGCGGAAAAGCACCTCGGAATACTCTCGAAAAATTACGGCAGGGATCGTCCCAGCCGTTACGTTGCGGAGGGCTTTGCATTCAAGCCGAAATAATCAGACTGTCACGAAGCCCGGCGCACCGGCTTCGCCGGCCGGTCGACGCGCCCGACCTGGTCGAACGTCCTCCCGCGGCTCGCCGGCGGCGTCCTTTGCCCGCTCGGCGCCGGCGCCTTGCCGGAGCAAGGAACTGCAATGAGCGTTGCCATGCTGTTGGCCTGGGGATGGGACGCACGGGCGGATCCACGAGGCGTTCTAAGTTGCGCTCCCCGAGACGACCGGACCCGAGGCAAGCCCGACCGCGGCGATCATCGACAGCGGCGCGCTAAGGCGGCGCAACCCTTCGGCTTGGCTCAGGAGAGGCTTTGCGCTTGACCCGACGCGTCCCGGACCCTTTCTAGACGCACAGGTGGAACACAACGTGCAAGCCGACCGCCCTCATAGATCACACCGGGACCGCTATCGCCGGTCCGAACAACGACACGTTCCACGTCATCTCGGCCCTCGATCTGCGCAACGGCATTCGTGACCAGTGTCGCTTGTTTTCACCGCGACATTCCAGTCGGGCACGTCAAAGCCGGCCTGCGCACATACGACTTATTGCGTCCCTTTCCTGAGGAAATGAATTGCCGGATTGTCGACCTTGTATCGACTTATCTTTTCGCCCCGACCGAGCGAGCAAAGCAAAATCTTCTCGCTGAAAGCGTTATGTCTGATGAGATTCATGTGACCGGTAATACTATCGTCAATTTACTACGGTTCATGATTGCCAAAATCGACGATGACTCCGAGCTTCAATTGAGGCTTGCTGAACGGGTCCCCGTCGTAACGCCGGGTCGAAAGCTCGTCCTCGTGACCGGTCATCGTCGCGAGAGCTTCGGTCCCGGTTTCGAGCGAATTTGTCAAGCACTTAGTCGCATCGCGGAGCGGGGCGACGTGGAGCTTGTCTACCCTCTTCACCTGAATCCTAACGTGTCGAAACCGGTTAACAACATTCTTGGACGAGCGCGGCGCGTGCATCTCATTCCGCCCACTGACTATATGACCTTTGTCCATCTTCTTTCGCGGGCCGCGCTGTGATAACCGACTCGGGAGGTGTGCAAGAAGAGGCAGTTTCGCTCGGGAAGCGAGTGCTTGTTATGCGTGAGTTGACGGAGCGGCCGGAGGGTATCGAAGCGGGGCTTGCCCACCTTGTGGGAACGGATCCCAATCTAATCTGTTCGAAATTCGAGGAGGTTATGGAGGCCGGCGACGACCCCCCCGAAACCAATCAATCGGTTTATGGCGACGGCAATGCCGCGTCCCGCATTTTGGAGCGACTTTCAGGGACTTGGACTAAAATAGTATTGTCGGGGGCACGGTTGACGGCGAACTTCATCGTGAGTCATCGTGAGGAAGTCGGCATGGAGATCGTCTCGAGGACGCTGCGCATCCCGCCCAACGCTGCGCTCCCGACCATGATCTTCATGCTGCTGCCGTCCTTGCGTGTGCTCACTTGACGTAACTATGCGCGGAACGCGCTTATTTTTCGGGTGGTGTCTCAGTTTGAAAATAGCAACGGTTATGCCCCCAAGCAAAGACGGGACGACCGTGCCGCGGCCGGCGCAGTTGAAGCATGCTGGAACCGAAATAGGCGAGCAACTTTTTTAAGACATGCGCAGTGGTTCGGCGGCATCGCGGACGCAAAGACGTTCCGCTGGGGCTTCTTCGATGGCCATCATCAGGACCATCACCAGGCTGGCATCGGCCTGATGCCGCCGAACCCGGTCCCCGAGGGTTAGCCCGACGAGGCCCGCAAAAACGCGTCTAACTACAAACGGCCGTTCGCATCCTCTCGAATCCGGCGTCGAGATCCGCCTTCAGATCCTCGATGTCTTCGAGGCCGACGGAAAAGCGCAAGGCGGGACCTGGCGGATTCCACGCCGTCGCGCTGCGATAGCTCCGGCAATCGAAGGGGATGACAAGGCTCTCGAAGCCGCCCCATGAATAGCCCATGCCAAACAGTTTTAGCCCGTCGAGCATGGCGGCGAGCGCGGACCGTGAGCAGGGCGAAAGAAGCACCGAGAAAAGCCCCGACGAGCCGAGAAAATCCCGCTTCCAAAAGGCGTGTCCCGGGCAGGAGGGAAGCGCCGGATGCAATACTTGGACAACCTCTTTCCGGACGGCGAGCCAGCGGGCGAGATCGAGCGCTTGACGCTCGGCCTCGCGCAGCCGGAGGTCGAGCGTGCGCAGCCCGCGCAAACTCAAGAAAACATCCTCGGGACCGGCGCACATCGCAAAGGCGTCGAATGTGGCCCTGAGTTTTGAAAACCAATCCGCGTTGGCGGACACGAGCCCGATCAGAAGATCGGAATGGCCGGAGAGATATTTTGTTCCGGCTTCGACCGCCATATCCGCGCCACGCGCATGGGGCGGAAAGAACAACGGTGTGGCCCAGGTGTTGTCGAGAATCGTGCAAATGCCCTTGGACCGGGCGAGCGCGGCGATCGCCGGGACATCCTGGATTTCGAAGCTCTGCGAACCGGGTATCTCGATGAAGATCACGCTTGTGTTCGGCCGGATTAAGGATTCGATCGCGGCGCCGATCGTGGGATCGTAATAGGTTGTCTGCACCCCAATTCGGACCAGGACCGTCTCGCAGAAGTTGCGAGTTGGACGATAGACCGCGTCGGTTACGAGAATATGATCGCCAGACTTGACGGCGGCTAGCAGGGCGAGCGTGATCGCGGCGAGACCCGAAGGCGCAAGCACGGTTCCAGCGGCGCCGGACAGTTCCGTCCACGCGCTCTCCAGCGACTCCGTTGTCGGCGTTCCCTGGGTGGCGTAGGAGAACCGTGCATTGCGCGCCGAAAAATCCTTCAGAGTTCGGAAAAAGCACGGTCGAGCCCCGATAGACCGGCGTGTTGACGAAGCCATACTGGTCGCTGGGGCGGCGCCCGGCGTGGATCAGTTTCGTGCGGTTCTTCAAAGGGATGCGGTCTTGCGGCGTAGTCTCGGTCATGGGTGCGTCCAGTCATATGTGGGCCGCGAGCTGCGATTTCGATCCGCGCTTCGCCGGGGCAAGCCGAGGATTGAAAAACGCGGTCGGCGCGGTCCGCGCGGTTGCAATGTCCGCCACCCGGCCGGTTTCGTCCAGTGCCTCCCATCCGCGGCATATGCCCGAGTCACGCGCCGCCCGGCTTAATGCCGATGGTTCCGGAAAGTTTTCTTATGCTCAAGAAGGCAGTCCCATACCAGCGGCATTAGGGAATGACCGACGGCCCCTGGAGCTGCGCCTATCCACTCCGCCCTGTTCGGCTCCCCCCGCGAGATGCCGACGGAGCACGTTTCGGAAGCGCCTCACCGATCGAATCATCTGTCTTCAAATTCCGCAACGCGGCCGGAGCACCCTCAAGAAAACTCACGACCGACGCCCTGATGACTGGGCCAAGGTCGTCTGGCGTCTTCATGTCATACACCCACCGCCGAATAGCCAGATAGAAAAACTCTCCATGCAGGCTCCAGGCTATTTCCAGTTCGGCAGTCGATAAGGCGACTTTAGCGTCGACCGTGAGTCCTGCGAAACGCCTTAACTCAATAGCCAGAGGCTCCACCACCTTCTTCTGAATGAGGTCGAGGTAACGTTGGCTGATGCCAACGCCCTTTAGCCCGGCGAAGACGAAGATCCGAACCCAGTCATAGCGGAAAATTGCCTGAAGATACGATTCATAGAACTCGACCAACCGCGTCTCAAGTGGCTTTGCGGGGTCGCGGAGAATCGTCTCCCACTCGGTTTTCCACCGACTCAGGTATACCTCTTTATAGACCCTCTCGATGAGCGCTTCCTTTGTGGGAAAGTACCGGAACAGATTCTGGTGCGTGATGCCAAGACGCTTTGCGAGATCCCGCAATCCCCCGTCGAAACCGACCTCAGCGAAGAAAGCGACGGCTCCGTCAAGGATTTCCCGCTCTCGATCCTCTGGATCTAAGCGGCGCCGCCGCTTTGGCAGCGGTGCCTTAGCGGGCGGATTTCCTCGCTGATTGCCCACTTTCCCCGATTTTCGTATTCGCTCGACCATTTGCAACCCCCACCGTGGCTCATTTAGGGAGAGGATAAATTAATTGATGACCAGTGGGTAATTAGTATTGACAAACCGGGCTCGATCGCCATATTATTGACCGATCGGTAATTTGCAAGCGCGTCGCTACTCCTTGGACCGGCTAATACGCGCCGCTCTATAATTACCGATCGGTAACTGACAACCCATCGCTCGACGATGGTCATCATATCGGAGAGCTGTCGTGAATTCGGAATTGCTGACACGTGACATGACTGAATTGGCGTCCAGAACGCCCGATTGGACGCTCCGAACCACGGGAGAACATCCGCTCCCTGGCAGGGAAATCACGGCTCGCCGCAGGCAGTCCGGTGTCAGGCGGTTTCTCCGCCTGTGGCGGCCAACGCCCTTCGGCCGGTGGACAGCGGTGATCTGCCTTCTCACGGCGCTATGCGCGGGCACGGTTGTCATCCTTTCCGGGTGCAGTGCCGGTCTGTCCCTCGCAACCGGTAGCGAGACGACCGATGACGCCTACGTCCGGGCAGATCAAATCGCGATTTCTTCCCATATAACCGGCTACATCGGGTCCGTCCCGGTCCGCGACAACGAAACCGTCTCGCAAGGTCAAGTGGTCGCGACGATCCTGAACGACGACTACAGGGCAAGTTTATCCGCCGCCGAAGCCGATCTGCAGGTCGCGTAATCGTCAGTCGATATTTTGACAGCCCAAGCTGCCTTGCAAAAGGAGCGTATCGCCGGCGCCGAGGCCAGCGTCAGAGCCACAGAGACCGACCTGACACAGGCGCGATTGGAGCATGTGCGGCAGAACACGCTAGTCAGCGCGGCGGTCTCGCCTCGGCGCAATCTTGAAACGGCGGTAGCCGCTGACCAGCGGCTCGCAGCTGAGCGCGACCAGAAGCAAACCGACATTGCGGCCGCTCGACAGACCTTGGAGGTCATCGAGCGTCAGATCACGCGGGCTCGGCAGACTGTGGCGATGAAGGAGGCCGCTCGCGATCTCGCGCGAATCGAACTGGGCTACACGCGCATCGTCAGCCCGGTAAACGGCCAGCTCTCCGCGCGAATGGTCTTTGCGGGTGAATACGTGACCGCCGGGACTCAGGTCGGTCTGATCGTGCCACTGCCGAAGGTCTGGGTCGTCGCCAATTTTCGCGAAGTACAAATCGCCAATATGCAGCCTGGCCAAACTGCGAGCATTGCAGTCGACAGCGTACCCGGAATGACCTTCGGCGGAACTGTCGACAGTTTCGGACCTGTATCCGGCGCACTGCAGGCTCTGCTCCCCCCGGACAATGCCACCGGCAATTTCACAAAGGTCGCCCAACGTTTCGCCGTGAAGATCCTCCTATCGCCTGACCAAGCCGGTCTTGAGCGCCTGCGGCCGGGCATGTCCGTGATCGCCACAGTCATGACATCGGCGGATGCGCAACGTCGGAGCAGCGCGTCATGAGCACTACTTTGTCCAGACGTACAAGAACAGGCTCCGCGCTGGCCAGCATCTCTGGCTTTGCCGCAGCCTGGATGGCCATGATGGCCACCCGGTACTTCGCGCTTTCGGCCGATGATATAAGATGATATAAATGGCGGTATTGGTATCGGTGTCGATGAAGGCTCTTGGCTCTCGACAGCTTACAGCGCTTGCGAGCCGATCGGCGTTATCCTTGGATGCTGGCTTTCCATAGGCCTCTCCATACGTCGTGTCCTGCTCGCCTCGGTCGCCGTATTCATCGTTGCGATGCTCCTGCCATTCGTCGCCCCCGGATTCATGATTGTCCTGATTTCGCGAGCGCTCACCGGCTTGGCAGCGGGCGGCATCCTGCCGCTCTCCATCCTCACCCAACTTCGCGTATTCGGTCCGACATGGCGTCCGCTGGCAATTGGAATTTATGCCTCGTCGACGACGATGGGTCCTCAGCTCGCTGCTGGCATCGACGCTTGGATCGTACAACGTTACGGGTGGACGGCAGTCTTTTGGGCAAGCCTAGTGGTCTGATTCATTCGGACGATTCCCAAATCGGCCGAAGCAGTCCAAGCTCTCATTATGAGAGCAGGAATTGTCGTCAACGTCACGCGAGCAGATCGTCTCCGGCTTGAGGCGATCGTTGCGGATCGCGGCGCACCACAGAAGCACGTGTGGCGCGCCAAGGTTATCCTTGCCACCGCCGACGGCCGCGGCACTGCCGAGATCATGCGCCGGTCCGGTAAATCGAAGCCGGTGGTGTGGACCTGGCAGGCGCGGTTCATGGCGGAGGGCGTCGAAGGGCTGTTGCGCGACAAGACGCGCAAGCCTGGTAAGCCCCCGCTGCCGCCCAACACCGTTCAGCGGGTGGTCGATCTGGCCTTGGGGCCGCCGCCGGGCGAGAGCACCCACTGGACGGGCCGGGAACTTGCCAAGGCGGCCGGAGTGAGCCTGCGTTCGGTGCAACGCATCCTGGAAGCTCACCAACTCGCGCCGCACCGTATCCGGACGTTCAAACTGTCGAAGGACCCGGAGTTTGTCGCGAAGCTCAGGGACATCGTCGGTCTCTATGTCGATCCTCCCGCCCACGCCGTCGTCCTCTCGGTAGATGAGAAGAGCCAAATCCAGGCGCTCGACCGCACCCAGCCCGGTCTGCCGATGAAGAAGGGCCGCGCTGGGACGATGACCCACGACTACAAACGCCATGGCACAACGACGCTGTTTGCCGCCCTCAATGTGCTCGACGGCACCGTCATCGGCCGCAACATGCAGCGCCACCGGCACCAGGAGTTCGTCCGCTTCCTCAACACCGCCGAGGCGCAGGTGCCGGTGCGAATGGCGATCCACGCCGTCGTCGACAACTACGCGACCCACAAACATCCCAAGGTACAAAAATGGCTGGCCCGGCATCCCCGCTGGACGTTTCACTTCACGCCTACCTCGGCGTCCTGGCTCAACGCCGTCGAAGGCTTCTTCGCCAAACTCACGAGACGCCGCCTCAAGCGTGGAGTGTTCCGGTCGGTTGCCGACCTTCAGGCTGCAATCAACCGGTTCGTCGAAGAAACCAACTCCGATCCCAAACCCTTCGTCTGGACCGCTGACGCCAAACGCGTCCTCGCTGCTGTCAAACGGGGGAAAGAAAAGTTAGAGTGATCACTAGCCCCCGGGCTCGTGTCATTCGCGACTGGTTTTGTTGGGCTGTGGAAAGATCCGATTTGGTGGCGGCCGCTTCTCCGCACCGACCTCGCAGGTCTCACTTCCCTCGCAACTGAACTCGGACTCTTCGTGTGCGGGGTGAGCCAGGGCGATCGCCTCCGTTGGTTCCAGGAACCGCTCATACCGGCATTCTTGATTGCGGCGGCTGTATGCTTTGCTCTTTTTCTCACATATGAGTCCCGTCACATTCGTTATCCAGTCGTCTTCATCGGCTTAGCGAGACGCTGGAATCTCGCTCTGGGCGCCCTCTGCACGCTTCCGCTCGAGCTTGCCACCATCTTTTCTGGGGCGATCGTGCCCAGTGCCCTCGCGCAACTGCAAGGATTCAGACCAGAGCAGATCGCACCGGCACTGACGGAAGTGCTATGGCCACAACTTTTCTCGTATACAGCCTGCATCATTGTTCTGAGCACTCGGCTGATGGAGACTCGTGCGATCCTGGTCACAGGCTTGTGCGTGATAGCGATTGGGTGCTTCTTTGACCTGCCGATCACAAGCGATTGGATCGTGGCCAATTTGGACACCGCACAGGTGCTGCAAGGGATTGGGCTTCCCCTCATCATCGTGCCTCTGCTCAATATGGTTGTCGGAGAAGTGGTGCCGCGCGAGGGCGTACATGCCGCGAGCATCTTCAATGTGTGCCGGAGCCTCTCTGGAACCATTGCGACGGCGTGGGCGACAACATCTCTAAGTGTCCGTCCGAAAAGAAGTTGAATCCGCTGAATCATTTGTGATTTCAAGGGTGGCGGCCTGATTTGAGGAGGGGCCGCCAATGTGGACGACTGCGAACCGCCTGAATTACAAGCGTGACAATCTGCGCTATCCAAGCGACCTGACTGGCGAGGAATGGGCGCATATCGAAGCGCTGATTCCCCCGGCCAAACATGGCGGCCGCAAGCGCAAGGTGGATGTGCGCGAAGTTGTGAATGGGATCATGTACGTGTTGAGCACGGGGTGCCAATGGCGCTATGTGCCCAAGGACCTGCCGCCGAAGAGCACGCTCTACGATTATTTCGACCTGTGGACCTACGACGGCACGTTGGAGACTATTCATCATGCGCTTTATGTGAGGTGTCGCGAGCAAATTGGGCGAGAGGCCAGCCCCACCGCCGCTATCATCGATAGCCAGAGCGTGAAAAGCGCCGAAAAAGGGGGGCTTGCATCGACCCCCACGGCTATGATGCGGGCAAAAAAATCAACGGCAAGAAGCGGCACATTCTCGTCGACACTTTAGGCCTTTTGCTTCATGCCCTCGTGCATCCGGCGGATATTCAAGATCGCGACGGCGGCGTGGTGGTTTTGTCAACCTTGTTTGGCATGTGCCCATTTCTCGAAAAGCTCTTCGCCGATGGCGGTTACCAAGGGCAGGCTTTTCGAAAGGCGGCTGCCAAGGTGTTGCCCCACCTAAAAATCGAAATTGTGAAGCGATCGGATCAGGCAAAAGGCTTCGCGGTTTTACCACGGCGGTGGGTCGTCGAACGCACCTTCGCTTGGCTCAATCGCTGTCGCCGCCTGGCCAAGGATTTTGAAAATCTCACCCGAAACGCACTCGCTTTTCTCCGCCTCGCCTCGATTCGCCTCATGCTCAGAAAGCTTTGTCTGACTTGACGAACTTTTCGGACAGACTCTAAGGCTGCATGGTGAGTCGAAATATTCCGAACTTCTATCTAACACCGGCTTCTATCCGCATGGCCATGAGACGATCCTCGCCACCATCGCCGCCCATGCCGACCACGCTAGCGCAGATCCCATGCGTGTGCACTTGCAGGCTCTGCAGATCGTCGCAGAGACAGCCCGCCGTCAGGCAACGGTCCTGGGCGTGTCCGACACTTTCTCCGACCTCGGCTGGATTTTCTTCGCGAGCTGCGCCCTCGCGATTTTGATGGCAAAATTGGGCAACGGGCGTCCCGAGCAACCTTCAGGAACGACCCGTTAGGCGAGACTATTGCCTCTTGATGGTCGCAAACGAGGCTCATCCTGCTCGGGTAAAGCTCTTGTAAACGAAGCGAGAGTTTCCTGACAGACCCTAAGCGTGGTCCGCGCCGAAGCGAAGCAGGCCGGATCCATGCGCCTTGAGCCAGGCTTCGGCGCGCTCCGTATCAGCCGTCAAGCGCCCGACCGCGGCCCAGAACGCGGCGGAATGGTTCATATGCAAGAGATGTGCTGCTTCATGCGCCGCGAGATAATCGAGGACGAAACGAGGCGCCATGATCAGGCGCCAGGAAAAGCTGAGTGTGCCAGAGGAGGAGCAAGAGCCCCACCGGCTCGTCGTATCCCGTAAGGTGATCTTGCGCGGAGCCGCTCCAAGCTTTTTAGCGTGGCTCGCGACGGCAGCCTCGATGTCTCGCCCGGCCTCCTTGACGAGAAAGTCTCGCACCCGGCGGGGCACGAACGGCCCTCCGGCGCTCACGCACAGCAAGGGCCCGGCGTTACTCCCCGGACTTTCCGCGCCGTCTTCGATCCAGACTCTCCCGCGCGTCGCAGGGCAATGGGTAATTCGGTGCAACGTTCCGCGCAGGGGAACGAACGCTCCCGGCTCGAAGGGGATCATTTCCGGTAACCGACGCAGTTTTGCGCCGATCCAGGCCGCGTGCCGGCCGGCGAAGGACTTTGCCTCGCCGAGGCTTCCCCGTGCGGGCATCGTCAAAACAACGTCCTGTGTCGCCGCCCGCACCCGCAAGGTAAAGCGGCGCGCGGCGGCCGTTCGCCGCAAATTGATTCGATAGGTCTCGCCTGCGTGAGACACATCGAGATAGGCGATACCGGAAACGCGGAGCGCGTTGTTTCGCGGGAGGCGCGGCATGGCCTCAGAATAGCGGGAGGCCCGGTGAGTCGCTAGTGAGTTCGCTAGAGCTTAATCGTTGAAAATTCGCACGCCTCGTGGATGGCGGCCTGTCGCAAAATAACAAAATAAAGAGATAAAGTTAAATCACAGGAAGCCCGGCAAATGACCGGGGCTCTGTCGCGGATGTGAGCCGTGTCTCCTGAATGTAGCCGCATGCCGTCGAGCTGCGCCACACTGCGACATGAACGATAGATGAAGCTTGGCTTTAAGGAAGTCAATGGGGCACGACGTAAATTTCAAACCGAGACACTACCAAGTCGCGGCTTCGTTTACTCCGGGCGAACCCCCGGAGCCGATTCAGTTCCGTGACCGGGACTCTGCGAAGCGACGAACGTTGTCCGGTTCTCGCCGCCATTTGCCCCTTGTCGTCTCCACCGCCGCCGTATCGCGATCATATCGCATGGAAATATAAACATTGACTTAAATCGTAATTTGTGCATTACGATAAGTCAAGAACTCAGCGATCCCAAAAAGTCGTCAATTTTGGCCGTCTGTGGTATACACCACAGAGCGTCGCTAAAGGACAAGCTTTGGCTAAATAAGACGACGTTGCTAGGGTTGCGCATGACGTTGCTAGACGTGATAGAACTAAACCGGAGGAGATATAATGACTAAAGAGTATGACAGTATACAACCCGCAGGAAACGGACAACTCAACGGGGTGACCATGGATTTTGGTTCCTTTACGACGACCCTTCAGGCCATTTTCACCGAAGGGGCCGACTATACGAAAAAGTCAGTGGAAAGCCGCCTGGCCCTCGGCGAAAAACTGCTCGGCGCCAAGTCGTTCGAGACCGTGATTCAGATCCAATCGGAATATGCCAAGACGGCCTACGCCGACTTCGTCGCGCAGGCGACCAAAATGGGCGAACTCCACTCCAACCTCGCCAAGGCGGCCTTCAAGCCGGCTGAACAGGCGATCGCCGCCATGCAAGGCACCATGCAAGGCACGAAATAATAGGCTTTATTTGGATCTGCGCGTTGGGTCTGCGCGCAGAGTGCCTCCCGATCAAATGGACTCATTCGATTGGGAAGGAGTCACCGATAATCGGGAAGGAGTCACCGAACGTGTGGCCGCTTCGCGTGGACTCCGGGCGAACCCCGGGTCCCGCATTCTCAGCTGTTTTCCACTAGATTCAGGATTCTCGCTGGAGTCCTTAACGAGGCATGGAATTCCCGGATCCGGGGCACGACCTCATTGCGGAACCGGGAACCGTTGAACACTCCGAAATGACCGACCTTGTTTTGCTGATGGTGCGCTTTCATCGATCGCGGAATGCCGGTGCAAAGGTCATGCGCCGCGGCGGTCTGGCCGATCCCCGAAATATCGTCGTTTTCGCCTTCCACGGTGAGCAGCCCCACGCGGCGGATGGCGGAAAGATCCACCGGCGCGCCGCGATGCTTCATCTCGCCTTTCGGCAGCGCATGTTTGACAAAAACGGTATCGACCGTTTGTAAATAGAATTCCGCGGGCAGATCCATGACGGAGCGGTATTCGTCATAAAATTCACTGTGTTTTCTTGCGGAATCGCCGTCGCCGGCGACCAAATGATCAAAAAACTCCAAATTCGCGATGATGTGGCGATCGATATTCATCGCCATGAAGCCCGTAAGTTGCAGAAAGCCCGGATAGACATCGCGTCCACCCCCAGGGTATCCAAAGGGCACGGTGCAGACGCAATTGCGCGCAAACCATGCGCTGCCACGCTCCCGCGCCAGAAGATTGACCTTGGTCGGGCTTCGCCGCGTGTCGATCGGACCGCCCATCAGCGTCATCGAAGCCGGAACATGCGGGCTGTCCCGCGCCTCCATAAGGGCAACGGCCGCGCTCAGCGGAACCGCCGGCTGGCAGACCCCGATCGCATGCACTATTGCGCCGTCATGCTCCTTGCTCAGGGTCTCACAGATTGCAATCAGGTAGTCGATGTAATCGTCGAGGTCGAACCGGCCGCTCGAAAGAGGGATCGTCCGAGCATCCACCCAGTCGGTGATATAGACGTCATAGAAGGGGAGAAACGCTTCGACCGTGCCGCGCAGCAAGGTCGCGTGATGGCCCGACATGGGCGCGACAATCAACAGCTTTTGGCGCGGCTCGGGGACCCCGGTGTCAAACTGCTTTTCAAAATGGAGAAGCTTGCAAAACGGCCGCTCCCAAACCACCCGCTCGATGATAAGAACAGTTTTGCCGTCAACGGCCGTCGTGGCGAGATCGAACGCGGGTTTCTCGTAACGCCTGGTCAACCGCTCGAAAATTTTCGCCGAGGCAACCAAATTCCGGCCGGCGGCGGTATAGGAGAGCGGATTGCCTGGATGTTCTAGCCATGTCCGCGCGGCATCCGAAACGGCCCGTGCCGGAGCCAAGGCGAGATAGGTCATTTCATGCATTTCATAGGAAAATGGCGGCATTTTTCTTACACCCCCCATTTACATTTCGTCGCAAAGTACAAGTAGCAGACTGATGAGCGACGATCTAATCAAAATTGCACCCTTCAGCCGCGAAAATATGATAATATGTGATAATAGTTAAGGTTCGCTCTTGAGTGGCTCACCGTACAGGAGGTGTGTCATGGCAACCAAAAGCCAGCCGTCGTTCGATCCGAAATCTTTTCTCGCCGTGGTTGGCGAGGGCCGCAGCATTGGGGGGTACCACAAGGACGAGATCGTCTTTTCACAGGGAGACCCCGCGGATGCGGTCTTCTACATCCAGAGAGGCAAGGTGAAGGTCACCGTCGCTTCGGAGCAAGGCAAGGAAGCCGTCGTCGCAATGCTTGGAACGAACGATTTCTTCGGTGAGGGATGTCTTGCCGGGCAGGCGCAGCGCATAGCGACGGTCGCGACGATGACGGACTCCGTCATCGTGCGCCTGGAAAAAGCGGCTATTGTCCGCGTGATCCATCGGGAGCCAGCGTTCTCCGGGATATTCATTGCCCATCTTCTGGCTCGGGCCATCCGCGTCGAGGCAGACCTCGTCGATCAGCTGTTCAATTCGAGTGAGAAACGGCTTGCCCGGCTGCTCCTGCTGTTGGCGAACTTTGGCAAGGACGAGAAACCTGAGCCGATCCTCGCGAAAATCAGCCAGGAGACGCTTGCGGACATGATCGGAACGACCCGGTCCCGGGTGAGTTTCTTCATGAACAAATTTCGGAAACTGGGTCTTATTGACTACAACGGCTGCATCGAGGTCCACAGTTCATTGTTGAACGTCGTTCTGCACGACGAGCCGCATATCGAGATTTAAGCATGCTCATTTTGCCGCGTGGGCTGTGGATAAGATCCGCAGATGATCACGTGTTAGCATGGCATGTAAAGAATAAATTTTAGGAAATCAACGTATCTGCAGATTAAATTCGTTGCATCCGTTGTTAACTTTTGTGATCGCGAAGATGTTTATTTCGGCATTTGATAGTGTCTTCAATTTCGCCAGTCGGTATTTTCATGACATGGACGGCATTGCCGACAACGTCGGCGGGGCGTTTCTCGCCTTTAGGGCCTCTAGGCATCGTCTTTCCATTGGTTCCAGAAAAACAACTCACATCCACCCTCATCCAAGATTCGCAGTCCGTCCGGCTTCTGTGGCATCTCCAGTGTCTCGAAAAGCGATCTAGCCTTCACTTTTGCGGCGTCAAGATCATCAACGATCACGGAAAGCCGATCTAGCATAGCGTGTGCATCATCGGTCAGCCTAATGCGGAAAAATTCTATGGTGAAAATCATCCCCCGCTTCCCTTGCGTTGCGCCAAGCATAGCATGGGAAATTGGGGCCGCGCGGGCGGCCGTTAAGGGTGCACACATCGGCGTGATGACGCACCTCAAAAATAACGAAGCCCCGGCAAATGACCGGGGCTGTGTCGCGGATGGAGCCATGTCTCCTGAATGCCGCACGCTGTAGAGCTGCACCACATCACGACATGGACCATACTTAATGCCTGGCGCTAAGGAGTCAAGCGGGAACCGAAAAAACAAATTTCAAACCGAGATGCTACCCGTGCGCCGATTGACACGCCCGCCGTTCGGTCTAGTGTCACACGCGCAACGGTCCCTCGCTTCGAGGGGTAAAAGGGAATGTGGTGCGGCGCCGGGTTCTCGCCATGCGCTGCGATCCACAGCTGCCCCCGCAACTGTCAGCGGGTAGCCCTGCGCCGATACGCCACTGGGATCCGGCGAGCCTGGTCCTGGGAAGGCGGCGCGAGGCGATGATCCGCGAGCCAGGAAACCTGCCGTTCGATCGAGCAAGGGCCGGCGGGGTGCTCCGGCCTCTATCGATGCTGGTGCGCTCGCCGCCCCAGCGAAGGGGCCGGGGTTCGCCCGGCGCCCCAATCAAGCACCCGCCGACGCGCCAATGGACCGGGTGCCGCTCATGAACCGCCTTTCCAAAATCCCGGCAACGATCGTCACTGGCTTTCTTGGCGCAGGGAAGACGACCCTCATCCGCCATCTTCTGGCAAGCGCGAAGGGTCGCCGCCTCGCCCTCGTCATCAACGAATTCGGCGACATCGGCATCGATGCAGAAATTCTAAACGGCTGCGGCGATCTCGCCTGCGGCGCGGGAAATATCATCGAGCTCGCCAATGGCTGTATCTGCTGCACCGTCGCCAATGATTTTTTGCCCGCGATCGAGAAACTTCTCGCGCTTGATCCTCTCCCCGATCACATCGTCATCGAAACCTCCGGCCTCGCTTTACCAAAGCCTTTGGTGAAGGCCTTCGATTGGCCAGCCATTCGCGCGCGCTTGACCGTCGATGGCGTGATCGCGGTTGTCGATGGCAAGGCGGTCGCGGATGGGCGTTTCGCCGATGATCCAGCGAGATTGGCGCGCCAGCGCGCCGCCGATGCTTCCATCGCCCACGATAATCCGCTCGACGAGGTGTTCGAGGATCAACTGCTGTGCGCCGATCTCATCGTCCTCAACAAGGCCGATCTCATCGATTTGGACGAACAGCGCCGCATCGCCCGGGACATCGCGGCGCGCGTCCCTCGGGCGGTAAAAATAGTGCCCGCCCGCGAGGGCAAAGTCGACCCCGCGATCCTGCTCGGCCTCGACGCGGCGGCCGAAGACGATCTTGCCGCGCGGCCCTCGCGCCATGACGGGCCGGCCGGGCACGATCACGACGATTTCGACAGTGCCGTCTTTGAGACCGGGGCAATCGACGATCCCGACGCCTTGCTGCGCCAACTGAGTGACATCGCCACGCGCCACGATGTGTTGCGGATCAAGGGTTTTGTCGAGGTGCGCGGCAAGCCGGTGCGGCTTCTTGTCCAAGGCGTCGGCAATCGCTTGCAAAAGAGGTTCGACCGCCCGTGGCGCCTTGGCGAACCGCGGCGCGGACGCCTGGTGATCATCGGCGAAAAAGGTCTCGACACAGTGTCGATCGCAAGGCATTTGGCGCGCGAGGAGTCCTGAGCCATGCATCTTCTGCGCACGGAACAGCGATCGCTCGACGAAGCCGAAGCGGCCGTCGATCTTGGCCAAACCCCGGCCGGCATCTTGTTTCTCTCCTTTTCCGACAGCGATCTCGGCCTCGTCGCGGCGGCCGCGGGGCGGCGCCCGGCGAACGCCATGAGCCTGCGGCTCGCCAACCTCGGCATGCTCAAGCATCCCTATTCGGTCGATCTCTATGTCGAGAGGGCAGCGAGCCAAGCGCGCTTCGTGCTGATCCGTCTCCTCGGCGGACTCGACTATTGGCGGTATGGCGCCGAAGAATTTTTCCGCGCGGCACGGGCGCGAAATTTCGCGCTTGCCATCGTGCCGGGCGACGCGACAGAAGATCCGCGGCTCGATGCCGCCTCGACAGTGCCCAGCGCTGATCTCCACCATATCCATGCCGCGTTCCAGCATGGCGGGACGGAACACATCGCGACACTTCTCGATTTCATCGAGAGCCGCGCGGGCACGTCGCGCGCGTGGCAGGAGCCCGCGGCCCTGGCGGTAATCGCGGCGGGCCGTTTCGAGACGGACTGCCGCAGGCTCGATGGCGCCAAGGGCCACGCGCTCATCGTCTTCTACCGTTCCTTCATGCTTGCGGGGGACACGGCGCCAATCGGCGCGCTCGCTGATGCGCTAGCCGCGCGCGGGTTCGACGTGACCGCGATCTTCGTGACGAGCCTCAAGGACGCGGACGCCATTGCCTTCGTGCGCGCCGAACTCGCCCGCGGAAAACCGGACGTGATCATCAATACAACAGGCTTTTCGGCCCGTCTCGATACGCAAGTAGGCGTTCTCGACGGTGCCGGCGCGCCGGTATTGCAGGCGATTTTCACCAGCGCCACGGAGGCGCGGTGGCAGGAAAATCCGCGCGGTCTTGGCGCCGCCGATCTCGCCATGAATGTGGTTCTCCCGGAAATGGACGGGCGCTTGATTACCCGCGCGATTGCCTGCAAGGCGGAAGCCGGACATCGCGCGGATTTCGAATTCACTCCCCGCATTCACGCGCCTCTCCGTTCGCGGGTGAGTTTTGTCGCGGACCTTGCCGCCGGTTGGGTGAAATTGCGGAAGACTTCCCGCGCCGCGCGCAAAATCGCCTGCGTCCTTTCGGATTATCCAAGCAGGCAAGGCCGCGGCGGCTATGCCGTTGGCCTCGACACGGCAAAAAGCGTCGCCTCGATTGCCGGGTCGATGCGCGAGGCCGGATATGGCATCGGGCCGCTCCCGCGCACGGACGAATTGATGCGCCACCTCGAAGTGGGGGCTTCAACGGAACGCCTTACACTCGCCGATTATGTCTTGGCCCTTGACGCCATGCCCCCGGCATTCGTGGAATCGATGCGGGCGCAATGGGGCAGCCCGGCAGCAGAGGCAGGCGATGACGCGTTCACGTTTCCAGTGGCACGCGCGGAAAATTTGATCGTCGCATTGCAGCCCGATCGCGGCATTACCGCAAATCGCAAGGCGGACTATCATAATACGGGGTTGCCGCCGTGCCATTCCTACGTCGCCTTCTATGTCTGGCTCCGCCAGCATGAAAAGATCGATGCGATGATTCATTGCGGCACCCATGGCACGCTTGAATGGCTGCCCGGCAAGGCAGCGGCGCTCATGGGCGACTGCGCGCCCGAGGCGGTGCTCGGAGCGCTGCCCGTCATTTATCCTTTTATCGTCAACAATCCGGGCGAGGCGGCGCAGGCCAAACGGCGCATCTGCGCGCTCACCATCGGCCACATGACGCCGCCTCTCACGCAAGCCGGAAGCCATGGCGTGGCGCTCGAAATCGAAGCTTTGTTCGATGAGTATGCGATCGCCGATTCGCTCGACCCCAAGCGCGCGCGGCTATTGGCGCAAGCGATCCTCGCACGGGCGAAAGAGACAGGATTATTTCAAGATAGCGGGCTGAAGGACGATGCCGGTCCGGCCGTTGCCTTGCGCCAACTCGATGCCTGGCTTTGCGATCTGAAGGACATGCGGATCGCCGATGGCTTGCATGTGTTCGGGCAATCGCCGGAGGCGAACTTGCGGGACGCGACCGTCGCCGTGCTCACCCAAACTCTCCAACCGGCGCACGGCGAAACGGGCACCGGGGATGACGCAGCCGCGCGACTAACCGCCCTCATCGATCGCTGCGGGGAAGCGGAACGCGCTTCGCTCCTAGCCGCGCTCGACGGCTGTTTTGTCGCGCCAGGCCCTGGCGGCGCGCCGTCGCGCGGACGCATCGACGTGCTCCCCACGGGGCGCAATCTTTACGGGATCGATCCGCGCGCGGTGCCGACGCGCACCGCCTGGGAGATCGGTCAACGCGCGGCTCAGGAGGTATTGAACCGCCATGTCCAGGATCATGGCGACTGGCCGAAGCGGATCGTCATGGACCTTTGGGCGAGCGCCACCATGCGCACCGGCGGCGACGATCTCGCGCAAGCTTTCGCGCTCATCGGCGTCGCGCCGCTTTGGGACAACGCATCCTCGCGAGTCACGGGCTTCAAGATCGTTTCGCCCGCGTGCCTAACGCATCCGCGCGTCGATGTCACCTTACGGATCTCCGGGCTGTTCCGCGATGTCTTTCCGGCCCAGATCGCCTTGTTCGATCAGGCGGTGCGGGCAGTGAGCGAACTCGACGAAGAAGATGACGTGAACCCGTGCGCGGCGGCGCGCAGGCTCGCGCCCACGTTTCCCTTGCGGGTTTTTGGCGCAGCGCCCGGCGGCTATGGGGTCGGGCTCACGCGGGAGATTGATGAGGACTCGTCCCTCACCCGGCACGAGCTCGGAGCCCGCTATCTCGCCGCCGCTTCGCATGCCTATCGCGGCGCTCAAGGCGAAGGCGTCGCGACCACGGCGTTCGCCGAGCGAGTCGCGGCCGCCGACGCCCTCATTCATGTTCAGGACCAGGACGAGCAGGACATTCTCGACGCCGACGACATGGTCGATCATGAAGGTGGCTTTGCGGCCGCTGCGCAAATGCTCGGCAACGATGCGCCCGTCTATCATGTCGAGGCGGCGCGCCCCGGCGCCATCAAGGTGCGCACGCTGGCGCAAGAAATCGCCCGGGTCGTGCGTGCCCGCGCGAGCAATCCGCGCTGGATCGCCGGCCAGATGCGCCACGGCCATCGCGGCGCCGCCGAAATCGCCGGTACGATCGACCGTCTCTTTGCTCTCGCGGTGTTGAGCGATGCGGTAGCGAGCCAGCATTTCGAGCTTCTGTTCGAGGCGACCCTTGGCACGCCTGCAGTGCGGGATTTTCTCATCGACGCCAATCCGAACGCCGCGCGCGCCATCGCCAAGCGCTTCGAGGAGGCGCTCGCCCGAGGGCTCTGGCAAAGCCGCCGCAACTCGACCCACGCCCGCCTCGCTTTGACGCGGGAGGCGCCCGGATGACCCGTGAGACCGTATTGCGCAAAGGCTGGTGTCCCGGCGCGCGGCGGCCGATGCAAGCCAAGGACGGGCTTCTTGTGCGGCTGCGGATAAGTGGCGGCGTTGTTAGCGCCGCGACGCTGCGCGGGCTCGCGCAAGCGGGACGCGCCCACGGCAATGGGCTTTTCGATCTTTCCGCGCGCGCCAATTTGCAAATGCGCGGGGTACGCGGCGAGAGCCTGCCCCTGCTGATCGAAACGCTCGATGTCCTTGGCGTCATCGACGAGAATGCAGCGGCCGAAGCCGTTCGCAACGTTCTGGTGAGCCCTCTTGCCGGGCTTGATGGGCGAATTGATGCGCCCCGAGCCGCCAAAGCGCTTGATGCCACGCTCGCCGCCAACAAGGATTTACACGCATTACCGGGAAAATTCGGCTTTCTCATCGACGATGGAAGCGCGCTTTCGGTCGCCGGCGTCCCCGCCGACGTCCGCTTCGATTGGACCGGAGGCAAACAGCCTTTCGCGGTCGGAATAGGAGGACACGCCAATGAGGCAATAGTTCTAGGACTCTGCGGGGGAGACGATATCCCCAATATTGCCTCGCGCCTCGCCCGGGCATTTCTGCGCCTCGGTTCGCAAATGGCGGAACCGCCGCGCCGGATGCGCGGTCTTATCGAGAGTTGCGGCGCCGGCGCGATTGCCGGGCTTGCCGGTCTGCGCCCCGGTCCATCCCGAAGGAGCGGCGCCATCGAGGAGCCTTGTCCGGTTGGATTGCTGCGCTTCAACGAAAGATACTGCTTCGGGGTTGGCGCGGCTTTCGGGCGTCTTGACGCAAATATGCTTGACGCGGCGGCGCGCGGCGCCGAAATTTTCTCTACTGGCGAGATCAGGCTCACGCCGTGGCGGGCGCTGATCTTGCCTTTCGTGCAACCAAAGCAAGCCGGTGCGATGCGCGCCTATTTTACCGCGCATCGATTCATCGTCGATCATGAGGATGCGCGCTTGGCGATAGCGGCGTGCGGCGGCGCATCCACGTGCGAGCGTGGCACCACCGATACCCGCTCCGACGCCTTGGCCTTGATGTTTTTCGCACGGAGGGTCCGCAAGACTGGCGTCGCGCTGCATGTCTCTGGCTGCGCCAAGGGCTGCGCGCGGCAAGCGGCGACGCCCTTCACCCTCATCGCTCACGCGGGACGCTACGAACTTGTCGTGGATGCGACCGCCCGCGATGCCGGTACAAACGATGCGAAGCGCCTCGACCTGGCGGCAGCGCGCGAAAAGTTGGAAACGATGGCGCGGAACGTCTTGCGGCAGAGCGAGCTGGAGAGGCAATGAGCGAAGCATCGAGCCGCTTCGACTATTTGCGCGATGGGGCGGAAATCTACCGCCGCTCCTTCGCGACGATCCGCGCCGAGGCCGATCTCTCCCATTTCTCTCGCGATGAAGAACATGTCGCGGTGCGGATCATTCACGCCTGCGGAATGGTCGAGATCGCCGCGGATCTCATGTTTTCGCAAGGGGCCGTGGCACAGGCGCGGCAAGCACTCCGGCAAGGAGCGCCTATCCTGTGCGATTCCAAAATGCTCGCGCGAGGTATTATCGCGGCACGATTGCCATGCGCGAACGAGGTCATCTGCAAGCTTGACGACCCAGCCGTCGCATCGCTCGCGCAAAAGCTCGGCACCACGCGCAGCGCCGCCGCGCTCGAACTTTGGCGCGATGGGCTCGATGGCGCGATCGCCGCCATCGGCAATGCGCCGACCGCCTTGTTTCATCTCCTCGATATGCTCGACGAAATTTTTGCGCGGCCCGCCTGCATCGTCGGGATGCCGGTCGGCTTCGTCGGCGCGGCGGAATCGAAAGAGGCGCTCATCGCCGATGCTCGCGCGCCTTTCATTACCCTAAAGGGGCGCAAGGGAGGAAGCGCCATGGCCGCCGCCGCCTTGAATGCGATCGCGAGCGAAGCCGAATGAACGGATTTTCCTCATCGAACGGCCGCCTCTTTGGCGTCGGCCTCGGCCCCGGCGATCCCGACCTTGTGACGATCAAGGCCACGAAGATCATCGCCGCCGTTCAAGTCGCGGCCTATTTCGCCAAGAAAGGCGCGCGCGGAAAAGCCCGCGCCATCCTCGATCGCTGGGTGGGCGATGCATGCCTCCAATTGCCGTTGCTCTATCCGTTGACGACGGAAACCCATTTTTGCGACCCCGCCTATGTCGAGGAACTGCGCGGTTTCTACACCAAGGCCGAGGGTGCCATCGCGACGCATCTATTGGCGGGCCGCGATGTCGCTCTCGTTTGCGAGGGCGACCCGCTATTCTACGGGTCCTTCATCCATCTTTATGTCCGGTTGAAAGATCGTTTCAGCGTCGAGATCGTACCCGGGGTCACCGGCATGTCGGGGTGCTGGAGCGCGGCAAAGACGCCGATGGCCTGGGGCGACGACGTCTTGAGCGTTCTCCCGGGCACGCTCGGGCGCGCGGCATTGGTCCGTCATCTCGGTGCGAGCGACGCGGTGGTCATCATCAAGATCGGCGCCAATCTGGCGAAAATCCGCGCGGCGATCACCAAGGCAGGACGCCTCGCGGCAGCGATCTATGTCGAACATGGCACCAGCGAAACCGAAATGATCGTTCCGCTTGCCGGCAAGACCGACGATCATGCGCCCTATTTTTCCTCCATTCTCATTCCCGGCCAAGGCAGGCGCCCATGAGTGAGCCGGGGAGGTTGCGGATTGTCGGCCTTGGCCCCGGTGGCGACGCATGGATCACGCCCGAAGCCTCGCGCCTCATCGCGAATGCAACCGATCTTGTTGGCTACGCGCCCTATCTCGGACGGCTTCCTCCCAAACCAGGGCAGACCCGGCACCAAACCGGTAATAGGGTCGAAATGGAGCGCGCGCGCCATGCGTTGCGGCTGGTCGAGGATGGACGCCATGTCGCGCTCGTCTCCGGCGGCGATCCGGGCGTATTCGCGATGGCGGCGGCGGTTTTCGAGGCGATCGAAGAGGGCGATCCTGGCTGGCGCGACATCGACGTCGCGGTTAGCCCCGGAATCTCGGCGTTGCAGGCGGCGGCGGCGCGGACGGGCGCGCCCTTGGGACACGATTTCTGCGCGATTTCCCTGTCCGACAATCGCAAACCCTGGTCCCTGGTGGAAAAGCGGCTCGCGGCGGCGGCAACCGCGGATTTCGTGATCGCCCTTTATAATCCAGCCTCGACCGCGCGGACCGGCCGGATTCATGACGCTTTCGCGCTGCTGCGTGGTCTCAAGGGTGCTTCGACGCCGGTCGTTTTTGCCCGCGCGCTCGGACGCGAGGAGGAACACATTTTTGTAGAGACGCTTGCAAGCGCGGACCCCGGCCGCGCCGACATGAGCACGCTGATCATCGTCGGCTCCAGCGAAACCCGGCTCGTTCCACGCCGCAGCGGCACGCCGTTCGTCTATACCCCGCGCGGCAAGGCCGCCCGATGACGGAGAATGAAGGTCATGACTTCGGCTGGATCGTGCAAGACCGGTCCCGACGCTTGTTGCGGCCGGGCGACCATGACAACCGGCAACCCCAGTTGGCGGGCCGCGCGGACTTTGGCGAACGCCGCCTCGCCGCCGCTGTTCTTGCTAACGACTACATCGATCAATTCCTCGCGCAAAAGCCGTTTCTCCGCTTCAAACGCGAAGGGGCCGCGCCCAAGGATTACGCGATGGCGCGGCAGGTTTGGCGGAAGCGGGAGCGGCTCAATCGTGCGAATAAGATAGAAATGTTGCGGCGCCGCCGCGAAGGCCCCGATTTGCAGGCGGCCGATCGTCAGAAAAACGCGCTTCGGTTCACGCCCCAGCGCAGCGGCGGCGGCGGCCATATCGGCGACATCACCCCAATGATCGCCCGGCTGCGGAGCCCACGCGGGGCGCGACAAAACGACGAGCGGAATTTTCGCCCCCGCCGCGGCGATCGCCGCATGGCGCGATATTTGTTCGGCGAAAGGATGCGTGGCGTCCACGAGCACATCGATTCGCTCGGCCTCGAGATAGGCTTCAAGTCTGTCCGCACCGCCAAAACCGCCGATCCGATAGGGAATTTGTGGCGCGCGAGGCGCCGTGGTGCGGCCGGCGAAGGACAACATGGGCGAAATGCCGCTTTGCGCCGCGAGGAGGCCCGCGAGCTTGCTCGCCTCGAATGTCCCGCCAAGCACGAGAACCCGCATCGCCCGTCTCCCAAGCTTTTGCTCTCGCCGCCATGACTGCCCCTTGTTGCGATAAATGGCTGTCACTGATCGGCATCGGGGAAGACGGCATTGCGGCACTTTCTCCTGCCGCGCGGACGCTGCTTGCGCAAGCCCATTTGGTCGTGGGGGGCGCCCGCCACCTCGCGCTTGCAGGCCCGCTCGCGGCCGAAACCCTAACCTGGCCTTCGCCGCTTGCAAGCGCGATCCCAAAAATTCTCGCCTGGCGAGGTTCGCCCGTCTGCGTCCTCGCCTCGGGCGACCCTTTCTTTTATGGTGTTGGAACCTTGCTGAGCGCCCATGTTGGGCCGCAAGAAATGCAGTGCTTTCCGGCGCCTTCGGCGTTCAGCCTCGCGGCGGCAAGGCTCAACTGGAGCCTGCAAGACTGTTGCCTCATGTCGCTGCATGGGCGCGAGTTCGAGCGGATTATTCCGGCGCTGCAACCGCACGCGAAAATCCTGTGCCTGTCATGGGACGAGACGACGCCGCCGCGCCTTGCCAAGCTCCTTTGCGACAATGGCCTCGGCCAATCGCGCATCGTCGTGATGGAAGCGATGGGAGGCCCGAGGGAGCGCACGCGGGCCACCACCGCCGAGGCCTTCCGCATGGAGGGCATCAATCCCTTGAACATCGTGGCGCTCGAAATTGCCGCGACGGCGCAGTCGCGCATTCTTCCCGTTGCAAATGGTCTTGCCGATTCCTTGTTCGAAACGGACGGCCAGCTCACCAAGCGGGAGGTCCGCGCCGTTACGCTATCGTCGCTGGCGCCAAGGCGCGGCGAGCTTTTGTGGGATGTCGGCGCTGCGTCCGGATCGATCGCGATCGAATGGCTGCTCAGCGATCCCGCCAACCGCGCGATCGCGATCGAGGCGCGGGCCGATCGCGCGAGCTTGATCAGGCGCAATGCCGAAAACCTCGGCGTCCCCCATATCGAGATTATCACCGGCACGGCGCCGGAGGCCTTCGCAAATCTCCCGCGACCGCAGGCGATTTTCGCCGGCGGCGGAGGAAGCGACCCAAATCTCCTCGACGCGGCCTATGCCGCCCTGGCCCCCGGCGGCAGGCTTGTCGTTAATGCGGTGACGCTCGAGGCGGAGGCGGAGCTCATCCGCCGTTACAAGGCGCGGGGCGGGAACCTGGTACGGATAGAAATTGCCCGCGCGAATCCTCTCGGCTCCTTTCAAGCCTGGCGTCCGGCCCTGCCGGTCACCCAATGGTCCGTGACGAAGCGGTGACGGCCGATGTGATGCCAAGATCATCTCCCGCAGCTCTTCGAATGAGCTGCGCCCCGCCAAAGCACCGCCCGAATTCGGCCGGGAAAACAGTGCTGTCCTAATTCGAAGGTGAGTGTCTAGGCGAGCGCCTTTTCGATTTTGGCTAGGAGTTCAAGATGAGCGTCACTGGTTAGGGGTGCTCCCGAAAAATAGCGCCTCTCTGCAAACGGCGTATTTACACGCAACTCAATGAAAAACGTTGTTGCAGTCGCCGGTAGGCCATCCAGCGGATCGGCGCCAATTGCGAAACGTGTAACGTGGGTCTCTATCTCGGTCCCCAGTGCTGCCTTCACGGCGCTTTCAATCAGTCCGGCGAACAGCCCAAAGTTGGATAAAAATCGGTCGATCGAAGCATCTAAGTCCACGACTAGATGGCTCCCGTATCTCCGGGGGATATGCGTCTGAGGCTCACGGAATCCCAAGGTTGCAACCGCCCAGCGGATTAAATCATCGGTCACGAGATCCGCGTCTTCTGTGTTCTTGGTTTCCACGAGGAGACCGTCGTTGAAGATGCCGAGTGAGGTAACGGCGATCTGGCGTTCGGCCAGAGAGATGACCCCCGTCCCGAACTTGACTCCGGTAGTGTTGGCAGTAGCAATATCCGTGGGAACGGTGATGAAGCGATATCGCTCCGCGACTATGCGTATGACGTCCGGCAAATAAAGGCCCGAAAACGGGCGCACTTCATCCATCCGAATGAACTGAAGTGCCTGACCAAATTCGTAAGAGACAAGATTCATGCCGCGCACTCTGCTAGCAACGCTGAGTGCGCTGGCTGCGATAGCATATTTGCGATCAACGGCGGTCGGGGTTGGCTATCATGGAGACGGCTAGCGGCCTCGACCGAGTCACTGATCTGCTGGCCGCGCCCGATCCCATCTAAGAAGGCCTGCAACGCACTGTTTCGCGCGCTCGCGACGGTCTGCCGCGCGACCGCCTCTTGTCGATAGGGCTCGGGGCGAGCGCTGCGATCCGAAATGTCCTCAGTCAGATTTAGGAAGGTCGGAAAGTCGACAAAGCGGACGAACAAAGCAACGTCGAGCTTTTCCGCGACATCGAACAGCGTCTGGAGCGTCCATTTTCCGTAGTTGGGATCTTCCATTCTTGACACGACGGTTTGTTGTCGGTCAATCGTCGTGCCGAATTCGCTCTGCGATTGTTCGCCTCGTAACTCACGCATTTGCCGCGCAAGGAATTGCCGGGTATGTGACGCGACATAGGAGTGCCTATACGGCTTGTCGCCCATTTTGGCGGCAAGCCGTGCACTTCTAGGGGAATTGGCAGGGGGGTGCCTTTCGGCCATCGCGGATCACTCCAACTTTCCGTTGTTTTGCGGCCCAACAACTCGGGCCGTAGTCGATGCTGCCGCGCGTCTTTTCGAATGCGAAAAGCACGGTGAACTCGCCGCTTGCTGGGCCTCGAAACCCGAGAATGCGGAAGTGCCGCCGATTATCCAGTTCTACAATCACCTCATCGAGCCCTTCGCATGCCCCGCGCAATGGCTTGAAATGGGGAAGCCGTTCTAAGTCCCGCTCGACCGGGAATAGCTCAAGCGCGGCGTCCACCGCTGCTTGCACATCGCCCGTCAAGTCGTCGTACCAGCGGTGCATCCCACCGCCAGATCCTCCGGGATCGTAGCACCGCAGAGAGGCCATGTCATGACATTTTTGTTATATGGTCGCATTTTCGACTTGACCGATTACCACAAATTTGTTCTAAAGAACACAGCCGCAATGAAAAGGCCCATTCTAGAGCCACTTAGGAACCAGAATGGGCCTGATTAAGGCGACGGTGGCGGGGGTAGCAGGTTTGCCAGGGTGGCCCTTACAAAGCGCCCCTGGTCGGTTCGATCCCGACTACCTCCACCATTGAGCGGAACCAGAAGCGGCGGCAACCGCAACCGGATCCTAGGAACAACACTCGGGATTGGCCCCCAAGCAATGGACCATCAACAAAATATAGCGTCTCTTTCGCTTGCGTACCAGTGTCCGAATTAGCACAGCACCGAGGAAACCGGCCGATTGCAAAAAGCCGGGCCAGGGTTCATGAATTGAATGGCAGCCCTGCCGCCGGCAAGGAATAAGATTGCCCGCGGCGGTTGGAAGCCCCGAAAGCGAACAGCATGACACTTTCAGAACCCGGCCCGTTCCTTCGGCACGATTGGACCACGGATGAGATTGTCGCGATTCACGATTTGCCGCTGCTCGATCTGATCGCCAAGGCGAACCGCGTTCACCGGCTTTTTCACGACGTCAGCGACGTCCAAAAGGCGAGCCTCCTCAGCATCAAGACCGGCGGCTGCCCTGAGGATTGCGCCTATTGCCCGCAATCCGCGCATCATCGAGACGTTCATCTCGACAAGGCCGATATGATGGAAACGGCGACCGTGCTTGCCACCGCCGCCCGCGCGAAGGCCGCCGGAGCTGATCGTTTTTGCATGGGCGCGGCGTGGCGAAATGTGCGCGACGGAGCTGGGTTCGACGCGGTGCTCGATATGGTGCGCGGCGTTCGCGCGCTCGGGATGGAGGCTTGCGTGACGCTCGGCATGTTGAACGCTGCTCAAGCCGAGCGGCTGAAAGGGGCGGGGCTGACGGCCTATAATCACAATCTCGACACGAGCCCCGAATTCTATCCGAATATCGTGACGACGCGGACCTACGGGGACAGGCTCGCAACCTTGCGGGCCGTCCGCGCGGCCGGGCTGCAAATGTGTTGCGGCGGCATCATGGGAATGGGAGAGGCCGTCAGGGACCGGGCATCTATGCTGCAAATATTGGCCGGGTTCGATCCTCATCCCGAAAGCGTGCCCATCAATGCGCTGGTTCCGGTCGCGGGCACCCCGCTTGGGCAAAGGGAAAGAATCGACGCAATCGATTTCGTGCGGATGATCGCCGCCGCGCGGATCGTTCTCCCAGCTGCAAGAGTCCGCCTTTCCGCCGGCCGCTCCGTTTTGAACCGCGAGGCGCAAATTCTTTGCATGGTCGCCGGAGCGAATTCGATCTTTTATGGGGAAGCCTTGCTGACGACGCCCAATGTTACCGAGAACGAGGACGACGCGCTGTTTGCCGCGCTCGCGCCGCTTTCGCCCGCGGAAAAATCCATCCATTCCTGAACACCGAGATGGTTCCGGAAAGATGAATAAAAGGCTCGCCAAAATAGCCTTTTTGGTATTGGCCTTGCCGGCGACCGCCGCCGCGTTTGGCAAGCTCTACATCGCCATGGGGCAACCTTACAACGTGCCCCCGAAAAGAAAGATGGGCGAGTTCAACAAATGGGGAATTGGCGGCATCATCAGAATGAATCTGGACGGCAGCATCACGAGGGGGATCGAGATCATAGTCGCAGTCGCGAGCGTGACGGCGAATAGAGCGGAATCAGGGCGCGGGCCATGTGGAACAACCTGGCCCGCTACCTATACTTGCGGCTTTCTTGGCTTTTTCGGTGGCTTATACGCCGCGATCTTGCCGAGAGATTTCTCGAACCGCTCTTTGTTTTCGTCACAGCCGAGCTTGCGAGCGGTTTCAACAAAGTGATCAAACTGAGATTTACTGACGGGGATTGCGGAATTGGTGGACGGTCGCAAGCGGTCTGATCCCGCTAGCAATTTGCTGGTCTTTCTTAAAGGCGGGTCTTCGAGGTTCTCGAATTTTGTGACGTCTGGAGTTCACGCCATCGGTATTCGCCAAACAATCCCCTCTTTAGCGATACCTTCGCTTTCTCAATAATGGCGGGCCACCAAGAATAATCAATCAATCTGTCAAATCCTGAGTGTCTGTCCGGAGATAAGTTGAAATCGAATGAATCATTTGTGAATCAAGGGAGGTGGCCTAATTCGAGTGGAGTCACCGATGTGGACGGCGAAGAACCGCGGGCGGTACGACCGCGAGCGATTTGACCGAGACCGAATGGAAGCTGGTTGAACCGCTCATTCGACCGGGCAAGCGCGGCGGCGGCAAGCGGACGGTGGTGATGCGTGAGGTAGGGTCGGCCTCATGGACACTCTGTCGACCGGCTGTCAGCGGCCTGCGATCCCGAAGGACGTCGCCCGAAGGGCACACTCTCACGACTCTCGACCTGTGGATCTACGACGGCACATTGGAAGATATTCACCACGCACTTTATGTGAAGTGTCGCGAGATATGAAGTGTCGCGAGCAGGCCCAACGGGGGCCAGCCCGACCGCCGCCATAATCGATAAGTACTTTCGCTTGGCTCAATTGGTGCCGCAGGCTCGCCAAGGATTGCGAAAACCTCACTCGCAATGCGCCGGCGTTCTTGCACCTCGCCTCAATCCGCCTCATGCTCAAAAAGATTTGTAGTCCCATATGAAGCTACCGGACAGACTTTAAGTGTCCGTCCGAAAAGAAGTTGAATCCGCTGAATCATTTGTGATTTAAGGGTGGCGGCCTGATTGGAGGGGGCCGCCAATGTGGACGACTGCGAACCGCCTGAATTACAAGCGTGACAATCTGCGCTATCCAAGCGACCTGACTGGCGAGGAATGGGCGCATATCGAAGCGCTGATTCCCCCGGCCAAACATGGCGGCCGCAAGCGCAAGGTGGATGTGCGCGAAGTTGTGAATGGGATCATGTACGTGTTGAGCACGGGGTGCCAATGGCGCTATGTGCCCAAGGACCTGCCGCCGAAGAGCACGCTCTACGATTATTTCGACCTGTGGACCTACGACGGCACGTTGGAGACTATTCATCATGCGCTTTATGTGAGGTGTCGCGAGCAAATTGGGCGAGAGGCCAGCCCCACCGCCGCTATCATCGATAGCCAGAGCGTGAAAAGCGCCGAAAAAGGGGGGCTTGCATCGACCCCCACGGCTATGATGCGGGCAAAAAAATCAACGGCAAGAAGCGGCACATTCTCGTCGACACTTTAGGCCTTTTGCTTCATGCCCTCGTGCATCCGGCGGATATTCAAGATCGCGACGGCGGCGTGGTGGTTTTGTCAACCTTGTTTGGCATGTGCCCATTTCTCGAAAAGCTCTTCGCCGATGGCGGTTACCAAGGGCAGGCTTTTCGAAAGGCGGCTGCCAAGGTGTTGCCCACCTAAAAATCGAAATTGTGAAGCGATCGGATCAGGCAAAAGGCTTCGCGGTTTTACCACGGCGGTGGGTCGTCGAACGCACCTTCGCTTGGCTCAATTGGTGCCGCAGGCTCGCCAAGGATTGCGAAAACCTCACTCGCAATGCGCCGGCTTTCTTCCACCTCGCCTCAATCCGCCTCATGCTCAAAAAGATTTGTAGTCCCATATGAAGCTACCGGACAGACTCTAAGGATGCAGCTCGAACTCGAAGAGTTGGAACATCTCAGAATCGAAAAAGTCGAGCAACTTTTTCTGGACATTCTCTCGCGGCCAGATGACTCCTGTCGCTATTTTATAACAACTTTCGTCAGGTTGATAAAGGTTAATTGTCATTATTGGCTATTTGTCACGATTTTCAATGCTTCTCCTTTGACTTGTCGCTTGAGTATTGCCTCATTCAAAGCGTATAAGCAGTCGTGTGTTAAGCGAAACTCCAGGTCACCGGGCCCTTTGATAACGCGGAAGCTATGACCGTCGCCTTGCGATTCAGTGACACGCCGGCCGAGGCCGCCGCGAAACTCCTGATCCGGCTTGGCTTGGCGGCTTTATTCGTTGGCCTGCCTTGTGTGGGAATCTTTTGGCGCGGCGCTATTTATGTCGTGTTGCCGGTCGGCGCGATTTTGATTCTGCTTGGCGCACTGTTGGATGCCCCCCCACACGCGGGGCGCCGCCTCCGTGATGCGCTTGTCTCGCCGGCCGGCGGCGCGGCGCTGTTGGTGGCTTTATGGGCCGCCGTGTCCGTGATTTGGACGCCGTTCCCCGTGGCCGCAGGCGAACGGTTTCTACAGTTCGCCGGCACTACCGCTCTCGCGGTGTTGGTCGCCGTCTATCTGCCCCAAAAGACCAAGGCTCTCGATTTTTACCTGTTGCCCGGGGGTATCGCCCTGGCGAGCGCGGCGACACTCGCCCTGGCATATTTTGACACCCCCTGGTTTCTTGGCGGCTTCGAGTTCGACGAAACGCTGTACGAGCGGGCGACGATCACCTCGATCGTCCTGGTCTGGCCGGCGCTTGGGTTCTTGTCGCTGCGCGAGCACTGGATCGCTGCGGCGATCCTCGCGGTTCTCGTGGCCTGTGTGGCGCTCACCGGATTTGCCCAGATCGCGCTTCTGGCGATGGGCGCGGGCGCGTTCACGTTCGCCATGGCCATGTCCGGTCCGACCCGGACGGCGCGGTTTTTCGCCTGGCTGTTCGCACCCTTGATCCTGTTTTCGCCCCTGCTTCCCTTGCTCTACCGTCTGGTTCTACGGATGACCGGATTTGATCCCGGCGCCGGGTCCGCACCGATGCTGATCTGGAGCGACCTCATCGTCTCGCAATGGCCGCGTCTGATTACCGGACATGGTCTCGACTTCGTGCATCGAGGCTTGAGCCTCGGCTATCTGCCCGAAGGGACGCCAAGAAGTCTTTTGCTTGTGCTTTGGCTTGATTTTGGCCTTGTCGGCGCCGTCGGTTTCACCGTCCTCATCGTGCAAGTCTTCAGGATCGCCGGGCAACTCCCGGTGAAGACGGCGCCATCCTTGCTCGCCGGCCTCGTCTCGATCTTGACGATCGCCATTCTTGGTATTGCGACGGCGCAGATCTGGTGGGTGACTCTCCTCGATTGCGGGGCCATTGCGTTCGCGCTCCTCGTCAAGGGAGATGAAAGGGCGCGGCGGCCGGATCTGCGGGCGATTCGGGCGATCGAGTCGGAAAGTCCGCAAGAGCCCGGGGAAAGAAGCGCCGCGGGTTCCGTGGCTCCGCCGCGTCGCCTCAACGAGTTCGCGGATTCGTGATCGAAAAACGCCGGATTCGGCGGTGATGACGCCATCGCGGGACCGGCGGCCGGCGAACCCCGCGCAATGGCCGAACAATTGCGGAAGAAGCGCGAAAGAGTTCTTGCGGCGGCAGGCCAAGCGGCCGTAACATCGGCGGATGATCGAGGCAGTCATCACCATCCGGAACGCGCGCGAAGGCGATGCCGAAGGCATCGCCGATGTGCACGATGCCGCGTGGCGCGACGCTTATCGCGGCCTTATTCCCGGCCGCGAGCTCGAACGGATGATCGCGCGCCGCGGGCCATGCTGGTGGCACTCGGCCATTTTACGGGGATCGCGCCTTCTGGTCCTGGATTTCGATGAAACCATCGGCGGCTATGCAAGCTATGGACGCAATCGCGTGCCTTCGTTGGATTATGGCGGAGAGATTTTCGAACTTTATATTTCACCTGAATTTCAGGGGCTGGGGTTCGGCACGCGGCTTTTCGAGATGGCCCGCAAGGACTTGGCCGAGCACGGCTATTCTTCTTTTCTCGTGTGGGCCTTGGCCGACAACGAGCGGGCAACCCAATTCTACGTAAAACTCGGCGGAAAAAATGTCCGCCAGGCGACCGAGCGGTTCGGCTCCGAAACCCGCGCCCGGGTGGCGTTCGCGTTCGACTAGACCGCGATCGCTCCAAGTGCTCTAAACGAGGGCGAAGTGCAGGTCGTCACTGCGCAAAACGCCGCGAAGACCAGCGCTTTCCGGCCAATGGTTCCAGCTCGAGACGGGCTTGCATTACAACTGACACCGGCATTACGACGCCACCACCGGGCGCTATCTGCAGCCGGAGCAGCGGGTTTTGTCAGCGTCAGCTCGAGCATGTCAGTGCCCAAGAATCTCGAACCGGGCAAATTGGTGAAGATCGAGCGCCAGGGCGATGCGGAGGAGGTGCGCTGAATTGTTTCAGAATTGATCGAACGCCTCCTCGATCGTCGTCTCGTTGAAGCCGCGCGGCTTCGGGCGAAGATCCGCCTCGATCAAATCGAACCAATCGTCGAACAGCTTTGCATCGGCGACGCCGCCGCTTTGGTGGTATCTCTCTTCATGGCGTAATCTTTACGCCACTTTCAAATTCCAACCACTTCCCCGCCACGGTACCCTGGGTGTTGTCAGGGTGTGCGGCGTGTCGTGAGCGTGCGGTACGAGACTCGATGTTTGCGAAAATCCTGATCGCCAATCGCGGCGAAATCGCCTGCCGGATCATCCGGACAGCCCGGCGGCTTGGCATTGCAAGCGCCGCCGTCTATTCGGACGCCGATCGCGCGGCGATGCATGTCGCGCTTGCCGACGAGGCTTTTCCAATAGGTCCGGCGCCGGCACGCGCGAGCTATCTCGACGGCGCAAAAATCATTGACGCGGCCCAAAAATCCGGCGCCCAGGCAATTCACCCAGGCTACGGGTTTTTGTCCGAGAACGCGGATTTCGCGGAAGCGTGCGCCACTGCGGGAGTAATCTTCATCGGACCGCCTCCGGCGGCAATCCGCGCCATGGGAGACAAAGCGCAAGCCAAGACCCTCATGGAGAAAGCCGGCGTTCCTCTGGTGCCTGGCTATCATGGGAGTGAACAAGACCCCGCCCTCCTTTCGCGAAAAGCGTTGGCGCTCGGCTATCCCGTCTTGATCAAACCCTTGGCGGGTGGCGGCGGCAAAGGCATGAAAATTGTGGCGCGCGAGTCCGAGTTCGCGGCCGCGCTCGCAAGCGCCAAACGCGAGGCGCTGTCGGCTTTCGGCGACGGCCGCGTGCTCATCGAGAAATATTTTTCGCGCACGCACCATGTGGAGGTTCAGATCTTCGGCGATAGTTTGGAAAATTGCGTACATCTCTTCGACCGCGATTGCTCGATCCAGCGCAGGCATCAAAAAATCATCGAGGAGGCACCCGCTCCCGGCGTTTCCTGTGAGCTGCGCCAAGCCATGCGGGAGGCGGCCTTATCCGCCGCGCGCGCGATCGGCTACGTGGGTGCGGGCACGGTGGAGTTCTTGTTATCGCCCGGAGCTTTTTATTTTCTCGAAATGAACACGCGGCTCCAGGTCGAACATCCGGTGACCGAAATGATCACCGGAATCGATCTTGTCGAGTGGCAACTGCAGATTGCCGCGGGCGGCGCGTTGCCTCTGCGCCAGGAGGAAATACGATCGCTGGGACATGCGATCGAGGCGCGCCTCTACGCGGAGGACTCGGCGCGCGATTTTCTGCCGCAATCCGGCCGCATCTCGCGCCTGGATTTTCCCGCTCAAGGAGCGCAGGTTCGAATCGACGCGGGCGTGCGCGCGGGAGATGAGATCCCGGCCGATTACGACCCGATGATCGCCAAGGTGATCGTTTGGGATAAACACCGGCGGCGCGCCCTACTTAGGTTGCGCGCCGCGCTCGCTGAGACTCGCGTCGCGGGGGTTGCAACCAATCTCGACCTGCTGCGCACCGTCGCCGCCCATCAAGCTTTCACCGAGGCTTCGCCGGATACGGGATTTATCGGACGCCATGTTGACGATCTTTTGCCCAAGCTACAGCCTGCCGGTAATGATGTTCTTGCCATGGCGGTCATCGGGCTCCTTTGCGAGCGAGCGGCGTTCGTGCGCGAAAAAGCCCAGCGGTCGAGCGATCCCTGGAGCCCATGGACCAGTCAAAATGGCTGGCGCCTGAATGAGGAAGCGCGCGAAACCGTGTGTCTGCGCGAGATCGTGCCCGAAGCGGGCGGCCATCGCAGCGTCGAGATCCACTATCAGCGCAACGGCTGGCGCCTCGACTTGGTGGGGGGCACGTTTTTTCATGCAAGCGGCACGCTCGCGCCGGATGGAACCCTCGCCGCGGATCTTGACGGTCACCGCGTCAAGGCGGTCTGGGTCCGCTCCGGCGAGGAGATCCTTTTGTTTGCAGGGGCTAAGGCCGCGCATCGTTTTCTGCTGGCCGGCCCGGTTGCCGGGGCGGGGAGACGAGATGAACCGCCGGGGCGGCTCGCCTCTCCGATGCCCGGCCGCATCGCCGCATTGCTCGTCGCGCCGGGCGCGCGGGTCGAGGCAAATCAGCCGGTTCTCGTCCTAGAAGCCATGAAGATGGAGCATATGTTGCGCGCCCCCAGGAACGGGATCCTCAAGGAATTCAAGTTCCAGCTAGGCGATCAAGTCGGCGAAGGCGTCGAACTCGTCACCTTCGAAACCGGATCGCCGCCGGACGATGCCTCGTGAAATTTGGCGGGGGACTACCTAAATGAGGACCGGCGTGGCCAGAAACTTGCCGGAGAGGTCGTTCGTCTTTTGATCAACCATATTTTGGGCGCGAACCCATTCGCGCTTTTCCCGGAAATGTTCTAAGCAGGTGCCCCTTGGACCGGGCTCGCCCTCCGGTCAAGACTAGCTCGTTTTGCTCCCGCATATGGAATTCGAAATAGCATGCGTAAGGTTGTTGGCGGCAAGCTCCATGGCATCCGCGTCACGGAGGCAAATCTCGATTATCACGGCTCGATCACGCTCGATCCGGATCATTGCGAAGCCGCCGGTATCTTGCCGCTCGAATTCGTCGAGATCTGGAATAAGAATTCCGGAGCGCGTATCTCAACCTATGTTATTCTAGGCGAACGCGGTTCGCGATGCTGCATTGTCAATGGAGCGGCGGCGCGGACCTGTCAGCGCGACGACGAACTGATCATCTGCAGCTCGATCTATATGCCGGGCGAAAGCATCGCCGGAACTCAGTCCCGCCGTTGTGACCTTGGACAAGGACAATTATGTCGTTGAGACTTTGCGCTATTGCGTCAGCCGGGACGGCGCGGGGCGCTATCAGTTCGCGATTCTCGACGAAGCGGGAATGCAGCTCAAGACCCCGCTGCGCTCCAGTTCCAAGGGCCGCAAACTTTAATCCGGCTGGTGCACCAATGTCCTTCGCGAGGCTTGCGAATTAATCAATGACTTTCGCTTGGTGACCGCTGGTCGACGCGGCGGCCCGATCTTGATTCTTTTTTTCGCGCGCTCCCATATGACGGATGCAATCTTCGCCATATCGAACGATAGACAGAGCTGTGCAATTCGTTCCGGCAAGTAAAGCGGCGGGTCTTCGCGAGGTCGATGCGCCGCGGAGCCTCGTTGCGCATTTTGGCGCCGCTGCTCCGCTTAAGATGGATGCCGGGGTCTCGCTCAGCCCCCTGACGATCGCCTATCAAACCTATGGCGAGCTCAACGCCGACAAGTCGAACGCCATTTTAGTCTGCCATGCCCTGACCGGCGATCAGCATGTCGCCAATCAACATCCACTCACCGGCAAGCCCGGCTGGTGGCACACCATGGTTGGTCCGGGGCGGCCAATCGATACCAACCGCTATTTTGTCATTGCACCAAATGTTGTCGGCGGCTGCATGGGCACCACCGGGCCCGCCTCGCTCAATCCGGCGACCGGCCGGCCCTATGGCCTCGATCTTCCAATCGTCACCATCAAGGACATGGTTTACGCGCAAGCCCTGCTGATCGACCGACTCGGCATCGCCACGCTGTTCTGCGTCGCCGGCGGTTCAATGGGCGGCATGCAAGTGTTGCAATGGGTAGCGAGTTTCCCGGAACGTGTCTTCGCCGCGATGCCGATCGCGACCGCCGCGAGACACTCCTCGCAAAATATTGCTTTTCATGAGGTTGGGCGCCAAGCGGTGATGGCCGACCCGGATTGGCGCCAAGGCCGCTATCTCGAAGAAGGCGTCATCCCGACCAAAGGGCTCGCCGTCGCCAGAATGGCGGCCCACATCACCTATTTGTCGGACGGAGTCCTGCAGAGCAAATTTGGCCGCAAGCTGCAGGACCGCAGCGCGCCAACCTTCTCTTTCGATGCCGATTTCCAAATCGAGAATTATCTGCGCCAACAAGGCACAAGCTTTGTCGACCGTTTCGATGCCAATTCGTACCTCTATGTGACGAGGGCTTGTGATTATTTCGATCTCGCCGCCGATTACGGCGGCTCTCTGGCGTTCGCCTTCAAGGGTGCCAAAACCCGGTTCTGCGTCGTGTCCTTCAATTCCGACTGGCTTTATCCGACGCAAGCCTCGCGCGCGATCGTGCATGCCTTGAACGCGGGCGGCGCCTCGGTATCCTTTGTCGATATCGAGACGGATCGCGGCCATGATGCGTTCTTATTGGACACCCCTGAGTTTATCGCAACCTCGCGCGGTTTTTTGAATGCGGCGGCGCGGGCGCGGGGCATAGCGCCAGTCAAAAACGGGGCGATTTGAACCGTGGCCGCTACGACGGGGGTTATCAAAGCCAAGCGAGCCCGCGCAATTCCGGCGCGCGTCGATCTTCTTCTTGTCGCGGATATGGTTGAGGCGAAGTCCCGCGTTCTCGACGTCGGCTGCGGCGATGGCACGCTGTTACGGCTGCTGGCCGAGGAAAAAGGGGTGGATGCACGCGGCATTGAGCTCTCCCAGCGCGGGGTCAATGACTGCGTCGCCAAGGGGCTATCGGTCATTCAGGGCGATGCCGACACCGACCTTGCCGACTATCCCGACAATGCCTTCGATTATGTGATTCTATCGCAGACGCTGCAGGCGACTCGCCAACCACGCACGGTGCTTGAACATATGTTGCGGATCGGCCGTCATGCGATCGTGTCGTTTCCGAATTTCGGCCATTGGCGGATCCGGCTGCAAGTTGCATTTGGCGGCCGCATGCCCATGACGCCCAACCTTTCCTGCTCCTGGTACGACACGCCAAACATCCATTTTTGCACGATCCAGGATTTTGTTGCGCTCGTGCGGGAGATCGATGCGAGGATCGAGCGCGGCGTGGCGCTCGATCGTTTCGGCGCGCCCTTGGCCTATGGCGAGCCATGGATCTGGAACTTCTTCGGCGAACAAGGCGTGTTCCGCCTTACCCACAAGCGGTAGCGCGGGCGGAAATCGAGTTTGACGGTGATCCATTTTAATCGGGAGTCCGACTATGTAACGACGTCCGAAAGGAGTCGTTCGTGGGCAAGTCTCCTGCACGACAATCTCGCCGCCGGGATCATCCGCCGGTGGGCCGGCACGGGGCCGGCGCAGCCGCTGCCAGATGCGATCCGCCACGAACGAAGAAGAGTGCTCCGTCACAACCATTTGAATCCGGATTGGGTTTCGAAGAGGATTCATTTGCGGCCTGGTGTACAGGCAACCGCACATCGCGCTCCAACGCCAAGCACGCCCGGAAAGCGCGCGTCTGCGCGCCGGCGGAAGAGCGTCGTTTTCGGGTGCCAACTTCCTTGGCCAACCTGAGCCAATAGCATACCGGTTGACATTTTTCGTTAAACGTTTCAGAATTCCAAAACCGGGTGCGGAACTTTTTCCGCGGCTGTTCGTTGTTCAGGCGGTCTGCGACCGGTGGGGACACCAGCATTTTTCGGTGGCGCACCAGCATTTTTGCGGATTTCTTCGCTTATTGGCTCCGCGGTCGTCTGGAGTATGAAGGGAGCCGTCGCTGGTGCCTGGTGCTAGTCAAGCGCCTCGGAAACCACGCGGAAATTAGAAAGTCTTTTTAAACTCGAAATTGTTTTCCTTGGTTTTTTTGAGCACGAAGTACTTAACATGTGGTTTTTCTGTCTGCTTCGACATCATTATCATGCCGGAGCATGTGATGGTTTGTATTATTTACACTGTTTAAAATGGCTTTCAAAAAAATTCGCAAGAAATTGAGCGCAAGAAATTGAGCATCTGCAAAACTTAAATTACGCGAAATATTGCAAAGCAACATGAGATATTTTTGTTGACGTCATCACAGCGTTAGAATTATGATTTAAGTTAGCGGGTGTCGTGACGCAGCGCTTTAGATTGGCGTTTTTCACTTAAGGAACGTGAGGCGGCGCTCGTCCGGGTGGCGGCATGAATATTGCTTCGTTGTACAGAGTGCCGCTTTTCGACCGTTTCCAACGCCGTTCGGCCCGCTAAGCGAGGGTGTCATGTGTTTGATCGCTGAAATAATTCATACGTGTTCGCATGAAAAGGTCGCCCAGGCCGCCGTCGCATCGATGGGATCCGGTTTCGCGGGCAAGGTCGGGGTCACCGCTGGCGCAAATGGGTTATCGATCGGCGCCTTCACGGCCCGCGCGGTTCGCGAATTCGAGAAGATCGGCGGGGAACAAGAAAAACACGCCCTCCGGCAGGCCATGAACGGTTCGGACCAGCCGATCTTGGCAGGTCTTCAGCATATTCTCGAGCCCATTATCCAATAACGGTTGGAAAGTCCGGCGGCCGCGCGTTCGAGGAACGTCACTTCCGGTCAGAGGCGTCCTCGACGTCCGCACGGGAAAATCCGAAGATCGACAAGCCCCTCCCATTGACCGGTCGCCGCGAAAATTGCGCGCGTGCTCGATCGAACCATGCTCTCGACTTCAAGATGCGGCGCGGCGTGCCAAAAGTCTTGTCCGCTCCGGGGTTTCAGGCCCGAGTCCGGGCTGATAGAAAATCCCGAGGCCAGGCCTTCGGCCTGCTTCGAGAAGCCGGAGCGTGGCAACATCCCTTATTTCGAAACTGTCGAAGCCGCAGCGCGCAAGCAATTGGAGCTGGTCGAACAGAATCTCGCCGGTCGCCCGTAATTCACCCGCAAAACCCAAATTGCTGCGAAGCTGGTGCGCGAGCGAGTAGCCGCGCCCATCGGTGAATTTCGGAAAGGCGACCGCGACGAGCGCAAAACGGGCAAGGTCCGGCGCTATTGTTCGTATGTCCTGCCCCGGTTCAATGAGCAGGCCAAGCGGTATACTGCCGGTTTGCGCATGGGCACTGGCTGTTTGCCATTGCGTCAGCGTCAGGATGACCTTGCCATCCGACGGAAGGCCTTCTCCTTGCGCCAAATTGCGCCAGTCATCCGGCGCGAAACCATCGCCTTTGAATATCGGCACTTTCAAATGTCCAACCCGGCGTAGAGCGGCAGCGTATGAAGCCCGCATTCGACTTTGCTACTCCCGCGCCAGCGCCCCGCGCGCGGGTCTTCCCCAGGCTTTACGGGCGAGGTACAAGGGATGCACCCAATCGAAAAATAGTTTTTGGCGACGAGCGGGTGGCGCGGCAAGTCGAAGGCGTCGAGATAGTCCCGAATTTTGACGGCCGGCCAGTGTGCGAGCGGATTGATTTTGACACGGCCGCCTTCGGATTCGAACAAGGCGAGGCCGTTGCGCGTGTGCGCCTGAAATCGCTTGCGGCCGGAAATCCAGGCGTCGAAGCCTTCGAGCGCTTCCGCCAGCGGCAAGACCTTGCGGATTTCGCAACAGCGGCCGGGATTGCTAGCCCAAAGGAAGTTTTCTGGATCCTCCACCGCAAGCAACGCGGGCTTTGGCCCGATCGTGATGACCTTTGAAAGGCCAAGATGGGTCATGAGTTCGTCACGATAGGCGAGGGTCTCCGCGAACAAAACCCGGGTGTCGATAAATAACACCGGCGTGGTCTTGTCGATTTGTGCTACCATATGGAGCAGCACGGCGGAATCCGCGCCGAAACTCGAGACAAGCGCGATCCGGTCAGGGAACAGATCCTCGATCACGAGGCGCATCAATTCGCGCGTGTCCATGCCGGCGAATTTGGCGCTGAGCCGCGCGGCGCTATCCGTATCGGCGAAGTTGGCAGCCTCATTCTCGGCCATAAAGAGCCTCCTTGAATGGCTCCATTCCGATCCGCCGGTAGGCCGCGAGAAAATCCTCCGCCGAGCCGGCACGGAGCTTCAAGTACGTATCGACGACCGTCTCGATCGCGTCGACGATCTCGTTGGAAGAGAAGCTCCGCCCGGTGATCGCGCCGACATTGCACGTCGCGTCGGCGGACCCACCAAGCGTGATCTGATAGGCCTCGGAGCCGGCCTTCTCTAGGCCAAGAATACCGATATGGCCGACGTGGTGATGCCCGCAAGCATTGACGCAGCCCGAAATATTGATCTTGAGCTCGCCAATTTCCCGCGCCCGCGCGCCATCGCCGAACCGCTCCGAAATGCGTTGGGCGATGGGGATCGAGCGGGCGGTCGCCAGGCCGCAATAATCCAGCCCGGGGCAGGAAATAATGTCGGTCACGAGGCCGGTATTCGCGGTGGCGAGACCTTGCCCGGCAAGCCGGTCGAACACCTCGGGCAAATCATCGAGCGCGACATACGGCAGGACGAGGTTCTGTTCATGGGCGACGCGGACCTCGTCTTGCGAAAACCGCTCGGCGAGATCTGCGACTTTTTCCAGAGACTCGGCGCTGGCGTCGCCTGGAATGCCGCCGATGGGTTTTAGGGAGATCGTGACGATCCCATAGCCCGGTGTTTTGTGCGCCACCACGTTTTGCGAAACGAAACGGGCAAACGCGGGATCGCTTGCCTTTCGCCGCTCTAGCGCGATGGAAGAGGCCGCCCGCGCGGGCAAGGCAGGGGGGGCGAAATAGGCGCGGATGCGATCGATTTCTTCTTGCGGCAGGGCGAGCGCGTCGTCGCGATGATTGGCGAACTCGGACTCGACCTCGGCGCGAATGACGTCCGCGCCCTTTTCGTGGAGAAGGATTTTTATCCGCGCCTTGAATTTATTGTCGCGCCGACCTTCGAGATTGTAGATGCGCATAATTGCATTGGTGTAGGCGAGGAGATCGGCCTTCGGCAAGAAGTCGCGGATCTTATGCCCGACAAGGGGGGTGCGGCCCAAGCCGCCGCCGACATAGACGGCAAAGCCCACCTCGCCGTCGGCATTCTTGACAATCTGATAGCCGATGTCGTGCACCCGTATCGCTGCACGATCCTTGGCGGCGCCGTTGACCGCGATCTTGAATTTACGCGGAAGAAACGAATATTCGGGATGCAGCGACGACCATTGCCGCAAAATTTCGGCATAGGGGCGGGGATCCTCGATTTCGTCGGCGGCCGCGCCGGCAAATTGATCGGCAGTGACATTGCGGATGCAATTTCCCGAGGTTTGGATCGCGTGCATCTCGACTTCGGCAAGCTCATTTAGAATATCGGGGCAATCATTGAGCGCCGGCCAGTTGAACTGAATGTTCTGCCGCGTCGTGAAATGGCCGTAGCCCTTATCGTAGCGCCGCGCGATGAAGGCGAGCTTGCGCAATTGCCGCGGCGACAAGGTACCATAGGGGATAGCGATGCGGAGCATATAGGCGTGCAATTGCAGATAGACGCCATTCATCAGGCGAAGCGGCCGGAACTGTTCCTCGTCCAATTCGCCGGAGAGGCGGCGCGCGACCTGGTCGCGAAATTGCGCCACGCGCGCGGCGACAAAGGTTTTGTCGAATTCATCGTAACGATACATGTCAGCTGCGCTCCGCCCGCGGAAATCGTGCCCGAGACCCTGAGCATTTCAAATCGAAACGCTTTTGCTCTCTATGTGCTGCTTCAGCGTGGTATGTTGCTTCATCGTCCGACTGCATCCCGAAAGCCCGCCGCCATAAGTTCATGCTCCCTAGGATCATGCTCTCGCGTATCCGCTAATCGCGGAATCCGCAAAACCGCTTTCGTTGTTTGCTTGGCCGTATTTTCTTGAGGCGTGTCCGCGCCGTGGGCGAAGGCATGCGTCCGGGGCAAGAAATCGATCGTCGGACCCCGCGCGCGAATTGCCTCGCGTAATGTTACGGCGCGCAGGCCGCCTGCATCCTCGGCGACCTCGACCACAACAGGTTCAACGACAAGATTTCGCTTCGCGTCATCCTGGGCAACGAGGAGTCCGGCCTCCGCTTCGGCCTTGCTTGCAAAAATTCTCGCCTGGCTTAGCCGCTCGGACCAGGAACCGTCGCGGCCGGCATAGACCACAATTCCTTCGGCGAGGCGATTTGCGGAAATAACCTTGGGCATGACTTTAGGCTCGCTGAACCCGAATTCGATCCGTATATAATGCAATTAACAGCGTTTGGCGAGTGTTTGTTCCAATGTACATTCTATTTATGTACAAAGCTGGAGACGATGGTGCCGGAAACGAGTTCGCGACGTGCGTCTATCAACTCCCCGATTTTGAGTGTTTTTCGCAATCCACTGCCAGGGAAGCCGTTAGTCGCTTTCTTGCAGCATCTTGTCGTTAGCGTTCACTTGCTCAAATTGTGGCGGTCGTGGTGGGGAAGAAAGTGATGCCAAGCTTGCTTTCAGTCAACGTGGGCCTGCCGCGCGACATCGCGTGGCGGGGCAAGACCGTCCGCACCGCCATTTGGAAGACGCCAGTTCAAGGCGGGCGCATGGTACGGCGGCTCAACATTGACGGCGACGGGCAAGGGGACCTGGCTGGGCACGGCGGCGAGCACCGGGCCGTTTTCGTTTACCAGATCAACTCGTATCACTATTGGCAAAGCCAACTCGGTCGAAACGACTTCACCTATGGGCAGTTCGGGGAGAACTTCACCGTCGACGGCCTGTCTGACCAGGAGGTCTGCATCGGCGACCGTTACCGGGTCGGCGGCGCTTTGTTCGAAGTGACGCAGCCGCGTGTTACCTGTTACCGGGTGGGCATCCGCATGGAGGAGCCGCAGATGGCCGCGCTGCTGGTCGCGCACGGCAGACCTGGTTTCTATTTGCGTGTCCTGGAAGAAGGCGAAGTGGAGGCCGGCGACGAGATCCTGCGGGTCGCGTCAGGCCCCGAACGCATGAGCGTCTTCGAGATCAATGCGCTGCTGTACATGCCCGGTCACCCTCGCAGTCAGCTGGAGCGCGCCCTGCGCATCCCGGCACTGAGCGCCGGCTGGCGTGGTTCCCTCGAGGCGCTGTTCGCGCAGGAGCGCAGCGGCAGCGCGACGACAGGAAACGCCGGGCTCACTCAGGCGTCCGGCCCGCCCCCAGCGTGGCCGGGGTTCCGCCCGCTACGGGTATCGCGCAAGGTGCGCGAGAGCAGTAGCGTCATCTCGCTGGTGCTCGAGCCCGCGGATGGGCCCCCTCTCACTGCAGCTCTGCCCGGCCAGTTCGTCGCGGTGCGGCTAAGGCCTTCCCCCGATGCACCCGCGCTGATGCGCAGCTACTCGCTGTCGGGCGAGCCCAGTGCCGAGCGCTATCGCGTGAGCGTCAAGCGGGAAGCCCACGGCGCGGCCGGCGCTTACATCGACGAGAAGCTGCAGGTCGGCGACGTGGTGGACGCGAGCGCGGCGCGGGGCGCATTCACGCTTCGACCAGGCGACGCGCCCGTCGTTCTGCTGAGCGCGGGCATCGGGGCGACCCCCGTGCTCGCAATGCTCCACGCGTTGGCGGCCGAGGCATCGCCGAGGGAAGTCTGGTGGATACATGGCGCCCGCGACCGCCGCGAGCATGCTTTTGCCGCTGAGACGCGCACCCTCCTCAAAGCTTTGGCCCACGGCCACAGCCACGTTCGCTACAGCTCGCCCGATCCCGAGGATCGGCCAGGCGTGGATTTCGACGCTCCCGGACGCTTGGACATGCGAGTGCTCCAGGAGCTGGGCGTGCCGCGCAATGGCGATTTCTACATCTGTGGACCGACCGCCTTCATGAGCGATTTGACCGCCGGCCTCGCAGCCTGGGGCATCGCCGCAAGTCGCATCCACACCGAGATTTTCGGCGCGGGTCCATCCAATACCCCGGGCGTCGCCGCGTCGCCGCGCCGGCCGCCGCACTTGCCGGCAGGCCCCCCCGGCGCGGGACCGTTGGTCTCATTCGCCCGGAGCGGTCTCAATGTTCGCTGGGGGCCGGCGTTCCAGAGCCTGCTCGAGCTTGCCGAAGCGTGCGACGTACCTGTGCGATGGTCGTGTCGAACGGGGGTCTGCCATACTTGTGAGACCGGACTTGTGGCCGGGACGGTCGGCTACCGGCCCGATCCGGTCGATGCACCGGCGGCCGGCAATGTACTGATCTGCTGCTCCCAGCCCGACGGCGATATCGTCATTGATTTGTGATGAGATTTGGTTCACCGCCTGGGATCACTGATTACAGACCAGAGCGCGGGACAGCGCCGCAACAAGGTGCCATCCCTCCGACGAGCGCAATGTGATGAAATCCGGCGTCCTCTGGGACGAAGTGATCACCGCTTTGCGCGCGCGGGAATATCCCGATGTCGAGCTTTTGCAATCTCAAACTATACCGAAGGATCGCAACCCGATACGACAAAACAGATCAGAGGTTCAAAGGCATGATCAACCTCGCCGCCACAGCCATCGCATTGAAAATGAATGCCAACAGGCCCTAGTTGAGCGTCTGTTCAGTTGCCATAATTGTAGCCGCCATAATCATAGCAGGCGTTAATCCATTGCCAGCCATCCCAGCGCCAGCACCCATTCCCGTACGCCGCGTAGTCGTAGGGGTAGCCCCAGTCCCAGCCGCCGCCCACGAACCCCGGAAAGAAAGCAAAGTGGTTACGGTTACGGAAATGGTGGAAATGGTTGAAATGATCGGAGCGGGCAAAGCGGGAATTAAAGCCGTGATTAAAGCCTGTAGCCGCGATCGAAGCCGCCCATTGCCACGCTCCGGCCCGTAAACATGCCATGATTGACGCCCGCAAAGCTCCGGTTGAAACCGAAGCCGCGATTAAAACCGCTCATTGCCGTGCTCCGGCTGCCAAAACCGCCGCCGCCGAAGCCACCGCCGTGAAAACCGCCGCCGAAGCCGCCGCCCATGTGGCCGCCGCCGAAACCACCGCCATGGCCGCCGCCGAATGCCAGCGCCGGACCGCTTGCGGCCACCGCCGCGCCCAGCGCGGCCGAGGCCAGCAATACACCGAAGCGTTTCATATCATTCTCCTTCCAGAAGGCCATTTTGGCCGGCGGCGCCTGGTGAACAATTCCAGCATCGTACGCCTCCATCGAGAGGTCATCGTTCTATCAGGCGCGGAATCGTGTTTCCTGAATAATCTTGCGATCTAGGAACGTGCTTGCTGCTATTTCGAAGCGAAGGCTGCCTGCAGCCGCATCAAATTCGCACGCTGCGGACGCCGGCACATGCGCAGCAATCCCTCAGCACTATAGTGTCTAGAAGCGATACGTCTGATCGTGCTGTGCCGGCCAACCAGGTGCGCTAAAATATTACAGCTTTCGGATTGCCCTGGAGATATTCCGACCATTTGGCGAAAGCGACGGGTAAAATGACTTTGATCTGCAAAACCAGCGACCCCATCCGGACATGGCATGCGGCGGGCCGCCTCATCGACAACATCTGGACGATTGCCGATGGTCACCAGCCCAGCGTGAGGCACGTGCACCAGCGGGCAGGTGCACCAGCGGCCCACCACGCAATTTGGTCCCACTTCACGGAACCAAGGGCTCACGCTGGAGTTTTGCCCGAAATTATTGGGCCAACGGTCTGTCGGCGGGATGTGCCCGCGCTCACGTTCACGTTCTCGACGCCGGTCATTTCGCATTGGACACGGCTGCAGATGAGATCGCGGCGTTTGTTCGAGGCTTTGTCGGTTCTTCTCGTTTAGAGTCTGTCCGAATAAAGTCTGTCCGAAAAGTTCGTCAAGTCAGACAAAGCTTTCTGAGCATGAGGCAAATCGAGGCGAGGCGGAGAAAAGCGAGTGCGTTTCGGGTGAGATTTTCAAAATCCTTGGCCAGGCGGCGACAGCGATTGAGCCAAGCGAAGGTGCGTTCGACGACCCACCGCCGTGGTAAAACCGCGAAGCCTTTTGCCTGATCCGATCGCTTCACAATTTCGATTTTTAGGTGGGGCAACACCTGGCAGCCGCCTTTCGAAAAGCCTGCCCTTGGTAACCGCCATCGGCGAAGAGCTTTTCGAGAAATGGGCACATGCCAAACAAGGTTGACAAAACCACCACGCCGCCGTCGCGATCTTGAATATCCGCCGGATGCACGAGGGCATGAAGCAAAAGGCCTAAAGTGTCGACGAGAATGTGCCGCTTCTTGCCGTTGATTTTTTTGCCCGCATCATAGCCGTGGGGGTCGATGCAAGCCCCCCTTTTCGGCGCTTTTCACGCTCTGGCTATCGATGATAGCGGCGGTGGGGCTGGCCTCTCGCCCAATTTGCTCGCGACACCTCACATAAAGCGCATGATGAATAGTCTCCAACGTGCCGTCGTAGGTCCACAGGTCGAAATAATCGTAGAGCGTGCTCTTCGGCGGCAGGTCCTTGGGCACATAGCGCCATTGGCACCCCGTGCTCAACACGTACATGATCCCATTCACAACTTCGCGCACATCCACCTTGCGCTTGCGGCCGCCATGTTTGGCCGGGGGAATCAGCGCTTCGATATGCGCCCATTCCTCGCCAGTCAGGTCGCTTGGATAGCGCAGATTGTCACGCTTGTAATTCAGGCGGTTCGCAGTCGTCCACATTGGCGGCCCCTCCTGAAATCAGGCCGCCACCCTTGAAATCACAAATAATTCAGCGGATTCAACTTCTTTTCGGACGGACACTTAGAGTCTGTCCGAAAAGTTCGTCAAGTCAGACAAAGCTTTCTGAGCATGAGGCAAATCGAGGCGAGGCGGAGAAAAGCGAGTGCGTTTCGGGTGAGATTTTCAAAATCCTTGGCCAGGCGGCGACAGCGATTGAGCCAAGCGAAGGTGCGTTCGACGACCCACCGCCGTGGTAAAACCGCGAAGCCTTTTGCCTGATCCGATCGCTTCACAATTTCGATTTTTAGGTGGGGCAACACCTTGGCAGCCGCCTTTCGAAAAGCCTGCCCTTGGTAACCGCCATCGGCGAAGAGCTTTTCGAGAAATGGGCACATGCCAAACAAGGTTGACAAAACCACCACGCCGCCGTCGCGATCTTGAATATCCGCCGGATGCACGAGGGCATGAAGCAAAAGGCCTAAAGTGTCGACGAGAATGTGCCGCTTCTTGCCGTTGATTTTTTTGCCCGCATCATAGCCGTGGGGGTCGATGCAAGCCCCCTTTTTCGGCGCTTTTCACGCTCTGGCTATCGATGATAGCGGCGGTGGGGCTGGCCTCTCGCCCAATTTGCTCGCGACACCTCACATAAAGCGCATGATGAATAGTCTCCAACGTGCCGTCGTAGGTCCACAGGTCGAAATAATCGTAGAGCGTGCTCTTCGGCGGCAGGTCCTTGGGCACATAGCGCCATTGGCACCCCGTGCTCAACACGTACATGATCCCATTCACAACTTCGCGCACATCCACCTTGCGCTTGCGGCCGCCATGTTTGGCCGGGGGAATCAGCGCTTCGATATGCGCCCATTCCTCGCCAGTGAGGTCGCTTGGATAGCGCAGATTGTCACGCTTGTAATTCAGGCGGTTCGCAGTCGTCCACATTGGCGGCCCCTCCTCAAATCAGGCCGCCACCCTTAAATCACAAATAATTCAGCGGATTCAACTTCTTTTCGGACGGACACTTAGGGTTCCTGGCGCGGCACGTTGGCTAAGGCCGCTATGAGAAAACGCCGGCTACTAACCATTGAGACATAACCCGGCGACGCGCATCCAACTGTTGAGGATTTCATATGCGATCTGACATTGTTCCAGGGGCTATCTTCCCCGACTATGAGCTTTCCGACCACACCGCGAAACGCCGGAAGCTCTCCGAACTGCAAGGACAACATCCAATGGTTCTCGTCCTCAGCCGCGGAGGTTTCTGCCCCAAGGACCGCCGGCAGGCTGAAGGGCTTGTTGAACTCCATCGTGAGCTCGAGGTTGCCTATTGCCGGCTTGTCACGATTAGCACCGACAATATCACTCAGACGAATGAATATCGCAGCGGAGTCGGTGCCCACTGGCCTTTCCTCTCCGACGCGGGGCGTATCGTCCAAAAAGATCTCGACATCGCCGAATACACTGATCCTGTCAACAATCCCATGATCCCCCACGTGATTGTCCTCGAGCCCGGTCTTGTCATTTATAAGATCTACAACGGCTACTGGTTCTTCGGCCGGCCCACTCTGGAAGATCTCCGCCAGGACCTACGTGCCGTTACCAAGAAATGCCGGCCGGACTGGGACATCACAACGCCCGAACTCAAAGCGGCGTGGCAGCAAGGCCGCAAGGAACTCTTCTATCCGTACGGCAAAACGTACGTCCAAACTCTCGGTGAACAGGATTAGGAGCGGTACTGCCATCCGCTCAAATCACACGCGGATGAGCCGCAATCTGCATTTAGCAGGATTTATCGTTCCGGAAACCACCCCGGATGGCCTGAGTTTCGACCAGTACGTCTCGAAACCGCGTTGCTACGACGCGGAACGGATGAGCGCGGAAGCGGCCTTTCATGCCTTAGAGGAAGCCGGGGCATCGGACGGTCCGAACCGCGCCAGTGTAGCCCGCCCTGCAGATCCCCTCCATCGAAATTCGCTAGCAGTTGTTGTAAGCATGACAGATAAGCGGCGGCGGGCGATCGCGGGAGACGGGGTGCCGTCCAACCTAACCCTGCTTCCCGCCGGATTTTCCGGGCGCGGCCGCCTCGCGGCGCTTGTCCCTGCGCTCCTCGTCCACCGCCGCGTGGTACTTTCGTCTTATCTCGGCGAGATCGACCGTTGGCTTCGGAAACGCCATGCTAAGCTCTTCCATCGTATCGGCGACAATCCGCGATACCGCCAAATTGCGAAACCATTTGTGATCGGCCGGGATCACATACCACGGTGCGTCACGCGTGCTGGTTGCGGAAAGAGCATCCTCGAACGCCTCCATATAATCGTCCCAAAGCACGCGCTCGGCATAATCGGATTCGCTAATTTTCCAATTGCGCGCTGGATCGTCAAGCCGCTGCGCAAATCGCGCGAGCTGCTCCTCCTTGCTGATATGCAGGAAGAATTTTACAATCGTGGTTCCGCTCTCCCTAAGCCCCAACTCGAAGCTGCGGATGCGGTCATAGCGCGCGGTCCATGTGGGCTTGTCCACCAGTTTGTGAACTCTGGCAATCAATACGTCCTCGTAGTGGGAGCGATTGAAGATCGCCACCCATCCCTTTGGCGGGGCATGCGGGTGGACCCGCCAGAGAAAATCATGATCGCGTTCGATTGGGGTCGGCTGTTTGAAGCTGACCACCGATGTTCCTTGCGGATTGAACGCGCTGAATACGTGGTTGACCGTGCCGTCCTTGCCGCCGGCGTCCAAGGCCTGGAGGACAATCAAAACGGAGTGCTTCTTCTCCGCATATAGCAAGGCTTGCAGTTGGCCGAGCTTTTGCCCATATTTTTCCAGTTCCTGTGTGGCCGACGCATGTATCTCGTGGCGGCCCTTGAAGGCGGGATCGACATCCTTCAGGCGGAGGTTTTGGCCGGGCTTGACGATCATCTGTTTGCGGTAGTCCATGGAAATTCCCTGTCATTGGGCCGTCATCTAACCCCGCGAGGCGCCCCCGCGCCAGGGGACGCCGCCTCGTCCTCGAAAGGCTGCGGGCTTCGCGGCAAAACGGCGTTCTCACGCGCTTCCATGCTGTTTACATCAATGCCCGATGTTACTATTTTATTTCATCTCCGTCCCGTCCCAATTTCCTGCAAAGTGAGTATCAAAAATGCGCGCCGAAGCCGAAGCGCTTGTCCAATCTATCAAGCAATCGATGGGATTGCTGAGGAGGCATCTTTGACGTCGATGCCGCCGCCCGCCGCCTTGCCGAGCTGAACGCCAAGGCCGGGGACCCAAACCTTTGGAACGACGTGGAAGCCGCGCAAAAAATCATGCGCGAGCGCACCGGACTGGAGGGTAGGCTTGGTTCGCTCAGTCATTTTGAAGAAGAACTTCTGGACGCGATCACGCTTGTCGAGCTCGCCGAGGCGGAAGGTGACGAGGCTTCCGAGAAGGAAGGGCTCGACCAGCTGAACGCCCTGAAGGCGGAAGCCGGGCGCCGCCAGATCGAGGCATTGCTGTCCGGCGAGGCCGATGCCAACGACACCTATATCGAGGTTCACGCCGGCGCCGGCGGCACCGAGAGCTGCGATTGGGCGCGCATGCTGTTTCGCATGTATGCGCGGTGGGCCGAGCGGCACAAATATAAGATCGAGATTATCGAGGAGACGGCGGGCGACGAAGCGGGCCTCAAATCCGGCACCTTGCTCGTCAAGGGCCACAATGCGCATGGCTGGGCCAAGACCGAATCCGGTGTGCATCGCCTGGTGCGCATCTCGCCATTCGATTCGAACGCCCGCCGCCATACGAGCTTTGCTTCGGTGTGGGTCTATCCGGTGATCGACGATAGGATCGAAATCGACGTGCAGGAATCGGACTGCCGCATCGATACCTATCGTTCGTCGGGGGCTGGCGGTCAGCACGTCAATACGACGGATTCGGCGGTGCGCATCACCCATATTCCATCGGGGATCGTGGTTGCCTGCCAGGGCGAGCGTTCGCAGCACAAGAACCGGGCAACCGCGTGGAACATGCTGCGCGCGCGGCTCTACGAACAGGAGATGGAAAAGCGGGAGGCGTCGGCCAACGCGACGGAGGCAGCCAAGACCGAGATCGGCTGGGGCCATCAGATCCGCTCCTATGTGCTGCAGCCCTATCAGCTCGTGAAGGATCTTCGCACCGGCGCGACATCGGGCACGCCGAGCGAGGTTCTCGACGGCGCGCTCGACGGTTTTATGGCGGCGGCACTGGCCCAAAAACTTTCCGGCGGCGGCCCGATCGCGGTAGAGGATGTGGACTGAGGCGGTGTCGAGAGCCGCTATGCTTCGGCGGCGATTAAAATTCATGCTAACTTAAATCACAGAACGGGGCGTTCGCCCGACAGGTCCGCTTCCAAGCGCACCGGCTCCGCCTTGTCAGGAGAGCGCAAAGGAAGCAGGATGAGGCTGAAACCGTCGGCTATCTGGGGAATGTCGGTTAATGGTATTTTGACCAGATGCCCCAACGGAAAGAATCCTGACGATGGGAATCGATGTCCACATGTTGAACTTTCTGAAGTTCGCGAGGAGAAAACAGGCCTTTGGCCGCGTTGCGACCATCGGGCGGCAGGAAATTAACGTTCCAATAGACAAACTAAAGAGCGCACTCAATCTGAAGGGATACACGAAATACGGACCTTATTGCGAAGAGCTGCTGATTGGGCACTTTGCTGCCACAGTCGTAGAGTTGTTCGACAATTCTGATTACGAGCACGCCACCCATATGGCCGACATGAACAAGCCGCTTGCGGTCCAAAATCGGTACGACACCGTTATTGACGGGGGTGCCTCGAGGACGTCTATAACATTCCTCAAGCACTGCGGAATGTATCGGAAATCTGTTCGGCCGGGGGACAAATATTGCACGTATTGCCGACAAACAATTTTTGCGGTCACGGATTCTGGCAAGTCTCTCCAGAGTTATTTTTCACACTATATTCGGAGGCCAATGGCTACAGGGAAACGGAGGTGTTCCTGGCCGATTTGGCGAACGAGCAATTCTGGTATCAGGTCAGAACGCCACGCGACGGCGAGCGCGCAAATGTGACATCATCAACCCCGTTGTACGTTCTGGTGAGGACAAGAAAAACCGAGGTATTCAGTCACGATGACGTGCAGCAATCTGACTATGACATCGCCCAAGATATCAAAATTCAAAGAGCTTGTTAAGCGATCGGCGTTCGCGCCGTTTGCCAGCCACCCCCACCAACTGCCTTGTCCTCCAAAAACCCGCATTTGATCAAGATCGCAGTATCATCTTTAGTCTAGCCCGGTCAAACGATGTTGAAAGAACGAAGGAGAGAATTTGATCCCTTAACCAGATTTCCCAGATGGACGACAAATCTACCTTAATTTGACGGCATGATAGGGCCTTTCACCACGCAGAATAGGGAAGCGGCGATTCCCCCTCCGCTGGCCCCGAGGTTGCCGCCTTTCCTGTCTTCCGACGTGATCTCGACCGATTTTGCAACAGCCCGGACGCACTTTTGCTGTGCTCGTAAATCGGGTTCAACCGCCGCCGTCAACATCGTGCCACGTCCATTGGCCTGAGCCCATCGATCCGTTCCAGGATTCGGCGGAACAGATCACGCGGCACCTATTCAAACCTTGCCGGATCGGCCTTCTCCAAGATAGAACACGGTCTCAACATGCGCGGTCGCCAAGAGAGAATTTTCAATCTGCCGCCGGTGGTCCTTTGGATCGTCGCGCTTTTGGCCGCGATCGAAGGCCTCTCTCAACTCCTCACGCCCGAAACCTATCTTGAGATTCTTCGGCGCTTCGCTTTCGTGCCGGGACGGTTTACTTTCGCGTTCGCTCCAGACCGCGTGTCCCTGGCCTTCAAATCGATCGCGAACAACAGCGAGCTCGGCGCCCAGGCGGCGGCCTTTTTCCTGGGCGATGGGAAGCCGCAATGGTGGACGCCGCTTACCTATGCGTTTTTGCATGGCGGCTGGCTGCATGTGGGGATGAACTGCCTTTGGTTCGCGGCCTTCGGCTCGGCCGTCGCACGCCGTTTTGGAGTGCCTCGCTTTTTGGTTTTTTGCGCGGCCGCGGCAGTTGCCGGAGCGGCGACGCACTACGTTACCCACATGACGGATCTGCAGCCGGTCGTGGGTGCCTCGGCGGCCGTGTCCGGTGTCATGGCGGCGGCGGTGCGTTTCGTGTTTCAGCCGGGGGCGCCGCTTGGCGAATTGCTCGGCTTCGCGACACGCGCGGACGAGGGCATGGCTTATCGCCAGCCGGCGCTGCCGTTGCGGGAAATTCTGTCCAATCGCGGCGCGATCAGTTTTCTTTTCTTCTGGTTCCTCGCCAATTTTCTGTTTGGCACCATCCCGGTGCCGCTCGGCATCACCGATGCGACGGTCGCCTGGGAGGCCCATATCGGCGGCTTTCTCGTCGGGCTTTTGGCATTTCGCTGGTTTGACCCGCCAGCGCCGCCCTTTGCTATCCCGCCAAGCAATCGGCGCGCCGCACCGGTCGATTGAATTTCTAGCCTCAGCCGAGCAACCGCCGGTTCTTTCGTGGGCCTTGTGTTCGGCGCCGGAAGCCCGCGACGATTTCGACATGCGGCGTATGGCGAAACTGATCGACCGGCTCGACCCGCGTCATTTCATAGCCGCCGGCGCAGAGGATCGCGGCATCGGGCGCAAAGGTTTGGGCATTGCAGGATACGGCGACGACGATCGGCACCGGGGATGCGCTTAGAACAAGGGCTTGCTTTTCGGCCCCCGCACGGGGCGGATCGAATGCGACCGCGTCATATCGTTCGACCTCCAGCGGGCCGAGCGGGCGCCGGAAAAGGTCGCGCGGCGAGACCGCGACCGGCCGCAAGCCTTTGACGCGCGCGGCTTTTGCCAAGGGCGAAAGCGCGGCTTCCTCAAGATCGAACGCATCGACGGTCGCGAACTCCGCCATCCGAAGGGCAAATGTCCCGACGCCGGAAAAAAGATCGGCGATCCGTCTTGCGCCCGCGACATGCGCGCAAACCCTTGCCGCGAGGGCTTCCTCCCCGGCCTCGGTCGCCTGCAAAAAGACTCCCGGCGGCGGTGCCACCATCGCCCTGCCCATGGCGAGCATCGGCGTCCGCCGCGAGATCACGATCGAGCCATCGTTCGAAAGGCGGGCGAGATCGTGCGCCAACGCGATCCGGACAAGGCTTTGGGTCGCGGCTTCGCCAAGGGGGCCATGGCCTTTGAGATCGACATCGAGACCGGACGCCGTCGCGGTGACAAGAATATCGAGCGGCTTGCCCGAGGCGGCGAGGGCCCACGCAATCGCGCGCGCGGCCGGCAAGGCCCCGTCCATCGAAGCGGCGAGCAAGGGGCAGGAGTTGATTTCAACTACCTCATGCGCGCGCGCCCGCATGAATCCGGTGGTTGGCCCACGCTGCACGTAGCGTGCGTGAAACGCCGCGCGGCGGCGCCCGGCGCCATGCGCATCGGCGAGGTCAGCAACCGTGATTGCAAGCCCCGCCCGCCGCAGGGCGCTGGTGACAAGATCGCGTTTCCATCGCGCATAAGAATCCGCCGCGAGCGTTTGCACCGCGCAGCCGCCGCAACGCGAAAAATAGCGGCAGAACGGCGCGATCCGATCCGGGCTTGGGCTCAAAACCTCGACCAATATGCCGCGCGAGCCATCGACATCGGCGGCAATTGTTTCACCGGCCAAGGCATAGGGGACAAAGATCAAGCCATCCGGGCCGTGCGCGACGCCTTGCCCGCGTGCTCCGAGCCTGTCGATGGTGAGCTTCGACATCATAGCGAAAACTGGCTCCCGGTCTTGGGGCGAAATCGCGCGACAGGCGAGCGGCCGATCTCGCGCCCGTCATCATGAATGTCACTCGCCCCCCGTCATCGTGAATGTCAATGCAGCGCGGTGCACTTTCTCACGCGACCGGATCGGCCGCGGGCATAGGCGGATGCCATCCGTTGCCGCTCGCCGCGCCGCTTCGCCGCGACGGTTGACAGGGCTTTGCACGGCGGCAACGCTTCAGGATTGCCCGGAAAGCCTATTCGAGGCACAATGATGCTGAAACTGGCGGCGATCTGGGAATGCCCGCGGGAACCGGTCATGCCAAGGGTCACTTACTTCCACGAAATCACGCTCGAAGACGTCCCCCGAGGTCAAACACTCCTTGACCTCTCCATCCGCCATAGGATCCCACACCATCATCAGTGCGGCGGCTACGGCCGCTGCACGACCTGCCGTATTCAGATCCTGGACGGACTTTCCAATGTCTCGCCGCTGGGCGAGGTCGAACAGAAGGTAGCATCCCAACGGGGCTGGGATGAATGCACGCGCCTCGCGTGTCAGACTCGCGTCGAGGGCGATGTGGTCATTCGCCGTCTCCTCGACAACGCACAGGACATCATTGTCCTCGACCTCGAGGAAATAAGGGGAGGAACCGCCAGCGAGGGAAAAGAACTCGATCTCGCGATCCTCTTCTCTGATATTAGGGACTTCACGGGGCACAGCGAGCGGAGCCTGCCCTATGACGTCGTGCATATGCTGAACCGCTACTTCACGGCGGCGGCCGAGCCTGTGCTCAACAACAACGGCTATATCGACAAGTACATCGGGACGGCATCTTGGCTGCTTTCGGCACCCGCGACGAGTTGCCGGGGACAGCATGCCGGAACGCCGTGCGCGCTGCGCTCGGAATGCTGGAAGCGGTAGGACGACTCGGCCCAACGTTCGGACGCGAGTTCAACATGCCCTTGCGCATCGGCATAGGAATTCACTTCGGCACGGTGATCCTCGGCCGCGTCGGCCATCCGGGAAAGCGCCAGATCACGGTGATCGGCGACACGGTTAACGCGGCGAGCAGGGTTGAGAGGATGACCAAGCCGCTCGGAGTGCCAATTTTGCTGAGCGACAGTGTTGTTGCCCAGATACCCGGGGCACTTCAGCTCGGACCGCCCACAGAGGCTCCCCTCAAGGGGAAAGCCGGGTATACCGTCTTGTATCCCTGTCAGGGTTTCGCCAAGCCCGACACGATCTTCCTCGTGCAGTCGTCTTTCGCTTACATCGCCCACCGGGCGGAGGAATTCGGCGTGCGTTTCTATGCTAATCTCTTCGAAGCCCATCCGGAGCTCCGCCCGCTCTTCCACAACGACATGGCGGCACAGACCAAGATGCTCATATTCATCTTGAGGTCGGCTGTTAGGGGCCTGAACCGCATGGAGGAGATGGCGGGGGGACTGTGCGCGCTGGGGGAGCGACACCTCGATTACGGGGTCAAGCGGGCCGACTACAACAAGGTTGCAAGCGCTTTGATCCGCACCCTAAAGGAGTTCCTCGCCGGCGAATTTACGGTGGAGCTCGAACATGCGTGGGCGGCCGTCTATAGCATGATCTCCGACACGATGACCGAGGCGTATGAGAACTGATCGCCGGGCCAGGCGGAATGCTCTATGGTAATTCTCACCCTTGACTCAAAAACTTGGCCGCCTCGCGGCGATCAACCAACAACGGGTAGCGATTGCGCCCGTTCTTCCGCTTGCTTGCGAATTGCTTCGGCCAGCGATCCAAAACCGGCGGTGAGAGCCCCGAAGTCATCACGGGCCAAAACGGCCAGTTCGCACGCGGTCAAGCAGCGGACTGTCGCCGTTCGCCTGACTTTGCTGAGCAAGGCGATTTCACCAAAACAGTCGCCTTCGCCGAGTTCCCCTAGTTTGCTGCCGTCCTTGAGTACCTCCAGCCGGCCCGACTCGACGACGTAGGCTGTTTCACCCTCGTCGCCCTGACGAATGACCTCGTCGCCCGGCTCGAAATGCGCTCGCTGCAGACGCTCGGTCGGGTCTGGCGCCAGCACCGCGATGTCATTGCGAAACGGGATATCCAATACCCAATCCATCAGGATGCGGAGGTTCCGCTCCAGCCCCGGCAGTGCCAGCAGATTAGTCAGCCTGGAGACTATCCAGGCCGGGGCTCCCCCGAAAGTGAATCCGCCGGCACGGCAGAGCGAGCGGCGGCCCATATTGTAAGGTTTGAGCAGATGCCTCCGGGGCCGAAACGGACGGGTCGCGTAGCCTTGAGAAGAGGCCCAGGCGTTGTAACCAGCCGCATTGCCGAGTGCTACTAAATCAGCCGTCGTGATGAAGCGGCGCTCCTGGCCCTGTTTCTTCATCGCGGTCACCCAGATGTTCTGGTGAGCCTTGAGGCTAAGATCATCTTCGATCTCAAATGGCCAACGCAGGCACTGATCGCTCAGCGCAACGGTCGGCAACCTAAACGACGCATTAACCACCAAGCCAGCCGGACGCCGCGCGCCGCTAGCTACAGCCAAATCTTTATGGGTGATGCCGGCCACCTCAACGTCGCGGCACAGCGTAACGCCTGCTTTCTCCAACCCGCGATCCCGCTGCGGCTGAATTTGCTCCTCGAGATTGGTAAACGGTATCTTGGTGTCCTCGTACAAGTAAACCTGCCAGCCGTGCTCGCGCAGCACCGGGTAGGACACCTCGACAGTGCGCAACATCTGGCAGAGTTCCACGGCCGTGGCGCAGGCGCGTTGTCCCGACCCCACAACGGCGAAGGTCAGCAAGCGATCCCGTTCGGCCGCGACTTGAGTGAATTCGGCTTCTTCGACCCGGTCGAGCACGCATTTTCGGATATGCAGGGCATCACCCACCGAATTGATCGGACTGGCATGCGCCATCATGCCCGGAATTCCGGTGAGGTTGGGCACCGGGAACAAGGCAAAAATCAATTCGGCATAGGGCAGATTGATTTCCTTCCCATTTTTGCGCCTCACAACGACGCGCTTGACCTGCTCATCGACATATTCGAGCCGCCCGGTTATGACCCTGGTTTGCGGAACAACCCGACGAATCGGATTGACCACGTTGCCCGGCTGCATCGCCCCGCCGATGACCTCGGGCAGCAGCGGGAAAAACAGCATATTGGCATCGTCGTGGACTAATGTGACCCGGACCCGGGAGTAACGGCCAACGAGCTTTTCGATTTTCATCGCGGCGTGAACGCCCGAAAAGCCGCCCCCGACGATGACGATTTCGGCGGCCTTGTCACGCGCTTGCGGCACCCGCCAGTGTCCCGCGCCATTGATCAGGAAGGACAGTATGACACCGTAGAACAGGATATGTTCCGTCAGTGTTTCCGGCAGCAAGAGGGCAAAGCCAGTAAACGCGAACAGGAAAAACACCGACAAAGGCCGCAACAGGATGCCGGCGATGATCAGTATGCCGGCGCTCACTTCAACCAGGGCCATCAGCAGCGTGAACGTTTCCGGCGCAGCGGACATCATCGGCACGTGGTACATTGCGATGATGCCGAGTACCAGATTGGGCTGAAACACTTTGAAATACACACCCAGGTAAAGCATCGTGGTACCCGTCAAAACGCGCATGATCGCCTGAGCACGCTGACGCGGCTGCGCCTCCAGCCAGGATTGCAGACCGAGCAAGAAAGGGGGGGTCGGCAAGGGCAGAAAATGTCTGCCGGCGCCTTGCATCAATAGGTAGATGCTGGCGCCAATCAGGGCGCCCGCATAGGCGAGAATGCCCTCGCCAAATAGCCAGCCGCCGAGCAGTGTCATCATGATCAGCAGAACGGCAAAGAATCGTACATAGATGCCAAACAAGATCGTCAAGCCGAGCACGACCTCGGCCCAAGCCAACCACTGCCACTCCGGTCCTAACAGACGCAGCTCCAGATCGGGCGCGAACAAGGTCGGCGAGGTAAACGCCGGCACACCGAAACGCGGCTCCACGCCGAAGGCGGAGGACAATAGCATCCACGCCAGACACACCCGCAGGATCCTTGGAACATGATCGCCATAGGAGGCCAGCCGCGCCTGCAAATCGGGAAACAACTCGCGCGCGCCGGTAAAGCCGAGCCGCACCCAGCCCAAGATAAATAGCAAAAATATCGAAATCATCGTCACATTGAGCGGGGACAACTCGGAATACAATTCTGGCCTGGGGTGCGCGTTCCATTCAATGATTTGATCGGGTGACAAAATCCAGCGCTCATGCGCCAGTAGCTGGTTGGTAATAAGAAAAAACGCAGCAAAACCCAAAAGGATCGATATTCGCGCCCACAATCGCCGCAATATATGCGCGACTTTGTTTTCTTGTCTTTGATTCCGATCAATTGACATCGATCCCTCACGCCAAAAGATGTTGCAAATTGCTTGCGGCCCGAGCCTGCCCCCATCGGATGGTCGGGGTCGAACGTTAGTGCATGACCAGCCTTGGCGCTAGGCCTTGCCTCTCGCACCTTGCAATTCCACTTTACTTTCGCTAGTGGATCAACTTTAACTTTTCTTTCCCCCGTTTGACAGCAGCGAGGACGCGTTTGGCGTCAGCGGTCCAGACGAAGGGTTTGGGATCGGAGTTGGTTTCTTCGACGAACCGGTTGATTGCAGCCTGAAGGTCGGCAACCGACCGGAACACTCCACGCTTGAGGCGGCGTCTCGTGAGTTTGGCGAAGAAGCCTTCGACGGCGTTGAGCCAGGACGCCGAGGTAGGCGTGAAGTGAAACGTCCAGCGGGGATGCCGGGCCAGCCATTTTTGTACCTTGGGATGTTTGTGGGTCGCGTAGTTGTCGACGACGGCGTGGATCGCCATTCGCACCGGCACCTGCGCCTCGGCGGTGTTGAGGAAGCGGACGAACTCCTGGTGCCGGTGGCGCGGCATGTTGCGGCCGATGACGGTGCCGTCGAGCACATTGAGGGCGGCAAACAGCGTCGTTGTGCCATGGCGTTTGTAGTCGTGGGTCATCGTCCCAGCGCGGCCCTTCTTCATCGGCAGACCGGGCTGGGTGCGGTCGAGCGCCTGGATTTGGCTCTTCTCATCTACCGAGAGGACGACGGCGTGGGCGGGAGGATCGACATAGAGACCGACGATGTCCCTGAGCTTCGCGACAAACTCCGGGTCCTTCGACAGTTTGAACGTCCGGATACGGTGCGGCGCGAGTTGGTGAGCTTCCAGGATGCGTTGCACCGAACGCAGGCTCACTCCGGCCGCCTTGGCAAGTTCCCGGCCCGTCCAGTGGGTGCTCTCGCCCGGCGGCGGCCCCAAGGCCAGATCGACCACCCGCTGAACGGTGTTGGGCGGCAGCGGGGGCTTACCAGGCTTGCGCGTCTTGTCGCGCAACAGCCCTTCGACGCCCTCCGCCATGAACCGCGCCTGCCAGGTCCACACCACCGGCTTCGATTTACCGGACCGGCGCATGATCTCGGCAGTGCCGCGGCCGTCGGCGGTGGCAAGGATAACCTTGGCGCGCCACACGTGCTTCTGTGGTGCGCCGCGATCCGCAACGATCGCCTCAAGCCGGAGGCGATCTGCTCGCGTGACGTTGACGACAATTCCTGCTCTCATAATGAGAGCTTGGACTGCTTCGGCCGATTTGGGAATCGTCCGAATGAATCAGACCACTAGCAGGAATGCTGTCGCGGCGGTGCCTAAGCGGGAGATTCCGGCGAATTACGATTTACTGCAGTAAAGCGTGAGACAGAAATCCGCTTGGCGCATCATAATTGCAGAACATTGTGAGACGGGCTTGGCAGTTGATTCGCTTCGAAATCAAATGCAATGTGTTACTCTTGGGGTCAAATATATTTCCCATGTTCAGTTGGCGGCTGCAAAAGCGGAACGAATGAATGACGAAGCGCATACGACGTTGTCGAGAACAGATGAACCAGGAGATCAGAGAAAAATATTGGGTGCCACTGGAAGGGAGACATAAGACCGGAGCATGGGACGCGCTCGACGCCAGCTACACCGAAAGTCACCGTGCTTACCACACCTGGGAACATGTCGCTGGCTTGCTCGAAAAGCTGAGCGAGTTTTCTGATCTATCCACCCGATCAGATATAATAGCCGTGTCTGTTTTTTGGCATGACGTCGTATACAGGACACAGAATCAGGATGGCAGTCCGCGTCCGGATTATGAAAATGTCCGCGACAGCGGCGAGCTGTTTCGCCAATACACGTTGTTGAACCAATCCGACTCCGACGCCGTCCATGATCTGATCATGGCGACAGCCAATCACCTGCAGGCTAGGGCGGAGAAACAGTACTATGCAGGGTTTGCTGGCGATCTGGATCTCTTCTTGGATTTGGATTTAAGCTCCCTTGCCTCGCCATGGGAGAAGTTCGTCGAAAATTTTGCTAGGATTCGAACCGAATTTTCGTGGGCTTCCGAGGTTGTCTTTTGTTCGATCCAGCTCGAAATTCTTGAGAATTTTGCCAAAGCAGATGTGTGGCTGTATCGACGCGCAGAGACCAGCGAAAAATGGCGTGACACCGCGAGGGCGAATCTCAAGCGTTGCGTCACGGAACTGCAAAAAAAATCGCCGAACGTTCTTCCGTTTAAATCAACGCGCACAAAACCGGGCCGCGATGCCTTCTGGGCCTTGGCGCGGCTCGCGAAAAAACGGCGTTCGACCTAGCGCGGTGCCGGAAGTGTCGTCATTTACGCGATCATGCTCTTTCTCGCATCGCTGGCGCGGCCAAGCGTCGCCAGCACCTTGGCGACGATGCCTTTCGCGTCGAGGCCCGCGCCCGCATAGAGTTTCTCCGGCTTGTCATGATCGAGAAAACGGTCGGGCAACACCATCGACCGGAATTTTAGGCCGCGCTGGCGCCAACGCCGTCGAGCATGCCCTCTTCGGCGAGCGTTTGCATCACGAAGGAGCCGAAGCCGCCGATCGAGCCCTTCCTCGACCGTGATCAGGACTTCGTGGTTCGCCGCGAGGCGGAAGAGGAGGTCGGAATCGAGGGGCTTGGCGAAGCGCGCGTCGGCGACCGTCGTCGAGACGCCATAGGTGGCGAGATCCTCCGCCGCCTTTAATGCGTCGGCCAAGCGCGTGCCAAGCGACAGGATGGCGACTTTGTTGCCTTCGCGCAAAATTCGGCCGCGGCCGATCTCCAGGATTTTCCCCTTCGCCGGCAGGTCGATGCCAACTCCGTCGCCACGGGGATAGCGCAGGGCGATCGGTCCATCGCCGTAGGCCGCGGCGGTTGCCACCATATGCACAAGCTCGGCTTCGTCGGCCGCCGCCATGACCACCATGCCGGGAAGGATTCCGAGGAAGCAAACGTCGAATGAGCCGGCGTGGGTCGCGCCATCGGCGCCAACGAGGCCCGCCCGGTCGATGGCAAACCGCACCGGCAATTTCTGAATAGCCACGTCATGGACGACCTGATCGTAGCCGCGCTGGAGGAAGGTCGAATAAATCGCGCAAAAGGGCTTAAAACCTTCGGTGGCGAGTCCGCCGGCGAAGGTGATTGCATGTTGTTCCGCGATCCCTACGTCGAATGTGCGCTCGGGAAAAACTTTTTGGAAAATATCGAGGCCCGTGCCGCCCGGCATCGCGGCGGTAATCGCGACGATCTTGTTGTCCTCTCGCGCCTCGGCGATCAAGGCATCGGCGAAGACCCGCGTATAGGAAGGCGCGTTCGCCTTGGGTTTCGCCTGGACGCCGGTAACGACATCGAATGTATTGACGCCATGATATTTGTCGGTCGACGCTTCGGCGGGAGCGTAGCCTTTGCCTTTTTGGGTCACGACATGGACCAGAATCGGCCCCAGGTCCACATCGCGGACGTTTTTCAACACCGGCAGCAAATGGTCGAGATTGTGGCCGTCGATCGGTCCGACATAATAAATGCCAAGCTCCTCGAACAGCGTTCCGCCGGCCCAGAAGTTGCGGGCGAATTCCTCGGTTTTGCGGGCCCTGTCATAGATGAATTTGGGCAGATGGCGGCCGAGCTGCTTCGCCGTTTCGCGCACGGAGCGGTAGGTGCCGCCGGAGACGAGCCGCGCGAGGTAAGCGGACAAGGCGCCGGCCGGCGGCGCGATCGACATATCATTGTCGTTAAGAATGATGATGAGGCGCGAATGCATGGCGCCGGCATTGTTCATCGCCTCGTAGGCCATGCCGGCGGACATCGCGCCATCCCCGATTACGGAGACGACGTGGGTTTTCTTCGCCGGATAGCGTGTTGGCCACCGCCATTCCGAGCCCGGCGGAGATCGAGGTCGAGGAATGCGCGGCGCCAAAAGGATCGTATTCGCTCTCGGAGCGCTTGGTGAACCCCGACAAGCCGCCGCCCCGGCGCAAGGTCCGGATCCGGTCGCGCCGCCCGGTGAGAATCTTGTGCGGATAGGCTTGGTGGCCAACGTCCCAAACCAACCGGTCGTTCGGCGTATCGAAAACATAATGAAGGGCAACCGTAAGCTCGACAACGCCAAGCCCCGCGCCGAGATGGCCGCCCGTCACCGAGACCGCATCGATCGTCTCGGCGCGCAGTTCGTCCGCGACTTGGGCGAGATCGGACTCCTTCAGGCGCCGCAAATCCAAAGGTGAAGCGATCGTGTCGAGAAGCGGAGTTTTCGAAGATGTCGTCACGGGCGCCTCTTTGAAAACAAGACCCGGATGAAAAAACGCGGAACCGGGCGTTGCGAAAGCGGTGAAATGCCTCAGGACCAAAAAGAGATAAGGTTTTGCCTAGCCGGCCTGTCTGAATGGTGAATAGCGAACAAAAGCGTGACCTGCAACGCCAGCCGGTTCCAAGTGAGGCATGCGCGCAGATTTTCGTGCGCCGCCGCGACTTTTGCATCACAGTTGATTAATCAATTCACCGCAGGGTTTAACCAAACCGTGCTTTTCCGCAAGACAACGCATGACAATTAGGAAAAGCGAAGCTTAGCATAAGCGGACAGAGCGCAAAAAAACGAAGATGTCCGCGAGAAGAAGGGTGCAGGGGGAACCAGAGAGGTAGCGGGCTGGTTAAAGCTTAGGGCAAGGATCAAATCGATGGCATATTCGGTCAAAACCGGTCCGTTTCCGGAGCCGCCGGAAAATTTGCGAAGGGTGATCGAAAGTCTTAGGCCTCGCTGGCGCTGGATCGTCGCTTTGGGTGTCTTGATCGCCGGCATGGGGGTTGCAGCACTTGTCCTCGTCGTTTCGGCGACCATCGCCTCGGTTTATACGATCGCGGTTTTTATGATCGTCGCCGGCGCCGCCGAGATCGCCACCGGTCTTGGTGCCAAGACATGGCGACGGTTCGTGGTTTGGATTATTGCCGGACTTGCCTATATCGTCGTCGCGGTTTTTGCGCTTGCTCAGCCCTTGATCGCGGCGGCCTTCTTTACTTTGCTGCTGGGCGCGGGAATGATCGCGACCGGGGTTGTCCGGATCTACCTCGGGGTACATCTCGGTGCGTCCGCTGCGACGCCCTGTTCTGCTCGCGGCGGTGCTCACGGCGCTGGTTGGGATATTGATCGTCGCGGGCTGGCCGGCGAATAGTTTCGTGATCCTGGGCGTTCTCCTCGGCCTCGACCTCGCGTTTTGGGGTGCGGCGTGGATAGGGTTCGGGTTGCGCTTGCGGCGCCATTGAACCGGCGATGAATAAGCCGCCCGCGCATGGGCAATGAAATGAGACGCTTGGAAATGAGACACTTGCGGCGGATTCGCGAACCGGCCGGTTTGATCGCATCGCGGCAAGAATTTCTCGCGAGGTTTTCGCGCGCGCCAAAAGGTTCACGATGGCAAAATGGGTTTACACTTTCGGTCAGGGCAAGGCCGAAGACGAAAGCGGTCTGCGCGATCTTCTCGGCGGCAAAGGGCGCCGGTCTCGCCGAAATGGCAAGGCTTGGGCTGCCGGTTCCGCCAGGGTTCACGATCACCACCGAAGTCTGCGCTTACTTTTACAAGAACGGAAAACAATTTCCGCCAAGCCTTGCCGCCGAGGTCGAAACCGCGCTCGGCTCGGTTGGCCACGTTCACCGGCCGCTGCTTTGGCGACGAGAGGGAATCCGCTCCTCGTCTCGGCCCGGTCCGGGGCAAGGGCGTCGATGCCCGGGATGCTGGATACCGTCTTAAACCTCGGACTGAACGACATTACCGTCGAGGCGTTGGCGGAAAGCTCGGGCGATCCGCGTTTTGCCTATGATTCCTACCGCCGTTTCATCCAAATGTATGCGAGCGTGGTGTTGGGCATCGAACATCACATATTCGAGGAGATCTTGGAGTATTATAAACAAAACAAAGGCGTAACTCTCGATACGGAGCTTTCGTCCGAGGATTGGCGGAAGCTGATCATCGATTTCACGGCAAGGGTCGAAAGAACCTTGGGCAAGCCGTTTCCGCAAGATCCGCGCGAACAGCTTTGGGGCGCCATCGGCGCCGTGTTCGAAGTCCTGGATGAATCCGCGCGCGGTCGCCTACCGGCGGCTGCACGATATTCCGGCAAACTTTGGCACCGCGGTCACTATTCAGGCCATGGTTTTTGGCAACATGGGCGAAACGTCGGCGACGGGCGTCGCCTTCACCCGCAATCCTTCGACCGGGGCAAAGGAACTTTACGGCGAGTTTCTGCTCAATGCCCAAGGCGAGGACGTGGTCGCGGGCCTCAGAACGCCGCAAAACATCACCGAGGCGGCGCGCATCGCGGCGGGGGCCCAAGAGCCTTCGATGGAAGCCGCGTTGCCCGGGGTTTTCGCCGAATTCGCGCGCGCGGCGGGTCTTCTCGAAAAGCACTACCGCGACATGCAGGACATGGAATTCACCGTCGAGCGCGGCAAACTATGGATGTTGCAGACCCGCAACGGCAAGCGCACCAGCAAAGCCGCGCTCCGCATTGCCGTCGATATGGCGAATGAAGGATCGATCGGCAAGGCAGAGGCGATCGCGCGCGTCGATCCTTCCGCGCTCGAGCAACTCTTGCATCCAGCGCTCGATCCAAGCGCCCCGCGTCAAATCGTCGCCACCGGCCTGCCGGCATCGCCGGGGGCGGCCAGCGGCGAGATCGTGTTCGACGCCGGCGACGCCGAGCAAATGAAGAACGCCGGCCGCAAGGTCATTCTGGTGCGCATCGAGACAAGTCCCGAGGATATTTTGGGGATGCACGCGGCGGAAGGAATTCTGACGACGCGCGGCGGCATGACGTCCCACGCCGCGGTTGTCGCGCGCGGAATGGGCAAGCCATGCGTCTCCGGCGCCGGCACGATCCGGGTCAATTATGCGAAGGCGACGATGACGGCGGCGGGCCTTACCTTCAACAGGGGGGACTTGCTGACCATCGATGGCGCCACGGGACAAGTGATCAAGGGCGCCATCAAAATGCGCCAGCCCGACCTTTCGGACGAATTTACAATCCTGATGGAATGGGCCGATGCGGTCCGGCGCATGGGCGTACGGGCCAATGCCGACACGCCGCGGGACGCGCGCGTGGCGCAAAAGTTCGGCGCGGAAGGGATTGGCCTTTGCCGTACCGAGCACATGTTTTTCGAAGGCGAACGGATTGTTGCATTCCGCGAAATGATCCTTGCCGGGGATGAAGCCGGCAGGCGTGGCGCGCTCGCAAAGCTATTGCCTATCCAGCGCGCCGATTTCACCGGGCTTTTCGAGATCATGTCAGGGTCTGCCGGTGACGATCCGCCTGCTCGATCCGCCGCTGCACGAGTTTTTGCCGCACACCCAGGCCGAAATCGCGGCGATCGCGGAGGCCATGGGCGTTTCGCCGGAAAGGCTCGCCCAGCGCACGGCCGAATTACATGAATTGAACCCGATGCTGGGTTTTCGCGGCTGTCGGCTCGCGATCGCCTTTCCCGAAATCGCGGAAATGCAGGCCCGCGCCATTTTCGAAGGCGCGGTCGCGGCCAAACGCGAGACCGGCGCGGTGGCGCGGCCGGAGATCATGATACCGCTCGTCATCGCCAAGGCCGAATTCGATTTTATCAAGGCGCGGATCGATGCCATCGCGCAAGCCGTCGCCGCCGAGACCGGCGAGATTATGGCCTATTTGGTTGGCACGATGATCGAGACCCCCCGCGCGAGCTTGCGCGCCGGCGACCTCGCCGAGACCGCCGAGTTCTTTTCGTTTGGCACCAATGACCTGACCCAGACCTGCCTCGCTCTTTCGCGCGACGATGCCGGATCGTTTCTTGGCGACTATACGGCCAAGGGAATTCTCCCGGCCAGCCCTTTCGCCACCCTCGACCAGGAGGGCGTGGGCGAACTCGTCGAAATCGCCGCCGCGCGCGGCCGCGGGACGCGGCCGGACATCAAGCTCGGAATTTGCGGCGAACACGCGGGCGATCCGGCCTCGATCGACTTTTTCGAGCGGGCCGGCCTGACTTACGTGTCCTGTTCGCCTTTCCGGGTACCGGTTGCGCGGCTTGCCGCGGCGCAGGCAGCGCTGCGAAGAAAAGACGCGAGCGAGGCGTGATGACGGGAGAGAGCTAATGAATATTCAAACTGGAATAAGACGGAAGCTGAGCAACGTACTTCTGCATCGCGGCTACAAACTTGAGCGGATGGACGTGCTTATGCAGCTAGCGGATTCCTATGGTAGTGACAAAGGAACTCTCCGAACCGCCCATCGCTATACAAGACTTTATGAGCGTTTTTTCAGACCGATTTGGAATGATGCTCTAGTTATAGCCGAGATGGGGTTACTCCGGCCCGATGTTGATGGACGCAAACCTTTGTGCGCGGCCGAGGCAGAGACAACTACCGTCGCCTATAGCGCGCCATCCTTGCAAATGTGGAGAGCCTATTTTCCTAACGCCGATATCTTTGGCTTCGACATAGATGATTTCTCGGCAGTGAAAATAGATAATTGTAATATTCTGCGCGGAGATATGTCATCTAAGGCGGACTTACTAAGATTGGCGCATGCCATTGGCCGTCCAATCGATATTATTATCGACGATGCAAGCCACGCGTCCCATCATCAGCAGATCGCCCTGGGCACGCTTTTCCCATTTGTTCGAGATGGAGGTCTTTATATAATTGAAGATCTTCATTGGCAAAATGATATACTTGAGGTTCACAATGCTCCGAAGACACGAGATCTTTTGCGCCGCCTGCAGTTGGATAATAGTTTTGAGAGCCCATTTCTGAGTAAAGATGAACAAACGTACATAGAGAGTTTTACAAGCGGTATATGGTTATTTGATAGTCTCTCGCCAGAGAATGAGGATACAAGTGATGCCATAGCATTCCTTAAAAAAGGTAAGCGTAATGAAAACCAATAGTGCTAACTTAAACCAATAAGTTCCTTAATTCGCTCAATTAACGTTGGAGAGAATTTTCTTGTTTCTTTATATTTTGACATTGGTGGGGACGAGGCATAGTGCAATCGCTTCAATGATCGATAAGCAAACGATCGTTTTGCCGCATTCCAGAAGTAGAAATCCAACATAGTACGATCTCTATCTGCTCGCCATGGCTTGTTTGGTCCGGCATAATGAACAATCCAAGGATCAATCCGCCATTTATTTATTATTTTAACCGAATTATAGCTAAAGTGATTAAGGTGATATTCATTTACTAAAATTGCGAGGCTGTTCCATCTATCATCTAATATAATGTAGCGCGTCGCAAGGACGGCATTTAAAGCGTCTTGGCCCAGGTACAAGCAATCTGGATTGCGACGAAGAAAGTCAATTGCGAGCCCAAGAATATTCATGTTACGCCAAAGATCAAGATCAATTAATAGGACGCCGTCATTGAAATATAGATGCTCATTTCCATTTTTTAGACCAATAACATTTCGCAAATATGTGTTAATATCGTCTCCATGTTTCGCATTTAGGCCTATTTTTTTGTCGACTTTGAAACCATACTCGCTATGCATCATAGCCGTGCCACGATCCTGGCTTGCCGCCAGGCAGCAACCGTTCAGCTCTGTGTCGTATAATTTCGAAATATCGTTTACAACAATAGTATCAGGATCCAAATATATTACTTTATGTATATCTGACAGTATTATATGTAAATATAACCGCGTATATGTTGCGTGTGTGAAAACATCGCGCAGGGGAAGAGCTTGTAATTCTATATTTGCACGTATAAACTCTACAATGAAGTTATGTGAGTTGCGTGAAGTCAGACGTAATACGGTCTCTGAAAGCTGACCGCTGTATATTGCATGTATTATAAGTGTTCTATACCTGTTCTTTATCGAATATCTTAAGGATTCAGCTAAAGCCAAAAATGGCATGTCCATATTTTCGTCGAAACATACAGCGATATGAACCGGTTCCGTGCTTCCATCAGGTTCTACAACCTTTTTTTTGGAAAAGGCGTGAGTGAACATGCGGGTAACCTTATTATCTGGGCTGGGGCGTTGCCGGGAATGGGGCTAGCCTTGCTGATCGGAACTATATCATGATCGGAACTATATCGCCTGCGCTCGGTCCCTCGACGTGGAAAGAACGAGCCCGCCCGCTATTACGATCAATGAGAGACAACACCGCGTTCTTGTGGCCGTGGCCGCGCCGCTTGATGGTTCCGTCCTTGCGGCCAATCAAGATTTCATCTGCTTCAACAGTGCTGCCAACGCCGGCCATAGGCGCAAGGCTGGCCGGTCGCATAGCTTCACGAAGGCGATGGCTCATGAACCAAGCAGTTTGCAGAGTGACGCCAAGCGTCCGGTGTAGCTGATTAGAGCTTATGCCCTGCTTGCTAGAGCGCATGAGATAGGCGGCTTGAAACCAAACGTGCAACGGCAAACGGCTGCGCTCGAAAATCGTCCCAACACGAACCGTGAATTGCTTCCGGCAATCATAGCACTTTTTCAGGCCAAGACGTTCGCGGCCTTTCTTGTCCTTAACGCCATTGAGCGCGGCAATGCGCCCCATGCAACCGCAGCGCGGACATACCGGGCCATCGCGCCAGATAATCGCTTTTAACGCCTCGAAAGCGGCGGCTTCGTCTCGAAGGTATGGCTTTTGAAAAATGCTGGTCATGACCCAGCCTCTTGCTATGGCTTCATACTACCAGTTGCGTTGGGTTTGCCAGAATGTCGCCAAAAACGTTTTGGTGGGGACGTCTTTGCAGTATGACGGGTGACGCGCACTCGCGATAAATCCCCTATCCGCCAGGAGCAAAATGACTTGTTATAGCGCATCTAGCACCAACCTCCCAAGTATTGTTTGGAGTAGGGTGGGTAGTAAGATGTATTTTTGGTATATACTTTGCAGCCTGTTCGGGCTTCGGCGCATTTTTTGGGCTGGCGCGGTTTGGATCGTAACAGCAGTTTTGGGTGGTTTACATCATGCTCTTGATTGAAGGTGGAGAAATTACGCTCGGAGGCTAGAAAATACCGTCGCCGGTTTATGGTCCTACCTTGGGTGCTCCAGCAAATAGCTTTCGGACTGCCGCATCTCCCTCCGGGGCGCCCTTTTTGCAATAGATACCGTCGTCGTGAACCATTTTGGTACGATTCGCGCCAAATCATCCGGCGACATCGAGAAAACAGCGGCCTTGCCGGTCCTCCGTCTCGACGATCCAAACATCCGGATCGAAACCGATTTGGCGGGCAAGTTTTTGTTCGGCGTCGGCCGGATCGATCCATGGGTCGCGATGGAGCCTCGCGAAAAGCCGCTCTTGGCCGTCCTTCACTTCGCACTGCGGCGCCGGTCCGAACAAAGCGGCGGAACCGTCGAGCCTGTCGATCTTGACAAAAATCGCGCCGGCTTCCGGAGCGCCCCGGCGGCGCAGCACGGCAAAGGCGCCTTCTTGCGCGCAGCGTCTGAGATAGGCCGCCACCCAAAAATCGGCGCGTAACCGCATGCCTTATGACCGGCTACCGCGGGGCGCGCGGTGGGTTACAGGAGCAGGTGCGGCGACGGCGGCGGCACGGGCGGACCGTGCCGCGTCGATGCGGGCGATCACTTCATCGAGGAGCTCGACGACATCCTGATGCGACTGATTTCCGAATACGATCCGGGTTCCCGTGGTCAGCGGTCCCATCAGCGCGCCGCTCGCCGGCACGGGCGCCGCGTGGACGACTTCGTCTGGGTTAATGGCGACTGGGGAACCGTCGGGGCGCGTCAATCGCACGAATGACATGAAGACGTCCGGTTTTGCGGCAGCCAAGGGGTCGGCCGGGAGATACAGAAATCAATTGTTAGGACGGGCGCGTGGTAGGATCAAGCATGACCAACCTGCGGACCATGGGGGCGGCGAGCGCCTTGCCTAAAGTTTTGCCCGCCGATCCTGAACTTGCAGCGCAGGCGCGAGACTGGCTCGCCCATCTTGCGGGCGAGCGCCGCGTTTCGCCGCATACGGCGACCTCATACGCGCGCGATCTGCGGCAATTCTTGCACTTCGCGGCGGCGCATTTCGGCGAGCCTCCCTCGCTTGCCACATTCGCGGGCCTCGCGTCGGCGGATCTGCGCGCGTTCCTGGCGGCGCGGCGGGGGCTGGGCGCGGGCAGCCGGTCGCTTCTGCGCCAGCTCGCGGGCCTGCGCTCCTTCGCGCGCTATCTTGAACGCAATGGCAAGGGCAAGGCGCTCGCCTTCGCGGCGCTGCGCCCGCCAAGGATCAAGCGCGGCCTGCCAAAGCCATTGAGCATCGCTGCGGCGCGCCAAATGGTTGGCGTGGACGCACGAGCCGGAGAAAACCGGCCGCAATGGATCATTGCGCGCGATGCCGCCGTTTTGAGCCTGCTTTATGGCGCGGGCCTGCGCATTTCCGAAGCCTTGGCGATCAAGCGCTCCGAGGCGCCAGTTGGCGCGCGCGACGTTCTGACGGTCACCGGCAAGGGCCAAAAGACACGCGGCGTGCCCATCATCGCGCCGGTCGGCCAAGCCATCGAAGCTTACATCGCGCTTTGCCCTTATGCGCTCGCGCCGCAAAAACCCCTATTCATCGGTGCCAAGGGCGGGCCGCTTGGCCCACGCATCATCCAGCTCGCGGTCGCGCGTTTACGCGGTGCGCTCGGGCTTCCCGACGGCGCGACGCCGCATGCGCTGCGTCATTCCTTCGCCACCCATCTTTTGGAGCGCGGCGGCGATCTCCGCGCGATCCAGGAGCTCTTGGGCCATGCCTCGCTGTCGACGACCCAAATCTACACCGCCGTGGATAGCGCGAGGCTTCTCGAAGCCTACCGCTCCGCGCATCCGCGCGGGCGATGAGATATCCGCCTCCGGCGATAGCGCCAAGGTATCAGACGAGCACGAGATAAGTGCTGACACCGGCAACAAGCAGCACCAATACGAGCGATAAGATCAGCTCGGCGCGTACGCTGCTGGCGGAGTGCGTCTCAGGGTCCTCGAGCAATCGCCCGGTGCGGACGAAGCGCACGGTTGCGGCCACGATAAGTGCGAGGCCGCCGAAGATGAGAGCAACGCCGCCATAGCGATGGAGCGGTCCCGACAGCCTTTCGAGCTGCAATCGATGCGCCACTTCAGCGGAGGCGGAGCTCGCAATGGTAAGCACAAAGAGATTGAACTTCTCGATGATGAACCCGAAGGCAATCACGGCGATGCCGGTGCGCACCCAGGCAAGAAACGTCCGCTCATTGGCCGCATGGTCGGTATAGCCACGAATCATGGCGCTCCTTGCTCATCGTGAAGGGTGACAAACGTGCAGGCGATTGACGAAGTGGCCGCCCCTTCCGGTCAGGACGATTGGTCATGCGCGTCGCTCGGCTGGTCCGATGCAGGGACGCGCGTACCATTCGCGGCCCTTCAACATCGCCTCCCAGTAGACTGGCGGCAGGATTATCTTCTTGAGCAACCAAGGAAGGCGCTGCGGCCGCGTGCCATCGATGAGCCATTTGGGAAAGGTCGGGAGCAATTTGCCGCCATAGCCAAATTCGGCGAATACGATCTTGCCGCGCTCCACCGTCAGTGGGCAGGATCCATATCCGTCATAAGTGGCGTGCGGAGCCTTCCCGGCAAGAACGCATAGCACATTCTCCGCCACGACAGGTGCTTGCTTGCGGGCCGCCGCCATGGTCTTGGCGTTCGGCGCCGAGCAGGCGTCTCCGAGTCCGAAAACATTGGCGAAACGCGCGTGTTGCAAGGTGTCTTGGTTGACGTCGATCCAGCCGGCCTTGTCCGCCAAGGGACTCGCGCGGACGAAATCCGGAGCGAGTTGCGGCGGACAGACATGGATCATGTCGAAGCTGCGTTCGATGGTCTCCTTCGCGTCGCCCTTGGTCACCTCGAACCAAGCTTTCTTGGCGTGGCCGTCGATCCTGACGAGACGGCTATTGAAGTTGAGTGCCACGCCATATTTCTTGATATATTCCATCAGCGCCGGGACATAATCCTTGACGCCGAAGAGCACGCCGCCCGCGTTGTGAAATTCAACGGTTGTTTTTTTAAGCGTTCCATTGCGGAACCACTCATCGCAGGAAAGATAAAGCGCCTTCTGTGGGGCGCCGGCGCATTTGATTGGCATGGGGGGTTGCGTGAAGAGCGCGCGCCCGCCGCGAAACTCTTGCACGAGCCGCCAAGTGTAGGGTGCAAGGTCGAAGCGATAGTTGGACGTGACGCCGTTCTTGCCAAGCGTCTCGGGAAGTCCTTCGACGGCGCCCCAATCGAGCTTGATGCCGGGCGCCGCGACCAGCACGCGATAACCAATTCGCTCGCCGTTGTCGAGGATGACCTCATTGGCCTCGGGCGCGAATGCCGCAACGGCGCTCTTGAGCCAATGGGCACGGCGGGGCATGACGCTTTCTTCGTCCCGTTCGGTACTGGCCGCCGTAAAAACACCGCCGCCGACGAACGTCCAACCCGGTTGATAATAGTGCTTTTTTTGCGGCTCGATGACCAAAATATCGAGGTCCGGCCGCCGCTTGAGCAGGCTCACCGCCGTCGCAATTCCGGCGGATCCGCCTCCTACGATCACGACATCATGAGGCTCGCCGCCTGCCTTCGCTGATATGTTGGACATGGTTGGCTCCCTCTCTCTTGGTTCATGCGCTCCCATTAAACAGCAATCGCATGTTGATGCGCGCCGCGCGGTCGATGCAGCCGACATTTTCTGTCATGAGTCTCTCCTGTTGAGGCTTAAAGAAGGTTCACTGGAACCTTGAGATAAGTGACGCCATTGTCTTCGGCGGGCGGAAGCTGCCCGGCCCGCATGTTGATTTGCACGGAGGGAATAATGAGCTTCGGCATGTCGAGCGTGGCATCGCGCTGCCTGCGCATGGCGACGAAATCCTCTTCGCTCACGCCTTCATGGACGTGAACGTTTTTCGTCCGCTCGGCGCCGACCGTGGTTTCCCACACAAAGGCGTCCCGCCCGGGTGCCTTGTAGTCGTGACATAAGAAAAGCCTGGCCTCGTCCGGCAGCGACAACAAACGGCGGATCGACCGGTAGAGTTGCCGCGCGTCTCCGCCGGGGAAGTCCGCGCGCGCAGTGCCATAGTCGGGCATGAATAGCGTATCGCCGGTGAAGACGACGCCGCCGATCACATAGGCCATGTCCGCTGGCGTGTGGCCAGGAACATGCAGCGCGATCGCCGGGATGGCGCCAATCGAAAATCGCTCGCCATCGTCGAAGAGCCGGTCAAATTCCGAGCCGTCGCGCGCGAACTCGGTCCCGGCGTTGAAGATCTTTCCGAACACGTTCTGGACCGTGATGATCTCGCGCCCAATGGCGAGCTTCCCGCCCAGTTTTTGCTGGACGTATGGCGCGGCCGATAGGTGATCGGCGTGCGCGTGCGTTTCGAGAAGCCAATCGATTGTCAGCCGTTCGCGTTCCGCATAGGCGATCATGGCGTCGGCGGAAGCGGTCGACGTCCGGCCCGAGGCTGCGTCAAAGTCGAGGACGCTGTCGATCACGGCGCCTCGTTTGGTCACCGGATCATGGATGACATAGCTCACGGTATTCGTCGGCTCGTCGAAAAAGCTCTCGACGAGCACGTCGATCCCAGCCTGCGTAGCGTGAACCTGCTCAATCGCCAGGGCCAGATTTGGGTCCAAAATGAGCCTCTCCCAAAACTTGATTTCATACTTGCATTAATTATGTAATCATATATACAGGGTTATGTCAATGGGGTCGAGGCGCCAAAGGATCGGGCATGGCGACGGAAACGACTGAAGGAGCCCGCACTGCCGCGCCGCGATCGCTCCGGATCGGAGACAGCGCGCCACTGTTCCGGGCGCGCGCGACTTTGGGCGAAGTTAGTCTCGACCAGTATCGAGGCCGCTGGCTTGTCTTCTTCTCTCACCCGGCTGATTTCACGCCGGTATGTACCAGTGAGTTCGTTGCGTTGGCGCGCGCCACCTCGCAATTCGAGGCGATGAAGTGCTCCCTGCTCGGCCTTTCGGTCGATAGCCTTTACTCGCACGTCGCTTGGGTCAGGGCGATTCAGGCGATGTTCGACGTCACCGTGTCGTTCCCGATAGTCGAAGACCCCTCGATGGCCATCGGCCGCGCTTACGGCATGCTGGATGAGTCGGCGCAGGATTCGGCTGCTGTCCGGGCGAGCTATTTTATCGATCCCGGGGGGATAATCCGCGCTTTGACATGGTATCCGCTGAACGTCGGCCGGTCGGTCGAGGAGATGATCCGTATCGTGGCCGCCTTGCAACGTACCGCCTCCAACGAGGTGATGACGCCCGAAGGCTGGCGGCCCGGAGGTGAACTTCTGCTACCGCCAACTCAAGGCGTCGCCGAGGCCTTGAAGGGGGGCGCTCCAAAGAACTGGTTCTATTGCACCCGGAGCGACGAATGAGCGCCATCTATCAATCGCGTGAGAGCGCCAGCAACGCGGCGGAGAAGCTGAAGGTCTACGCCCAGCCTCAACGTCTCATGATCCTGTCCTTTCTCCTCGACCGTGAGTGCACAGTCAGTGAAATTGATCAAGCAACCGGGATCGGCCAACCGGCCTTGAGCCAGCAACTAGCCGAACTGCGGCGCGCGGAACTTGTTCTCAGTCGCCGCAGCGCTAAACAGGTGTACTACCGTCTCGCTAATGACGACGTCTCGGTCTGGGTGCGGAGTATCGAGGCAATTTTCGGAAGTGGACGTAGTGTTGTTGCAGCCGTGCCTGCTGTTGTGGCAGAAAAGCCGAAGCGGCGGCAAAAGGAGCTTGGAAGTGCTGGCGCGGCAGCCTTCGCGAAGATCATTTGACATGCCGGTATAGAATGGTCACCAACTGCTCGCCACGGCTGTCGTTCATGGCGTCCGGCCCCTCAAGAAAGAATCCTCATGATCACACGGCGGGGTTTGCTGGAAGCGGCGGGCGGGGCGCTGGCCTTCGGGGGCGGCGCCGCCTTCACCGGCCCGGCGGGCGGCGCCGGGTCATCAAACAACGGTCTCCTCTGGCTCTCGCCCTTGCTGCCGGCGGGAACGCGGGCGGAAGCCGTACTCGACACGTTGCCCGGCAAAAAGCCGCTGATCAAACTGACCTACCGGCCGCCCAATTACGAGGCACCGCTCGCTTATTTGCGCACCGCCATAACCCCCAACGACGAATTTTTCGTCCGCTATCATCTCGCGGACATTCCGCAAATCGACGCCGGTACGTGGAAACTGAATTTGGGCGGAGAGGGCGCCAACGGCGATTTGCAAATCGGCCTCGACGAGTTGAAAAAACTGCCCGCATTGGAAGTCGCCGCCGTCTGCCAATGCGCCGGAAATCTCCGCGGACTGTTTCAGCCCCATGTCGCCGGCGTCCAATGGGGCCATGGCGCGATGGGCTGCGCGCGCTGGAAGGGCGCCAGGCTCAAGGATGTGCTCGACCTGGCTGGGCTCAAGAAGGAGGCGGTCGAAGTGGTGTTCGACGGCGCCGACGGGCCGGTCCTCGACAAGACGCCGGATTTCGTAAAAAGCCTCCCGGTGTGGAAGGCGGTCGAAGATACGACGCTCGTCGCCTATGAGATGAATGGCGAGCCGTTGCCGCATTGGAACGGCTTTCCGGCGCGGATCGTCGTGCCCGGCTGGACCGCGACCTATTGGGTGAAGCACATTACCAGCATCACGGCGGTGGCCAAGCCCTTCGATGGGTTCTGGATGAAGACGGCCTACCGGATTCCGGTTGGTAAGTTTCCGCTGGTTGCGCGTTTTATTTCGCAGGAGACGGGCGTCACTACGCCGATCAGCGAGATCGTCGTGAACTCGCTCATCACAAGCCCGGCCGATGGGGCGCGCGTCAAGGGGGGACACAAGACGGCCATAAGCGGGATTGCCTGGGACGGCGGCTATGGCATCCGTTCGGTCGAAATCTCGGCCGACAATGGCAAGAGCTGGACGGAAGCGTCGCTCGGAGAAGATCCCGGCAAATTCGCCTTTCGCGCGTGGAGCTACGAGTTTATCCCCAAGCGGCGCGGAAAATTGTCGCTCGCGGTCCGCGCCGCCAACAAGATCGGCCAAATCCAAACCCAGGAGCTAATCCAAAACCCCGCAGGCTACAATAACAACGTCGCGCAAACCGTGGCGCTCTATGTCACTTGAGGGAACGCCCATGCGAGGGATCGCAATTGTTTTTGCGCTGGCCCTGATCCCGGCGTTCGCGCGCGCCGAAGAGCCGGCCGTGCATCTCAAGCAGGCGCCAGGGCGGGACGTTGTCGAAGGCTATTGCAGTGCCTGTCACAGCCTCGATTACATCGTGATGAATTCGCCGTTTCTCGACGCGGCGCGTTGGGATGCGGAAGTCGCCAAAATGATCAAGGCGTTTGGCGCGCCGATCGATCCGGCGGACGCCAAGACCATCGGGGACTATCTCAAAGAGAATTACGGGGAGTGAAGCGGTTTTCAGGATAAAATGGCATGGGCAAGATCAACCGGCTCCGATGGGAGACCGCTGGTGAATGGCGGTTATTTCTGGCTGATCGGCGCTACGGCGCTCTCGCGAAGACCGTCACCGCCCCGTTTTCCGAGTCCACAAGGTCAAACTGGTTGGGCGTAAGCTCCCTAAACGTTGCCGTGAAACCTTTGCCGTTCTTCATATTGATCAAGACATTTCTCTCGGTCCACAGCCGATACGTACCTGGTTCCATGTTACCTGGTTCCGCGGAACCAATGGAACTCATGCCAATCGTCTTGTCCGCTCGAAACACGATGTGCCAGGGGCGGCCAGCCGCCTGCCATTCTCCCACGATCGCGCTGATGTTCACATAGCCGCCCGACTTAGGACCGACTAACCAATCCTTAAACTCCAAGAAGCCGAGGAAACCAAGGGCAAGAACTACGACTGCGGCTATGCCAATCGCCTCGGCACCCGTCGCGCCCCGGGGACTCTTTGGTGGGATGGATGATGAGTTCATCGCTACCTCGCGACAATCGAAGCAAGAGCGGCGGAATCTTGGAATACCGGTTTGTTTAGCTCAAGAGGGCCGCAAATCATTCCCCCATTTTCCTGATAAAGCATCATAACACGCGGCCGGAGTTACGCTAGGGCTGACGCATCCTCTCTAGTGAGGCCGGGAGGGACTAGCCGGATAGCACGGCTGACCAGACGGCTCACCTTCCCTTGCCGCGTGCGTCGCCAGCAACCAACCTTGCGTGGTGGGCGGGCCGGCTAGAAATCCGGAAATGAAGAGTTGCCGGTAATTCGCTCAGGTCCGGGCGGCTGTGCCCATTGCGGACCTAACGCGTGCAGGCCGGACGGCGAGCTGCCGCGCCGTATCCCCAAAACAGCCGAACCCGCCCCAACGCGGACCGTCTCGCGCTGACCGGATGTAAGCCAAGTTGTGTTACGGCGTGCTATTTTTTCTTGCCTCGATCCTCCTTCGCCCCCGTCGATTTCGGGGGGTTGAGCCCGAAGGTCTGGGCGCTCGCCGCGACCTTGGGCTTTTCCTTTTTCGGCTTCTTAGCCTCGCGGTTTCCGCGTTGCTGACCTTTTGCCATAGCAATCCTCCTCCGAACGAGGCTCGCGGGTGCGAGCCCGGCGTCCCCCGCGAGGGGCGGGCGTTTCGGTTCTGCAAGCAGCCGCTTGAAGTCGGCGAAAACATCCGCGATGAGCGTGGCCCGCCTCGGATCTTCGGCGGCCGGCGTCTGCGCAAACAGGATCAGTAGATAACGGACCTTGGCCACGACTTCAACCCAGCCGGTGGCGGGCGCGGCGAGAAGCAAGTGCTCCAGGTCCTCCTGGCGCGCCCGCAGCGCGGCATGGTCGGCGTCGACCGCGGCGAGCAGACGCCGCATCCGGGTCGCCTTCTGCGCGGCCATCCCTCGCCGACCGTCCAGATTGATTGTGTTTTCCGCCAAATTTTGCCCACTTTCAGCGGGCTGTAGGTCGACCGGGCGAATTAAAAACCCAGTTGACGAAGCCGTGCACTCGCCAGTACGCCCTCCCGGGCGCTGGCGCTGCCCGGTTTTGATCACTAACGGCTGGTTTTAGAATGCTGGCTGGCTGAACGGACCAGACCGAAAAGGCGACCCAAAAGGTCGTTCAGACCGTGGCCTTCGGGGCGGCGCACCCGCATTGTCGTGCGATAGGCGGTCGAATGCGCGGTCCTCGGCGGCACGCGAACGCCCACGGCCTGGCCATTCTCCAGGATAATAAGGCATCGGAGCCTCATTCCTTAATAGCGCGGTCCATGTTCTTGGCGCCCGAAATAGCTTTTTCCTGCGCCGCGTCGATCCGGGCGGAGGTCAGATCGGTCCCGTTGAAACGGGTGTGATCGAGGATCGCGCCGCGAAAATCGGCGCCGCCGGCCTCGGCCTCGGCGAGCGAGGCGCCTTTCAGATTCGCGCCTGGAAATTTCGCGAATTGCAAATCGGTCAAGGCGAGATTGGCATTCTCGAAATCGGCCCCGGCGAGATCGGCGGATTTGAGCACGGCGCGCATCAGCCCCATCGACTGGTTCCGCATGTCGGCGGCAAGGTCCGCCCCAATGAATTTGGCATTACGCAGACTGGCGCGGGACAAGTCGGCGGCGACGCGGGCGCCGGAAAAATCGGCGCCGTCGCATTTCGCCTCTTGCATCTGGCTTGCGAAAAGATTGGCTTTCCTCAAGCTCGCGCCGGAAAAATCCGCCGCCATGGCCCACACCTGATCGAGCACCGCGCCGTCGAGGTTTGCGCCCGAAAAGTTTGTCTTGTTCATCCTCGCGGCGCGGAAATTCACGTTGGAAAAATCGAGCCCGGAAAGATCGAGCCCATTGAGACTTGTACCGGAAAGATTGGCGCCGGCGGGCGCCGCCTTGAGGCTTGCCTCGACCTCCGCCCGCGTCATCCCGGCCGCGGAAAACAGCGGGCTCGAAAGATCGACATGGCGCATCATGTCTTGGGTGTAGGCGGGCGGCGAGAGAAGGCAGGCCGCCGCGGCGAGCATTGTCCATCTTCCGAAGCTTTGCACTGACGGCGCTCCTCCGGTTGTTCACCGAATTTTATTTTAATTTCGCAACCATGAGTTCAACCCAAAAGGCGGGTCAATTTTTACCGCCAGTCACCATATATAAATACAATTACGGTCATGTGGATTGAGGGTTGGTCTCCTAGTCCGGCCGCGCCAGCGATTGCTTGGCCATCGTTGCCATAGCCGTATAAGCCTTTTTGAACCGGTTTACCCCTCGTGACAAAAGAACATCTCGAACCACTCCGCGCTCCGCCCGCTGAAGATACAGCCGCCACCCTCACCCTCGCAGTGCCCCGCGCGATTGAACTTGCGCGAGTGGCGACAAGGCGCGAGCATGACCTGCTCGGCGAGAGGGAGGTTCCGGCGGCGGCCTATTGGGGCATCCATACGCTGCGCGCGGTCGAAAATTTTCCGATCACCGGCATTCCGATTGGGCATTTCCCCGAGCTAGTCCGCGCCTTGGCGCTCGTCAAGCAGGCGGCGGCGCGCGCCAACCGGCGCCTTAAGCACTTGCCGGGGGAGAAGGCCGATGCGATCGATCGCGCCTGCGATCTCATCGCCAAGGATGGACTCTTCCTCGATCAATTCGTGGTCGATGCCGTGCAGGGCGGCGCCGGCACTTCGACAAATATGAATGCCAATGAAGTCGTCGCCAATCTCGCGCTGGAATTCTTGGGCCACCGGCGCGGCGAGTATCATTTGCTGCACCCAATCGACGACGTCAATATGGCCCAATCGACCAACGATGCCTATCCAACAGCGTTGCGCCTCGCCGTGATCTTCGCGACCGTTCCCCTCGTTCGGGCGCTGCAAGAACTTGCCTATGCATTCAAGGCCAAGGCGGTCGAATTCGCCGATGTGCTCAAGATAGGCCGCACCCAATTGCAGGACGCGGTGCCGATGACGCTCGGCCAGGAGTTCGATGGGTTTCATACCACCGTGAAGGAAGACATCGACCGCCTGCGGGAGGCCGCCGCTCTGTTCCGGGAGGTGAACCTCGGCGCGACCGCGATCGGCACCGGGATCACCGCCGATCCCCGTTACGCTTCGCTTGCGGTCGAGGAACTGGCGCATGTCTCGGGCGAACCGATGGTGCTCGCCACCAATCTGATCGAGGCCACGTCCGACATGGGCGCCTTCGTCTTGTTCTCGGGCGTGCTGAAGCGGATCGCCGTAAAACTTTCGAAGATTTGCAACGATCTGCGCTTGCTCTCCTCCGGCCCGCGCGCGGGTTTCGGCGAAATCCGCCTGCCCGCCGTTCAAGCCGGCTCCTCAATCATGCCGGGCAAGGTCAACCCGGTCATCCCGGAGGTCGTGAGCCAGGTCGCCTATCTCGTCATCGGCCACGATCTCACGGTGACGATGTGCGCCGAGGGTGGTCAGCTCCAGCTCAATGCCTTCGAGCCGACGATCGGTTTTTCCATCCTGAAATCCCTTCGGATGCTGACTGCCGCGATCGGCACGCTCACAAGCCGTTGCGTCAACGGCATCGAGGCGGATCGCGAGCGTTGCCTCGGCCTCGTCGAAAACTCGATCGGCCTCGTGACCGCGCTCGGGCCCGTGCTTGGCTACGAGGCGTGCTCGCGTATCGCCCGCCGGGCGCTCGATGAGCGGCGCACGATTGCCGAGGTCGTCCTCGAAGAGGGAATATTGACTGGGACGCGGCTCAACGAGCTGCTCCGTATCGAAGCCATGACAAGGCCCTCGCGCATCGCGATGGCCGCGGTTACCATGCCGAAGGGCGCCTAATTCGTTGGCGCGGCTATTTCGCCTCGGCCGGCTTCGCAAATTTCAAGACGAACCGATCGCTCTCGCCGATCGCCGAATATTTTTCCCTATCCTGATCCTTCAACCGGTAGGTGGGCGGCAAGGTCCACACACCTTCGGGATAGTTTTTGGTGTCCTTGGGATTGGCGTTGACCTCGGACGAGCCGAGCAATTTGAACCCAGCCTTTTCGGCGAGCGTGATCGCATAGTCCTGCCGCACATAGCCGCTTTTGGCCTGCGGGTCCTGCGGCTGGTCCGTCCTGCCGCGATGTTCTTCGACGCCCAAGATGCCACCGGGCTTCAAGGCCTTATAGAACGCCCGGAAGGCGGCGTCCGCAGTGCCCGCGCGCATCCAATTATGGATGTTGCGGAATGTCAGCACGAAATCGGCGCTGCCGGGGGGTGCGATTTCCTGATCGCCGCCAATGAACTCGGTGATGATGGTCTTGCCGTAGAGCTCGGGGCTTGCGGCAATTCTTGCCTTGAGAGGCGCGATATCCCGCTCGGGGTCGCCGGAGGCGGTATAATGGCCGCGGTCCTTGAGGTATGGCGCGAGAATTTCGGCCCAATAGCCAGCCTTTCCCGGCACGATCTCGATTACGTTCGAACCCGCCTTCACGCCGAAAAATGTGAGAACTTCCAGAGGGTGCCGGTAGCGGTCGCGCGCCTTGTTGGCGTTGCTCCTTTGAGGGCCATCGATAACCGCCGCGAGGGCGGGATCGGGCTGTTGCAAAGCCGCGGCAAAGGACTGGCCGAGACTTAAGCCAACGTATAAAGAAAAGGCCACAGCAAACATTATTGCGGCGGACAGGCGACGGATCTGCCGCTTCAGATTATGTTTGGCTGGTATTTGCATCTGGTCCTTGAACATCCGCGCTCTCCGTATATTCCTAAATCTTTTTGGTACAGCGTGTTCCGGCTTAGTTTTCAAGCGAGATCTTAGGAATGGCTCACCCCGGCCGGGGTGCCGGATCAAGCCGCTCATGAGCTTGCAGGATGATCATCCCACCTTATTGCCCGCTCAAACCCCAGGTAGGTGTCAGGCCCAGCCTCATTTTGCTGCCGCTCGGCTTGCCGAGCAAGCCTGAAACGTCGCGATGAGCTTTCGACGCGGTTGAATGACCGCTTCTGCCGCAACGCGGACGAAACTAAAGCCGACCCGCCATCAAATCCTTGCCCGCGTTCAATGCGCCAAGGGTTCCAGCAAATCGCGCACATGAACCAGGCCGGATTTGTAATTGCCGGTGAGCGTGTACATCACCAGATTGAAACCGCCGCGCAGCGTGAGTTCGTGCTGGTACTCCCCGCTTGGCACCAGCGAATAGACGCCGTCGGGGTCGCTGACCCAGCCCGCCGCTAGATCGTTGGCCGTGATGATCGACGAGAAGCTGTCGCCCGATCCTTTCTTCTTCGATCGGCGTTCATGCACTAACGCGAACATCGCTGTCGGGTCCACGCGGCCAGTACGAGTATCAGGGCGTGGTGTAACCGAGACGCTCCAAGCTCGGTGCTATCATCGTGAGGATTTCCGGTGGCAATGTAGGGTGTTTTTCCGACTTTGAGAGGAAGCGGCCGTAGCGATATTCCTCGGGTAAAAGTGCGCTTCCGGTTTGAGCCAACATACCTTCATGGTATGAGAGGCCGAGCGTATCGCACAGGTTAGTCAACGTCTTTTTCGGGTCTGCAACCAGATCCTCGCAGCGGCAAACTGCCTTGAGACCGCCGAGTTCTCGCATTCCTTCAAGGAGGCGTACACTGTAGCACCATCTGAGGGTTGCCCGTATAAGAGGCTGGCCTGTGCGCCGGACTTTCGAACTCGATGCACGACGCGCCGTGGCGGATAATGAATATGACGCGGTAGCTTTCCATAGCGCTTAGGAAACGTTCGATCATATTCACGCACACGCCGTTAAGCGCGTTGTGTTCTTCAAGCCCGGCAAATTGTTCGGTGGTGAGCTTGTTGCCCCAGATCTTGCCCGGATGGCGAGCACAATCCTCGTCACATAGAGCACGGAACCTCGCAAGGCGTTCTTCGGAGAGGCGCGAAATCAACGACACCGGAAAGTTATCCCCCATGAGAACTTCCCGTCGACATAAATTCAGATCGCATGGTGATCTTCGGATGTCCATCGAGACATGCCGCGAGTAAAGACGTGCCTCCTCGTCCCGCACCGATAACAAGCAACGGGGAATCACTCGGCATTAGCTACCTTTACCGATGGTAATTCTGGGTCAGTTCACCTTGCGGTCAATATCGTCATAACCACGATATGATTGTAAAGAGGCCCTAGTCCGCTTCTGCCCACCCCGGACGAAACTAAAGCCAACCCGCTAGCCCGCCGCTTCAATGCGCAAGGCGCTCCAAAAGGTCGCGCACATGAACCTGGTCGGATTTGTAATTGCCGGTGAGCGTGTACATCACCAGATTGATGCCCCCGCGTAGCGCGAGTTCGTGCTGGCGCTCGCCGCCCGGCACCAGCGAGTAGAGGCTGTCGCCGTCGGGGTCGCTGGCCCAGCCCGCCGCTAGATCGTTGGCGGTGATGATGATCGGCGAGACGCTGTCGCCCGCGCGGGCCGGGCGTGGGCCGCCATCGGCGGGGGCGGGGGGCAGCGCCTCGATCCAGGTCGCGCCCGTCGTGTAGCGGCCAACGAAACCGTCGATGAGATAGAAGGTTTTTGTCACGACATGGTCGGCGGGAACGGGTTCGAGTTCCGGCACATCGACGCCATCGAGCAAGGCTCTGAGCCATTTCGCTTCCGGCGTCGGCGGCCCGCCGGGTCGCAAAGCGAGCGCGTCGTGGGTATCGAAAATAATCGTGCCGCCCTGTTTCATGAAGAGGGCGGCCTTGGCGATCGCCTCGTGCGGCGGTTGCGGTTGCGACGCCGCGATAGGCCAATAGAGAAGCGGATAGAAGCTTAATTCGTCCCGCGCGGGATTGATGCCGACAGGATCGCCGGGCGTCAGCGACGTGCGCCGCGCAAGCACCCGCGAAAGGCTCATCAAGCCATGCCTGCTCACCTCGTCGACCCTGGCATCCCCGCTTGCCACATAGGCAAGCCTCGTCGTCAACGCGGCGCCAATACCGCGCGGGGACACGCTTGCGGCGGCGGACTCGGCCGCGACCCGCGCGGGGACCAGGATCGCGGATCCAACGGCAAATAGAATAAGGCAAGCGAGCGCAGCTCGCGCGGTGCTACGGAGACTCCCCGAGAGCCAAAGCGAGGCCAAGGTATCGGCGGCAAATAAGAGAAACGCGGTGGCGAGCAGCCACGGTTTCAGATCGACCGGGCTGTTTTCGGCTAGAGGCTCGTCGATAAAACCAAACCCCGAATAATCCGCCGGCCGGAGCGTATCTTTCGGTCCCAAAGCATTGACGGCGATCAGGCCATCGGGCGGGCCATAAAAACCCGGCGGATGTTCGGGTTCCGCGATACCTTCGAACCCGGCGGGAATCGGCGTTGCGTTTGGCGGCGGGGGACCAAGGACACCGAAGCCGTCGAGGCTCCGGCTCGGCGCGAAGGTCGCGGCTTCAAGCACCTTCGTCCCGGCGCCGGCTTGCGCGTCCGCATCCTTCGTGGTCTCCGCCGACAGAGCAACGATTTTGCGCAGCATCTCCACGAACAGTCCCGAAATCGGCAAGTTGGACCATGTCGTGTCCGCCGTGACATGGAACAATACGATCAGTCCCTTGCCTTGCCGCGCCGCGGTCACGAGCGGCGTTCCATCCGAAAGCCGCGCCCAGGTCTTGGCCGAGAGCCCGGGGTCCGGTTCGGCAAGCACCTGGCGCGAGACGGTTACCTCGTCGGGGACGGCCAAGCCAAAAAATGGGCTCTCGCGGTCGAAGGGCGCAAGTTTTTTCGGGGTATCCCAGGACATTGCGCCGCCCAGCACGCGGCCGCCCCGGCGCAGCCGGACAGGAACGAGATCGCCGGAGGCTGCGGCGAGATGGGGTCCGGCAAAGCGCACCAGGATTCCGCCGTCCTCGACAAAACGCACGAGGCCGTCATGCGCCTGACCCGGCACCATGCCGGCATCGGCGAGGATCATAATCACCACATGGTCATCGAGAAGGGATCGCACCGGATCGGTGGTGGCGGGCCTAGCCTCGCGGATGTCCGCGAAGGGGGAGAGTGCCTTCGTGAGATAGTAGCTTGGCGCGAGCAGAGGCTGCGCGATGTCCGCCGTCTCGCCGCTGACGAGGCCGATCCGGCGGCGGCGCCAACGTTCGTCGAGAAGAAAAACCGCCGCCGCGGAATGTTCGCGCGCGATTTCGAGGCGGGCGATCTCGTTGCGCAATTCGACGGGCATCTCGAAACTGGCTTGCGTCTCGTTCGCCGCGCCAAAATCGAACGATGCTTCGCCGAGCTGAAGCCCCTTGCGATCGAGCGCGCGGACAACCCCTCGCTCCGGGTCGGAAAGCTTGGAGCCGGAGAGGGCCGCTCGGAGCACCCGCACGTCGAGGCGACCGGTTTGGTTTTGCACGCCCGCGAGCGCGTGAACGATTGTTAAATCCGTAACAACAGTGAGTTCGCCGGAAACAGCCGCAAGTTTGCCGGCGAACTCCCGTGCGTGGCCGCGATCGAGTCCATCGGCGATCCAAACAATCGCGGGTTTTGTTTGCTGCGCCGTGGCATATTTTTCGATCGCGGAAAAAACCGACAGCCGATCGGGAACAAACGGCACAGGCTTGAGCGCCCGCAGGCGATCTTGCGCCTTGGCCGCATCTAGGGGCACGATGTCGCGGCCCGCCTCCGATGTTGCCACGACGGCGGCGAGCTGCGAATTTCGCTCCGCCGCCTCAATTCTGCGTGCGGCAGCGGCAATTCTGCGCTCCCAGCCCGGCGCGGCCGGCCAGCCATCGTCCAACACGATGAGCAAGGACCCTTCGCGCGCCGTTGCCGCGGGCAGCGGATTCAGCACCGGCCCGGCCATCGCGAAAATGAGCAAGGCCGCGATCGCGAGACGCAAAAGCAGCAGCCACCAGGGCGTGTGCGACGCGGTCTCGGTCCTCGGGCGGAGACCCAGAATGAGCCGCAGCGGCGGAAACGGCACGAGCGCCGGGCGCGGCGGCGTGATGCGCAGAAGAAAATACAAAAGCGGCAGGCCCGCGAGCGCGGCGAGGACGAACGGAAAAGTAAACGCGAGCGGAAGGCCGGGCATCAGCGGGCGGCTCCTTGCGGGGCATGCGGAGCGGGGCCGGCATTGGCATCGAGTTGGACCCGCAAGGCAAGCAAGGCCCCGGTGGCGGGCCTGTCCGTACGGTGCACCGTCAAGGTCCACCCCCGCCTGCGCGCCGAAGCGGCAATCGCCTCGCGATGAAGGCCGAGACGGCGGATGTACTCCTCGCGGAATTTTTCCGCCTGGCCCGCGCGCAACCGCGCCGGCAAATCGACATCAGCGAATTCGGTATTCCCCGAGAAAGGAAAAGTCTCTTCGACGGGATCGGCGATCATCACGAGATGGCCGCCTGCCCCGCGCGCGGAAACGCACTCGATCGTGGCCGAAATCAGCGCCGGATCGGCGAGAAAGTCGCCAATCAGAATGGCCTGGGCGCCGCGCGGCAGGTTCACTTGCGCGGGCAGCTCCTCCGGCGCGTAACCGGCGGCCGCTTCCTGGGCCAGCAAAACTTCCGCGAACCGTTCGACGATATTTCTGACCGCGAGCGCGGACGTCAGGCCAAGAAGGCCCGCCCGCTCGCCGCCGCGCACGAGAAGTTCGGCGGCGGCGAGGCCGAGCACGAGCGCGCGATCGATTTTCGGCTGCAGCGCGAGATTGGACGCAAACCACATGGAAGGGGAGCGATCGATCCAGATGAAAACCGTATGCGCCGCTTCCCATTCGCGCTCGCGAACATAGAGACGTTCGTCCTTGGCGGAGCGGCGCCAATCGATCCGGCCCGCGGCCTCGCCCGCGACGAAGGGGCGAAATTGCCAAAAAGTCTCGCCCTCGCCGGCGCGCCTTCGTCCATGGACACCATGCAACACGCTCGCGGCAACCTCTCTCGCCGCGGCAACAAGGCCGGGGAGTCGTTGCGCCATCTCGAGCGCATGATTTTGGTGGCGGCGCGCCAGGCGGCTTGCATTTTTTTCCAGAAGCCGGACCGCGGGCATCGTTCAGCCGAGCCGCTTGGCCAGCCGGGTGACAAGATCGCTGACCGTCTCGCCCTCGGCCCGCGCGGCAAAGGTGAGCGCCATGCGATGCTTGAGCACCGGGACGGCGAGGGCCACGACATCGTCGAGGGAAGGCGACAGCCGCCCGCCGAGGAGGGCGCGGGCGCGGGTCGCGAGCATCAAGGCCTGCGCCGCGCGAGGTCCGGGACCCCAGGCGATATGCTGGGTGACCGCCGGATCGCCCTCGCCGGGGCGGGCCAGACGGACGACATCGAGAATGGCTTCGATCACGCTTTCCCCAACCGGAAGCCGGCGCACGAGCCGCTGTGTCGCGATGAGATCCTCGGCGCTCATCGCGGATTTTGGCTCCGCGCTGGCGTCGCCGGTCGTCTCGATGAGGATCCGGCGTTCCGCCGCGCGATCGGGGTAAACCACATCGATCTGCATGAGAAAGCGATCGAGCTGGGCCTCAGGCAGTGGGTATGTGCCCTCTTGCTCCAGCGGATTTTGCGTCGCGAGCACGTGAAAGGGGCGCGGCAGATCGTGCCGTTCGCCGGCGACCGAGACGTGATATTCCTGCATCGCCTGAAGCAGCGCCGACTGGGTTCTGGGGCTTGCCCGGTTGATTTCGTCGGCCATCAGCAATTGGGCAAATATAGGTCCCCGCACGAAGCGAAAACTGCGCTGGCGGCCAGCCGTCTCTTCCAGGATTTCGGAGCCGAGAATATCGGCGGGCATCAAATCCGGCGTGAACTGGACGCGGCGCGTATGCAAGCCGAGAACGACGCCAAGGGTTTCGACGAGCTTGGTTTTGGCGAGTCCCGGCACGCCGACAAGCAAGCCATGCCCGCCCGAAAGAAGCGTGATCAAGGCCTGTTCGACAACTTCCGTCTGACCGAAGATGATGGCCTCGATCGAACTCCGCGCCGCGGTGATCCGTTCCAGCGCGGCCTCGGCGGTACGCGTCACGGCGGCTTCGAGCGAGGCCGTAATGGCTTCCGGCATGGATGGTTTGGCCCCTTGGCTTGTTGCCCGAACGAACCGCCGCGTCTCTCCCCGCCATTCCTGCGGCAATATCACGTGTTACGATCCTAGCTGTATAGCCGGCGAGGCGAACGATCAAAACTTTTCGACGTTTGCATGGCAATGGGGCAAAGATTATGGCCGAAGAGTTTATTGCGAGGCGCGGAAAGCGGGCCGCGTCCGGTGCCGGCGGCGCGACGTTGAATATTGAAGACATAGCCACGGCCGTGTGCCCCACGGGAGCCGGCTACGACGTGAAGGAGGCCAAGGGCGGACCGGCGCAAAGGGCGCTCCCCCCGGTGGAGCATTGGAATCCGCCGTTTTGCGGCGATATCGACATGCGGATCGCACGCGACGGGACGTGGTTTTATTGCGGCACGCCGATCGGCCGCCCCGCCCTCGTGCGGCTTTTCTCGACGATTTTGCGCAAGGATCCGGACGGCTACGTTCTCGTCACGCCCGTCGAGAAAGTGGGCATAAAAGTCGAGGACGTACCTTTCCTTGCGGTGGAAATGACGGTCGCGCATAAAGGAGCGGACCAGGTGTTGCGGTTTTTGACCAATGTCGAGGATTGGGTCGAGGCGGGCGCCAGCCATCCAATTCGATTCGAAAAAGCCGCCTTCGATGGGATCAAACCCTATATCCACGTGCGCGGCAATCTGTGGGCGCTTGTCAGCCGCGCCTTGGCCCTCGATCTTGTGGAACTCGGCGAAATAGGTGAGCATGACGGCGCGCGCTGTTTTGGCGTCGGCTCGGTCGGAAGTTTCTTTCCAATCGCGAACGCAGATGAGATCGAGAGTGTCGATATTAATCAGTTCATAAATATGAGAACATAGAAGCGGCGTATTTGAGCGAGGCTTTCTGGAAAAAGGAGTTAATTTTCCCGGGGTCGCCTTGCGGTTGGCTTCGCCATTTCCGATGCCCGCATGGAATCATTCGCGACCCTCACACGTCAGAACGTTTGTTGACGGCGGAACGATGCCAGCGGTAATGGGGAAGGAGCGTTGAGTCCGCGCTTGAATTTTCGCTCTTCGAGGAGGAATTAGTGCATGGCTCGCAGCATAAAGCAAGAACGCCGGTTGCTCGGCGCGGACGAAGTGATCCTCGTGGAAAAAACCCACCATCCGGCATTGGGGCTATTGCCGGATCGGGATTTGGCCGAGCTGCGCAAGCTCGTGCGCGAACGGCGCGATCGCGCGCAAGATATTGCCGCGCGCCAGCGCCGGGAGCTGCGCGGCAAGGCCGCGCCCAAGGGCGCGCGGGCCGCCACGGACGATAGCGGCACGCGGGAAAAGCGTGACGTCCTCGCGGCGGCCATGCAACGTCTGAACAAGGAGGTCACGCGCCGGCAAGCCAAAGCCGCCCGCCAGGCCTTGATCGACGGCGCCAAGCGCGCGCTCGAACTTCGACGGACCAGCGAATCAAAAACCGCGCGACCCTCCGGTCGCACGGCCAATGAAGGAATCAATCCAAAAAACGCACCGGCGTACACCCTGCGCCATCCGGCCAAGGCCGGCGCGATCAGCCAGCGCAATAAGAACATGCAGGCCAAGCGCAATTCGCGATAGGGCATAAATTCCCGCTTCGTATCTCGCCGCGCCTCGTGAAGATAAGCTCGCCTCGCCGGTCAATCGTACCAAATTGCTTCATGAGAGGGGATGCTGCGCGCGGTGGCACGTGTGCCGTGCGCGGTGTGTCGTGTGCTTGCCCTCAACCATCACAATTGGCGTCGGCGGGGTGTCGCGGCCTTGCGATGAAATGCGCCCTTGACGATCGCCAAGCGGCCACGCGCGGTATCTGGACAAGAATCAATCCGCGCGATCGGGCGAAAACATTCTAGCCAAGGACGCCCTGCGCGAAGCCTCGTGTTACGTTGTTGACTTTATGGATAAGGTTATGGACAATGGTTTAATCACTGTGATCAATTCGTTTTTGTTCGTCTCCTTATCGGACGAGGGGCCTTTCAATGCGTACCAGACAAATGTTTCCCAACATCCTGCGATCCCTAGAACTGAGCGCGGCGCTCATCGGTGCGCTCGCGAGTTCCGCCTTCGCGCAGACACTCAATGTCACTGACGACACCTACACCGACGATCAAAATCCCTTTTCACCAATGGGCGCCGACCCAGCCATCCGAGTTGGCAACGCCGGAGGCCACAACCAGGCCGGATTCGTGCGCTTCGACCTTTCGCCCTTGCCCGCGGGCGCCACTGTCACACAAGCCTTCCTCCGCCTCTTTGTAAATCAAGTGGTGAATTTTTCGGGCCCCTCCGGCACGATCAATATCTTCGAGCTGAACGGCGCGTGGACCGAGGGCACGCTTACCACCACCAATACCCCGCCAAAGTTTCCGACCCCGATGTTCACGTTTTCGGTCGCCCCGAGTAACGGCAAAACCTTCATGCTGATCGATGTGACCCAGGCGGTCAAGGATTGGCAGAGCGGTGCGAGGGCGAACAATGGGCTTACTTTGGTGCCCTCCAACACGTCGACCTTAACGCTTAAGCTCAACAGCAAGGAGAACATCGAAACTAGCCATCCTATGGAACTCCTTGTCACGCTCGCGGGAACGCCGGGGCCAACAGGTCCGCAAGGGCCGCAAGGGATGACAGGGCCGCAAGGGCCAACAGGGCCGCAGGGGCTCACGGGGCCAGCAGGGCCGCAAGGGCTCACGGGGCCAGCAGGGCCAACAGGGCTCACAGGGCCAGCAGGGCCAACAGGGCTCACGGGGCCAGCAGGGCCAACAGGGCTCACGGGACCAGCAGGGCCAACAGGGCTCACGGGACCAGCAGGGCCGACGGGGCCGCAAGGTCCAACAGGGGCGATGGGACCGATAGGGCTCACGGGGCCGCAGGGGCCGATAGGTCCAATGGGGCTCACGGGGCCACAGGGGCCGATCGGGGCTACAGGTGCAACCGGGGCCACCGGCGCAACCGGGCCAGAGGGCCGCAGGGCCGCAAGGCCCACCCGCCGCCCAATTCGGTTTCTACGAGGGGCCCTCGGCGCCGACCTTACCGGCCGCGCAAGGCACGCTCTACTATCAAGAACCACCTGGGACGCCGCCAGTAACCACCGGCACCAGCAACCTCTGGCAGTACAGGAACCCGGGGATTACGACGACGCCAACGATTATTGCAATTGGAAATAACTCCACCGGACTTTTTGATCCAGCTCCGGGAATCCCGGCTACCACGTTCTTGCATACAACCCGTAACGCGCCGACAACGCCTACCGGCACCCCATTCAGCGTCGTGTGGGCAAATAGCTCCGGTTTCTTCTTCGTTCTATATGAAGCGAACAGCGCCGGCGTTTACCAAGTCGTCGGCAGTGTCCTTTCCGGAAATTAGAGGAAATGCGGAAATTCCGCTGCCGCGTGATCGGGCCATTCCGGTCACCGGCTTACCTTCGGAGGTAATCCAATGTCAGAACCATTCCTCGGAGAGATCAGGCTCGTCGGCTTCAACTTCGCGCCGGTAGGCTGGGCTTTATGTGCCGGCCAGATTTTGCCCATCAATCAGAATACGGCGCTCTTCTCGCTCCTCGGGACGACGTACGGCGGCAACGGCACGACCACATTCGCCCTGCCGGATTTGCAAGGCCGGGCGGCTCTCGGCATGGGAAATGGGGCCGGTCTTTCGCCCTACGTTCTCGGCCAGATTATGGGGACGGAAACGGTGACGCTGACCGTCGGCCAGATGCCCGCGCACAACCATCTGATCGCCGCCAACGCCGCCAACGCAACTGTCTCATCGCCGAGCGGGGCCGACCTTGCCCAAACCGCTGAAGCAAGGGGAGGGGGAGCTGCCTATAACACCTATTCCACGCCGCCGATGGCCAAGCCGGTCACGCTCGATGCCGCGACGGTGCAGCCGAGCGGCGGCTCAGGGCCGCATCCGAACATCCAGCCCGTGCTGGCATTGAACTACATCATCGCGTTGCAGGGAATTTTCCCGTCGCGGGGCTGATCCGGGACACAGCCTGCTCTGACAGCCATGCCGGTCAACGACCCTCGGGCGTCTAGCTTTGCCGCCGGCCGCATCCGCCGGCGGCCCGAGCGCGCGGCGGACAGCGAGTTTCGCTTCGACCTTTTTCGCGGCTCGCGCGCGCCGGGCGAGGATTTAGCCGCTCTCGACCCGCCGCTTCGCGAGCGGCTGATGCGGCAGCAGTTTCGCGGGCAAAACACAAGCTACCGCGCGAACTATCCGGACGCCCGTTTCGAGATCGTCGAACACGACGGCGCGCCGATCGGCCGCATCGTCACCGCGCGCACGCCGGACGCCGTGCTCATCGTCGACATCGCGCTCATCGCCTCGTGGCGGCGGCGCGGGATTGGCGCCAGCCTCGTGAACGGCGTCCTCGACGAAGCGCGGGCGGCGGCCTTGCCGGTGCGGCTCTCGGTCTCCGCCAACAACGCGGCGGCGCTGCGTTTCTACCAGCGCCTCGGTTTCAAGCCGATCGAGAGTTCCGACATCGACATCCGCCTGGAATGGCGTAACCCGTGCCACAAGGAAGCGAGGACGCGTTGACGGTTCCCGGTCGCCTTGCGCCGCCGCTTGCGGCGGCCTCGGCCGCAACTGGTACGATTGCGCGCAACATCACGCGGCGAAAGGCGCGCCACGCAGCGCGGCCAATTCCGCCTCGCTAAACACCCGCCCGCGGGTCAAAAACCGCACGCCTTCGGGGGCCTCGACCGAAAAGCCCGCGCCCCGGCCAGGAACGACATCGATGATGAGCTGCGTATGGCGCCATAGTTCGAATTGGGCGGCGCCGATATAAACCGGGCAGCCCGCGATCTCGCCTAAAAGCACGTCGCTCGGCCCGGTGCGAAACTCCGCTTGCGGAAAACACATGGGCGAGCTGCCGTCGCAGCAGCCGCCCGACTGATGCAACAGAAGAGCCCCATGCGTCTCCTTGAGGCGCGCGATGAGGTCCACCGCCTTTTCCGTCGCGACGACGCGTTCGACCATGGATTGGCACTCCCGCGCGGCCTCTTAGAAGAAGCCAAGAGCTTTTGGGCTATAGCTGACGAGAAATTCTTGGTCTGCTGGTAATGGTCGAGCATCATCTTGTGCGTCTCGCGGCCCATCCCTGACTGTTTGTATCCGCCGAAGGCCGCGTGGGCGGGATAGAGATGGAAGCAATTTGTCCACACCCGCCCGGCCTGGATCGCGCGGCCAAAACGATAGGCGCGCGTTCCATCGCGGGTCCAGACTCCCGCGCCGAGTCCATAGAGCAAATCGTTGGCGATCGAAAGCGCCTCTTCATCGTCCTTGAATTTTGTCACGGAGAGAACGGGGCCGAATATTTCTTCCTGGAAGATGCGCATCTTGTTGTGGCCTTCGAGGATCGTCGGCTGGACATAGAATCCGCCGGCAAGCTCGGGCCCCATATCCGCGCGCGCGCCGCCAATCAGCACCTTGGCGCCTTCCTGGCGGCCGATGTCGAGATAGGAAAGAATTTTTTCGAGCTGGTCGTTCGAGGCTTGCGCGCCGACCATGGTCGATGGGTCGAGCGGGTTGCCCTGCTTCATCGCCTTGACCCGGGCGATCGCCCGCTCGATGAAGCGATCGTAGATTTTTTCATGAACCAGCGCGCGCGACGGACAAGTGCAGACCTCGCCCTGGTTGAAGGCGAACATCGCAAGCCCTTCGAGTGCCTTGTCGAAAAAATCGTCATCCTCGGCCGCGACATCCTCGAAGAAGATGTTGGGCGATTTGCCGCCGAGTTCCAACGTCACCGGGATAATGTTGTCGGACGCGTATTGCATGATGAGCCGGCCGGTCGTCGTCTCGCCGGTGAAGGCGACCTTGGCGACCCGCTTGCTTTGCGCGAGCGGCTTGCCCGCTTCGACGCCAAAACCATTGATCACATTGAGGACACCAGGCGGGAGAAGGTCGCCGACCATGTCCATGAGGACCATGATGCTCATTGGGGTCTGCTCGGCCGGCTTCAGCACGACGCAATTGCCGGCGGCGAGCGCGGGCGCGAGCTTCCACGTTGCCATCAGGATCGGGAAATTCCACGGTATGATCTGGCCCACCACGCCGAGCGGCTCGTGGAACTGATAAGCGACCGTATCATGGTCGATCTCGGCAAGACTTCCTTCTTGGGCGCGGATGCAGCCCGCGAAATAGCGGAAATGATCGACCGCCAGCGGCAGGTCGGCGGCCTTGGATTCGCGGATCGGCTTGCCATTGTCGATCGTCTCGACGAGAGCCAAGAGATCGAGCTTCTGTTCGATCCGGTCGGCGATGCGCAGAAGCGCGAGCGAGCGTTCGGCTGGGGAGGTTCGTCCCCAGGCTTCCCGCGCCGCATGCGCGGCGTCTAGCGCCAAATCGACGTCCTCGGCGGTCGAGCGGGCAACGGTGCAAACCACACGACCGTCAATCGGCGAAATATTATCAAATGTTTGGCCCTTAACCGATGGGATCCATTTGCCACCGATAAAATTGTCGTAATGCGGCCTGATCGCGATCTGATTGGCGATGTCCGCGAGAATTTTGTCGACCATTTCTTACTCCCTAGATTTTTCAGGGCGTCGCCGGGCTCCGGGGCACTTGCGCGCGGAAGACCCCGCCCAGATCGGCTTCACCGGGATCCTCGCCCTTAGAGGGAATCTAGCACCATATCGGCCGTTGGGAAGATGCTTATTGTTGCCAAGTGTTGCCAGGCTTTCAAAATGACGTGTCTCGGCCGTGGCGCGCGCGCAAGCGCGGGAAAGCGGCCCCTCCTGGACCGGCGCGCTCTTGAACCGGAGAAAGCCTTGACCTGATCCATATCAGTTTTGCGACGCGCGTTTTGTGATGTGGCTTATGTCTTTGGACTCGTCCATCGACGAAACTCCCGCTCGTGAGCTAGCGCACGACCGGGAATTTCACGATAGACGTGATCGAAAGTACAATTCTCGCCAATGATGATGATCACGTGTTTGATCGGTGTCAGCGTGGCGCTATCGCCGGCATGGACCAGCGTGGGAATCCCTGATGACGTCAATGCGATTACGCTGGCGGCGATGCGTGTCGTAGCGCGGTTGCGTTTCGAACCGCGCCAGTACAGTCGAAGCATGGGTTCACTCCCTTATTGGCTTATCAGACCTTGGACGGAGCGGACCTTAGACGCGTGGTATTGCGGCGGTTTGGCAAATACGTGACCATATAGAAAACATTGCATGAAGGTTACGCAACGGAACGCGGCGATAGATGAGGGGATTACGGCTGAAGTGCTTGATCAACTGCCGGATTTACGCGAAGCGAGAAGTCGCCATATCTGCCTCGCTAATTTATTTCGGGTGCCGCGTTGATGTGTGGCTCGAACAAAAAGAAGAGACCGGCGGCGAGAGGGCAGGGGCCGCCGGCGAAGACGACCGCGCCGGGCGCTTCTAGCGTCTCGCGTCGATTCAGCGCACGAGCTTGTTGGCCTCGAATTGCAATTGAAACAAATCGGCGACGCGCGGCGGCGTTTCCGGCGGTTCGTGCGGACGCGGGACAGCGAAATAGCGGGCGGTGATCGTATCGTCCTCGATTTCGACCCGCATGAACCCATGCGTGTCGTCCACGTAATTTTCCAATACGACATTGGGATCGTCCACCTGCCGGAACGGCGGAGTGACCTTCGCACCCTTGAATTTGGCCATGCTGTGCAAGTGCCAGTAGCCGCCGGCTCCGGCGACGACATAAGTGTATTCTTGATCGTCGATCTTGCGGGTAAAGCGCTGATAATTGTGAACATGGGCGGCAAAAACAATATCCGGATACGCGCCGCTCGCCTCGATCGCCGCGTCCAAAAGATCCTTCATCGCCGGGCTGCCGCCATGATGCGCATCGGCGGAAAAGATTGGATGATGCAAGCAAACGAACAAGGCCTTGGCGCGATCGCGCGCGGCGTGTTTCAATTCGCTTGCCAGCCACGCCTTTTGATCGTCCCTGACGGCGCCGCCTTCCGGCACATTGGTGTAGAGTCCGATGAAGTTCGCCTTCGGGGTCACCAACGTCCAGAATGGATTTGGCTGCTTCATAGCGTGGCGCGGGGTATCGCCCGCCTCATTAGTGATGCCGCCCAACTCGGAGCAGAAATTCCGTTTCCAGGCCGATAAACTCGGCTCGAAAGGCTGCGGCGTGTCGGGCGTCGTCAGGGGATCGCCGTCGTGATTGCCGGGGATACCCACGATCGGCAGAGGATAAAATTCGTAAGGTAAATAGAGCTGCGGATAATATTCGCTGGTCTCGCCGTTGTAATAGACGACGTCGCCGAGATGGTAGAAGAAGGCCGCTTCGCCATCCGCCGTATTGTTGGTGGCGTCGGCTTCCATCGCCGAGGCCACGAGCTGTTGCGGCGCGGGATTTTTCCCCCCGCCGGTGTCGCCGCAAATATGAAAGACCATTTTCTTGTCGAGCCCATCAGGGAGATGGCTCACGAGATCCCCCAGTTGCGCGCGATAAGGCGTCGCGCCGGGGCCGAGGGGAAAGACTTGATAGCCGCGTCCGGGGTGGGTCGGCGCCTGGGTAAAGCGGGGAGGATCGAGCTGCGGGCGATGCCGCCCAACGTTGGCGGCCTGATGGTGTCGCGGCCGACGCGTCGTCGCCATGGCCCTTCGGCCTCCCTGTGGCTTGGCAAGCGTATTACTACAACGATAGACATGTCAAAATGACGACATCGGCTGCTCGCACGCGCGCCACATTCAAATTCCGTCGTATTCCGCGAAGCAATCTTGCGTCTCGAAAACCACGACGCTCGCAAGTTGGGGCAGGGTGGTTTTTGTCCGTTCCCAGATCCAGACCGCGATATTTTCGGCCGTGGGGTTTTCGAGCCCCTCGATATCGTTCAAATAACGATGGTCGAGCCGTTCGAGCAATGGTTTGAACGCGGCCTCGATCGCGAAGAAATCGGCGACAAAGCCAGTGACCGGATCGACAGGACCCTCAAGCCTCAATTCCACGCGATAGGAATGCCCGTGAAGCCGGCGGCACCGGTGCCCTTCGGCAACATTCGGTAGAAGGTGCGCCGCCTCGAAACTGAACGCCTGGGAGACCTTCACACATCGACCTTCATGGAATGCCTAGGAACTTATGAGTTTGCAGGCTCAGCCGCCAGCGCGGGTGATCGAGACAATAGGCGATGGCGGCCGCCGTATTCGCGGCGCGTTCGTCGCCGTCCATCGGTTGCAGCCAGAAATGCGAGAAGGCGAGCCCGCACAATGTTTCCGGCGGTAGACCCTGTTGCGGGAAAACGAGCTTCAGCTCGGACCCCGCGTTCGCAATGAGCGGCGCGCCTGCTTTTGGGCTGACGCAAAGCCAATCGAGACCGGGCGGCGGGGCGAGGGTGCCGTTGGTTTCGACGGCGATTTCGAAGCCCCGCGCATGGACCGCGCCGATCAGCGCCGCGTCGAGCTGCAACAAGGGCTCGCCGCCGGTGAAAACAACAAACCGGTCCGTGTTGCCTCCGATCCAGGCGCCCTCGATGGCCATGGAAAGCGCTTCGGCGTCAGCAAAGCTGCCGCCGCCCGTCCCGTCCAGTCCCACGAAATCGGTGTCGCAGAACTGGCAAACGGCGAGGCCACGATCTTTCTCCTGGCCGGACCAGAGATTGCAGCCGGAAAAGCGGCAAAATACGGCGGCGCGCCCAGCGTTCGCGCCTTCGCCCTGCAACGTGAGGAAGATTTCCTTCACCGCATATTTGCTCATCCGCGTCCCAATGCAGCCCACGCAATATCGACAAGCTGAAGCATATCCTCCCTGAAAGAGTTTAGGACTCGTTGCAAGCAAAAGGACCTCTCGCGAGGTCCTTTTTGCTTAACGCGCCGCGATTGCAACGGTCAGATAGCCTCGGTGATCCATTTTTTCAACTCGCTTTTCGGCGCGGCGCCGACCTTCGAGGAGGCCATTTTGCCATCCTTGAACAACATGAGCGTGGGTATGCTGCGGATGCCGTAGGTGCTCGCCACGCCGGGATTTTCATCGACATTCAGCTTGCCGATGGTCACCTTGCCCTGCATTTCCTTGGCGATTTCCTCGAGGGCCGGCCCGATCATCTTGCACGGACCGCACCATTCGGCCCAGAAATCCACGACAACCGGGCCGCCGGCCCCCATCACCTCGGATTTGAAATTGGCATCCGTGACTTTAACGGTGGACATGAGCCATCTCTCGCGAAACTGCGCGCGGGGACGATACCCAGCGCCCGACTGTTCGCAAAGGTAAGAACGTCGCGAGCCTGCGTCAAGCCGCGCGGCCGCCGGGTAGTGTCTCAGTTTGAATTTCTGCTTCCGGGACCCAAAGCAGAAGTCCGATCTACGGTCGCTGTGCGCGCCAATTGCGGACTTTAACACTGGGCATCACTGCCATAACCACGCAGTCTATCCGCACCGACAAAAAATGGCACCGATATCTGACAATCGAAGCCAAACTCGGACGAAAACAAACTCTGTTTGACGCGGCCGAATGGGCCGTCACTGATTTGGCGGCTGATGAACGACTCGGATACGCTTCATTAGCTCTTCGTACTCACCTCGATCTTTATCGAGCAGCGACATGGTAGCTTCGAGTTTGGAGCGGGCATCGGTTGTTGCCTTTGTTAGCCCGTCGTACTCAGCTCGAGCTCTAACGAGCAGCGGCGTGGCAGCTTCGACTGCCTTGTTTAGCCCGACTTGCAGCGACATGGTAGCTTCGAGTTTGGAGCGGGCATCGGTTGTTGCCTTCGTTAGCCCTTCGTACTCACCTCGAGCTTTATCGAGCAGCGGCGTGGTACCTTCGAGTTTGGAGCGGGCATCGGTTGTTGCCTTCGTTAGCTTTTCGTACTCACCTCGAGCTTTATCGAGCAGCGACATGGTAGCTGCGAGTTTGGAGTGAGTATCGGTTGTAGTCTTTGTTAGTCCTTCGTACTCACCTCGAGCTTTATCGAGCAGCGGCGTGGTAGCTTCGAGTTTAGAGCGGGCATTGGTTGTTGCCTTTGTTAGTCCTTCGTACTCACCTCGAGCTTTATCGAGCAGCGTCGTGGTAGCTTCTAGTTTAGAGCGGGCATCGGTTGTTGCCTTTGTTAGCCCTTCGTACTCACCTCGAGCTTTATCGAGCAGCGGCGTGGTAGCTTCGAGTTTGGAGCGAGTATCGGTTGTTGCCTTCGTTAGCTTTTCGTACTCACCTCGAGCTTTATCGAGCAGCGGCGTGGTAGCTTCGAGTTTGGAGCGGGCATCAGTTGTTGCCTTTGTTAGCCCGTCGTATTCAGCTCGAGCTCTAACGAGCAGCGACGTGGTAGCTTCGAGTTTAGAGCGGGCATCAGTTGTTGCCTTTGTTAGCCCTTCGTACTCACCTCGAGCTTTATCGAGCAGCGGCGTGGTAGCTTCGAGTTTGGAGCGAGTATCGGTTGTTGCCTTCGTTAGCTTTTCGTACTCACCTCGAGCTTTATCGAGCTGCGGCGTGGTAGCTTCGAGTTTGGAGCGCGCATCAGTTGTTGCCTTTGTTAGCCCGTCGTATTCAGCTCGAGCTCTAACGAGCAGCGACGTGGTAGCTTCGAGTTTAGAGCGGGCATCAGTTGACTTGCTGGTAGCAACTATGAGGTCGGTTTCTGCGCTAGCCAGCTTCTGTCTCTGTTCGACTAAAGCGTCGCTAGTTGTCTTTAACGCGGTTTGAGCGGCGATGATATCCTTTTGCAGGGCGATGACAGAATTATTCACATCGCGTGTGACGGCGAAGCCGCCAATGAGCATCGCCCCGACTGCACTCATGACGGCGGCAAGAGAAAACGAGAAGACCTTCGTGCGGATATCGCGAGTTAGCCGCTCTTCGGCCTCTCTCAGGCGCTGCTCCGTCTCAGTGCGCAGCTTCCATGTATACTCTTCAAATTCACGACTTTGAACGTTGAACCTGGCTTGTTTTTCTTCTTTGAATTTGGTGAATTCGGTCCCGACCATTGCGGCGCCGACTTTAGAAACTTCTTTGTCCGACCCCCCTTGCATCGTGACCCCTATGACCGCCAGCGGTAGCCGCGCAGTTTGCTCCAAGCTCGAAGCACACCCGATCTCACTGTTGTAATTCACTTTCAGTAACACTATGCCGCGATCTTGTTCAAAATAGGAACGAGCCCCACGGCCCCCCGCCTCGGCTCTCTTCGATCACCTCGAGGCAGCGACACGCGCGAAGGGTCGCCCAGGGCGGAACCGGGCGGCTGCCATGTCGGCTGTGGGGTCACTTTCGGTAATCGAACGGAGCCGGGATGTCGGCTTCCCGCCCATTGCTGAAATTCAAACTGGGATTACTACCGGCCGCCGGCTCGCCACGATATGCGCATCACTCGGCGGCGAGATCCTGGCGGTCGAGCGCCGCGAGCGCCGCGTCCAAATCCGCGATGAGATCGCCGGCGTCCTCGAGCCCCGCCGAGAGGCGCAAAAGCCCATCCGTAACCCCCAACGCGGCCCGCGCCTCGGGCGTCAGCCTTTGATGCGTCGTTGTCGCCGGATGGGTGATGAGGCTTTTCGCATCCCCCAGATTATTTGCAATAACAATCAGGGAAAGCCGATTTGCGAAAGCAAAGGCCGCCGGCTTGCCGCCTCTGACCTCGAAGGCTACAAGCGTGCCGCCGCCGGACATTTGCCGCTTGACGATTTCGGCCTGAGGATGATTAGGGCGGCCAGGGTAGAGAACCTTCAGAATGTGGCGGTGGCCGCTCAGGAATTCGGCGATCCGTTCGGCGCTTTGCGCCTGCTGGCGAACGCGCAAGGCAAGCGTCTCGAGCGATTTCAGGAAAACCCAGGCATTGAACGGCGACAGGCAGGGGCCGGTCTGCTTATAAAAAGGATGAACTTCGTTTTCGATGATCTCGCGGCTACCGAGAATAATGCCGCCGAGACATCGGCCATGCCCGTCGATATGCTTCGTCGCCGAATAGACGACGCAATCGGCCCCAAGCGCAAGCGGCATTTGCAAAATTGGCGTCGCGAAAACATTGTCGACGATAAGGCGCGCGCCATGTTCATGCGCGATGGCCGCGATGGCCGCGATATCGTAGACTTCAAGACAGGGATTGGTCGGCGTTTCGAGAAACAAAAGCTTTGTGCCGGGCCGCATCGCCGCGCGCCATTGGGAAAGATCCGCGCCATCGACAAGGGTCGAGGGAACGCCAAAGCGCGGCAGCAAATCCTCGACCACGTAAAGACAGGCGCCAAACATTGCGCGGGCGGCGACCACATGATCCCCCGCCCGGAGCTGCGCCATCAGCGCCGTCGTGACCGCGGCCATGCCGCTCGCCGTCGCGCGCGCCGCCTCCGCCCCTTCGAGCAAGGCCATCCGCTGCTGGAACATGTCGACGGTCGGATTGGAATAGCGCGAATAGACATAGCCGGGCTCGGCGCCCTTCATCCGCGCCTCGGCCGTTTCCATGTCCGGGTAGGCGTAGCCCTGGGTCAGGAACAGGGCCTCGGAGGTCTCGCCGAACTGCGAGCGCATGGTGCCGCCATGGACGAGCTGGGTCGCCGGGTGCAGGTTTTTAATGTCGGGCTTTTGCCCGCGAGCGCTCATCCCGGTCTCCTTGTCACGGCGGATAGGATAGGGGCCGCACAGCAAGCGGCAACCGCGCGACATCCATTGCGGCCTTATGGCCCAAGAGGGCTCCGGATTGTTTACCCCTCGATGTAGCATATCTCAACCCAGTGGACAGCGGGGATTTTAGAAGAAGCATCGAGACGGGTGCCTCATTTCGTCCTAAGACGGCATTGAAATCCCCTTGCAAGCGAGGCGTTCGAAAACGATCATGACCGTCCAGCCGCTCTCCCTTTTCGCCGAGTCGGAGCACGACAGCGGTGCCGCGCCGCTCCTGAGCGCCAACGAGTTCGGCACCCAGTTCGGCCTGCTTCCGCGCGAAAAAATCGAGTTGATGGTGCGGCGCGGGATGATTTCGACCCCGGAGATCGAAGATGCGCAGTTTCAGCCGGCGAGCCTCGACCTGCGCCTAGGCGCGCGTGCCTACAGGGTGCGGGCGAGTTTCTTGCCTGGCAAGGACTGCACGGTCGGCGAGCGCCTCGATGCCCTCGGGAGCGCCGATTACGAAATCAGCATCGAGGGCAAAGGTGCCGTCCTGGAGCGTGGCTGCGTCTATGTGATCCCACTCATAGAGCATTTGAAGCTACCGGAGAGTATTTCGGCGATCGCCAACCCGAAAAGCTCGACCGGCCGTCTCGATATTTTCACCCGCCTCATTGCCGACAATTCGGATGTGTTCGACCGCGTGGGACGCGGGTATGAAGGTCCTCTCTACGCCGAAGTCTCGCCGCGCAGCTTCAGTGTCCGGGTGCGCAAGGGCTCGAAACTCAATCAGATCCGCTTCCGCAGGCTGAACTCGCAGCAGCTGGAGGGCAGCGATTTCGGCATCAAGGAAAAGGAACTCCACGAGCGTCATGAAAAAATGCCGCTCGTCGAAGGCGATTTGGAATTGCGGCGGGGCGGGCTCGTATTACGGGTTGGCTTGAGCACCGAACCGGCCGACGGGATCATCGGCTACAAGGCGCTGAAACACGCCGACATTATCGATGTGGATCATAAGGACTACACCATCGCCGATTATTGGGTGGAAGTCAGGGCGCAACCGGACAAAAGGCTGGTCCTTGATCCGGACGCGTTCTACATTCTCGCCTCCAAGCAACGGCTCCATATCCCTCGCGATCTCGCCGCCGAAATGGTTCCGATCGACCCGGCCATGGGGGTATTTAGGGTGCATTATGCAGGCTTTTTTGATCCCGGCTTCGGCGCATCGCGGGACAATCGTCCCTCCGCCCGCGCGGTTCTCGAAGTCCGCAGCTACGAGGTTCCATTCTTTCTCGAAGATGGCCAGGTAATCGGCCGCCTCGTTTATGAGAAAATGGCCGAGGCGCCGCGGGTCCTTTACGGCGCGAGCGCCGCCTCGAATTACCAGGGCCAGGGGCTGAAACTGTCGAAGCATTTCCGGATGGATTGAGGGCTTCGCCGGCGCACGCCCCGCGCTAGCCGCCGCTTTCGCCTTGGCTCCACTTAACAGCGGCAGCGGTTTCCTCTTTCGCGGATCATGCGCTAATGCTATTGCTATTGTGATTTTTTCAAGCACCGTGCCAAAGCCGTGGTACCGGCCAACATTACGGAGAGACAAATGCGGTATCGATTGACCCTGGCCGTGGTGGCGGCTTTTGTTTGCGGTTTCTCGATTGCCGCTCACGCCCAGGCTCCTGCCGTCGTCATCCCGGGTTCGGGCGTCCCCGGCACCGGCATTAGCAACGGAGCGAAGACGGGGAATGCCACTGGCGGTAGCGCGGGCGCGACGCGCGCCGGGACCGGGGGTCTTCAAGACAACGCGACCTTTGGAAGTTCAACGGGTGGCATCACGGGCTCAGGCCGCGGTTCAAGCGCCGGATCCGGCGGCATCGGAAACCAGGGCAACTTCGGCGCGAATACGGGGGGCATAAAAGAGTAGAACGGGCAAGATTCCTGCGGGTGCAATCCGCCGGCGTGGTTGCGGCTTCACGGCGGCCGACCGAGATCGTCGGAGAGATTTCCGTAAGGTTCTTGCCGCCGCTGGGCATGGCGACGACGCGGCGTTCACTTGCATTGAATCCGCGCGGAGGATCGATCCCCGGTTCGAAATTGGCCCCGCGAGATTTGCCCTGCCGATTGTCCTGGATGCACCGGCCCCGCCAAGGCCCTGTCGATCGCGCCAACGATCATGTCCGGATCGCCGCTTTGCGTGACATGGCCGAAAGCGCCCGTCCCAAGCGTCCTTAATAACGAAGGCCGCCGCCTCCTACATGCCGAAGATCAGGATGCGTAACGATCATCCCGGGGAACTCCGGAACCATAGTTGACGCCGCGCTCAATTTCCGGGGCCAAAAAGGAACGATATTCTTGGCCAGAACAGACGGGAATTCCAGCGTACGCCGCTTGCTCCTCTTGCCGGCCAAGGCCGTTGTTGTCCTCTATGTCCTTCTCGACGGCATCGTCACGCCGGTGGTCCGGCCGCTGCTCGGATGGGTGGCAAGGCTGCGGTTTGTCATTCGCCTGCAAGACATTGTCGCCGCCCTGCCGCCCTACGCGATCCTTGTTTTGCTCGCCATTCCGTTCGCCTTCGCGGAACCTGCCAAAATCTATGCCTTGTATTTGATGACGGAAGGACACTTTGCGACCGGCCTCGTTACGATTTCGATGGCTTATCTCGTGAGCCTCCTCGTCGTGGAGCGGATTTATCACGCGGGGCGGGCGAAACTCAAAACGATTCCTTGGTTCGCCAAACTCATGGATTGGTTGACCGGCATTCGCGATCATCTTCTCGCATGGGCGCGGGCAACGCGGGTCTGGGCATTTTTCGTGAAGGTCAAGCGGAACGCGCGCGCCATCGCGGCAAAGCTGCGGCTGCGTTTTCGCGCCGGCTGAAGGCGCGTTTGCCTCATGCCGCATATTTCGGGCGGCCGGCGCGATTTCGGCGCCAATTCCAATATCAATCGATTGTGATCGACGGCCGAAAACTTTTCCGGCTCGCGCACGGTACGCACCATGCGGCACGTCCACGCACGGGTCGCCTCACAGTAAGTCGAACTCCTCACAGTTCGGTATCTGACACTTCTGCAGAAGGAACGACTCAAATGGATGCGAAGGACTCTAACGACAAGAACGACACGTTCGCTCAGCGGATGGATCGAAGGCGCTTGGTGAAAGGCGCCGGGTTTGCCGCCGCCGCCGCGGGAGCGCTCACCGCAGGGTTTCCCGAGGCGGCCCTTGCGCTGCCAGGCGAACCACAGCCGCCTCCTGGGCAGCTCACCGACGCCGATATCCTCAATTTTGCGCTCAATTTGGAATATTTGGAGGCCGAATATTATCTCCGAGCTACAACCGGCGGAGGACTGCCCAGCGGGGACACCACGGGCGTCGGCACCAAAGGGACGTTGTAGGGGGTAGCAAAGTGCCCTTCAAAAATCCTGCCTTGGAGCAATTTGCGCAAGAGATTGCGAGGGATGAGAAAGCGCATGTGGAATTCCTGCGCTCGGCGCTCGGTTCCTTAGCCGTTGCTGAGCCACAGATTGATCTGCAAACGAGCTTTACGACATTGGCGAGACTAGCCGGCATCATCGGTCAGAATGACACGTTCAACCCCTTCACAGGTGGGAGAAATTTTTTGCTGGGAGCGTTCATCTTCGAGGATGTCGGGGTTACGGCCTATCACGGCGCCGCGCCGCTACTCAGTAACAAGGGCTATCTCGCCGCCGCTGCCGGCATCCTCGGGGTCGAGGCCTATCACGCGAGTGAAATCCGCACACTTCTTTACGAACGCGCATTGTTCCAACCGGTTCAATTGATTTCGAACCTGCGCGCACAGGCGTCGGGCGCCAACGATGACCAGGGCATCGTGCTGGACGGCGTCGCCAATATCGTTCCCGCCGACCAGAACGCTATCGCGTTCAGCCGTACTCCGGCGCAGGTTCTCAATATCGTCTATCTAGGCGGCGCCGCTTCCAACTTTGGCTTCTTCCCTAACAAACTGAACGGCAAAATAAAATAGCAAACTCAAATCGTGAATCGGACCGAGACTTGACCAGTACCAACGGCAACGATGGCCGCCCAGTTATGCCCGCGCCCGTCGTGGACATTCACTTGGTCTGCCCGTCCGGTGCTTTAAGTTGCGTGTTAAGCTCAGCGCTGGTCTGACGATTTGTGTTCCAATCTGATCTCTGGGGCATGTCCCGAAAAGTTGCTCGACTTTCAGGATATGCTCCAGCTCTTTGACCGCGCCAACTCGCGTGCGCAGCGGCAAAACTCAGTGCTTGCCGTAGTCGAGGGCGACCCCCTTCCGTTGCGCGAGGATGTAGGCCTCGAGAGCCTTAAGCCGCGGATCGTCGTCCGCGAAGGGCTTGCCGCGCACCGGATTTTCGATGCACCAGTTGATCATGTCGCGGAGAAGGGCGACGCGCCCCAGCTGCACCTGAAACTTGGGATAGGTTTCGGGATGGGTGTTGGAGGCGTCCGGATGACACATGTCGCAGGATATGGCGTTGGTGCCACCAAGCGCCTTGGCGTCGTGAAAAATGCGCTTGCCTTCCGCCACCAAGCGATCGGTTAACTCTTGCCAAATTTGCCGGTCGCGCTCGGAAAAGGCGCCGTAGGTCTGGAACTGTTTCTCGGCAGGAGCCTTGACGCCCGGCAGCTGGGCCTCTGTAGGTGGTTCGGCCGCGGCGACCCATTCGACATCGGGATGCTTTTGCCGCCATTCCGTCATCAGCGCGTCGGCAATTTGCTGCCCTTGCTCCCGCGTCATTTGGTCGCCAGGCTTGACGCCTTTCACCTCGAGCGAGGTTTCGCCGTCGCAAAGACCGACAACCAGATTGCCGTCCGCCGAAGCTCGCAGCTGATGGCGCGGCGGATCGTTTCCGGCGAGCGCGGGGCCTGCAGCGAGGGAAAGAGCGAGTGCGAGACGGTGAGAAAGGCGCATGATCGTGTCCCTCAGTAGCTGGCGAGCGTTGTCGCGGGCGGGCGATCCTTGGCGCCGTTCGACGAAAGATAAGGTGCCCGCACGGTGACCGGGTTGCGGTTCCAAAGATTATAAACCTTGTCGATCATGCCCGACGCCAGCACATTGAGTTGACCATCGCCGCAGCCGTCGAAGGCGTTGAAGGGGTCGGCGCGGTTCATTTGGACGGTGAGCTTCGGCAGTCCCTCGGGGGCGTAGGGCCATGGCCAAGCAGTCGAGAGCAGTCCATAGAAGCTGATGTTGCCAATGTGGTTCAGGAGCAGCTGATGGGTGTGACCGTAAATCACGGACACCGTGTCGAAATTGGCGAGGATCGCCTGGACTTCGTCGGCGTCCTCGGTCCAGAAATTCCAATTGCGGTAATATTTATAAAGAGGCGAGTGGGAGAAAATGACGACCGGCGTCTTTTTGTCGATCGTCGAGAGATCGTTTTGCAGCCATTGGCGCCCTTCCGGTCCGACCTCGAAGCGCGACTGGATGCCGTTGTCGAGCCCGGCGACCGTCTGCATCCGCTCCTCCGGCGTCATGCCACGCGCGGTCCAAAAATCCTTTTCGTTAACGCTCATCAAGGTCACGAAATGAACGCCCTTGTGGTCGAAGGAATACTGGGGAGGCCCGAACAAGGACCGCCAATGCTCGCCCATGTCGAAGAACCAGTCGTGCTCGCCGACCATCATTTTTAGGGGCGCCTTGAGATCCTTCAAAATCTGGGCGCCGAGATCGAGTTCCTCCCTGCGGCCGAGCTGGGCTAGGTCGCCACCGAAGAGAACAAAATCGGGCTGCGGGTCGAGCGCATTGACGTCGTCCACCGCCTTTACGGCGGAGCGTATGAAACGGTCGTTCACACTGCGCGGATAAAGATGACTGTCGGAGACATAGGCGATGGTAAAGCCAGGCGCCGCAGTCTCGGCCGCCTGCGCGATCTCGATAAGCTGAAAACTTTGCGGAACGATCAGCCCCTTCGCGGCGGCGATCCCAGCGGAAACTCCGGCAACATGGAGAAAGCCGCGCCGGGAGAGCGCGCCCATCCGCGCAAGGTCCTCGAAAAATGAGGTGCGTTCCTCGTAATGCTTGGTCTCGATGCTCTTGTGCGCCATGACTTTGCTCCCCTGGCGAAAATGCTACACGTGAAACATTTTTGCCGTCCATCCTTATTGTTTTACCGTTCGGCCACCCAGCTTGCGAACGCGGCTTTCGAAGATCATGCTCTCAATAAGCGCCGATCGACGCTGGATTGCGCAGATCAGGGGTGATCCCGGCATCGCCAAGATCTCCCTTCCTGCCTTCGGCGATTTCGGTTTCGCGCTGCGGCCGGTTGGTTTTGAGCGATGTTTGCCGGGCCAGCTCCGCCTTGTTGAAATCGGCGAAGCGGTCGTCGGTGAGGGTGAAGAGGAAAGCAACAAGATCGTCGATTTCGGCTTCGCTCAAAGCAAGACGCTGCATGCCGCCGTCGAGAAACGGATTTGCGACCCCGCCCTTGTTGTAATGGTCCATCACGTCCCAAAGGGTCGCGAGAGAGCCATCGTGCATGTAGGGCCCGGTGATCCCGATATTGCGGAGGGTCTCGCTCTTGAAGGCGCCGATATCGGCCGGATTTTTGGTCACCAGGAACCGCCCGAGTTCGGAATAGCTTGTCTGCAAGGCAAGTTCGTCGATCTGCTTCGTATCGCCGGTCTTCAGGATGCCAAGCGCCTTACGGGCGAGTTCGGCAAAATTTTGCTTGTGCGCGGCGATCCCGATATTGTGAAACTTCTGGTCGGAGAACAGCGGCGACACCGCGTTGAAGGCGTGGCAGGAGCTGCAACGCCCCTTGCCTTGGAACAACGCCCAGCCACGCTGCGCCGCCTCGCTGACGGCCTGAGGGTCCCCCGCCAGGAAGCGATCGAACGGCGAATTGGCGGAATATTGCGTCCGCTCGAACGCCGCGATCGCGGCCGCGATATCATCGTAAGTGAGATTGTGCCCCAACAGCGATTTGAACGCGTCCGAATATTCCTGGATCCTAGCGACCTTTGCGACGACATCGCCGGGCGACTTTTGGCCCATTTCCACTGGATTGAGGATCGGAAGCTTGGCCTGATCCTCGAGCGCGGGCGCGCGGCCATCCCAGAATTGCGACGCTTGAAACATCGCGTTCAACACGGTCGGCGCATTGCGCTGGCCATGCCGGTCTTGGACACCCGCGGACGTCGCGCTGTTGCCGCGATGATCGGTGAATCCCTTGGTGGGATCGTGGCAGGTCTCGCATGCGACCGAGTCATCGACCGAAAGGCGCTTGTCCTTGAACAATTTTTCGCCGAGAGCGGCAAGTTGTGCCGTCGGCTCGCGCCCTGGCGGCACGGCCAAGGCATAGAGTTGCGGCGAAATGCCAAGGGGCAGGGCGGGTTTAAGCGGCGCTTGCTTCTCGGGAGTAGCAAGTCCGGGGGTAGCCGGCGCGGGAGCAGTTGGCGCGAGAATAGTTGGCGCGGGAGGCGCGGGAGTAGCCGGAGCCATGGGTGGATTGTCGGAGAACGTGAACGCCACTCCCACCAGCGCGAGCAGGACTCCCCCAAGGGTCACCACCGCGAAGCCAGCTACCAACTTCCCGCGCGACGTTCGCATCGTATCCTCCCGAAGTTCCTCTTCGCCTAGCTCACGTAAATGCGCAAATGCGAACGATTATCTTGCCGCCAACATAACTAGAAAAATGCCGGAGGTGAACCACTAAAATTTGAAAACTGTCGCACGCGGTGCTCCGCGAGGTCGGGTGTCCGGCGACGGCAGACGCAGCGAAGGGCGGCGAGGTAAAGGCGGCGCCCATCGTGGCTGGCAAAAGGCGAAAGCGGCTTGACGCGCGCCACTGCAACCGGCATGACGCTACCGCAAATCCGTGACCTTCTCATAAATTCACGAGACCGAACTCTCTCTCATGATTCACGGCGGCGGCTACGATCCTCGGGCTGAGCGAACCGTGGCTCTTTCTTCTTCGTTGAAATCGCGAGAGCGCGCATGAGCAGGGTAGCTTATGTCAATGGCCGCTACGTCTTGCACCGCGACGCCATGGTTCATGTCGACGACCGCGGCTACCAATTCGCCGATGGCGTCTACGAAGTGTGCGAAGCCTTTCGCGGCGCCTTGATCGACGAGAAACGCCATTTCGAGCGGCTCGCCTATTCGCTCGCGGAATTGCAAATCGCCCCGCCTGTGCGGGCCGGCGCGCTCGCCGTGGTGGTCCGCGAAGTCATCGCGAGGAACAGGGTCGAGAACGGTTTCGTCTATGTGCAGGTAACGCGGGGCGTGGCGCCGCGCGACCATGTTTTTCCGCCGACGCCAGTGCGTCCTGGCCTCGTCGTCACGGCGCGTCAGGTCGATCCTGAAAAAAGCGAGATTACCGCGCGCAAGGGCATAAGCGTCATCACCACCCCCGACCTGCGTTGGAAAAGGGTCGATATCAAGACCATTTCCCTGCTGCCCAACGTACTTGCGCGCCAGCTGGCGAGTGAGCGCGGCGCCTACGAGGCCTGGCTTGTCGATTCCCTGGGCATGGTTACCGAAGGGGCGGCATCGAACGCTTGGATCATCAGCGAGGCTGGAGTTCTCATCACGCGTCAGCTCGATCATTCCATCCTGCGCGGCATCACAAGGACCACGCTGATCGAAATCGTCGCGGCGGAAGGTCTGAAATTGGAGGAAAGACAATTCGGCCTCGAAGAAGTTTTCGCCGCGCGGGAGGCCTTCATTACCGGAGCGACGACGCTCATCATGCCGGTTGTGCGGATCGACGGGCGCGAGATCGGCACGGGGATTCCTGGACCGGTCGCATCGAAATTGCGCGCGATTTTTCATGACACCGCGACGCGATCCTCGTAACCTTATGATGGCTTTTCAAGTTAGTATTAAATCCTGATGACAATGATCAAGGTAGGGCTTGCGGCCCCGCCTATTGGTCTAATATGATCGGGGGCAGGGAGGGGCCGGATGCGGCTTCTGTATTGAACGCGTTAAAGTGATCGCGTAGGCGGTCCATGAGGCAAACGGTAGCCGCACGGCACCAGCGCTTTTTAATGAACACTATGCGCTGGGCACGGCGCCAAGAACAAAATAGGATACCGGGACATGGGAGCGGAACGGCCACAAAATCTGCAGGACACTTTTCTCAATTTTGTCCGTAAGAACAAGGTTCCTCTCACGATCTTCCTGGTCAACGGCGTCAAGCTGCAAGGTGTCGTCACCTGGTTCGACAATTTTTGCGTATTGCTGCGCCGCGACGGGCATTCCCAGCTCGTTTACAAGCACGCCATATCGACGATCATGCCTGGCCAGCCGATTCAGATGTTTGAGCCCGGCGACGAGGCCGGCCACGCCGGGCCAAAGGATAATTTCGCAAAGCCTGGAACCGTTTCTTGAGCGCTTGATTTTGTTAGAGCGTCCGGAAATCGGATCGGCGCAACGGGCGACGCATTGCGGCGGGCATTTTGATCTAGGCATGGGGAGTTGGGCATCGGCGTCCTTGCGAACGGTTCAAAATCGGCGCTGAAAGCCGGCCCGGAAGCCAAAGGCGGCGCCGGACGAGCCAACGAGGCGCGTACCAGGGCTTTGGTGGTTGGCTCTTATCTCGACGCGGGTGCGCGCCGCAAAGCGGAGCTCGGGGCGTCCGCCAAAGCGGCGCGCGGGCGCTCACACGAGGCGCGTCTTTCCGAAGCGCTAGGGCTTGCCCAGGCGATCGGCGTTGAAATTGTCGCGGGGCAAATCGCTCCGCTTTCGCAAATCCGGCCCGCGAGCTACCTCGGCAAAGGCAAGGTCGCCGAGCTCGCGGCTCTGGTCGACGCGGAAGCGATCGATCTCATTGTCATGGATTGCGCCTTGTCGCCGGTGCAGCAGCGCAATCTCGAAACTGCGCTTGCGGCCAAGGTCATCGATCGCACCGGATTGATCCTCGAAATTTTTGGCCGCCGGGCGCGTACACATGAAGGCGCGCTGCAGGTCGAGCTCGCCCATCTCGCCTACCAAAAATCGCGGCTGGTTCGATCCTGGACCCATCTCGAACGTCAGCGCGGCGGTTTTGGCTTCCTCGGCGGTCCCGGCGAAACTCAAATCGAGGCCGACCGCCGCCTCATCGAGGAGCGGATGACCCGCATCAATCGCGACCTCGAAGGCGTCAAGCGGACGCGCGGCCTGCATCGCCAAAGCCGCCGCGCCGTGCCTTATCCTATTGTCGCGCTCGTCGGCTATACGAATGCGGGAAAATCCACGTTGTTCAATAGGCTGACGGTGGCGGGGGTGGTCGCCGAGGACAAGCTTTTCGCGACCCTCGATCCCACCTTGCGCGGTGTCGCGCTGCCGCATGGCGGTCGAATCATCCTCTCCGATACCGTCGGCTTTATTTCCGACTTGCCAACCATGCTTATCAAGGCTTTCCGGGCGACACTTGAGGAAGTCCTTGAAGCGGACGCCATTTTGCATGTCCGCGATATCGCGCATGAAGACGCCGAAGCGCAGCACGCCGACGTCGAAGCCATCCTCGCCGGTCTCGGGATCGATCCTGCCAATGATCGCCGCCTTATGGAGGTCTGGAACAAATGCGATCTGTTAGGCGAGGCCGCCCTCGCCGCGCGGCGCGGCGCCCAGCGGCTTTCGCACGGCAACCCGGTCATTGTTTCGGCATTGACGGGGCAGGGCATCGAAGACCTTCGCGCCGCGATTGAAACACGGCTCGCAAGCGGCCGGATTGTCTTCGACATCGCGCTCGATCCGGCCAATGGCGCCGGGCTTCATTGGCTGCACGAGAATACCGAAGTGATGCGCAAAAGCACGGCGCCGGACGGCGCCGTTCATGTTCGGGTTCGGGTCGCGCCGGAACGCGCCGAGCCGGTCCGGCGGAAGTTTCCCGCCGCCGCGAGGCGTGGGTAAAGCGGGGCGCCCTTTTTAGGACTAGGATGATTTCCATGCCGAGATAGTTTGCCAGCGCACCCCGCGCATGGCGCCCAGAGACCTTGTTACGTTCAATACGATATGGTCGAGCGACGCGGTTTACACTGCCGCTTCCGTATTCCCGCATGCCTATCTTTACGATAACTTTGCAATATGCGCCGCCTTTGACTGGCGTGCCACCCTGGAAAAACCAAACTCGGTTCGAGACCTGATGAAAGTGACTCCGGCGACGCCGCTGTTGACGAACGATGATCGCGCGATAGCCGAAGCCTTTCTGTCGCGTGTCCACACCGCGACCGTCGACGAACTCGCAGCCAGGATCGGCCGGCCTTTGGCGATCATCACCGATCGCAACCTGGTCACGGAATATAAATGCGGCCCTTCGATAAAAGCGAGTGGAGTGAGACGAGTGATTGCAGCACCTGACTCTCGTCGTCATGCCCGGGCTTGACCAGCTTGGCCCGGGCATCCCCTCCAAATGGCGTTGGTTCCCTAGAGCTCACCAATTCAACCTCTCAAACAGATCATCCTCCCAATCAGGATTGATCTCGTGGACCGGACAGCGATCCCTGCGTGGAATGTAAGATTGCGGGAAACGCGTTTTTGGCCGAATCTGGACACGGCCAAGGCATGAGTTCTATCTGCGTGTCTCCGCCTTTCGCGGCGGCGTGGAGAAATCATGCAAAACACCGATGCGTTCGAGCGAGACTGGCGCGATAGGGGGTTAGCACGCCCCCTTCATCGTGAAATGGCATTTACCCAAGCGGGCCTCGCGCTCGGGCGCGGCACGATTCTCGCGGAATTCGAAAAGAAAGGCCGCGCATGCGGTCTCGCTTTCGATGGCGAAGAGGCGCGCCTCCTTTCGCTGTTGACGGCCGCCTTTGCCGCGCCGGTCGCGCCACATGTTGTCGAAAAGATTCGCCGCGCGGGCGAAATTTGGCGCGCGGGCGACAAGGCGCTGGCGCAAATTCATCTCGCCTTCCTCGGCTTGCCGAAGATCGATGAGACAGACGCCTATCGCCTCTTCCTCGCCGGGACGGCGCTCGAAAAAGGCTTAAGGCCGAGCGAATTGATGAAGGCCTTGGGGTTTCCGCGCGCGGCGCGGGACATCGAAAAATACAATCCCGATCAGCCGCGTGTTCCGGCCGGCAGCGGGCGCGAGAGCGGGCAATGGACCTCGGGGAACGGGGGCGCGACGGACTCACCGACGCAACCGCCAGTTCGAGTTGCCGGGAATACGCACAGCCCAACTCTCTCAGATGCTACACCAGATCCCATTTTGCCGGGCCAGCAATATGCGCAATCTGTCACCAGACGTGATCTTCAAGACGGGATCGTTGTCGAGCCCTTCGGCGAGGCGGTGTTGTTTCTTTCAATAATCTCCCCAAAGGGTCGAAACAGGTTCTACAATATCGTTTCTTCGTCCAGGACGATCAGACGGGACAATGGCGCATCGGGATGGCTTTCCCAGTCTCGGGGACGGAATCGCAGCCCACTTTTTCACGACGTGGCTCAAGTTCGGAAGAAGTTGGAATCGCTATATCGCCACCAGGAAGTCCGCCCATAGAAGAAGGAAAGGAACCGATTTCAGGAATCCGCCTCGGTTACGAGAATGACAAAACTGGTCAACCCTATTTCCGGGTCTTCAACAATTCACGGCAAGCGATATCCCCCGTGACGGGGCGTACGGTGGACCCCCATTCCGACCTCGCGCACTATCCACTGGATCTATATTCATCAACAATCTGGGGGCCATAATGGCAGAAGATGTCATCTTTGATTACGACTTCGAACTCGTGTCGATCCAAATCAATCTCCAGAATATTCGATTCGAATTTGGACCTTCGAAAACCGGGCTCGCTGTAGCTTTCAATGGTTCGTTTGACGCCATTCGCTCGGACGCGAATAGTCAGCACGAAACGATCGAAGCTTGGGAACGCTTGGGCGATCTTCGCGCCATTTGGCGCTTGATCGGCGTGGAAATGGCCCGGATCGTCATGGACCGGGAATCGTTTCACCTCATCTTCAAGGATGGAACAATTCTCCAAGCCAAGAATGGGCCATATCCGGAGATCGTGAATGTCTGGGGTCCCTTTGGAGATCCGGATAAAATTTATCTTACGCGTTATCCCGCTGACCTCAATGTTAACCCTGACGGGGACACTCGAGATCCGGTCCATCAGATTTTGCAACAGGATCCGATCGTCTTGATGCCAACGATTCCTCGCGATGAGTGAGGCAATGCAGGTTCAACTAATAAATATGACCACTTTCGATGGAGTTCGAGTGAAATATTTCGATCTGCATGAAGACTTTGGCTTTGCGTCGATCATCGAGATGGACGAGACGGTCGCGCTCGACCTGAATGGGGCCGTCATCCGGTCCTGGCCGAAAGGCGATCAGCCTGAGATTTGGTGGATCAAATTGTTCGATGCCGATCATGTCGTCTTGGATCTCACGGTCCGCAAGTCGCTATCGTCTCGGCCAAAAGCTGGGAACGACATCATCTGGGATATTTGAACGAATTGTACCTCTCGCAAAAATATATGTTTGCAACTTATGGGGATGAAGCATTTTACAGTTCTCGTCCAAATGAAGTCGAAAGCAATATTATTTCTATTTTCTTGCGGGATGGAACGTTCGAGCTCGGGATTCGAGAGCTTACCGACAAGGACCGCAATTCCTGGAAATTTGAACAAGTCACTGCAGGCTATACATTCAAAGACAAATTTACGTTCATTGCATATGATAGCCCGTTGCTTTGGATTTTGAACATCCCGGAGAAGAGCTGGCGGAAATTCCCGGCGCCCGTTGCACTGTGGAGCGCCGACGTTTTGACCGGGGACGACAAGACTGCTTACGCTATCGTCGATCATCGAAGGTTGCTCAGCGTCTACCCTGACCGGCCGCCCTTCGAACTCGCCGTCTTCGATCTCGTGGCTGAAACCGCCTGGATGCAAGATTTCGCGCCGGTCGAGAACGCACTCATCGCGGCCGGGCTTGCAATGAGCGAGATCAAACTCCAACCGAGTTCGACAGGCAAAATCATCGTCAGCGACGGCAATAAGGCCGCGCTCCTCGAATTATCCGGCGTCGCATAGCGCGCCGCCGAGACTTCAGAGCAATGATGCGCCCCGAAGTTCATTGGATAGACCTGCCCGCTGGTGCTCGCTTGGCGATCATGCCGCGCCCGCGCGCGGGCGATTGGCTCGATGACGAGATCGCCGGTTGGAGAGCGGAAGGAATCGACGTCGTCGTGAGCCTTCTTGAAGCCGGGGAGGTCAGAGAACTCGGCCTTCACCGGGAAGCGGGCCTTTGCCATGACCTTGATATGGAGTTCATTGCTTTCCCTGTCCCGGACGGTGGCGTGCCCGCGTCAACGCGTGAAACGATGGCCCTCGCCGAGGCGATCGTTGCGCGTCTGGACGAGGGGAAAGCCGTTGCCGTGCATTGCCGGGCCGGGATCGGGCGATCATCGCTCATCGCGGCATGCGTCCTCGTGCTTTTGGGTTTGGCTCCGGGGATGGCATTCGATCGCATCGGTAAGGCGCGGGGCGTCAAGGTCCCGGACACCGAAAGACAACGAGACTGGGTCGATATGTTTCGTGAAACGACGACAATCGGCGGCATCCATCCGGCCTGAAGCGCGCCCTTGACCGCTTCTTTTGGATCGCATCGCGACCTATATGCTCACCTTCGAAGGCGACAGCCATGTCGAATGGTTCGAAGCAACTTCGCGGCCTACGAGGAAGACAAAAAGCGGCGTCTCGGAATCGACAGCGTGACATCATGAGATGGTCGTATCGGATGAAAGCCGAACGCCGGTCACGCGGGAGCGGAAGCCGGGGATCACGCCCGTCGCCCTTTTCATGAGAGGCTGATGAGGCGGCACCGCTCCAGCTCAATCGAGCGAGATGGACAAAGCCTCGCGGCCCTTTGGCGTATCGACGACCTGCATCGTCACGGGCTGGCCTTCGGCAAGGTTCTGGATTCCCGCCGCACCGAGGATCGAAATATGGACAAAAACGTCCTTGCCGCCATCATTGGATTGGACGAAGCCGAAGCCCTTGTGGTCATCGAACCATTTGACCGTTCCCATGACCGAAACCGCGGTCGAAGGATCGGGGACGCGGCGCTGCGGGCGGGGTGAATCGCCAAACCCGCGAGACGACGGCGGCACCCTTTCCGCCGCCCCAGCCGTGTCGACTTCGAGGACATGTGTGACTTGAGCGCCTTTCATGCCATTGCTGACATTTACCTTCAACTTCGCGCCGGGCGGAACCAACTCATATCCCGCTGCCTGAAGCGCGCCGATATGCAGGAACGCATCGCCGGTTCCATCGCTCAACTCGACGAAGCCGAAACCCTTTTCGCCCTTGAACCATTTGACGACCGCGTCGATGCTCGGCCCGCTTGGCGGCGCCGTTTCCCGGGGGCCGCCGCCTCCGGCTCCGAAGCTCGCTCGCGGGGTCCGGCTCGGCCGCGGAAAATCATAGGGCGAAGGCCCATCGTCATCGAAACCGCGCTTCTTGGGTCCCCGGAAATCTCTACCTTTGCTCATGATGTGCCTGCTCGTCTCCACCAAAAAATCGTATCTAACATTGACCTCGCGCGGTTCCCTCCGCTGGCTCACACCGGCCCAGCGGCCGCGATTTCCGAAAAACGCCCGCGCCAAGAGGCCGGCCCCGCAAGGGCGCCAGCCCAAAACCGCGCCGATGGTCGTTTTTCCAAATGCGAAAATCCCGTATCACGTCAAACATAGCAATTGTCAGTCCGTTTGGCTACTCCAATCCGCATGGTTTAAAGTCGCGCGGATTGGAAACGACCCTCATCAAGGCTGACATTCGCATAATCTATATTATGGAACCTATCGTGGCGCGGCTGAGCGCACCATAATGTTCGTATCCAGAATTAGAATTTGATATCAGCAAATTATATTATGAAGCTACAAAGTGAGATTAAAACTAATCGGGTCGTGTCAGACGCAAATTCGCATGCCATCGAAAGCAGGCTCGACATTCGCGGGAAGTTCGCCTTTGAGCCGCGCGAAATCGAGATCGCTATGAAGGTTGGTGAGGATCGCGCGCCTGGGCCGCAATTTGGCGATCCAGTCTAGGGTTTCCGGCAAGGAAAAATGACTGGGGTGTGGCGTGTAGCGCAAGGCGTCGACGATCCACAGGTCGAGCCCCTCCAGCAAACCGAGGCTCTCGACGGGAATGGCGTTGAGATCGGGAGAATAGGCCACCTTGCCAAAGCGAAAACCGAGCGCGTCAATCTCGCCATGTTCAAGCTGGAACGGAACGGCATCCAAAGCGCCGCCAGGGCCATTTATAGTTACAGGATGGCCTGTTACCAGGCGATGTTCATTTAGTAATGCAGGATAATGGCTGCCGGGGGGCGTTTCGAAAATATAACCGAAATTCGCGCGCACGATGGCCGAGGTGGCGGCGTCCATATACAGGTCGATTTTTCGCCGAGCCATGATGACCAACGGCCGGACCTCGTCAATTCCATGAATATGGTCGGCGTGCGAATGGGTCAGCAGGATGGCGTCGAGCCGGCCGATGCCGAGCCCGAGCAATTGTTCGCGAAGATCCGGCGACATGTCGACGAGAACTTGGGTCGTAGCGCCGCTCTCGCCGGAGCGCTCGACGAAGATCGAACAGCGCCGGCGCCGGTTTTTGGAATTATTGCGATCGCAGGCGCCCCAGCCTTGGCCGACGCGCGGAACCCCGCCGGAGGATCCGCAGCCGAGGATGGTGAAGGTGAGGTTCACGCCGCTTCCGCGCCGATCGCGGGGGCAGGCATCTTGGAAAACAAGCGCAGCGCATTGGCGCTCGTCTCCGCCGCGATTGTTTGCGGCGAAACGCCCTTCACATCGGCCAATACTTGGGCGGTGGCCGCGACAAAAGCCGGTTCGTTACGCTTGCCGCGGTAGGGAACCGGCGCCAGATAGGGCGCATCGGTTTCGACCAACACCCTGTCGATCGGCACCGCGCGGGCGATCTCCCGCAGCGGCCGTGAGTTCTTAAACGTCAAGACGCCGGAAAATGAAATATAGAGCCCAAGCGAAAGCGCGGCCTCGGCAAGCATGGCGGACGAGGTGAAGCAATGGAGAAGCCCCCCAAAAGCGCCCTTCCCCATTTCGTCCCGTAAGATCGCGGCGATATCGGCGTCCGCGTCGCGGGCATGAATGACAATCGGCAGCCCACTTTGCCGGGCGGCCGCGATATGGGCGCGGAAAACCCTCGCGGCGATGTCGCGCGGGGTTTGATCATAATGAAAATCGAGCCCGGCTTCGCCGATGCCGACGCATTTCGGGTGGCGCGCCAACTCGACGAGGCGATCTTGCGACACTTCGGCTTCTTCATGCGCATGATGCGGATGCGTGCCCACCGTGCAAAAGACGTCGTCGTAGTTGTCCGCGATCAGACTGATCTTAGCAAATGCGTCCGCTCGGGTCGAAATCGTGATTATCCGCTTAAGCCCGGCGGCGCGGGCGCGTTCGACCACGGCATCGCGCTCGGAGGCGAAATCCGGAAAATCGAGGTGGCAATGACTGTCGATCAGCACGCTAGACCTCTCGGGAGCAAATCTTCCTCCGCGTCGATGTACCGCGGAAAAACCGGCGCGGGCGGGGGCAAAAGCGTTCCCGCCACGAGACCTTGCGCGATCTCGGCGTTAGCGAATTTTCGCGCGTTCATGGGCACACTCAAAAGGCCGAGAAGTTTCTCCATCGAAGCCGGCATGAACGGTTGCGTCATGATCGCGACCATACGCAAAACCTCGGCGGTCACATAAAGGATCGTTTGCATCCGTGGGAGGTCAGTTTTCCGCTTTACCCAAGGTTCTTCGCTGGCGAAATAACGGTTGGCTTCGCCGACCAGGCGCCAGATCTCGGTCAGGACCATGTGCAAGGCATAGTCTTGCATCGCGGCGCGGGATTTTGCCGGAAGCGCCGCCGCTTGCGCCAAGAGCGCCTTGTCCGCTTCGCTCAGCGCGGCCGGCGCCGGCAATATCCCGCCGCAATTCTTGGCCACCATCGACAAGGAGCGCTGCGCGAGATTGCCGAGATCGTTGGCAAGATCGGCATTAATCCTGTTGACGATGGCTTCATGCGAATATGTGCCATCCTGGCCAAACGGCACCTCGCGCAGCAGAAAATACCGCAACTGATCGGCGCCATAATGTCCGGCGAGCGCGAGCGGATCGATCACATTACCGACCGATTTCGACATTTTCTCGCCCCGGTTGAAGAGAAATCCATGGACGACGATTTGGCGAGGCAGCGCAAGTTCGGCCGACATCAGGAACGCCGGCCAATAGATTGCATGAAACCTGGTAATGTCCTTGCCGATCAAATGCGCGGCCGCGGGCCAAAATTTTGCGCGGGCGGCTTCAGGGTCCGGGAAACCGGTTGCGGTGATATAATTCGCCAAAGCATCGACCCAGACATACATCACATGGCGCGTATCGCCGGGCACCGGAATGCCCCAGTCGAAGGTCGAACGGCTGATCGAGAGATCGGTTAGGCCGCGTTCGACGAACGCAATAATTTCGTTGCGGTATTTTTCCGGCGTCACGAAATCCGGGCGATCGCGGTAAAGCTTGAGGAGCCGGTCCCGATAGGCCGAAAGCTTGAAGAAATAGCTCTCCTCCTCGACCCATTCGACCGCCGCGCCGGTCGGGGCGAGACGGGTGCCACCCGGCCCTTCCGTCAGTTCCTCAGCGTCGAAAAAAGCTTCGTCGCGAACCGAATACCAGCCGGGATATTTGGCGAGATAAATATCGCCCGCCGCCGCCATCCTGGTCCAAAGCTCGCGCGCTGCCGCATGGTGGCGGGATTGCGTGGTGCGCACGACGTCGCAGGCGTCGGCCAAAAGAGCGGTGCCCATCGCGGCGAATTCCGCCGCGGTGCGGTCGGCGAGTTGTTGCGGGGTCAGGCCTTCGGCGGCCGCAGTCCGCTGCATCTTCTGGCCGTGCTCATCCATCCCGGTGACGAACAAGACATCGAAGCCGTCGAGCCGCTTGAAGCGGGCAATCGCATCGGTGGCGATCCGCTCATAGGCATGTCCGATATGCGGCGCGCCATTGGCGTAGGGAATCGCGGTCGTGATATAGAACGGGGAGCGGGCACTCATGAACTTGCAATCTTAAAGTTTCGCGCGGAACCCCCGGATACCGGCCCCTGCTGCGTCCCGTTTCAGAGTGAAGAATCCCGCGCCGCCGCCGCCAAATCGGCGAAAAGGGACAGGACAAACGGCCTCTTGTCCAGATTGAAGGTTTCGGTCTCGCGCGCCGCCTCCGCCAGTTTTTCCCATACAAGGGCGTAGGGCGCAAGCCGCCGCGCGCAATCGCCCTGGAAGCTCCGCGCGCCGCGCCGCACTCTGGTATCGAGCCAGGCATCGATCGCGGCGAGCATCGTCTCGTAATCGTTGCCGCTGTTGCGCGCGGTGACCCGGTCGGCCAAGGCATGGACCTTGCTCCAGTCTATCCGCGGCAGATCGTCCAGCATGCGTCCGAGATTTGTGTCGAGCTCGATTCCGCGATCGTCGAGGAGCCGCAAAACATTATGGATCGAGCCCTGCGCGCGCGCGATCACGGCCGCAAGCTCCGCTTCGCCGGCGGCGGACCACGGCGGTCCGAGCGCCATCACGACTTGGCCGATGTCCGCCGCCGCCAGGGGTTTGAGAAGGACTTTCCGGCAGCGTGAACGCAGCGTCGCCAGCATACGGCCGGGCCGATGCGCCACGATCAGAAACAGCGAGCGCGGCGGCGGTTCTTCGATGAGTTTCAGAAGCGCATTTGCGCTGGACGGATTGAGATCCTCCGCGCCATCGAGGATGCAGATCCTGTAGCCGCCCCGCCCCGCCGCCTGCTGGAACATGTGGATGGCACGGCGGACATCCTCGACCCGGATTTCGGTAAAGAACCTTTTGTCTTTTTCGTTCCACTCGCGGCGCAAGAGAACGAGATCGGGATGCGCCATCGCGGCGATTTGACGGGAGACCGGATGATCGGGGGCGACAAAAAGATCGGCCTTCGCGTCGCCCGCGGCAGCCGCCGGATCGGGGTTCGTCAGAAGAAAACGCGCGAGGCGCCAGGCGAGGGTGGCTTTGCCTACGCCGGGCGGTCCGCTAACAATGAATGCTTGCGGCAAATGTCCCGACAAATAGGACAGAATGAATTGCCCTTCCATCCCGGCATGACCGAAGCAATTATAGCTTTCGCGTGGATGCGGGGTATCTTCAAAACGGTCGGACTCGGGACTGGTTTCCAAGATTTTGGGCGCCATCGTTTTAGCCCCGCCTTGCCTGCTTCGCCGCCGCCGGAGCGATGAGCCTGTGTAATACGACCTCGAAGATCTCGTGCGCTACGTCCTCCTCGGCGCGCGCCGCGTCGATGACGGCGCAGCGCACGGGTTCCGCCGCCGCGATCGCCAGGAAAGCGGCGCGAAGGCTCTCGTGAAATGCTAAATCCTCGCGCTCGAAACGATCGGCTGCTTCTCCCGCGCCGCGCCGAGCCGCCGCGCGGGCGAGGCCTTCGGCCGCCGGAAGGTCGAGGATCAAGGTCAAGCTGGGCCGAACATCGCCCAAGGTGACGCGTTCGAGCGCGCGCAGGAACCGCGGATCGAGTTGTCCGCGCGTGCCTTGATAAGCCCTTGTCGAGTTCGGCGAACCTGTCGCAGACGACAAAAGTTCCCGCCGCCAGGGCGGGTTCGATCGTCTTGTCGATATGGTCGACCCTAGCCGCCGCGAAGAGGATTGCTTCGGCGGCCGGACCAAGGCGCGCCACGCCGCCCGATAGGAGCACCTTGCGCAAGATTTCCGCGCCCGGCGATCCGCCCGGCTCGCGGGTGCCGATTGCCTCTATTCCCGCTTGCCGAAGATTGCGCAGGAGATGGCCGGTCTGAGTCGATTTGCCAACGCCTTCGCCACCTTCGAGTGTGATGAAAGATCCGCGCTCTCTTGCGGCATGGATTTGTGCCCGCGCCTCGCTCATCGCTTGACGACAAATTTACGGAAGAGCCCGGTCGCGTATTCGAACCCGGCGTCCATGGCCCGGCGCGGCAGCGCGCCCGGTTCGACCGCCGCCGCCGTCTTCAAAGGCAGATCGAGGATTTGCTCCGTTCCACGAAATATCTTGAGACGCGCGACCTCCCGGCCAGCCTCGACCGGCGCGATCAACGGGCCCGTGTAGACAATGCGCCCCGTGAATTTTCCGGTCGCGGTCCGGGGCACGAGAATCGTTACTTCCTTGTCGGCGATAAGAGGCACCTCCGAGGCGCTGCCGCCATAGACCTTGGCGCCGCCGATTGTCTCGCCAGCCTGAAAAATCGTTCTCGAATCGAATGAACGAAACCCCCAAAGGAAAATCTTGCGCGCTTCCTCGGCGCGCTCCTTGGCGGTCCGCGCGCCGTAGAGCGCCAGGATCAGACGCTGCCCGTTTTGGACGGCGGAGCCGACAAGGCCATAGCCGCTGTCGTCGATGTTGCCGGTTTTCAGCCCGTCCGCGCCGAGATCCATGGTCAACAAGGGATTTCGGTTCGCCTGTTTGATCTTGTTCCAGGTGAAGTCTTTCTCGCCGAAATATTTATAAAGATCCGGGTAGGTCTGGATGACGCGATTGGCGAGAGCCACCATTTCCCTGGGGCTCACTTTTTGCTCGGGATCGCCCCTGCCCCATGCGTTGGTAAATGTCGAATGCTCCAATCCAAGTTCGCGCGCGCGTTTCGTCATTAGCGTGGCGAAGGCTCCCTCCGATCCGGCTATGCCTTCGGCAAGCGCGATTGCCGCGTCGTTGCCGGAGACAATCACAAGGCCACGGATCAAATCCTCGAGCTTGACGTGGCTGTTGGGGGCGGCGAACATGCTGGATCCTCGCGCCGGCGCGCCGCCATAGCGCCAAGCCGTCTCGCTGACCAGGAATTCATCGTCGAGTTTCAGATGGCCCAAGGCGATCTCGTGGAACACGATTTCGGCGGTCATGATCTTCACGGTGGATGCCGGAACGACGAGAGTGTCGGCGTCCTTCTCGAACAGCACGCTTTGACTGGCCGAATCGATCAAAATCGCATGGGGAGCGCTTGTCTGAATCGTCTGGGCGAAGGCCACGGTGAAGCTCCCGGCCGGTCCCGGCACGAGAATCGCCAGCAAGACCGCCGGGACAGAATACCGGAACCAGGGACGAAAAAAACGAGCGATCAATCCCATTGTTTGCATTGCGCACCGCCGCCGGGCAGGACTTCCGCATCCGGGCGCGTCCCGAGAGGAAATTCAAATCAATCGCGAACCGCCGGGCGGCCGACTCGTCCGGTCATGCTTTTTTGCCGGTGATTGTCGTACCCCGTGGCACGGGGACGATCAATGCCCGACTGGCATTCGGCCAGCGCACCGCGGCTCGCAGCTTAACAAATTACGGTGATCCGGTCACAAGCCAATCGAGGGTGACCGGCCGGGGATCGCCGCGGCAGACCGGGAGTGGGTTAGTTCGAATTAGCGTTGTGCAAAGTCAGACATGTGCAGCTGACTTTTGCAACGCCTAAGGCTTTGATCTGACTGGCCCAAAACGATTGTGCGTAATTCTTGATTAAAGCACGCGCATATCGGCTGCATTACGCCTTCCGCTCGTGCGCTCCCGGATGCACACCCGCCCGTTGCGGGAGAATGAGGATGAGAGCGACAATGACCGCTGCGAGAATGCCTGAGGCGACATAGCGGCTGATCTCCAGGCCGCCGTGAGCGTGCGGTTTGTCCAGCAGGTCTCCGAGCGTTGCACCAAGCGGTCGCGTTAGAATGAACGCCGCCCAAAACAGCAAGGTGTGCGAGATATTCGTGTAAAAATATGCGGCGGCGACAACCGCCAAACCGGCGGCGAAGACGGCCGCACCGCCCTCGTAGCCGAGCCCGTTCGTGTCGGCCATCCAGTCGCCCAGCGCCGTGCCGAGCGTCTGCGAGAACAGGATCGCTACCCAATAGAACATCTCAACCCGGGGCGTAGCGACGGTATTGACGGAGACGGAGCCCTCGGACCAGCGCCATACGGCCAGGGAGGCAATTAGCCCCGCGAATAGAATCGACGTTCCGCCGAAATAACCGATGCCGAGCGAACGATCGGCGAAATCCGCCATCGTTGTACCCAAGGTTGTCGTCGCGACGATGGTGACCCAATACAAGAAGGGATGGAATGCCTTCGCGGAAATTTGCGCGACGACGGCGGCGACGAAAATGCCGATAAAGATGAAGCTGCCAATCGCATAGCCCAGATTCATCGACATTGTCACGGCATCGCCGCCGGTCTCTCCCAATGTCGTGGCAAGCACCTTGACGACCCAAAACCCAAGAGTGACTTCGGGTACTTTGCTCAGCGTGCCAGCCGGCAGCTTCCTCATGTGGGATTCCTTATCGTCGCGGGAGTGGAAGTCGGCCCAATTCGAGGAACAGAGCCAATTCCTCTTCGTTCAATCGATCAATTCATTAATCGGGATTCTTTACCCTCCTTGGCGTTCTCCAATACGCGCCCCGTTCTAGCGTCAACGCCAACCTCCTGCGTGGAGCTTCCACTTTTGATGTCGAATGAATAACGCAGGCCGGTTCCTCCGGTTTCACGTTCCAATTCCTCGTCTGTGATCTTGCCCGGATGCGCCTTCAGCGCGATGGCGCGCGCCTCGGCAATGCTAACCTTCGCGTCCTTGGCGAGCTTTTCACCTGTGTACGCGAAGGCAGGACAGGCAAAGAGCAAAGCTAAACTCAATGCTCCATATCGGATGCCGCAATCGCGCGGGACGCTCGCGTTAATGTGTTTCATGGATACGCTCCTGATGCCCCCGCTGGCGACAACTCTCGTCTGGGTGTCATGAACAAGACCTGAATGCGCTATCGTCATGGTAAGGTAAGAACGAATTCATGAATTCGTAGCGCCCGACATGCGGTAGCGCTCACAATGACACAGCTTTCGCTAAAACGGACCAAAATCAGCAGGAAATGCCTGTGCCACAAGTATAACCTGCTCTGACTATTGCACCGCGTAATGGTTTGGTCTGACTGGCCCGAAACGATTGTGCGCATGTCTTGAGATTTGCACGGAACTTGCCGTCATAAAACCTGTTTCCGCTCTATCGACGATGATAATAAAGCTTCGATGCTCTAACGGTGAGCCGGTCACAAGCACCGCGGATCGCCGCGTCAGACCGGTAGTAGGCCAGTTTCGAATGAGCGTTGTGCAAAGTCAGGCACTTGACTTTTGCACCGCCTAAGGGTTTGACCTGACTTGCCCGAAACGATTGTGCGGAAGTCTTGGATTTTGCCCGGAAGCTAGTGGATCGACTTTAACTTTTCTTTCCCCCGTTTGACAGCAGCGAGGACGCGTTTGGCGTCAGCGGTCCAGACGAAGGGTTTGGGATCGGAGTTGGTTTCTTCGACGAACCGGTTGATTGCAGCCTGAAGGTCGGCAACCGACCGGAACACTCCACGCTTGAGGCGGCGTCTCGTGAGTTTGGCGAAGAAGCCTTCGACGGCGTTGAGCCAGGACGCCGAGGTAGGCGTGAAGTGAAACGTCCAGCGGGGATGCCGGGCCAGCCATTTTTGTACCTTGGGATGTTTGTGGGTCGCGTAGTTGTCGACGACGGCGTGGATCGCCATTCGCACCGGCACCTGCGCCTCGGCAGTATTGAGGAAGCGGACGAACTCCTGGTGCCGGTGGCGCGGCATGTTGCGGCCGATGACGGTGCCGTCGAGCACATTGAGGGCGGCAAACAGCGTCGTTGTGCCATGGCGTTTGTAGTCGTGGGTCATCGTCCCAGCTCGGCCCTTCTTCATCGGCAGACCGGGCTGGGTGCGGTCGAGCGCCTGGATTTGGCTCTTCTCATCTACCGAGAGGACGACGGCGTGGGCGGGAGGATCGACATAGAGACCGACGATGTCCCTGAGCTTCTCGACAAACTCCGGGTCCTTCGACAGTTTGAACGTCCGGATACGGTGCGGCGCGAGTTGGTGAGCTTCCAGGATGCGTTGCACCGAACGCAGGCTCACTCCGGTCGCCTTGGCAAGTTCCCGGCCCGTCCAGTGGGTGCTCTCGCCCGGCGGCGGCCCCAAGGCCAAAGCGACCACGCGCTGAACGGTATTGGGCGGCAGCGGAGGCTTGCCAGGCTTGCGCGTCTTGTCGCGCAACAGCCCTTCGACGCCCTCCGCCATGAACCGCGCCTGCCAGGTCCACACCACCGGCTTCGATTTACCGGACCGGCGCATGATCTCGGCAGTGCCGCAGCCGTCGGCGGTGGCAAGGATAACCTTGGCGCGCCACACGTGCTTCTGTGGTGCGCTGCGATCCGCAACGATCGCCTCAAGCCGGAGGCGATCTGCTCGCGTGACGTTGACGACAATTCCTGCTCTCATAATGAGAGCTTGGACTGCTTCGGCCGATTTGGGAATCGTCCGAATGAATCAGACCACTAGAACGTCATGGTTGCGGTAATTGCGGATACGCAACGCGGATGAATCCCGCCGCCGCAAGATCCAGCTGATCAACAAAGGCGTCGATGAACCGCACTGGATTGGCGGCGCCGACATAATCGTCCACAGCCTCCGGCAACAACAAAAGTTGCGAACGTTCGAATCCAAAAATGTGAGTCAATGTCAGATTCTAGGGCGGCACAGGCCGCAATGGAATCCGATTGACGCAAATTTCCACACCGTATGCAAGACTTTCAAGGAACCCAAGTGAGCGTGATATCGCCATTAACACGTTGGTTTGAGTGACAAGGCCGAGGATATAGCCATTTTTGTCGACAATCACGACCGCATACGTCCGGCCATCCGTCAGCATCGTGATCGGGCTAAATAAAGGGCCTAGGGTTTCGAAACCGTTGCCGCTGTCATAACGTCGGCGACGCGGCCAGTATGTCGAGCGAGTTCCCGCAAACCCGACCGTGCCGATAAGACGCCCGAACGGATCGGTGACCGGAAGTGTGCTCATGCCGTGATCGAGCAGAAGGGACTGAGCTGTTTGGATGCTTGCTGTCGAATCTACTGAGACGATGTCCCGCGACATCACGTCCCCGCACGACAGATCGCTAAGCGAGCGGGTAAGGGCGCGTGACTCCGCTTGGAGAAGCAGTCCGTCGAGGTCTTCTTTGTCGATGTCGAAGGTTTCGCCAGAATCCTCGAGCGCCGCATCAATATCCGACACCCGAAACCCGGCCCGATATTGGGGTGTTAGATCAGCGGCTCCATGAGTGGTGTCAGCGGGGCCAATTGCCGGAACATGCGGGTAGGAGTGAGGGGAGAATTTATGAAACACTAGGCCCAGCAAAACCAGGAGAATGGAGTTGAGGCAGACCGGGACTAGCGCGAACGTGAACCCCGCTGCGGCAACTGATGGGCCTCCAATGATCGCAGTGAGAGCAGCCGCTCCTCCCGGCGGGTGAAGGCACCGAGTCATTGACATCGCAACTATTGCAAGACTGACGGCGACCCCGGTAGCTGCCATCGGCTCATGAACGAGCTGACCAACCGAGATGCCGGCCAGCGCGGAAATCGTGTTCCCCCCGATGATGGACCAGAATTGCGCAAGCGGGCTCGCCGGCACCGCGAACAGGAGCACTGCGGATGCCCCCATCGGCGCAACGATGAATGGCAGATGTGGGTCTCTGCCGAACGCCAGTCCAGATATTAATCCCGTCAGACAGATGCCCAATAGAGCTCCAATGCCGGCAACCATTTGGTTCCGCAGGGTGCTTCCCGCGAGAATCGGCGTGAAATTCGTGAGGTGGCGCTTGAGAAACGGCCTGTGTTCCGGGTCGGTCTGTGGTGTAGGCGCGGATGTCCGAAACATGGAAGCGGCTTCACCTGATATTCGCCGAAATATAGCACTTGCGTGGCGGCGGCGCGAGCTCGAGGCATCCCCCAGATAGCTGGGAATGTACCAAACGTGTATCGTAAGATCTGCTGCCGATAGTCACGCCCGGAAACCGCGTCAGAGAAAGCGGACTTCGTCATCTGGCAGTTAACATCGAAGCGATTGTTGCAAAGCCTTTATCCTCTCGAACCAGACGGAATCCCAAATTGCTCGGCGGCTTGCCGACAGCGCAGCCTGCCCCTCTCGCGTCCCGAATGAAGTCCGTCACATAGGTGCGGTGTTCGCCTTCGACCACCCGCACGCCACAATTGGCGGTCGAGGCGCCAGCAGGCTTGCCCATCGAGTCAAGCGATTGCCGGATGAAGCAGGTGTTGGTCCATTCCCAGACGTTCCCCGATAAATCGAGCAATCCGTATTCATTTGCGCCGAAGGCCCCGGCAGGGCGCGGCCGCTGATCCAATGTCTTCTGTTCCGATTCCCTTTCGTAGCGGGCGAGCCAGCGCACGGACGGGTCGCGGGACGCGGCGACCGATAAAGCGTCGTCATGGAAGCGCGATCCCGCCGCAAAGACCCATTCCTCGTCCGTGGGAAGACGCCATGATTCGCCAGTTTTCGCGGAAAGCCAGCTCGCATAGGCCGTCGTATCCTCCCAGCTCAATTGCACAACCGGCAGATTAGGATCGGAGCTTCCAAATGAAGGGCGCGGCATGCATTTGGCCTCGGCGGCGCAGCGGTCGTACTCCGCCGCCGTGACCTGTTGCTTCATTATGTGGAGCATGGAAGTCCGGGCTAGCGCGACGAGCGGCGCATCGACCGGCCGGCCAGCCTGACTGAAATCGCCAGCCATGCGATAAGCGAAAGCGCGCGGGGCAACATCGACAGCCTCGGCGGAATCCCATTGGGCTGAAGACGGCATCGTTATGGGCGTCGAGGCAATACCGGACGAGACAGCGAACACCCCCGCCATCGTGCCGAGTTTCAATTTTCGCATGAGCATTCCTCGATGCCCTCAATAACGGGCTAACGACTCGGATGGGCGGCGACCCGGCAGATCAATTCGCTTTTGCCTGGGGAATCCTCTCCGGGGGAATCGGCCCGGGCGGACTCACCTGTTTCATCAAATCGTCGTTCCACTTGCCTTCGACCTTGAAATGCGCCGTCGCGCCAAGTTCCACCGCTTCTATAAGATTGTGACTGAGGTAGGCGTAAATGCCCGGCTGACGAAACGTATAGAGAGCCGCTCCCGCACTTCCCCCACGAACGAACCACGTTTGGAGGTCTTTTGCCGGTGGGTTATGGAATGCACCCGTTTCCCAAACATAATCACCATGGCCACCGATGAGATGCGGCCGGCTATCGCGGTTTATTTGGGAGTGAATGATTAGCACGGTTTCACCGACCTTCGCCTGGAGAGCATTCTTGCCCGTGAGCGCGCCAACCTTGCCCTCGAATACAACATGCGTGGGAATAAGCTTGCGCATGAGTTCGAGCGTCTTGGGAAAGTATTCGCTTGCATCGGTGAAGCTCTCGAAATTACCCTTGGCGTCGCGCGGAACATAGAAGTCGTTTTCGCCAATGTAGTAGACACGATCGTAATGCAGGAGCTTGCCGGCCGCGTCCCTCAGGCCCTCACGCGGCAGAACCATGACTGCCCCGCCCATGCCAGACACGACATGCAGTGGAATCATCGAACCGCCTGGCGCACAATGATAGATGAATACACCGGCACGCGTTGCTTTCCAGCGCAGCACCACCTGTTCTCCTGGATTAACTTGGGTTAGTGCAGCTCCCCCAAGCGCTCCCGTGGACGCATGGAAGTCGATGGTATGCATCATCGTGCTGGTTGCGGGGTTGACGAGCGTCAGTTCGACATAGTCCCCTTCATGCACAACCATAAGGGGTCCGGGAATCGAACCGTTGTAGGTAAAGCCCGGAATCGTGGTCCCGGCTTCGTCGATGACGATCGGCTTTTCCACGACCGTCATCTTGAACTCGATGATTTTCGGACCTGACTTGGCCACCTGTTCATGGGTATGCACGAAAGGCGGGGCGACAAGGGTGACCCTCTCGCGGGGAAGTTTGAGGTCGGCCTCGGCCCGGACGGGAACAGCAGCGCTTAGAGGAACGAGGATGGCCGCAAGATAGGCCCAACAATTTTTTTTCATCAGAACCTCCCCCAGAAAATTTCGCATGAGCTGATTGAGACCAAGGGCAAATCCAGAGCTCTGCTATTGTTCCGAATAACGATAATTCCCCGAATAACGATAATTCCCCTAAGCCCGCATCGCCTGGATTGATTAATCACGAAACTGCTGAGTTCCGCGCCCCCTATTCAGGGGGTGCCGATTTCGCTAAATCGTCAACCGCGGGACGGCGCCGGAGGGACCGATGCCGGGTGAGCACTTTGAGACGTTGTGCTGCCTCGGACTGCCGCCCGAGAGTGCGGTGGTCGCGGTTACGCCACTTTGCGCCGCTTTGCCTTATAAAGCGCGTCCACGTCGGCAAGATCTTGGGGCCGTCCCGTCGGCAGTTTCGCCGCAATCAATTCGGCGTCGGAAATAAAGAGACTGGCAGATGGTTTAAGAAACTCGCTCAGCGCAAGGCAATCGGCACGCCGGCGCCCGGGATCGTCCCGAGGTCGAATGGCCGCGCCGGCGGCAATGGAGCGGCGCGGCCCGCAAAACGGCCGACGGGTGCTAAAGCCTGCGCGCTTGCGGCGCCACCCGCGGACAAGGCGACGGGCTCCGCCTCGGCGGGGGCGACTTGAGATGGCGCGTTCCAGGCGACCATGGCACGGTCGCGGCCCGCCCAGCCGCCGAGCGATGCCGGGCCATCAGCCCGCAAGGTCGCGAGCAACTTTTCGTCGTTCGACCCGTCGAGGCTCGCCGCGCCGACATATTCGATCTTGACCGGCGTCGTTCCCGTTTGGCGGAAATCGAGGGCCTCGGCGGTCTTGCGGGAAACGTCCATGACGCGATGGGCGGCAAAAGGCCCGCGGTCGTTGACCCGCACGATCATCGAGTAATGGTTGCGTAGGTTGGTGACGCGCGCATAGCTTGGCAAAGGCAGCGTCGGATGCGCGGCGGAAATCGAATCGCGGTCGTAAACCTCGCCATTGGCCGTACGCCGGCCGTGAAAGGCATCGCCATACCAGGAAGCAAGGCCAATCGCGGCATAATGTTTTTCGCTCGGGTAATAGGTTAGCCCGGCAACCGTATAGGGCCTGCCGAGCATATACATTCCGCCGCCGCGCGGCACCGGTTCACCGTCGGCAACGACGCGCGGGCTCGCGGGGCCATAGATCGAGGACGGAAAATACTCCGTCGAATTCGCGTAGGCGAGACGTTGGGGCGGAAGCTGCGCGCATCCGCAGAGGCTAACGGCCGCGCTGCCGGCAAGCCCCGCAACGATGCACCGGACTGGACCGTCAGCCTTGCGGGGAAACCGCGAAAAAGCGACGAACGAACGCGCTGAAACACAGAGAATTCGCTTCGCCCGCATGCGCGTCCCCTTGGCTTGCGGCGCGGACCGCGGCGCGGGCCTTTGCCGGTTCTAAAAACAGGCAAACCAACAGTTTCGCAGCCTCCGGTTTCCGAAGGCTTAAAGCCATGGCAACGCCGGGTGTAGATTCGCCCGGCGAATGCGACCAAAATGCGGCATAGCTCCCGCTATGAGGCACCGCAAAGAGACCCCAAATTAGTTAATTCACGTTTACCATCAGAGGGTTGGATATTTTTGCAACAGTCCATGGAAAAATGTCGCGCGGGTCAGCCTCGATCGCGTTTCATGCGCTATGGCGAGATCAATTCGAATCGGTTCAAGCTAAATCATCGCGTTTGGCGACCCCGGCAGGGCTCGAACCTGCGACCTGCCGCTTAGAAGGCGGCTGCTCTATCCAGCTGAGCTACGGGGCCTGCCGTACCTTACGCCGAGGTGGGGAATTCGCGGGCGTTCTTTTAACTTAGAAAACACTAGCGTACGGATCTATCCTCAGGTTAAATATGATGGGAAGGGCCGGGTCAATGGGTCCAAAGTTCGCGACGGGTCGTTTTGAAATTATCGGAATAGCTAAGGATTTTCCGGGGCGTCGGCTTTGAGTCCTCGACCCGGTAGCTCAAGCCGTTTTTCACGGCATAAGCGATCGCTTCTTCCTTGGTGGCGAAATTCAACCGCACCTCGCTCGTCATATCGCTCGAACTCGTCCAGCCCATCAACGGGTCGATCTGGAGCGGCGCCGCAGGTTCGAATTCCAAAACCCAAAGCTTGGACCTGGCAAGGCCAGATTGGGTTGTGGTCCGGGAGGGGCGGTAAATCCGTGCGGTCATTTCAGGCGCCCTCGTCTCGATGCAGGTTAGCGTTTATGCGGGCTTAAGCGGCGTTATTCCCACGTTGGTTAGCTGCCGAAAGCCAAGCCGGTGACATTGGTCGGGCAGCAGAAACTCAAGTCCGTGCTTTCCGATAGTATCTTTAAGCATACTACACTTGACCAAGCATTGACTTAACGTCGCCTCAAAGTCATATTATGTTTTCGATAGCTTTACCTCGTTTCCATTTCGGGGTGCCCCGGGAGTGCCCCGGCTGCTATCGAGGCTTCGGAGACACAATGCGAGCCCGGATCACAAAGCGCTTAGTCGACGGCCTGAAGTCGACGGAACCGATTACTACGTCTTCGATACCGACACAATTGGTTTCGCGGCGCGGGCCTGACGCAAGTGCCACGTAATCGCCTCAAATCCTAATTGGACGCCATTTCCCTTTTGTAACTCGGGCAATTTAAGTGCAAGAATTTTACGCGCTGTTTCCGAATCGTTCCGAATCAGAGCGGGTTCTTTTCCGGCCTCCAATATTGCATTACAAGCTCCGAATCCCTTGGCGCAGTCTCTTGGCGCGCGCTTTCGGTAAGCCACTCTCTCGCCATTCGGACATTGGCAATGCCGTCAAACATATATTCCTCGTAATCTTCAATCACGTCATATTCTGCCGCTGCCAAGAGGGCAATTCTTCAGCCAGTAACGTTTCGAACATTCCAAGTTTTTGCAGGGTCAAAGCCCGTTGCCGTGCGCACTCCGCAAGACGAAAAGCAAAGCTTCCATCGGCCTCTATTCCTCGGGAGCGTCCGCACCAACGTATTGAAGCTTGCGGTCCCGTCCATGCACCTCCAAAGGTATTCTCAGCCATGATAGCCACCGTCGCATTTTCATGCGCGCTGGAGGGATCGTCCACTCGGCTTTTTCAAGGTCGAACTCGCTCCAATCCGCAAACCGTAGCTCGCCCGGACGGGAGAAGGCCAAGGCCAATAGTTGCAGCGCAGCCTGGACTTCCGGCGAGCCCTCGTAGGCACGGATGGCGCGGAGCAGACCGCCGAAGGTCTTGGGTTCCGTGAGCGCGGCCCGATGGCAGACCTGGGGCGCCGTCAAGGCTCCTTTGAGCGGGGACGTCGGATCGGTGTCCGCTCGCCCGCTGGCGACAGCATAGCGAAAACACTCGCCAACGGTTGACCGGAGGCGCTTGGCGGTTTCATGCCGACCGCGTCCTCGACACCCCGGAGCACGGCGAGTATCTCCGGCGCCGCGATGGCGGCGATCGGATGAGCGCCCAATGTGGGCCGGGCGAAGCCGAGGAGCCATTGAACCTTCTGGAGGGCCGCGGGCGCCAAGCCCTCGCGCGTCTTTTTGGCCAACAATTCATTGGCCTTCGGAAAGCTGGAGCAATTGGACGCCGGCTTTCGATAGTCCATTCGTGCCAGAGATAAGCGTACCAACGGCGAGCGCGTGAACCGCCGAGATTTTTATTTCTCATTTGCTAACAAAATCTGATACGAGCGCAAGACCCAAAAGATGCCATTGAATACACGCCGGTCATCTACACGCAGCACGCCGCGCGGTTTATTCGACAGCAATGGCCTAACGGCGGCCCATTCATCGTCGGTGAGTTCATCCCCGCAGGATTCAGGTCTCCCGTCGGGGTGTTTGAGGCACGATCCTGCGAACTGCCTATTCCTCCTCACACCCGGCGTCGAATCCAGCAAAGCAGGCACGCTCGTCAGCGCTCTTGTGGCTTTCAAACGCCTTCACGACGACAATGCGCCGCTCGCCGATGTCATGCCGGAATTTGTCATGCGGCGCCCGACCCGCTATCGAGGCGTGCGCTTGCGGGGCCTTTGCGCCGACATGGATGCTTTTTTGCGCCTTGCAGAAGGCGCAATCTTCTCCCGAGCATCTTCCTGAGATGGTCATGACGCCGCGCGAGGCCTCCCGTCATCTCGTGCGCAACAATGTTGATTATCTTCCGATCGATGAGATCGAGGGACGCATCGCGACAACGCTCTTCGTCGTTTATCCGCCCGGTATCGCGACGATTGTGGCCGGCCAAAGACTTTGTGAAAGGGCGCGACGGAGCGCTAATATTTTCCCCGGGTTCGAAGCCGAGATTTAGGGACTTTATCGCGAGGTAGACGAATCCGGCACCATCCGTTTTCATACCTATGTCGTGCAGGAATGAATTGAAGGATTTAAACGAACCGGTGATGACGGTCCCCGAAGCTGTGAATCGACACGGAAACGATAAGGCGGCCAATGTCGTCGTGCGGTCCTCGCGTGACGAGGACGTCGACGCGATGGTTGCGATCTATCTTCATCATATCCGGGTTGGCGTCGACGCGACGGGAAGCTATGGATTTGACGCACCGGAACTCACGGACCTCAGGCAGCGGCGTAAGAGATGATTGGCTATATCGATGCTTCCAATCGTCCCTCAATTCAATTGCACGAAACCTTCGGGTTCCGGCAGGTGGGTTATCTGCGCGCCGATCGGATTCAAATTCGGCCACTGGACGGATTTCGGTGATCATGCAGCGTTCGCTCGGGCCGGTGGCCACAAGCCAACCTGATATGTGGCTGTAATTCCAGTGAATTGTGGAAAGGCGCATCGTTTGTTTTCCTATCGGCGCTGAACACTGACCTTAAGCTGCCATTTAGTCTCACCAAACGAATGTTGTTGGCGCGTCGCGGACATAGTGCATTGAAACTATCGCAGCCGTGTTTCTTGGCTGGCTCGCTGCCAAGTGTCTACCCGTCTATGTGCAGGACGCCTATGTCGCTGATCCCGCGGCGACGCCGCGGATTATCCGGTGAATTCAGACCTTCGTGCAAAAATCGCAGCAAAAGCCGCCCGGCGAGCGCAAAAGCCCCAGTGCCGACCACTTTTCACTGGTAGCATGCGCCCGCCCTCAAGAAGCTGAAGGGCCTCCTGTCGGCGCTCCTCGTCACCGACGAGAACGACGTGCGCTCGGCCTGCGTCGGCCGAGAAAATGAATGGCAGAAACAACGCGACGGTGGACAATCGATGCGGTTGGACGCAAGCATCTAAAATTAGGCCCGCACCGGCACCCGAGCCCCGGTAGCGGAACTGATGCCGAGCGAACCGTTCCATCGATTCTCGACTTCGCTGCGCTTGGTCGGGGCATGCTCTGCGAGCGATCGGGCCTTGATGCTATATTTGCGAACGCGGCTCAGCGCCGGCTCGCGGGGGTTTCAAAATGAAGGCACGGCGCGTGCTTCTATCGATCACGGCGGCCCTGGCCGCTGCCACGCTGGGCTCAGATGCGCCGGGCGCGGAGGAGACCGGCACAGTACTCTCGCCTCAGGCGCTGCAGGAAATTGCGCAGGTCGAGGCCGAGATCGACCGCATCGAGGCGCAGGCGATCGAGCGACTGGCCGTGCCGCCGGACAACCAGGTCCAGCGCATCGAGCTGCTCGGTAAGTTGATGCTGTACGACAAGCAGCTCTCAGTGAACCGCAACGAGGCGTGTGCTTTCTGCCACACGCCCGAGACGGGCTTTACGGGTCCCGTGTCGGAGCTGAACCGGATCACCGGCTCCTATCCCGGATCAGTGCGCACGCGCTTCAGCAATCGCAAGCCGCAATCGCACGCCTATGCGCCGCTCTCGCCCGTGCTGCACTACAATCCCGGGCAGGGTGACCTCGTCGGCGGCAATTTCTGGGACATGCGTGCGACCGGCCGCCGGCTGGGCAACCCGGCCGCCGAGCAGGCGCAAGGGCCGCCGACCAACCCGGTGGAAATGGGCCTGCCCGATATCGCTTGTGCGGTTTATCGCGCCTCGCAGCGGCCCTATCGCGCCATGTTCGAAAGCGTGTGGGGACTGCAGGCCTTCGCGATCGCATGGCCCGGCGACGTGGAGCACACCTGCGCCCGGCCGGGGCCGCCGGCCGCCGGCGAGCCGATGCCGGTCCATCTCGGCCCGATCGATCGTGGCCGGGTCGGCACCACCTTCGATCAGATGGCGCAATCCATCGCCGGCTATGAGTCCTCCGCCGAGGTGACGGCGTTTACCTCGAAGTTCGATGCGGTGCTCACTGGCAAGACGCAGTTCACGACGCAGGAGCAGGCGGGGTACGACCTATTCCGCGGTAAGGCGCAATGCAACGCCTGTCACCGTGATGGCGGGCCTGGCGAGGACCCGCTGTTTACCGACTTCACCGCCAGCAATATCGGAACCCCCGCCAATCCGAAGCTTCCTTACTATGGGGAAAATTGGCCCGACGCACTGGGCTATGTCGCCAATCCGGCAGGGTCGTCATTCGTCGATGGCGGCGTCGGCAGTTTTCTCACCAATGCGCATCTGCTCAGCCAGCCCTCCGCGGTAGATCAACGATGGCTCAAGTTGGCGCCAGGCAATCAAGCGCGAATTCAGGTGCCGACACTGCGCAATGTGGACAAGCGGCCCTATCCGGCCTTCGTGAAGGCCTATATGCACAACGGATATTTCACGAGCCTGAAGGCGATCGTGCACTTCTACAACACGCGCGACATCCTGCCGCGCTGCCAGTCCCATGATGTCGGTGAAGGTACGGCATGCTGGCCGGCGCCGGAGTTTACCGACAACATGAACACGAGCCGAGTTGGGCGCCTAGGCCTATCGGACACAGAGGAAGATGCGATCGTGAGCTTCATGCAGACGCTGACCGACGGGTTTATGCCTGTCAACTAGGAGTAGGTCGGGTTACGCCGTGGTAGTCCACCCAATTTCCAACGGCACCGCGAGCGGCTTGCCTCTTGACCGCTGTTGTTGGCGCGACTCCGAAGCGTCTGTTTGCGCCAGGAACGTCCGGTACTTGAGGTACCCCGGAACCTGTCCGGCACGTGTGCGAAACGTCGACGTTAAGAGCTCTTTGATTTCAGCGCGGAGCTTGAGCAATTCATCCGCTTTCGCGTCGAGACGCTTCGGAATATCTTCTGCTGGAACGCCCGCTTCGCCAAGCTTGACTAAAACCGCCAGCAGCGGCGCTACCTCGACACTTTTGTCGCGCGCGACCTGGGTTACGAGTTTCTGCAGTTGTTCGTTAATAGGCGCAGCTACTTGTTGCGCGACTTCCCTTGCGTCGGGGTTAATAGTCACCGGCGCTTGGATGTTGATGTCATGGCCTGTGGCAAACCCGGTCCCTTTTTGCTCTACGATGCTCGTGGAAGACGGTGGAGACGATGGCTTCTCACCCGGTTTCTCGGCGAAAAAGGTGAAAGCTGTCCAGAGACCGCCGACGACGACGGCGCCGCCGCCGAGGAACGTCAGAATTCCGCGGTTACCCTCGTCTCGCAAGAACGCCAAAACCCGAGACCACATGAGTTCCCCAATATTTTAGACAATTACGAGTGAGGTGGCGCGGAATGATGGCTCCTCCTCTTATACGACATTCCCCAGATAGCCCTCGGTTTCAGCCTCATCCTGCTTCCTTTCCGCTCTCCTGACAAGGCGGAGCCGGTTGAAGTTGCGCGCCAATCAGGTCAGCCTTGGTGAGGTTGGCGCCATCGAAAACCGCGCCGTCCAGCCACCGCCGCGAAGATCGAATATGTGGTCCTTCCATTCGAGCTTTTTGGGATCGTCGATCTTCAGCGCTGTGTAAATATTTATTCATCGGTAGAACCAGCGTGTTTGAGAGCCAACCTTCGAGGCGGCGGGTCGTTCGATCGAACTCGCCGGAGAAAAGCCATGCGTGCACTGACGCTGGCTCGATCGACGGTACAAATTACAACGGCCGCTGCCGCCACTTTCTTGGAAAGCTAGCGACGGTCCAGGAGAAGAGCATGGCAAACATGCTGGAAACAATGCCGAGCGTCGGCACCGCCGCGCCCGGACAGGATCGTCCGCCACAGCCACCAAATGAGCAAGAGGTCGGCGAGAAGCGCGAGCCGATGCGTCCACGTGATACCGCCACGGTAATAGGGGAATTTTCAAATGGGAACCGGTATCCGTTGTAGCTGATTTTCGTCATCGCCTTCGCTACCCGACCACCATCGGGACCGCAAGCCGGAAGTGCCGTGACAATGCCCGGCGTAGCGCTGGAAGATCATCCCGACAGTCGAAGCCGTGCCTTTTCTCTTCGCATCACCGGCAAGGTTCTCACGTTCCGTACAAGAGCTTGATTGAGCTTCGCGCCGTCTACATGCCGGATGCCGCTTGGGCAGTCTCAGGAGATCCCCCAAGCTGATCCCGGAGGAAGGGTCACCCCCCGGTTCTGACATCGCCTAATCCACTTTCGACTTTTCGGATGGGATGAAGAGTCGAGTTGCCGTTCGTAAGACGCAAAAAATTGCACAGCCCCACACCAGCTTTTCATTATATGCCGATGAAATTATGCATTGAGGGAAACGCCAGGCCCGCGCGATGGCCGTAGTCCCGCTGATGCCCGTCGGGATGGTCGAAGTTGAAACATGCAAACTGAAAAAGAATCCAAGGAAAAGGATACTCATCGCCAGATTCTCGAAGTAGCGGAGCGCCTGTTCCGGCAAATCGGCTTCCAAAAGACGAGGGTCGCCGATATCGCGCGCGAGCTGAACATGTCTACGACGAATGTCTATCGCTTCTTCGGGGCAAAATCCGAAATCAACCAAGCGGTCTGCCTGGACCTTCTCGGCAGGATCGAGGCTGAGGCGGAAAAAATCGCCGCGTCGCGAGGCACCGCTGCCCAAAGAATGCGCAACTTGGTCGCGTCCGTCGAAAAGGCACACTCCAAACTGTATATGTCCGACCGCAAGTTGCACGAATTGATTGCAGCGGCGATAACTGAAAACTGGACGATCATGCGCAAGCACAACCAACGCATGACCGGGATACTTGAACAGATAATCGCGAGCGGCATGGCGGCAGGCGAGTTCCATCCGGGAGACGCGGCGCTCGCGGCACGCCTCGTCAACACCGCTTGCATTCGTTTCTGTCATCCGCGCCTAATGGTTAAATATGAGCAGGAGTTGGAGCCAGTCCTTGACCAAATGGTCGATTTTTGCCTCGCCGCGCTCGTCCCGCACCCCCATTCCGCCATCAGACCTGACGCTTGCGCCACTGAGTGAAGGCAAACATAGCCTTCACATTGGACGTTTCCCAGAAGATGACCGTTATTTGCGTCGTCGACAATGCCGGCGACAGACTTTGGCGGGGTCAGTGCCCCACGGTTCCAGAACAAATCACCGTTTTGGTCCGCCGGCATGCGGGGATGACGCCCGTATAGGGATCGAGACCGGAGCGATGACGCCATGGCTGGTGCATGAACTCCGCAATCTCGGACAGCCTGAAATTTCTGGCTGTGAACGATGCCGCTGTGCAGCTAAGGCCGAAAGTTGGTGACGGCATGAAGGGGTAAGGCGGCGTATCGTGGAGGGATTGGTTCAACGCCTCCACTTCTCCACCGAAGGAGTGATACGCCGTGACCGAGACTAACGTTTTCGAACTAACCCAGCCAGGAACATTTTCCGATCCGCTGACCGAGGTTTTACGCAATGGCGCGAGAACGCTATTGGGGCAGGCCGTCGAAGCCGAGGTTGCGGCTTGGCTCAGCACCCATACCGACAAGTTGACCGATGATGGCCGCCGGCGACTGGTGCGCCACGGGCATCTGCCCGAGCGCGAGATCGTGACCGGCATCGGTGCAGTCGCGGTGCGGTGCCCGCGCGTGCGTGACCGCGCCGGCGAAGGCGGAGAGCACATCCGATTTTCGTCGACGATTTTGCCTCCCTATGCGCGCCGATCGAAGAGCCTAGAGGTGCTGATCCCGATTCTCTACCTGAAGGGCATCTCCACCGGTGATTTCGAGGAGGCGCTGATCGCACTGCTCGGCAAGGATGCCGGCGGGCTCTCTGCCTCGACCATCGGGCGGCTCAAGGAGGCCTGGTCGGACGAGCATACGCGTTGGAGCAAGCGTGATCTCTCGGCCAAACGCTACGTTTACTTCTGGGTCGACGGCATCCATGTGCAAGCCCGGCTCGAGGAAGCCGCGCAGTGCCTGCTGGTGATCATCGGCGCCACGCCCGAAGGCAAAAAGGAACTTGTCGGGCTCATCGACGGCGTCCGCGAGAGCGCGCAATCGTGGAAAGAGCTCCTCCTCGACCTCAAACGGCGGGGGCTTGCGATGGGACCCGAGCTTGCGGTCGCCGACGGCGCCCTCGGCTTCTGGCAGGCGGTCGAGGAGGTGTGGCCGAGGACACGCGGCCAGCGCTGTTGGGTGCACAAGACCGCCAATGTCTTGAACAAGCTGCCCAAGAGCCAGCAATCGAAGGCCAAGCGTGCGCTCCAGGAGATCTGGATGGCCGAGACCAAGAAGGATGCACTCGCCGCGTTCGACGCCTTCATCGAAATCTGGGGCGTCAAATACGACAAGGCTGTCGAGTGCCTGATCAAGGATCGCGACGCGTTGCTTGCTTTCTACGACTTCCCGGCTGAGCACTGGAAGCATCTGCGAACGACCAACCCCATCGAAAGCTCATTCGCGACGGTCCGCCACCGAACAGTGCGCTCCAAAGGATGTCTCTCGAACAAGACCGCGCTCGCCATGATCTTCAAGCTGGCCGAGGCCGCCGAGAAAAACTGGCGTCGCCTCGATGGCCACAACCAGTTGCCGAAAATAATTCTCGGTGTAAGGTTCACCGACGGAATTGAGGTCGTCAAGCCGAAAGCTCAAGCCGCTGCCGCCTGACCCTTCCGTCACCAGATTCAGTGATAGCTCTGCCGCTGTAGCGCATTACGGCTATTCCGAGGAAGCTTTTATGACAATGAGCTTGCTCGACATAGTGCCGCAAGACCAGAGGGATGTAGTTGAGAAAGCGATTCGGGACAATCCGCATGTGCAGGAGGGCACTGGTCAGGTTTGGCGGCATATCAAGGCCGATGGGAGCAAGATTGACGTTCTCACGTCGTGGCGCGACATCGTGTTTCGTGATGCACTTGCACAGCTCGTTGTCGTGATGGACGTGACAGAAAAGCGCCAGGCCGAAAAACGCATCAGCTATATGGCGCGCCATGACGGGCTCACCGGTTTGCCAAACCGACTGCTGTTTCACGAGCACCTCGACGAAGCGCTGCTGCGCCTGCGCCGGGGTAATGAAAAGCTCGCCATTCATTGCCTTGACCTCGATCACTTCAAGGACGTCAACGATACTTTGGGGCATCCCACGGGTGACAAGCTCTTGATGGCGGTGGCCGATCGTCTTCGGTCATGCATGCGGGCGGGCGATATTGTGGCCCGGGTTGGCGGCGACGAATTCGCGATTCTGCAAATGGCGCTCAAGGGACCGCTCGAGGCGCACGCCTTAGCTGAACGCATCGAAAATCGAACGAGCGAGCCTTACGATATCGAGGGGCATCAAATCATGAGCGGGGCCAGTAACGGCATCGCGCTTGCTCCAGCCGACGGCGAGACATCCGATCCACTTTTGCAGAAGGCCGACATGGCGCTCTACCGGGCCAAAGAGGACGGCCGGTGTACTTTCCGCTTTTTCGAGCCCAGCATGGACGCTTGCCTTCGCGCACGCCATGCGCTTGAACGCGATTTGCGCAAAGCGATTCGCTTTGGCGAATTCGAACTCTTCTATCAGCCCCTCATCATGCTTGAGACCGGCGTCATTACCGGCTTTGAAGCGTTGCTTCGCTGGCGCAGCCCTGAGCGCGGGATGGTGTCTCCGGGAGAGTTCATTCCGCTCGCGGAAGAAACTGGCCTCATCGTTCCGCTCGGCGAATGGGTTCTGGGTAAAGCCTGTGCTGAGGCGGCAACGTGGCCGGGTGATTTGAATCTCGCGGTCAATCTTTCGCCCGTTCAATTCAAGAAGGGCAATTTACCCCAAGTGGTTCGCGCCACGCTCGCGGGTTCGGGCTTGCCTGCTGCGCGCCTCGAACTTGAAATTACTGAATCAATTCTTCTCGAGGAAAGCAAGACAAACCTTGGCATTTTGCGCCATTTGCGCGCGCTCGGGGTTGGGATTTCATTGGATGATTTTGGCACCGGCTATTCCTCTCTAAACTATCTGCGCTCGTTTGCCTTCAACAAGATCAAGATCGACCGGTCCTTTATTGCCGAGGTTGGCAATACGGAATGCCTGGCGATCGTGCGTGCAATCGCCAAGCTTGCAGCGGATCTTGGTATTCCCACGGTAGCGGAAGGTGTTGAGACGGAAGCGCAACGTGAATTGATACGCAAAGAGGGTTGCACCGAAATGCAGGGCTACTTGTTCAGCCGGCCAGTTCCCGCCGGCGCAATCGTGGGGCTGCTAAATGCTCACAGCCGCAGGTCTCAGGCCAAAGAGTGCCTCTTGAGTGCTTAGCTGCGTACTCTCAAAGATAGACGGCGGTCGCTAAAACACCGGGCGTGATGTGTTTGCAACGGCGGGAAAAACACATGCCAGAGGCAAGACGAAGCGAACGAGTCAGGACCATTCTGGGTGTGAAAATCGTCTTCAACAATCGTACGTCGGTTATGGATTGCGCGGTCAAGAATATTTCTTCATCTGGCGCCAAACTCGTTCTACCTGATACGCTGCGAGTCCCGAACGAATTCGAGCTTTATATTCCGAAAAGACTGCTTTTATTGCGCATGCTTAATCCGCCACGACAGCGAAGGCATAGGTGTGGAATTCTGCCGTGCAGATTTTAAAATGGCCCCGAAACGCATCTGTGTGAGTTCGAAACCTAATATGCCCAAGTATACAAACTTCCCCCAAAGTCTCCGGCCGGCCGCGCTCTATGGAACTCAGACTGTTGGGCTTCGACAATGGGGCTGCGCCCTGCCCCTCCAAGCACAGGGAAAGAGCGCGGGCCGTGGAAGGGTTTCCGAGTGGGTTTCCAATCGTTCGCGTAGTGTTGCCTCGAACGCCTGTAGAAACACCTGCCAGCGGGGTTCCGCGCCGTACAATTCTTCGTCCGGTGATTCCACCTTCCGGAAGGCAACGAGTTTCGAGTCGCCGGATACTCTGCCGAGGCGCGAACGGCGCAAGGTTGTGGCGCTGTTGTGGGCGGCGAGGCGGACTCGTCGATGCGTTTACTGCCGAGCACGTCGCGAAGAAATGCAAACCGAGCGCGGCCGCACCCAACGCCTGCGCGCTCAGCCTCGAACATGACCTTGAGGCCAAGGGCGAGACAAAGTGAAGGCGCGAGTGCGGTCACTAAAAATACGAACATCATTCGGGGGCCGGGCTATACCAAATCCGACCGCGAGCGTGCAACTTCGGTGACTTCGGCGCGCTCGGTGTCTCCTTCATCGACGGCTGCTGCGATTGGATCGCCTCCCAAGTCTTGCAGTTGTGCGAGGAGCGCATGAGCGCGTCGTTCGACCACCTGTCGCGTTTGGTCCAGGATCGCGTGTCCGCCCGCTGGCATCGCGGCCACCTCGGATTCAGCCGCCCCTGCTTCGGCGATGACCGATTTTGCCAAAGCGCCGACGCGGTCAATAACCTGCTTTGGATTGAGGCCGCATTCACGGGCGAACTGCTGCCAGTGCCTTCCCGTGAGGTAATCGCCCCGAACTCTCGCCGGCGATGGTCTGCGCGAGGTTCTTGGTGACGTTTTCCCAAACTTCGCCGCACATGACATCGTACATCGGTGCAAGCGATGCGCCGTTGCCGCGGATCATTATCGAATAGTTCTTGGCATGGGCGTCGGTGTTACAAGCCAAAACATTGAGTACAACCATATCGAGCAAGCGCACGATATCGGTCGGGGGGATGTGCCGCCGCGTTACCTCAAACATGTTCTTCAAAGTCGGCCCGCGAATTCCCGTCTGGTTGGATTCGTACTTGGCGGACGGCGGCGTTCCGAGCGCCTGGCAATAATCCTCCTGGTGCAAGCGACGCCAACGGCCGCCGACATCCGTCCGGTCGTATCGCTGCACAAGTAGATACGTTCGTTTGCCGGCTTGGCCGGTGGTGACATCCGGCGTCGGGATTTTCATGCGTCTCGCCAAGATCAAGCAGAACGCCTCGTTCTGAACGCCGCCCCAAAGGCGCGGTAAGTCAGGCTTGAGAATGTGCGTCGAGGGAGAGCCGTTCATCGGGATGCAAACGCGGCCCGTGTCGTCGACGGCGACGGCGAGCTTTGTCTGCGCGCCGGCGAGGGACATCGAGACGCCTTCCTCGCCGACGAGAAATGGCTTATTCGGCAGTTCCTCTATTATCCTCTCAAATTCTTCGGGCTTGCCCACTGGCCGCCATTGAACTGAAGCGGTTCTCCCAGGCTGACCAATCGAGAGTGCGCCCGCAGTGTCGCCTCCGATCGTGGATAGCAGACCGATTACATCGCTCCGCGCCATCCCGAGAAGTTGTCCGAGAGTTCGCAGCTGCTCGCTTTCTGGCAGTAGGTTTGCTGCCCAGGGCAGGAAAGTGTCGGAAGCAATGCGCTCCGCTTTTAACGGCATCGTTATCGAGATCGGAAACGCCCCTCGCAATCCGATCCAGCCTGGGTCATACGTGAAGCCGGGTCCACTCTTATCGACGTTAATTGTGCCGACGAGCCGCTGTTCGAAGAAGACGCGTAGACTGGTCATTCCTCCACCTCTTCGGGCAGGTCAGGCAGTTCCGGCGCGGTGGCCGACAGACCACCGGTGGTTACCATGTTGAACCTGAGCCCTAGGGCGTCAGCCACCAAGAGGCTTCGCCCAAGCTGGCAGGAGGGCTTGCCGGCTTCTAGATCAATCAGAAATCTGCGGCCGACGCCTGTCGCCAGTGCAAGCTGATCCTGGCGCATCTTCAGCGCTTTCCGGCGGCTACGGATCAGCGAGCCGAAGGCCAATGCTGCCTCCAAAGCCCTGCGGTCAGCCGCGTTCTCGTCGCTGTTCATGATAGGCACATCATGTTCCCGAGCGGGAATATTGTGTTTGAAAGGTCAAAATTCAGTGAAAATGTACCCGCTTGGGAACTTTTAGCGGCAAGAGGTTTTCGCAAGAAAGTCCCTGATCGGGTACATTGCTGCCAAAGGCAAGGCTGCTAAAACGAAATGCGCGCGCTCGGGAACACACCTCCGGTCCTATTTCGGCGTATTTCGAAAGCACGTATGCCTGCTGATTTGAGTCGCGCTGGACAGCGCCGCGCGAAGGCAAAAAAGTCTTTGGCGGAAATGACGTCACGCGGTGCCCTTGTGGTGCCCACCCCTTGCTAACTTATTGAAATCATTGGTCGGGGCAGCAGGATTCGAACCTGCGACCTGAAGTACCCAAAACTTCCGCGCTACCAGACTGCGCTATACCCCGCATGGAGACGAAGCCCCTGCCTTTTTGCCGCGCATTCGCTATCATGCGGCCGCGCCGCGAACAAGAGCGGCAACCCAATCATGGATACCTGGTTCCCGTCACTTATCGAACAGAGGATGGCGGACGCTGTCGCCGATCCGCAAGCCAATACGGGAAGCCGTCCCGGCATTGACTTCGAGTACGCCATAGGCCGGAGCGCCAGAGGGGATCATTTTCTCCGACAAGGGCTCGGTATTCTCGGCGAGCCCGACGATCTTGCCGGCGCGGCCGATGAAGATCATGTCGAGAGGCAAATACGTGTTTTTCATCCACATCATCACCGGCCGCTCGGTCGCGAAACCGAACAACATGCCACGCTCTTGCGGAAGAAACCGGCGGAACATGAGGCCGCGTTCGCGTTGCGGCCCGCTGCGCATGACTTCCACGGAAAATTCATGGGTTCCGGTGGCGGTGACGATCTCAAGCCTTTCGAGGTTGGCTTGCAGTGGCGGCGCGTCTATGGCGAGCGCTGCCCGACTCGCGCAAAGGAAAACCAAGCTTGCGCACAGTCCAAGGAAGGCCAAAACCCTGCGCCCCAAATCGGCATGGCCGGCGGTTGGCGCCTGATCGCAAAAAGGTGTGGATTTTTTGGATGGGACCATACGAGAAAACAATGTCATAAAGGCCATGAGCGTTTCAACTTGAAACGCCGAGGTCTCAGCCGGCCGGATCGCACCGGCGCCTCGCCAAAGACGTTCACGCGCAACGCTCATCGGCTTGCGGTCGCATGGAACTTGGCCGCGGCTAACCCGCAAACGGCCGCATGAACGGATGCCACCTCAATGCGGCATGGGCAAAATCGCGTCAAGCGGTCGCACCTCGACCGCCATCAGTCCCTTCGGGCCGTCACCGAACCGCACGAGGAGGCTTTCTCCCGGCCGCAACTCCGCGATCCCGTAACGGCGCAGGGTTTCCATATGGACAAAAATATCGTGCGTACCCTCGCCTTGGGTAAGAAAGCCAAATCCCCGCAGGCGGTTGAACCATTTGACGATGGCGATTTGAAACCCGCCCGCCGGCGCCACCTCGGCACAGCTGCGCGGCGGCCGCCATTCGGATCTATGGGCGACGCTCGATCCATCCATCGAGATAATTTTTAGAACCTGCAATCCCTTCGCCCGGCGCATCGCCACGCAGACGACGCGGGTTCCCTCATAAGCGACGCTAAAGCCGTCCTTGCGCAAAGTGGTTATGTGCAAAAGTACGTCGGCGGCACCATTGTCCGGCACGATAAAGCCGTACCCTTTCGCGACATCGAACCATTTGACTCGTCCGGATATTTCAACAAGGTCAACCGCTTCGATTGCCGACAGCTCAGAGGTGGCGTCGAAATCGAACCGGCGAGAGGCTAAATTTTTGCCGTCCAAGGATCAACCTCCGCCAAATCGCGCGCGTGGCCGGAGCAAGTTGCTCACGCGGCACGCGAACTGACCGCAAACAAACAACGTTCGAATCGCCGCTAGAATAGCATTGGGACGCCAGTGCAAAAGCCCGGTCCCGCGGGAAATTGTGGATGACGTCCAGAAAAACGATTTGTGCGGCTTTGGCGCCACTTGTGGCGAGCTCCTGCTAGCGCGCTTGCCGATCACCTCGAATCACGTGATCGAATAGGAATCGCTCGAATTCAAAGATTTGGAGCATGTCGGAATTGAAAAAATCGAGCAACTTTTTCGGGACATGCTCTAGCGCGGCTCGGCCGGAGCGTGGCGATTAGGAACGCCCCCGAAACGGCCCAGCATGAGGGATCATGCATGGATTGGGGTGCGCCCGCGGGACGGCGCTGCCGCGGCTTTCAAAACGCGATCGTTTTCGCGCAAGCCGGACTGAGCGTTGAAGATCATGAGGAAAAACTGGAAATTGAGCCGCAGATGACGAAATCAAACTTTCTGGCTCTATGCTTAGCCGCAAGCGGTTGTATAATGGCGTGCATATGGGGCAACTTTCGCCTCCGGTCGCGGTTATCCGTTAGCCGGGATGAGAGTTCTACTCGCGAGACACGCGGGGCGAGCCGGCATTTTTCGAGAAGGAGACGGCATGATGGCGACTTCGAGAAAGACCTTTGACAAGCTCATTACTTTCGACAAGCTCATTCAAGAAATCGGCGCGCGATACCATCTCGGATCCAAGGGCAGTTCGCTTGTTCAAGAGACCCTTGACCTGATCGCTCGACAGCCGGGTGGCATTAGCGGCTTCCTGGATAGGTTCAAGGCCGCGGGTTTCGCCGCCGAGGTTGCTTCCTGGGTAGGAGGTACCGATGCCGTGCCGCTTTCGGGGCAAGAGGTAGAGGAGACACTAGGCTCGGGCGCTATTAGCGAGATTGCCGAAAAAGCCGATGTCAGCCAACGCTTCGCGAGAACGATTTTGGGCTATGCAATACCCAAAATCATCGGCCAGCTGGCACAAGGCGGAGCTATCCCGTCGGCAGTTCCCGCGGCGGCATCGAGTTTCCCCGACTTGGCCATCCCGCTTTCATCCTCCCACGCCGAGAAACGTGCGCTGCCTGGAGCAGAGCAAATTCCGCCGAGCAGCGCGGGAGGCCGCGGCGGCGCTCCCGGGCTCGGCCGGTTGCTTATTCCGGGCGCCTGTCTGCTGCTTACGCTCGGAGTTTTGGGATACGCGATTTCATCGGGAAGGACGGGCACTCGGGCGGCCGTACAGTCCGCGCCCGTCATGGCGCAAAATGCGCCGGTAGCAACACCGCCCGCGCCTTCTTCCCCAGCGCGCTCGGCGCTTAGCAAGCCGGTGGCGTCCCCACCCGCGCCTTCGATGCCAGCGCGCTTGGCGCTTAGCAATGAGAACGGCCTCATTGTTTACTCCGGCACTGTCGGAGACGACGCTACTCGCACCGCGATTACCGACTCGCTCAAGACGGTGTTCGGAGCCGATAAAATCACCGGCGAACTCGCCGTGGACCAGCATGTTGGCCAGGCGGGCTGGACGAAGGATCTCAAGGCAGCGCTCGATAATTTCAAGACCCCGGGGTCGCAGGCGTTGTTTGAAGGAAATGCCGTTAGTGTCGGGGGAACGATCCCTGATGCGGATCGCTACAGGATCGTCGGTTCGGTGAAATCCGTTCTTGGGCCCCAATTCGCGGTTGCTACACTTGCAGGTAGCGGCGCGACCAAACCGGCGGCGACGTCCTCGGCGCTCAAATCGGGCTTCAGCGGCAAAAACCCAGGCGGCGCTCCGAATCAGCCGGCCCTTCATCTGCCGGCCATTTATTTCGCTGCCAACAGCGCCAAGGTTCCGTCGAGCAGCGAGGTTCTCTTGCGGCAGGCGGCCGGTTTGATAAACCAATTGCCTGCTGGAACGGTGGTTCGGATCAACGGCTACACGCACGGCGCCGGTAATCCAACCGCCAATAGGAAGCTCTCGCAACGGCGTGCCAATGCCGTGCGCCAAGTCCTCGTCGATGCCGGGGTCAACCCCGCCATGCTGAGCGCGAGAGGCTACGGGAGTTCCGATTCGTTGGCCAACAACAACGGGACAATGGAAGGCCGCAGCAACGATGGGATAGAAAGTCGGCGGCGCGACGACCGGCGCGTCGAATTTCGCATCGCCCAACAATAGCGCCGGAGGCGAGAATCATCGTGGTTTATCGCCCCTGCGTCTTTCGCCGGTTGCAAATCCACGCGGATTATTCGTCGTCGTTCATGGGTTCGAGTGCGGGGCTGCGCGTGCTGACCGCGCGGGGTTCCGGCAGCGGTTGCACTTGCGGGAGCGGGGCCGGTGAAGCGTCGGCCGTAACCGGCCCAAAGCCGTCGCGCTGATAAATATCCTCGCGGAACTCGGCGAGACCGTCGGGCGTGGCCCACGCCGTGATGTATACCCAATACACCGGAACCGGAGTCGCGAGCTTGGCATCCACGCGCTCGCCGGAGCGGATCGCCTCATCAATATGTTCGCGATCCCAACCGGGAGTGTCCTTGAGCAGCCAGGTTACATAATCGCGAACGTTTTGGACGCGGATGCAACCGGAAGACACAAACCGGTCATCGTCGCCGAAAATCCCTTTCTCGGGGGTGTCATGCATGTAGACACCATAGGGATTGTTGATATTGATGCGCACGACCCCAAGCGAATTGATATCGCCGCCGGGATCCTGGCGGAAATTGTAATTGACCGCATCGAGCGAGTTCCAATTGATCTGATCGGATTGAAGCTCCTGACCGTCCTTGTCGAAAATCCGGATCTTATGGTCGGCCAGATAGTTCGGATCCTTTTGCATGCGCGGGATCAAATCCTTGCGGATGATCGAGGCGGGCACGGTCCAATACGGATTGAAATTAATGTCGATCGCCTTCGTCATCATGACCGGCGATTGGCGGTCGATCTTGCCGACGCCCGCCGCATGATGCGTCACGACAACGCCGTTCTCGACCGTCTCGACCGCCATCGCCGGGATATTAGCCATGACGAAACGTTCGCCAAGGTTGCCGGAATAGGAGCGCAACCGGACGAGGTTCACCTCGAGCTGATGCAGCCGGACGTCGGCCGGGATATTGAGCGCGGCAAAGGTTTCCTTTGAAACCACGCCGCTTTGGAGCAGCCCGTGGCGGGCCTGAAAATGTTTCACCGCGGCATCGACGTAGGAATCGAAGACCGGCGAAGCCCCGGCAGAGGGATCGAGATCGCCCGATGCCGCGAGCCGTTTTCGCAGGGCGACCACGGCCCGGCCGCTTCCGCCTAGTTTTAGCGTCTGTCCGGCGGGAACCGCGACCCAGCCGCCATTGGCGACGATCTGGCGGTAGGTTTCGATCGCCTGTCCGGTCGCCGCGAAAGTTTCCACCGCGAGAACCGGCGTATTCGAGCGGCTCACCGAAAGGCGCGGGTCCGCATCGTAACGTTGCGCCCACTCGGCCTGCTCGCCGAACGCTGCATCGCCCGGCCCCGCGGCCGCGCCAACGGCATGGGTTAACCCGAGGGCGGTGGCCACGACCGCCGCCGCGCGCCCAAGAGGATAAAAATGACGATACGGCAGGCGCAACAAATCTTTTTTCGTCCCGAATCCCAATGCCTCGACCTCCAATACCACGGTCTTCCAATGCTCATCCGGCGGCGCGGGTGCGATCCGAGGCTCGCGCGGACCGCATCTCAACCTGGGACGATCCGGCGCGACCGGCCTGCGGCCAGTGGCGTCATTGGTTTGGGAGAGCTTCTTGAAGACCTATTGAGCACCCAAACGCCAGACGGCGCGTGACTGACTCTTCTTTTGAGCTGGCGCCACAGTGATGACAAAGGCACAAAAAAGGACGGCGAATTTGTGGCGTTTAGGTTCGAAATATGGCCGCGTTCAAAATAACCTGCGGCAAGAACTCGCGCGGTCACGCTTAATCTTCGGCTTGGCGTCGTGTCCCGCGCGTCACAGCCTGTACCTTATCTGGTCTGTCCAGAAACGTTCGAGCCGGACCAGCGAGTGGTTAAGCTTTGTAAACTCGCCGGAGTTGATCCCGCCGATTTGCTCCACCGTGGCGACATGCTTGTCATAGAGCCCGGAGACGATGTTGTGGACGTCCCTGCCCTTATCGGTCAGGCTGATTCGCACGGCGCGGCGGTCGATGCGCGAGCGGGCGTGATGCAAATAGCCGGATTCGACCAGTTTCTTGACATTGTAAGAGACGTTCGAACCAAGGTAATAGCCGCGCGTGCGCAATTCGCCGGCGGTCAATTCCTTGTCGCTGATATTATAAAGCAGCAAGGCTTGCACGGAATTGACGTCGCTGCGGCCGCGCCGGTCGAATTCGTCCTTGATCACGTCGAGAAGGCGGCGATGCAGCCTCTCAACCAGCCTCAAAGCCTCGAGATAGGCCGGCCGGACCTCGGCAAACCCGGCGCGAGGCTGCGCGGCCTCGCTTTTCAGGGCACTCATCATAGGATTAACCTCGTCTCTTGCGGCGGTATCCCAACCGGCGCGTCCATGCAACCAAACATACGAATCACAAATGAAAACCAGTTTAAGCAACACACTGAATCCAAGGTTTATATGATTGAGTAAATCAAATATGAAGTAAAGACAATTTTTACGATTTGGGTTTGTTAACATTACGTTATACTATTAATAAATTTGTTGAAAGTATTAGCACGAGCATTCACTCACGGACGTCTGGGTAGGTAGATATTAATTCATAGGAATTAGTCGTGGCCATCGTTGCAGCCTGGCGCGAGGGCGCCGCCGGGCCTTCACTTTTTCCGGCCGCGCTTGGATTTGGCGGCGGCGGCGAGCATCGGCGCGGTGAGTTTTTCGTATAAGCCGAACAGATGCTCCACCCTTTCGCGGTCGCTCGCAAAAGTCTCCTTGCGATAGAGCCTATCCACCGCTTCGTCGAGCGCGCGATGCGCCCTGCGCAGATCCTCCGGCATGACATCGGGATCGTAGAGATCGGCGAGAGTCGCGCCCTCATGCGCGGCGCGCGCGTCGAGCACGGTTTTCGCAAGCTTTTCGAGTTTTGTTTTGGCGGCAAGATCGAGCTGCGGCCAGGGGAAGGGATTGTAGATGATTCCGACTGAGTATTGGAAATCGCTCTTCAAGCGCCCTCCGACGATGCGCGTCCACGCCATGTGCATGCGTGAGGTGAGGAGGGCGAATGTCCAAAGATCGGCATTCCGCATGACGAGCAGCTTGTTGCTGGGTATCGTCGGTGGTTCAAGATACCCTATCGGAACATAGTCGCGCCTTTCAGAACTGACTTCGGGAATCACAAGAAATGGCGCATCCGGTACAACGGTTACATGAAACGAGCTGGGGTTTGTGCCAACGATTGCGCGAGCTTCCCAGCGCGTCCGCGAATCGCTTACGAGACCGAACATAGCTATACGTTGCGCAATGACGCGAGGACATCGACTTCTCAATTCGCCCCGAGGGAGGACCTGGCCGAACAGAGAAAATCCAGCGGGAAATTCCATTAATAAACTCTTCACTCCCAATAAACGGATGGATAATATTGATCGCTAAAGGCTCTTCCCAAAGAAATGAGACCCGCTCCGAATCATTGAAAATATAGTGGCCACCATCGACAGGTTTTGTGCCAACGCATAATTTTGGAAAGGAACTCAACGAGTTCATTTCACGCTCGACAACCAGATGGCGGTCGGCAAGCTTGCTCGCATCGAACAAATAAGGCGTCAGCGCCGCATGCCGGCTCTCGCGCGGATCGCCCTTGATGTCGTCGTAGGAAAAAGCCGCTTTTCTTCGGCTCGCCGTCGCGCCGCGTTAGGCCGATGATGACGCAATGGACATGGGCCTTGCCCCTGGCGTCGCTCATCCATGCGAAGGTGCGGTGCGCGAAGGCGATTTCCAGCGCGTAACGCTCAAAAAGCATGGGCCAGAGCTGCGCGACTTGCTCGCCTTGCGTGATCGAATTGGTCGCGACAAAACCAATGCGGGGCGGTTTCCAACCGCGCCCCTCCCGCCTCGAACATACTCGCCTGCCTTGACGAACCAGGCGCAGACGTAATCTAGCCGATTGCCCGAAAGCCAAGTTTTGCATCCGCCATTTGGTCTTGACGCGCTTCGTCGCGTTGCACAAAGCCCCCAAAAGGCGGATTGCCGAGAATGTAAGAACATTTTTCGGGTGCGAGCACGTTCGCCCAATCCGTCTCCAGCGCGTCGGCATTAAGAATGTTCGGCGATGTCTTTAAGGGTATGCGCACAAAACTTTCGCCGAAGGCGGCGGAGAGCCGCGCGTTCATGATGTGGTCCATCATCCACATCGCGACTTCGGCAATGCGCGCCGGAAACTCGGAAATCTCGATCCCATAAAAACGATCGACATCGACCTTCGTATAGAGGCCAATGTCGGTGACGCGCTGCTCGCCGGGATGGAGTTCCTTCAACACCGCGATTTCGAGTTCACGCAATTCGCGATAGGCGATGACCAAAAAATTTCCGCAGCCGCAGGCCGGATCGAAAAAAGTGAGGCCGCCGAGTTTCGCATGAAAATCCTCCAGCGCCCTCCTCCGGCCTGTATCCTTGCGTGCCTTCAGCCGCGCGAATTCGCTTTTGAGATCGTCGAGAAACAGCGGCTCGATGACCTTCAAAATGTTTTTCTCGCTGGTGTAATGGGCGCCCTGCTTGCGGCGGGCAACCTTGTCCATGACCGACTGAAATAGCGAGCCGAAAATCGCGGGCGAGATTTTTTCCCAATTAAAGCCGCAGGCGTACAAAAGCTTGTCGCGCATGGCGCGGTCGAAATCGGGCAGCGGCAGGCGCTCGTGGAAAAGCTCGCCGTTGATGTAATCAAAGCGGGCAAGATCCGCGTCGAGTTTTTTGCCGCGCTCCGGCTCCGGGGTGTCGAGAACCTCAAATAGTTTCGAGAGCATCGGGCCGAGGTCCGCGCCATCCTCGCGCGTGCGGTCCTTTAAATACTCCTCAAAAATGCCGAGCGGCTGGAAAATGCCGGTGTCGTCGGCGAAGAGGCAAAACAAGAGGCGGACCAAGAAACGTTCGAGCTTGTGGCCGCGATAGCCCGCCTCGTCGAGCGCGTCGTGCAGCGCGCCCATGATTTCGGAAGCGAGAATATTAACTGGATCGTGATCGCGGAAAACCCGCCGCTCCTGGCCGGCGATGAAGCCAAAATCCTGAACGTGATCGGACAGATCCTGGAGCCGGAAGCACACCGGCCGGTCGGGTGCGATGTCGAGATCGTAAAGCTCGAAATTCTGAAAATCCGACAAGAGAATATAGCGCGGCAGCTCGTGCTCTTTGAGGCCTGGAAAATAATCGAGCGCCTGCCGTCGCGCGGGCACCAGGCTGCGTCCGGCCGATTTCTGCTCGACGAGGAGCTTGCCCTTCCAGAAAAGATCGAGATAGCCGCGCTTTTTATCGGGCAGGTTCACGCCATGCTCGAAGCTCGCGACGCGCCGCCTGGTGACGCCGAACAGCTCGAAAAACTCGTTGTAAAACGTTTGCGTCTCGCCCCGCTCGTATTGGGCGCCGTTCCAATCCTCGGCGAATTTCGCCGCGCGGGATTTGATATCGTTCCAGTCGAGGCGCATGGGCGGGATCGAATCGGATGCTCTCGCCATCCTATATCGTAATTTCCGCGCCTGGTCCCGTCGCCGCTTCAGCAAAAATCCGGCAAGACCCAAACGCCGGCCGGTTGAAAAGAGCCCTTCGGCCCGGCGGCCAGATCGTCGCCGCTGGCCCTTGGCGCCAGCCCTGTTACTTCGATCGCGACCAGTGTAAGCGGGTGTCATGGCCGAATTAATCAACATCGACCTAGGCGGGCGCTCGCGGCGGCTCCGCGTCGATACGCTCGTCAGTTTGCGCTGGCTGGCTCTGCTCGGACAGGCTATCGCGCTTGTCGTGACCTATTTCTGGCTCGGGTTTTCACTTCCGCTTGGCCCTTGTCTTCTTGTCATCGCGGCTTCGGCCGGGCTCAACATCGGCCTGCGGCTGCGCTTCGGCCGCATCGAACGGCTCGAGGATGTGCCGGCCGCATTGATGCTGGCTTACGATATCCTCCAGTTGACGGTTCTTCTCTATCTGACCGGAGGGATCGAAAATCCCTTTTCAGTGCTTTACTTGGCGCCGATCATGATCTCCGCGGTGTCGCTGTCGGGCCGGATCACTTTGAACCTGACCCTGCTAATGGTCGGCGCGGTATCGGCCCTGACCTTCCGGCACTACCCGCTGCCTTGGTTTCCGGGAGAGCAGCTGCAGCTCCCCTTAATCTACGACGCAGGAATTTGGGTCGCGATCGTACTTGGTGCGGCCTTCATCGCGATCTATGCGTCGCGCGTTGCCGTCGAGGCGCGCAAACTCGCCGACGCCTTGGCCGCGACCGAACTCGTGATCGCGCGCGAGCAGCATTTAACGCAGCTCGACGGATTGGCGGCGGCGGCGGCGCATGAACTCGGCACGCCCCTGGCCACGATCACGCTCATCGTCAAGGATCTCCAAAAGCAACTTCCCGCCAGCGATCCCCTCGAAGAGGATCTCACCCTGCTCGCGCAGGAGACCGGCCGCTGCCGCGCCATCCTAGGCAAGCTCGCCTCGCTTGGCGGCGATGCCGGCAATATTTTCGATGAAATGAGTTTGAGTCTGCTCATCGAGGAGGTTGTCGGCCCGCACCGCGATTTCGGAGTTCACATTTCGATTGTCGAGGATGGGCAAGGGCCGGAACCGGCCTGTCTGAGGAACCCGGGCATATTGTACGGGCTCGGCAATCTGATCGAAAACGCGATAGACTTCGCGGTTTCCGAAGTCCGTATCGCGGCGCAATGGAATGGGGCACGGGTTGGGATAGTAATCGAGGACAACGGCCCGGGTTTTTCTCCTGATGTCGTTGGCCGGGTGGGCGAGCCTTACGTAACAACCAAAAGCGACAGGCGCGCTAAAACGGAAGAAGGTGCGGGGCTGGGCCTTGGCTTATTCATCGCCAAGACCCTGCTGGAACGCTCCGGCGCGATCGTCAAGACCGAGAATCGCGTGCCCCCGGCGACCGGTGCGGTGGTTACGATTTTGTGGGAAAGGGCGGCATTCGAACGCGGGGCCAAACGATTACCCGCCAGCGGTACCACGGCCAAATCCGAGGCCGAACTCCGGCCGCGCACTTAAGACAAAGCCGGGGCACTTTCACGGCCCAAGAAAACGCGAAAGATTTGTTGATTCTCTCTTGCTTTGTCGTGTTTTGTCCTGAAGATGGTTCAAGCGAGGCGATTGGCAATGAAAAACGCCCCCCCCGAGCCTGTCAAGGCGGGAAAGCCGAGCGAAGATGAAGATATGCAGGGCGGTTTCGGGCCAGATCGCTCGCTCTTGATCGTCGACGACGATAATACCTTCCTGACGCGCCTTTGCCGCAGCATGGAGACGCGCGGCTTCACCGTGACCGCAGCGCACTCGGTCGCCGAAGGTCTCGCGGCAATCAGCGAAGGCGCTCCCGCCTTCGCGGTCATCGACATGCGGCTTGCCGACGGCAACGGGCTCGATGTGATCCGCGAATTGAAGGCGAAGCGCCCGGACGCGCGGGGCATCATCCTGACCGGCTATGGCAATATCGTTACCGCCGTGACCGCCGTGAAGATCGGGGCTTTCGATTATCTGGCCAAACCAGTCGATGCCGACGAAATTTTCAATGCTCTCATGGCCACCCGCCACGACAAGGCCGAACTCCCGGAAAATCCAATGTCGGCCGACCGGGTGCGGTGGGAGCATATTCAAAGGATTTACGAGCTTTGCGGCCGCAATGTCTCGGAAACGGCGCGCCGTCTCAACATGCACCGGCGCACTCTGCAGCGTATTTTGGCGAAAAAGGCGCCACGTTAAAATAGGTTGTTATCAATGAGTGGACGGACGTTTTCGACAAGGTCTGCGCCAACTTATTGATATTGAGCAATTCCTTTTCGATCGCAAAATTCCATGCGAGCGCGAATTGCTGGAGTCGATTCCTTGCATGCGCCTGTCGCGGCCATTGCTTCGCGCCGCGAAGTAAGTTTAATGCCCGCTTCCCGGCGTTATGCCAAAGTCCAAGCGAAACGACCATGGGGTCTGCCTCGAATTTTTCTCGTTGGGTTGAATGGCGGAAATTCGAGAAAGTCACCGCGGGCTCGCCGCCCAAGGTAGGATGCGGCTTGATCGAGGCCTGCCCGGGCCGGTAGCTCAACGGTTAGAGCCGGCCGCTCATAACGGTCTGGTTGCAGGTTCGAATCCTGCCCGGCCCACCAGTTATTAAGTACTTGATATTCAATGTATTATTGTCTGTCTAGGAAGCCTATATTCTCGCGAATTTGCGGGGTTACCGGTCTCGTGTTCAAAGCAATTCGTGGCGGCGACGGTTTCACGCGCGATTTCGGCCGCGGCCGTCATGAAAATCTCTCCGGCGCCATTTCGTGCTTCAGGCTGAGGCTCGGCGCCTGGCCAACCCGGCCCGTTGTCCGTAGGGCCTTCGCCATCGTTTGCAGCTTGCGCCGGGTCGCCTTGCCGAGCCCGCCGTGCGCGATTTCCTGAAGTCTGTAACCGAGGGCTAAGATGAGCAGGTCGCGACTGATCCGCGGCGGTTCAGCGTGGTTGAGCCGCCGCCATTCGCGCCGCAATTCCTCGAGGCCGCGCGATCGAAGGCGATCGATCTCGCCCTCGATCGCTCGAGAGTCCATCGAAGCCATGGCTAAGCGGCCGGCTATATGGAGATCTTCGGCTTCGATTTGGTCGGCTGGCCGACAGGCACACGATAAACGCGTTCGGCCCCGGCCTTCTCCGATATCAGCGTTAAGCCGAGCTTCTTGCGCACCACACCCGCAAAGAAGCCGCGGACCGAGTGCTGCTGCCAACCCGCGTCGCCTTCATGATGGCAGCGATCGTTGTCCCCTTGGGCTGTCGCCAGCGGGGCAGGATCCCGAATGGCAACCGGCCCTTATCTCGGCATGGCGCAGTGACGCTCCCTTCGCCGCGGAAGTCCACTCCCTTCTGCGATGAAAATTAAGTGCCAATCGCCCCCGCGTTTGCCACGCGTCTCTCAATTCAAAAGTTCGAAATCTTTCCATTCTATGCACGGAGTCGGCACCCAGAATAGGAAACTTTCGCGGCTCAATGACTGGCCTATGCGCACCCCTGTCAACGCTTCGCCGAGGCCCTCAAGGGCACCGCGCATGAACTCGGGGCCGATGTGGACCGCTACTCCTTCATCGCAAGAGACTTGCACCCTCTACTCCTTGCCGGTCTCCCGGCGCTTCGCATATCCGTTGTGCCAGGGCGAGCGGAACGAGGTGGGCCGGTCCCGGATGCCCATCGCTCGTCAAATCGCGGTTTCCTCCAATGACACGTCCAATCCGGCAAAGTATCTCATAGCTGCTCCTTTCCGATGGTCGTGGCGATTCGCCACCGACCATGTTCTCACATATCGAAAGGAGCAGCCGCCTTCATCATCCCTCGGCCGAGACCCAAATCACCCCATCTGTCCGGAAAGAAGTTGAACCTGCTGAATCTGTGTGATTCAAGCAAGACACTTGCTTTACCAGCCGCTTCCCAGCTTAAAGTGTTCCTGCAACTCGGACCCCGGCCGGCCGCGGGAGCAATTTGCCGGTAAAGTTCGGCCAGACCTGATCCTTGCTGGATATGACGGCGACCGGCAAAGGCCAGGCGATGCCGAAGGCCGGGGCATCATATCGCAGGCCGCGCGCTGCCGAAGGCTCGTAAAACGCCGAGATGAGGTAACGCACTTCGGTGTGGTCAGAGAGGGTTTCGAACCCGTGGGCGAAGCCGACAGGAATATAGAGCTGGCGGCGATTTTCGGCCGTAAGCTCGAAGCCTCGCCATTGACCGAAAGTGCGCGAATGCGGACGTATGTCGATGATCACGTCCCAGATCGCACCCTTTGCGCAATCTACAACTTTCACCTCGCCGTGTGGCGGCGCCTGGAAATGCATGCCACGCAGCGTTCCCCGCAGTGCGGAATACGATAGGCTATGCTGAACGAAATTCGCCTCTAGGCCGTGCGCAACGAACTCCTTCACGCAAAACGTCCTTGAAAAAAATCCCCGCTCATCGTAGACGGGCTCATACTCGATCAGCCACGCGTCGTCCAAATCGGTTTCGAGAAAGCGCATGGAATACCTCCGATTGAAACTTCATGGTGCCCGAGGTCGATGGATTGATCCAACCCGAGCTCCATCTCTCGATGAGAAGACTTGACATGGACCCGCGCAGCGGACCGCTTGAGCCAGTGTCTTAGTTGGAAGCCCGACCGCTCCTGTTCCAGATTATCATGCCGCGAGGGGTCTTGTCTTCTGCTGTCGCTGTGGGCATGTGGTTAACGCGGCGGCGTTGTCCATCATATCCACTTCCTTCGGCCGCCGTTCCTTCAAGCCAGATCGACATCGCAGGGCGATAGCCGGCCGCCCGATGAAGGTGTCGGCCGTTGTAGGATTCCCTCCGCGAAGAGATGTGAGCGTTTTGGCGGGACCACGGTTTTGGTGGCTGCACGCGCAGGCAGCGTGTGATCTGGATCGATTGGCGGTGGATATCGATGATGGCTGGGTCTTCTCAGCTTTGACGAGTCGTCATCGGGACCAGCACGACCGAGCAGCTTGCCGCGCCAACGCCGGCATGACAACGCTCTCCAAGGAGAGACTCCCGGCCTCCCCGCCACCCGCTTCCTCGATTGCGGCGAGCAGGTGGGCTTTTGCGACAGACATAGATTCCTCCGTTGACCGTACCCGCCCCCGAGGTCGGCGCCCTATCGTCAAAGGCGAAGATTCTGTCGCCGTCGAGCGTCACGCCGCCGTAGCGTGGCACGTCGAGCATAGAACGTAAAGCGAGCGTCATGGCGACATCGGGACTGCGCTCGGCAAACGCAGTCAGCGCTCGCAGATTGATGTCGAACCAGGAGTCGCCGTTCAGCAAGAGAAAAGCGTCATCCAGTTTGGTGACCGCGAACTGCAACGCGCCACCCGTGCCTACGCGCACTGGCTCGATCGAGAGGTCGAGCGACACCCGCCGACGTTTTGCCGCTCCCGACAAAAGGACATAATCTTCGACTTCTTGCGCAAGGTGGCCCGCCAACAACAACACGCGATCAAATCCATGCCGGCCAAGCTCCTCGAACAGAACGTCCAAGAATGGCTGTCCCGCAATTGGTAGAAGCGGCTTAGGCGTACAAGCGGTCAAATCGCCCAAACGTGTGCCGAGGCCACCGCATGGGACGACAGCCTGACGTATCAAGACTGTGCTCGCTGCATTTGCGGTTGCTGGCTCGGGAACATAGCCTGCTCCACGAGACCGCAAATCAAATGCGCGGCGACGATATGGACCTGTTGGATCAGTGGCGTCGAATCCGAAGGAACATGCAAACAGAGGTCGCATTCCGAGACCAGTATTCCGCCACCGCGCCCAGTGAACCCGACCGTGACGCTTCCGAGTTCGCGCGCGGTACGCGCCGCCTTGATGATATTCGGCGAATTGCCGGAGGTGGTGATCGCGACGAACACGTCGCCGCGTCGTCCAAGACCAGCGACTTGACGTGAAAAAACGTCGGCATAGCCATAATCGTTACCAATCGCGGTCAATACGGATAAATCGGTCGTGAGCGCGATGCCAGCCAATGGCGCGCGGTCGAAATTGAGTCTGGAAACGAACTCTCCCGCAATATGCTGGGCGTCGCCGGCGCTGCCGCCATTGCCCGCGAACAAGGTCTTCCCGCCCTGGCGGAGGCTCTCGACGATAGTTGCGGCTATCGTCAACAACGTTTTCTTGAAATGCGGGTCATCATAAGCTGCGTGCAACGCGAGCGACTTGATGAAGTGAGTGTCGATGAAATTCAGAGGGCCAGCGGACATATGCGCCGCGCCACCAGGCCGGACATATGACCGCAGCCGACCAAACCGTTCAGCGCAAAAAAGTGCTTGCCATGAGGCCGTCCACATATGACTTATAGGTGCTGACGCCGGACAGTTCCCGATAAGCGATCAATCCGGCATCGGAAAGTGACCGCCGAAACGCGAAACTGAAGCATCAACCGGCGGTCAAAATCGAGCCTGAGAACCGCACCATTTGTTTCACCTGCCGGACTCGCCGTGACAGCCTCATTCCAATCATGATTATAGTAACTTAATCGTCAACAAATCATTATGTCGATTGGCGAATGCTGGATTGCTATAACTGGATTGCTATAATAGGATGTGGCTAATTACCGGATCGCGGCAGATCGGGCCTGTCCGGTGTGAGCTATGCAGGAACCTCAGTAATGACGGTTTGAGAGAGGCGGCGTATCGGCGGTGGCAACCAAACCGACCCGAATTTCCAAGGGAGAACGATACGTCATGAATGAGAATAGCAATATAACAATATAGCAATATTGTGCGGCTTCATTAGGGCGAGATCGACGATCCCGCGAGGATATACTATCCGTGATATTGTTGGCTTGCCACTGCCCATCATTCCGGAAACCCTTGAGTTCTCGTGACGTCGTGTCGATGGGCCGGGTAGCGTGCATAAAACGGGCTAAAGCAAGTGGAAAAACTCCACAGAGTAGAGTTTATGGTGTATCATTCTCCCACTGGAAATTTGGGTTGGTTTTTGTTGCTCCCATGTACGCCGTAATTACCGGCAGCAACCAGTTTCCCACACTAATTTAGGATTGAGGGATGCGTTGGGTTTCAAAATTTGATGACTTGTCCCCATCTATGGACAGCGAAGGTGATAAGGGCACCTTCAGCCTTGAGGGTGCCACCGGATTTCTTCGGCGCCAGAGTTTGGCTATCTTTGGCACTTTGTTCGTTGTTTTTATTCTCGGGCAAATATATTGCGTAGTCGCTACAAAGTATTACACCGCCAGCGCAGCAGTTTTCATCGATCCGAGAATAGTCGATCCCTTCCAAAAAGATTCTAAGCCCGGCGGTTTCGATTCAGAGACCCCTCTGCTAAACAGTCAGCTTGAAATCATCAAATCCGAGCGGGTGGCTTCCAGTGTAATAGAAAAACTCGATTTGGAGAAGGATCCGGAGTTTGCGAGCTCCAGCCTCAGTCTAATAGGTAATCTTCTGCAACTCTACACAAGCATTTTCAATCCGAGGTTAGAGGATTCCAAATATATACTCAAACGCGAAGTCGTCCGAACTTTCGAGTCACGCTTAAAAGTCAAACGTCAGACCCTCACCTACGTCTTTGAGATTGACTTCGATTCGATCAATCCCGCGAAAGCAGCGAAGATCGCGAATGCCATAGCGAACGCCTATATTCATGACCAGCTGGAGGCAAGAAAAGAGACTAACAAGATAGGTAATCTCTGGCTCCAAGAGCGTCTGACGGAGCTTCGTGATGAAGCTTTAAGGACCGATCATGCTGTGCAACTGTTTAAACGTGAAAATGGTATCGTCAATACTGGCCACGGGCTGATTAACGAGCAGCAGCTCGTCGAAAAAAACACCCAACTCAGTCTCGCCACCCAGAACGTGGCGGAATCAAAAACACGGCTCGATCGTATCATGGAGGTCATTCAGGCTGGGGCCGGTGCCGGGATGGGAAATATTAGCGACGCCCTTAAGAACGATGTGATCACGCGGTTGCGTCTTCAATATGTTGATGTCGCCAAGCGGGAAGCTGAAATTACCGCTAAGTACGGGGCCAATCACATTGCTGCTGTCAACGCCCGCAACGAGATGCGCGAGATCGAGCGTAATATTTTTGATCAACTGCGCCAAATCGCAGACAGCTACAAAAGCGACTACGAGATCGCCGTCAATCGCCAAAAGGCGGTCCAAAATGAGATCGACAAGCTTGTACGACAGGCGGCTTCGATGGACGAATTGTCGGTTCAATTACGCCAACTTGAAAGCGCAGCACAGGCATCGCGGGCTCTTTACGACAACTTTCTACAAAAGTTCATAGAAAGTACGCAACGACAATCATATCCGATTCCGGACGCGAGAGTTATCACCGCGGCGACACCGCCGCTCTCACCAAGCTGGCCGCGGAAGATATTGATCATCCCGGGCTCTATTCTCTCAGGTCTAATCCTCGGAATGGCCGTGGGTCTCTTCAGGGAAAAGATGGATGGCGTCTTCCGAACCTCAGCGCAAGTCGAGGCTGTTCTCGCTGTTGAAATGCTAGGCGTGTTGCCTCAGCTGCGGCAGTCTGATCTTCTCGCGCAAGATCCCAATGACAAGAACAAATCGCCAGGAAGCCATGATATCGTTCTGTCCGATTGCGGTTCTCTTAATTATGCCGTCAAGAATCCATTTTCTTTGTTTGCCAGGACGCTTCGAAATGCGAAGGTCGTCGCCGACATCAAGGCGAGGGATGGTGCCAAAAAAGGAAAAACGGACTGTAAAATCATAGGAATTGTGTCAGCGCTTCCAAGCGAAGGGAAAACGTTGATCGCATCCAATCTTGCGCATCTGATTGCCAATGCGGGCGAAAAGTGCGTTCTTATCGATGGTGACTTGCATAATCCCACGTTGAGCCGGTTCTTGGCGGCGGATGCAAAGGCCGGGCTTGTCGAAGTTGCATCCGGAACCGCAACCATGGAAGACGTTCTGCGGCAGGAGCCGTCGACCGGTCTCTTGCTCATTCCTGCCGTGGTCTCGTCCCGCATTAGCAACACCAACGAAATCTTGGTCTCTGACGGAATGCGGAGCGGCCTAGAAGGTTTGAGGCGCAATTTCAGTTACATAATTGTCGACCTTCCTCCACTCGTTCCAATCGTCGACGCGAAGGCTTCCGCTCACCTCTTCGATGGATTTATCCTCGTGATTGAGTGGGGAAAAACGAATCGGAAAATCGTTTCTGAAACATTGAAAGGAGCTTCGGCCGTATATGAAAAACTGATAGGTTGCTTCCTCAATAAGGTGGAAGTGTCCGCGATGCGAAAGTTCGAACATCATCATGACGATCATTATAGACACCTCTATTACGAGGAGTATGGACAAGTAAAAGGGCAAAATGATGATAAAATTGGTTCTCTCGGAACTGAAGAAAAGAAGTGAGGCATATTCACCGCGAGGTCTGTTCAATGCTCTTTACATGAAACGTAGTGATCGGAGGGCGCCGTTCGGCGAGAGCGATGCGATATCGCATGTTGGCAATGTTTTCGGCTCCATTGAAGCGGAGGATGTTGGCCGAGAGAGGACACAGCCTTGCGCCGATCCAGTGTCACCTTTCGCCAATCATGCAAGGAGACCCGTGAAGGCGCCCGCCTGCTCCACGGCTCAGGACTCGCAACGCGAGAAGGCGCAGCGGTGCCGTCTCTGCGGCGATAGACTGGAACATACCTTCGTGAACCTTGGCATGTCTCCTCTCTGTGAAAGCTTCCTCGCGGCCGACCAGTTGGATGAAATGGAGCCTTTCTTTCCGCTTCATGTGCTCGTCTGCGGCAATTGCTTTCTGGTGCAGCTTAGGGAATATGTGAGCCCGGAGCATATTTTCACCGAATACGCCTACTTTTCCTCCTTCTCGATCTCGTGGGTCGCCCACGCCAAGGCGTATTGCGAAATGATCAAAGACAGGATCGGCTTGGGTGCCGATAGTCTCGCTGTCGAGCTGGCCAGCAATGATGGATACCTTCTGCAGCATTTCCTGCCTCTCGGCGTGCCGGTGCTCGGCGTGGAGCCGGCCGCGAATGTGGCGAAAGTCGCAATCGACAAAGGCATTCCGACGCGCGTCGAATTCTTCGGCGTGGCGCTGGCGGAGAAGTTGGCGGTAGAAGGTTGCAGGGCGGATCTTATCATCGGCAACAATGTGCTTGCCCAGGTTCCCGACCTTAACGATTTCGTCGCCGGGATGGAGCGCCTATTGAAGCCGGAGGGCGTCATCACACTCGAGTTCCCACATCTGCAACGGCTCATCGAAGGTAATCAATTCGATACCATTTACCACGAGCATTTTTCCTACTTCTCGTTCGTCACCATCGAAAAAATGGCGGCCATGCACGGTTTGAAGCTGATCGATGTCGAAGAGCTCATCTCCCATGGCGGTTCGATCCGTGTTTATCTCGCGAGGCAAGCGTCCGAGCGTAAGCCGGCGAAAGCGGTAGCCGAAATGCTCGCTAGGGAGCGCGAACTGGGATTCCTCGATATTGCGACCTACGCGGCGTTCGCCAATCATGTCCACCGCGCTAAGCGCAAATTGCTGGCGTTTCTGATCAAGGCCAAAGACGAGGGCAAGAGCATCTGCGGTTACGGCGCGCCGGGCAAGGGCAACACGCTGCTGAATTATTGCGGTATAGGCACCGATTTCCTGGACTTCACTGTGGATCGCAATCCCTACAAGCACGGCCGCTTCACGCCCGGTATGCGCATCCCGATTCATGACGTCGGCGCCATCGATGCGGCCAGACCCGATTATATCTTGATTCTGCCGTGGAACCTGCAGCAGGAAATTGTGCGGCAGATGCGGCATGTCGGCGAGTGGGGCGGCAAGTTCGTCGTGCCGATCCCCGAGGTTGCCGTGATCGACCCGAGGGAGCCGCAAGTATGAAGGTCGTGCTGTTTTGTGGAGGTCTCGGCACTCGAATTCGGGAATATTCCGAGGCGATTCCAAAACCGATGATCCCCGTTGGTCATCAGCCCGTTTTGTGGCACATTATGCAGTATTACTGCTATTTCGGTCATCGGGATTTCGTCCTTTGCCTTGGCTACAAAGCCAATGTCGTCAAGGAATTCTTCCTAAATTACCGGCCGCAGGTCTTCGCGGATTGCGTGGTTTCCGGCAACGGGGCAAGTGTGGAACTGCTCCGGAAGCCAGAGGAGGAGGACTGGCGCGTGTCGCTGATCGACACAGGGATGTGGCGCAACATCGGCGAGCGGCTTTGGGCTGTGCGTGATTACGTGAAGGATGAGGAGATTTTCCTCGCCAATTACAGCGATGGCATGAGCGATGTCGACCTCAACGATATGCTGGACCGCTTCAAGAAAAGCGGCAAGTTAGCTTGCTTCTTGGCCACCCGCCCGCCACTCACCTACCACATCGTCGACATGGATAGCGAAGGCGGCGTGCGCGGGCTACGGGCCTGGGACCGGGCCGATGTGTGGATCAACAGCGGTTTTTTTCTGCTCCGGCCGAAGATTTTCGAATTTATGCGGGAGGGTGAAGAGCTTGTGGTCGAGCCATTCGAACGCTTAGCCAAGGCAAACGCACTCATCGCCTATAGGTATGAAGGCTTCTTTCGCTCCATGGACACGCTGAAAGACCGGCAAGTGCTGGAGGATATGGTGGAGGAGGGCAAAATGCCTTGGCGGCTTGGCAACACCGGCCTTACAAGAAAGAAACGGTAGTCAGCGGCATGCGGTCTCTCGATTTGGCGCGGCGGGGGGAATGCCTTTCCGTCCTCTGCCTTGGCGCGCATTCCGACGATATCGAAATTGGAGCTTGCCATTGATCAGCGCCGCCCTCGGTTTGGGCCGGAAACATTCCCATGGCGCACGCTCCAAGCGCTCAAATCCCAAGACATTCTTGAATCTGATTTGCATGCCGCGCGGAAGGGGCATTTTTCGAGGTGCCCTTCACTCCGCCGGGTAACCCGAAACAATTAACCATCACGAATTAACCCGATTGGGTCTATCTTTCTTTATCTCTTTCCTAAACAATGGATTCAGTATTTATTGTATCGTATTGCTTGCTAATGAATAACTTTCAACGTTAGTCATTCGAAGGCATTTACGTTAAGCTCTAAATTTAGAGGGCAATGATGAAATCGGTCAGGCTGCGCGTCAGTTCGTTTTTGGGGGCTGCTCTTCGAAAGGGGATGCAGCCTGGCGGTTTCACGAAATTATTTCTGTGCCTGTGCGTTTTTGTCCTCCTCGGCGCCGCAGCTCCGGTCGTCAACTGGTTTACGCTCGAGAAGGACAAGAAGGCGCCGAGCGACTACGGTTACGGCCCGGACAAACCCATCGGGATTCCGAGGCCAAAGGTCGTTCTCGGCCAAGTCCCACCCAGCCCGAAAACCGCTGCCCCTAGCGCTGCTCCTAACCGTGCCGCTGCTTCTATTGGCGCCGCCGCTCCTGCCGCTGCTCCTAATGGCGGTGGCGTGGGCGGTTTTTTTGGCCCAGCGTTTCCTTGGCCGATAATACCCCTGCATGTAGCGCTCTTGCCTGACGGACCCGTCCTGAGTTACGGCACCGACCAAATGGGCTGATCAAGGCCAAAGACGAGGGCAAGAGCATCTGCGGTTACGGCGCGCCGGGCAAGGGCAACACGCTGCTGAATTATTGCGGTATAGGCACCGATTTCCTGGACTTCACTGTGGATCGCAATCCCCACAAGCACGGCCGCTTCACGCCCGGTATGCGCATCCCGATTCATGACGTCGGCGCCATCGATACGGCCAGACCCGATTACATCTTGATTTTGCCGTGGAACCTGCAGCAGGAAAATTGTGCGGCAGATGCGGCATGTCGGCGAGTGGGGCGGCAAGTTCGTCGTGCCGATCCCCGAGGTTGCCGTGATTGACCCGAGGGAGCCGCAAGTATGAAGGTCGTGCTGTTTTGTGGAGGTCGCGGCACTCGAATTCGGGAATATTCCGAGGCGATTCCAAAACCGATGATCCCCGTTGGTCATCAGCCCGTTTTGTGGCACATTATGCAGTATTACTGCTATTTCGGTCATCGGGATTTCATCCTTTGCCTTGGCTACAAAGCCAATGTCGTCAAGGAATTCTTCCTGAATTACCGGCCGCAGGTCTTCGCGGATTGCGTGGTTTCCGGCAACGGGGCAAGTGTGGAACTGCTCCGGAAGCCAGAGGAGGAGGACTGGCGCGTGTCGCTGATCGACACAGGGATGTGGCGCAACATCGGCGAGCGGCTTTGGGCTGTGCGTGATTACGTGAAGGATGAGGAGATTTTCCTCGCCAATTACAGCGATGGCATGAGCGATGTCGACCTCAACGATATGCTGGACCGCTTCAAGAAAAGCGGCAAGTTAGCTTGCTTCTTGGCCACCCGCCCGCCACTCACCTACCACATCGTCGACATGGATAGCGAAGGCGGCGTGCGCGGGCTACGGGCCTGGGACCGGGCCGATGTGTGGATCAACAGCGGTTTTTTTCTGCTCCGGCCGAAGATTTTCGAATTTATGCGGGAGGGTGAAGAGCTTGTGGTCGAGCCATTCGAACGCTTAGCCAAGGCAAACGCACTCATCGCCTATAGGTATGAAGGCTTCTTTCGCTCCGTGGACACGCTGAAAGACCGGCAAGTGCTGGAGGATATGGTGGAGGAGGGCAAAATGCCTTGGCGGCTTGGCAACACCGGCCTTACAAGAAAGAAACAGTAGTCAGCGGCATGCGGTCTCTCGATTTGGCGCGGCGGGGGGAATGCCTTTCCGTCCTCTGCCTTGGCGCGCATTCCGACGATATCGAAATTGGCGCGGGTGGTGCGATCCTTCACTGGATCGCTTCTGGTGTCATCGTAGAAGCCCATTGGTGCGTGCTCAGTGCCACAGGCGCGCGCAGTATTGAGGCTGAGGCATCGGCTGCGGCCTTCCTTGTGGGAGCGGCAAGTGCCAAGGTCGAACTCGCGGCCTTCAAAGACAGTTTTTTCCCCTATCAAGGGAGCGAGTTAAAAGACTGGTTCATCGACCTCAAATCCAGGGTTAATCCCGACATCATTCTCACCCATCGCAGGGGCGATGCCCACCAGGATCACCGCGAGGTTTCAAAGCTCACTTGGAATGCATTTCGTAATCACCTCATCCTCGAATATGAGATCCCTAAATGGGACGGCGACCTCGGACAGCCGAATGGCTATATTCCACTCGAGGCCAAAGTTTTGGAGCGCAAGATAGAACTTCTCATCGCCCATTTCGGCACGCAGCGGTCAAAGCACTGGTTCGACGCGGAGACTTTCCGAGGCCTCGCGCGTCTGCGCGGCATTGAATGCTGGGCCCCCGAAGGCTATGCAGAGGCATTCACGCTACGCAAGGTTCGCCTTTAATTCGATCGTGTTAATCTGTTCGGTAGTGGGTCAGGTTGAACTGCCATAATCGCGGCTCGCCTCGAAAGCCTCAAGCACGTCCACAACATCCGTCATTTCCCAAAGACGCTTTGTAACGCCAGCGGCCATCGCTGGTGTCATGCGGACCGTCTGGTGGATGCGCACGAAATTATAATACATCATGTGCAGCGCGACGGCATGGGCGTGGTTCTCAACCCTCTTCGAAAAAGCGTTGGTCGACCGAGTGAACCACCGCATGTGCATTCTCAGCGTGAGATTTGAACGCTCAGAAAATGAAGTGGAAACATGCTTCGGATCAGGATTGCCCTCGATCCGCTGCTTACGGGCGCCAAATGCACTCAGCCGGACCGTACGTACCGGCCCTTGGCGGTCTCTGATGTAGAACCATAGAGCTTCACAAGCTGCGCGTAGTCAACGTCCGCGCCAAACGCCCCTTCGACGGCTTCAAGATAGCTGCGGTGACCATCGCTCGTTAATTGAACGCGGTTCACGAGACGCGACCGTAGATCCTCCATGAAAATGATAGCCGAGTCGCTGTCCCGGCTGCCAACGAACCATGACGGCATAAGTTTCGGGTCCGCATCGATCGCCGTCCATGTCCAAACGTCGCCAGCATCCACCAGGGCCGTTTTTGCTGTCGGAACATTTTTTTGCTTGGCATAGACAAAGTTCCAAATTTCATCGACTGAACACGCTTGCAAGTCAGGTTACGAAATACGCGGTCCTGATACCAAGAGGCCGCCTTTCCCGCGTCAATCACAAGCTTGATCACGGTATTTTTGCTCGCACCGGTCAAGCGGGTAATTGCGCGGATTGAGGATGCGGGAGCGTTCGTCTCTGGTCAGCCTGTTCATACTGACCATTATGCTTGAAACAGGCACCAATGTCAATAGAAATATTACACTATGTGTGAAAGTCACATTGACAACCGCTCACGGTGCGATATATAGAGCCAATCCATGGACGTAGCCTTCAAAGATAAATCCTTGGACCGGCTGGAAACCGAGACCCGCTTCAGCGTTGGATTCGGCGATGCCGTTGTGAGGGCCTGCCGGAAAAGGATGCAGCAGATACGCGCAGCCACAGATGAGCGGACGTTCTACGCCTTCCGTTCGCTTCGTTTTGAGAAGCTTCACGGTGACCGTGAAGGGCAGTTCTCAATGAGGCTGAGCGACCAATGGCGGCTCATCGTGGAGCTTCACGGCGAGGCTCCAAGGAAGACCATCTATGGCGTCGAAATCGTAGATTATCATTAGCAAGGGGGAGAAAAATGCTCACTCGTATCCCTGCAGAGATTTTTTCGCCGGGAGAGTTCATCCGTGAGGAGCTAGAGGTTCGCGGATGGACACAGGGCGACCTTGCGCAGATCATGGACAGACCCTTGAGGCTCATTAATGAACTTGTCGCGGGCAAAAAGCAGATTACGCCAGAGACCGCGCGTGGTCTTTCAAAGGCATTTGGCGATGGCGACCCGCTCTATTGGATGAATTTGGACGCCGCCTATCGGTTACGGCAGCTAGAGCCCGATGAGGACACCGCTGTCGATAGGCGCGCCAAACTGTATTCCCTATTCCCTGTTCGGGAAATGATGAAGCGCAACTGGATCGAGCCGTCCAAGAATTTGGACGTCATTGAACATCGCATGTGCCGCTTTTTTCGCATTAAGAGCCTCGACGAAAAACCAATGTTTGCTCACGCCGCAAAGGCAGCACAATATGATGAGCGAACGTCTCTGCAATGGGCATGGCTATTTCGTGCAAACGAACTTGCCGAAGGCACTCATTCGTCGCCCTACTCGGAGCGGAAACTGAGGGACGCGCTTGCTAGGCTGCGAGAGCTTCTAGTCGCCCAGGAAGAAATTCGGCAAGTTCCCGCCATCTTGGCAGAGGCTGGGCTTCGTTTTGTCATCGTCGAATTTTTGCCGGGAGCAAAAATCGATGGCGCAACGTTTTGGCTCAGCGACACTCCCGTCATTGCGATGTCAATTCGATTTGATCGGGTGAATAACTTTTGGTTCGTCCTACGTCACGAAATCGAGCATGTCTTAAATGGTGACGGGCTCGTTGTTGACATCGAGTTGATGGAAAGCCTTCAGCGTAAGGAAGCTGTGAAGCCCGAAGAGGCGCGGGCAAATGCCGCCGCGTCAGAGTTTTTGGTTCCTAAAGCAGAACTAGATAGCTTCATCACGCGCGTTCGCCCGCTATATTCCGAACAAAGGATTTTGCTGTTCGCCCGACGGATTGGTGTCCAACCCGGTATCGTTGTCGGCCAACTGCAGTTCAGAGATGAATTGCCTTACACACACTTCCACAAGCACTTAGTGAAGATCAGGGGGATCGTCACACAAACAGCGATCACAGACGGCTGGGGGACTGTGCCATCAATTCCGGGGACAGAACGGAGCTATGAGCGATGACCTTTCATGACCAGTTGTTGAAGATCGTCGAGGACTATCGGGCTGCAGGGCAGCCGTGGCCTGCGACACGAGAGCAAATGGCAGAATGGGCCGTCGAGGTATCCATTTACCAAGGGCATCTCCACCGGTGATTTGGAGGCGCTGATCGCACTGCTCGGCAAGGATGCCGGCGGGCTCTCTGCCTCGACCATCGGGCGGCTCAAGGAGGCCTGGTCGGACGAGCATACGCGTTGGAGCAAGCGTGATCTCTCGGCCAAACGCTACGTTTACTTCTGGGTCGACGGCATCCATGTGCAGGCCCGGCTCGAGGAAGCGCGCAGTGCCTGCTGGTGATCATCGGCGCCACGCCGAAGGCAAAAAGGAACTTGTCGGGCTCATCGACGGCGTCCGCGAGAGCGCGCAATCGTGGAAAGAGCTCCTCCTCGACCTCAAACGGCGGGGCTTGCGATGGGACCCGAGCTTGCGGTCGCCGACGGCGCCCTCGGCTTCTGGCAGGCGGTCGAGGAGGTGTGGCCGAGGACACGCGGCCAGCGCTGTTGGGTGCACAAGACCGCCAATGTCTTGAACAAGCTGCCCAAGAGCCAGCAATCGAAGGCCAAGCGTGCGCTCCAGGAGATCTGGATGGCCGAGACCAAGAAGGATGCACTCGCCGCGTTCGACGCCTTCATCGAAATCTGGGGCGTCAAATACGACAAGGCTGTCGAGTGCCTGATCAAGGATCGCGACGCGTTGCTTGCCTTCTACGACTCCGGCTGAGCACTGGAAGCATCTGCGAACACCAACCCCATCGAAAGCTCATTCGCGACGGTCCGCCACCGACAGTGCGCTCCAAAGGATGTCTCTGAACAAGACCGCGCTCGCCATGATCTTCAAGCTGGCCGAGGCCGCCAGAAAACGGCGTCGCCTCGATGGCCACAACCAGTTGCCGAAAATAATTCTCGGTGTAAGGTTCACCGACGGAATTGAGGTCGTCAAGCCGAAAGCTCCAAGCCGCTGCCGCTGAGCCAGTTCCGTCACAAGATTTAGTGATAGCTTGGGCCGTCGCCAATGGAGCGGTACCAGCTTACAAGGGGTATGGCTGTTCGCTAGTGTGCCGAACGAATTTCGCACGCCATGAGCTTGGAGCATGTGAAAGACAAGAAGGGCAGAAGCGTTCGGAAATATTATGCCGCGCGCGTTCGCGAAAACGATCAGCAGGTCATGAAATGGGATGACTTGAATACAGAGCGACCCTTCATGGAAATGGCTGGCGCAAACCGTAGAAACCAGAATTCTTGGCCAGTGCTGGCAGCTAAAGAACGATATGGACAGCTATAACGAGCGGCGGTGTCCAGATCAGCCCATTCAGATGGACTTCAATTTCAACGTCGATCTTGAGGAACTTAGCCAACTGCACGATGCGGCCTAGCCTGGGGATTTTTTCCATCTAGTTTGCGCCGCTACCCGCGCAATTTCGGCTCGTTGCTCAGGACTAAGCTTTATCGCTCTCGCGCGGCCGCCCTTAGTCCCTCCCGCCTTACCTCGCGCAACAGCCGCTGCGGTCTTGCCTTGCTCTTCCGGCGTTGGCTCGCGGTCTTCGACCTGACCGCTCGCGATATCGACAACGAGCTTGGCGGCTTGGCTGAAGTCGCGGGGGCGCTTAGGATGCTTGCCGGCCATGATCGGAATTATAGGCGCAATCGCCAATATGGCTAGGGGGATTCCATTCCGTTTTTTTCAAACTGACCCACTACCATCTGTTCGTATGTAGATCAACTTTTTGTTGGCTTGGGTAGATTTGGAAACGTTTGCTCCACATCGCGCCGAATAACGACAAGCTCTGGTCTGGGCTAGCCGATTGGCCCCGGCCTGGGCGCCGGCCGCGTCTGGCCGAAGCCCAGCGGAGCGAAGTGGCGAAGTGGGTGGAAGACGGCCCTGACCGCAAGACCGATGGCGTGGGTGCTGGCCCTGCGCCGACCTGCGTGACCCCATCGCCGCCAAATTCGATGTTAACCGGCATGAGCGCAGCGTCGGCAAGCTGCTGAAGAAGCTGAATTTCCGCAGTTGTAGGTGCGCCCGGTGCACCCGCAAAGGAGCTTGAGGCACAGGAGACTTTTAAACGTATGGGCCGCCCCGTCTGCAAGTGATTTTATCGAGAACGCCATTATCAGTCTGCTTCAACGTATCCGGCCTCGGGCTTGTTCCCCGGCCAAGATGGAGATACGCGCGTCCCGGTCCTCATAAAACTCTCGGCATCGAGCGCCATTTTTTAAAATAGGTTTGCAGAACGCCGTTCGACTGTCAGGCCATCTCGCTTCCACCACTCGCAAACATCGTCAGTCCGTCAACACATCATTTGTGCTGTCCGGCAGATAGTTAGGCCGCCAGAGGCGCTCCCTTGGCGGCAAAATGGCGTTCGCCCGCAGCCCGGCCCAGCAGATGCGCGCCAGCTTGTTGGCGAGCGCCACGGCGGCGACATTCGGATGGACGCGGGCAAGTAGCGCCTTGGCTCATCGTCCCAGAACCGTGTCCCGCTCTGCGACATAGGGCAACGCTGCCCGTGCGCCATGGATCAACCGCTTTCGAAGATACGTGTTGCCGCGCTTGCTGATGCCCATGAGGCGCGGTTTGCCGCCGGTTGTCGATTGACGCGGAACGAGGCCGAGCCACGCCGCCAGATCGCGACCGTGCGCGAAAGTCTCGGCTTTGCCAATCGCCGCGATCAACGCCGCCGCGATCATGACGCCGACGCCCGGGATAGTAGTCAATCGCCGGGCGTCTTCGTTTTCTTTCGCAAAGGACGTGAACTCGCGCAAAGGACGTGAACTCGGCCTCGAAAGCGGCAATCCGTCGATCGAGGTCTAGCCATTGCGCCCGCATGTCGGCGCTCCGCATCCGTATCCGCGCGCTCCGACCTCGGCCTTCCTCCTCTTCCATCATATGACGAGATATTGTTCGAGTTTGCGCTTGCCCTGGGGTACAACAATCCCGCGCTCCAGAAGGATCGCGCGCAACTGGTTGATCAGAGCTGTCCGTTCGCCCCCCAAACGGTCCCTGGACCGGTGCCGCGTTTGCATGTCGAGTCGCGCCTCGGTCTTTGTCTCGACGAAACGCATGGTCGGCCGCGTTGCCGCCTCCGCTATCCCCGCGGCGTCACGATCGTCGTTCTTCTGCGCCTTGACGTAAGGCCGCACGTATTCCGGCGACATCAGGCGGACGTCGTGCCCTTGCGCCGCGAACAACCGACCGAGATGATCGGCGCCGCAACAAGCTTCCATCGCGACAATGCACGGCGGTAATTTGCCGACGCAATCGATGAGCGTGTCTCTCCTGCTTCGCCGGCGTAGAACGACTGCCCCGACCTCATCGAAGCCGACGCTGCTGCACACATTGTTCCCGAGATCGACGCCAAGCACCGCAATCTTCATGATCCACTCCTCCGTTTGAGCCTCCGGCGAGACTACCTTGCCGGAAGGAGGGGCGGGCCATTCCATAAAACTTCGCCGGGCTGGCCCGCGCCGCGATCCCGCGGGAGTTGCCGGCCGGCCGGTCGAAATCTGGTTTCAGGATGAAGCCCGCGGTGGAAAGCCAAGGCACGCTGACCCGCATCTGGGCCAGGCGCGGCACGCGTCCGCGGATCAAGCGCGACCGGCGGTTCACTCGGTTCACCTGGGCCTAGTTGTTCGGCGCCATCTGCCCGGCGCGCGGCACCGGCGCCGCGTTGGTCATGCCGGCCGTCAGCATCGCGGCCATGAACCAACATCTGGTTGAAATTAGCCAATGCGTCAGCCTCGGCGCCATCGCTCTGCTGATCCTCGACAGTGCCGGCTGGCACGGTTCGCCGCGTCTCGTCGTGCCAACCAACATCGTGCTCCTGCCACTTCCACCCTACGCGCCGGAGCTGATCGCCAAATCCGAGGTCATCACCTCAATGGGAACAAGAGATTGGGCACAGGTCAGGTTCTCGGGCGGCTGGTTCTTTACATGAGGCTGCTGCGTCAAGTGTTTTTTTGCGTTTCCGCGGCTTTTGAGTTGGCCCATATCGATGGTTCTTTACGACGTCCAGCATGAGGCTGGCGTCAACAGTCCGGGCCGACGCTGGCACTGACCAATCGGGCGGCGCAATGTATTAAACCAGGCTTTTGATCTGCAACCAACGTGTCGCGCGCTCACCCTTCTGGTCCACGCCCGCTTCCCCGCCCGCTTCGTTGCGGAAGGGGCGCGGAAACGCTCGAACTTTAAGACCTCCTCTTCATCGCCAAGCTTCTTCTCGCCTCATGCCGCGACAACCGCATCGAAGTGCGTGCCACCCTCCACACACGCCCCAAGAGAACCGCGAGCTTCCTCGCCACCGCCACGCGCGCCCGCTTCGGCCCGAGCCTCCTCATCAGCCTCAGGCCCCAGCCGCGCAGGGCGAAGCGCTTCTTGACCGTGGTCAACAGCACATTGGCGGCCTCATAGAGATAGTGATAGAGATAGTGATAGAGATAGTGCCTCGCCATCGCATCGCCCTGTTTGGAGATGCCCATTTTGACATCGGTTTTGACATCGGTTTTGACATCGGTGCCGGCCGATTGATAGCGCCGCTCGGTCAAGCCAAGATAGGCGCCGATGTCGCGCGTTCGGCCAAATCTCTCCACGTTTCCCCTCAATTGCCGCGCTCAATTGCCGCGCTCAATTGCCGCGATGAAGGCGAGCGCGGTGACCGGCCCACCCCCAGGCACGCTCATCGACCGCCAAGCGACCTCGTTGCGGTGCGCCAGCTCCTTGAGTTGGTCGTCGAGCTTGGCCACTTGCGCGGCGATCGAAGCCAAAGCCTCGAGCAACGCCACAATGCCGGCATGCATCAGCGGATCGGCCTGCGTTGCCTCATCCGCCGCCGCGGCGAACTTCTTCGCTCCAACGCGCGAAGAACGCGCGAAGAACGCGCGAAGGAAGCCTTATGCCGAAGGGGCGCAACAGCCCGCGCACCGGGTTGCCGAGCGCGCGCTTCGCCTTGACCAATTGGTCGCGCGCTCCGAGAAGCGTCGTGATCCTGTGGCGGTCGATCGACTTCACGTGGACGGGCGAGAACCAGCCCGTCCGCAGCATCGCCGCCAAGGCAGGCGTCGGCCTTGTCGCTCTTGATCCGCCGGCTCTTGATCGCATCGGCGGCGCGGCGGGCGTCCATGCCCACCATCGATAGCCCATCGCCGCCCGAGAGCGGAAGAGATGCGGCGTGAACGGTCCGCTCTCCAGCCCGACCTTGGCGAGCTTACCCTCAAGACGCTTCAAGGCCGAAGCGAGCATCCGAGGATGCGTGTCGAGGATGCGTGTCGACCATGCCCCGAAAGACGATCTTGCCGGCCTCGTCTACAACGCCTGCCGCCGTCCGCTTGCCGCCCACGTCCAATCCTGCAAACATGCCCATCGCTGCTCTCCATTCGTCATTTGCGAATCACCAGCGAAAGCTTCACACCTTCCGCCGGAGAGCAGCAACCTCATGCACGGGATGTATAAAACCCGCGCTTCCGGGCGTGATCCGGTTCAATTGGATTGGATCACGCGCAAAAGCCCGCCCGCCGGCGTCGCGCCGATATCCCACCTGTCCTGCTTGTCGATGGTGTTCGTGCGCGTATACGCGTCGCCTCCCGATTTGACTTCGGATCCTAGCCGTTGTCCGCGCCAAGATTGCTGCGGTCTGCGTCATCGGGGTGTCACGCTGCGGTGCCATTTGGTTATCATCCTTAGCGCGACAGGACTCGAAATCATGGCAACCGGAATCCGCTCCCCTTTCGATCCATGCATCACTCATCGCTCGGCCCTCGCGTCGTGCTTGGCGCTGGCGCTTCTGGTGCCGGCTACGGCCCTTGCCGCCCCACTGCCGGCTCCGGTTCCGTCACCCGGCTTCACCATCACGGTCTTTGCGGGACCCTTGGCAGGTTCGACCGCTCCGGACTCCATCGCGGTCGTCGGCCAACACGTCTGGGTCGCCTACGGTAACGGCGGAAACCCCGATGGCAGCGGGGGGGCGATGAGCCAGATCGTCGAGTATAAAGCCGCGGGCAAGGTCAAACGCAATCTTACGGTGACCGGCCACAATGATGGGCTGCGGCTCGACCCTACGACCCACCAGCTCTGGGCGCTGCAGAACGAGGTTGCCAACCCGAACCTCGTGGTGATCGATCCCATCACGGGCTTCACGATGCAATACACATTCGCCGCCAAGCCGCCCCATGGCGGCGGGTATGACGACATGGTCTTCACCAACGGAGCGGTCTACCTTAGCGCCTCGAACCCGACGCTCGACGCGAAGGGCAACAGCATCGGTCCGTCGATCGTGCGGGCGACCCTCGTGGCGGCGAGCCATACGGTCGAGGTGACCCCGGTGGTGTCCGGCACCCCCAACGCCGTGAACATCCCGTTCGGCACGGTCAGCAAGCTCAATCTCACCGACCCGGACTTGATGATTCTCACACCCTCCGGAGAGATCCTGCTGGATGACCAGGGCGACGGGCAACTGGTATTCGTGTCGCCGAATGCGCGGCTGCGCGTCCTGCCGCTGCTCGGACGGTGCAGGTCGACGACACGGTGTTCGCAACGTCCCGTCACGGTGTCCTGCTAGTCGTCGATCGCGACGCGAACACGATTTTCGCGGTGACCACCCCGGTCTGGCCGCTGGACGCCGCTTACTCCGCCGCCGCAGCGGTGCCGGCCACCAAAACGACGCCGGCCTTTCCGGCCTATGTCGGTCAGCTCGCCCTCACCAGCGACGCCGTCGTGCCGGTGGTAACAAACCTCGTGAGCCCGCACGGCATGGCCTTCGTTGGATGCCGCGACGAGGACCTGGATGACCCTTTTTGTTTTCGCACCCGGTAAACTATAAATGCGCTGGTTATAAGAGCCCCGATGATTTGTTTGTCGCTCCATCCTTCGCCGGCTTCTGAGACGTCCGCCTTCGACAAGTTCCGCGATTAGATACGCTTCGCATCCTGCCCCTTGGCCGCGCCACGACGCCGAAAGGGCCGCCGTTCGGCGCGCGGCGGCTACGGCGTCATCCCGCGTGCTTCCGCGAGATGATCGAAGCGCCGGCGATAGTGGCCAAGCCCCATGGTGTCGGAGCGGAGTTCAATGATGAAGTCATGCAACTCCGCGGCAGGCACGAGGGCTTCGACGTCGTCCCAGCCAGGCCAGCCGGGCCGCTCGGCATAGCCAAGGATCTGGCCCCGGCGACCGGTCAGCAAGCGTTGCGCCGCGGCGGTAAAAATGTTCGGCACGCTCGCCGTGACGTGTTCGATCGGCTCGAGCAACACCGGCTCCGCCTTGGCGAGACCCTCGCCGATCCCCAACCGGGTCGCGGTTCGAAAAGCCATGTCGGAGCTGTCCACGGCGTGGAAGGTGCCATCAACCAAGGTGACCCCCACATCGACGACGGGATAGCCGAATGGTCCCTTTTGCATGGCCTCTTCGGCCGCTTCGCGGACCGCCGGAATATATTGCCTCGGCACCGCGCCCCCCACAACTTTATCGGTGAACAGAAAGCCCTCGCCGCGGGCGCGCGGCTCGATCTCCAGCTTTACGTCGGCAAATTGGCCATGACCGCCGGTCTGGCGTTTGAGCCGGGAATGCTGGGCCACCCGGCGCTTGATCGTTTCCTTGAACGCAATTTTCGGCGCGGCCGTGGCAATCTGGAGATTGTAGGTCGTGGCGAGCCGTTCGAGGGCCGCGTTGAGATGAATCTCGCCCTGCCCCTTCAAGATCGTCTCGGCGGTTTCGGCGGCGTGCTCGACGCCAAGGGCCGGGTCTTCCGCAACGAGCTTTTGCAACGCGCCCGAGAGCTTGACGTCGTCCTTGCGGTCTTTTGCCGTGATCGCGAGCGCATAGACAGGTGGCGGGGGCGTGGGATAGGGCAAGGACCCTGCCGCGCCCAGGGTTCCAAGAATCGCCCCGGTCGCGACCCCCTCAAGCCGGCCGAGCGCGACCAATTCCCCCGCATCGGCTTCCGGCACCCTGAGCGGTTCGCCGCCGGCATAACGGTGAATGCCGCCGACGCGCGCTCCGTCGAACGTCGCGCCGTCGCGCAGCACGCCGCGCCAGACCCGGCCATAGGACAGCTTGCCCGCCTGCACCGTCTTGAAGATCTGAACGAGCGGCACTTCGCCAGCCCCGACGCCGCGATGGGCCGCGGTTTCGACCGCGTCCGGCACGTCATGGCGCATCGTTTTCCAAAGCGGCAAGATGCCCTGCCCGCGCGCCGCCGATCCTAGCAGGACCTCGACGATCGTGCCGCTGGCCTGGTCCTTGCGTAATTGCTGGTAGAGTTCTGCCGATGTCGGCGCGACCTCCTCGATCAGTTTTTCCAAGAGGGCATCGTCCTGGTCGGCCAGCACCTCGGCCAGTCCATCGAGCGCCTGTTTCTCGGGATCGCGGAGTTGCGAGGGAATCTCGATTGGTTCCGCGCCTTGATTCGCGCCGTAGCGGTAGGCCCGTCCGCTCACGACATCGACGTAGCCGGTCACCGCATCGCCCTCGCGGATCGGCAATTGGCGTGCCGCTAGCGGATATTTGGAATACTCCTGGAGCGCCGCGAGCGTGTCGTCGAAGGAGCCGGCAAGCGTGTCGATCTTATTGACAAAGATAAGGTGAGGGAGCCGGTATTCCTCAAGCGCCTTCAGCAAGAGCGGCACGCTGGACGCGCGCCCGGCCGTGGGCTCGCAGACCACGATGGCGAGATCGACCGCCGCGAGCGCGCCTTCCATCTCATAGGAGAATTCGACCGAACCGGGGCAGTCCAAAACCGACCAGCGATCGGCCAGAAAGGAGCAATGTCCGAGCCTCAACTCGGTCGTCACGACACGTTTGCGAATATCGCTTTGACGTTTGAGGGGCGCGCCGGCCGCGGCCATCAAAGCGTCGAACAACCTGGACTTGCCGCTTCCATAGGGGCCGATCAGCGCGACCGAGCGAGGTCCGGCCACGGCGGCCTTCGCGGGAGAACCTGTCATGATGGCGCTTCCTTCCTGCCATTCCGGCTATCGTTGCCGCCATCGTAGGCCAAATGAGGTTTTGGCGCAAAGGCTGGAGGAGGAGCGAAAACGCGGGCCGGTGAAACAGCCCATTCAAACCCACAAGCCGGGGCTCGTTTTCCGTCCACATATGAATTAAGCACGAACTACGAGTTAGGAGCGGTCTGGCAGTGAGTCCCGAATCTCGGTCAGTGACCGAAACTGCCCGTCTTGGCACTGCACATGCCAGAACTTCCAGCCATTCACTGAAAAGTAGCGGCGGCCAGAAGTTTTGGCACCCGTGGCTGCCGTGATAGCGTAGCCGGCGGCAACTGAGGGTGAGCTGAAGCGCTCCTTTTTCCAAACAAAGCTTCCGTCGGCCTCGATGGTTGCCTTGATTACTGTGCCACCATGCTCCCCGCGTACCATGGCAGGCGCTCGGATAAGCCCGTGGTCAATTAGATCGCGTACGGATGATGATCGAGGTTTTTCAGGTTTCATGCTTTGTCTGAAGCTCGATTTCAGGAGATACGACCAATAAAGATTGCAAGCCTTGTTTTTCAGCCGCTACGCTAGCGTAGAAACCTGTGATTCGGCAAGAACAGCGGCGGCATGGCAAAAAAGGAATTCATTTTTCAGGGGTTTACGGCAAGGACGCATTTGGATGCGGTGCGGGAGCTGTTCGACGTTCACGATATTAGAAAAGTCTTCTTGAGTGTTGCTTATGTAAACGAAGGTGGCGTGGAGAAAATCGAGGCAAAACTGAAGGCACACTCTGCGAATCTGACCGTATTTGCCGGGGTTCGGAACGACACTACATCGCATCAAGGGCTTGCCCGCCTCCACGGTGCAGGCGGCAAGCTTTATACGGTCGATACAGGCTCCCGGTTAGTCATTTTCCATCCTAAGCTGTTCATGGTGCGTGGAAAAGACCGTGCGCGACTGGTGGTTGGTAGCGCAAACCTGACCCTCGGCGGACTGAACAACAATATCGAGGCCGGGATGCTGCTCGATTTCGACCTGACAGACACGGCGGACAAGGCTGTCGTCGATGGGATCGAAGCACAGCTTGCCGCTTTACCGACAGATCACCCCGAAAATGTTATGAGGGTGAAAGCTGTTGTCGATCTCGATGAAATGCTCGCCAGCGGTCGCCTAGTGGATGAAATGGCGATTCCTCCTCCTAGGCCGACAACATCCGCCGGGGGAGCTGGCGCAAGTGATACCGTTCCACGCATAAAGCTGATGGTGATTCCCCTACGCCGAGCTCTCAGAAAGGCGAAGGCGGCACCAAAGAAACCCAAGACACCAAAAGCTGCAACACCAGCCAAGGCGGGCATGCCAGCTCCCCCGCCGGTCTCGGCAACAGTAGGGGTTGAATTTGAGCTGGTCTGGGAGAGCAAGCCGCTAACCCGGCGTGATCTGACAATTCCGGTTGCTGCTGGCACGCATGCCACAGGTTCGATCAATCTGGATAAGGGCTTACTTCCGGAAGACGTCGATCATCGGCACTATTTCCGGGACGACGTTTTTCCTCACCTCGCATGGGCAAGCAAATCGGGAACCGTCGATGAAGCGTTCGCAAAATTTCAGTTGGTCCTGAAGGGCATTAGCTATGGCGAATTCGACCTTCCTATTCGCCACACCAACAGCACGACGAGCAAGGCTTACATACAGCGGAACGCCATAACTCGTCTAAGTTGGGGACCAATGCGCGAGTACGTTGCCCGGCCGGATCTGATCGGCCGGACGTTGGCCCTGTACCGCGACAAAATCGATCTGACACGCTTCGTCTTGGAAATCGATTAATCCGCTTCTGCCAAAGGCTCGCTTGAGGTGCGATGCCTGCGATCTCGCAGCTTTCTCCACCCTTCTAAAACGCATTCCTGCTTGATGCGAGACAGGCCCAAAGCTCCCAGCACGATCTTGCCTTGGCGTGAGAGAACTTGGTGCGTGGGCAGGCTGCGAATGGCCTTGTCCAACTCGACAAGATCGACGTTTACCTTCGCAGGCAGGGGAATAATCAGCCTCTCTATTTCTGAGGGAACCAATTCGAGCACGCCGCCGCCATAATGACGGCTTTCCAATTCCGCACTTAGGGCCGTGAGGGGGTTGATAAAACAACCGACGAGCTTCTCAGGCAAAACGTCACGCGTGCGGATTCGGTAGGCCGTATCTGTCGTGTAAGCACCGATACGGTTCAGTATCAGGCGCGGCGTGTCGTGCGCACGCTTCAGCATACCGATCTCGGTTGAGTAAACCGACGGTACTGTGTACCACGGGGAGCGGACGCGACATTTGTAGCGCGTGTGAAGCTCTTGGCGTTCGCCTAGCGCGATATAAGCCCTTGCCGCGGCGTCAAACTTGCCCGCTCTTTCACGAAACCACAGGAAATTCGTGGGGTTCCCCTTGATTGCGTTCGCTGCGTGCTGGCGATCATCATAAATTATGCCCGGACAATGCTCACTGCGCCCAAACATGGGGTGCGCCCACTTGGCGAGTTTGTAGCTCTTCACCACACCGTCAGGGACGAGAAAAAACTTGTTTGCTCCTGTGACAATGCCAACATCCACCTCGGCTACGTCGTCAAACAGATGCACCTCGTCATGTTCTGCGATTTCATCGAATAGCGAACGCGTCTCCAGATTGAGCAAGGCGCGGGTCCATTTGCCTTGCACTGTTTTGCCGTTGATCGATTGCGGCGCATTGAAAACGGTCGAGGGGCTGAGACGGACGAATTCCCTGCCCTTTACCGGATAAACTCCCAGCCCTTCAGCTATTTCCGCCTCGCTCTGCCTCTTCTCGGCAAGCAAAATCACTGCGCCTTGCAGCGTCTCGTTGAACCAAAGCTCTTCAGGATCAATAATCACAAGGCGACGGCATTCCTTCCCGAGATAAGAACGGAGTGATTGCGCGTGTGTGACGTGGATGATTTCGGCGGGGACCACCATAGCCAACCGTCCGCCGGGCCGCAGAAGCGCCATCGATGCGAGAATGAACGGCACCCACGCATTGGTGTGTTTCGTGAAGGGCAATTCAAGGCGCTCGAATATCTGTTCGGCGCGGTGCTGGAATGGCTCTGGAAGGTATTGGTAACGCACGAATGGCGGATTGCCGACGACAGCATTGAACTGCACTCGCTCATCATCGAAGTGATCAAGTGCCCATTGGAGAAAGTCTTCAGCGCGGATTGATGCGGACTTCAGCCCGAACTCGCTTGCGCGTTGGTACGCTTTGGCTGCCTCCTTTTCGTTTAGTTCAAAGCCCTCAATGGCCGCTTGTTGAAGCCCTTTGACTTTGGCGAAAGCACTTAGAAACACGCCGTCGCCGCAGCTGGGTTCCAAAATCCGTTTAGGGCTGATTTCTTCCACCCAACGAGCAAGAAAAGTCGCAAGGTCAAGGGGCGTGTAATACCCTCCTCGTAGTTTTTGAGCGGTCTCATTTTCCATAAAGTTCATGGGCGTTTCCTCCCCTTCCTGTTGCTGTTGAGAGGAAGGCGAGGCTGCTCACGATCCTGAAGAAAATTGTTTGCTGCCTCGATAAACCATGCCTTCAGCGTGATACTCTCGGCGGCGAGAGCACTGTAAAGTCGTCGCTTGAGGGCGGGGTCTACCTCGATAACGACGCGACCGGATTGTCCTTTTGGCATGGTGATTTCATGTTATGTGATATACTACACGTAACATAAGTCATGTCGTTCAACTTTGCAATCTCTTTTTTGCAATGGGGCATTATCTGTTCACAGTGTCGCCCGCGTCGCTTGTCCAAAGCTTGCCGCCCGCTTTGTTTCGTCACCCCGCCACGGATTTGAGGCGCGAATCCACAGGTCTCGCGAGTCCTTGACGCTAAGAATCGAAAAATCCGGCCGGGATTTGCGCCGCGAGATCGTGGCCCGCCGCTTCTCCGAGCGATGCCGCCTCGGCTAACGGCCCGGACGCCGCCGTCTCGAAAAACCGCGAACCGTCGGGTTTCAGCACGATGGCGTGAAAAGCGACGTTGCCCGCCTCGACGCGCGCATAGGCACCGATCGGCGTTTTGCAGGAACCATCGAGAACCCGCAGAAAGGCGCGCTCCGCCGTAAGCGCTATGGCCGTCGCCGCATCGAGGACCGGCGCAAGGAAAGCCTCCATGGCGTCATCGCCCGCCCGCATGGTGATGGCAATCGCGCCCTGGCCCGGCGCCGGAACAAATTCCCGCACGTCGAGCACGGCCGTGGCCGCCGCCTCGAGACCGAGGCGCTTCAATCCGGCAAGCGCGAGCAGCGTGGCGGCGACCTCGCCCTTAGCGACTTTGGCGAGGCGCGTCTCGACATTGCCGCGTAACAGCGCGACCTGCAAATCCGGCCGCAGCCGCCTGACCATGGCGCCCCGGCGCAACGAGGCGGTGCCGACAACGCTTCCCGGCAAAAGTTTTAGCGGATGCGGCGCGTGGGGAGAAATCCATGCGTCGCGCACATCCGCGCGGGGAAGATAACCAGCGATCTCTATTCCAGCGGGGAGAATTGTCGGCAAATCCTTTGCCGAATGCACGGCCATTTCGATATTGCCCGCGAGCAAAGCAAGGTCGAGCTCCTTCGTAAAAAGCCCCTTGCCGCCGGCTTCGCTCAACGGCAGGTGAACAATCGTATCGCCGCTGGTTTTTATGGCGACGATCTCGATTGCCGCCGCATCGAGACCATGCGCCGCTTCGAGGCGATCCTTCAGTTCGCGCGCCTGCGCGAGCGCCAAGGGGCTGCCCCGCGTCCCAAGCCTCAGGGGAAAGGCTTTGCTCGATCGCGAAGGGGAAGGAATTGGCGCGTTTCCTATTGGTTTGGATCGGTATATAGATTGAAGATTAATGCGGCCGGTAGCGAATGCCAAATTTTGGCAAGGAGAGCCATGCGCGTTCTCGGCATCGAAACAACCTGCGACGAAACAGCCGCCGCCGTCGTCCAGACGCGGCCAGGCGGATCTGGCGAGATTCTATCGAACGAGATCATGAGCCAGATCGCCGAGCACGCGGCCTTCGGCGGCGTGGTGCCGGAGATTGCCGCGCGGGCTCACATCGAGACGATTGACCGGCTGGTGGAACTCGCGCTCGACCGCGCCGGGACCGAATTGGCGGACCTCGACGGGATCGCCGCGGCGGCGGGGCCGGGTCTCATCGGCGGCGTCATTGTCGGGCTGACCACGGCTAAAGCCTTGGCCTTGGCGAGCCGCAGGCCTTTCATCGCGGTAAACCATCTCGAAGCGCATGCCTTGACGGCGCGGCTGACCGACGAGCTCGCGTTTCCTTATTTGCTGCTCTTGGTCTCCGGCGGTCACACCCAATTGGTCGCTGTGAAAGGGGTGGGGGATTATCTCCGGCTCGGTTCGACGGTGGACGACGCGGCGGGCGAAGCCTTCGACAAGGTGGGCAAGATGCTGGGCCTTCCCTATCCCGGCGGACCTCGGGTCGAGAAATTGGCGGTGGACGGCAATGCCACGCGGTTCGATCTGCCGCGCCCCATGCTTGGCCGGTCGAACCCGGATTTTTCTTTTTCCGGTCTCAAAACTGCTGTCCGGCTGGAAGCGGAGCGCGCCGGGCCTTTGACGACGGCCGATGTGGCCGATGTCTGCGCCTCTTTCCAAGCCGCGGTGGTCGATACGATCATCGACCGCTGCCGCGCCGGCCTGCGTCTTTTCCGCGAAACCGCCGGCCAGCCCACCGCCATGGTCGTGGCGGGCGGGGTTGCCGCCAATGGCGCCATTCGCCGGGCGCTGATGCGGTTTTGCGGCGAGGCCGGGTTGCGGCTCGTCCCGCCGCCCGTGTCTCTTTGCACCGATAATGGCGCCATGATCGCCTGGGCGGGGATCGAGCGGCTGTCGCTCGGTCTCGTCGACGACATGACCTTTGCGGCAAGGCCGCGCTGGCCCCTCGATGCCAACGCGGAAGCGGCGCATCATGGCAAGGCGTGATGCGCCGGTTGCCGGACTACCGGGCGAGCTCCCTAAGGCCGCGAAGGATCAGTTCGGCGGCAGGCGCGCCGTCGCCAAGTGCCGCCACCGAAGCCGCCACCGCCGCCGCGGCCTGCGGCCGCCCATAGCCGAGATGGACCAAAGCCGAGAGGGCGTCTTGCGCGGCGGCGGCCTGGCCGCCATCGAGGCCGGCACGCGCGTCCGGGGTGCCGGCCGCGCCGGAAGCGGCTGCCTTGTCCCTTAATTCCGAGGCGATTCGCGCCGCGAGCCTCGGCCCGACCCCAGGCGCCCGGGCGATCGCCGCCTTATCCTGGCAAGCAATCGCGGAAGCAAGCTCGGCAACATCGAGCACGGTTTGAAATCGCGAGAGCCACCTTGGCGCCGACGCCTTGCACCGACTGGAGCAAGCGAAACCAATCGCGTTCAACCTCCGAAATGAAGCCGAACAGTTTTATTGCATCCTCGCGCATTTGCGTTTCGATCGCGAGCGCCGCCGCCTCGCCGGGCCGCGGCAGCTTTTGCAGGGTCCGCCCGGAGCAATGCACGATGTAGCCGACGCCATGCACGTCGAGGATCACGAAATCCTCGCCATGGGAATCGACGATGCCTTTGAGTTTGCCGATCATTGGGGGGATCGCCGGTGTTGCGAAAGCTCTTCATAGTGCATCGAATCGGCGAATACGAAAGCCGGTTCGGGGACTTTGGCGCGATATACGGCGGGAAAATAGCGTGATCACGGCTGTGCCGCTTGCGGCGGAGCGCTTATCCACCGGACCATTGCCGGATGGGCGCCCATAGCTGCCGTTGCATTCCACCATGCACAACACCGGCGAGTGAAATCGTTGGATAGCTTCGTCCGAGGCGCGCGGCGGACTGAAACGCGCAAGGGCCGTGATCCGCTCCGGCGGGCCGCGGTCCCGGTAGTGTCTAAAGGCTCATAATCAAACCGGGCTACCAGTGTCCGTTTGAGCCATTCCGATCGTTGGCGCCCAAGAAGCGTCGCCACTTGGGCGCCAGGTCGGCGCGTTTGACTGCTTAGTCAGGGCTGCCTTGGATACGTCAGCTCGGAGCCCGCGCTTACCGCGAGACGGACACGGAAAAGGACGTGTCGGTATGGACACCGGCGCTGTTGAAGCACTTTATCCAGAGCGCGGAAAGAACCTGGAAGCGATCCGCGACGATGAACTGCGCGCCGACAGCGAGCCGATGGTCAGCGTGTCGGCTGGACGACGCGGAACCCGCCGTTTTGGATTTGGACGTTGGCACACGGCCCTTTGAAACCGGATAGGTATCTGCCGGTGAAGAGCTTGACGCATATCAGCCTCTTAAGATGGAATACCGCGAGCGCCAGCCGGCCACGATGGCATCACCCGCCGGCATTTCCAATCAAAAGATCGAGGCGCGGAAACCGCGCCTCGATCTTACGCGAGCTCGTGACCTTCAGGCCGCCCCTTGGCCTCTGTCCGCGTTTTCCGGTTTCGAGCCCCCGTTTAGGCTCCCTCATCCGCGTCCTCAGGTGATGCCGATGACTGATGCCGATGACCCATAGCGGGCGCTGGCCTTTATTGGAGTAACCCCTTGCCCTCTGCTGGGCCAGCCGCCGCGGGAAGGTTCTCGCAGCTAATGAGGGTAAGTGCAGTCGCAGTGAAGTTTAATATGCCAGCCACATTTCCAACGCAGCTGGCTTTAACTGCGCCGGGACCAGAAGATCCCAAGAGAGTATCGAGAGTACAATCCGAGTGGTTGCCGGCGACGCCGGTTGTGTGATTAGAGGCGTGAATGTTAAAACGTAACTTCGGAACAGCGGGAGTACTGGTGTTGTCGAACTCTATAGCTCCCACGAATGGAAGTTCATAAGAAGTGCCGCTAATCCAGTTACCAAATAAGAGGTTATGGGTGCTCCCGAAATTGCTTCCCGCAGGCGCGTTGCCGTTATCGGTAATTTCAGTAGCCCTGATGACATCCACAAACGGAGTTATTCTCCAGCATATCTCGGCATGCGCGGCGCCAAATGCCATGCCGAGGAAGACTGACGATGCTAGAACAGTTTTTGCGGTTTTTATTTTAGCATTTGTGCTACGAACCATGATATTTACTCCCTAGTTAGAGACGTTCGTTTGTATCACTCAGAGATATCAGAAATGAGACACTTCGGAGATGCAGAGAATCACGCCAGCCCTCATTTGCAAAGACCAACTGAGTCAGAAGTCGCTGGTATTAGACATCGAATCAATGATCCACCCCCGATCAAGGGGTGCGAATTTTTTAAATGACAACAACTACTACGTGACAATTACCATCATATTTGACGACTTTGGTGGATGCCCTTCCGCCTCGTGGCGCAAATGCGATCAAACAAAAATCCGTAGCCGCGCGAGGGAATTTTCGCCTTCAAGCCGATCCGCCTTTGGCGTGCGTGTAAAGTCCTGCCGCCACGATCCGGCGTTGCGCGCCGGCGCGGATCCGCGCATGGGTAATCGCCGCGGCAAGAGCATCGGCGGCATCCGCGCCTTGCGAATCGCTTCCGGGCAGAAGGGTTTTCACCATCATCGCAATCTGCGCTTTTTCGGCGTGACCGGTTCCGACCACGGTTTTCTTGATGAGATTGGCGGCATATTCCGCGACGGGAAGGCCCGCGAGCGCCGGAACGACGAGAGCTATTCCCCGTGCCTGCCCGAGTTTTAGGGCCGATTGCGGGTCGCGGTTGACAAAGGTTTCCTCAACCGCCGCTTCCATTGGCCTGTATTTGCTTACGACGGCGGCGAGACTCTCGTGGAGGTCGCGCAACCGCTCGGGGAGCGTCTTCCTATCGTTTGACCGGATGGCGCCGCTCGCAATATAGGCGATCTGTGCGCCCGAGGCCTCGATAACGCCCCAACCCATGTTGCGCAGGCCAGGATCGACGCCGATAATGCGAATCGCCGCTTGTTCCATGGCCGAGCTTAGCCGGTCTCGCCGAGGAATGGAATTCCTCAGGGCAGGCTCACTCCAAAAGCATGCGCTTCAAAAGCTCGATTTCCTCCGACAATGTTCCGTCCGTGGTCACGAGACCGGTGATCTTTCGCACGGCATGGAGGACGGTCGTGTGGTCGCGGCCGCCGAACCGCCGGCCAATTTCGGGAAGCGAGCGCGGCGTCAAGAGCTTGGCGAGATACATGGCGATCTGGCGCGGGCGCACCACACTGGCGGTTCGCCGCGCGGATAGAATATCGCCGCGGCTTACATTGAAATGGCTCGCGACCAGTTTCTGGATGTCCTCGATTTTGACCCTTTTCGGGTCCGGAGTCCGCACCAAATCGCGAATGGCGAGCTCGGCGGTTTCTATTCGTAGCGGCGCGCCATTCAATGACGCATGCGCGAGCAGCCGGTTGACGGCGCCATCGAGATCGCGGCCATTTGTCCGAACGACGCTCGCGACATAGGCGACGACCGCGGCCGGAACGTCGAAAGCTCGATGCACTTGTCTGGCGGCGGCTATGCGCGCTTCGAGTATTTTGACCCGTAGCGCCTCGTCGAGCCCGCCGATTTCGATGCAAAGTCCGCCGGCCAGCCGCGACCTCACCCTTTCTTCGAGACTTTCGAGATCGCCCGGCGGCCGATCGGCCGCGATCACGATCTGCCGCCGAGAATCGATCAAGGCATTCAGCGTATGACAGAACTCCTGCTGGATCGACTTGCCCTGAAGAAATTGAATGTCGTCGATCACGAGGACATCGATAGCCCGCAGCCGTTCCTTGAAAGCGATCGCTGTCTGTGCCTTGAGGGCGGAGACGAAACCATACATGAACCGCTCCGCGGTGAGATAGATGACCCGCCGCCTTGCCGAGGTGGCGGCGTGCGCGACGGCTTGGAGAAGATGGGTCTTCCCCAATCCGACCGAGGCATGGAGATAGAGCGGATTGTAGAGCAGCGGGTCCGCCGGTCCCGCGCCGGCGATCCGTTGCGCCTCCGAGTGGGCGAGCTGATTGGACCCGCCGACGAGGAAATTCGAGAAAATCAGGCGCCTGTCCAACGGCGAACCAGTGAGTCCTTCGGCCTCGCACGAGTTCGCCAGAGCCGGTCTTTTCGAGGATGACGTTGTCGCGCCGGATGGCCCCATCGGCGGGGAGGGTGCAAACGGCGTTATGTTCGGTCCCCTTGCTAAATCCGTGCTGGCTCCCGCAACGAGATCGCGGAGGCCGCCAGTGGCACAGGGGTTAGCTGGCCGTGTCGAGGAACGAACGTTGATCGACACACGCTTGATCGCAGGAAATTCGCTGGCCAACGCCGGAAGAATCCTGTCCACGTAGTGCGACTGAATCCAGCTCTTCAAAAATTTTGTCGGTACCGAGAGGTAGACGTCCTGGTCCGAAAGCGCATCTAGTTCGAGGCACCCGAACCAGGATGAGAAAACTTCTTCCCCGAGTTCCGCGCGCAACCGGCGGCGGATTCGCATCCACGCTTCGCCCGTGCCAGCGCCGCCGCGCGAGAAGGCCTTTTCGTCTCGGTCCCTTGGATCGGAAATTTGTCTGCGCAAATCCGGCATCGATCTTCTCCCTCGGGACTCAAGGCACGGCAACGGCGGCCGTGCAAATGCCAGCGCCAAAGATGTAATGATGAGCGTGAAAACGGGATGGCCGCGAAACTAATCGCGGGCGCGTCGACGGCGCCGCGTTGAAGCCGCGCAAGCTTTTTGAAGGCGCTCGGCCAGGGCCCGCCCGGCCGCGCGGGGAAACTCAATATGCGTATTTCGCGCAAATGCCGTCACGGTCATAAATCCCCCTTAGCTCCGCATCCAGGCAGCGGAGCTTGTTTAGGTGACATCAAAAGAAAGCCTCGAATTCCGAACCAGCACTGTCGAGACCAACAAACCGGCGCCACATATAAAATCTCGCCAGAGTGCCGGAGTATATGCCCTTTCGCCGCATTGCAGAACCGTGTTTGTCTAAATTTTACACAGAACCACAACTACGCTTTTACACGCCAGACGTACGAACTATGTGGAAAGCTCCTAGAGGTTTGCCGCGAACTCCAAGAGCAAGCCAATTCAAGACAAGGAGAAGACATTAGCATAGGCGAGCCGGTCCGCAAGCGCCGTTTGATGAATCCCCAAGCGCCGATTAATTGATAAGTGACATTATCTTTTTCGCAAATACAAACACGCGTGATCCGGTAGAGCTTGTAACCGCCTGATTTCGCGATTGTCCATTGAGCACGCCAAAAGGGCGGGAAAAAGGTTTCCCCGCCGCCGGGCAAGGTTGCAAAAAAATTCCACGCGCAGCGCGGCGACTGTGGTTAACCCGCCACGACGGCTGCCTGCCGCTCGGCTTTACGGACAAGCCATTGGTTCGCATGGAAAATAAATGAGCGATATTGCTCACTTTTATTTGCTTAACGTATTCACCCGTCGACGGCGCAAAAAACAAAAAAAGCCCGGCATGGGCGGGCGTCGGAATGAACCCCTCGTCAGTCGCGAAAGCTGTTCAATTTTGCTAACTTCTATTTTCTTAACGCATTCACCCGCCGGCTGAGCCGCGAGACTTTCCGCGCGGCCGTCTTGGCATGCACGATTCCCTTCTGTGCCGCGCGCATGAGCAATGGCTGGGCGGCACGCAGAGCGGCCGCCGCCGCCCCGGGTTCGCCCGCGGCAATCGCCTCCTCGACCTTGCGGACATGCGTGCGCATTTGGCTGCGGCGCGACCGATTGACGCCGGCGCGACGCTCAATTTTACGGACAGCCTTCTTGGCCGACTTTGTGTTTGCCACCAAAAAATATCCTGGACACGGGCCAACGCGAGAGCGGCCTTCCACGATGGAAAGCCGGCCAGGCATGGCCTCTGGAGCATGATTTCGAAACGAAAAGCGGCTTCACGATCACGCAAAGTCTAAGGGTTTAGGCGATCCGGAGCATCGCGCCAATAATCACGAACCTTTCCGCCCGTCAACGCTCAAATTCAGCGCCAGCGGGCGCGGCTAGATCTTAATCTTGTAGTCTCGATGCGTGGCGGCGCGCCGCACTCGCCGCACGCATCACGCAGTGGCCATGCGATCGAGGATCGCGTTGACGCTGGCGATTGACGTGTCGATCCAGTCCGCGCGTTTTTCCGCCTCGTTTTCGATTTCATGGAGCCCCTCGGCCAGCAAGTAGAGGACGAGGAGGCGCATTCGCGTGCCTTCATCCTCGATCCAGATCGGGCTATCACGCGCCGCCTCCATGTAAGCTTGGATAAAGATTTGAGAAAATTCGACAAGTTCCTCGCGAAGTCTTGCCGCAGCGAGTGTCGCGTCGGGGACGAGCCGGGCGAGATCCCGCTTGGCGGCGGCAACCACATGAGCAAAGGAGCGCTGCATCACCGCTACATCGCGCAGCGGCGATGTTTTCGCGCGACCTTGGTCAGGGGATATGGAAGGCCCTTCTCCGAAATCGACGATCATGACATCGTCCTTCACGACCAGGAGGCGGCCAAGACGATAATCGCCGTGAATGCGGATCTTGATCGCACCATGCGGCTTCCGGACTAGCTTGCCGATCAGGCTGAAACATTCCTGCGGGCGGGCCAAAAGGCGTTCGGCCCCGGGGCGCTTGCCGCCGCGCGTGTTCGCGGCAATCGTCCGCAGGCGTGTGAAGGCACGCTTGGCCAGAATTTTTATCGCATCCGCTGTCTCGCGGACATCGTCGAACGTCAGCGCCTCGGCTTTGAATGCCGGATCGGCGGTTGGCGCCGCCAGCGCCTTGTGCATCTCTGCCGTGCGCAAGCCGAGCCTCCGCACGTGTGGCACATAGGTCGCGAATTCCTCATGTCCGGCGCGGCCGTCTTGCCCGGGTGTCAGGGCGGCCGCCTCGAGGATGCGCTTCAACGCTTCGAGCGTCCATGTCCAGGCATCGCCCTGGTTGCGCATGAAAGTTTGCAGGATCGCGAGCACGGTGCGGTTTTCTGCGCGATCGACGTGTTCGATAATGCCAAGCAAGGGAGGGGAATTGGCGAAATGCGCCACTTCAGTCAGAAAGCGCAGAATCTCGACCTCGGGGTCTTCTCCGGTTTGCAGCCGGTGATGGATTTTCAGCATCATCTGGTTGGCGAGGACGAACGAGGAGTCGCGCTGTCCGGCGCCAATACGATGGACATCGGTCGTCTCGATCATGGGTTCGGCACCGAGACGAGGCGCCGGCGAGAAAGAGATTTTGCCACCTTGGCCGGTGTCCAATATTGCGCCCCGCCGGAGCGCCGCCATCATCGCGGCAGCGAAGTCCTCGCACGCCTCCGCTTCGTAGAGCAGACCGGTCAAGGCGCCGCGGCGCAGCCGCGCGGCGGCATCGGCGAGGGACGGCCCGGTCTCCCGTTCCGGTTCCGCCGCAAGGGGCATAAAGTAAGTCTCGACCCGGCCGCTGGTCAGTTTGACATCGAGAATTCGGGAGAACAAAGCGGCTCTGCCCGCCATCGCGGAGTACCGCAAAATCTTTCACCGAGACACCGGCGATTGGCGTCTCGTCTGGACCAAACCAGCGCCGCGAGGTCAGGAAACGGGGGGCGACCGTGCGCTCGAATGCGATGAGCTCACGCCCGGCGAGAATCGTTTCGAGCTTGCCGGTGGCAACCAGCGTGAACAGTCCCGGCGCGGGTTGCTGATCGTGGCGTTCCTTGCTTGCGCCCGCCGCCTCGAGCCTGAACCAGAAAAAACCGTAGGCCGGCAAGGTCAAAAGATAAGACCGCGACTTGATTGCCGGAAAGTGACTGCCGGCGGTAAGCTCGATCGGCACGGCATCCTGGAATTCGGCGAGATCGAGTTCGACCGCTTGTGCGGAGCGCGAGACGTTGGCGACGCAGAGAATACGCTCATCTTGACTTTCGCGCAGATAGGCCAAGACCTTGCGGTTCGACGGATGAAAAAACCGCAGCGAGCCCCGCCCGAACGACACATGCGAACGGCGCACCGCGATCATTCTGCGCATCCAGGTCAAGAGGCTCGACGGGCTCGCGAGTTGTGCTTCGACGTTAACGGCGCTGAAGCCGTAAACTGGATCCTGGATCGCGGGAAGGAAGAGCTTGGCCGGGTCGGCGCGGCTGAAGCCGCCGTTGCGATCAAGGGACCATTGCATTGGCGTGCGCACGCCGTCCCGATCGCCGAGATAGATATTGTCGCCCATGCCGATCTCGTCGCCATAGTAAAGCACGGGCGTGCCGGGCATGGACAATAGGAGCGAATTCAGAAGCTCGATCTTGCGCCGGTCGTTTTCGAGCAAGGGGGCGAGACGGCGGCGAATGCCTAGGTTGATCCGCGCCCGAGGGTCGGCGGCATAAAAGGACCATAAATAATCGCGCTCCTTGCCGGTCACCATGGCAAGCGTCATCTCGTCGTGGTTGCGGAGAAAGATCGCCCATTGCGCACCGTCCGGGATCTCCGGCGTCTGCCGCATGATATCGGTGATCGGATGCCGGTCCTCCTGGGCCAGCGCCATGTAGATGCGCGGCATGAGAGGGAAATGAAAAGCCATATGGCATTCATCGCCCTGGCCGAAATATTGCGCGGTCTCTTCGGGCCAAAGATTCGCCTCGGCGAGTAGCATCCGATCCGGATAGCGGGCATCGACCGCGGCCCTGATCTTCTTGAGGACCGTGTGGGTCTCCGGGAGGTTTTCGCAATTGGTACCTTCCCGCTTGACAAGATAGGGAATGGCGTCAAGCCGCAAACCATCGACGCCCATGTCGAGCCAATAGGCCATCACGTCGAGCACGGCTTCGAGGACCCGGGGATTGTCGAAGTTCAAGTCTGGCTGATGCGCATAGAAGCGATGCCAATAGAAAGCTTTTGCTTGATCGTCCCAGGTCCAGTTCGACTTTTCCGTGTCGATAAAAATGATCGGGGCGTCCTTGTAAGCGCGATCCGTGTTCGCCCAAACATAGAAATTGCGCGCAGCCGAGCCGGGCTTGGCCGCGCGGGCACGCTGAAACCAGGGATGCTGATCCGACGTATGATTGATCACGAGTTCGGTGATGACCCGCAGGCTCCGCTCATGCGCCTCGCGCACGAAACGTTTGAAATCCCGTAGGCTCCCGTAGGCGAGGTTTATTCCGCGATAGGAGGAAATGTCATAACCGTCGTCGCGCAGCGGCGAAGGATAGAACGGCATCACCCAGATCGCGGTCGCGCCGAGATCCTTGATGTAATCGAGCTTCTCAGTCAGGCCGGCGAAATCGCCGATGCCATCGTTGTTGGCATCGAAGAAGGATTTCACATGCAGCTGATAGATAATCGCGTCGCGATACCATCGCAGGTCGTTGCGATCGATCATGCCGTGGGGCTCCGCGCGGGCACTAGCCGGTATTGCCGTCGGTTGCCGGATATGCGCAAGCGCATAGGCTCGCTATTTTCAAATGAGGAAACGAGAAACCGGACGAATTTTCGCCGGACCGGCGGATAGGAAGCACAACCCGCCATGTCAATCTTGATCGCTCCTTTGTTTCCGGAGCTTGGCCCATTGGTCGAGCCGCGCGCGCAGGTCTCGCTCGAAGCCGCGGCCAACCGGCCTATAGAGCGTCTGCTGCCCCAGCCCCTCAGGCCAATAATTTTGGCCCGAAAATCCTTCCGGCTCGTCGTGATCATAGGCATAATTGGCGCCATAGCCTTCATCTCTCATGAGCTTCGTAGGCGCGTTGAGAATGATTTTGGGCGGCATCAACGACCCGTGGTCCCTGGCAAGCCGCGCCGCGGCCTTGAAGGCCGCATAGGCAGCGTTCGACTTCGGGGCGGTCGCGGCATAGATCACCGCATTGGCGATCGCAAGCTCGCCTTCGGGCGTGCCTAGAAAATCATAAGCGTCCTTGGCGGCAATGGCGATAGCCAGCGCCTGGGGGTCGGCGAGGCCGATATCCTCGACCGCCATGCGCACCACCCGCCTTGCGATGAATAGCGGGTCTTCGCCGGCATCGAGCATGCGCGCGAGATAGTACAGAGCCGCGTCGGGGTCCGATCCGCGCACGGATTTATGCAGCGCGCTGATCAGATTGTAGTGGCCCTCCTGCGCTTTATCGTAGATTGGCGCGCGCCGCTGGACGATCGAAACCAGCATGGCCGTATCGAAGATTTCCCCCGGCTTGGCGGCTCGCCACGCCTCTTCGGCAAGGCTCAAGGCGGCACGGCCATCGCCATCGGCCATCCGCACTAGGCTAAAGCGAGCATCGGGATCGAGCGGCAGAGCCCGCCCCTCGCGGGTTTCCGCGCGAAAGAGAAGCTTTTCGATCGCCGCCGCGTCGAGAGCGTGGAAGATCATCACCCTGGCGCGCGACAACAGGGATGCGTTGAGTTCGAAGCTTGGATTTTCGGTCGTCGCGCCGATCAAGGTGATGGTGCCGTCTTCCATCACCGGCAGGAAGCTATCCTGCTGCGCCCGGTTGAAGCGATGCACCTCGTCGACGAAAAGCAATGTGCCCTGTCCTGCCTTGCGGCGGCCCCGCGCGTCCTCGAAAACTTTTTTAAGCTCGGCGACGCCGGAAAAAATCGCCGAAATCTGGACGAAGGCGAACTTCGTCTCGTGGGCGAGAAGACGCGCGACGGTCGTCTTGCCAGTCCCCGGAGGCCCCCAGAAAATCAGGCTGCCCAGCGTACCTGACGCAATTAGCCGGCGCAGCGCGCCTTGGGGTCCCAGAAGATGGTCTTGACCGGCGACATCGGCGAGGCTTTGCGGGCGCAGCCGGTCGGCGAGCGGATGCGGCGCGTCCTTTGAGAGATTGGCGGCGGCGAAGAGATCGGTCATCTGGCCGGCAAATTTGGGCCACTCGCGCTTCGAACGCAAGCCGGACAAACGGGCGGAGGCCTTTAGTAATTAAGGTAAACAACGCTATTGAAGACCTGATCAAGTTAAATCCAATTTTGTCCTCACATGGGTCATGCGCCGGTCCCGGACATGTACAACTACTTACGCTAACAGTTCGTTCTTTAACAATTTCGGCAAACATAAAGTTTTATCTATGCCAGCCGCGCGGCATAGTCAGGTGGTTTAACCGGTATAGAGGTAAAACTATGACAAATAATCTCCAGCTCTCGCCTGATTTCACGATCGAGCGCGGGCGGACCGCGCGGAATATCGTGACTGTGACGGCCCCGGCGCCCCAGGGCTTAACCTAACCCCTGCGGTGGCGCCGTTTATCGCGGCTATTCTAGCGGCTGGCGCTCCTGAACGCCCGCCGCCGCGCCGCCGGAGTTCTCGATGCCATTCGTCTCACCGTCGGCGGAACGAGCGTCCCGAAGCCGGGTGAACGCCTTGCCACAAGGGCGAGTGAATAATTACATTATTTAATATTTTTCATAAGAGTAAAGTTTAATCGATGCGCACAGTTGCATTTGTTTCGCAAAAAGGTGGTTGCGGCAAAAGTACGCTTGCCGCTTGCCTTGCGGTGGCGGCGCAAGAGGCAGGAGAACGCGTTCTCGTTCTCGACATGGACCCCAAGAAATCCCTCGTCCGATGGGGATCCAAACGAAACGATCCCCGCTTGCCGGTCGAGGCGGTTTCGGCGGCGAGGCTTCCAGCGGCGTTAACCGCTCTTTCGAAGCGCAACTTGAGCCTTGTCGTTGTCGATACTCCGGTCTTGGAGTCGCCAAGATCGCTCGCCGCGATAAAGTCCGCCGACCTTTGCATCGTTCCGACGAGACCGGCCACGTTCGACATTTGGGCGAGCGAGGTGACCGGCCGCAAACTGAAGCTCATGCACAAGGAATTCGTTTTTCTCCTTAACCAATGTCCGCCTGTCCGCGAAGCCTCACGTGTGCGAAAGGGCATCGCCGCGCTTGAAGCCGTTGGGTCTCTTTTACGTCCCCACATCGCCGCGCGGGCCAACTTTCTCGAAGCCGCGCGCACCGGCAAGGGCGTGACCGAGGTCGATCCAAAAGGCGCCGCGGCCCAGGAAATGCGCGACCTTTGGATGGATCTCAGCCGCCGGCTTCGGCCAATTCAAGCTTGCGAATGAGCAAAGCCCTTCACCCGCCGATCACATAACGACCTCGCCGCCGCGCGCGATTATCGATTTCCAGTAATTACGATGCCCGCGCGCCGGAGCGTCGAGTTCCCGCTTCACGAGTCCATTTCAGCAATTTCCGATCGCGCCATCGGTCAGCCGGCCATTCCGCGATCAATCCTGCGCATGATCTACCGAAACGCGATTGCGGCCGGCCTGTTTCGACCGGTAGAGCGCTCTGTCGGCGCGGCGCAAGAGCGCGGCGGAGGAGTCCCCGACGCTTTCGGCAAGCCCGGCCGAAACCGTGACGGCAATGGGATGGCCGTCCGTCTCCACGGCAAAGCCATCGCTCGCAATCGCCGCGCGGATTCTTTCCGCGATCTCAAGTCCGCCGCGAAGACCGGTGCCGGGCATGACAATGACGAACTCGTCGCCGCCAAGCCGGCATAGGAGATCGGTTTCGCGGATGATCTCTTTCGCGCGAGCGGCGAAGCATGTCAGAACGCGATCTCCGGCGGCGTGGCCATGCCGATCGTTGATCGCTTTGAAACTGTCGAGATCGAGAATCATCGCGCTAAGTGGGCCTCCGCACCGTCGATCGAGAAGCGCGCCGAGATGGGTTTCGAGGCAACGGCGATTTTTCAACCCGGTTAAAGGATCGGCCGCCGCCATTTCGATCGTGGTTTCGACATTGTCGCGCAGACAGTCGGCATATCGCTTCCGCCGGATTTGCGTGCGCACGCGAGCGGCAAGTTCGTTGCGATCGACCGGGCGCAGAACATAGTCGTTCACGCCAAGATCGAGGCTGCGCAGGATCTGCCGGCGATCCTCGGGGTTGGCGATCGCCAGCACCGGGATTTGGCGGGTGCCCTCCCGGGATCTGAGCCGCGTGCAAAACCGGAGCCCGTCGTAATCCGCGAGATCGAGACTGACGATGAAGAGATCATAATTGCACGGGGCGACCAAGTCGAGCGCCTTGCCGCGATCGCGTTCGAGTTCGATATAATGGTGTTTCCGCAAGGCGTTCTCGATGAGTTCCGCCGACGAAGGAGAATCCTCGACGAGCATGATGCGCCCGCCGGTGCCGTTGCCGGCCATCGCGCTGGTGAACGGATCGCCGATCCCGAGCTTCGCCGACCGCAGGGCGCGGCTCCGCAATTCGTCGAGGATGAGCCGCAGCCTTGAGAGCGAATGGACCCGCGCGAGGAGCGCTATCTCGTCGATCGGCTTGGAGAGGAAATCATCGGCGCCGGCATCGAGCCCGCGCATCCGGTCGGAGGGTTGATCGAGCGCCGTTACCATCACGACGGGAATATGCGTCGTCGCCTTGTCCCGTTTCAACCGGCGGCAGACTTCCAAGCCGTCCATTCCCGGCATCATCACATCGAGAAGAACAATGTCGCAATCGCCGTTGGCGCAGATTTTCAACGCATCGGCGCCGTTCGTCGCGGTCAAAACCTCGAAATATTCAGCGCTTAGCCGCGCTTCGAGCAGTTTGAGATTGGGAAGCAGATCGTCGACAACCAGGACCCGGGCAGTCATGCTATGGGTGTTCCTGTCTTGTCACGCTGGGGGTTCCCGGCAAATCGTTCTCGCGACTATTGTTCGTGGAGATAATTGCGCACGGTTTCGAGGAACTTCACGATGGAGATCGGTTTCGAGAGATAGGCCTCGCATCCGCCCTGCCTGATTTTTTCCTCGTCGCCCTTCATGGCGAAAGCGGTAATGGCGATTACCGGAATATGGCGCAGTTTTTCGTCGTCCTTGATCCATTGCGTCACCTGAAGTCCGGAGACCTCGGGCAGTTGAATATCCATCAAAATGAGATCGGGCTTGTGCAGACGCGCGAGTTCCACCGCTTCGACGCCGCTGCGGGTCTGCACGGTGTTATAGCCGTGCGCCTGCAACAGATCGTTGAACAATTTCATGTTCAACTCATTGTCTTCCACGATTAGAATGCGTTTTTGCATCGGAAATACCCGGCTCCGGCGGCGGACGATCCATGCCCGGGAAAGTTCAGCCGTACTCGTCAGTAACGGATAGAGATTGACGAAAGGGAAATCGTTATAATGGAAAACTTCGATTTTAGGCCCTCGCCGGTCAAACAGCCACAACTCACCAAAGCCGCCGCCGAATCGATCGCGATCGAGATTTTAACCTTTCTGGCCGGCAATCCAGCGCGGCGCGACCGTTTGTTGGCCCTTTCTGGCCTTGGGCGGGATAATTTGCGGGCGGCGGCCGGAGAGCCTGGATTTTTGGCCGCGATCCTCGATCATCTCGCCACCGACGAGTCCCTGCTCCTCGCCTGCGCGGCCAACACCGGGCACGCCCCGGCAACGATCGCCAAGGCGCGAGACATATTGTCGCCCCCGGTGGAGATGCCGTAACGGTGGCGGCAATTTCTAAGAAGCACAACCTTTAAACCGGAGCTTTGCATGGTCTGGCCTCTGCCTCAGCGCCCAAAGCGCCAACCTGCGCCGGAGCATCACGCCCGCCCCTCCGCCGCGCCAAAACTCGATCTTGCCGTGCGGCTCCGGCGCAACCGCAAGGCGGACTGGACGCGCAGGCTCGTCCGCGAAAACTCCTTGGTAATGGACGATCTCATCTGGCCAATCTTCCTTTGCGAGGGGGACGCGCGGCAACCAATTGTTTCCATGCCTGGCGTCGAGCGCCTCTCCATTGGCCAGGCCATGCGGGCCGCGGCCGAGGCGGCGGAGCTTGGTATTCCGGCACTCGCGCTGTTTCCGTTCACCGACCCAAGCTTGCGCAACGAGCAGGCCAGCGAGGCGCTCAATCCCAACAATCTCGTCTGCCGCGCGTGCCGCGCGATCAAGCGTGAGGTGCCAAATCTCGGCCTCATCACCGATGTCGCGCTCGATCCCTATACCAGCCATGGCCATGACGGGATTTTGGGCGGCGAGCAGATTCTAAACGACGAGACGGTTTTCGTTCTCGTGGAACAGGCGCTGAACCAGGCGCGCGCGGGCGCCGACATCATCGCGCCTTCCGACATGATGGATGGGCGGGTCGGCGTGATCCGCGCAGGCCTCGACGCGGAAAATTTCGAAGACGTGCAGATTTTATCTTACGCCGCCAAATATGCCTCGTCCTTTTATGGGCCCTTTCGCGATGCCGTCGGCACCAACGCGACGCTTATTGGCGACAAGCGCACCTATCAGATGGACCCGGCCAATTCCAACGAGGCATTGCGCGAGGTCGCGCAAGACATCGCAGAAGGCGCCGACATCGTGATGGTGAAACCCGGCCTGCCCTATCTCGATATTCTTTTCCGGGTGAAGGAGCGCTTCGGCATGCCGACCTTCGCCTATCAGGTCTCCGGCGAATATGCGATGATCATGGCGGCGGCGGAAAAGGGGTTTATCGACGGCGACAAGGCCATGCTGGAAAGCCTCATCGCCTTCAAGCGCGCGGGCGCCGACGCCATCCTCACCTATTTCGCCCCGCGCGCGGCAAAGAGATTGAAAGAGGCGTGAGGCCGGGCGCACGGCCCTTCGCGGCGCGCGTGGATTTTGGCCGCGGAGCAGTTAGCCCAAGCCCGCACCCCCCTTAAGGCGCGGCCTTGGATCAGACGTCGGGTGAATTGCGAACCCCTTTTTCTCCGAGACCTAGAAGCAGCTATTCGATCCCGTAATGTTGTCGCCGGTGTGATTGGTCACGACACCGCCATTGATGCAACGTAAACTCCCACTTATGGTGGTATTGGATACGGCGAAGGCAACGCTGTGGTCAATAGTAACGGATCCGTCTATTGTGCTTCCGGAGCAAGGAATAATACCGAGTATAACGGCGCCGATGTCCACGCCTGGAGAGGTAGTGACATTGGTCAGGGTCACACCCCCTCTGATTTCCAGGTTACAGAGTGAAAGTGAACCACCCACGGTCTTCGGTCCTGCTATGCTGACCCCTCCGTTGATCTTGGAGTCTCTAAGGTCAAGGTCAAAAGGGGTGTTCACAACGATGCCGCCATTAACCGTCGATGAACCGGGTATCGGTTGACCCGCACCATTCGTGGTAGCTTGGAGATCCAACTCACCGTTAGGCTGCACATTGATGCCGCCATCGACGGTGGAATTTGTCAGCTGAAGATGGGCTCCCCCGTCTACCGTAAGACCGCCGTGCACGGTGACAAGATTTAGAATACAAGTCCCTGCGGTCACTTCAAGCTGATGCAATGTTTTATTGGAAATCGTTTGATTGGAACATGTATCGGCAAACGCCGACCCCCCAACAACCATGCCGCCCATCATCACGAATATTGCGAATTTTTTTATTGTTTCCTCGCCACATGTGTTTTCGCAGTGATTTTGACTGATTACGCGGCTAACTGCGACAACAGCCGCGGAAGCGCTTACCCTCTCAGCACAGCCCAGGCTATCACCCTGTACCAAGCTCGTCAAGAGGCGTGACCTGAGCCTCTCATTGCCGTCGCCGCGCATTGACCCTTGGGTTATTCGCGGCGTCCCAGGAATGCCGTTCACGGGTACCCGCCCGGAACTTATGCAATGGCGTCCGCGCGGAATGCGTCTGGTCTGCAAAGTCCAGGCGTTTTTTGGGAAATTTTTGCGTCATGTGGATAGCGGGAGCCACTCGCTTCGAACCAAATATTCCCTCCTTTGTGCCACGCCAGCGTGGCACAAAGGGGCGGTCACGAACTGATTCGGCGCGCGCAAGCCAGCGCCGGCCGGGAACTCCCATGCCAGCAATCGAAAATCTTGCCGAAAGAGCCCGCCTTTCGGGCGGCGCCGGCCCCGATCCCGCGTTCCGGCTGGCGCCGCATAATATCGAGGCGGAACAGGCGCTGCTTGGCGCGATTCTTGTCAACAACGACGCCTTCGACCGGGTCTCCGATTTCCTCAAGGCCGAACATTTTTCCGAGGAAATTCACCGGCGGATCTTTGACGTCGCCGCGCAGCTAATCCGCGCGGGAAAGCTCGCTTCGCCGATCACCCTGAAAACTTTTCTTGGCGAACACGATCTCGGCGGCGTCACCGTGCCGCAGTATCTCGCCCGTCTGGCGGCGGAAGCAACTACGGTCATCAACGCCGAAGACTATGGCCGCACCGTCCACGATCTCGCTCTTCGCCGCGATCTCATCCTCATCGGCGAGGATATCGTCAACGCGGCCTATGACGCGCCGGTCAACGCGAGCCCGCGCGAACAAATCGAAGACGCCGAGCGCAAGCTCTATTCGATCGCGGAGACCGGCCGCTACGAGGGCGGTTTTCAGCGCTTTTCCGACGCCTTGACCACCGCCGTCGATATGGCGGCGAAGGCGTATGAGCGGGACGGACGCTTGTCGGGGATCGCGACGGGCCTCGCCGATCTCGATCGCTACATGGGCGGCTTGCAGCCGTCCGATCTTGTGATTGTCGCCGGGCGTCCCGGCATGGGCAAGACCGCGCTTGCGACCAACATCGCTTTCAACATCGCCAGTTCTCACGAGGACAAGCCCAAACCCGACGGCACCAGGGAAACCGTCAATGGCGGCATCGTCGGCTTTTTCTCGCTCGAAATGTCGGCCGAGCAATTGGCAACCCGCATCATCGCCGAACAGGCGGCCGTTCCTTCCTCCAAGATCCGCAGGGGCGACATCGGCGAGCCGGAATTTCATCGGATCGTCCAGACCGCTCGGAAGATTCAGACGCTCCCCTTATACATCGACCAGAGCGGCGGGCTTTCGATCGCCCAACTGGCGGCGCGGGCGCGGCGGCTCAAACGTCAGCGCGGGCTCGATGTCCTCGTGATCGACTATCTGCAATTGCTCGGCGGCTCGAAAACCCGGAGCAACTCGCGCGTGCAGGAAGTGACCGAAATCACCACCGGCCTCAAGGCGCTGGCCAAGGACTTGAACGTTCCGGTGATCGCGCTCTCGCAATTGTCGCGGCAGGTGGAAAGCCGTGACGACAAGCGCCCGCAGCTTTCCGATTTGCGCGAATCGGGCTCGATCGAACAGGATGCCGACGTAGTCCTTTTTGTTTTTCGCGAGGAATATTATTTGAAAAGCCGCCAGCCGCGCGAGGGAAGCGACGAATTCATCGCCTGGCAGGCCGACATGGAAAAGGTGCATGGCAAGGCGGAAATCATCATCGGCAAACAGCGGCACGGCCCGACTGGAACCATCGAACTCGCGTTCGAGGCCGAGATGACCCGGTTCTCCAATCTGGCGCGCGAGGAAAGCCTGCCGCAGCATTTTTAGCTGGCGTCTTGCGCAGAGCTCTAAAGATGATAAATGTTATTACTTCATATCCGTTCCAAGCACCATTCATTATCAATTGATGCTATCGCCAGGAAAACGATTCACCTTGAGGACAGCTAATGAACATCGAGTGGGCTCGTCATAGCGAGAAAAAATTGCGAGCACCGTTCTTGCCGGCTTCGGACAACACGTCTGAAGCCCTTGCTGCGCTCCAAGCTGCAAACCTGCATTACCGAAACGCCGCTTGGCCTGCGCCATTTAACGCGACGAAACATCGTTTGCATAAAGGGGACGCCCGCGATCTCTCGTGGATTCCAGATAATTCCGTTCACTTGGTGGTGACCTCGCCTCCTTATTGGACACTTAAGAAATACGAGGAACGTGGTGGTCAACTTGGCGAAATTATTGAATATAAATCGTTTTTGGAGGAGTTGGACAGGGTATGGCGGGAGTGCGTGCGGGTTCTCGTCGAAGGTGGGCGCATTTGTTGTGTTGTCGGAGACATTTGCATTCCTCGTAAGCGGGATGGGCGCCATCGCGTGATGCCATTGCACGCCGACATTCAGGTTAGGAGCCGACGCCTTGGCTTGGATTGTCTCACGCCGATAATTTGGCACAAAATTGCGAATGGCGTGACGGAAGCGCGTGGTAATGGCGCGGGCTTTTACGGAAAGCCGTACCAGCCCGGTGCCGTCGTAAAGAACGATCTCGAGTATATTCTTTTCATGCGCAAGGGGGGAGAATACCGGAAGACAACCATGCTTCAAAAGTCTCTCTCAATGCTCAGAAAGGACGAAATGCAAGCGTGGTTCTCTTCATTTTGGACCGATATCAAGGGTGCTTCAACTCGGGATGGCCACCCGGCACCATATCCAGTAGAATTAGCCGAACGCCTTGTTCGCATGTTCTCTTTCGCCGGAGATACAGTTCTTGATCCATTTCTTGGGACAGGTTCAACGACGATTGCTGCAGTCCGTGCCGGACGAAACTCGATCGGCAATGAAATTGAGCCGAAATATCTGAAGCTTGGGTGGGAGCGCGTCCGGAAAGAGCTGGATCAGCCGCAACTCTATGGTGGTTGCGAAGCTGTCCTTGTCTGATGTCGGTCTCTTTATCCGATACTGTCGATGATCTCCTTCGACGCCCGACGCAAGACCCTGGAAGGCTTCATCTACTTGCCCAATTCTGCATAGAGGCATTCGATCGCGAAGGTCTGCCGGGTGTTCGTGGTGGCAAGGCGAACGAAGTTGGAATCCGTGGACTGGGGCGTCAAAAAGATTGGGATCTTGCCTATGTCCTCGCTGGAAAGCCACGGTTACTAATCTCGTTGAAGTCGATATTGAAGAATTTGGCGGGGACCGTCCCCAATCGCCTTGACGATCTTATGGGTGAAGCGGCGAATGTACAGCAACTGTCGCCGGAAATTGTCATCGGCTATGTCGTCATCATGGACGAAAAAGAGGATTCCACGCGCCGCGACGGTAGCGGTACATGGAGTGACCACTTCGAGTCGAATCTTCGCAAGATAGCCATCCGGAAAGCTCCTCTCTGGAATCAAGGTTTGATCGAGGGTGCTTGGCTTATCCGCATTAATAGTGCCAGGCCGCAAGAACAACGCATATCCGCCGCCGTCGATATGGACGCACGGGGGACCACCTTCTTTCGGGCGTTGCTCGACGAGCTTTACCTTCGAGAACCGACAATTCGATCCGTGAAACCTACTTGAGACAACGCTCGACAGTCATCCAAAGGCGCTAATGGCCAAATCTCACGCTTCCTTCGTGTGCCAAAATTGCGGCGCGGTCAGCCAGCGCTGGCAAGGCCGCTGCGAAGCCTGCGGCGGGTGGAACACCATCGCCGAGGAAAGCGCGGAATCGGGGATCGGCGCGAGAGCCACGCAGGGCGCGCGCAAGGGCCGGGTTTTTGGCCTTTCGAGCCTGATCGAGAAAGATCACAAAGCCGCCCCGCGCATCACCACCGGCATCGCCGAACTCGACCGGGTCACCGGCGGCGGGTTCGTGCCGGGCTCGGCTATTTTGCTTGGCGGCGAGCCCGGCATCGGCAAATCGACGCTGGTCATTCAAGCCTGCGCCGCGCTTGCCGCATCGGGGCGGCGCGTCGTCTATATTTCCGGCGAGGAGGCGGTCGATCAGGTCCGCCTGCGCGCGCTGCGGCTTGGCCTTGCGGCGGCGCCGGTCGAACTCGCCGCCGAGACGGGCGTCGAGGATATTGTCGCGACACTCTCCCATGGCAAGCGCCCTTCGCTTGTCGTTATCAATTCCATTCAGACGATATGGACCGAGCTTATCGAATCGACTCCAGGCACGGTCGGCCAGGTGCGCGGCACGGCGCAAGCGCTGATCCGTTTCGCGAAGACAACCGGCGCGGCGGTGATCCTTGTCGGGCATGTGACCAAGGACGGTCAGATCGCCGGTCCCCGCGTCGTCGAACATATGGTCGATGCGGTGATCTCGTTCGAAGGCGAGGGCGGGCGGAACTTCCGCATCCTCCGCGCGGTAAAAAACCGCTTCGGTCCGACCGACGAGATCGGCGTCTTCGAAATGACCGGGCGCGGTCTCGCCGAGGTCGCGAACCCTTCCGCATTGTTTCTGTCCTCGCGGGACGCCGCGGCACCCGGCGCCGCCGTGTTCGCCGGGATGGAGGGAACAAGGCCGCTGCTCGTCGAGATCCAGGCTCTTGTCGCGCCGAGCCCGCTTGGCACGCCGCGCCGCGCGGTTGTCGGCTGGGACAATGCGCGGCTCGCCATGGTTCTCGCCGTGCTCGAAGCGCACGCCGGCGTCAAGCTCGGGCAATACGACATTTATCTCAATGTCGCGGGGGGCTTGCGAGTCGGCGAACCGGCCGCCGATCTTGCCGCCGCGGCGGCGCTTGTGTCCTCCTTGAGCGGGTTGAGCCTCGCCGCCGATTCGGTGTTCTTTGGCGAGATTGCCCTTTCGGGGGCGATCCGGCCGGTCGCGCATGGCCTGGCGCGGCTCAAGGAAGCCGCGAAACTAGGCTTTTGCCGGGCCACGATCCCGCAGGGCCCGCCGGAGAACGGTGACGCCCCGGCTAGAGATCTCACGGTGCGAAGTTGCGCCCATATTTCAAGCCTCGTCGCCGGCATAGCGGCTGGGGACGGGCAGCCAGAGAAGGCGGCCATGCCGGCGAAGCGTGGCTGAGATTTTTACCGGTTGTAGGGCGACGCCAAGCTTATTAAGGCGGTGAGAGGTGAAGAGACTTCTGTTGGTGGCCGCTGCTACATTCATAAGCCCTGTCCATGCCGGCGGATGCGACGAAGAAACGATCGGCCGCGTTGCGCGGGGCGGCAGCGTCGTCGTTCTCGACTCTGGGGGCGTCTATGAAGTGGCGCCGGACGATACTCCGAACACGGTACTTTGGAACGCCGGAGACGACGTTCTGCTGTGCGGCGACGAGAGAATGATCAATAAGGATAATGGCGACAAGGTGCATGTAACGCCGGCGCGAAAAAGCCGATCGGCGTTTGGTCGCGCCGCCCCGTCAGGACTTTACGCCACGGGGGCCGCATTCTGCCGGAATCGCGGGGATGGACCTATTGCCCTTGCTTTGTTGCGATTATTATTCGATTATTAAGAGAAAAGCCATCAGGTTCGGCGACTTTTGCCGCCTTCGCGCCCGCCAGCTGCGAACAGTGATTGCGCTTACGGCGGAGAGGCCAAACCAATGCCATCCTATCTCGATCTGGGCTTGATCGTCGTCGTTTTAATTTCCGCCTTTCTGGCGATGTTGCGCGGCTTAACCCGCGAAGTTCTTGCCATTGCGTCATGGGGCGCGGCGGCGCTGGCCGCGATCTATCTCCATCCGCTGGCATTGCCTTATGTGAAACCCTATATCGCCAAGGACGTCATCGCTCTCGCGGTGGCCGCGGCAGCGGTTTTTTTTGTGACCTTGATCGCCGTATCCTTGATTACCATCAAATTGTCGGATGCCATTCTCAATTCCAGGGTCGGCGCGCTCGACCGGTCGCTCGGCTTCCTGTTCGGCGCGGTTCGCGGACTGCTCCTGTGCGTCATCGCCTTCGTGTTCTTCAATTGGCTCGTGCCCGCGCAAACCCAGCCCGGATGGGTTAAAACCGCGCGCGTGAAACCCCTTTTGCAGGCGACCGGCGACCGGCTCATGGCGATCCTGCCGGACGATCCGGAAGGGCTTTTGAACAAACTCAAGAAGCCGAAATCCGCCGGCGCCAGCGAGGAGACGGTGCCCGACACGGATCAGGAACCAAAAAAAGCCGAGACTGGCAAAGGGACGTAAGCGCGGGCCCTGGAGCATTTTAGGGCTGCAAGGGCATCATGTCGGGACGCCAAGCCGCGCGCGCGGTTGGCCGCCATCAATTCCTGGGGAAAACCCTCCCGGTTTGACGACGCCCCGGAGCGCGGGGTTGTACAAACTTGATCGTTGCAACGTCTTCGAGGCTGACATTCGCCTCAAGGTCAATTATGTAAGTGTTATAACATCGGTGCCACTGCACCGTTCCGATGAACGAGAATCGGATAATGGTCCAAAGTGTCTAACTTCGCGCGATTTGTTGTCGCGGCTTTCGCGGATCACGCCTGAGCTTTTAGGAGCCGCTGATGGGTGAAACGGACGATGTTGGACATTGCCTTGATTTCGGCCGTCAGTCATTGGAGGCGCGGGGTCTTGATCCCGGAGCCGCCGGCCTTGATCTCGACGCCGACCGTCTGCGCGAGGAATGCGGGATTTTCGGGATTTTCGGCCATCCCGACGCCGCCGCTATCACCGCACTTGGACTGCATGCCTTGCAGCATCGCGGCCAGGAGGCGGCGGGCATCGTAACCTTCGACGGGCAAAGATTTAATTCCGAGCGCCGGCTAGGTCTTGTCGGCGATCATTTCTCCAAGGCATCGGCGATCGAACGCCTGCCCGGCGGGTCGGCCATCGGCCACGTGCGTTATTCGACCACGGGCGATACCATTCTGCGCAATGTCCAGCCGCTTTTCGCCGAGCTTAACGCGGGCGGTTTCGCGGTCGCGCACAATGGCAATCTCACCAACGGACTGACCCTGCGCCGCGATCTTGTGCAAGGCGGCGCGATCTATCAATCGACCTCCGATACCGAGGCTATCCTTCATCTCGTTGCCCGCAGCAGGCGTCCGCGTCTTGTCGACCGGTTCATCGAGGCTTTGCGCTCGATTGAGGGCGCATATTCCCTGGCCGCGCTCAGCAACAAGAAGTTGATCGGCGCCCGCGATCCATTGGGAATCAGACCGCTCGTCCTTGGCGAACTTGATGGACGTTACATTCTCGCCTCGGAAACTTGCGCGCTCGACATCATCGGCGCGCGTTTCCTGCGCGATATCGGAAATGGCGAGGTCGTCGTTATCTCCGGCGCGGGGATCGAGAGCCTGCGGCCGTTTCCGCCGCGGCCCGCGCGCCCCTGCATTTTCGAATACATTTATTTCGCCCGGCCGGATTCGATCGTGCACGGAAAGCCCGTATACAATGTTCGCAAGGCGATGGGCGCGGAACTCGCGCGAGAGGCGCCGGTTGCAGCCGATGTCGTCGTGCCGGTCCCCGATTCCGGCGTGCCGGCGGCGCTCGGCTTCGCGCAACATTCCGGCATTCCTTTTGAACTCGGCATTATCCGCAATCATTATGTCGGGCGCACATTCATTCAGCCGTTCCAATCGGTGCGGGAATTGGGCGTGCGTTTGAAACACAGCGCCAACCGCGCGGCCGTCGCGGGCAAACGCATCGCGCTGATCGACGATTCGATCGTGCGCGGGACGACGTCCGTGAAAATCGTGCAGATGCTGCGCGACGCCGGCGCGCGCGAGGTGCATTTCCGGATTTCCTCGCCGCCGATTGCCCATCCCGACTATTACGGGATCGATACGCCGGAGCGCGATAAATTGCTCGCCGCGACCCACACGCTCGACGAAATGCGCGCCTATATCGGCTGCGATTCGCTCGCCTTTCTTTCCGTCGACGGCATTTACCGGGCGATGGGCGAAAAAGGCCGCGATCCAGTCCGGCCGCAATTCACCGACCATTGTTTCACTGGCGATTATCCGACCCAGCTCACCGATACCGGCGGCGATACCAAGGCCCAGCTTTCGCTTCTCGCGGAAGCAAGTTAGGGCAGTGCTTGGTCGTGTCTCAGTTTGAATTTCTGCTTCCGACCCGAAGCCTCCCTTCGGCATTTTGCAGAAAACAAGCAGGTCGTGTTTAGCCTAAAAACGGGCTCGTCCGACAAGCCTGCGATCGCTCAAAATGGGGCAAGATTTTCCCAAAATCTGGAATGGCTTGCTCTCAAGCGAATTTTCACAAACAACGAATCGGAACGGTGCAAAGCTGGCCGGAAATCACGCATTGCGCGGGGGAAGGCACGACAGCAGTGATTAAGGGACCGAGATTTGTTTGGGGTTAGGGTAAACCATGGCGCGTCCAATGCTGATCGAAACCTTAGAGATTAGGAATTACCGCCTGTTTCGCGACGCGAAATTGTCGAATCTCGCACGAATGACCGTGGTGGTGGGCGCCAACGGGTCCGGTAAATCAACCTTATTTGACGTGTTTAGCTTCCTCAAGGAAGCACTGACCCAGAATGTAGCGACGGCGGTGACAAGGCGCGGCGGGTTCAACGAACTTGTCAGCCGCGACAGTACGGGGCCGATCTCGATAATCGTGAAATTCCGGGAAAGCGGCGGTAGGCTTGCGACCTATGAATTGAAAATCGGCGTGGAAAACGGCCGTGCCGTGGTCAATCGGGAGATTCTGAAGTTTCGACGCGGACAATATGGGCAACCATGGCATTTCGTGGATTTTTCACGCGGTCGCGGCACAGCGATTACCAATGAATCGGCATATGGCAGCGAAGGGGCGACGGAAGAGCGGCGCGAGTATGAGCTTGACGATGCCAGCGTATTGGCAATCAAGGGGCTGGGTCAGTTCCGGGAGTTTCGGGTCGTCGCCGAGTTCCGTAGTCTGATCGAGAACTGGTATATTTCTGATTTCCATATTGCGGATGCACGGCCGAGCATTGAGGCAGGCGAATCGGAGCATCTATCGGCCAGGGGCGAGAATGTCGCCCAGGTTGCGCAATATATGTTCGAGCATCACCCTGAGCAGTTCCAGAAGGTGCTGGCGGCCATGAAGCGCCGTGTGCCTGGTATCGCCGATGTCGAAGCACGGCCGACTGAAGATGGCCGGTTAGTACTACGCTTCAAGGATGGCAGCTTCAAGGATCCGTTCATTGCCCGTTTCGTCTCCGATGGGACGATCAAAATGTTCGCCTATCTGGTCCTGCTGTTTGATCCTCGACCATTTCCTCTGCTGGCGATCGAGGAGCCGGAAAACCAGCTTTACCCGGAGCTGATGATTGAGCTCGCCGAGGAGTTCCGCTCCTATGCCGAGCGCGGCGGACAGGTATTCGTTTCGACCCATTCGCCGGATTTTCTCAACGGTGTCCGCATTGAGGAGATTTTCTGGCTGGTCAAACGCGAGGGATTCACCGAAGTCCGGCGTGCGTCCGAAGATACGACGCTCAGGAATCTGGTGAGAGAAGGCGATCTGCCTGGTGCACTCTGGAAGCAGGGTTTGTTCAAGAGTGTCTATCCCAGATGAACCGGCTGGTCTTCATGCTCGAAGAGCCGTCTATGAAAACATTGCTGGAAGAGCTTCTGCCGCCTGATCGCACTGCTCGGCAAGGATGCCGGCGGGCTCTCTGCCTCGACCATCGGGCGGCTCAAGGAGGCCTGGTCGGACGAGCATACGCGTTGGAGCAAGCGTGATCTCTCGGCTAAACGCTACGTTTACTTCTGGGTCGACGGCATCCATGTGCAAGCCCGGCTCGAGGAAGCCGCGCAGTGCCTGCTGGTGATCATCGGCGCCACGCCCGAAGGCAAAAAGGAACTTGTCGGGCTCATCGACGGCGTCCGCGAGAGCGCGCAATCGTGGAAAGAGCTCCTCCTCGACCTCAAACGGCGGGGGCTTGCGATGGGACCCGAGCTTGCGGTCGCCGACGGCGCCCTCGGCTTCTGGCAGGCGGTCGAGGAGGTGTGGCCGAGGACACGCGGCCAGCGCTGTTGGGTGCACAAGACCGCCAATGTCTTGAACAAGCTGCCCAAGAGCCAGCAATCGAAGGCCAAGCGTGCGCTCCAGGAGATCTGGATGGCCGAGAAACGGCTGTTTCCTGCTCTCGATTTCTTGTGTATCGCCCATGAGGGAAAGAGCGATCTGCAAAAGAGTATTCCACGCAAACTGCGCGCATGGGCTGTGCCCGGTGATCGGTTCGTCGTGGTACGTGACAATGATGGTGGCGATTGCCTTGCCCTGAAGGACCATCTCTGTGGCGTTTGTCAGTCGGCCGGTCGCACCGATACGCTCATCCGCATTGTGTGCCAGGAATTGGAGGCATGGTATCTGGGGCAGCCGGACGCGATCGCGGTAGCTTTCGAAGAGCCGGGGATTCCGGCCAAATGCCGGACAGCGCGGTTTCGTAGTCCCGACACAATCCCTAGACCCTCGGACGATCTCAATATCTTGTGTCCCAGATTTCAAAAAGTCGGCGGTGCGCGTGAGATGGCTGCGCATCTATCGTATGCACTAAATTGCTCACGGAGTTTTCGGGTGTTTATCGAAGGAATTGCGCGAATCACGAAACTTGATTTGCCAACTTAGGAACGATCATGGCGATTACCAATCAGGAACAGATAGCAAAGGGATTACTTGATGACTGGATCAATTCGATCGCAGTGATTGCTACCGGGATGTATTTATCGAATCTCAAGAGAGTTTCGAATGACAGGGAGGGCAGTTGAAAAAATTCTCGTTTCTCCGCGCAACAAGAATTACACGCCGCGAAGTCGCCTTAATAGAATCAGCAATTTACAGTCAGAAATCAGGTAGGAATGTCAGATTTCCACCCATTTCTGAAATTCAAACTGACCCACTACCCAATGCCAGGGCTTGGACCCGAGCGAAACCTGCACACGTTCCATTCCCCGGCGATGCCCGCAATGCTGTTGTGCTTACGCGGCCGGCCCAAGAACACGCAACCGGTCGAGCGCTCCCTGGAGAATGAATGCGGCCGCCATCCTATCGACGACTTCGGCGCGCTTGGCACGGGAGACGCCCTGCGCGATCAGCGACCGGGTGACGGCCATAGTCGAAAGCCTTTCATCCCAAAAGACGCAAGGGCGCGCCGAAAGCGGCCCAAAATTGCGCACGAAGGCGCGGGCCGCCTGCGCGCTCGGACCTTCCGATCCATCCATATTGAGCGGCAAGCCGATGACGAGCGCCGCGGCGTCAAATTCATCCATGAGCGAGACGAGCCACGCCGCGTCCTTGGCAAATTTCGTGCGCCGGATCGTGATAAGCGGAGTTGCGATCCGCCGCTCCACGTCGGAGAGCGCAAGGCCGATGGTCTTGGAGCCGAGATCGGCGCCGATGAGCCGCTGCCCGGCGCCGATGCGAAGCGCCAAACCGTCGAGTTCCAAAACTTCCGCCGCCATCACGCGCCCTTCAATCCATAACTTCGACTATATATATTTCGTGTATAATTAAGGGTGAGTGGGTACGCTCTTCGGCTCCCGCTTGGTGCTCGCTTTGGATGGGGCCCCCCATGAACCTGATTTGGCTCGGCCACTCGGCTTTCCGCATCGAGCTCGGCGCGGCGGTCATCCTGATCGACCCGTTCCTCAGCGGCAACCCGAAATTCACCGGCGACGCCGCAAAGGCGGCCGACGGAGCGACCCACATTTTGCTCACCCACGGCCATGACGATCATATCGGCGACGCCGCCAAGATCGCAAAGGCGACCGGCGCGCAGGTCATTTCGAATTTCGAAATCTGCATGTATTTGAACGCGCAAGGCGCGGAAAATATCAACCCCGGCAACACCGGGGGCACGATCGATTGCGGCGCGTTCAGCGTGAGCCTCACCCAGGCGTTGCATTCGTCCGGAACCATCGTCAACGGCCAATCCATCTATCTCGGCAGTCCGAACGGCGTTGTCGTCAAGCCTAGGGACGCGCCTTGCCTTTATCACATGGGCGATACCGATGTGTTCTCCGACATGGGTTTGATCGCGGAGATTCATTCGCCCAAGATAGGCCTTGCGCCGATCGGCGACCGTTTTACCATGAGCGGGGGGACGGCGGCACTCGCGGTCAAGCGTTTCTTCAAATTCGATACCGTTGTCCCCTGTCACTACGGGACCTTCGATCTTCTCGATCAAGACGCAAGCCACTTCGTCGCGGCGATGCAAGGCCATCCGACAAAAGTTGTCGTGCCCCGCGCAGGCGAGGTCTTGGCGTTTTGACGACCGCGCCTTGCGTTGGCGCGGACACGCGCAAATGAAACGTGCGGGGAGCTAGAGAATGATCCCAAAAAGTTCAGACTTTTTGGATAAGACTGCGAACACATGAATAAACGAGAAACGCCATGGGTAATTTTTTCGGAAATATTGACCATCAGAGCATAGACGGTAAAGCGACGAGCGCAGGCGTTGCGGCCCCCGTCACGCGGCAGGAAACCAAGGCGCTATTCGATCGGGCGGACGAACTTTTGAAGCAAGGGACGCAGTCCGAAGATAATCGGGCGCTGATCGAAGCCATCGATACCTATCGCCGCGGCCTCGCTCTCCTTGCGCGCCCGGAGAGCCCGCTCCAATGGGCTTTGGCGAACACCAATCTTGCCGTTGCGCTCGAAACCCTCGGTGAGCGGGAGAACGGGACGGCGCGGATCGAGGAGGCCGTCGAGGTTCATCGCGAAGCCTTGAAGGAATATACCCGCGAGCGCACGCCGCTCGATTGGGCCGCAACCCAGATGAACCTCGGTAATGCGCTCGCCAGGCTCGGCGAGCGGGAGAGCGGAACCGCGCGGCTCGAAGAGGCCATTGCCGCCTTTCGCGACGCCGTGAAGGAATATACCCCCGCCCGCGCGCCGCTCGATTGGGCCGCCGCCCAGATGAATCTCGGCAATACGCTCAGAGTGCTTGGCGAGCGGGAGATCGGGACGGCGCGGCTCGAGGAGGCCGTCGAAGCCTATCGCGAAGCGTTGAAGGAATATACCCGCGAGCGCGTGCCGCGCGATTGGGCCGCGACCCAAATAAGTCTCGGCGCCGCGCTCGAAACGCTTGGCGAGCGGGAGAGCGGCACGGCGCGCCTCGAGGGGGCCGTCGAAGCCTATCGCGACGCCTTGCAGGAGCTGACCCGCGAGCGCGTGCCGCTTGAGTGGGCCACGACCCAGAACAATCTCGGCACCGCGCTTAAGGATCTCGGCACCCGCGAGAGCGGCACGGCGCGGCTCGCGGAGGCCGTCGAGGCCCATCGCGAAGCCACCCAGGAATTGACCCGCGAACGCGTGCCACTCCAATGGGCCGTCACCCAGCACAATCTCGCCGTCGTTCACCGCGCCCTGTTCGAAAAAGATCGCGAGCCGCGTCATCTCGACGATGCCGTTGAGGCCATCAACGGGGCCCTCGAAGAATTCCGGACGGCCAGCAAATCCCGCTTAATCGCGATGGCCGGGGCCTTACGGGAAAAAATCCTCGCGGCGAAAGGCGCGTTATAGCGGCGCCGCGTGGCCCTGTATCCCCCATTCATTATTGAGCAGTACAGAGATAAGCGCACATTGCTCTTCAACCGGTCATCTTCGCCTCGGCGGGGAGGGTTGCCCGGATTGTCGCAGTCAAGCGCGTAGCGGCATCTCCCAAATTCTCTTGGTCCCAGATGATCGTGTTCAAATGGCTGGTATCGAAATGCGACTTGGTAGTGTCCGCAGCTCCTCCTGATAAATTTGGACCGGAGTGCCGTCCGGCCGTTGCATTCGGCGCAGACGGTGGCTCAAAACGGCGCGTTTACGCAACGTCATAAAACTATCACTGAACCCGTTCGCCACTGTGCCGCAAAGCACGAATTTACCGCATCGAGCGCAGTCGTATTCATTTCCCGAGTAAATGCCCAGGCTCATGTCCTGCTTAGCGCAGAACGTTTCTCTGCATACCGGGCAATTCATAGTTTCATTCATGCGGCCTCTCACCGAATTATGAGCTGGCATCAACGATAACATATGGCGTGCAACTTCGGGGCTCTGGCACGACCGGTGAAATATCCGCAATTCCTTGAAAGTCATTTCCGCACCGCGAGAAAGATTCCGCTTCTCCTCACAGGAGATTGGCCCTCACCGCCGCAGTCCGGGCGGCGAGCGTGAGCATGCTTTGCCGCGAGGTTTTGGCGAGGCCATGCTCGGTCTTATGCCAATGATAGGGCCGCAGAATAAGATCGTAGAGCGCCATCCAGGCCGCGGCCGAGGTCAACAGATAATACAAAGGGAGCAGCGGCAGGAAAGGCCAAAGGCCGAGCAGTTTGCGCCGCTCCATGCCGAGCAACGCGAGCCATAGGATCGACGCGGTTCCGAAAAGCCCCGCAGACATCCAAAGCACGACCTCGATAAGCTCAAGGGCGGAGGCAGGCGACGGCAGGCCGGCGCCAAGATCATGGACAAGGAGGGCGGTAAAAAATGGCCAGAGCGGCGGCGCGATCACCAAACCGGTCATCGTCAGGGCGAGCGCCAGGCTGTGCGCGACGCCAAGCTCCGCGACGAGACGGCGGGGATCGCGGGTGAGCGTGATGAGGGTCTGCATCCAGCCCTTGGACCAGCGCCGCCGCTGCCTCAGCCAAGCATCGATGAGCGCCGGCGCCTCTTCCTGCGTGCTCGACGACAAAATACCGACGCCATAGCCGAAACGGGCGAGGCGAAGGCCGAGATCGGCATCCTCGGTCACGTTCCAGGCATCCCAGCCGCAGACCTCGCGCAAAACCTCGGTGCGAAAATGGTTGGACGAGCCGCCGAGAGGCAGCGGCAGGCCAAGCCCGGCGAGGCCTGGGTTCAAGACATCGAACAAAACCGCGTATTCGATCGCGAACAGCCGGGTCAGCCAGGAATCCTCGATATTGTCGATCGCGAGCCGCGCCTGCAGGCAGGCAAGCTCGCGCGGGGCACGCAAAAAACGATCCGCCGCCTCGCGCAATTGGCCCGGAGCAGGGGCGTCCTCGGCATCGAATATGACAAGGAGGTCGCCGCGCACCAGCGGCAAAGCGATGTTGAGCGCGCGGGGTTTGGTCCTTGGCCAGCCCCCGGGCGCGACGACGATCTCGTAGGTGGCGGGCAGATCCAAGGCCTCGATTGCGCGCCGCGTCGCGCGATCGTCGTGCTCGATCACGAGCTTGATGTCGAGCTTGCCGCGCGGATAGTCCGGTATTATGGCGCAACTGCCACAAGAGGCGGTTGTGAGAGGCGCCAGATCGTTAGGCTGGCTGTGCCACCGAAATCCTGCTAAATTTCCGTCAAAGCTCGGAGATGATAATGGCAGAACAACCAGACAATTCCATCCATTTAGACGAGTTGGAAGAGCGCCGTCGAGACAGACGAGCAGTCGCTGCAATTCCTGCGATATACGTGGACACGTGGTTTCTTACAACTTGGCGCGAACATATTCGTATTACGTTCGGAGAAACATTCAGCAGATTAGACGATCAATACAGGTCTGCCATAGTGATGGAACTGAAAGATGCAGAACAAATGGCTACAAGCATATTGGAAATGATTGCCAAAAGAAAAGCGAAAACGAAAATACAAGAAGGCGACGATTAAATTGTCATATAATTCTATTGGCAAAGAAATATCAGAAAGGTCATGGGCCGCAACCGCCGCATTCATCAGAATTGTCCAAGCCATTACGAAGGCAAAAAACTAAAACAGAGGAAGGTGCAAAAACAATCGCTCGATATCGCCATCGTTACGAGGATTATATCCCCGTGACCTTAGACGACTTAAGAGAAATTAAGGGATTTGGCTGGCTCCAGCAAGCGATGTTCGGGATGGGTATGTTTTTCTTCTCAGGTGCTTTTTGGCTCCTAATGGCAATTCTGGCAGATCAAAAAAAATTAGAAATTACTCCATGGATGGGCATGTGCGGTTTGAGTATAATTTTTGGGTTCTCTCTAATGGCTGTTGGAGTAGTGATTTATTACCTTAGAAATAAACGATTAGATAAATACTTTAAGGAAGATCCTTTGGATATATCTAAAGATCTTCTAACCTAACCCCGCCGAGTTCCAGCGCAGCGAGGCACGCCAGGAAAAATGATGCAGGCACCGTTGCTCGCGCCAGTTTGTTGGATATGCTCGCTTTGGTCTCGGCAAAACCGTGCTTTTTGAGCCTTTCCGCTAATTCCTCATAGGTCACGTCCGCGCGTTTCAACTCGGCCTTTAAATGACGAGCCGCGCGTTGCGCCCATTCGCGCTCGCCCTTCGCAAATCCCATAACATACCCCTCTTTTTCGATCACAAGGCATCATATATGAGATTTTGGTCTTGACAACGATATTTATAATAGTATCGTATCCGGTAAGAAGACACCGGATACGAGATTATGTCGCAGCATTTCCTCCTTTCCCGTCCTGCCAAGACGCTGAGCCTCGCTCAGGTCTTCCGCATGTCGGACATGGAAGCCGAGGCGATGTTTCGCAAGGTCCGCTGGCCAGAGACAGACGGCGCGCCGGTTTGCCCGCATTGCGGCGGCTTGAACGCCTATGAATGCCGCCGCCCCAATGGCTTGCTCCGGTTCCGTTGCCGGTGGGGAGGATTTTACGATTACGAGCGGAACGCTCTTTGCGTTCCACAAGCTCCCGTTGCGCGGCTATCTTGCGGCCATCGCGATCTTCTGCAACGAGGTCAAGGGCAAGTGCGCGCTGGCCATCTCACGCGATCTTGGCGTGTCCTATAAGGCCGCATTCGTGTTGCTCCATAAGCTACGCGAGGCCATGGCCGAAGAAATGAGAGGCCGCAAGCTTGGAGGCGGGGGCAAGGTCGCGGAAATCGACGGCGGTTATTTCGGCGGCTATGTGAAGCCCGCCAATCATGTTGAGAACCGCCGCGATCGTCGGCTCGCCCGCAATCAAAACGGCAAGCGCAAGGCCGTCGTGATTATCCGCGAGCGCAATGGCCGTTCGCTTCCAGCGGTGTTCCGCACCGAAGGGCAGGCCCTTTCATTCATCCGTTCGCGCATCGCCAAGGGAACGATCATCAATGCGGACGAAGGTAGCTCTTGGGATGCGTTGCACGCCACATACGAAATGAAGCGCATCAATCACGAAGAAGCCTACAGCCTCGACGGTGCTTGCACGAATTGGGCAGAGGAATTTTTCAGCCGGATGCGTCGTGCCGAGGCTGGCCACCATCACCATATCGCCGGGCCGTATTTGCTTCGCTACGCGCAAGAGGCGTCATGGCGTGAAGACAACCGCCGGGTTAGCAACGGCGATCAGGTTCACACGGTTTCTGGGCTGGCGATGAAGCGCGGGCCTTCCGTGGATTTCTGCGGATACTGGCAGCGGAGCCGAACGGCGTGACATTGTATTGATGACAAAATCATTTGCGGGGTGATGTATCTGAACTGCATGCTGTCGAGTTGTTTCTTGACCTCTTTGATCTGCTCAGGAACGGGCTTTAGTCAATGATAGCGTCGTGCGTTTCACGTGGATTAGTAAATCCATCTGTCTTTGAACCCTTTAACGTCAATGCGCGTTGCGGTGATTTGCTGCTCCAGCGTAGGGGCAGTGTCGAGCAAAATGCTTAACATCAGCGTCGCACAAGCAGTGTCAAAGCGGCCTTCATCGTTTTAAGGCGCGCGTCAACCCCAATATATGACCCAGCAAAGCAATAATAGTGGCTAACAAACCACAAGCGAATTTTGCGAAAAGCCGAATAACGGCGATATACTGCAACGTTCGGGCCGGGTTCGGAGAGCGGCATCACCTGAAATCCTGTTATTGGCGCACACGCGAACCTTCTTGTGTAAATCTTATCCCATATATAATTTTCCTATTGACAAAGCAAATTGCCACGGCGAGCCGAATCGGCGCAATCGCACTAACTCGCGAGCGTCCATTGAGCATTCCGGCTAGTCCGATAGACCTGCAAAAAACCGCCCGCCGGGAGGAGCTTCCCGGCGGGGGCTTCGAACCGGCGAGAGGGTTTGCCTGGTAGGCTGCCGGTTGAGTTCATACGTATTACATATTTGTTAATAGCTGTCAATAATCAGCTTTAGGTCATCGGCAATGCCCAAACGCGCGCTCCTAAATGTTCTCCCTACCGTCGATAAGCCCGCGCCGGCATTGCTGGCGAAGCGCATGAATGAGCCGCCCCGCAACAGCCTTAGCCAGTACCTTGTCGCCGGTATCGAGGCCCTTGGAGGCCATGACCCTCAAGGCAAGCTGACGGGTATTCAGCGGGCCGCTGGCAAGCGCTTCCTTGCAAAGGTTGATTGCCTCGCCGCGCTTGAAGCAGCGATGAATGTCAACGTAGGGCGGAATTTCTTCGATGTCGCCGGAGGCTTCAAAAATCGTGATGGCCGCCGCTATGTGGGCAAGATCGGCGCGGGCCTGCGCGAGCCTCTTTTCATAATTGGCGATTGCTGCTATGATTTCCGCTCGCTTGGAGCGAAGCGTCGTGACCGTGCGAATTTCTGCCATGCGGCAGAGATAGGCGCCGGGCCGTCAAACTTCTTGTGGCAGCTGCGCCATAATACCGGGATAGTCGATCGCGGCGAGCGCGGCGACGAGTTGCGGCACGACCCGCGCTTCCCGGTGCAGCGCGACCACGACCGAATAAACCGGCAGCCGGCGATCCTCGACACGAGCGCGAAACGGCGCTTGCCCGCAAGCGGTACTTGCCGCCCCGGCGAAGAGACGAAGCCAGATCGAGGCCAGGAATAAACAGGTCATCAATAATGAGACGACGGTGAGGGTAGCCGCTGGCGCTAGGCCGAATGCCAAGGTGGCGGCGGCCGCCGCCGCCATGGCGGAAGTGCACTGCGCGTAGCTAGGGCGTTCTTTCGCGGAAAGACTTGGGTCGAGGTTGGCGAGGCCGAGGCTTGCGTCGCGCAGGATCGACGCGGTCGCCGCCTGGCGCACCAAGCGGGACAAATGCGAAGGTGTCGTGATGGCGAGGCGCCCGCCCAGGCGCTCGCCGCCGCGCGCCCTTGCCAAGAGATGGGTAAGCAACTGACCGCGCGGCGCGGCGAGCCAGCGGGAGCCATCGCCGCCGTCGAGGGGCGCGAGGCCCGCATGAACCGCGTGCGGATAGCGCGCGCCGGCGCCAAGCGCGATCTCGCCGTCGATAAAGGCCGCGCCAAGGTGATCCGCGAGGCACTGATAAAAGAAACGCTCCCGGATCGTTCCGCTCGCAAGGACGGCGGCCTCCGGCGCGATGGCTTGCCGGCGCGCCTCCGCGGCGTCGGTGAGCAAGACCGCCGGACTCACACCATGGACGGTGAGAAACGCTAGCGCGGCGGGCAAAGGGGCGGGGCGCCGCTCCGGGACCGCTCTCGGATGTGGAAAAAACTGCGGCTTCACCGGCAAGCCGGCAATTGGCGGCGCGGCCATAATTCCGCTAGCTCGGTGCAAATCCATATGTGCAAGAAGGCACAAAGCGATAAAGGAATCTGAGCAAATATGGACGCATTTATCTATTGATATTCGTCAAAAAAACTAGAACGTGCGATAAAGTTACGGAATGGTACGCTTTTGGACTTCCATCTTATGGTGTGCCGTCGGCGCGACGGTCGCCCAGCGGCGGAGGTAACCGATCGCATGAGAATTCTTGCCGCTCACGGTACTGACGCAAGAACCAAACGGTTAAGCCGTCCCATGCTTCTAAATTTCCTATCGGGTGCAGCCGCCAACCGAGTTCCTCGATCGTAAAATTGGCCTTGGCGGCGTTCTTTAACATAGAAGTGCAGACCCAGTTATGGGCCTCATCCTCTCCGCCACGGGAGATGGGGACGAGATGATCGATCGTGGGAAAAAGCTCATAGAATGCGAGTTGACAGGAGTCGGTTTTCCAATTCGTGTGGAAGGGAAACTGCGCTGGTAACAAGTGAGAGAGCAACCTAAGTGCGCCGGGGAAAACCAGTCGCTGACCTGAATATCGATCGATAAATCCGTCCCGCACAAAAAGTGTCATCAATTGAATGGGCGAGTAACGACGCAAGTTGGCTGTAAGTGGCTGAAAGGGAAGCTCCGAATCCAAAAGCTCCGCCGCCCGAATTGGCTGCCCTTCACCGATAGCCTCGCATACCCGCGAGAGGATGATCGCCCCGTCCCTCACAGCGCTAGCGATCCTTGGGCCGTCGAAATTCGGGACATCATCTTCGTTGGCGTATGAAACTCGCGCTTGTCCTCGAGAATGTCCTTGACCGTCAAAAGCTGCATCCGATCGCACTTAACGCCGCCGTACTCGAATTTGCCGGCCGTCGCTGCTTCTTCCCACATGGCCTTTATGCGCCCGTGGCGCGCGGGCGGGGTTTTCCTTGGCGTTGTGACACGCTGGGAATCAAAAACGAAAGCAGGCCGGAGGCGTAGCCGATTTGCAGACTTGTGATCAGCACGGCGAATTCAAGAAGCGGGCGCAGCAGGCCGTGCTCGCCATCAGCGGATCTGACGAGGACCGCGGCGAGGAGGAACGCGCACGCCGGGACGAGTACCAAAACCTTGAAAAACCGCCCGAGAACCGCCCCCAGCAGGACGCTCCAGATTAATAGAATGGCCATGCAATGCCTCCTTGATGAGGCGACTAGTGATGCCGCGACAATTGTTAATCGCTGACACTTATGAAACACCCGGCAAGCAATCCTGGTTTTTGGCATAAATGCATAGCTCATGTATACTGAGCTACTTTCTGCAGTACTGCGAGAGTAACCACGCGAAGTAAACACTTCGGAACGTAATCCGGTTCGATTCGAGCGAACGAGCGTTATTTGCGAAGGAATGTGAGGTACGTAGGCCTTCGGCCGCCGCGGAGCGCTTTCGCTTCGTATCTCGTGCCGGTCCATCCGTCCCAGGGCCGTTGCCAATCCCTGGGGCCCGCCGGCGCCCAGACAAAATCTGGCGCGCGCAAGACACGCGCCAAGCTCCAGCCCGCGTTGGCGTCGATATCGGTTGCGAAGCGAAGCTCCGCGCCCGGCCGCATGACCCGCGCGAGCCTAGTCAGCACTTCGTCGGACAGGAACCGGCGCCTATGGTGACGCCGCTTTGGCCAAGGGTCGGGATAAAGCAGATAGGCGCCGTCCAAGGCTTCCCCTGGCAGCGCTTCGACCACCGCTCGGGCGTCGCCATTGTAGAGGCGCACATTGCGCAACTGACCTGCTTCGATGAGCGCCAAGGCCTTGGCGATGCCGTTCAAAAAGGCCTCGCAGCCGAGATAGCCAATATCAGGATGCGCATATGCCTGGGCGGCGAGATGCTCGCCGCCGCCAAAGCCAATTTCGAGCCAAAGCGCGGAGGGCCTATCGGGAAATAGGCAGGCGGGATCGGCAATGGGCCGCGATGCATCGAAGCTGAGACATGGTAAAACCGTGCGCAAAAGCGAGGCATGATGAGCGCTCAGCTTCTTGCCTCGGCGTCGACCATGCAAGCCGGCTGGATTCGCCTGGGGTTCCCGCGCCGTTGCAGCGCCGGGCCGCTGCGATCGCGGCTTTCCGGTTTGACTTCCGGGGTTCATGGCCTATCGAGCGCCGCCCAATCTTGGCGAAATCAGGCGAGATGGGCTTTCAGTTTCTCCGCCAAATCGGTCTTTTCCCAGGAAAAACCGCCCTCGGCGTCGGGCGCGCGGCCGAAATGGCCGTAGGCGGCAGTGCGCGCGTAAATCGGCCGGTTAAGCTTCAGATGTTCCCTGATGCCGCGCGGGGAAAGGCGCATGACCTCGAAGAGGGTTGCCTCGAGCTTTTCTTCCGCGACGTGGCCGGTGCCGTGGGTATCGACATAGATCGACAGCGGTTCCGCAACGCCGATCGCGTAGGAAAGCTGGAGCGTGCAGCGATCGGCGAGACCCGCAGCAACGACATTCTTGGCGAGGTACCGCGCGGCGTAGGCGGCGGAGCGATCGACCTTTGTCGGATCCTTGCCCGAAAATGCGCCGCCGCCATGCGGTGCCGCGCCGCCATAGGTGTCGACGATGATCTTGCGCCCGGTCAACCCGCAATCGCCGGCCGGCCCGCCGATCACGAACTTGCCGGTCGGGTTGACGTGCCAAACCGTGTCCGGGACGATCCAGCCTTCTGGCAAGGTTTTCCTTATATAGGGTTCAACGATATCGCATACATCTTGCGAGCTCAGATCTTCGTCCAGATGCTGCGTCGAAAGCACGATCTGCGTCACGCCGACCGGCTTCCCAAGCACGTACTTGACGGTTACCTGGCTTTTGGCGTCCGGGCCGAGCTTGGCGGCGGGGCCGGAGCCTGCCTTGCGTTCGCGGGCGAGTTCCTTGAGAATCTTGTGGGCGTAATGGATCGGCGCCGGCATAAATTCCGGCGTTTCGCGGCAAGCGTAGCCGAACATGATCCCTTGATCGCCCGCTCCCTCGTCCTTGTTGCCGGCAGCGTCGACGCCTTGCGCGATGTCGGCGGATTGGGCATGGAGCAGGATTTCGACTTTCGCGGTTCGCCAATGGAAACCGTCCTGCTCATAGCCGATGTTCTTGATCGCGCCGCGTGCCGCGGCCTCGATCGCATCCAGGCCAATCGCCGCGCCGCGCACTTCGCCCGCGATGACGACCAGGTCCGTCGTCGCCAAGGTCTCGCAGGCAACCCGGGTCTGATAGGGATCCAAACCGGCCTTCGCGCCTTCGCGAAAGAAAAGGTCGACGATCTCGTCGGAAATCCGGTCGCACACCTTGTCCGGATGGCCTTCGGCCACGGATTCACTCGTAAAAAGGTAATCTTTGCGAGCCACAGGCTTAACTCCGAGAAAAAAGGTTATCGCGACAAAGCTTTTGGTAAGCCGTTCGTTTTGTCAAGCCATTCGCGCAATGTGTTCGTTAAAGCGAACGCGGTCCAATCACCGTGTCGTGTCGTCATCGAGGTTTTGGTTTTCCCGCACGTCCGGGCCTGGCTCTTCGCCGGCGAGCGAGGACACGAGATCGACGATCCGCTTGCGGATTTTTGGATCGTGAATCCGGGCAAAGGCCATGTTCAAATGCAGGCCCTCGGCGGTCGCTAAAAAATCCGCGACATAGGGGGCGTTCGAATCTTCCGCGACGCCCCTGTGCCCAAGTTCCGGGTTGGCAATTGTTTCGAAGGAAGGCGCTCCTTCGAAAAAGAAGGCCGGAGGAACGTCCAGCGTCCGTGAAATCTGCTGGAGCCTGCTCGCCCCGATCCTATTCGTGCCTTTTTCGTATTTTTGGACCTGTTGAAAGGTCAGACCCAAGGCTTCTCCCAATTTTTCTTGGCTCATGCGGAGCATCACGCGCCGCATGCGGACACGGCTGCCGACGTGCCGGTCGATCGGGTTGGGTATTTTTTTCACGAATGCCGTTCCAACCGCCACGTTTCCGCCGCGGCCGTCGGAAGCCCGTATACCAGATCGCTTCAATGGCGTCATGGCCACTTATAACGCAAAAGCGGCCCCGGGCATATCGGCGGTCCGGATTTTCCCTAGAACCCGTACGTTAATGATTAGTATAGAAACCCCCGGCGGCTGCCGCCGCCCGCCGGGGTTAAAAGAAAACGCCGCCTGCCTCAGGCATGCAGCAGGGTGGGTCTTTCGAAGGATTCGGCGAGGACCCGGCGGCGGCTGCCGCGCATTTCCCGAAACCGCTCAAGCGTACCCTCATCGAAGGTAAGCGTCACCGCAAGCACCTCCCGTCCGTGAATCTTGCGTGGCAAGCCGAGTGGCAACGGTTGGAAATGAAGCTGAACAAGGGGGAAGAGCCCCATCGGTTCGATCTCGATGATGAACTTTGAGACACCGCACTCAAGAGCCCATTCGAGCAAGCCCGATCCAAGGGCGTTGGCAATCGGACTCGCGTAAGGTCCGCCCGACCGATGGTCCGGCGCGACGCAATGGCGCGAAATCTCCCAAATATCGGCGCCAACTGGCTGCTCGACCTCGCAAAGCTCCGGCATGATGTCGGAGAGCAAATGCGGACGAGTTGAAGGTAATAGGCGCTGGTAGCCAAGCACCTCGCCATGCTCGATGTAGAGCATATGCACCGCATGCTTGTTGTCGAATTGATCGATCTCGCGCCCATCCGGCTTGGCGAGATTGTGCCAGCCCATTTCCTTGACAAACACCTGATGCCGCAAGCGGTAGGCTTGCTCCATCTCGGCGCGATAATGATAGTCGTTTTCGGGAGTAACTAGGTGAATCACGGACATTCTCCAGTTCACGGTGTGGTCAATGCCTGGGACCAATTGGCCCCAGCGTCGTCCATTCAGTGACTGGAGAATGCCGGATGGGTGAGGGTGGAGATAGTACGCGCTCGCGTACCTCTACGCGATCAACCCCGGCGGACGGTAGTGGGTCAGTTTGAATGAGGCGGTGGATGTTATTTGGTGCTGCCGCCCCATCGCTTAGCCGCCGCCTTCTTGGCGATTTCTGCGCGGCGTTCTGGCGTCAAGCTGGCAGATCGCGCGGGACCTCCCTTACGGCCCATGGCCGATGCGGCTGGGTCTTTACCACGTTCTCCCGGCGTTAGCTCGCGGTCTTCGACCTGGCCGCTCGCGATATCGACAACGAGCTTGGCGTCTTGGCTAAAATCGCGGGGGCGTTTAGGGCGCTTGGTCATCACCCGGGCAAGCCATGTTAGCGCTCTGCCCAATACGCAAACGAGAACGCCGCCTTTTCAAGTGCGAAAAAATGAACATCCGTTGCGCCTGCGAACTTTGCATTTGCGCTATCAACAAGAGTCTCGCGAACAACGCCAAGAAATCGGATTTTCCATGATGAATTGATGGCATGGTCGCTTTCAAGGCTGTGTCGTATCGGTGGGAACCAATTTTTTTGGCGTTCAGTAATCTTGTCGAAAAGGCCGCGAAGATCAGCGGCGCTGGTCATTTCTATGACGACGACTTCTTTGCACTTCATATCCAGCGCAACAATGTCAGGGTAAGCGATGTCGTACACATGGCTGGCAAAGACCTTGCGGCCTCGGGTCGGAAATTCGACAATGCTACCCATGCTTGGACTATGCGCCTTTTGAGCCGACCGTCAAGCCCTGCCACAATCAAACTGACCCACTACCCAAGAGCCGACAATTTCAAATGGACCCACTACCCGGCGGACTCCTTTCGCGACCGCTTGTGTACGGTGGATCGCTCCGGCTTCGCGCGCACCGGCCGCATGTCCTTATCTGCGCCATGCGGCGGTCCGGATTTTCCCCTGGAAGCACATCTGAATGAGTAGTGTAACGACACCGGCGGCAGCCGCCGGCCAAGGTCAAAAGAAACAGACGCCTGCCTCAGGCGGCTTCCAGCAGGGCGGGTCTTGCGAAGGATTTGGCGAGGACCTGGCGGCTATTGCCCCGCATTTCGCACAGGCGTTCAAGCGTCCGCCAATCGAAGGTGGCCTTGACCGCGACGACATCCTGATTTGCCATCCTCCGGGGCAAGCCGAGCGATGACATGCGAAAATGAAGCTGGACCAGACGCAGCAGCAAAAAAGGGTCGATCTCGATGATCGCCGTCGAGATCCCACACGGCAATCCCCATTCCACAATGCCGGATAAAAGCGCGTTGGCGATCGGGCTTGCGAACCGCCCCTTTTCCCGATGGCCTGGCGCGACGCAGTGGCGCGTGCACTCCCAGATATGTGGTCCGACGGGCCGCTCGCCTTCGCAGAGTTCCGGCATGATTTCCGAGAGCAGGTGCGGGCGAGTTGAAGGAAGCATGCGCTGATAGCCGAGCACCTTGCCCTCCTCGATGTAGAGCATATGCACCGCATGTTTGTCGTCGAATTGGTCGATCTCTCGGCCATCGGGCTTGGCGAGATCGGTCCAGCCGAGTTCCTCGACAAACACCCGATGCCGCAAACGATAGGCTTGCTCCATCTCGTCACGATAAAAAGACTCGTTGTCGGGAGTTACAATGTGAATCACGGACATTCTCCAGGGTTTTAAAGTCTGGAAGATGCCACATGTCACTTGTCGGAGGCATCCTCCTGCGCAGTGACCTGAGAATGCCGCATAAAGGGAGTGTATGGGTAGTACGCGGTCGTGTACCTAGGCGATCAATCCTCGGCGGAGCGCTTCGGCGACCGCTTGCGTGCGATTGATCGCTCCGAGCTTCGTGCGCACCGACCGCATGTGCTTATCGGCGCCATGCTCGGAAATATTCATGACCTCGCCGATTTCCCAATCGCCTTTGCCTTCCGATGCCCACTGCAAAGCCTCGCGCTCACGCGGGGACAGGACCACCGCAGCGTTCGCCTTCGGCTCCGAGTTCAATATGATAGCCCGGCTAACCGCGTAATTCGCGACTAGCGTCAGAACGCCCCGAGTATCAGGGTTGATTTCGAGGTGCCGCCCGCCAAGCGAAAATAATAGGGTTTGCCTATCCAGCGTCTGCAAGGACAGGGTGAATCCTTCTTTGAGATTAAACTCAATAGCTTCATCCATTACGCGGCGTGCAGACAAGTCGTCGCGAACATAAGGGGCTAACTCATTCCAAAGGAACGGCTCTGGGGACGATTTCAATCGCTGTATTGTAGCATCATAGGCCACGTAGCCACGTGAAGCATACCGATTTGCCCATTCCTCCGGCCAACGGTTGAGCAACAAATGTCCCAACTGCTGCTCGCGACGTGCGTGAGGCCCTGGAATTGTGGTGGCGACCATATGTTCGATGCCGAACGGCGCGACATAACGCATCACCTGGGCCGAAACATCCTCGAGGTTGCGCGCACGATCGAGATCTCGAATGAATGCGAGCGTGTGGTCCAAAGAATGACGAAAAGCGCGCCGTTGCACGACATCCTCACTTAAAAGGCCCCGGCGCAGGCGCCAACCACAAATAATAGCTTTGTCCCAGATCGCGCCGACCGTGGACTTGGGAAAGAAAAGTAACGTTTGATCGCAATCGCTAACATAAACCTAATTGTGATGCAAGCGCCTAAATATCATTCGAGCGCGAAACCGGCGGCCCCAGGGCCTTTTCGAACTTGCTAACAACTTGTTCCTGGGGAATGATTTGCATGGATCTCGAAACGAGAGGCTCTAGAAACACGCAGCAATTGACATATTATGCACTTCTAAGGACTTAGTATGAAAAGGAACGCACAGGAATAAGTACAAATGGCCGTTTTTTGCCTCCAAAACCGGTGGGTGTTCGAGTCCCGCCTCTCCTGCCACGCTTGAATTGCTGGCATGCCCCAGCGCTTCACGAACAGATCGCCCTGCCGCATTTTTTAATATTGGCGACCTTGGTTTCCAATTCGTCGTAGCCCACGGCGCCGACGACGACGTCCTCGCCGATTACATAGGTGGGCGTGCCGGTCACCTGAAGCGATTTGGCGAGTTTGCCGGATTCCGCGATGCCCGTGGTTATCCCCGGCGCGGCAGCGTCCTTGGCCAATTTGTCCATATCGGCCCCGAGATCCTTGGCAACGGCAAGGGCATCCGCCTTGCCGACCGGACCGCGCGAGCCGAGAAGTTTTTGATGAAATTCCCAGAATTTTTCGCCCTGGAATTGACGGAGGAATGCGTTGGCAATCTTCGCCGCCTCGACGGAAGCCGGCGAGAGAATCGGAAAATCGCGCAAGACGACGCGGAGATCTGGGTTATCCTTCATGAGCCGCGCAAGATCGCTCAAGGCGCGTTTGCAGTAACCGCAATTATAATCGAAAAACTCGATCAAAGTGATCTTGCCCTCCGGATTGCCGATCACCGCCTGATTGGCCGCGCTAAAGAGCGCGCCGGAAGGATCCGATACGACTTTTTCTCGCGCCTTTGCCTCGGCGGCTTTCTCGCGCGCTTCGAGCACACCGATCGCTTCGCGCAGAATTTCAGGTTTCTGTAATAAATAATCCTTGATAATCGCCTCTATCTCGGCTTTTTGGCCCGACGAAAAGCTTTCCGCGCGCGCTGGAGAGAAAGCCAGGGCGAGAAAGCCTAGCGCCAACGCCGCCAAGCCAGCCCCACGATAGCCGCCGTGACGATAAACGCCATGGCGAAAACAGCCAAAGTGCAAGCCCGAAACCGCGTGACTTCGCCAAAACATGAATCATCCTCCTGAATTAAGTCCGGCATCTTAAGCCACCGCCGGTGATATGGAAACATCCTGGCGCTCGAAACCAACGCCGGCCGGGTCTTATTGGCCGCCAATTCGAAATTACCGGGGGCTTTGCAACGCGGCGGTATTTTGGCGCGAAGCGGCCGGAAAGACCGGGAATATGACAAAAAACTCATTTATGGCGGACCTGTCCCTGTCGAGGATCCCTCCGTCCCTCAGATCCAATGTCGCGCCTTTCATGGCCTTGGATGTCCTTGCCGGCGCCATCCGCCGGGAGCGCGAAGGGCAAGACATTGTTCATCTCGAAATAGGCGAGCCCGGCGCGCCGCCGCCGCGCGTCGTGCGGGAAGCCGCCATCTCCGCGCTCGATGGGCGCCGGGTCGGCTATACCGAGGCGCTCGGCCGCCCTAGCCTGCGCGCGCGGATCGCGCGGCACTACCGCGACACCTATGGCGTCGAGGTGCCGCCCGAACGAATAGCCGTCACGACCGGCTCGTCGGGCGGCTTCGCTCTGGCGTTCCTCACCCTATTCGATGCGGGCGCGCGCGTGGCGGTCGCCGCGCCGGGATATCCGGCGTATCGCAACATTCTGGAGGCCCTCGGCATCGAAACTGCAACTATTGAGACGCGGCGCGAAACCCGCTTCACTGTGACCGCGGAAATGATCGAGGCCGAGCATTTAAAAAAGAAGCTCGACGGAATCTTGCTGATGAGTTCCGGCCAATCCGACCGGGGCGATGATGAGCCGCGTAGACTTGCGAGACGTTTGCGAGACCTGCGACCGGCTTGGCATCGCATTCATTTCCGATGAGGTTTATCATGGCCTGACTTATGGCGAGCCGGCGGAAACAGCGCTCAAATTTTCGTCCCAACCCGTTGTCGCAAACTCCTTCTCCAAATATTTCTGCATGACCGGCTGGCGCATCGGCTGGCTGGTGCTGCCCGAGCATCTCATCCGTCCAATCGAACGCTTGCAGCAAAGCCTGTCCATCTCGGTGCCATTCCTAAGTCAGATTGGTGCGGAGGTTGTTTTCGACGCGCAAGAGGAACTCGAAGCCGTGCGCGCGGGCTATGCCAGAAACCGCGAAATCCTTCTGAATGAATTGCCCGGCATGGGGTTTGATTTCCTGCCCGCCGAGGGCGCGTTTTACCTCTACGCCGATATTTCGCGGTTTAGCGACGACTCGCTTGATTTTTGCGCCAAGCTGCTCGACGCGACGGGGGTCGGGACGACGCCAGGAGTGGATTTCGACCGGCGCCGCGGCAAGTCGGCAGTGCGGCTGTCTTTTGCTGGACCGGAACGCGATATCGTCGAAGCGATGCGCCGCCTAAAAGCCTGGCTGCGCCGAACAAGCAACCTTGATGCAAAGCCAAGACCGGCATGAAGCCAGTTGAACGGCGCGGGCGGGCGCCGCCAATAGGCAGAAAACCCGTCGGCAGAAGGTGGTAAGATTCGCGAAAGAGAAGGAGCTAAGGGCATAACAGCAGAAGCTATATAGGACGCTGTTGATGAGGCATTTCCGATTTATTAATCTAAACAATTCTACTTGGCCGCCACCATTGCACGATAACCTCTGCGCCGCGGTCCTCTACGCGATGAGCTTCCCGATGAAATGTCCACAAAATCTCAAGCTCTGCCTCAATCATAATCATGGGCGTGACCTATGGCTAATGACAAATGAATAATTTCGCTATTCCATTAATGACAAAAGCATTTTAACATGGCGGTATGGCGGCAACCTCTCAAACAGCAATCGCCAATCGACGCTTCGCCAAAGCTGGAGGCTTTGCCGTCAAGCTTGCGCCGCTATGGGGGGTTTTCGGGCGGGCCTTCGAGACGGAGGTGGCGCTTCGCCGGCCGTTTCTTTGGCTGCCGGTCGCGGCCGGCACGGGGGTCGTCCTTTATCTTTACGCCGATCGCGAGCCATTCCTTTGGGTTATCGCGCCCGCGGCCGTGTCGCTCGGCGTTCTTGCTTATCTTGCCCGCGCGAATCGGATTGCCTTTTTTCTCCTTTGCGGGTTTTGCGCGGTTTTTGTGGGAGAACTGTCGGCGGCCTTGCGGACGGCGCGAGTCGCGGCGCCAGTCCTCGACAAGATCAGGATCGTCACGCTCCAAGGCTTTATCGAGGAGATGGATTTTCGCCGCAACGGCGCGCGCTTCCTATTGAGGGTGCATTCCGCCGAGGGGCTTGCGCCGGAACAGACGCCGTTCCGGGTCCGGCTTTCGATGCGCCGGGCGCCGCCTTTCGAGGCCGGCACCTATGTGCGCCTAAAGGCCAGGCTGCTGCCCCCCGCCCGCGCGAGCCTTCCCGGCGGCTATGATTTCGCGCGCGACGCCTGGTTCGCGCGGCTCGGCGCGGTCGGCAATGCGCTGGGGCGCATCGAGGTCGTGCCTTCTCCCAAATCGCCCGGGCTCGCGGCCTCGGCCATGATGGCGATCGATCGCGGCCGCAATGCGCTGGCGCGCCGCATCGACAAAATCGTTGGCGGCGATTCGGGGGCAATCGCGGCGGCGATGGTCACCGGCAAGCGTGACCTCTTGTCCGGCGAAGCCAAGGAGGTCATCCGCGAGGCCGGAATCTTTCACATCATCACGATTTCCGGCGTCCAGATGACGCTTGTCGCGGCGATCTTTTTCGTCGGCCTGCGCCGTCTTTTGGCTTTGAGCCAGACGCTCGCCTTGCGCTATCCAATCAAGAAATGGGCCGCTCTCTTCGCGATCGCAGGCGCGATCTTTTACGATATCGCGACCGGCTCGCGGGTCGGTACCGAACGCGCCTTGTTCATGACCTTGATCATGCTGGCTTCGGTTCTGCTCGACCGGCAGGCGTTGACCATGCGCAATCTCGCGATCGCCGCGGCGCTTGTCATTCTGATCCAGCCGGAAGCGATCATGGGCGCGAGCTTCCAACTGTCGTTCGCGGCGGTGGCGGCCCTGGTTGCCGTCTATGAGGCGCGGATGGCCGCGAGGGGCCGTGACGAGCCAGTTAAGGCATCCCGCCCGGTCGAAGGCGAGCGCAAGCGCATGGCGCTCGAAACCGTTAAGCCGCTGCTTCGGCGAGGTCCCTTGGGACTGTTGTTCGCGACCTTCTGCGCGACCTCGGCCACGGCTTCGTTCATGGCCTATAATTTCCATGAGCTCAGCCCCTATGTGCTGATCGGCAATCCGCTGACCCTCACCATCATCGAAATTTTCGCGGTGCCGGGCGCGCTCCTCGGCACCTTGCTTTATCCGCTCGGCCTCGACGCGTTCGTGTGGCGGTATGTCGGCCTTGGCATCGACGGCGTCATGTGGGCCGCGCGCGCCATCGGAAGCTGGCCAGGATCGACGATCCACCTTCCCGCTTTCGCGCCCTGGGCGATCGTTTTTCTCAGCCTCGCGGTGCTTTCGTCCGTGCTGTGGCGGACCGCGATTTTGCGCGCGACGGCGCTTCCGCTTGCCGCGCTCGGCCTCCTCGGCGCGGCGGCCGGGCCTTCGTTCGACATGGCGGTGGCGCCCGCGGGCGACGCCGTGGCGTTCCGCGCGGAAAATGGAAGGCTCGCGGTGATCGGCCGCGGCCGGAATGCGTTTTCGACCGAGCAATGGCTGCGCGCCGACGCCGACGGACGCTTGGCCTCCGAGGCTTTGACCAAGGCAAATTGCGACAAGCTCGGTTGCGTCGGCCATCTCGCCTCCGGGCGGACGGTCGCCCTCGTTCTCGACACGCAGGCTTTCGCCGAGGATTGCACCCGCGCGGATATTATCGTCACCCCGCGTTTCGCGCCCTTGGGCTGCGCGGCTTCTATCGTGATCGACCGCGAAAAGCTCAAGCAAACCGGCGCGCTCACTCTTGCTTTTGCCAAGGATGGTGCTGTGCAAATGCGCGCGGCCCGCGCGGCGGACGAAGACCGTCCCTGGTCGCCCGCGCCGAAGCGCGGCTGGGGCCGGGCCGTGCCGCTCGTGGCCGCCGCGAAAGACGGACAAGATCAAGACAACCAGCGAGGAGCCGGAGCTCGGCGAGGGTGCCGATGCGTCGCCTTTGGAATAGGGTCGCTGCGCGACTTCGCCCGCGCGGATTTGAGCTTTCCGGTTCGATAAGGCATGATTGCCGCCACGCTCATGCCTAACGCGCCGGTTGCCAACCTCGACGCCTTCATCGCTCGCTGGACCGCCGGCGAGGGCGGGCAAGAACGCGCCAATTACGCGCTGTTCCTCTCCGAGCTTTGCGACGTGCTAGAGGTGCCGCGCCCCGATCAGGCCGCGCATGACGCGGCGCAAAACACCTATGCTTTCGAGCGCGCCGTCACCTTTCGCGAGCCAAACGGCTCGACCGCGCGCGGACGCATCGATCTTTACAAGCGCGGCTCCTTTGTCCTTGAGGCCAAGCAGAGCCGCAGGCCTGGAACGGAGAAAGCCGAACAAAGCAGCCTTTTCGATCCCGAGCCGGAAGAAACCGCCCCGCTTGGCCGGCGCACCGCTACGCGCGCCTGGAACATTCTCATGTTGAACGCGCGCCAGCAGGCCGAGCAATACGCCAAGGCGCTGCCCGCGTTCGAAGGCTGGCCGCCGTTCCTGATTGTCTGCGACGTCGGCCATTGTTTTGAGATTTATGCGGACTTCACCGGCCAGGGGAAAAACTACGCCCAATTCCCAGACCGGCAGGGGTTTCGCATCTATCTCGAAGAGCTCCGGCAACAAGAGATTCGCGAGCGCCTTCGTCTGATCTGGCTCGAACCGCAAAAACTCGATCCAACCAAGATCGCCGCCAAGGCCACGCGCGAAGTCGCGGAGCGGCTGGCAAAAGTCTCCAAACACCTCGAAGAGATCGCGGGCAGGGACGGCAAGAAGCTTTACGACCCAGAAACCGTCGCGCTGTTTCTCATGCGCTGCCTCTTCACCATGTTCGCCGCGTCCGAGGAACTGCTGCCGAAAGACAGTTTTCGTGAGATTCTGAAGCGATGCAAAGACAATCCGTCCCTATTTCCGCGCCTTGTCAGGCAATTATGGGAGGCGATGGACAAGGGGGGCTTCGCCTACGCCATCGAGCGGGACGTGCGACAATTCAATGGCTATTTGTTCAAGAACCGCACGGTGCTTCCCCTGCCGCGCGAGGAAATCGGCGAGCTTTACGAGGCCGCGACGAAGGATTGGAAACTCGTTGAGCCCGCGATTTTCGGCACGCTTCTCGAACAAGCCTTGGACCCCGCCGAGCGGCGCAAACTTGGTGCTCATTACACACCCCGCTCGTATGTCGAGCGGCTGGTCGTAGCGACAATTCTGGAGCCGCTCAGAGCCGAATGGGCGAATGTCCAGGCAACGGCGGAGGCCAAACGCACCGAGGGCGACGCCAAGGGCGCGGCCGCGCTGGTGCAAGCATTTCACGAAAAGCTTTGCAACATCCGCATTCTCGATCCGGCCTGCGGCACCGGAAATTTTTTGTATGTATCGCTCGAATTGATGAAACGGCTCGAAGGCGAGGTTTTGGAGGCCCTGGCCTCGCTCGCCGGACAAGGGCGCTTCGCCGGTTACGAACTCAAAACCATCGACCCGCACCAGTTTTTGGGACTCGAAGTCAATCCCCGCGCGGCCGCCATTACCGAACTGGTGCTCTGGATCGGTTATCTGCAATGGCATTTTCGCACACGTGGCGGCATTCCGCCTGAGCCGATTCTCCGTGATTTCAAGACAATCGAGGTGCGCGATGCCGTGCTCGCCTGGGATGCAAAGGACCTGGCACGCGACGAACATGCTCGTCCGATCGCGCGGACGGATTCAGAAGGAAATAAGATCGAGGTCTATCGCTACAAAAACCCGAAGCGGCCAGAATGGCCGGAGGCCGATTATATCGTCGGCAATCCGCCGTTCATAGGCGGCAAGGACATTCGCGGCCGCATGGGCGAAGACTATGCGAAGGCGCTTTGGGCGGCGCATCCGCATATGAACGAAAGCGCCGATTACGTCATGTACTGGTGGGATTTTTCCGCCGAACTTTTGACGCGAAAAGAAACGCGGCTAAAACGCTTCGGCCTGGTCACCACCAATTCATTGAGCCAAGTCTTTCAACGCCGGGTGATGGAAAAGCACCTTTCCTTGAAAAAGCCCGTCTCCTTGCTGATGGCGATCCCGGATCATCCCTGGACCAAGGCCACGCGGGATGCCGCCGCCGTCCGGATCGCGATGACGGTGGCGGAAGCGGGCGCGTGCGAGGGGCGGCTATTGGAAGTGACGAAGGAAGAGGGTCTCGATACGGATGCGCCCAATGTCGAGCTGCGAGAGACACGAGGGCGGATCAACAGCGATTTGACGGTAGGAGCGGATGTCACGAAAGCTTGCGCACTGCAAGCCAACGCGTTCCTTTGTTCGCCGGGAGTGAAGCTGCACGGCGATGGCTTCATTGTCACACTCGCCGAGGCCGAGCATTTGGGCCTCGGGCGGCGGCCCGGACTGGAAAACCATATCCGGCTTTATCGCAATGGCCGGGATCTCACCGGCACGACGCGCGGCGTCATGGTGATCGATCTTTTTGGGCTGGACGCCGGCGAGGTCCGTAGGCGCTTTCCAGAAGTTTATCAGCACGTCTTTGCGACTGTGAAAGAAAGCAAAGACGAACATGGTCGGCCGAATGGCCGCGACGTGAACAATCGCGAATCCTACCGGCAGAATTGGTGGATTTTTGGCGAACCGCGCCGTGACCTTCGCCCAGCGCTGATCGGCCTGCCGCGCTATATCGCGACGGTCGAGACCGCGAAGCATCGCGTCTTCCAATTTCTCGACGCGAGCATTTTGCCGGACAACATGCTTGTCTGCATGGGGCTCGACGACGCGTTTTTCCTCGGCGTTCTCTCGTCGCGCTTTCATCTTGTCTGGGCATTGCGAGCTGGCGGATGGCTCGGCGTTGGTAATGATCCTCGATATTCGAAGTCGCGCGTCTTCGATCCTTTCCCCTTCCCCGACCCGCCGGAAGCCCTCAAAGCCCGCATCCGCGCCACGGCGGAAGAACTCGACGCACTGCGCAAACAGGTCCAGGCCGAACATCGCGGCCTGACCCTCACGCAGCTCTACAATGTTTTGGCGAAACTTCGCGCGGGCGAAAAACTCGACGAGCACGACGAAGCGATCAAGACCAACGGCCTCGTCCTCATCATCAAGGAACATCACGAAAAGCTCGATGCACTCGTAGCGAAAGCGTATGGCTGGCCCGAAAATCTTTCGGACGACGAAATCCTAGCCAAACTCGTGGCCCTAAACGCCGAGCGGGCGGCGGAGGAAAAGCGCGGCCTCGTGCGCTGGCTGCGCCCGGCCTATCAGCGCGCGCGGGCGGGTGTCGCGCCGGAGCCTGCAAAGCCGAGCGAGGAACAGCTGGAAGCGCAGCTCGTCATCGCCGCCGCGACGGCGCAAAAACCGGCCTTCCCCGCAGGCGACCTGGAGCGCACGGCGGCCGTATTCGCAGCGTTGACCGCAGCGGAGAAGCCGCTCGACGCCAAGTCGATTGCCTCCAAATTCCGCCAAGGCGGCAAAATTGAGCCTTCCGTCGCCCGCATTCTGGCGGCCTTTGCACGCATGGGACAATTCCACACCGGCGACGGCGCGCGGTTCACGCCCCGCCGTGGCGGGTGACGCTACCTACCGCGTGGCGATCAGACGAAAGCCCGCGCCTGGCCCGAGCGCCACCGGGTCCGCTTCCACGACCTCCACGTTGTCCACCCGCGCCTGCACAGGACCCCGCCAGCATGCCGCGCAAAGCGCCTCGACGGCGTCCGGCGGCCCCGCGAAAACCGCTTCGACATCGCCGTTCAAACGGTTTCTTACCCAGCCCCTAACGCCGAGCGCGCGAGCTTCCATTTCCATCCAGGCGCGGTAGCCGACGCCCTGGACATAGCCGCCGATCGTCACCCGAACGATCATTTGGTGTCTGGTCATGGTCGCCACGTCAGGCGGTCGTCTGGATTGACCTGAGCGCCGGCGAATTTGACGCCGTGCGCTTCGGGACCGAAAATAGCGAGGACCGCAAGCATCATGGCGACGATCGCGGCGACGGTCGCGAGCGCGAAAGCATAGTTTCCGCCATTGGCTTCCGCAATGCCCGCTTGCAGGGTGGCGTTCGCCGAGGCCAGCAAATTTCCGAGCTGATAGGCGAAGCCGGGAAACGTCCCGCGCATGTCTTCGGGGGAAAGTTCGTTGAGGTGCGCCGGGACAACGCCCCAGGCTCCCTGAACGGCAAACTGCATGAGGAAAGCGCCAAGCGCCAGCGCAATCGGGCCCGCGCCATAAGCCCAAACCGGAATGAGCGGGAGAGTGAGAAGCGCCGCGATAACAATCGCCCGGCGCCGGCCGATACGTTGCGAGAGCGCGCCAAACAAAAGTCCGCCAAGGATCGCGCCAATATTATAGACGATCGCGATGAGGCCGACCGTATGCTGCGAGAAATGACGCTGGAGTTGCAGGAACGCCGGGTAGAGGTCCTGCGTCCCATGGGCCAGGAAGTTGAGTGCGGTCATGAGCAACACGACGTAGAGAAACCGTCCGGCGTTGTCGCGCAGCATTTTGCCAAGACCGCCGCCGTGTTTTGCGTGGGCGCGCGCCAAAAATGCCGGCGACTCCTCGACCTTGCCGAGAATGTATAAAACCAGAAGCGCCGGCAGGACGCCGACCATGAACATGCCGCGCCAGCCGATCAGTCCATAAAGCGCGAAATAGGTCATCGCGGCGAGCAGATAGCCGCTCGGATAGCCAGTCTGGAGGATTCCCGAGACCACGCCTCGCGTTCCGGGAGGGATCGTTTCCATCGCGAGCGCCGCGCCGACGCCCCATTCGCCGCCCATGGCCACGCCGAAAGCCAGCCGCAGGATCAGGAAACTGGTGAGACTAGGAGCCAAGCCGGATGCAAATTCGAGGATCGAAAAAAGCAGAATATCGACCATGAGAGTCACCCGCCGGCCGTAGCGGTCCGCGGCGAGGCCAAACAGCAGCGCCCCGACGGGTCTTGCCGCTAGGGTAAGGAGAATGGCGTAAGTGACCGTCTCCACCACGGTGTGGAACTCTTGCGCCACATCCTTGAGCACAAAGACAAGGATGAAGAAATCAAAAGCGTCCAGCGTCCAGCCGAGGTAGCTCGCAACGACCGCGCAGCGCTGATTGGGGGTGAGGGAACGGAGCAAGTGAAGCATGTTTGCTGCTCACGAACCTGGGAAGGCAGGTTCAAGCTTGCCATATTTTTGCTGCTTGCCGAGAAAAGCGCGGCTTGAGGGCCATGCCCGACTATGATGAGCACTATGTTTACGCCATAGCACTATGATTAAGTGGGCGGAATATCGCGCAACGGCTACTCTCAAGCTGCCACGTTGATTCGCTGGAACGTTGCGAGGCTCCGAAGCACGGGCTCCTATCTAGCTAGTTTGGGTCAGGAGTAGCCAAGTTGTTCCGGCGGACCATTTCACTACTATACAGTTTAAGCTGAAAGATACTCTCTTCGTGACAGAAACCGCGCACCGCGAGACGATTGAGGGCTACGCTCGCGGCCGCCAAGTCGAACTTGCTCGAACCATTGGACGACGAGCGAAGGTCTATTTAGACGTCAACTTTTGGATCATCGCGCGCGACGCCGAAGGAGGAACAGATACCCGCAGGGCCGCACGAGAACTGCTCGACTTGCTTCTACGGGGCGTTTCGGATGGCGCGCTCCTGTGCCCGATCAGCGAGAGCACCTTCATTGAGGTGATGAAACAAGTATACACGCTGACCCGGCGCATCCCGACGGCTCGATTGATCGACAAACTCAGTCTCGGCGTCAGTCTCACGACCAGTCGCGAGCGCATCGCGACTGAAATCGAGCATTTGTTTTACAGCCGGACCGGCCAGCGGAATCTTTACGCAATGCAGGAGCTGGTGTGGACGAGCTGAGCTATACACTTGGCCACATTCATCCCTCGCCGCCGGGCCTCGACAAAGCAACCGAACTCGCTCGCCAGAAAGGCTTCTTCGACGAAATGTGGGGAAAGAGCCTCTTGGAGATCGTCGAGGCTATTGGGGACGCAGACTTGCCGGTTAGGGACGAGCTTCGGCGAAGCGCACCAGGCATCGACGCCGACATAAAGGCGCACATGCACACGCTGAAGAGCTATCAGCAGACCTACAGAGATGAGATCGTCGGCGCGGTTGATGTGTACAGCGACCTCGCGGCCGATGTGATAGCCGAACGCGCTGGGGTCACGCCCGCCGAACGCGGGTCGCCATCGTGGATCGATTGCCAACGGATGTGTCGCAATCTTCTCATCGCCGCATTTGAGAAACCCGGCACAAAGGAGGCTCTGCGCACCATCCATGCGCTGGCAAGCCTGCACGCTGGTCTTCGATGGAACAAAATGACGAACTTCAAAGAGAATCACTTTTACGACTTCGAACACGCGGCGGCGGCGCTGGCTTACTGCGACGCCTTCTTGACGGAGGGTTTTCTGACCAGTCTCGCCAATGCACGGCATACAGGGCTCTGCGACATCAACCGCTGTCGTGTCACGACTGACATCGATGAGGCCGTAACTATCGTGCGTGAACTCGTCGCACATCGCTCAGGATGATCCGCGATTAGCCTAAAGGGCGATATTGTCGATGAGGCGCGTCTTGCCGAGCTTTGCCGCGGCGAGAAGCCGGACCGGTCCCTCGCCGCGCGCCGCGATGGGGCCCAAAGTTTCGGCATGGCGCGCTTCGAAATAATCCGTGTCGAAACCGGCCGCCGCGAGAGTGGCCCGGGCAGTATCGAGAGCGGTTTCGGTGGCAACTCCCACATTGATGTCGTGCGCGCAGCGGCAAAGCGCCGCATAAAGGCTTGGCGCAAGCGCGCGCTCCTTAGCCGACAAAAAGACATTCCGCGACGATAAGGCTAGGCCGTCCGCGTCGCGCACGGTGTGCGCACCAAGAATCCCGGTCTCGAAATCGAGATCGCGTGCCATGCGCGCCACGACCTTGAGCTGCTGAAAATCCTTTTCGCCGAAGATCGCGACATCCGGACGGCACTGGTTGAGGAGTTTTGCCACGATGGTTGCGACGCCGGCAAAATGCGTTGGCCGGAAACGATCCTCCAAGCCCACGACCGCGGGACCTGCCAAGCTGATCGTGGTGGCAAAGCCCTCGCCGTACATGGCCTCATCGGCTGGCGCGAAAATCAGATCGCCTTCCGCCGCCGCGAACAGAGCCGCGTCCGCCTCGAAAGAGCGGGGATAGGAGCAAAAATCCTCCGACGGCGCGAATTGCGCCGGATTGACGAAAATCGACATCACCACACGGCGCGCGTGTTTTTTTGCTTCGTGGACAAGTGACATATGGCCGGCGTGAAGCGCGCCCATGGTCGGCACAAGCCCGATCGTCTCGCCTGCGTGCCGCCACTCCGCGAGCCGCGCCCGGAGGCCCGCCACGTCACGCACGATCTCGACATGGCTTGCGGCGGAGGCGGCCATGGCAGGTCTTTGTGTGATGCGTTCATCTTGCATACGGCGGTGGCCGTTGCCAATCCTCCGCGCGTTTTGGCGCGGATGCAACGCATTGAAGACCGGGAACGCTCCCCGACGCTTGGGTCGCCATGGTGGACATCGGCGCGGGCTCCGGTTATTCGTGCCCTAGGTTCAAATAGAAAGCAGGTCGATGGCCAATTCCATCAGTCCCGATTTGGCGTCGAGCGCGCTCCTCTACCATCGTTCGCCGCGCCCCGGCAAGCTCGAGATCGTGGCAACCAAGCCGCTTGGGACGCAACATGACCTGTCGCTTGCCTATTCGCCCGGCGTCGCCGCGGCATGCCTCGCGATCGCCGTCGATCCCCGCGCGGCGGCCGAACTTACAATTCGGCAAAATCTCGTCGCGGTGGTGACCAATGGCACCGCGGTCTTGGGACTTGGCAACATCGGTCCCCTCGCGGGCAAACCCGTGATGGAAGGCAAGGCGGTTCTTTTCAAGAAATTCGCGGGGATCGATGTGTTCGACATCGAGATCGCGGAAACCGACGTCGACCGGCTGGTGGACATCATAGCCGCGCTGGAGCCAACGTTTAGCGGCATCAATCTCGAGGATATCAAGGCGCCGCAATGTTTCGAAGTCGAGCGCAAGCTGCGCGAACGCATGGCGATTCCGGTATTTCACGACGATCAGCACGGCACCGCGATTATCGTCGGCGCGGCGGTCCTCAACGCCATGGAATTTACCGGTAAAACAATTGGCAGCGTGAAGATCGTGACATCGGGCGCCGGCGCGGCCGCGCTTGCCTGCCTGGATTTCCTGGTCGTTCTCGGCGCCAAGCGCGAGAACATTTTCGTCACCGATATCGAAGGTGTGGTGTATCGCGGCCGCAAGGCGTTGATGAACAGTTACGTTGAGATCTATGCCCAGGATACCGATGCGCGCGCGCTCAAGGATGTCATCGGCGGCGCCGATATTTTTCTCGGGCTTTCGGCGGGAGGCGTCTTGACCCCGGAGATGGCAAAGGAGATGGGCGAACGGCCGCTGATCATGGCGCTCGCCAACCCCATTCCCGAAATCGAGCCGGGCGTGGCATTCGCGGCGCGGCCGGACGCCCTGATTTGCACCGGACGTTCCGATTTTCCAAATCAAGTCAATAACGTGCTTTGCTTTCCCTACATTTTTCGCGGCGCTCTCGATGTTGCCGCCACGGCCATTAACGAGGCAATGAAGCTCGCCGCGACGCGTGCGATCGCCCAATTGGCCCATGAGCCGCCGTCCGACGTGGTCGCCAGGGCCTACGGTGGCAAGTCGAGGCATTATGGCAAGGATAGTCTTATTCCGGCGGCTTTCGATCCGCGCTTGATCCTGCGCATCGCGCCGGCGGTCGCCAAGGCCGCGATGGACACGGGTGTCGCGAAAAGGCCGATCGCCGATCTCGCCCTTTATGAAGAGACATTGTCCCGCTTTGTGTTCCGTTCCGGCTTCATCATGAAGCCCGTTATACAAGCCGCCAAAGCTTGCCCCATGCGCGTGATCTATGCGGAAGGCGAGGATGAACGGGTGCTGCGCGCGACCCAGACCGTCGTCGAGGAAGGGATCGCCAAACCTATTCTCGTCGGCCGTCCGGACGTGATCGAGACCCGGATCGAGCAATTCGGCCTGGCGGTGCGGCCGGGCAAGGATTTCGAACTTGTCGATCCCAACGACGATCCGCGCTATCGCGATTACATCGCGGCCTATCTCGATGCGGCCGGACGGCACGGGATCACGCCCAAGGCCGCGCGGACCTTGGTGCGGACCAATTCGACGGTGATCGCGGCGATAGCGGTGAAGCGTGGCGACGCCGACGCCATGATTTGCGGCCTCGACGGGCGCTTCAATCCGCACTTGCGCTACATCAAGGACATTATCGGGCTCGTTCCGGGCGCGACCGATCTTTCCGCGATGTGCTTGATGATCACCAATAAGGGCGCCTTTTTTATCGCCGACACGCATGTCCGGCGCGATCCCAGCGGCCCGGAGATCGCGGAAATAGCGCTGATGTGCGCGGCCCACGTCCGCCGGTTCGGGATCGAGCCGAAAATCGCCCTCGTGTCGCATTCGGATTTCGGTTCGGATGACACCCCTTCGGCCCGCAAGATGCGCGATGCGCTCGAAATCTTGCGCCAGCGCGCCCCAGATCTCGAAGCGGATGGCGAGATGCAGGCCAATACCGCTTTGTCGCAAGCGATGCGCGACCTCGTGTTGCCATCCTCGCGTCTGAAGGGCGAGGCGAACGTTCTCGTCATGCCCAATCTCGATGCCGCCAATATTGCCTATACGATGACGATGATCATGGCCGACACCCTGCCGGTCGGCCCGATCCTGATCGGCGCCGCCAAGCCCGCACACATCCTGACGCCTTCGGTGACGGCGCGCGGCATCATCAACATGACCGCGGTTTCGGTCGCCGAAGCGCAGGGAAACGGTTAGAAAAACGGCGATCGCATTCCCGGGGCGGGGGAAATCGTCGAGTGTTTTCGCGCATCGTGGAATTGCGTAAAGATCTCTGTCTTGCAAGAATTTGTTCTGGGAGAATTTCCTGACGAGCGGCAAACAGCGAAGCTCCGGCAATCTCCGGAACGGGGACAATGTGCCCGAAGGGATGTTCTACTGGCGGATACCGTGCGCTTTTTTTTGCTTTCGCCAAGCCGTCGCGTGGGCTAAACAGCAGCGTTTGGCCGAAGTCAATGAATAAAAGTTCGTCATCGATCGAGCCAAGAGGCAGCAGCGTCCGCGAGGCAAAGCGGCGATGGCACTTGGCGCCCCCTAAAGGGACGGTGCCGAAAACCGGCCGCGATTTCCTTCAAACGTTACCATGCGCGATGCCACGGCTCTTCCTTGTTCGCCATGCCGAAGCCGGTGCTCCCGCATCCGAAGGCGACCCCGAGAGGCGGTTGACGGCGCAAGGCTGCGCCGACGCGGTGCGAATGGGCGCCTACTTTTTCGCATCCGGTCTCGGATTCGATCTCGCCCTTGTTTCGCCGGCACGGCGCGCGCGCGACACACTCGACATGATTTTGCGTGAATTGCCGCAAAAACCGGCCTGCGAACTCGAGGCTTCGCTCTACAACGCCGGCGTTGATACCCTGCGGGATCTTCTTGCCCGAACGCCCGCCTCGGTAAAAACCCTTCTGATCGTCGGGCATAACCCGGGTCTCGGAGAATTCGCGCGTTTGCTCGTGCGCGACGGGGAAAGCGCCGTGCCCCGCCATTTTCCGGCGCCTTGCCTAGCAGTGATCGACTTCTCTTGCGGCGATTGGCGCGAGGCGGACGCCAGTGGCGGCCGGCTGGATCGTTTTGTGAATTTTTCCGGCTTGCCGGCGGATAACCGTGCTTCGCGGTAGAATGAAACCGGCGCCGCCGCATTCGACCGGTTGGTCCCGCAAACCCCGGCGGCGGGAACCTCGGTCGTTCCAAGCAGCGGCGCCTCCGGCGAGGTCCCACGCTCCGGCGAATGATTTTTTTGCGTCGAACATGACGAAAACGGGGTCCCCGACTACACTTCAGGGTTCATTTGCCTTACCCGTTTTTTCCATCCGTTCCCGGAGCGCTCGCCGCCCCGAAATACTCTCGAAAGCTAGTTGGTTTTGTCTCTGATCACCAACCTTTTCTCCGAAGCTCGCGCCGCGGCGCAGGCCCTCATCGAGCTGACGACGGGCCCGCATGTTCGCCTCGGCGTCACCGGACTTTCGCGGGCGGGAAAGACAATCTTCATCACTGCGCTCGTCGATAATCTGATCAAGGCGGCAAGCCCGGCCTTGCGCGGGAGGAAAAATCCCTTGCCCGTGTTCCGTGTTCACGCCGACGGCCGGCTGATCAGCGGCATGCTCGAGCCGCAACCCGACGACGCCGTGCCCCGATTCGCCTACGAGGATCACATTGCCGCGCTGACCGGATCAAAAGGCCGTCCCGGGGAACGCCATTGGCCGCAATCGACACGGCGCATTTCCGAGCTGCGGCTGTGCCTTGTTTTCGACCAAAAAATCGGCCGGCGGCCGGGACACCAATCGCTTACCATCGACATCGTCGATTATCCCGGCGAATGGCTGCTCGATTTGCCGCTGCTTGGTAAATCCTTTGGGCAATGGTCACGCGAAGCCTTCAGCGCCTCGGCAGGCACTGCAAGGGCGCCGCTCGCGGCGAAATGGCGCGCGCTTTCCGCCAGCACCGATCCTCGCGCCAAGGCCGATGAAGAGCGGGTTCGCCGGGAGGCCGAACTCTTCACCAATTATCTGCGCGCCTGCCGTGCCGACGAAAATCACTTTTCGAGCCTGCCGCCGGGCCGTTTCCTGATGCCGGGCGATCTTGACGGCTCTCCCGCTCTTACTTTCGTGCCACTCGCCGTCGAGGAAGGCGAAATTTACCCGCCGGGCTCGTTCGCGGCGATGATGGAGCGGCGCTACGAGGCTTATAAGGCGCATGTCGTCACACCGTTTTTTCGCGATCATTTCGCAAGGCTCGACCGCCAGATCGTCCTCGTCGACGCGCTCGCCGCATTGAACGCGGGACCAGCCGCGATGCGCGACCTCGAAACCGCCCTAACCGATGTTCTCGCCGCGTTTCGCGTGGGGCGCGGCAATCTGTTGTCGGCCTTGTTCCGGCCGAAGATCGACAAGATTCTGTTCGCCGCGGCAAAGGCCGATCATTTGCACCACACAAGCCATGACCGGCTCGAGGCGATCTTGCGGCATCTTACCAAGCGAGCCATCGCCCGCGTCGAATCGGTTGGCGCCGAGGTCGATGTCATCGCGCTCTCAGCGGTTAGGGCAACGCGCGAAGGCATGGTCGGCGCCCCCGATGAGCCCACGCTCGAAGCCGTCATCGGCACGCCACTCGAAGGCGAGCGGCTCGGCGATGAGATTTTCGATGGACAGGCGGAGGCGGCGATTTATCCCGGTGAACTTCCGATTGATCCTGAGGCGGTGTTTCGCGACGCTCCGCGCATCGCGCCCAATGAAATCGACTACCGGTTCGTCCGTTTCCGTCCTCCCGTCCCAGTCCGGGCAGAGGACGACTCGCTGTTGCCGCCGCCGCACATACGGCTCGACCGCGCGCTGCAGTTTCTCCTTGCCGACCGGCTCGGCTAATGTCCTCGACAAAGGCTTGTTTTGATGATTGACCAGACAAGAGTTGTGCCCATTCGCCGTGATCACGAAGCGCTGCGGCAAGGGATTAACGAGGTCTTGCGTGGCCATTGAACCAAAACCCCGCCCGCGTGCGTTCCGTCTCGGTGCGATGATCCCAGAGCCCGGCGCCGCGGTCCCAAAAGAGGCCGTGGTGATCGAAACCACGGCCGATCCCTACGAGGCCGAGGCCGAGGCTTTTCTGGCCGGCCGTGATGCTGGCGAAGAGGCGGTCGAGGCGGCGCAAAAACAAGGCGTCGTGGCCCGCTCGCTATTGTCTTGGGGCGGTCTCTTCTGGGCCGCGACGGGCGGCCTCGTTTCGCTCGGTTTCGGGCTTTGGCTGACCAGGCTCATCGACGATCTTTTCGCTTGGTCGCCAGCCTTCGGCGTTGTTGGTCTTGCGCTCGCGGGCGCCGCCGGAACCGCGCTTTTCGTTCTCGCGATGCGCGAAATTGGCGGTATTCTACGCCAGCGCCATATCGCGGAACTGCATATCGGGCTCGCCCGCGCGCGCGAAAAGGACGATTTTAAAGAGGCACGGCGCCTCGTTAGGGATCTTTCCGCGCTCTATTCCACAAGGCCCGATACGGCTCGCGCGCGCGCTCAATTGCGCAAAGTTGCGCGTGACATTGTCGACGGGCGCGACCTCATCGACATTGCCGAGCGCACGCTTGTCGAGCCGCTCGACTTGGACGTGCGGCGCGAAATCGCGAGCGCGGCCAAAAGGGTCTCCATGGTGACCGCGCTTGCGCCGCGCGCGATCATCGACGTCGTCTTCGTCGGGGCGCAGGCGATAAGGCTCATCCGGCACATCGCGGTGATCTATGGCGGCCGGCCCGGCCTGCTCGGCTTTCTCAAGCTGTTGCGCTCGATTGTCGCGCATATCGCGATCACCGGCGGCATGGCGGTCGGCGACAGCCTCATCCAACAATTCGTCGGCCACGGGATCGCCGCAAGATTGTCGGCCCGTCTCGGCGAAGGCGTTCTAAACGGCCTTTTGACGGCACGCGTGGGGCTTTCCGCCATGGCCGTCTGCCGGCCCATGCCATTTGGAAACGGAAAGGCGCCAAGGGTCGGCGATGTCGCGCCGTTTTTGTTCAGCAAGCCGGAGAACAAGGGTTGACGGGAAGCGGGGTGGTTTCCGCTTGCAACGCGACCCGACCACCGGCGAGAAGAGATCGAAGCGCGAGGCGGGCGCTCCTTCACCCGATTCCCTTGACGGCGCCGCATCTATCTTGGGGCGGCTCCCCACGCAACCTTGCCTCGGCGCGACAATGCCTTAAATTGACGGTAAACCGATAAGCCAGGCGGGAAAGCCGCGCGAGACCGGAAACGATGACGTTTGTTAGCTCCGTGGACGTCGCGGGCCGCAAGCCCGGCCATATCAAATTGCACGGGCCGGAGGCGTTCGCCGGAATGCGCCGGGCCGGACAGCTTGCCGCCGAAGCGCTCGACCTTCTGACCGGACATGTGCGGCCCGGCACCCCCACCGAGGCTCTCGACACGCTCGTCTTCGATTTCGCGATGGCCCATGACGCCTACCCGGCGCCGCTCGACTATCGCGGTTACCGCAAATCGATCTGCACCTCGATCAACCATGTGGTTTGCCACGGAATACCTGACGCGAAACCGCTCAAGGAAGGCGATATCGTCAATATCGACGTGACCTTGATCCTCGATGACTGGCACGGCAATTCGAGCCGCATGTATTTCGTTGGCGAAGTTCCCCGCCGGGCGCAGCGCCTCGTCGAGGTGACCTATGAGGCGCTGATGCGCGGCATGGCCGCCGTGCGTCCGGGCGCGACGACTGGCGATATCGGCGCCGCGATCCAGGAATACGCCGAGGCCGAACGCTGTTCCGTCGTGCGCGACTTTTGCGGCCATGGCCTGGGGCGCCTGTTTCACGACGAACCCAACATTCTCCATTACGGCCGGCGCGGCGAAGGCGTGCTGCTTAAACCGGGCATGTTATTCACCATCGAGCCGATGATCAATCTCGGCCGTCCGCATGTAAAAATCCTTTCCGACGGCTGGACCGCGGTGACTCGCGACCGCTCCCTATCGGCGCAGTTCGAACATTCGATCGGCGTGACCGAGACCGGCTATGAGGCATTCACCCTTTCGCCGAAAGGTCTGTATCGTCCCCCCTATGACGCCGCCGGGTTGACCGGCGCATGACGAAGGGGGAAACGGCCCCCGCCGCCAACCCGCCGCATTACCTCGGCCACCGGGAGCGGTTGCGCGACAGATTCCGCAAGGGCGGCGCCGATGCCTTGGGCGAGTATGAACTGCTCGAGCTCATTCTTTTCCGCGCCATGCCGCGGCGTGACATCAAGCCGCTCGCCAAGGCTCTCATCGCCTGCTTCGGCTCGTTCGCCGAGGTTGTGTCGGCGCGCCCCGAGCGTCTGCGCGAAATCGAGGGGCTTGGCGATGCCGCGATCGTCGAGCTGAAGATTATCGAGGCGGCGGCGAAACGTCTCGCCAAATCCGCGATCGAGAAGAAGCCGTCGCTGTCGAGTTTCGCCGCGGTCGTCGATTACTGCCGCACCGCGATGGCCTTCCTCGACCACGAGGAATTTCGCGTGCTCTTTCTCGACAAGAAGAATCATTTGATCGCCGACGAGGTTCAAGGCGTCGGCACGGTCGATCATGCGCCGGTCTATCCCCGGGAGATCATGCGCCGCGCCCTCGAACTCAGCGCTTCGGCGATCATCCTCGTGCACAATCATCCGTCCGGCGATCCACAGCCTTCGACCGACGACATAACCCTCACTCATCAGATCATCGCGGTGGGCAAACCCCTGAAAGTTGCCGTGCATGATCATCTGATCATCGGCAAGCACGGCCACGCGAGCCTGAAGGGATTGCGGCTCATTTAGCGCCGTCCCTGATTGGGGTCGTTGAAGTCATGCGGTCCAGTCAAACTTTTTGGGTTTCGTCTCGTTTGCGTGGGTCACTCGCTTCTCCTCGCGGCCGGCGCAAGGGCCGGCGCATGATGGGGTCAGGCAGGCGAGGCGTCTCAATCTGTTTCACGACCTTGCAGGCATGTGCCTGACAGGCTCGAGACTCTCAACGAGATCACCTTGCCATTCGTCGCCACGGAACGATCCGGGCTCGCAGTACGGGACATTTGTCCACAATTTATGTCCCCTCGGAAGTCTGGCGATACGATTTTATGTCCCCACCAACAATTGAAAACAAAGCAATTTTCAATTTAAGTCCCTAGACGGACTCCGTGATTCCGCCGACAATGTGAGCCATTCTGTGATTCGGAGGCACACATGACACAGGGCAAGCGTGGACGAGGACGCCCGCCGGGAGCTTCCCGGCTGAACGATGAAGACGCAAAGCTTCTAGGCGACATGGCCGGTATCATCGCACGGCGGCCCATGAAGCCCACCGCGGCGATGCGTCAGCTTGGTATCAACGACTACGCCACGACAAAGCGCCTGCGGCGGAAATGGAGGTCAGACGGCCCCGCCCTGATACAGGCAATCGAGGACAGCTTGCAGCTGCAACGACAGCAGCTGCAAGCTGTGGCAACAGCGGCGTACGACAAACTTTACGCCTTCGCGAATTCCCCCGACATGGTGGCGGCCGCAAAGACGGTCAATGAATTCGCCACACACCCCGCGTGGGAGGAGATCCGGCGTCAGCTTGAAGCTGCATCAAGAAGCCCGATGATGCAGCAGATTCGGGCTTTTGCTAACAGCCCGGAATTGAAGCGTATGACCGAATGGGCGAATAGTCCGGAGGCTCGCCGATGGCGAGACTTCAACCAGAGCCTGCAGACCGCGACCCGTCACTATTTTATTCCGTCGCGCGGGTGAGAGCTGCACCCGTTACGGAAAACAAAACTTCAAGGCAGGACCTCGCATTGTGCTTCAAGGAATGCGGCAGATCGAAGAGCCGCAAGAGGGGCAATCGCGTGCTTGAACGTCGAACCTTTTGTGACCATCGAGGCAAAATGGTCGGAGCGGAATAGAATTCCGATTGAGAGCAAAAAACATGGAAGAGGAAAACGAATATATAGAATTGCCGGATGACCCGGAAGAGGCTTTTGCGGCGCTTCAAAGGCGCAAGTACAAATCTCTGGAACAAGCATGGGAAGATAATCGTAACGGTTCGTGGCACCTTGAGCGCCAGTACGTTGATACGCTGCTAGCGTTTGACGAAGTACACAGTCTCGGAATTCTCACGGAATTTCGGAATCCACCCAACGATGATCTTAAGTTCAGTGATTTTTTTCAGGATTTCCGGCGACATGCGGAGATTGCGTCTCAAAAGATCATGATGGAGGCGGCACGCCGCGTGAAGACGGGTGCCAGCACCATCGTCATACTAGATGCAGCGGCGAGATCGGCTATCCATACATTAATCGAAAAAATCCGGGAAAAGCTGAACGAGCTCAAATTGCCGGAAAGCAAGAGAGATGCCCTCTTCAATAAGCTCAATTCATTCGCTGCCGAAATCGACCGCAATAGGACCAGAACAGAGGGATTCTATGCCTTTGCTGTGGGTGTGGCTCGGACGGCGCGTGAGATAAATGACGAACTCAAGCCCTTGCAACAGACTATCGATCGCGTTTTTGGCTGGCTTGATAAAGCGAGCAAATGGAAGGACGCACTGCCAACTTGGAGCGACCGCAAAAAAATCGAGCCGCCGCCAAAGCGGATTCCGAGACCGCGGTCGAGCGACACCGACATTATTGACGACGACATTCCATTTTAGGGGTCGTCTCAGAATTCGGAAAATAAAGCACGCTAAGGGTGAGCCGAGGCCGGAATCCAGCGATACAGCGTCGGGACGGATACGCCGAGGTTGCTAGAGCTAGCCCATTTTGCTCCAAAGTCAGTCGATGGAAAACACGGTGGTTTCTCCGTGGATGGCGGGACGTCGGCATGGAGCTGTCGGCTAACCCCCGCCTACGGGCCGTCAGCGGAGCCGCTAATCTGCTCCGCCTCGGCGTGGGTCTCCTTGATCGCGTCGAGCACCGATTTTGGGTCGGCAGGCTGAGCCATGGCGTCTGCTTCCTGATCGACCCGGTTGCGAATGAGCGGATTATCCCGGCGGGACTCTTCCAGCAATTGGATCACCTTCGCCGTCTTCTGCTCGCTCAGGATGGCCAGCTCCAAGGTGAGCTGCTCGCGGAGCTGGGCAAGCTGGTTCTCACGCCGCTGAGTGGCCAATCACGACGACGATGTAGAGCGACACCAGCGAGACCGCGCCGCCCAATCCTGAAAAGGGAGGCGGATCGATGGGGCGATAGCCAAGCGCGGCGGCAAGCAGATTTAGAATGATCCAGGCGGAGGCGATGGCGGTCAGGACGGCGATGAAGCGGGGCCGACCCAATAAGGCTGTTATGCGATCGACGGCGCGCTGAAGCGGCGTGGCGTTCTGGTGATGCTCGCCGTGGAGCCGAGCGATTGACCGGATGGTCTCCTCGATGTGGGCCGGAAGGAGCGACACCGGGATGTTCGTGCCGGCCATAGCCTATCCTCGACAACGTGCGACACGGACTTCGCTCAGGCCATATCACTATTTTGGCTTGGGACCGGGCGGACCGCCAGGCACCCCAGGAGGAGGAATAACCGGGGTCGAATTAGGCTCCGGAACTGGTGCAGGTTTTACTATTTCGGGGTCGACACCGGGCGGAGTTTTGATCACGCCCCCGCTGGCGTCCAGTTTGTCGCTTAGATTTTTTTCATGCTTATCGCCTGCGCCGCCTTGCGTGCCCCCGGCGCGCGACGCATCCGGCCGCGACAAATCCTTCTCGGGAATCGTTTGATTGCCGGCAGGATCTCCCGGAGCGGTCTGGGCCGATGCGCCGACCGCGCCCAATCCCAACAATCCTGCAAAAGCCAGCGGTAACACAGCTTTCATCAGCCATCTCCGTTGCAAACTCACGGCAATCAACGCTGGAGATCTCTGCTTCGTTCCATGAGCAAACATAGAGCCGCGAAGTGCGTTTCGTGATCCGCCTGTTCTGTCTCGCTGGTTGATAGGCCGCGCTGGTTGGTACGATTAGATCTGGCGTTGCGCCCGTGCGCTTGCACGCCGGCGGCCGCGCTCAGGCATTACCGGCATCCGAGGAGAGTTGCCCAAGGTCGATGCCTGCCTTTCGGAACGCGCGCTCATACTTCGAATCCAACGCGGAATCGAAGATGAGAAAGGGATCGGCCGGACAATTGAGCCAGCCATTATGCTGCATCTCGGCCTCGAGCTGACCCGCCGCCCAGCCGGCGTAACCCAAGGCAAGCAGCGCCCGGCCGGGTCCCGAGCCACGCGCGATCGCCCGCAAAATATCGATTGTCGCGGTCAAGGACACGCCTCCCCCGATGGGCAAAGTGGAATTGTCGATGGAAAAATCGTTGGTATGAAGCACGAAACCGCGGCTGGTATCGACCGGACCCCCGCTCAGCACCAGCACGGAACTCGCCTCCGCCGGCAACCGAATCGCCTCCTCCGGGCCGATCACTTTAAGTTGCACCAGAAGCTGCGGAAAATCGACCCTTTCCGCCGGGCGGTTGACGATAATCCCCATCGCGCCTTCCTCGGAGTGGGCACAAACGTAAATGACCGAGCGGGCAAAGCGATCATCGAGCATCCCCGGCATCGCGATAAGCAGCTGCCCATCGAGATAGCCGCTCTGGCTTTGCCGCGAGGCCGATGGCGAAATTTTCGATCCCATGTCACACGCCCTATAGGAGTCAAACGAATTTGAGACAATCGCGGTTGCGGCTTTCACGCCTGCGAAATAAATTGACCGACACCTCGGCCAATGATCTGCATAATCTCATGCAAATGTCCTTCCAGCCTTCAAACCCTGCTTGGAGAGCGGGTGTCCTCCTTGCCTGCGCGAGCCTTTCGCCGCTTTTATTTCCCGCCAGCTTACACTGTGATCCTTACGCGAGCACGTGGGCATTGGCACAGAAATCGTCGTTGCGGCTGATTGCCGCTGGGGGTGGCCCGCCGCAAAGCTTTTATCGCGCCGGGATCGAAGTCCGCCTCGATCCGGGCGCCCTCACCTATTGGCGGATGCCCGGCGGCGCCGGCGTCCCGCCGGTATTTTCGTTCGAAGGGTCCGCGAATGCCTCTGACATTGCGGTTTCTTATCCGGCGCCGATGCGGATCGACGAGGACGGAACCGAGGCTTTCGGCTATCGCGACCGGGTGATTTTTCCCGTTCGCGTCACCCCCAAGGACGCCCCCCGCCCCGTCCTTTTGGTCTTGAACGTGTCCTATGCTGTTTGCAGCCGAATGTGCCTTCCGGCCAAAGCCGAGACTAGGCTTACCTTGCTCCCCGGCCCGGAGGCCGGGACCGCGAGCCCGGAGGCGGCCGCGATCACCGCGGCGGAAGCCGCGGTGCCTATCCGTCTAACGCCGGAACAACGCGACGCCAAAGTAGCGATCACGCGCGACGATACGGCGCCTGCGCCGACCTGGCGGCTGTCGCCGCGCGGCGGCGGCGTGCAGGATCTCTTCGCCGAGGCCCCCCCGGGCTGGTATTTCGAGACACGAAAATCCACCCGCCCTGACGAATTCCTCGTCGTCGAAGTCGAAAAGCCGCGAACCGACAGCCGCGCACCCGTCCCTGTGATCCTGACGTTGAGGAACGAACAGCAAAGTTACGAGTTCGCGGTTGACCTCGACGCTGCCTCCGTTCCATGAAGAATATTCAAGCCGACACGTCGACCCGATTTGCGATCGAACCAAAGCCCGAAAAAAACGAAAACCGAACCTTTGCGATTTTTCGATCAAGGCGGCGTTTTCGCGTACGATAAAGCCTTGATGGCAAGATAATTCCCGCGCCAAGCAGGACGCCCGTGGTATAAGGAGCAACGATGGCAATCCAAAGCGGAGATTCAATTCCTAACGCAGCATTTACGGTCATGGCGCCGGATGGCCCGCAACTGCGGACCACGGACCAGATTTTTAAAGACCATAAAGTGGTCCTTTTCGGCGTAGCCGGGGCTTTTACACCTGTGTGCGACAAACGCCATTTGCCTGGTTTTCTCGACAACCTCGATCAATTCAAGGCGCAGGGAGTGGACGAGATCGCGGTGACCAGCGTCAACGATGTTTTCGTCATGGACGCATGGGCAAAAAGCGCCGGAGCCGATGGCAAGATCACCTTTCTCGCCGATGGCAATGGCGATTTCGCGCGCGCGATCGGGCTTTCGCTCGATCTCACCGCGCGCGGGCTCGGCATCCGGTCGCAGCGCTATGCGATGATTGTCGACGATGGCGTGGTACGAAAGCTCAACGTCGAAGCGGCGCCAGGCAAGGCCGAAACGTCAAGCGCGGAAGCCCTGCTGAAGCAACTCTAGGATCTCTCGCGCTCACGGCGGGCTATGGCGCCCCATCACCTCTCCTCCGCGCCTCAGCCAGGTTACCGAGGCGAATGCGCCGAGCCACGAACCCGCTGCAGCAAATAGGACGTAGATGGCGTTTTCCGTATAGCTGATTACCGCAAAAGCGGACAGCAGATACCAGATGGCGCTCCAGTTCGCGGCCCAAACACGACGTCTGCCGGTCACGGCGGCGTTGAAGAACACGTAGGCTGCATCTGTCGCGGCGGTGGAGGCGAGCACGCCCATGGCGATGAGCGGGTTGACTGGGAGGATCATGCGGGAATCTTCCATGGGGCTGCTTCAAGTGCCGATTTACGCCGAAGCGCTGGCAAAGGCTTCGGCCCTTCAGATAGGGCTATTTGAACTCTGCCAGGCCTTTGCGGGCGAGCGCGTCGGCACGCTCGTTCATGACGTCCCCGGCGTGACTCTTCACCCAGCGCCAATCGATGGTGTGATGCGCGGCGGCCGCCTCGAGCCGTTGCCATAGCTCGACATTCTTAACCGGTTTTTTATCAGCGGTGCGCCAGCCATTGCGTTTCCAGGCATCGATCCAGGTAGTGACGCCGCCCTTGAGATAATTCGAATCCGTATGGAGATGGACCATGCATGCTCTGTTCAGCGCCTCCAGCGCCGCGATCGCGGCGGTCAATTCCATGCGATTGTTGGTGGTCGAGGCTTCACCGCCAAAAAGCTCTTTTTCATGCGCGCCGAAGCTGAGAATGGCGCCCCAGCCTCCCGGACCGGGATTGCCGGAACAGGCGCCGTCGGTCCAGATCGAAACTTCGCCATTCATCGCAGCAATCCGAGTTCGCGGGCGCTGCCGGTTTGTTGATGAAAGCACAATTTGCCGACATATTCGAGCGGGTCCTTGGGGTGCACCAAGGCATCCGCCGGGACATTCAACCAATCGACGAGTCGTGTCAGGGCGAAACGTAGCGCGGCCCCCCGCGCAAGGACGACAAACGCTTCGACTTCCGCTCTGGTTAATTTGCGGACGCCCTCGTAGGCGTTAAAAAATGCCAATCCCTTGGCGATGTTGAACGAACCGTCCGGTTCGAAACACCAGGCGTTGAGACAGATCGCGACATCGTAGGAGAGTTCATCCGTGCAGGCGAAGTAGAAATCGATGAGCCCGGATAATTCGTCGCCAACGAACAAGACATTGTCGGGAAAAAGATCGGCATGGATGACGCCTTTCGGCAAATCGTGCGGCCAGCTTCCGGCGAGATAGGCCAACTCGTCCGCCATTTCCGCGGCGAGGCCCGGCCGCACTTCATCGGCACGCGCGCGCGCTTCATCGAATAGGGCCGGCCAGGCTTCGAGGCCCAATGCATTGGGGCGATATAAGGCGAAGCCGGCGCCGGCCCGATGCAGTTTGCCAAGCGCCTCGCCAACGGCCGCGCAGCAGCGGACATTTGGGCTTTTGCGCCACATGCCGTCGAGAAAAGTCACGATTGCCGCCGGGCGGCCCGCGATCCTGCCGAGCGCGCCGCCGTGTCTGTTCCTTACCGGTTGCGGGCAATTTAGGCCGTGACCGGCAAGATGCTCCATGAGCCCAAGGAAAAACGGCAGGTCTTCCGCGTCGACCCGCTTTTCATAGAGCGTGAGGATGAAGTAGCCGGCGTCGGCGTGCAAAAAATAATTGGAATTCTCAACCCCTTCGGCGATCCCTTTCAGGGCAAGAACGTGGCCGAGATCATAGTCGCCAAGAAAGCTGGCGAGGTCCGCCTCATTGACTTCGGTATAAACAGCCATGGCGCATCCGCGCGGACCTACTCGGCGCGGCAAGTCCGCTGCCCGCTTTTCTGATAGCCACCGCAATCCGGGAGGTCAAACGCTTGCGGGCGATCATTTTAGGTTGGGCTGCTCACCGGATCTATTTGCAAGCCCCACGCGGCCTCCTACGCGGAAGCTTGCTCGCGCTTCCTGCCGGCTTCGGCAACGATCGCGTGGGGGTCGGGCTGGATGACGCCGCAAGACACGATCAGCTTGACTGCATCGTCCGGGCTGATTGGGAGTTCAATGACATCGCGCGACGGCAGAAAAAAGTAAAATCCGGTTGTCGGGTTGGGGGTACAGGGCAGAAAAACCGAAATATGTTCCCCGTTTGAAAGATGCCCGGCAATGATTGCGCCAGGCGGCGTACAAATGAACACAAGGGACCATTGGCCCTCGCCTGGGTACTCGATCATCCCCACCTTGCGGAACGTGGCGCCGGATTGGGAAAACATGGTTTCGAAGATCTGTTTCGCGCCTTTATAGATTGAACGGACGATCGGCATGCGGGCGAGAATCGCTTCACCGAGACTAATGAAACTTCGGCCCACGAGGTTGGCGGCAAGAAAGCCCAACAGCGTGAGCCCAAGAAGTGCGAAAACCACGCCGAATCCCGGCAATTGGAACGGCAAATAATTATCCGGCCAAAACCGCACCGGGACGAGGCGCTTCACCCAATTGTCGATGGTATCGACGAACCACCAGACGATGTAGGCAGTCGTTGCGAGCGGGCCGGCGACAATGATCCCCGTCAGGAACCACTTGCGAATGCGTCCGCCGAGGCCATGGCCTTTGAGGCTGACGGCTGGACCGTCGCCTTGCGTAGGAGGGGGTTGATCTGGCGGCATCTTCGTCATGGTTCGCCCCGTGGCATCGGACCCGTTTATCAGGTCCCGCTACGTCGCGGCGAAAAAATGCGCGGCGTCTCGAAAATCCGGCTTGGCCGAAAATATTTTCACATTTGTGCCTCTTTGGAGCCATTCTGCCTAATTGTGCGTGACATTGCCTTTGGCGTGAGCTACGGTTTTTCTCTGAGCCGTTCAAGGCCGAAGCCATTATAAGTTCGGCGCAGTAGTCCAAGTCTTGGGAGGACGCCTGTTCTATCGTCCCAACACCACTATGTGGTGTAGTCTTCATAAGGAAGGTAAGGGCAAAGAACAGGTTATGGACAGGACTCAAGGGGCGAGGATACGCAGAGTATCTTCGCCTCTTTTTTTACGCAAACGCCGCTTTCACACTAGCGCCGCGCGCCAGCGCGAGAGCGCTTCAGTCCGGCTTCTTAACGCCGCCGGATTCCGGCGCCGGCGGAGGCGCGGCGCTGAATGGCGCGGCTTGGTCCTTACCGGAATTGCCTTGAACGGCGGCGGATTCAGGCGGCGGCGCCGGCGCGGCGCTGGATGGCGCGGCTTGGTCCTGGCCGGACTTCCCCTGTTCGGCGCCGCCTTGCGGCTTATCGCGGCGAGTGCCATCCGGCTTATAAAGGGCGTCGGCCTCCTCGCTCATTTCGAGGCACGTCAAGAGTTCGACATAGCTTGGCACAGGCGCGGCGCCTTGCGCGACGCAATCCTTGCGGTCGCGCGGGTTGAAATGCGCCCACTGTCGCGCGAGTTCCGCGCGTGCGTCGTTCTCGTCCTTCATGCAGCCTCGATACGCGAGATTCTTGTCGTCGCCGACATAGGCTCGCGCTTCCTGGCATGAGCGAGCAACGTCGAAACGCGGCACCCCATCCGGCTTTGCCGATGCCAGATCCGGCAGTGCCAAAAGAGCAATCCAAATTAGCCCGGCGACGATACCTTGCATGCTGACTCTCCTCCTCCAACCAGTGTGACCCCGGACGGCGAGCCGCGCAAGCGGGAACGGCCCCCGCTTGCTTGAGCCGATTAACCTCCGGCCGGATGCAAGAGGAAGAGCTGACAGCAAGACTGACCCCGGCACGGCAAGTATAATGGGGCCGCCCACGCCTGCATTTATGGTCTGGCATTGCTCGCTCTGGTTGGCCGGCGCCTTGCGTATCTGATCCGCCCGGCAATTACATGAGTAATATAATGCCATGGGTCGCGGAGACGTCCCCCACCGTCCCTTCCACCAAACTGTATGAAAATTCGAGCGCGTAACCAACGGTCATTCCCCGCCGGCGGCTGGTTCTTTACATGAGGCTGCTGCGTCAAGTGTTTTTTTGCGTTTCCGCGGCTTTTGAGTTGGCCCATATCGATGGTTCTTTACGACGTCCAGCATGAGGCTGGCGTCAACAGTCCGGGCCGACGCTGGCACTGACCAATCGGGCGGCGCAATGTATTAAACCAGGCTTTTGATCTGCAACCAACGTGTCGCGCGCTCACCCTTCTGGTCCACGCCCGCTTCCCCGCCCGCTTCGTTGCGGAAGGGGCGCGGAAACGCTCGAACCTTAAGACCTCCTCTTCATCGCCAAGCTTCTTCTCGCCTCATGCCGCGACAACCGCATCGAAGTGCGTGCCACCCTTCCACACACGCCCCAAGAGAACCGCGAGCTTCCTCGCCACCGCCACGCGCGCCCGCTTCGGCCCGAGCCTCCTCATCAGCCTCAGGCCCCAGCCGCGCAGGGCGAAGCGCTTCTTGACCGTGGTCAACAGCACATTGGCGGCCTCATAGAGATAGTGATAGAGATAGTGATAGAGATAGTGATAGAGATAGTGCCTCGCCCCTCTCCCTTTAATCAAGAGCTAAGGCCGAAAGTTGGTGACGGCATGAAGGGGTAAGGCGGCGTATCGTGGGGGTGTTCAACGCCTCCACTTCTCCACCGAAGGAGTGATACGCCGTGACCGAGACTAACGTTTTCGAACTAACCCAGCCAGGAACATTTTCCGATCCGCTGACCGAGGTTTTACGCAATGGCGCGAGAACGCTATTGGGGCAGGCCGTCGAAGCCGAGGTTGCGGCTTGGCTGAGCACCCATACCGACAAGTTGACCGATGATGGCCGCCGGCGACTGGTGCGCCACGGGCATCTGCCCGAGCGCGAGATCGTGACCGGCATCGGTGCAGTCGCGGTGCGGTGCCCGCGCGTGCGTGACCGCGCCGGCGAAGGCGGAGAGCACATCCGATTTTCGTCGACGATTTTGCCTCCCTATGCGCGCCGATCGAAGAGCCTAGAGGTGCTGATCCCGATTCTCTACCTGAAGGGCATCTCCACCGGTGATTTCGAGGAGGCGCTGATCGCACTGCTCGGCAAGGATGCCGGCGGGCTCTCTGCCTCGACCATCGGGCGGCTCAAGGAGGCCTGGTCGGACGAGCATACGCGTTGGAGCAAGCGTGATCTCTCGGCCAAACGCTACGTTTACTTCTGGGTCGACGGCATCCATGTGCAAGCCCGGCTCGAGGAAGCCGCGCAGTGCCTGCTGGTGATCATCGGCGCCACGCCCGAAGGCAAAAAGGAACTTGTCGGGCTCATCGACGGCGTCCGCGAGAGCGCGCAATCGTGGAAAGAGCTCCTCCTCGACCTCAAACGGCGGGGGCTTGCGATGGGACCCGAGCTTGCGGTCGCCGACGGCGCCCTCGGCTTCTGGCAGGCGGTCGAGGAGGTGTGGCCGAGGACACGCGGCCAGCGCTGTTGGGTGCACAAGACCGCCAATGTCTTGAACAAGCTGCCCAAGAGCCAGCAATCGAAGGCCAAGCGTGCGCTCCAGGAGATCTGGATGGCCGAGACCAAGAAGGATGCACTCGCCGCGTTCGACGCCTTCATCGAAATCTGGGGCGTCAAATACGACAAGGCTGTCGAGTGCCTGATCAAGGATCGCGACGCGTTGCTTGCCTTCTACGACTTCCCGGCTGAGCACTGGAAGCATCTGCGAACGACCAACCCCATCGAAAGCTCATTCGCGACGGTCCGCCACCGAACAGTGCGCTCCAAAGGATGTCTCTCGAACAAGACCGCGCTCGCCATGATCTTCAAGCTGGCCGAGGCCGCCGAGAAAAACTGGCGTCGCCTCGATGGCCACAACCAGTTGCCGAAAATAATTCTCGGTGTAAGGTTCACCGACGGAATTGAGGTCGTCAAGCCGAAAGCTCAAGCCGCTGCCGCCTGACCCTTCTGTCACCAAGATTCGGTGATAGCTTGACATCGGTGCCGGCCGATTGATAGCGCCGCTCGGTCAAGCCAAGATAGGCGCCGATGTCGCGCGTTCGGCCAAATCTCTCCACGTTCTCAATTGCCGCGCTCAATTGCCGCGCTCAATTGCCGCGCTCAATTGCCGCGATGAAGGCGAGCGCGGTGACCGGCCCACCCCCAGGCACGCTCATCGACCGCCAAGCGACCTCGTTGCGGTGCGCCAGCTCCTTGAGTTGGTCGTCGAGCTTGGCCACTTGCGCGGCGATCGAAGCCAAAGCCTCGAGCAACGCCACAATGCCGGCATGCATCAGCGGATCGGCCTGCGTTGCCTCATCCGCCGCCGCGGCGAACTTCTTCGCTCCAAGGCGAAAACGCGCGAAGAACGCGCGAAGGAAGCCTTATGCCGAAGGGGCGCAACAGCCCGCGCACCGGGTTGCCGAGCGCGCGCTTCGCCTTGACCAATTGGTCGCGCGCTCCGAGAAGCGTCGTGATCCTGTGGCGGTCGATCGACTTCACGTGGACGGGCGAGAACCAGCCCGTCCGCAGCATCGCCGCCAAGGCAAAGGCGTCGGCCTTGTCGCTCTTGATCCGCCGGCTCTTGATCGCATCGGCGGCGCGGCGGGCGTCCATGCCCACCATCGGATAGCCCATCGCCGCCCGAGAGCGGAAGAGATGCGGCGTGAACGGTCCGCTCTCCAGCCCGACCTTGGCGAGCTTACCCTCAAGACGCTTCAAGGCCGAAGCGAGCATCCGAGGATGCGTGTCGAGGATGCGTGTCGACCATGCCCCGAAAGACGATCTTGCCGGCCTTGTCTACAACGCCTGCCGCCGTCCGCTTGCCGCCCACGTCCAATCCTGCAAACATGCCCATCGCTGCTCTCCATTCGTCATTTGCGAATCACCAGCGAAAGCTTCACACCTTCCGCCGGAGAGCAGCAACCTCATGCACGGGATGTATAACATGTTTCCCCGATCTCGTTCAGCAAACAAGCCGGTCGTCAAAGGGGCTTACGTTTGAACCGATGGGAACGCCGACGGGTCGCTTTGAGGATCGCTACGAGGTGGCGAAGCGAGCGACCTTGCGGCACGCAAGAGCGAGTTGCTTGCCGAAATGCCGGAAGGCGAACAGCGCTGCCAAAGCAACGCTCTCTTCCCCGCGCGATCAATCGGCGCTGGGCAAACGCCGGATCGTGAATTCGATGCGGCCGCCGGAGAGTTCGCGCCAGGATTCGATTTCCGTCATGTAGGCCGCTTTCGGGAACTTCTCGAAATAGGCGCGTGCCTTGACCCGCGCCGCGCCGCGCTCGAGCGTATAGGTCTCGCGCCGCCAAGCGCTCTCGCTTGACGCCACTTGCGTCCGCGCCCGTTTGGCGAGACCGCGCGCGATGTCCGCCGGTGTTTTTTGTTCAGCGCTCATTTTTGTCAGCGCTCGTGACGCAAAAACCCGCGAAGGACCCTATCATAGCCGCGAAATCCGCCGCGCAAAACCTTGATCGCTGGGAGCGAAGACACCATCTAAGCAAGCCTCGACGCCGGTCAAGTCCAGGCCGTCGGCCAATCTTAAAATCCGGCGCCGCCCCAAATTTGCTCTGCGATCACGGAGCCCCCCGCAGCGTCTCGTCAAGCAATCGCGCGAAGCTTGCCGGATCTTTTGGAAAGCCAGCCTTCATCCAGCGCGCTTGCAAGTCACGCAAGGCCTCGCCAATGGCCCGGCCCTCGGTGATTCCGCGCGCGATAAAATCGGCGCCCGAAAACGGCAGGCGCGGTACCTCTGTATCTTGCAGAAATTTTCGCGCGCGCGCCCATTCGTCATCCTGCCCCGGACGAGCATCGGCTTGCGCCAATATTATTGCATCACCCGCCGCCTGGCGGCCGTGGCGGAAGAGCAATCCCCGCAATTCATCGGGCCTTGGCGGCAGGTTAAGCCCATGCAGCCCAGTCAGCGCCAGCGCGGCGCCTTCGAGACGCTCCGCTCCCGTGTTGGAAAGACGCAGCCGCTCGCGCAAGCGCGCCGCGTCCTCGGGTAGTTTGACACAAAGCGCGGCAAGACGCAGGAGCGGATCTTGCGGCACGCCGTCGCCGATCGCCACGACGCGCCGTAGCCGCGCCGGATTTGGCGCCAAGGCGAGGAGCGGATGTAAGAGCCCATCGGCGCAGATGTCCGCGCAGACGTCTGCGGCTCTGCGCGCGCAAAGCAGCTTCAGAAGCTCGGCGTGAATTCTTTCGCGCGAGAGGCTGACGAGGCCCTCTCTTTGACGGACGGCCGCCGAACGTCCCGCGCAATCGAGCGGGCCTTCGCCGAAATCGGCGGAAAAGCGGAAGAAGCGCAGGATGCGCAGATAGTCCTCGGCGATGCGCCGGGCGGGCTCGCCAATGAAACGCACTTTGCGAGCAGCTATATCGGCGAGGCCACCGGTGTAATCGAACAGTCTTCCGTCGCGCGTCGTGGAAAGCGCGTTCATCGTAAAATCGCGGCGTAACGCATCGGTCTCGAAATCGCGGCCGAACCGGACTTTCGCGTGGCGGCCATCGGTCGCAATATCCTCGCGCAGGGTTGTCACTTCGAAGGTTCGCTCCCCGGCGAGCACCGTGACCGTGCCGTGCGCGATGCCGGTCGGAACGGCGCGAAAGCCGGCGGCCGTTGCCCGCGCCATGACCGCCTCGGGCAAAAGAGTAGTCGCGAGATCGATTTCGCGCGCGGGCCGGCCCAGGAGCGCGTTGCGCAAGGCGCCGCCGACAATGCGGGTTTCCTCGCCTTCTTGATCGAGCGCGGCAAGAACGCCGAGCAAGTCTCTGTCGTCGAACAGCGCGGCGAGGGCCTCCGGCGCCTCGATGCCCCTGGTTCCCGCTTGGCTCATTGCATGCGCCCCGGCACAAGCTTCCCATTTTCAATGTGGGCCGGGACATAGGCGCCCGCGTGGCGCGGGGCGAAAACGCCGTAGGCGATCATGCCGGTGACCGCGATCGCAAGGCCGACCAAGGTCAACGTCGAGACCGCGCTTTTCGTCCAATGCTCCATCGCGAAGGGATAGTTCCGGCGCAAAACGAGATAGATCGTATAGGCGGCGAAGGGCGAGGCGAACAAAAGGGCAGGTTCGAGGATGGCGCGCCACATCAGGAATAGAGCCTTTCGTAGAGGTTGCGTAAAATACCCGCGGTCACGCTCAAAATATTCAGCGTGCCATAAGGCATCGCATGGAAATGCCGCGTTTTTCCGTCGAGCTGCTCGTGGCGCAGCGCGTGATTGGCAGCATTAATAATAAACGCGAAGGGTACCTCGAAGGCTTCAATCAGCGTGTCCGGATTGATCTTGATGGCGACGGGTGCGGCGGCCTTGGCCACCACGGGAACGATAGAAAAGCCGGGTCCGGTCGGATAAGGATCGGGATAGCCGAGGGGCTCGACGTGGCCCGCATCGAGGCCGATTTCCTCCCGCGCCTCGCACAAGGCGGTGGCGGCGGGGCTCTTGTCCCGCGCCTCGATCTTGCCTCCAGGAATGGCGATCTGTCCGGAATAGCTCGGCAAGGCGATCGTCCTTGGCGTGAGAATGCCCCTGACTTCGCCGGGACAGGCCGCCAAGTCGACGAGGACCGCAGCCCTTCTGCATGCCGGTAGAAAGCGCGGCCGGGACACTTGGTTCGTCCAACATGTGATCGTCCCGTGGTAGAACCAGTTGCAAATCGACCACCGATAGCCGTGACCGGACACGGGCGAAGACGCTCTCCGGTGAAAAAAGGCTTTCCATCTCTTAATCATCGTCCTAGCGCCTGTTGACATTCATTTGAGAACGAACCGAGTTGCCGCGAGATGGATCATGGCAGGGTCGCTTTCGTCGGTTTTTTCGTAGCGGGTGGCGGCGCCGGAACCGCTTACGATCGCAGAAGAAGCGTTCGACGAGATGACGCCATTTGGAGAGACCATTTGTAGAGGTCCAAATCGCCGGAAATCTGGCGGCCACGGCCGGCCTTCGGCGGGATGACGGCTCTGGCGCGCCGCCAATCATTGTCGAAGACCGTGTCGCCGCGCAGAGCGTCGCATGCGATTTTCTCGATCCATGGCGCGACCCCGACGCTGGCGTGGCGCTGGCCGGGCGGAAGAACGAAGCCTGCGAGATTGCCGAGCGCGTCACATTGCGACGGTCTTAGTGGTCAGGCTACGTGTTCTTCGGACCGGACGTTCTTCGCAGAATAGGCAAACTCTACAGGGAATCGCTGAGGGCCAATGGCCTGATTTTGCGTCCCCCTTTTACGCCGGTGCCATTTTGGCGGACCCGGACGATCATGCCGTCGATGATCGCATATTCGAAATCCGGGTCACCGGATGACCTCGAAGAGACTCTCGAACACCCCCTTTAAAGTCCAGCGACGGAAGCGCCGGTTGGCGGCCGCCTGTCGTCCTCGATCCCCGGGCTTGCCGGCAAGGAAGGAGCAACAGCTCCCATTGCGAGTCCTTCACCACTTTGTGAAGCAAGACTGACCTTTATTTTTTCAGTCTTGACTTAAATTTCGCGGCAAACGGGAAGCCCCTCAAACAACAGTATGTCGACAGGCCCTAGCGCGGCGGGCGACCAAGCAGTCGCGCCATTTCTTCCTCAAGCGTAACACCGCCGTCTTGCGCCGGATCGGCCGCCGAAACCTGCGAGATTAGACGACTGGCGGTGACAAGCGGAGCAGCTGATCCCGCGGATTGCGGCGCGGGCGCGGAGGAATCCGCCCGCCTTGCCACGTCAACCGCCGGGGACGTTGGGATCTCCTCAAAGCCGGGAAGCGAGCTTGGGGCAAGTGCGTCCGCGGGCGGGGTCTCGGATGTGCCTGATGGGGCCGGTTTGGCGGCGGTCTCTTGCACCTGGCGCAGCGCCGGCGGCCGCAAAAAAGGAGTGGCCACAGGGGCGCGCGGAAATCCTTTGGCGGGAGCGGTTCCAAGCTCGGGTTTTTGCGGCTGACCGGCGCCGCCGTGGAGTGGCTCGTGGGGATTCGATGTTCCTTGGCCAGACGGAGGAACGGGCGGCGGCATGCGCCTTTGTGGCAGAGGAAAAACGGGCCGCCTTGGCGTGGGTAAAACGATCGGTGGCGCGGTATCGCGCCCGGATTCCTCGATGGGGACGGTGGCCGTCAATCCGGTCTCCCACTCCAACCCGGCCGCGGGAGGAAACGCCATTTTGCGCTGTGGAGTATTCGGCGTGGGCGCTTCCACCGGAGAAGGCCAAGAAGTTCCTCCCGGCAAAGGCGGCGCGTCGCGCAACTCCTTGTCGCGAATTCTCGCCTCGCGAAGGTCGCGCGTGTCGCGGCTCTCGGCGCGGATAATATCCGACTCGATCACGACGTCGTTGGGTCCCCCGATCATCAGCAGATGTTCGACATTGTCGCGTCGAATAATAACGAGCTGGCGCTGCCGGTCGAGATCGAAGGCATCAACGGTCCCAAGCCGCGGCAGCCGGGCCCTTCCATTACGTGGCAACCGGACCCGGCGACGGAAGACAAAGCGGAAAATTATGGACAACAGACCAGCGGCGGCAAGGAACGCGATCGCCGCGGCGGCAAGGGTGAGACTCTTGCTCGCGAAAAAACTTTCATTTAAGCTTGGCATCCGGTGACTCATTCGAAGAAAACTGCGGCGGACGTTTGTTCAGTGTAGCATGTCCCAAACCGCCATGCCGGTGCAGGCTAGCAAATAGTTAACAAAATTCATCAAAATTCATCAAAATATCGATTCGCACGAGCTACCACGCTACCGTCCTGGCGAGGAAAAATTACCGGGACCTTCCGGGTGGGCAGGATCGGCGCCGAGACCCATGCGGCCGCGGGTGCCGGAATAACCGTAGCGGAACCGGTCCCATTCCTGGACAGGGCGGCCGTGCGCGATCCAGCCAGGAGGCGGATTTGGCGGGGGCCCGTATTCGTCATAAGAGGATTGCGCGATGGCGCCGCCGGAAGCTAACATCGAGATGGTTGTGCTGGCGAGGAACTTGCCGAATGATTGCATTGACTTCTCCATACCTGGCGGCTCGGCGCGAGATGAGAGCGCTCGTGCGATTTTACTTTCAAAATATCAACGCGCCAAAATAGTCGAAGTTCGCCGGCAAGGCCCGGCTATTACACCAAGCTTAAGAAATTGGCAGCGAATGCGTGAAATACCGCGTCGAGCGAAGCCGTGCCGTTGTTACATTTCCAAACACAATGGGAACCCCGAGGCGGCGAGTTATCCATGGGATCAGACATAGTTACTTCGCTTGCACCGGGTGAACCTTTATGAGCGAGCACCCCGCCGCCGTCCGCGAAACCGGAGGCATTGGCAACCCAGTCTTGATCTTGGCTTTTGCCCTGCTTTTGGCGGGCGCCATCGCGGCTTTTTCCTTCTTGCCCAATGACGAAGGCACCATCCTCGCAATCTCGGTGCTCGCCCTCTTCGCGGTTGCCGGTATTTGCGCTTCCTTTGCCTTTGCGGCGGGCCTCCTTCAGTTTTCCGGGCAAGCGTCGAAGAACGACGTCACGAAACTCATTTGCGACGAGAACACCGAAGGGCTGATCGTGACCGGTGCCGGCGGCAAGATCATTTACTCGAACGACGCCTATTTGGCCTTGGCGGGGGCACGCGGCCTCGCGGACCTGCGCCTGGTGGAACGGCTATTTTCCGGATCGACGGAGATTTCCGAGGCAATCTACCGGCTCGCCCAGGCCGCGCGCGAACGCAAGAGCGCCTCCGAAGAATTGCGCTTGTCTCCGCCGCTCGGCGGCGCCGGCGGGATCGGCTGGTACAAGATCAAGGTCAGGCCGCTGGCTTTGGCGAGCGCCAGGCGCGCCAGCCTGTGGTCCGTAGCGGATGTAACGCACGAGCGGGAAAAACAGGAAAAGATTTTTCAGGAATTGCGGCAGGCCATCGAGTTTTTAGACTACGCGCCGGCCGGATTTTATTCCTGCGGCCGGAACGGTGACGTTTCTTATATGAACGCTACCCTTGCCGCCTGGCTCGGTTACGACCCGGGGGAAGCCGGCACCGGAGGTCTCAAGCTGACTGACTTCGTGGCCGGCGCGGCCGCCGAGCTCGTCGCTTCGACCGCCGGAGGCGCGGGCGAAGTTCGCACCGAGCAATTCGATATCGACCTGAAATGCCGCAATGGTCAAAGCCTGCCCGTGCGTCTGCTTCACGGCGTCACGTTCGGTCAGGACGGCGCGCCAGGGCCGTCGCGCACGCTCGTCCTCAGCCGCGCTCCCGGCGAGGAACCGGCGCAGGATTTGCGCACGTGGGAAATGCGCTTCGCACGGGTACTCAATGCGACGCCGATGGCGATCGCCATGCTCGACAAGAGGGGACGGATCACCCGTTCGAACTCCGCTTTCGCGCGCCTCATGCCGGAAGCCTTGAAGCAGCCCGACGACGCCGCGCGCTCGATCTTTGCCGGTATCCTCGATCGCGACCACGGCGCCGTCGATGCCGCCATTGCCGCGGCCTTCCAGTCGACTCCCGATATCCCGCCGGTCGACGCCGCCCTGGCTGGGGAAGGCGAGCGGTCGGCAAGGCTGTTTTTCGCGGCAGCGGACGAGCATGACGGGAACGGCGCGACGATTTACGCGCTCGACACCACCGAGCAGCGGGCTTTGCAAAGCAACTTCGCACAATCCCAGAAAATGCAAGCGATCGGACAGCTTGCCGGCGGAGTGGCGCATGATTTCAATAATGTCTTGACCGCGATCATCGGCTATTGCGACCTGCTTCTCGCCAATCACCGGCCGACCGATCCATCGTTCCGGGACATTAATCAAATTAAGCAAAACGCCAACCGCGCGGCCTCGCTCGTGCGGCAGTTGCTGGCCTTTTCGCGCCGCCAAACGTTGCGGCCGCAGGTCCTGCAATTAGGCGATGTGCTAGCCGATCTGCAAATGCTGATGCGCCGGCTGGTCGGCGAAAAAATCGATCTCGAGCTGCGCCACGGCCGCGACCTCTGGCTCGTCGAGGCCGATGTCAACCAGTTCGAGCATGTCCTCGTCAATTTGATCGTCAATGCGCGCGACGCGATGCCGCAAGGCGGCAAGATCGTCTTGCGGACCCGCAACGTCATGGCGACCGAATGCGCCAGTTTCAACGAGGCGTCGCTGGATCCAGGCGATTATGTCGCAATCGAGGTCGAGGATTTCGGACATGGCATCGCGCCGGACGTAAAAGACAAAATCTTCGAACCGTTTTTTACTACCAAGGAAGTCGGAAAGGGCACCGGTCTCGGCCTCGCCATGGTGTATGGCATTGTAAAACAGACCGGCGGCTATGTTTTCTGTTCGAGCACGGTCGGCAAGGGGACGGTTTTTACGATCCTCCTGCCCCGGTATAGCCCGGACGAAACCCATCCAGCCCGTCCCATCGAACAAGCGGCCGCGCCGTCCGCCGATCTCACTGGCCATGGCACGATTCTCCTCGTCGAGGACGAGGAGGCGGTCCGGGCTTTTGGAGCGCGGGCTCTTGCCTCGCGCGGCTATACCGTGTTGCAGGCGGCCTCGGGTAGCGAGGCGTTGCAAATCGTCGAACAAAACGGCGGACAAATCGATCTTGTCGTTTCCGACGTCGTCATGCCGGAAATGGACGGCCCAACCATGTTCGGCGAATTGCGCAAGCGCGGGGTCAAGGCCAAGGTCATTTTCATGTCTGGCTACGCCGAGGACGCCTTCGCCAAAAACCTGCCTGAAGGAGAGGACTTCAGCTTTTTGCCCAAACCCTTCAGTCTGAAGCAATTGATCGAAGCGGTGAAAGGCCAGCAGTAAATTGCTGGCCTCGCACGGCGACCCTTGGCGCCGCTGGCATTTGACTTGGCCAATTCATCTGATGAAGTGGTACTAGCCAGTTCGAATTTCTCCGAACGGGGGAAAACGGTCATTCGCTCAAGTCGGCTAACGGCAGCGCTGTGCTTCGAGCACATGTGTACCCACGTTCGCAACGGTATAAATCTCCGTGCGTGGTAGAATGTGGATGTCCGGCTCAACCCAATAGTAAAAGACCGCTGATGACCAGCATCACCCCCGCGGTCGCGCCGTGGATTCCGAACGCCACCGCGCGTGATCCGCCGTGTCTTAGGACAATCACCGCATCGGTGAGCGGGATGATTGCCGCCGCCAGCATGAACCAGCCAAGAAGATGGACCGACCGATTGAGGATCAGGATCGCCGTGAACAGACCGGAGGCAATGTCGCGTATCGCTTTTGCCGAAAGGTAGGCTTCCCAGTGTGCGTCATGGCCCACAGGGACACCATATCCTGCGGCGGCCATGTAAGGCGCAAAAAAGAAGCGCGCACCAATCAACACAATCCCCAGCGCAACAGCGCCCGAGAGCCAATATCCGATGATAGCAGCCATTCGAACTTCCTTCTAGAGCTTTGACACGGCGGTATAAGGGACCTCTTAATATATTATTGTTTGCCGATATATTACTGTTTGCCGAGGACGGCTTTTGCAGCAGGTCATCGATCCGACGATTGTGATGCAATCGACATCCAAACCGAGCCGCCACTGCTATAGTCCAATGGCCGGAACCTGCGCGCCGGGCCCACGGTCAGAGCCCGGCGTCGCCGCCTTCTTGGCGTCGTGCCAAATTGCTGTGGTTGCGGCCGTACAAGAAATAAATGGCGAGGCCGACCACGAGCCAAACGACAACGCTTAGCCAGGTTTCGCTCGGCAGGCCGAACATCAAAAAGACCGCCGAAGCCACGCCGAGCGGTGCCACGAGGAAGACGGCCGGCGTCTTGAACGGGCGGTGGATCTCCGGATGGGTGATCCGTAAAACGAGAACGCCAAGGCAGACCACGGCAAACGCGAACAGGGTGCCGAGGCTCACGAGTTTGCCGACAAGACCGATCGGTAGAAGACCCGCGAGGATCGCGACGCTCACGCCGGTGATCAGCGTCGTGATATACGGGGTGCGGAACCTTGGATGCACGATCGCCGCGAAGGGAGGCAGCAGACCGTCGCGCGCCATCGAGTAAAAAATCCGCGGCTGGCCGAGCAAGAGCACCAGAATGACCGAACTCAATCCCAGGATCGCGCCGAACTTGATGATCGCGGCGAGCCAGCCAAATCCTATGGCGTCGGCGCCGACCGCGATCGGATCGGGCACGTCCAGCCTGTCGAACGGCACGATGCCGGTGATGACGAGGCTCACCAGGACATAAAGCAAGGTACAAATCGCGAGCGATCCGAGAATACCAATCGGCATGTCCCGCTGCGGGTTCCGCGCTTCCTGCGCCGCGGTCGACACGGCGTCGAAGCCGATATAAGCAAAGAAAACAACTGCGGCGCCGCTAACAATCCCGCTCCAGCCATATCGCCCGGGACCGGCATTCGGGGGAATGAAAGCTCCCGTGGGATTGCTCGTGGTCACCCAGTTCGAGGTAGTGACGAACCAGACTCCTGCAAGGATGAAAAGGACAACGATTGCCAGCTTGAGGGCGACAATGATATTGTTGACGTGCGCCGATTCCTTAATCCCGACTACGAGCAGTGCGGTAACCACAAGGATGACGAACACCGCCGGAAGATTAACCAGCGCGCCGGTTGTCGCCAAGGTTCCGGCCGCCGGGTCATAGGTGAGCGGCGCTGACGCGAATTTAGCCGGAATCACCACGCCAAGATCGCGCAGGAGGCTTGTGACATAGCCGGACCAGCCGATCGCGACGGTTGTCGCACCGAAGGCGTATTCGAGGATCAGGTCCCAGCCGATGACCCAGGCCATGAATTCGCCCATCGTCGCATAGGCGTAGGTGTAGGCGCTGCCCGCAACCGGCACGGTCGAGGCCATTTCGGCGTAGCAAAGGCCCGCGAAGGCGCAGACGATCCCGGCGAGCACGAAAGAGAGACTGATTGCCGGCCCGGCATGGGCGGCGGCGGCATGGCCGGTCAGGACGAAGATGCCGGCGCCGATGACGGCGCCGATGCCAAGCGCGACAAGGCTCCAAAGCGAGAGCGTCCGGCGCAATCGCGCTTCGCCGGGCACCGATCCGAATTCGCTTTCTTTTGCCTCGGCCTGAAGCACCGCCATCGGCTTGCGCACCCAAATATTCGCCATTCCGCAAGTCCCCCAACGGCCGCGCTTTGCGCCATAGGCCGCTCGTCATGATCGCACGTGCCAGAAGCTTTGTCGCAGGCTTTCACACATGTGAATTTCTTGCAAGGCGCCGCTTGCTTCCAGGTACTGTCTCGGTTTGAAATCCCGGACCTCTTGTGCGGGACCTTCGACGTCCCTCTTCTCGCGAGGCTGCTGTTCGGCGCGGCGCGACACGTGGCCTCTCCATGGCTTGATCTGGCCGAAGGACGGCTGCGCCTCGATCGCCTTTCGAGCACGACCGTCCTGGGCCACGCGCTAAAACCGCGTCACGACATCGGCTAGCAGCGGGCAAGCGCGGTCCCCGCGCTGATCGTCCACGTGCCCGATTGGGATGAACCCGGCAACCCTTTCGTTCGCCGCGATGCCGGGCAGGAGAAACGCAATTAAAATCGGCGCGAAGGACGTCCGCAACGCCGTTATGTCGCATTCCAAATGGCCGCGGCGGCCATCCCACCGTATCTGTTTGCCGGCAGCCTGCGGCTGATCGCGGAACCGCAGCCGCCCCGGCAGCCGCAGCGACGGGAAGTATTCGATACTCATGAGTTCGTGCAACGCCATGGGAGAGGCACGTATTGATGCCAACAAATCGCCAATGTCCGGCGCGGGACGCACCGATCTCACCGGTTTGGGGCTGCATCGCCGCGAGGGACCATCCTTGCCAAAATCCGTCGAACGCGGCAATCTCACCCTCGACAAGGCCGTCATCCGTTGGACGAGCAGCGGCGGGAGCGGCGGGGCAAGCCCTCAACCTTGTACCTCGTCGCGGCGGCTAGCTGGGACGCGAGAAGGTTTTTGAATAGACCATGCGCGGCCCCAACGAGATCGATTTCTGGCGCGGCTTTGCCCTCGTTACGATTTTCATCAACCACATTCCGGGGATCTATTTCGAGCGTTTGACCTTTCGCAACGTGTCGCTGTCGGACTCGGCCGAGCTTTTTGTGTTTCTCGCCGGTTGGGCGATGCGCAAATCTATCGAAGGTCCTGCCAGCGCGCTGCCGGCAAAATGGCTCATTCTGCGGCTAGAATCCCGCGCCTTTCAAGTCTATGTCGCGCAGATGGTCGTCACGGAGCTGGCTATCGCGCTTCTCGCGGCGGCCGCGATCATTCTCGATGCGCCCTTCCTCCTCGACTGGCACAATGCGTCCGCCGTCTTCAACGATCCCATCAAGGCGCATCTCGGTCTCGTTTTGCTCACCCATCAGCTCGGCTATTTCAACATTCTTCCCCTGTATGTCGTTTTAATTTTCATCGCTCCGGCGGTTGCGCTTCTCCACCGTCATGCTCCGGCGCTTTTGCTGCTCGCTTCGGTCGCGATCTATGCTGCCGCTCTCGTGTTCGGCGTGAACTTTCCGACCTGGCCGGTCGAGGGTACCTGGTTCCTTAATCCGCTCGCATGGCAGCTCATCTATGTTCTCGGTTTCCTGCTCGCGGGCGAAGACGGGATTGGCGGTTTCGCGCGGCGTCACCGTGCCCTTTTGCGCTGGCTCGCTCTGCCGGTCGGGGTGCTTGGCGTTGCTGTGGGGATGACCGATTTCTCCCCCGATCCGGTCGACCTCCCCGAACCGAAGCTCTTTTTTACATTCGACAAGACGTTTCTATCGCCGGCACGGCTCATTCATAGTCTGGCCTTGACGGCGATTTTCGCCGGCAGCTTTAAAATCGTCGGCCGGTGGATCCCGCGTCTTCCCGGCTTTCTATGCCTTCTCGGGCGCAATTCGCTCAACGTGTTCTGCGCCCTTTCTCTTCTCAGCCTGAGCGGGCAAATCTTCCGCTTCGTTTATGGCGGCCATGTTGCATCCGACGCATTCATCGTTATCTTGGGCGTTCTCCTTATGGGTTTCATCGCATGGGCGGCGGAATGGCGCGAAAGATTACGGGCGGCTTTGGCAAACAAGCCGCTTTCGCCCTAATGCTAGCCTGCCTCTTGATGCCGGTGATGCCGGCGCCCCGCGCGGAAGACCGCGGCGCGCCTCCCGCCGCGCCGCCGATGAGCCCGCCGTGCGACGTGCCTGCGACGGACATCGCCGCCCCGGCCACGCTGCCCAACGTGACCCAAGCCCTGCAAAAGGGCGAGAAAGTGCGCATTCTCGCGATCGGCTCATCCTCGACGCTCGGGTACGGGGCCTCGTCGAAGGACATGAGCTATCCCGCGCAGCTCGAAACCATCCTCGAACGTGCCCTCAAGGGGGTCGATGTCGTGATCCTCAATCGCGGCGTCTCCGGCGAAATGGCGGAGGACACGGCGGCGCGAATCCGAAGCGAGGTCGCGCTCAGGAATCCGGACCTGGTTCTTTGGCAGTTGGGAACCAATGACGCGCTGGCCCGGATCCCGCCGCAGGAATTCGAGGACACCGTGCGTTCGACGATCCGCTGGCTGAAGGAGAACCGGATCGACGTCGTGCTCGTCGGGGTGCAATATACCGTCCACCTCGCCCGGGACGCGAATTATGCCGCGTAGCCCGTTCGAAGCGGAGGATGGGGGTTCAGCTCAAGCTTGGACCAGTCGCGCCCATTGGCTTGCGATTTTAAGCCTCGTCCTCTTTTACGGGCTCGCGCTGGCCTCTTGGCTCCATAGCGGAACGGTCGTGCCGTGGGATTCGAAAAACCATTTTTACGCGATGTTCCGTTTCCTTGGCGATGCTTTGCACAACGGTGAGATTCCGCTCTGGAACCCCTATCATTTCGGCGGCCATCCGGCGATCGCCGATCCGCAATCCTTGATCTTCACGCCGAGCATGGTGCTTTTTGCGCTTATTGCACCAAGTGCCTCAATGCAACTCTTCGACGCCGCTGTCCTCGCGCATCTTTTCGCGGGCGGGGTTTGCATTCTGGGTCTCTTGCGGCGCTGGCGCTGGCATCCGACGGCAGCGGTCCTCGCGGCGATTATTTTCATGCTCGGCGGCGCCGCGTCCTCGAGGCTTCAGCACACCGGCATGATCATTTCCTATTCGTTTTTTCCAGCGGCGTTGTGGTGTCTCGATATCGCGCTCGAGCACCGCTCCTATCGTCTCGCTCTCGCGTTTGGTCTCGCCGCATCCTTGATGGCTCTCGGCCGCGATCAGGTCGCCTTTCTGCTTTGCACGGTTCTTGCGGGTTATCTTGTCATTGCCGCGGCCCAATCGGAAAACGCGCTCATCTATCTGCGCGCCCGGGCCGGCATCCTGGCGTTGAGCGTCACCGTGATCCTCGCGATATTGATCGTACCGGCGCTGTTGACCATGCAGTTTCTTGCCGAACTCGAACCGGCCGGGCGTTCCTTTCGGGGTCGCGGCGGCGGGTTCCCTCGCGCCGGTCAATCTGATCACGCTATTCGCGCCGAATTTTTTCGGCTCCCTCGATCATCTCTATGATTACTGGGGGCCTAGCTATTACACCATGACGCGCGCCGACTGGACCGATCGCGCCGTCGATTATCTGTTTATAGGGACGCTTCCTTTCGTGCTCATCGCTTGGCACGGATTTGCCGCCGGCCGGTTGTTCGCGCGGCGCGGGGGTTTCTTTCTCATTCTGCTTCTGCTGGCGCTTGCTTACGCGCTGGGGCGCTATACCCCGTCCTTCGCGCTCGCCTTTGACTGGATACCCGGCGTGTCCCTCTATCGGAGGCCCGCGGACGCGACGTTTCTGTTCAATATCGCACTTGCCTTAGCGGCCGGATTTTTGCTGCACCGCTATATCGAGGAGGGCCAGCCGAAGCCTTTCCGCACGCTGCCAAAATGGCTAGCCTTCGCGCTGGCCGGGGCGACAACGCTGGCGCTCGCCGTGCTGACCGGCACCGGCCTCGCCTTTTCCTTGCGGGAAGAGCGGCTGACAAGTTCGCTTGTCGCGCTTGCGGTTGCCGCGGCATTGGCGGCCTCGGGCGCCGCCGTCTTGTTCGGGCTTCAAGCACGCCCGAGGCGGGCGCTCGCGGCGAGTTTGTTCGTGCTTTTAAGCGGGACCGAAATCCTCTGGCGCAATGCCGCCTCCCCGCTCAACGCGGAGCCGCTCGAAAGCTACAGCGTTTATGCCGGAATGAAACCCGCCGAAGCCGCGGGCATAGCGATTCTCCGCCGCGAAATAGCCGCCAAAATGCGCGACGGTGATCGTCCGCGCGTCGAGATTTTAGGCCTCAAAGGGGCGTGGCAGAATGCATCGATGGTCCTCAAATTCGAAAATACACTCGGCTACAATCCCTTGCGCATCGATGATTACGAACGCGCAGTCGGCGCTGGAGCCGGTGCCGAGGATTTCTTTACGCGCCACTATCCCGGCACTTTTCGCGGATACAATAGCCACCTTGCGGCGTTGCTCGGGCTCGAATATTTGGTCCTCGACCGCCCTTTAACAGAACTGCCACGCGACATCCCGCGACCGAAGGCTCAGGCGATCTATACAAGCGACACGATGTATATCTACAAGCTCGGCAAAACCGTGCCGAGGGCCTACTTTGCGTCGGCGGTCGAGCCCGTCGACAATGAGGAAGTTCTCGACGAACACGTCCTTCCCGGCTTTGACCCGGCGAGCGAGGTGTTGATCGAACAGGCAAGCATGGCCGATCTTCATGGCGGCCCCTATGCCCAAGGCACGGGCCAAGAGCGCCTCCAAACCGCGAGCCACGCGGAGCAAGGGTTGGGCCAATCCGTAAGCCAAGCCTCGGGTGAAGCACCGGCCCTATCGCATGTCGCGATCGTCACCTACGCCGATAGCTCGGTCGAGATCGACGTCGATGCCCCAAAGGCGGGCATTGTCGTGCTGCACGATCTTTTCTATCCAGGCTGGGAGGCCCGCGTCGATGGGCATAAGGAACCGGTGCTTCACGCCAATATTCTGTTTCGCGGCGTCGAGGTTCCGGCCGGCCACCATCGGGTCGCGTTTTCTTTTCACCCGCTGTCGTTGACCAATCTCCTGGCGGCGGCATCGAGCGTTTTGCACCGCCAGGAGGAGTAAGGTTTGCGGCCCCTTGCAAGACCCGCTTCCGGCCGGACTGGAGAAGGCTTCGTCGCCCGCGGGACTTTGCTTGGGCGATTGGCGGCATCCGCGCTGTGCCTGGTGGCTTGGCCCGCCGCGGCGCAATCGCCGAAAGTGGGAAATCCCGCCAGTCCTTCCCTGCGCTTGCCGCTTACCCTTGAGACCGCTCCCGTCGATACGGCGCACGGCATGGTCCGGCTATCGGCGCTTTTTGCCGCCACCGACACGCAGCCGGTGCGTGAAGGCCTGCAATGGCGCATATTCGAGGAAGTCCCGGGAACGGACGGAAACCACAAACTCGTCGCGCAGTCCGCCGACGCGACGCCAAACCTGTCCCTTCCCAACGGCAATTTCGTCGTTCATGCTGCCTTGGGGCTCGCGGGCGCGACAAAGCGTATCGCCATCAACGGCAGTTTGTTAAACGAAACGCTCGTGCTCAATGCCGGCGGGTTGCGGATCGCGGGCCAGCTCGGCAACTCGCCCATCAATCCAACGAAATTATCGATTTCGATCTACGTTCCGGAGCGCGGCAATCCGGAAGCAAAATTGGTTGTCGCGAACGCCAAATCCGGGGACACCATCGGTTTGCCGGAAGGCAATTATCATATTGTGTCGACACTGCTCGACGCAGCAGCCAATGGTTGGGCGAGCCCGACGAATTCGGTGATCAGCGCCGATCTCAAGGTTCAGGCCGGGAAGTTGACCGATGCGACACTGCGTCACCGCGCCGCCACCATGACTCTGAAACTCGTCAACAACCTTGGCGGCGAAGCCCTCGCCAATACGGCGTTCACCATCCTGACGCCGGGCGGCGACGTCATCCGCGAGATGATCGGCGCGTTTCCCTCGGCGGCCCTCGCCGAAGGCGAATATGTCGCGATCGCGAGGCACGACAGCCAAACCTATCAAGCGACGTTCAAGGTCGAGTCCGGCGTCGACAAAGATGTCGAAGTATCCGCTAAGGAAACACCGCCGCCCGAGGCGCCGTGACGATCAAATCTCAATTCTTCGTAGGGGTCAGCTCGCGGAAAAAGGGCGTTCGGGAAATGGAAACCAGATGGAGGCGAAACTGCAAAGCCGGGAAATAGGGTTTTATAGGAATTGACCAATCGACAGCGGAGTCGAACTCTGCGTCATCGTTCATTTGTAAAAGTCTGGATTTGAGTCGTTAGTGCCACTCGAGATCTTCCCTCAGGCGTTGGAAGAACGCCTCAAGCACATCGCGCCGTAAGACATAGCTGGCGAACTTGCCCGCCCGGACGACCTCCACCAGCCCCGCTATTTCGAGCTCTTTCATGTGGTGGGAGAGCGTCGCCGGGTTGATGCCCATGCAGTCGCGCACCGCGCCGCAGGCGAGCGCATCCGGGCGTTCGCCGAGACGCTTCAAGATCTCGTAGCGGCGCCGATCGCCCAAGGCCTTCGCGATCAGAAGAACCTGATCCTCCGCCAGCGTTTTGCCAGCCGGTTGCGACATCCCCGCACCTTCAAGCATGACCGCTTCAAATTGAATCGATCATGCTCATTTTTCTATCGGCGGCGCGCCCGCCGTCACAAGGGCATGATCGCCTTAGCTCAAGCCGCCCGAAACCGCCAGCGTATCGCCGGTGAACCAACGCAACTCCTCCGACGCCAAGAACACCGCGACCGGTGCTATATCTTCCGGCTGTCCGGTGCGCCCGAGCGGCGTTTGCGTGACAAGTTGCTCCTCGAGATCGTTGCCGATGACGCCCATTGCATGTGTGCCCTCAGTATCGATCAGGCCCGGCTTGATCGAGTTGACGCGAATTTTCCTCGGACCCAACTCCATCGCCAGCACGCGGGTCACAGTGTCCACGGCGCAGCCGATATTGATGACGCTGCCACCCGCGTCGCCAAAGAGCTTCGTCGCCTCCTTTGTCGCCAGCAGCAGGCCCAACACATTGATGTTGAAAAGCCGGTGAAAGTCCTCTTCCGTGACCTCCTCGAGAGGCAAAAAATTATAGACGCCGGCGTTGTTGACCAGAATGTCCAGCCGGCCGAACGCTTTCTTCGTCTCAGCGAAGATTTTTTTCACATCCGCCGCCTTTGCGACATCGCCTTGCACCGCGATCGCATTGCCGCCCTTGGCCTTAATGTCCGCAACGACGCGCTCGGCGCCGTCCTTGCTCGAGGCATAGTTGATGACGACCGCCGCGCCTTCCGCCGCGAGGCCTTTGGCGATTCCCGCGCCAATGCCTTTTGACGCGCCGGTCACTACCGCTGTTTTGCCAGACAATCTGTTCATGACTTTCCATCCTCCGAAATTCCGGTTCCTTCGATAATTGTACAATTATCGAACGATCGGATTTAGGTACGCCGGCGAGACAGGTCTTTCAAGGGCATGACGAGCGCCATCGACGCCGCCTCGAGAAACCGTGATCAAAACCTGGAAGCACCAGAGCGCAAGGCGAGCCGCTTTTTAGTATATGATATTTTTAGTATATGATAACGTGCTTTATACTATTGTTCTTGCCCCACATTCCTTTGCGTCGATCGTGCGCTCCGGTCAGGATCAGGCCTTGCCTCAGCAACCTTGGCTTCTAACGCCTTCAGCCTCACTAGACGGTCAGGTCGACGCGGAGATGTTCGGGTTAGATAGCTCGTCGTCCTCTAAACATAAAATCGCGTGCATGTGGCGCAACTCTCGCCCCCGGCCGGGGTTATCCATCATTCAGGAGGGCCCGGAGTCCTCCCGCAAGACGCGCAGGGTCAGTCGGCAGTTTTCGCGAAGGCCTTAGGATGGCGACCTTTGACAAGCTCATTCAGGAAATCGGCTCGCGGTACTGTCTCGGGCCCAAGGCGTACCCTCTTGTTCAAGAGACTCTGGGCCTGATCAAGCGACAGCCAGGCGGTCTTGGCGATTTCGTGAATAGGTTCAAGGCCGCCGGGTTCGCCGTCGAGGTCGCTTCTTGGTTAGGAGGACCTGACCCCGTGCCTCTCTCGGGGCAAGAGGTAGAGCAGACGCTGGGCAGCGACGTTATTAGCGGCATTGCCAATAAAATCGGTGTAAGCCAACGCTTCGCCAGAACGATTTTGGGCGATGCAATACCCAAAATCATCGTCCTGCGGGCAAAAGACGAAGGTATCCCATCAGCAATTAGTGCTTGGGCAGCGAGTTTCCGCGACTCGGCCATGCATTCATCCACCCCCATCAACGAAATTACGCAGCATCGAACAGAGCAAATTCGACCGAGCCGAACGGAATACAGTGGCGCCGCTGCCGGGCTCAGACCGTTGCTCATTCCGGGCGCCTCTCTGCTGATTACGCTCGGATTGCTCCTCGGATATTTCATTGGGGCAGGCGATCGTGGGGCCATCCAGTCCCCGCCGACTGTGGTGCAAAATGCGCCAGTCGCATCCCCGCATGTGCCTTCGATACCAGCCCGGCTGGCGCTACACAATGAGAACGGGCTCATTGCTTACTCAGGCACAGTCGGAGACGACGCTACTCGCAGTTCCATTACTGACTCGCTCAAAACGGTGTTCGGAGCCAAGAAAATTACCGGCGACCTCTCCGTCGACTTGAATGCTGGCCCGGCGCACTGGGCCAAGGGTTTCAAGGCAGCGCTCGATAATTTCAAGATTCCGGGGTTGCAGGCGCTGTTTGAAGGAAATGCGGCTAGTGTCGGAGGAGCGATTCCTGAAGCAGACCGAGATAGGATCATGAGTTCGCTGAAATCCGTTCTTGGGCCACAGTTCGGATTTACTACAATTGCAGGTAGCAGCGCTAACGAAACCCCGACCGCGTCTTCGGCGCTTCCATCTGGTTTCAGCGTCGAAAACCCAATTGGTGCTCCGAATCAGCCGACTCTTAATCTCCCAACCATTTATTTCGCTACCAATAGCGCCGAGGTTCCGTCGGACACGAAGGTTCTCTTGCAGCAGGCGACCGGTCTGATGAAACAATTGCCTGCTGGAACGACGGTTCGGATTAGCGGCCACACGGATAGTGTTGGTACGCAGGTCGCTAACATGAGGCTGTCGCAACGGCGTGCAAATGCAGTGCGCCAAGTCCTCGTCGATGCGGGGGTCAACCCCGCCATGCTGAGCGCGAAGGGTTACGGCAGTTCCCATTCCCTGGCCAGCAAAAACGGGACAACGGAAGGCCGCAGTATCAGTACGATCGAAGATCGCCTTCGCAAGGACCGGCGCGTCGAATTTAGCGTAGCTCAATAATAGTGCCGGAAGCGAAAGTCGTCGTGCTCCATCGCCCCGGCGCGCTTCGCCGATCGCCTTATCAAGTGGATTATTCTTCGTCGTTCATCGGTTCGAGGATGGGGCGATCGACCGTCGTGAGCGCCTGCTGGCTCCCCTCGCCTTCTCGGCAGCTGGCGTGAAGCAGTAGTGGCGCCGGCTAGTGGCAGACGCCAGTTCCCTAATGGATAGGACTCTCGCGCCGTGGTGGGGTTTCGTCGATGCGAGCAAGATGGCTGTTTCGCTCGGCAAGATCGGCCAGCGAAATCCATGACTGCGCCATTGCAAGCAATTTGGCCTTCTGACGGGGGTCAAGAGAATCCGGGCCGCAGACGTGACCCGGCCACATAATTGCTATTGGTGACCTCGCGGTGGAAGATATCGATCATTCCAGGACCGAGACGAAGAGCCCGCAGACGAACGGAATCGTTGAGCGCCTGCACAAGACCATGTTAAATGAATTCTACCGCATCGCTTTCCGCAAGAAGCTTTACACCTCGATCGAGGAATTGCAGGACGATCTCGACGAATGGATCAGAAGTTACAATGAGGAACGGCCGCATCAAGGCCGCTGGTGCTTCGGCAAGACGCTGGCGCAGACATTCGTTGACGCCATCCCTATTGCGAGGAAAAAAATGATCGCTGCTTGACCACCGTCAGCAGCAAACTGGCCACCTCCAAAAAGGCACCCCCTGTAAGATCAAGTACAAGCTACTAAAGATCGAAGCCTAAATCGTCACTGACACCGGTTTAGGACGATCTGAAAACGCCTCACCGTCGCGCTCGCCAATCCCTCGCGCGATGTCCGACACCCCGACCACACGCAACTCGATTGTATTTAAGACGCAGTAGAACTAGGATCACGTCAGGAACAAAGGAGCGAGCCATGTCACCGTCGCAGTCATCGGCCAATTCCAACGTGTCAGCCGCTCTGGCCAAATCGATGCACGACCATTGGGGCCTATATCTGGGCGAGGGGATCGTTTTAATTCTGCTCGGGCTTGGCGCGATCATCTTTCCGTTCATTGCAGGCGTCGTCGCCACTGTCTTCCTGGGATGGCTGTTCCTCATCGCGGGGATCGTGGGCCTCGTCTCCACATTCCGAGGGCGGCAGGCTCCGGGATTTGGGTGGTCGCTGCTTTCGGCGCTGGTGGCCTTGATGGCCGGCACGGTATTGCTTGGGAACCCGCTTCAAAGTCTGGTCACCCTACCTAGTGGTGTGGTCATCCTTACCTATGTGCTGATCGCTTATTTCATTGTTGACGGTATTTTGATGATCATCCTCGCCATCGCCCATCGCCGTGAGCTGTCGGGGAAATGGGAGTGGATTTTGGTAAACGGTGTCATCGATTTGATCCTCGCGGGTATCATCATCTCCGGCTTGCCAGGGACGCTCGTCTGGGCGCTCGGCCTACTCGTCGGGATCGACATGGTGTTCGGCGGTGCCTCGCTCATCGCCATCGCGTTGGAGGCGCGCAAGGAAGCGGCTTTCACGTGACAAGGACCGCTTCCGATCAACTCTCGTGATTGAGAACGCTGAGTCGAACTTCCGCTTCGGTGAGAAGCGGTCATTCGCTCAAGGCGCCTGAATGACGCGGCGTGCTACCTGCTACAATTGGTATGATACGGTTCTCTTGAGCCGCCTCAACGACAAAAGGGCAGGCTGCATCATACTCATCATGTAGCGCCTACACGAAAATGATCTCGTCGGCCATGTACTCGAACAAGAAGCGTGGGAGGTTGCAGGCCCAAGCGGAGTGAGAACGTCAGGGCCGCCTGAATTTAGCGGATTCGGAGAAACTGGTGGCGGAGAAATTTGGGGGAGCGGCGAAGACCTACGCAGACGATCCACGGCGTCGCTAATGCGCGGCTAGTGCAGGCGGCTAGCGTGTGGGCGACAGCGTTGGGTGTTGATCCGGAGTTTTGGTTAGAAAATCAGTTCGGTCATCGCATTTGCGCTTGGGTCTGCTCAGCAACGATGCCAAAGCGTTCGGCGACACGCAGCCTTTCGAATCGTTGCGGCTCGATCACGATAAGGTCAGAAATGAGTTCGAATCTTACTGTCTGGTACAATACCAGGTGCCCGGTCTGTAACGCTGGCATCGAGTGGCAGCACCGTCGGCTCGCCCGTGCAGCCCGGGCTGGCGTGATCGTGTTCCGAGACATCAATCTCGAGCCTGATGTGCTATCCCGTTTCGGCGCCGGGGTCGAGGACGTGCGGCGCCGGCTGCATGCCGTTGATGCAGAGGGCCGATTGCACGTAGGCGTTGATTGCGCGATCGCCGTTTGGCTTCGAACCCCACGCGACGCATGGCTCGGACGGGTCCTTAGCCTACCTGTGATCCATCCGATTGCGCGCATCGGCTACGATCAATTCGCCGACTTGCTCTACGCTTGGAATCGCTGGCAGGAGCATTGGTAAGCTGCTGGCTGGACGGGAGCCGCCACGCCACGCAATGCGTCTGCTTCCGCGATCACCGCTTGACTGCATATGCGCCCGAGAGTCGGAGCTATCACTGAATTTGGTGACGGAAGGGTCAGGCGGCAGCGGCTTGAGCTTTCGGCTTGACGACCTCAATTCCGTCGGTGAACCTTACACCGAGAATTATTTTCGGCAACTGGTTGTGGCCATCGAGGCGACGCCAGTTTTTCTCGGCGGCCTCGGCCAGCTTGAAGATCATGGCGAGCGCGGTCTTGTTCGAGAGACATCCTTTGGAGCGCACTGTTCGGTGGCGGACCGTCGCGAATGAGCTTTCGATGGGGTTGGTCGTTCGCAGATGCTTCCAGTGCTCAGCCGGGAAGTCGTAGAAGGCAAGCAACGCGTCGCGATCCTTGATCAGGCACTCGACAGCCTTGTCGTATTTGACGCCCCAGATTTCGATGAAGGCGTCGAACGCGGCGAGTGCATCCTTCTTGGTCTCGGCCATCCAGATCTCCTGGAGCGCACGCTTGGCCTTCGATTGCTGGCTCTTGGGCAGCTTGTTCAAGACATTGGCGGTCTTGTGCACCCAACAGCGCTGGCCGCGTGTCCTCGGCCACACCTCCTCGACCGCCTGCCAGAAGCCGAGGGCGCCGTCGGCGACCGCAAGCTCGGGTCCCATCGCAAGCCCCCGCCGTTTGAGGTCGAGGAGGAGCTCTTTCCACGATTGCGCGCTCTCGCGGACGCCGTCGATGAGCCCGACAAGTTCCTTTTTGCCTTCGGGCGTGGCGCCGATGATCACCAGCAGGCACTGCGCGGCTTCCTCGAGCCGGGCTTGCACATGGATGCCGTCGACCCAGAAGTAAACGTAGCGTTTGGCCGAGAGATCACGCTTGCTCCAACGCGTATGCTCGTCCGACCAGGCCTCCTTGAGCCGCCCGATGGTCGAGGCAGAGAGCCCGCCGGCATCCTTGCCGAGCAGTGCGATCAGCGCCTCCTCGAAATCACCGGTGGAGATGCCCTTCAGGTAGAGAATTGGGATCAGCACCTCTAGGCTCTTCGATCGGCGCGCATAGGGAGGCAAAATCGTCGACGAAAATCGGATGTGCTCTCCGCCTTCGCCGGCGCGGTCACGCACGCGCGGGCACCGCACCGCGACTGCACCGATGCCGGTCACGATCTCGCGCTCGGGCAGATGCCCGTGGCGCACCAGTCGCCGGCGGCCATCATCGGTCAACTTGTCGGTATGGGTGCTGAGCCAAGCCGCAACCTCGGCTTCGACGGCCTGCCCCAATAGCGTTCTCGCGCCATTGCGTAAAACCTCGGTCAGCGGATCGGAAAATGTTCCTGGCTGGGTTAGTTCGAAAACGTTAGTCTCGGTCACGGCGTATCACTCCTTCGGTGGAGAAGTGGAGGCGTTGAACACCCCCACGATACGCCGCCTTACCCCTTCATGCCGTCACCAACTTTCGGCCTTAGCTCAGAGTTGACATGAAAAACCATTAGTTATCAAGAGTTACTGTGCCCCAATTTGACTGAGTGTGATTGGCGTTTTTTTTGCTGTTCACAGCGGAGCAATAGTAGGCCACCGAACGGCGGCATTGTTTTGCAGCTGATTTCTCCGCCAGGAAACTATCGTTTTTTCAATTGGTCGGTTTGGGTGCGGGATTCTTTCCGCATTGAAACGCAAGTGCTTCTATAATGATAGTCAAGCACAGATCATAAGCTCCCGGATGTTCGCTCTCGCGAGGACCTGCGATATTGAACGAGCCCGCTCTCCCCAATTGCGATATCATATTTTTAAGGTCAATGATGGCGCCACGATCCAAGTAGTGAATGATGCAGTAAGGCTTTCCATATTTCTTTGCGCATTCAATTGTGAAATCGGCGCCTCTAGAGCAATATTCTGAGTCCGGCACAAATACGACCGTGGCTGCACTGTCGCGTACATTCCACTCGGTTCGTTGTTCGGGAGACTCGCTTGGAGTTTCCATTAGGTGAGGATATTTCGTCAACAAACCTGGCGGACGTAAGAAATCTTCTGCCCAACCGCCTTTTGGGCACCATCCTTCATAAAGTCGCCCCGTTAACACTGCGGCATCTAGCGCAGCGCGATCAACTCCGGTTTGACCCCCAGAACGTATACGCGGACGACGCGTAATGTTCTTCTCTTTGGCCATGTGTGATCCGACTCCGAAAGTTGACCTCGATCATTCATTCAATGTGACCCTGCAGCGATACCGTCCTTGTGCGGAAGAGATACGCTTTTGCCGCGGATCATGTTGATGATGCCGACTTCGTCAAACAGACACCCGCCCATGTAAAAGCCGTTCTAATAGCCTTGCATCTTGAAATCGAGACCGTCGACAAGAATCTTTGCGCCTTCCGTGCATGCCGAGATCGACATAGGCCTTGACCTTGTCGAGATGGGCTTTTGACACGAGCGGGCCGTAATCTGCCATCGGGTCCGTTGAAGGACCAATCTTGAGACTTTCGATGCGCGGGATCAGCCTTTTCACAAGCCGAGCCAACTCTGTGGTACATTTTGCCAGCGTGGACTATATTAGGTGTAGCGCGATGATTACCATTACACCTAGAACGGCGATTAATACAAAGCCTACCGGATCATGAGGGTCAGACATCTGGCTCATAGCGTATTCCTCTTCGGCTTATTCTGGCGTATCCGCAACACGTGGTGTTCCAACTTATCTGCACCGCCAAGCCCGTGAACCCCTTTAGATGTCTTGTCAATCAGCCGGAAACCGTATGAGATGCACCTTCACTAGGCCATGGCATGAATTGCGCGCAACGTCGCGTCGACCTCTTTGGGTGTATTCACCAAGCTCGGTGCGAGGCGGGCGTAGGAAGTTCCGTACGGTGTAGTGCTTGACACGATCCTGTGCTGCAGCAGTCTTTTTACTACAGCTTTAGGTTGCATTCCGTTCACATCAAAGCAGATGAGGCCGGCCGATAGTGTGCTCCCGCGCGGCGTATAAAGTTTGACGTGCCGCATCTTCGCCAATCCCTCCTTGCATTGTTCATTCAGCGCATGGATCCGTTCCGCGACTCTATTCCGGCCGATCTGGTGGTGAAAGCGAAACGCATCAATCATGGCCCATTGATGCTCGAAGGTATGGTACCCACCCGGGGACACCCAGGTCGCCCGGGTCGGCCCTTGTGGTGCTCGATTCTCCATCCATGCCGTTTCAACCTCATCGGTGAAACTCGGGATGATCGGTCGCAGTTTCGCCCAAGCATTCTGGCGTGCCCAGATGGTGCCTGTTCCTCGGGGAGCGAAAATCCACTTGTGCGTACCGGAGACAAAGAAATCACATGCCATCTCGGCGACGTTTTCATCTTCGACGCCAAACCCGTGTACCCCATCTACAATCAACAAAATTCGGTCTGATTCGTCACGGCCCGCATTGACTTCGCTAATCGCATTCGCGACCTGCCGAACGGGCAGCTTTAGCCCGCTGCTGGAATGGACCCAGGTAATGCCGATCGCGCGAGTGCTTGGGCGAAGGGCGCTTCGGACGCGGTTGACAATGGAGTCATCAGAGATCGCGTCGAAACTGTCAAAAAGGACGATCTTTCTCATCGAGGCGCCTGCCCTCTCTGTTGCCAGACGGATCAATTCGTGATGCGAGAAGTGGTCGTGGGCCGTGGTGAGGACCTCCTGGCCGGGCTTGAGGGGCAGGCCGTAATAAACGAGTGCAAGCCCCATGGTTGTATTGCCCGTCAGGGCAATCTCCTCAGGCCGGCCTCCGATGTACTCGGCGGCTGCCTCTCTGACCATGTGCGGAAGGTTCTCGGCCTCGGGACCCCACAAGCCACGATCGACGACGAGAAATGGGTTCTCATCGAGCGCACGCCGGTACTTCTAAATCGCCTCACGAACAGGACGAGGATGCGAAGCGAGGGCGAAGCTTGCGAGGTGAATATATTCGGGCGAGAGATTGAATTGGTCGCGCACCACCGACCAGTCATGCAGCATGTTTGAATCCGACCGACCGACTTCCCCTATCGACATGGCTCGCGTGGCGACGAGCGCGCTAGCAGGGAGCGAGACGCCAGTATTGGTCAGAAACTGACGACGAGTAATCGACATAATGCCTCCTTATGCCTTCATGAGGCCTCGCAATCGGGATTTGTGACCTCCGCCGTAGCTAGCCACGCGATTTGTTTTCCTTGCGCGCGAGTTGCGGTTCCGTCATCCGCTTCTGCAGGGCTAGCGGTTCCGTCCGGCCCTTGTCTCAAAGGCATTCACGGATGAACGTTCCGGCGTTGCCGAGCGCCCGGCGACCGGGTTCCAGATGCGCGTTCCACAGGTGCCACACATAAATCATGTGTGGCCAGATCTCCAATGTCATGCGCACATCGGCGGCACCGGTTGCGGCGGCGAAGCGTGTGGCGTCCGCGAGCAGCGCCTCGGCCGCAGGCAATGCGCCACCCGCGCAGCGAATATGCTGACGAATTTCATGCGGCGCGCCGGTTCTTATGGCGAAGCACATCCTGCGTTTCGAAAATAGTTTGGGCATTAGCCCGGAGTGATGGCGTCGAGGAGTTTGCCGATGCGCTGCCAAGCTTCGTTGGCGCGCTCGACACAGATGCGACGGCGGCCAAGTCCAACCTGGACCAATTCTAGAAATTTGCAGTCGCTTCCACCAGCCAGAAACCGGACATTCGCTCGTTACGGCACCAATGAATGGTCAGGTGGCGGAGCGATCCAGGTTCGATATTGTCGTAAGCCGCTATAACGCGTTCTCCCCCTCCTGTCGGAGACATAGTTTAGGCGTTTAGCTTAGCGAGCTACGACGACCAGACGTTTAACCTCGCCATTTTGATAGGCCTGCAAAAATGCGTTGTAGTCCTTGAAGGACACACATCCGTTCGAATCGCCGTTCGGGCCTAGCATGTACCTGTGTGCGAGAAGGCCCGTCCGTCCGTAGATGTCACCGCCGCCAACCGGCTTGAGGCGCAACGCTTGGACTCCGTGGAAAAGCTGCTCCCGCGGCTCAAGCTCATAGACGTTCGGCGGCGTCGCCCCGCGCATTCGTTCGTTGACGTGACGCGGATCGTCCAGCCTGTCGCCAAGTCCCGAATGCGCTTCCAATCTCGTTCCATTGGGCAAGTAGACAGTATGCGCCGCGACATCATAAACGGCGGTCCATCGATCGTAGCGGGGCGACGCGCTGGATGTGAGACCTCGTGCATTACCAAGAACGCCACCTTCCGGAGCCGCGTATGCGAGGACAGGCCCCGAAGGTTGCGGCATGCCAAAAAGCTTCTCGAAAAACGTGCGATTATCGGCGAGCGTGGGCGGGAAAACGGTCTTTCTGTTCTGCTGCGCTAACCCGCGGCCTGCAGGAGAGGGGCTTTGGCTTGCCGGCAGTCCCAACTCGGCGGGACGCGGTATTGGCAAAGGTGCGACCTCAGCAAGTTGGGGAACGGCTCGTCTCGGCATCGGCAGGACGTTTTCCGGCTCTGCGATTGCAGAAGCGGGTGCCGGCAGAATTGACTCAAAGGTCGATTTAAGCGGAAAACTTTGCGCAAGCGAAACCGGCGTGTAACCCGAAGACGATCGCGGGTCGAACAGCCCGCCATATGGATTCGAGGCAAGGGCTACCGCGGGTGCGGCCGCTGGCGCTTCAACGGCATAGCGGGCGGCGGCGGGATGCAGGTAGAGAATCCAGACGCCAAACAATGCGCTCAGGGCGAGAGCGAGGGCACCCGGAATGGTCGGAGAAAAAATTCTCCAAGATAAACGGCCGCGCTCGCACGGAATGAAATCAAGGCCTTTATAGATCCCTCGTGCCATTCGTCTCGCTTTCGAAATCATTGCAATTCGTGGCGCCATTTGGCCAACATTATCCGTGGCGCTAGTAGGCGCGATCAGCCACAACAATGCGTAGGAAGCGTCTCAGTCTCGCTAAACGCCGGCACAAAGAGCTTCGCAGCTTTGCTGGAGCACCATTGCGGCGATTTTTAGCTGAATGCCGATCAAGGTATCATTTTTTGATGATCAAGCGCCGGGCGGCGGCTGACCGGCGAAACGAGCTGAAGCGTTCGAAGACGCGAAACATGTGGAGAGCGTTCGGAGGTCCGCTCATGGCGCTGCTGTCACCATCTTCGATTGCTCGCGCTAACGCACTATCGTCGACGCGAGGTTGAGGTCTCGGGTGTACTCAGACGAGGGCGCACAACCAGCCGGATTTCTTACGCAACCCCTTCAGCGTCTCCCAGAGGTGCCCCCTCCTCCGTCAATCTGTTGGCCAATAAGCGCGATGGCCCGCTGATAGACGGGAGCAGCATTCCATGCCTGGATAGCTCCGAAATTGGCTTCGCCGGGCTGGTATCCCGCGCCGGCGCTCCAGCCATGCGCCCTGAGGAAATTTGCCGTCGAGGACAGCGCGCCGGCCGCGGTGTCGAGACTTCCACCGGTGCCGTACTCGAGGATCGTCTTGGGCAAGAACTGGGTCTGGCCGATCTCACCGTGCATGGAGCCGCGCGTGCTTGCCGAGAGAACCCCGCGATCGATCAGTGTCAGAGCTGCGTAAAGCTGCTCGGTGAAATAGGCCGACCGGCGGCAGTCATAGGCGAGGGTCGCCACTGCCGATAGAGTGTTCTGATTCCCGCGCTCCCTCCCGAAGCCCGTCTCCATTCCCCAAATGGCAATGAGCGGCCCAGGCGGGACGCCGTAGCGTTGCTGGATGGACGAGAAAAGGGCCGCATCGGATTGCTTGAGCGCACGCCCGCGCGCGGCGATAGCCGAGCCGCCACGCCTAGCGAGAAACTGATCGAGCGACACATGGAAGCCATGCTGGCCACGGTCAGCCGCGATGGTTGCAGTCGAATACTTAGTCGCCATGAGAGCTGCGACCGTTGAGCCGCTGACGCCCCTTCCCCTCGCTTCATCGGCGAACTGCTTCTTCCACGCCTCGAAGCCAGCCGCCGTACTGCCGCACTGCGCGGCGCACGCTTTGCTGGCCATCCAAATGAGCGCCACCAAGGCTGCGACGGTGACTGTCCTGAACTGCCCGCCCTTAGTCATTCAGAATTCCTTTCGCACCGATTGTACCAGACGAAACGCTGGCTCGCCATCCCTGCTGAGACGAGGCGTGATCGCCGACTCTCGCGCCTTCAAGATCCGCGCCCTTCATATCAAAATGTGGCCGCGCTGCCCAGCAAGCTACCACGAAGGCGCGGATTAGAGACCGTTCGGGGGGCTCGATCTGGCCGGGCTTCGGTTTTGCGGGTTGATCCCGAGGCCACCGGCCGGCCTTCGTACCATCCGTCGGTGCTGTTGAAGCTCTCCATTTACGGTTATCTCAATCGGGTTCAGTCGAGCCGCCGGCTTGAGCGTGAGGCGTGCCGCAACGTTGAGGTGATGTGGCTTGCCGGTCGGCTGGTTCCTGATCACAAGACGATTGCCGATTTCCGCAAGGATAACGGGCCTGCGATACGCCACCGAGATGGGCCCTGCACGTGCTCGCCTAAATCTCACGCGGGTCATCAACATCCTCGGCGTGAAGCCCCTCATCGCGGCGATCCAGACGTGGGGGTGCGCATCGTGCGCTTCGGCGCCACCAGATCGCTCACCGCGGACCGCGCACGCCACGTCGATTCCAGCTCGCAATTGTGACAACATGCTAAGTTTAGCTTGGCGTCGCCGGTCTCCGTCGGCCGAACCGTTTTCACACGCCCAAGAGATGACGGGTCTTGCTTCGAATCCGCGTCATGCTCTACAGGCCGGGGAGCATCCCGCTCTCGATAAGATTAGTCCAGCCAAAACTGCCCAATGGCCAAAGCAACGCCCGAACGAGCGGTTGCTGTGAGAACGGCCTAAAGGCCCCGTCGTTCAGTTGATCGACGCGGCTCCACAAGGTTTCCAACTGCTCCGCGTAGCGAGGGTTGGAGTCCGAGTCATTTTGCGTTGCGTCGCTGCTCTTGTCAGCAACCTTGGGGGAATGACCCCTGGCGGCGATGATCCCATCCGTTAGATTTTGCTTGGCCGTATTTCGCGCGGCCGTCGCCGCCCACCAAAGCAAAATGGCGCACCCGAAAACGACAGAAAGACTGATTCCTGCCGCAACGAGGTTCGTCAGGCTCGGGGCGTAATTAGCGAACACCGTGCTGCGGGACACCATTAGCAACGCTATCAGCACAAAGGGGTAATAGATCAGCGAGCCGATGCAACGCGTGCGCTTCGCCACGAAATCTAGGTCGATCCATTCATCGACAAGATGAGTTTGCAGTCGCAGGCGGTCGTTGAAGAGCTCCATCGTCTTGGTGGGCCATTCAACCTGAGCGCGATGCAGTTTTGAGCGCGACGCAGTCTGAGCGCGATGCAGTTTGTAGACAAAGAGCAGGCAGCGGAAAGTCGCGTCGAAGACGAAGAAAGTCAAAAACAGATTGGAAAAGACATCGAAGGTTGTCGTCCACGTACGAAGCCCGCGAGCGAGATCGCTCCGCGCGGGATTTGCCGGCTCGCCGAACAATGGCTCCAGGACAAACTTATAGATCAGAATCATGGCTAGGGTGTACCAAAATGCGCGCCAACAGCGGGACCGGAACCGCTCCCGAGCGACGTACGCTCTCCAAGCCGCATCAACCTTGAGGGGCAATGTCTGAGCCACCTGCGCTTTGGCGGGGTCTCGGCAGGAAATGGGGGAAGAGGCAGACGGCTCATGAGGTGAACCTCGTTTGAAAACGTCGGGAAGGCTCCGGTCGAAGTAGGGGTTTTCAGCGCACCAGGGTCCGTCTGAACCTTGTAACGGGCCGTTGGCTGGGGTATAGGGCGGCAACTCCGGTCATGATTGACAAGCGGGACAGCGTCGCGGCGTGGGGCGGCGGCACAGAACAGATACAAAGGATTTGCCGATGAAACCGGATATTCACCCCGAGTACCATTTGATCAAGGTGGTCATGACCGACGGGACCGAGTTTTTCACCCGCTCCACCTATGGGATAGCGGGCGACACCTTGCAGCTCGACATCGACCCGACCACCCATCCGGCCTGGACCGGGGGCTCACAGCATTTGGTCGATCGCGGCGGCCGCCTGTCGCGCTTCAACTCCCGCTTCGGCGGCCTCAGCTTCAGCAAAAAATAGGCGCCTGGCTGCCGCGATAGACAGGCACATCAGGCATTTTCCGCATGGGGAACCCCAACTTTCGCATCGAGAGAAGCCTGCTGAAGCGCGGGATTTGGCCAGTGGCCGGGATCGACGAAGCGGGACGCGGCCCCCTCGCCGGGCCGGTCGCCGCGGCAGCCGTCATTCTCGATCCGCGCAAAGTGCCGCGCGGACTAAATGATTCCAAGCTGCTTACCCCCGAGGAACGCGAACGCCTTTACAAAGTGATCATGCTGCAAGCCCTGGCGGTGGCGGTTGCATTCGCGAGCGCTGCGGAAATCGATCGCATCAACATCCGCCAGGCAACATTTGCCGCCATGCGCCGGGCGCTCTTCGTGCTTTCCGTCGCACCCCGCCACGTTCTGATCGACGGCAATGATTTGCCGCCGGGTCTTGGCCTCCCCGCCGAGACGATCATCAAGGGCGATGCCGCCATTTCATCGATCGCCGCCGCCTCGATCGTCGCCAAGGTGACCCGCGACCGCCTGATGCGCCGCCTCTGCCGTCTTTATCCTGCCTATCGTTTCAGCGAGCATTTTGGCTATGCCACGAAAGGCCATCTCGCGGCGATCGCCGGGCATGGACCGTGCCCTTTTCATCGATTGAGCTTCCGGCCTTTCGCGGCGGGCTAACCCGCAATCGTCGCGCAATGCCCGGACGCGGTGCACATTCGCGTCGATCCACTGTCGGCGTGCGAAAAAGAGACAGTCCGGGATTTGCCTTCTAAACGCGGTCTTTACCCAATGTAACCCAGGAGTCGTTTGGGGTGCCAGCCGTCACGACGAATGACCGCTGGCGACCGTCTTGAAGTCCTGCTCATCGCTCTCGCTAAAACGGCGGAATTTCGAGGAAGCCTGATGGGCCGCCCAACGCGGCGCAGGCAATCGCGTCGCGTACCGGTTTTTGTTCATGCGTAGTCAACGTGCCGGGGCGCCCGGTCCGAAACCCCAGGTCAAGGTGATGCGTACTGGGATTTCGCCGGCGCGCTCCGTCACGCCCAGCCCTGGTCTGACGCGCGGTGCGCTTCCCCTCGACGAAATCATCAAGGGCGATTGCCTCGAAGCGATGGCCCGGCTGCCGCCGGAATGCGTCGATCTCGTCTTCGCCGATCCGCCTTATAATTTGCAGCTCGAATCCAGTCTCTCGCGGCCGGACCAAAGCCTCGTCGATGGCGTCGACGACGATTGGGACAAATTTGCAAGCCTTTCCGACTACGACAATTTTACGCGAGCGTGGCTCATCGCGGTGCGCCGGGTCATGAAAAAGGACGCGACGATTTTCGTGATCGGCTCCTACCACAATATTTTCCGGGCCGGTTCGATTTTGCAGGATCAAGAGTTTTGGATCCTGAACGATATTATCTGGCGCAAAGCCAATCCAATGCCGAATTTTCGCGGGCGGCGCTTCACCAATGCGCATGAGACGTTGATCTGGGCGGCGAAGAGCGCGGGGGCCAAGAACTATTGCTTCAACTACGAATTGCTGAAGGCCGGCAACGAGGATTGCCAGGTCCGCTCCGATTGGTTTTTGCCGATTTGCACCGGAGCCGAACGCCTAAAGGATTCCTCTGGCCGCAAAACCCACCCGACGCAGAAGCCGGAGGCGCTGCTCTCGCGCATTCTGCTCGCCGCCTCGAACAAGGGCGACGTGATTCTCGATCCATTCTTTGGTTCCGGCACCACCGGCGCCGTTGCTAAAAGGCTCGGGCGTGCCTTTATCGGCATCGAGCGAGACGCACGCTACGTAAGTTCCGCAAGGGCAAGGATCGCGGTCGTGGACCCGCTCCCGCCGGGCGCCATCGCGGCGGTTGCGGACAAACGCTCCGAGCCGCGCATTCCTTTCGCCGCGATCGTCGAGGCGGGGCTCGTCCGGGCTGGCGAAATTCTGGTCGATGAAAGGAAGCGGCACGCCGCGACGGTGCGCGCCGATGGCACGGTATCGATCGGCGCCGTCACCGGCTCGATTCACAAGATCGGCGCGCTGGCGCAAGGCCTGCCCGCATGCAATGGCTGGACGTTCTGGCATTTTTTTCGCGAAGAGAGGTATCAGCCGATCGACGCCCTCCGGTCATTACTGAGGGCGAGCGTGCGCCAGGCGGCGGAATAGGTTCCTGCGAGCGCCGCCCGCAAACTGAACACTTCAGTCCATGGTTCGTTTGATCGGACCGTGCTCAGGGGCAGGACATTTGGTCCGCGTTGCGCCAGAAGCGGCCTTTAGCAACACGCCATAAGTGGAAATTCCCGCGTCACCGAAGAGGAACGTGTTCCTTGCAAGATCGCGAGCCCTCGATCAGGACGGCCCAAAGTCGACGAGATCAAGCCGCCGCACGGCGGCTCGTGCGCCAGCTTCCGAAAAAGCCGCTGCGTGAAGGGCACGAAATGAGCCTCGGCTGCACATGGGATGGAACAATCGCCGGAAAAGTCACATCTGCCAGCGAGGCGAGAGCGCGGATCATCAAGCGGTTCAAATCACTGCGACAGGTCCAGAGGTTCCTAACCATTCACGTTTCACCTCACCAATCTTCTACACTAAACTTCGGCCACTATAGCGCCGCCCGGGCCGAGATCGTGGCGGTTCGGCTCGTCGCATGATAATCCGATGCGTGAATCGCGCCCGGTTGGTTGACGATTCCCTTTCGTTTATGAAGACTTAAGCCATCCTTAAAGTTCCATGGAACGCGCGGAACCGCCTACGCGTTGGCTGTGTACGCAACAGAGAGGGGATCATAGCTCCGCCCGGGGGAAGGTGAACGACCATGGCTCGTCGGAGGACGAAAATTCTGGCAGCGGCGATCGCGCTCGGGTTCGGCCTCGAAATATCGCTCGCGCCGGGTGAGATGCCTGGCGGGGTAAGCGAAGCTTTTGCCTTTGGGCACGGTGGATTCGGCGGCGGCGGCCATTTCGGCGGCGGCGGCGGTCATTTCGGTGGTTTCGGCGGCGGCGGCCATTTCGGTGGTTTCGGGGGCGGTCACTTCGGGGGGTTCGGCGGCGGCGGCCATTTCGGCGGCGGCGGCGGTCATTTCGGTGGCGTCGGCGGCGGTCACTTCGGAGGGTTCGGTCATTTCGGTGGCTTCCGAGGCGGCCATTTCGGAGGCAGTCGCTTCGGGGGGGTCGGTCACTTCGGGGGCAGTCGCTTCAGCGGCGGACATTTCGGTGGCAGGCACTTCGGTGGGGGACATTTCGGTGGACGGCATTTCGGCGGCGGCCACTTTGGCGGCGGCGGTTTCGGGCACGCAAACTTGGCAGGACACCGGTTCAGCGGCGCTGTCGGCCTCGGCGGTCGAAGCGCGTTCGCCCACAATGGGTTCAGCGGCCGCGGATTTGGCCGGTTCAACGGTGTCCGCGGTTTCGACGCCCACGGGTTCAATCGCAACGCCTTCGGCAGCATGGCGGGATGGAATGCTTGGGGCAACAATTATTGGGGTGCCGGCTGGAACGATTGGGGGAGCGGATGGGGCTATTGGGCAGGCCCGGTTTTCTGGCCCTTCTTTTTCGGCGACGCCCTAACGTTCGCGCTTTCGCCCTATACCTTCTACGACCCGTTCTTCGCCTACGGGTCCGACTTGTTGCTGACCAGCATCTTCTGGCCGGGGCCCTTGTTCTCGCCCTATTACGCCTACAATCCTTATTATTATGGGGAAAGCCCATATTACTATGGGGAAAACAGTCTGTTCAACATCTACGGCAATGCCCCCTATGCCAACGGCTACGCCTCTCATGCCAATGGCTACGCCTCTTATGGCGGCTATGGGGGCCGCCATCATCGTCGCCATCGTCGGCTTTATGCGGCCCGCGCCGTGGCGCACGGCAATGTTGAGGCCGGCCCCAGCAGCGCCCAGACCTGCGGTGGCCTTGCGCCCGGCGTATTGAGCTTGCCGATCGACCAGATCGAGCGGGCGATCCGGCCTACTGATACGCAGGCCACAATGCTGAACGATCTCAAGGCAGCGTCCGCCCAGGCCGATAACATCTTGCGGGCTTCGTGCCCGGCTGAAGTGCCGCTCACGCCGATCGCGCGTCTCGACGCCGTCATGAAACGAATCCAGGCGATGAGCGAGGCCGTGCAGATCCTACGCCCGCCACTCACGACACTCTACAATTCTTTGGATGACGAGCAGAAAGATCAGTTCGCCGCCATCGGTACGCAGACCAGGTACCGGCGCACCAGAATTGCCCGGGAAGAATCGCCTTCAGGCAATCTCGGCGATTTGTGCAGGCAGCAGACAGAAAACTTCACGCAATTGCCAGTACAGCGCATCAAGGAGGTGATCAAGCCGACCGTGCAGCAGAATGCCGCTTTCGACGCGCTAAAATCGGCCTCGGCCGAGGCCGCCGCACACATCGACGCCTCCTGCCCGGCTGACATTCCGCAGACACTGACGGGCCGGCTCGATGCGGTGGGCAAACGCCTTGATGCCCTTGCCGAAGCGGTCAACACTGTGAAACCGGCGCTGGCCGATTTCTACAACTCGTTGGCCGACGAGCAGAAGGCGCGCTTCAACGTGATCGGGCGCGACTCACCTGCGGGTACGCCGCAAGGGGAAACGAAATCCGGCGGCTGAGAGCGGCCGCCATATTCGACAATGCCCGTGGGGCCAAAGAGCTAATTGCGCCAAACAGTGCAGATCGCGTCGAACGTGCCTCTAAATTAGCTCAAATACGACGGCGCGTCCCAAACTAATCCGCCCCCAAGCGCACAAATCTTTACTCCGGCTGCGCAAGAGGGTACCCCGCCCTCGCAATAGGCCCGGAGCAGCCAGTTTGCGCCGGGTTTATTTTTGGCGGCTCTTGAAAGAAAAGACCGCGGCGAAAAGCGATAAGTTTGATGGCGAATGTGGTGGTGGTCGGCGCCCAATGGGGCGACGAAGGCAAGGGCAAGATCGTCGATTGGCTGTCGCTTGAGGCCGACATCGTGGTGCGCTTCCAGGGCGGCCACAATGCCGGGCATACGCTCGTCATCGACAACAATGTCTATAAGCTCACGCTGTTGCCCGCTGGGGTAGTGCGGCCCGGAAAGCTCTCAATTATCGGCAATGGCGTCGTGCTCGATCCGCATCATCTGGTGGACGAAATCGCCAAGCTCGCGGGCCAAGGCATCGAGGTCTCGCCAAACAATTTGAAGATCGCCGAAAACGTGACGCTGATCCTTAGCCTGCACCGCGAACTCGACGCCCACCGCGAGTCCTCAAATGTCGCAGCGGTGAAGATCGGAACCACCAAACGTGGCATCGGGCCAGCTTACGAAGACAAGGTGGGACGGCGCGCGATCCGGCTCATGGACTTGGCCGAGCCGGACAGTTTGGACCAAAAAATCGCCCGCCTGCTTGCCCATCACGAGCCGCTACGCCGCGGGCTTGGGCTCGAACCCATAGCGGCGAAGGCCATCCGCGCCGAACTCGATTGCGTCGCGGCCAAAATTCTTCCCTTCATGGATGCGACCTGGGAGTTGCTGGAGGCCGCCCGGCGCGCGGGCAAACGCATTTTGTTCGAAGGCGCGCAAGGCGCGATGCTCGATGTCGATCATGGCACTTACCCCTTTGTGACCTCGTCGAATACGGTCGCCGCCAATGCCGCCACGGGGTCTGGCCTTGGCCCAAAGGCCATCGGCTATGTGCTGGGAATCGCCAAGGCCTATACGACCCGGGTCGGCGGCGGGCCATTCCCGGCCGAGCTCCACGATGCCATTGGCGAGCGGATGGGCGACCGGGGTCATGAATTCGGGACCAACACGGGGCGGCGCAGGCGTTGCGGCTGGTTCGACGCGGTGCTCGTGCGCCAGGCGGTAAAAACCTCGGGGATAGATGGGATTGCCTTGACGAAGCTCGATATTCTTGACGGTTTCGCGGAGATCAAGGTCTGCGTCGGCTATCATCTCGACGGCCAGCGCATCGGCAGATTGCCGGCAAGCCAGGCGGCGCAGGCCAGAGTCGCGCCGATTTATGAGACAATCGAGGGATGGAAAGACACGACGGCCGGCGCCCGCTCCTGGGCGTCGCTTCCGGCGCAGGCGATCAAATATGTCCGTCGCATCGAGGAATTGATCGAGGCCCCGGTCACGCTTCTCTCCACGAGCCCCGAGCGTGCCGATACGATCCTCGTTCATAATCCCTTCCGCGATTGATTGCCCTTCCGCGATTGATAGGCAAAGTTCCGCGGCGGGATTGACGGAAGGCCGATCAAATGCTCTCAACACGACATGGCTGACTATTACCCGCTGCTTGCCAAGGCCGTCGCGGGCCTGCCGGATTCGACAGCCGAAGCACGCCACGCCATTTACGAGCGGGCGCGCGCGGCGCTTTTCGGCCAATTGCGCAATCTCGATCCGCCGGTGCCGGAGGAGGCGATCAAGCGCGAAGCGCAAGCCTTGGAAGTGGCGGTTGCCCGGCTTGAAACGGAAATTGCATTGCGGTCAGGTACCGGAAGCGGCACGCCCGTGGCCGAACCGGATTTCGCGGGCCTTGGGCCAACGGGTGGGAGTCCGGCCGGTCCATCCCCGGCGGATGAGCCAAGCGCAGCGCCATTGCCTGAACCCAATCCGCCGGACCCAGATCCGCTCGGCCCCGCGCCATCCGCGTCGGTTCCTATTCCAGCCGCGCAAACGCCGCCGCCTTCGCGACCCCTCAAAGTTCGACGCGAACCGCGGCCGCCCGCCAAGAACCCGGGCGCCCAACCGGGTGGCGCGCCGCGGCCCGGCCCGGCTCCGGCGGCGCGGACCTCGGCGAAGCCCTCTGCCGCGCAGGAAGAGCCTCAACCCCCGGCACTAGGCACCGCTTCTCCCGGCCAAGCTTCTTCGGCCGGGCGTGACTCCGATGCATTTGCCCCGGCACCATCCGCCCCGAAGGCCCCTGCCTTGGAAGCGCCCGGCGTTGAAGCGTCTGCCCCGGAAGCGCCAAACCCGAGCCCCGAAAGTTCCGAACCCGCGGCAAGAACGCGGCTTGAAGCTCAACATCCTTTCGCACCTCGGCCTGTGCAAGATGCCGGTCCCGCAAAGCGCCTTATGGTCGTCGCTGAAATCGTCGGTCTGGTCGTCGCCCTTGTCGCGATTGCCGCCTATAAGCTGCGCGATCGCCCCGAAGATCTTGTGCGCCCGCAGCCTACTTCGCCTTCAACCCAGGGCGAGGTCGGCGCCGGCGGCAAGATCGTCGACCGCATCGGCCCCGGCACCTCGACACCCGGCTCTGGGCCAGCTTTGGCCGGCGTGCCTTCGTCGACCGCCGACCGCAACGATGCCGCCAAAAGCGGTTCCGCACCCGCCAATCCGCCCATTCCCGTCGCCCGCCGCGCCGCGCTTCTCGTGGAGGCGCCGGAAGAAAAATCCAAGGTGAAAACCTTTCTTGGCACGGTCGTCTGGCGAGTCGATAACGTCAGCAATGGACCGGATGAGCCGCTCAGCTCAGCGGTTCGCGCCGAGATCGAAATACCTGAAGAAAAGCTGCAAGTGGCGATGACGATTCAAAAAAATGTCGACGGTACATTGCCCGCCTCGCATACCTTGAAGCTGATGTTTGCCGTGCCGCAAGACAGCCCAGTGGGCAATATCAAGCAGATCAGTGTGTTGCAGATGCGCCGCGAAGATTCCGCGACAGGCGAGTCGCTGAAGGGGATTACGGTGCCGGTCATGGAGAATTCCTTCCTCATCGGTCTCGCCCGCGGCGACGCCGAAGTATCCAATCTTGATCTTCTGCGATCACGCGAATGGTTGGATGTTCCGATGGTTCTTGCCAGTGGCCATATCGCGAAATTGACTTTCGAAAAAGGACCCTCGGGTCAGCGCGCCCTGGACGACGCGATGGCGTCTTGGCAGCGCGATAGTTTGAAATAATCCGCCTCTGGCGGCGCCGGACCGACGCTGGTCACGGTGTGATCTGTCTCTCCGGCACGTTCCGCGTGGTATCCCACAACCAAGAGCGCGCGGCCTTCACGTCGTCGGCGACGGCACGTGCGGAGCGGCGAGCGCGGCGCGCAGTTGCTCGATCTGGGTTTCCACCGGGCTCGGCGGCAGGCTCTCCTTGCCGCGCGCATCGCGCGACTTATAGATCAGAAGATCGAGATGGATAATGCGCGCCTGCAGGCGAAGCGATATCCCGATGAGGTCGCGCAGACGCGGCGGCAAGCGGACGAGAACATCTTTGTTGGACACGATGCCCTGCTCGGACAAAGGAATCCTGCGTTTTTCGGCGGCGGCCTCGGCGCGGCTCAGTTCGCCTTCGTTGACGGCGCGCTGGAGGAGCAGCCAGGAGGCAACCTGCATGAGCCTTGTCGTCAAACGCATGCTTTCGACCGCGTAGGCGACCGCCGCCGCGCGCGGCAACAGCTTCGCCTCCTCGCGGCCATCGCCGTCGAGGTAGGTGGCCGCCCGGCCCACCAGATCCATTCCCTCCTGGAAAAGAATCATGAATTGTTCAGACGCCGCCAGCTTCTCGCCGAAGGAGACGGTTTTATCGTCTCTAAAATACGGCGTTTGAACCATCACGCGCCTTTTTTGCCGGAGGCCGATCGAAGTGGACTTGCTGGAAAGCAGAGCCCGCAGGCGGCTATATTTTTAATCTAATAGGCCAATTCGCCGGCCCGTGGGAGTTCACCTTTCATTAGGCTTAATACCGGGTTTGCGCCGGGAAGACGACGGGCCGGCTTGAACTGGACCCGCGCGGCGGGACCGCTTGAGGCGGTTTGTTAGTTGGAAGCCCGGCTCGCTCCCGATCCCTTTCTATCATGCCGCCCAAGGGCCCGTCTGCTACCAAGGATTCCGTCAAGCGAAGCTTACTTGAATGGCCAGCGGAGCGACGTGGTCTGATCGGCAGATAGGTAGAACGGTCACCGTGCGCGCATGGTTACACGCAACCGAATTGGGTCCCAACCTTCGCGGAATACCTCACATCCGGAACACGCCGAAGCGCGTCGCCTCGACCGGCGCATTGAGGGCGGCGGAGATCGAGAGGGCGAGCACCATCCGGGTTTCGGCTGGATCGATGATGCCGTCGTCCCAAAGCCGCGCGCTCGCATAATAGGGGTGCGCCTGGCATTCGAACCGCTCGCGGACCGGCGCCTTGAACGCTTCTTCCTCCTCGGCGGATAAAAATTGTCCGGCGGCCTCTAATTTGTCGCGGCGCACTTGCGCCAGTACATTGGCGGCTTGCTCGCCGCCCATCACCGAGATTCGCGCATTCGGCCACATCCAAAGAAACCGCGGTCCGAAGGCGCGGCCGCACATGCCGTAATTGCCCGCTCCGAAACTGCCGCCGATGATGATGGTGAATTTTGGCACGCCCGCGCAGGCGACCGCCGCGACGAGCTTGGCGCCATCCTTGGCTATGCCTTGCGCCTCGTATTTTTGGCCGACCATGAAGCCGGTGACGTTTTGCAGAAAGACGAGCGGGATTTTGCGTTGCGCGCAAAGTGCAATGAAATGTGCGCCCTTGAGCGCCGATTCCGAAAACAGGATTCCATTATTGGCGAGGATGCCCACGGGATAACCGAAGATGTGCGCGAATCCGCAGACGAGGGTCGTTCCATAGAGCGCCTTGAACTCGGCGAACACGCTGCCGTCGACGATCCGGGCAAGGATTTCGCGCACGTCATAAGCCTCGCGCGGATCGGCGGGGACGATGCCGTATATTTCTTGCTCATCGTAAAGCGGTTCGGCGGGCTCGCGCATCGCGATACAAGGCTGCTTGATACGATTGAGAGTGGTGACGATTTGGCGTGCGCGCAACAGTGCGTGCGCGTCGCTCAACGCATAATGATCGATGACGCCCGACACACGCGAATGGACCTCGGCGCCGCCCAGATCCTCCGCCGAAACAATTTCGCCGGTCGCCGCCTTCACGAGCGGCGGACCCGCCAAAAAGATGGTGCCCTGCCCCGCCACGATAACCGCCTCGTCGCTCATCGCCGGGACATAGGCGCCACCCGCCGTGCAGCTTCCCATCACCACCGCGATTTGCGGGATGCCCGCCGCCGACATCCTCGCCTGATTGTAAAAGATGCGGCCGAAATGGTCGCGATCGGGAAAGACTTCGTCCTGGCTTGGCAGATGTGCGCCGCCGCTGTCGACGAGATAGATGCAAGGCAGATGGTTTTCTTGCGCGATTTCCTGCGCGCGCAGATGCTTCTTGACGGTTAGCGGATAATATGTGCCGCCCTTGACGGTCGCGTCATTGGCGATGACGGCGCATTCCTGGCCGCCGATGCATCCAATGCCCGATATCAATCCCGCCGCTGGAACGGCTCCCGCGTAAACCTCATATGCGGCGAATTGCGAAAATTCCAGAAATGGCGTGCCCGGGTCGAGCAACGCCGCGACTCGATCGCGCGGCAAAAGTTTTCCGCGCGCGATGTGCCTTTCGCGCGCCTTGGCGCCGCCGCCTTGCGCGATGAGCGCGACTTTGCCGCGCAAATCTTCGATCAGACCTTGCATCGCGGCTTTGTTCGCGGCAAAATTTTGGCTATCCGCCGCGACGGCGGATTTGAGAACATTCATCCTTAATTTCCGTCAAACAGCTCGCGCCCGATCAACATCCGCCTGATTTCGCTCGTGCCGGCACCGATCTCATAGAGTTTGGCATCGCGTAGTAGCCGCCCCGCCGGGTAATCGTTGATATAGCCGTTGCCGCCGAGAAGCTGGATCGCGTCGAGTGCCGTCCTTGTCGCGCGCTCCGCCGCGAAAAGCAGGGCGCCCGCCGCATCCTTGCGCGAGGTGTGGCCGTTGTCGCACGCGCGGGCCACCGCATGAACATAAGCCCGGCAGGCATTGAGCCCCGTATGCATGTCGGCGAGCTTGCCCTGAACGAGCTCGAATTCGCCGATCGCTTGGCCGAACTGCTTGCGCTCACGGACATAGGGTAGACAAATATCAAGACAGGCCTGCATGATGCCGAGCGGACCCGCCGCGAGCACGACGCGTTCATAATCGAGGCCCGACATCAGGACATGGACTCCCTCGCCCGCCTCGCCCAGCACGTTTTCTTCCGGCACTTCGCAATCCTCAAACACAAGTTCGCACGTCGGCGACCCACGCATGCCGAGCTTGTCGAGCTTTTGTCCCAAATGAAAACCTTTGAAGCCGCTCTCGATCAGAAAAGCCGTGATGCCATGCGCGCCGGCATTGGGGTCGGTCTTGGCATAGACGACGAGGGTCGAGGCATAGGCGCCGTTGGTGATCCACATTTTTGTGCCGTTCAGGATGTAGGGGCCTCCCTTTTTGTCCGCGCGCAGGCGCATCGAGACGACATCGGAGCCGGAATTCGCCTCCGACATGGCCAGCGCGCCGACATGTTCGCCGGAGATCAGTTTCGGCAAATAACGGCGCTTCTGATCGTCATTGCCGTTGCGGCGGATCTGATTGACGCAAAGATTGGAATGCGCGCCATAGGACAGACCGACAGAAGCCGAGGCCCGGCTAATCTCCTCCATAGCGATGCAATGCGCGAGATAGCCAAGGCCCGCGCCGCCATAATTTTCCTCGACCGTGATGCCGTGCAGACCGAGCGCGCCCATCGCGGGCCACAAGTCGATCGGAAAATTATCGGAGCGGTCGATTTCGGCCGCGCGCGGCGCGATTTTGGCCGATGCGAAAGCGCGCACCGTATCGCGGAGCGCGTCCCGCTCGGTGCCGAGGGCAAAATCGAGGCTGGGATTTTGCATGGATGTGGTCCTTGGACCGCCTTTGGACCAGCTGATCCCGCCATTCGGCCGCAGGCCAACCCCTTAAAGCATATTTGGTGGCAAAGGTTGCCGGGAATTCGTGCTCCGCGTCTAAATTCGCGCGCGACGGTTTGCGGCAACGCGGCCGGCCGTGCGATAAACGGCGGCGATAACCCCGCCCGGAAAACTCCAACATGGCCGTGACAACCGCCGCTCTCGACCTTTGCCGCGCGCTTGTCCAATGCCGCTCGGTGACGCCGGAAGATGGCGGCGCGCTCGGCGTCCTCGAAGCGGAACTGAAACAGGCGGGGTTCGCGACGCAGCGGCTTACGTTTTCGGAACCCGGCACGCCGGACATCGATAATCTCTACGCCCGCTTCGGCACAAGCGCGCCGTTCCTTGTCTTTGCCGGCCATACGGACGTCGTGCCCGCCGGCGATGCGGCGAAGTGGCGGTTCGATCCTTTCGCGGGGGAGCTTGCCGATGGCGCGATTTTTGGACGCGGCACAGCCGACATGAAGGGTGGGGTTGCCGCCTTCGCCGCCGCCGCCTGCGCATTTGTTGCGCGACGAGGATTGCCCAAGGGCTCGATCGGTTTTCTCATCACCGGCGACGAGGAAGGCCCGGCCATCAATGGCACGGAAAAACTCTTGCGCTGGGCTTACGAGAAAGGCGAGCGGTTCGATCATTGCATCGTCGGCGAGCCCACGAGCTTTGAGGTGCTCGGCGACACGCTCAAGATTGGCCGGCGCGGCTGCCTCAACGGCACGCTCATTGTCGCGGGGCGCCAAGGCCATGCCGCCTATCCCGAGCGGGCGGACAATCCCATTCCAAAGCTCATGCGGCTGCTCGACGCCTTGTCTGCCGCGCCGCTCGACAAAGGCACGCCGCATTTCGACGCCTCGAATCTCGAAATCGTCTCGGTGGATGTTGGCAACCCAGCGTTCAACGTCATCCCGGCGGAGGCGCGTGCGCGGGTAAACGTCCGTTTCAACGATCTTTGGGACACCTAAAACGCTTGCGGCGGAGCTGCGGCGCAGGTTGGACTCCGTGGGGATGAAATTCACGCTCGAATTCGAACCTTGCAATGCCCCGGCCTTTTTGACCACGCCGGACGCCTTCACAAATCTTGTCACGGACGCGGTCGAAAGGAAAACGGGACGCCGCCCGGCGCTCTCGACGTCGGGCGGAACCTCCGACGCGCGGTTTATCCGCGCCTATTGCCCGGTGGTCGAGTTCGGCCTCGTTGGCGCGACCGCGCATATGGTGGACGAGCATGTCGCGATCGCTGATCTTGAGGGCTTGACAGAGATTTATACCGCGATTTTGGAAGCGTATTTTAGTAAGGGGTGAGCCCCGATCGGGCAAAAATGCAACCTGTTTGAGGCGATCTCGCGCGATCTTTGAGTCCAAGGGCGCTTGCGTGCGCAAGGTCACGCTCATCGATGCCACCGTGATCGGCTCGGCCAGCAAGGGCGACAAGGATGCCGCCTGGGTCAGGCATCGCCGCGGGCGCCCGCGCATGGCTACAAGGCCCACCTTGCGGCCGCCAAGGACAGCGGCATCATCCGCGGCGTCGAGACGACCCCGGCCCACGAGGCCGATGTCAATATCGCGCCTTCAATTATCCCCGATGAGCCGGGCGAGGTTTATGCCGACCGGGCCTATGATGCGCTGGCGGTCGAAAAGGCGATCGAGGCCAGGGGCGGAACCTCGAAGCTCATGCGCAAGGGCCATCGCTGGCTGGCCGCCGAGAGGCGCGAAGCGCACAATCGTCTGCCGCGGCCCATTCGCGCCAGGATTGAAACGATCTTCGGAACCTGGAACCGCAGCGACCGCTTCCGATGCATGCGATGGATCGGCCTTTCCAAGGCAAGACTGCAAGTCCATCTCGCGGTCATCGCCTACAACGTCAAACGGTATGGCGCATGCAAACAGCCTGAGCGGACCCGCAACGCGGATCTGCAAAACCGCCCGTCGGCAAAGCCCGTCACGACGACGCCATCTCACCGCTCAGCCGGCGATTTGCAGAGCGCAACGCTCCTAAAATGCCTTCCCAATCATACCCGACGCCGCCCAACAAAATGCCACCCCGCGCACAAGTCTCGAAACTTTTTGGTACGATTTGCAAGGCGAAAATACGCAGGGCCTCGTACATCCGGCGGCTTGAGACCGGTGGGAATGCGCGGAAAACCGGTGCTATTGCGCGACGCGGCGGAGCAATGGATCAAGGAAAGCAAGACCGGTGACTTTCAGCACTGGACGGGGCGGCGGCTCAAAATCCGGCGGGTTCGCTTCCAAGCGTACCGGCTTCGCCTTGTTAGGGGAGCATAAAGCAAGTACGACGAGGCGGAAACTGGGTAATTACGGAATGCTGGAATAATTGGGAGGATATGTCTTATGCATAGCAAAAACAGCAACGGAAGCCGGGCCGGCACTAGCCCTCTTCGCCTTCATGCTGGTGATGGGGCTAGGCGCGATGGCCTCGCCGGCGGAAGCGGCGCCCTTCGCCTATGTCGCGAATGGCGGCGACGGCACCGTTTCGGTGATCGACACGGCCACCAACACGGTGGTTGGTATCCCGATCCCGGTGGGGAGGGAGCCATTTGGGGTGGACGTCACCCCGGATGGGAAACACGCCTATGTCGCGAATTGGGGCTCCAACAATGTGTCGGTGATCGACACGGCCACCAACTTGGTGGTGGCCACGGTCGTGGTGGGGAATGTTCCCATCAACGTCGCGGTCACCCCGGATGGAAACCACGCCTATGTCGCGAATGCAGGCTCCAGCAACGTTTCGGTGATCGACACGGCCGCGAACACGGTGGAGCCCACGGTCATCACAGTAGGGAATGGCCCAGTTAAGGTCGCCGTCACCCCGGACGGGAAAGACGCCTACGTCACGAATTTTATCTCCAGCAATGTTTCGGTGATCGACACGGCCAGCAACACAGTGGCGGCCACGGTCGCGGTGGGGGGCAACCCCAGGGGGGTCGCCGTCACGCCGGATGGAAAACATGCCTATGTCACGAATTCGGCCACCAACACTGTCTCGGTGATCGACACGGCCACCAACGCGGTGGAGGCGGCCACGATCCCGGTGGGGACTAGCCCCAGAGGGCTCGCCGTCACCGCGGATGGGAAACATGCCTACGTCGCGAATGTTATCTCCGACAATATCTCGGTGATCGACACGTCCACCAACACGGTGGTGGGCACCCCGATCCCGGTGGGGGATAGCCCCTCTTTGGTCGCCGTCACCCCCGATGGAAGACACGCCTATGTCACGAATTTGGCCTCCAACAATGTTTCGGTGATCGACACGGCCAGCGGCACGGTGGCGGCCACGGTCCCGGTGGGGAGCAACCCCGTTGGAGTGGGTATTGTTCCGCCGTAGGCGGGCATACGCTAGGTTCGTGGTGGGGAATGCCCATAGCGGTGCGCACCATTCCGCCGCCGCCGCGCGTCCCCTTCCGGCGGCTTGAGACCGGTAGGGATGCGCGGAAAAACGGTGCGATTGCGCGAAAAACGAAACCCACCCTCGGTCGCGCGGGGCCTCTGGGCAAAATCCAGCGGGTTGGCTTCCAAGGCGATCGGCCGAACAACCTCATTCCTCGCCCTAGTGCTGAGGTGGCGGCGCAGCCGCCGTCTCGTCCGTCTATAAACTCGGGATGAAAGCACGCGGGCGAGGGCCGGATACGCCATTCGCGGTTCCCTCATCCTTCGAGACTCTCCAGTCGCCCGCTTCCATTGCCTTCGCTTTGCGAATTGCTTCGCTCGCAATGGAACCGTGGGCTTCCTTCCGTTCAGGATGAGGGAACCTGTCTCCCGATCGCCCTAAAGAGCGCACTGTTCGGCATTGTCAAGAAAGTGGAAAGGAAGTATTTAAGAAGAGAGGTTCTGGGGAAATGCCGGAATAATTTGGAGAAAATGTTTGATGTGTAACAACAAAGCTTTGACGAATAATACCAATAATAACCGCGGCCGCGCCGCATGGGCGCGAGGATTTATACCTCTCTTCGCCATGCTGGCGATGGGGCTAGGCTTGATGGCCTCGCCGGCGGCGGCGGCGCCCTTCGCCTATGTCGCGAATTTTTTATCCGGCACTGTCTCGGTGATCGACACGGCCACCAACACGGTGGTGGTGGGGACCGGCCCCGACTTGGCCGTGATCGGCGGTCCCACAGCGGTCGCCGTCACACCGGATGGGAAACACGCCTATGTGACGATTAGTAATGCGAATTCAGTGGTGATCGACACGGCCACCAACAAGGTGGTGGCCACGATCCCGGTGGGGAATGGCTGCTATGGGGTCGCCATCACCCCGGATGGGAAACATGCCTACGTCGCGAATTTTTTCTCCAACAATGTCTCGGTGATTGCCACGGTCAGCAACACGGTGGTGGCCACGGTCGCGGTGGGGAGCCAGCCCTTTGGGGTCGCCGTAACGCCGAACGGCAAACACGCCTATGTCACGAATTAGAATTCCAACAATGTCTCGGTGATCGCCACGGCCAGCAACACGGTGGTGGCCACGGTCGCGGTGGGGAGTGGCCCCATAGCGGTCGCCGTCACGCCGGACGGGAAACACACCTACGTCACGAATTAGAATTCCAACAATGTCTCGGTGATTGCCACGGTCAGCAACACGGTGGTGGCCACGGTCGCGGTTGGGAGCCAGCCCTTACGGGTCGCCGTCACCCCGGACGGGACACACGCCTATGTCACGATCCCCGGCAACGTTTCGGTGATCGACACGGCCAGCAACACGGTGGTGGCCACGATCCCGGTGGGGAACAGCCCCGAAGGGGTCGCCGTCACGCCGGATGGGAAACACGCCTATGTCACGAATTTTTTTTCCCCAACAATGTCTCGGTGATCGCCACGGCCAGCAACACGGTGGTGGCCACGGTCCAGGTGGGGAGTGGCTCCATGGCCGTCGGCATCGTTCCGCCGCCGGTGGGTGTCCCCTTCCTCGCCTTCAGCGCCACGCTCGGCATCCAGTTCGGCGGCGCTCCCAACGAAGATTCCTTTAACCTTCATTCCCCCTTCACCTTGAGCAGCACCGCACCTGGGCTCCATCCCCATCGCGATCCGGTCACGCTCCAGGTTGGCACCTTCTCCATTACTATCCCGCCCGGTTCTTTCAGGGAGCAGCCGGACGGATCTTTCGCCTTCGCGGGGGTGATCAGCGGCGTGAGCATGAAGGCGCAGATTTATCACACGGACACCTTGCAATACGCATTCCACGCGAAGGCGAAGGGCGCGAGCTTGACCGGCACCAAGAATATGGTGTATGTGACCCTGATCATCAGTGGCGACAGCGGCGCGACCTCGGTCACTGCCGCGATTTCCGGCAAACCCTCGGTCGTGGCCCACATTTCCCCCTAAAGACGCGTGCTTCCGGTCCAATTCGACCGGATCACGCGCAAAACTCAGCCGGTGTTGCGGCGCCGCGCGGCCAATCGATCACATCGGTCGCGGTAGAGGCGCGCGCGGGATGTTGAAGGACTTTGCTTAGGACTTCGGCTTGACGATGGTGGTCGAGCGAGAGGGGAACACCGGGCGGCGCGTCCCAATTTGTCTTCGGAATGGCAAGCTATGATTTCCCGCACCAAGGGTTGAAATCGCAAATCCAGACTTTCCCAAATGATTTACGCCAGCTCCACCACGAGCCCCTCATTCAGGGTCACTCGCCGGTCCATCCGGCTGGCCAACTCCATGTTATGGGTCGCGACCAAGGTGGCGAGCCCGGTCGCCCGGACGATCGCGTCGAGCGCCGCGAAAACATGGCTAGCGGTTTTCGGATCGAGATTGCCGGTCGGCTCGTCGGCGAGCAATAGCCCGGGACCATTGGCGACCGCGCGGGCAATCGCGACGCGCTGCTGCTCGCCGCCGGACAGTTCGGACGGCCGTTGATTTCCGCGCTCGGACAACCCCAGATAATGCAGCAATTGCCCGGCGCGGTCCCTTGCCTCGCGCCGCGGCAGCCCGGCGATCATCTGCGGCAGCATGATATTTTCGAGCGCCGAAAATTCCGGCAGCAGATGATGGAACTGATAGACGAAGCCGATCTCGCCGCGCCTAAGCGCGGTGCGCTGATCGTCGGCCATCCGGACGGTGGCTTCGCCCGCGATAAACACTTCCCCGGCGTCGGGCGGCTCAAGCAGGCCCGCGATATGGAGGAGCGTCGATTTGCCGGCGCCGGACGGCGCCACAAGCGCGACCGATTGCCCGGCCCACAGGCAAAAATCGGCGCCGCGCAAGATTTCGAGCGGAGACCCGGCCTGATCGTAGCGGCGTTCGATCCTTTCAAGACAAAGCGCCGGAGGGGACATGGCTATTCGTAACGCAAGGCTTCGACCGGATCGAGCTTTGCCGCGCGCCAGGACGGATAAATCGTCGCCAGCAGCGACAAAACAAGTGTCATTGAAGCCACGGTGAGGACATCGCCAGGATCGACCACGGAGGGCACGCGCGAGAGGAAATAAATCTCGGCCGGAAACAAATTGGCATCAAAAAGCCATTTGAGAAGCTGGCGAACCCCCTCGACATGGCTCGCAACGAGCAGGCCGAGAAGGCAGCCGGCGAGCGTTCCGGCGACCCCGATCGCGGCGCCGGTGATGAGAAAGATCCGCATGACGCCGCCTTGCGTGGCGCCCATGGTGCGCAGGATCGCGATGTCGCGGCCCTTGTCCTTGACCAGCATGATCAGCCCCGACACGATGTTGAGCGCGGCGACAAGCACGATCAGCGTCAATATGATGAACATGACATTGCGCTCGACGTTCAGCGCGTCGAAGAATGTCTTGTTGCGCTCGCGCCAGTCGGTCATGATCATCGGCCGCATCACCGCCCGGTCGATCTTGCCCTTGACCGCGTCGAGCTCCTCCGGGCGGCCCACAAAAATCTCGACGACGCTTGCCTGACTGTCCTTGTTGAAGAAGCCCTGCGCCTCGGGCAAGGCCATATAGACGAAGAGATTGTCGAACTCCGCCATGCCGATCTGAAAGATCGCGGTGACCGGATAGACCTTGCTGCGCGGGGTGATGCCGAATGGCGTCTGGGCGCCGTTCGCGATCAGGATTTTCAGCTTGTCGCCGATGCGAAGCCCGAGATTTTCGGCGAGCCTTTGGCCGATCGCGACGCCCCCCGCAGCATCGAAACCGTCGAGCGTGCCGAGCTTGACGTTGCGGGCGATGCCTGGGAGGCGCTTGATGTCGGCCTCCCTTATTCCCCGCACAAGGGCAAACGCCATGCTGGTGGTGGAAGCCGCCGCCGGGCTCTCGATCATCGGGATGACCAATTCGACGCCAGGCACCGCCGCGACTTCCTTCACCACTTCATCGTAATCGGTGAACTGCGTGTCGGCGGCCTGAAGGAAAATATGACCGTTGATGCCGACGATCTTGTCGAGCAATTCCTTGTGAAAGCCATTCATCACCGACATGACGACGATCAGTGTGGCGACACCCAGCGCAATTCCGAGAAAGGAGAAAAAGGCGATGACCGAAACAAAGCTCGCCTTGCGCCGCGCGCGCAGATAGCGGAGCGCGACCATCCACTCGAAGGGTGCGAACGGGCGGATGCTCTTCGAGGCTCCCGTCATGCGCCCGCGAGCCGCGCGATCGCCGCCCCGGCGGCGAGATTGTCGCGCGCGCCGGTCGCCCTTGTCTTGAGTTCCACCGTGCCCGACGCCAGTCCCTTGGGGCCGACGATGATCTGATAAGGCAGCCCGATCAGATCGAGCTTGGCGAATTTGGCGCCGGGGCGCTCGTCGGTGTCGTCATAGAGCACGTCCACGCCGGCTTTTTCGAGAGCGGCGTAAATCGCGGCGCAGGCAGCGTCCATCGTGCCGTCGCCAACCTTGAGATTGGCCAAGCCTACCTTGTAAGGCGCGACGGCCTCGGGCCAAATAATCCCATCTTCGTCGTGGCCCGCCTCGATCAAGGCGCCGACGAGACGCGACACCCCGACCCCATAGGACCCGCCCTGGAACGGCCGCTCGACTCCGTCGGGGCCGGTAATCAAGGCCCGCATCGGTTTGGAATATTTTTCGCCGAAATAAAACACCTGGCCGACCTCGATGCCGCGCGTTTGGATACGTTTTTCTTCCGGCGTCTCGCGCTCGAAACGGGCTTGATCGTGGACGTCCCCGGTCGCCGCGTAAAGCTTCGTCCATGCGTGGACGATGGGCGAGAGGTCGCCATCATAGTCCGTGGTTTCAGGGGGGATGGGCAAATCCAAGACATCGGCGTGGCAAAATACCGCCAACTTGCCGGTTTCCGCCAAAATGATGAATTCATGGCTCAAGTCGCCGCCGATCGGCCCAGTCTCGGCGCGCATCGGGATCGCCTTCAACCCCATGCGGGAAAAAATCCGCAAATAGGCGATGAACATCTTGTTGTAGGAAAGCCACGCCGACGCTTCGTCGACATCGAAGGAATACGCATCCTTCATCAAGAATTCGCGGCCGCGCATGACGCCGAAGCGCGGCCTTTGCTCATCACGGAATTTCCATTGGATGTGGTAAAGGATTTTGGGCAGATCCCGGTAGGAATGGACATAGGCGCGAAAGATCCCGGTAATCATGTCCTCATTGGTCGGGCCATAGAGGAGTTCCCGCTCGTGACGGTCCTTGATCCGCAGCATTTCCGGGCCATAGGCCTCGTAGCGGCCGGTTTCCCGCCACAAATCGGCGAGCTGGAGGGTCGGCATCAAGAGTTCGATCGCGCCGGCCCTGTCCATTTCCTCGCGCACGATCTGCCCCACTTTTTGCAAGACGCGAAGCCCGAGCGGCAACCAAGCGTAAATCCCGGCCGCCTCCTGCCGGATCAAGCCGGCGCGCAACATCAAGCGGTGCGAGACGATCTCGGCTTCCTTCGGCGTCTCGCGCAAAATCGGCAGAAAATAACGGGACAGGCGCATTGTCGAAGAAACGCGATCAGGAGGAGCGGAGCGGCGCATCTTGGGTTTTAACCCGCGCGCCAGGAAAGGCAAAGGCGCGCCAAGAGCCTTAAGCCAAACCACTCGGTTGCGCCAGTGCCCGGTCCCTCGCGCGCGCTCCGGCCGCGCTGTGCTCGCCCGGATTAAACTCCGAGCCGCGTTGCGGTCAAATTGCTTGCGCTCAAGCTTGCGAGACCCGAAGCTTCCGGCGCGGCGCGAAATTGCCCGGGCCGCCTGGAACATAACTGACGAGATCGTTTGCCTTGCCGAGCACTTCGCGGAGATGCGTTCCGGCGCGGGCGCAAATGTCCGTGATGATGTCGGGGCGGGATTCCCCATGGGTCTTGTGGTGGCGTCTAATCGCGGCCAAGGCGCCGAGGGCCTTGCGTTCGAGATCGTCGACAACGTCCTCGAAATTTTGTCGCACGCAGCGGTTCAACGAGGCATAGACATCGGTCGCGGAGGCGCGGCCTGGCATCGCCGAAGCGGTGAAATAATCCTGGTAGCTCGCCGGTTGCCAGTTCAATAGGTCGCCAATCAATTCGGGCGTGCCGGGAAGCTGCTCGATCAATTTTACCATTTCGTTGAATTGATTGAGATAGGCGCCGGCGAGGCTGGAGCCCGGACCCGCCTGAGCCACGGGAAACGCCGAATCATTGTTGGCCCGGCCATTGCTGGGCATTGCGTCGGGGAGGCGTGCCGGGCGGCCTTCTTGTGTCATTGCGGCTAGCGTCATTTGGAGGGCCTCGTCCACGTCATACTAGACGCGGAGCCATAATAATTTGTTGCCGGAGATATTAGGTTGCGACCGGCTTTCGGAAAAGCGCCGTGGCAAGCACGCGCAAATATCTAATTCCGGCTGGCTTATGCGAGCCTTATGGGGGCTGGCGCGAAGCCGTTTCCAGCTGCACCGGACTCGAAGCTCCCGGCCCTTCTCAAGGCCTTCCATCTGCAGCGGACTTTCACACGTTTCGCGATCGATAACCTGGCGGTAGACCCGGCGTCGGCGCCGCAACTCCACGCCGCCTTCCGGGACTTTGTCACCGTAAATCAATCCGATAACGCAACCGCAGGGCGCCGTTCGCACGGACAGGCCTTGGAGCGACTACATTCGGTGGGGATATGGGCTGCTCGGATGACTTGGCGCCTACAGCAACCGCGCCGTGCTGCCGGCGATCCTGCAACCTCTTGTCACCGGGCCTGGCGTGCGCCGCCGGCGGGGGCGGCCAAATCGACACGCGCGGGACCCTTTTTCCCAAGCATTTCGTGGTGGAATGGGAGTAAGCAAGTTCCGCGTGAATACCTCCGTTCAAGTCTCTACTAGCCGCTCCACGATCGCCCACAGCGATTTGCGATAAGCGTCGAACGCAAAGTGCTGTTGATAGAGTCGGCGCGTGGCCGCCAACTCCCGGCTCCCACCGGGCAAATGACGAGTGGCATGGGCGCGGCGAAGGGCCGCCGCGAAACCGGCGGCGTCTTCCGTGACAGTCACGTTTGGAAGGCCGGCCGCGTTGATGCCGAGGCCGCGAAAGGCGAGCGGCGTCGCAATCAGTGGAGCCCCGCAAGACAGCGCTTCGATCGTCTTGATCGAGATCCCGTGCCCGGCCGTGGCCGGCAGCAGAACGGCCGCGGCGTTACGATAAGCGTCGTGGAGCTTCGCGACGTCAACTCTTCCCCGGAAGAGCCCGGCATGCGCCTTGAACAGTCCTGGCGCCCTCCATAGAATTTGGCGGTCGATATTGCCGAGGATCCGGATCGGGACACCAGGTGCCAGCGGCAAAACCTCTTTTAGAAACCAGACGAGGCCGAGGAGATTGGCCGAATTCGCGCTGGCGACGATAATGGGATCGCCGCCGCCAGGACCTATCGGCATGGCGTTGACAGTGGGATAAAGCAACGCGTGCCGCCTGTCTGGAACGAGCTTATGGAAAGCGGCTGCCTCTTCGTCGTTGAGATGCACCAAAATGTCGGCCGGCCGCATGGCGTCGAGTTCGATCGCGAGCATGTCTTCGTAGCGCGCCACCGGTGGCAAGGCCCAGCCCGTATGATTGCGCAGGACAAATTGTTGAGCCTGGAGATCGTGCGTGTCGAGTACGATCGGACAATCGTGCCGCTCCCGCAGGTGGATCGCCACCGGCATGCAAAAGAAATGGTTGCAGTGGATGAGATCGACCCGTGGCGCGGACGCGAGCGCTTCGGGAACCGCCGTGAGCTTGGTCATCTCGACCAGAATCCCGGCAAAATTCCCATGCAACCATCGCCATGCCGTGCGCAGGAATCCCGGGTTCAGAACCGCAAGGAAAGGCATGCCCGCGAAGATGCGGGCGTCGGCTTCGAGATCGGGTGTCGCCGCCATATAGGATTTGTGCCGGTTGGAACCCTCGACAGAGCCGGGCGTATCGGCGATCGCGAGACTGACGACTTTCGCGCCGAGGCTGCGATAGGCCCACGCCTGGGAGACGAACACCTGGTGGCTGCCGCAAGAATGCCACGCCGGATGAATGATCGCCACGACTCTCCCCGCGAGCGGCGGGGAGGACGGCACGCCTAGGCGCGCGGCCGCATTTATTCGCTGAGCCAGCGGCTCTCCCGCCTGCACCGTTTGTTTCATTCCACCTTCGCGGCCATATCCGCCGGGCATAGCTACGGCTTGATCCGGCCGCCTTCGTCACGCTACAGGAAGCAAAGCTCCCCAGTAGCTTGAGCTGCTTTTCCACCCAAATCAGCTATGCCGTCAAATTTAAGACAAGAAATGACGCCGCCTGTCGCCGATCCCCATGGCGAGTGCCTCGATACCACGTGAATTCAAGAGTAAAATGCAAAATTCCCCTCCCCCGTCTAAAAACCACGGGATGGCGATCATCGCCAACGACAAGATCGCCAATTGGCTTCTGCCGTTTCTCGAGAGCTATCTTGCCACAAATGCGGCGACCCCTCTCTATCTCATCCCTTATGACGATAATGTTGCTTTGACTCGCCGGGCCGCCGGAATTTACGGCGTCCATTTCGTCGAACCGGACAGCGCCGAGCTCGATGCCTTGGCCAAGCGGCTTTACCCGATGTTTCCAGGGCATCGCCGGCGTCTGCGGAAATTTCTTGCCCTCGCGCTGCCGCTCGACGAGGTCATCTATCTCGATGTCGATATCATCCTGTTTCGCGATTTTCGCGAGATGTTCGGCCGCCTCGAAGCAGGCAAGAGCGATTTCATCGTGGCCTCGCCGACCGCGGACTATGTCTACAATAAAAAACGCGAACAATATGATTTTCTTCGCGACGTTATGCTCTTCAACGATGGCTTCTTCGTCGCCTCGAAAGAGATTCTCGGCTTGAAGGACTTCCATGACGTGATCGACAAGGACGAAACGATTTTTCATGCCGTGCGTCAGCGCGGCATGCTGTTCGCCCAGCCGGTGACCAATTTCGTCGCGCACCGGATGGGTTTGAAGATCACCCCTTTGCGCGAATGCATTCCTGGAGCCTCCGGCGAAAGCTTCTACAAGGCCGACGGGGTGACCTTCGACGCCGGGGGACCGCGCGATGTCTTTGGCGATAAAATCTATTTCGCCCATTGGGCTGGCGCGGTAAGTCTCCCGCGCGGCCGCGTTTTCGATGCGGCTTGGCGCCAATTCGCCGCCCAAGCCGCGGCGCGAGTGAAAACGTGATTTGTCCGCGGCCGCCATAGGACGGCGCGATAGGGATTGTCCAATGCCCCGCCTCCTCTTTTTCTATCTTTCGAAACGGATCGCTCTCGCAACCCTTTTAATCGCAACGGGACTTTGCGTTCCGGTCGTCATGACCACGCTTTTTCAATATCTTCCGGCGGCCGCGATCCGTGGCGGACTGCTTATGCCGGCACTTCTCGGCATCCTGCCGACGGTGATCTACATCGCTTTGCCGATGGCGGTTGGCGTCGCCGTCGCTCTCGAATTCGCGCGGATGTCGGCCGACGGCATCATCGCGGTTCTGTATTCCATGCGCCTCTCGGCCTGGGCGATCTCCTTTCCGTCCGCTTCCGTCGCCATTGCCGCGGCGGGGGCGGGCTATTGGATCTCGTCGGTTTTCGCGCCGGCCCATGTCGGCCAGATGCATGACGTGATTTACGTGATTCGCAATTCGCTCAATCACCGGATGCTCGAGCCGGCGCAATTCTACACTTTCGACAATGGCGCGCGGACGCTCTATTTCCGCCGCTGGCGTTCCGCCGATGTCGTTTCGGGCATGTTCATTCGTGAATTCTCCAGTGAGAAGAACGAGGAACAAATCATCACCGCCGCCGAGGCGGAATTCCGCCGCAACGCGAATGGGGTCGTATTGATCATGAGCGATGGTTCGATTGAGACAATTCCCGCGGACGGCTCCTCGATACGGACAGCGAATTTCGACGAATATGCGCTGCCGATTGCCATGCAAGGCTCAGGCGGCCTGCCGCAACGCAATTGGCGAGGTGTCTTCGAACTACCGTTCCTCGAGTTCTTCCGCGAGCGGCCGTCAAGCGGCGAAGACCCGCGTCAGTTCGCCGAATGGATGAGCGAGGCCGCGAAACGGTGCGGCATACCTTTGCTCGCCCTGATCCATGCGCTGCTCGCGATCGGGCTGGTCTTAAACGTCGCCTCCGCGAGCGGCGGCGCTTCGGCGGCGGTAAAGGCGACCATGCTCGCCATCCCGGTGATCCATGTCGCGATCCTCGTTTCTGCCGAAACGCTGGTGCGTCAGGATCCGGGTTTCGTCTGGTTCGTTGGGCTCGCGATCGTCGTGGAATTTGCCGCCGCCATCATCCTGATCGAGCGGCAAAACGCGAATTTTACGCTCGCCAAATGACGTCGTTGCGCAGGCAGTTCCCTGAAACGGAAACAGATCAGAAGCCTGCGGCGAGCGCCGGAACCGGTTTGTCGTCGATCGCCTGGCGATAACGCGCGATGACGTCCTTGGGCGCACCCATGCTCTGCACCACGCCATCCTCGATCCAGATGACCCGTTCGCAGATCGTTTGCAAGGTTTCGAGATCGTGGGATACGACAAGGATCGTGCCGTGGTTCGCGAAATCCTTCATAAAAGCCTCGCACTTTGCGCCGAACGCCTCGTCGCCGACCGAGAGCGCTTCGTCCACGATCAAAATATCCGCGTCGGCATGCGCGCAAACGGCAAAAGCAAGCCGCGCCGCCATGCCGCTCGAATAGAGCTTGAGCGGTTGATGAAAGAAGTCGCCGATACCGGCGAAGGCGGCGATTTCGGGAAGCCTTGCCTCGACGGCGCCGCGCCGCATGCCGAGAATGGCACCGCCAATCAAGGCATTTTCCCGGCCGGTCAGCGCATAGTCAAAGCCGGCGCCAAGCGCGAGGATCGGCGCCACCCGGCCATTGACTTGCACCTTGCCGAGCGTCGGCAAGGTTATCCCGCAGATGATCTGCAAGAGCGTGGTTTTGCCGGCGCCGTTGCGGCCGATGATGCCGATGCTTTCGCCGCGGCGGACCTTGAAGCTGATGTCCCGCAGCACCCAATGCTGATGGTAGAACTGCTTCCAATGCCCGAAGACTGCCTGTTTGAGCTGATCGTTGCGCCGCAAATAGAGCTGGAACGCCTTGCCGACCCGGTCGCAACTGATGACGAGATCAGATGACATCGACGAACACGGCCTTGTATTGCATGAAGAAACGATACGCGAAAAAGAAAATGAGGAGCGAGGCCAATACCGTTCCGCAATAAAGGATGAGGCCCGGCAATCTGTTGAACAAGAGAAGGTCGCGGATCATCTCGACGTAATTTCCTATCGGATTGAGATGCAGGTAAATGCGCAAATTGGGCGGCACGTCGTCGATCGAATAAAAGATCGGCGTCGCGAACATGAAGACCGGCACGATTGAGATCATGAGATGCGCGACATCGCGGGTAAACGATCCCAGCGCCATGAGAAACCAGCAGATTCCAAGCAGGAACAAAAAGAACGGCGCGACGACCACGGGCAGTAGCAAACTCGCCGGCGGCAGCCACCAGGTCAGCGCCAGCTTGAAAACGAGGAGAACCGCCAAGCTTATCGCGGCATAGACGGCGGCGCGGATCGTCGCCGTCCAGGCCAAGGTCTCGCTCGGGAAAATCGACCTTTTAATGACACCCGCGTGTTCATGCAAAAGCCCCGGCGCGCGGTAGGCGAGTTCACTGAACAGATTGAAGACAATCAAACCGGTAAAGATTGACAAAGCGTAACTGCCGACGCCGCCCCCCCTTGCCGACGCCGGAACCCCGACCGCATGGGAAAATATCACCGTATAGGCGCCGAGCATGACGAGAGGCCCAAAGATCGCCCACACCCAGCCAAGGATCGTGCCGCGAAAACGGACCGCCAATTCGCGCCGCACCACGGCCCTGATCAACTCGCGATGGTGCCAGGCGTTGGCGAAAGGTGTCAGCAAATTCATCTCGGGTGCGGTCTCGAATGGCGAATCGCGAACACGCGGCGCGCGGCCAATGGCGCCCGATGTAGACCAGTTTGAGCCGCTCCCGTCAACGCTCGCCCGCCGCCGGATTAACGCAAGGATTTCATTAACCGGGCTTCTTGGTTGGATGAGATGGGACCAGGATTGAGGGCGATGGGGTTGCACCCCTCGAGGCGGAGTGCGCGTGCGGATGTTGCCTCGAATTAATTCGCCGTTCAGCGAGCATTCATGGCATCTGTCACACTCTTATTGAGTTGGAAGACCTAGAGAAGGATCTTGACATGCTGAAACGTACATTTCGTGTGTATGCTTTGAGCCTTACGGGGGGCGCTCTGCTCCTTGGTGGGGCAACCGTAGCCGCCGGCGCGATGACACTTCCAGAATCGTTGCCAGGCGGCGTCACGGATCAGACGACGGCCGCGATCGTCACGGACGGCGCCGGCGCTGCTAAGGTCGAGCAAGTTTATTGGCGCGGCCGCGGCTGGGGCTGGCGCCACCGCGGCTGGGGCTGGCGCCACCGCGGCTGGGGCTGGCGCCACCGCGGTTGGGGCTGGCACCGCGGCTATGGCTGGCGCGGCGGCCGGTGGTGCTACTGGCACCCGTATGCTTGCCGCGGCTGGTAACACGGCGAGGCATTCACCAAGAGCCCGCAACGCAAGCTAGGCGCTGCGGGTTACATAGCTGCGGGTTACATATAAGAAACGAGGGTTGCGTCGAATCCCGGCGCCAGCCGAGAAGGCGCCCCAGCATGAGCACGCCTTCCAGACTGGAAAGGATACGCTCTGATCGTGAGCAGCCTCGGGATCAGCCTTGCGCAACTAATCCTCCTTGGAGCGCTTTTTGCCCTTGCGGACGCGACGCGTGCGGACGAGATTGCCCGGCGTCGCGTGTCGATGCCGTTTTCCTTCGCCATCCACGTCGGCATCGCACGATAGGCTGGCCCGGTTTCGAGGCGCACGATCGCGCGCCGAGGCGCAATTACGGGTTGAGAGCCTTGACGCTAAATCCGGGCTGGTCTCCCGAGGCTATCTCGCGCGAGCGGGACACATGACGCGCCGCGAAATTCTTGTGGGGTTTGCCTCTGTTAGCTTGGGTCCAGACTCAATTTAACCAGAAGTAGATAGCGGCGATCAAGCAGACGGCGCTAAGGAAATTCTCGGCGCATTTGTCGTAACGGGTAGCGATGCGGCGTGCGTCTTTGAGGCGGCAGAACATGCGCTCGATCTTGTTGCGGTGACGATAGGCGCGCTTGTTATAGGGAAAGGGCTTGCGGCGATTGATCTTGTTGGGAATGACCGGGGTGGTGCCGCGCCGCGCAAGCCAATCCCGCAACGCGGCGCAGTCATAAGCCTTATCGGCCAGCAGTTTTTTGGCCGGCGGCAGGGGCTTGCGCAAAGGCCCAGCGGCTTTGCCGTCGAAGCACTGTCCGCCGCTCGGGAGAAAGCGCAAAGGGCGGCCCTTGCGATCAATCACTGCATGGATTTTTGTCGCCCAGCCACCCCGGCTTGTGCCAAGCGCCTGGTCTTGGCCCCTTTTTTACCTCGTGCCGAACGGTGCGCTTTGATCGCCGTTGAATCGATGCTGTTTTCGTAAAGTGTCCCGACAATCTGGCTTAGCTCATAAAACATCTTTTGCCACAGCCCTTGCGGTGACCAACGGTGCCAACGGTTGTAAATCGTTGTCGCGGGGCCGTACTCTTGCGGGCAATCCCGCCAGCGCATTCCCGACTGCAAAACGTGAATAATCCCGCTGATCACACGGCGGTCATCGACCCGCCGTGGCCCGCGCCGCTTCCGGCCCGGCAAACAGCCTTTCATCGACGGCCATTGCAGGTCATCCAGCCAAAATAATCCCTCCCGCATGATCCCCCTCCATAGAGGTTGAATCATGCGCCAATTAATGCTTCATTAATTTGAGTTCAGACCCTAATACCACTTATGCAAAATTTTAGCGATAACAGATTGATGTCATTGGTGAGCGCGATGGGGGTCGAACTCATAACCTCCTGATTAAAAGTCAGTCAGCCACAATTTCCTTCAAGGCCGCCGGGTACGAGCCGACTTGGCCGGATAACGCTCTAGACTAAGCTCGTCGCTATTGTTTTTGCAAGCTTCGTGATCTAGCGTCGCTTGCGCGGTAGCGTTCGGGGCCGGTACTGGCCGCTTGTGCTGCGGGCGGTTTCACGATATTTCCCGGCCGGTTTTCCACCGTATTCGGTGGGCTATTGGATGCTGGAGATGACCCTGATGCATTGCAGGCCATGTCACGAGTCTTGAGTGCCGTGTTGGCCTTCCCTTCATAGTCGCGGGCCGGCGTCACGTTCGCCGGGGACCGGTCATGCGAAGGCCGTAATATAGAGCCAGTCGAACCGGTGATGGCCATGTGCGATCGGACGTTCGCCGACGTGCGCCCACACGCGCCGGGTGACGGGCTTCAGGCCGATGCGGTGCTCGTCCGTGGCGAAAACCTCGTTCGGTTTGCCGGGTGCTTTGCGGCCTCCTCGGCAACAGCATCGGCGAGCCTTATCCCTTCGCCGAAGGCCGTCTGAGGCTATTTTGTGTGAGGATCCGGCGATGAGCCTAGTGGCCCGCTTCAACTAATTTGAGAGGATTTGATGATTCGCTTTCGTCGCGACCCGAACGACGGAGGCGATCATGGCTGCGAAGGAAATTGTCGTAAAGAAATATGTTGTGCGGTTGAGCTGCGGCGAACGTTCGCTGCTTGAAACGATGATCCGGAAAGGGAGCAACCCGGCGCAGCGCCTGCGGAAGGCGCGGATCTTGCTGAAGGCGGACGTCTCGGAAGCCGGCGAAGGATGGAGCGACAACCAGATCATCGAGGCTCTGGCAACCAGCGCATCCATGGTTTACCGGGTGCGCAAGCAATTGGTGGAAGAGGGCTTCGAGGCCGTGCTAAGCCGCAAACCACGCGCCACGCCTAGCGTTCCCCGGATTTTCGACGGCGAGAAGGAAGCCAAACTGATCGCTCTGGCTTGTTCCGAGCCCCCCAAGGGCCGCGCGCGCTGGACATTGCGGTTGTTGGAGAACAAGGTCGTCGAACTGAACATTGTCGATCGCGCCAGCGACAGCACGATCGGGCGGACTCTCAAAAAAACATTCTCAAGCCGCATCTGAAACAGCAATGGGTCATCCCGCCGAAGGCCAACAGCGCGTTCGTGGCGGCCATGGAAGACGTGCTGGCCGTGTACACGCGACCGCGCGATCCCGGTATTCCTCTGGTTTGCTTGGATGAGACCTCGAAGCAATTGATTGCCGAAACCCGCGCTCCGATCCGGATGAAAGAGGGGCGGCCAGCCAGGTTCGATTACGAATACGAGCGCAACGGCACGGCCAATCTCTTCATGATGTTCGCGCCGCTCGAAGGCTGGCGGCATGTCAAAGTCACGGATCGTCACACCGCCGTGGATTATGCTCATGCCTTGAAGGATTTAGCCAATATCCACTTCTTGAACGCCAAGAAAATCGTTCTGGTGCAAGACAATCTCAATACCCATACCAAGGCTTCGCTTTATGAAGCTTTTCCCGCCGCCGAAGCAAGGCGGCTGGCCGAACGGTTCGAATGGCATTACACGCCAAAGCACGGCAGTTGGCTCGATATGGCCGAGTCCGAACTCGGCGTCCTTTCGTCCCAGTGCCTCGATCGCCGCATCCCGGACAAACAAACCCTCATAAACGAAATCGCCGTTTGGGAGGACGATCGAAATGCCAACCACGCGAAAGCCGATTGGCAGTTCACCACAGCCGACGCACGTATCAAACTCAAGCATTTATACCCGTCAATCTGAATAAATCGAGCCACTAGTCTAGCGATGCTCGATCCGTCGCTCGCCAAGGCTTCGTCTCCGACATTTCCCAAACGGAGTAACCACACGCGCCAAACGCCAGATCACGAAATGCCGCGACGCCGTTGCATTGCTGCATGCCACATATCGCTCTTCCAATTCCTCCTCGCTCAAATGCTCGTAGACCTTCGCCATGTGTCGCCATCTCCCAACTCATGGCGCTCCACCCTATCTGCTTCGCAATGCTTCGTAAATCCATCTCCCGGCAAGTCAGTTAGCTGGCCATGTGAAATGACATTTTGCGTTCGGCTTGTTTGCGGGTGATTCCAGCCGTTGGCAGCAGAATGCTCGGCAATGCTCCGTGGTGAAGCATGTGCGATAGCGGTCCGAGGCTTCTGGCTTGCACTTACCGCGCCAAGAACGGCGCGGCTATGGCATGCAAACGAGCCAAACGTCGAGAGCAAGAAGTTCGTCCGTCGGGTAAACACGAAATTCCTCGGCAAGCGGAACCCGCGCCAGATCCGCTTCTTCCCCTTGCCGGATTTTCTCGTCGACAATGCGGAAACCTGCGTGGCCGATCACGCGACGAAAATCCGAAATTCGCATTCGGTTGAGCGGAATCAACGGGTTGTTGATCCATCGCCAGCTTTGGGGGGAGAAGCGCAAGAAATTGTAGGGCGTTATCTTACTGTCGAAATAAGCATACTCGTCGCTGAGATCAATCCAATGGCTCATGACTCCACCCGGACGAAGGATGCGCCTGAACTCTTCAAAGTATTCATGAATGAGATCGGTGTGAGGATATTCGAAGACAGCATATGAGATAATAAGATCAATGGCTCCTTGTGGAATGCGGTTCCTAACAAAGTCCTCAACAATGTACTCGACCCCAATTCGTTGCAGGAGTTCTTCCGGAGCAACCCTGCAGGCATTTTCGACTAAGGAAGCTAATTGCTTAGCTCGGCCCGCGTCCACCCCGGGAAGGCGATCCATTAACGTGCCATCATCGAATGTCTCGACAAATTTCTGAAGTGTCGCAGTCAAGCGAGCAGACGTGAGATGTTTCACTATATCATAGGTTCGAACCTTATCGGCTCCACAAAGCCAGAGCCCGATTGGCACTACTGAAAACCACCCTGTCCCAAGCTCGATGACCTCAATCCTGTCTCGAATTGGCTCGGCATGCGACCGGAAGTGTTCTAAATGGATTCGACAAGCGTCAAGACAATCATTGAACTTCTCATCGGTAAAATTCTGCGACTGTGATATGTACTGCTTCAAAAGCTCGTTCCAGAAGTGCGCGGCAGGAAAGGCTCCGACGGCGCGTTGAACGCAGGCTTTGAGAATCCAGGAAGGCATCCGATCGACCCTTTGAAAAAAATTCAAATGAATTATATCGCGATTTCTCTTCAACTGCCAGGAGACAACCGGGGCTGCCGTCTTCGACCGCACTTTTTCATGCGCCCAATGGTCCTTTCGAAATCCGTGGGCCATGCGAGAAAGGGCACCCCTGAGAGGAGCGCGTGCACCGCAGCTTCAGATTGAAAGTTTCCATTGATTGAGACTCGCGGCAAGGCCGTGAGCTGTCGCGCGTGTCTCGTCCAGAGATGTCCCGGTCTTGTAGTGACGGCGGTCAGATATCCAGCATCGCGAGCCAACAAAAACTCCCGCGGGCCAACAGACCCTCTGTCGCCAAATGGAAAGGCAAGATGGCGCACGGGTCTTCCAAGCTGGCTCTCGATAATGGACTTGCTTTCTTTGATCTCGAAAGCCGCATACGTCAAATCATGGCGAAGCAGAATTGGATGGCTCACGGTATGGGATCCAATTGTCACACTTGGATCTTTAGCCAACACCGAAATTTCGTCCCAACTTGCACATTGCTCACCCACATATGGGCATAATTCAAGCTCAACGAGCGATGCCAGCTGGGCGGTGACCGCTCGCAACTCCTCTTCTGGCCCCGCCTTGAGGCATCGGCAAAGATGCTGGTAGGCCGCATTCTTTTGCTGTAAACTTCGTGTATCAAAGACAAATTTTGTTTTACCGATCGTGACGTCGACGAAGTTCAATCGAGCGATCGCCTCCTCAAGTTCAAGCCACCAAAGGCGACCGGAACGATCGAGGAATGCCGGGACAATGAATATTGCCCACGGCAGCCCATGGCGCTTCAAAATTGGCCAAGCGTACTGGAGGTTGTCTCGATAGCCATCGTCGAACGTAATCGCCGCGAATGGCCGATGTCTTTGCTTGGTTTCAAGTCGTGCCGGCACTTCGTCCAACGGCACGACGTCAAAACCGTCTTGATCGAGCAAAGCGATAACCCGGTCCAGGAAATCCGGTGTGACCTCAAGGAACCTGTTTGGCGCGAAACACTCCATGCGCCGGGGCCTGACGCGATGGAACATCAGGATAACACCAGATCCCTGTGCAACCCCACGAAGCCATTGATCCGCGCGCGTTGCAGCGATTGCCGCGAACCCTGCTGCGAAAAGTTTGCTATTCCAGTTCATCGCTATTGTGCCTGCTGAGATTCAAGAGAGCGGCCGGCTCGACAATCGGGCCATGCCGTGAGGGGCACGCCCGGCTGGAGCACGCGGACGGCCTTGCTTCCGGGGTTTTCAATCACGAACTTTTCGATTGCACTAATTCGGGTGATTCGATTGAAAGCGTACAATGGGACGACCCTCACGGCGCTGCAGCGCCACGACGCGGAGCCTGAAACACGCGGATCCAGTTGATGCGGAATTCTGCCGGAAACACGGTCGAGGAGTCAGGCGATTGCGCCCACCCGCCGAGAGCGAGATTAACCAAAAGATACATCGGTTTGTGCATGTCAGCTGGGGTGGGCGCCGACGCAACGGGGCGGCCATCGAAGTACCAAACGATCTCGTCGGCGGTCCACTTCACAGCGTAGATGTGAAAATCCTCGGTCAGGTCCGGTGTCGGGATAGTGCTGAGACTTCCGTATGGTTCCCATCGTCGCGCGAATGCACCGTGGCGTGAATTTCCATCGTATTCTGGCCCAGGACCTCCATGACATCGATTTCTGGTGGCCAGGTCTTGTCGACGGGCAGCAGCCAGAATGCGGGCCAAAGCCCTTTCCCTTTCGGAATACGGGCGCGCATTTCCACATAGCCGTAGATGAATGAAAAGCTGTGAAACGTTGTCAGTAGTCCTGACGCGTATGGAAGACGCTCCGCGAACGGCTGGTCGGAAACGGGAATGGGACGCGCTCGAATGACTAGCCCGCTTCCGTCAACGGTGAAGGGCAACAGGGATTGGATGGCTGCCTGATCATGGCCCGGGCGCGGGTCGACGTAATATTCTAGCTCGTTGTTCGTATCATTCGTACGACTGCCCCAAGCATAAAACGGCTCCCATATGCCGCGCCCAGGGCCATCCCAAATCTGAAGGCTTTTGAAATGGTCCGCGAAGGTGACATTCCAGCCCGCCGGCGGAACAGTTTCGTTCGGCGGAATAGTGGCTACTGGCCTCAACGCAAGTGCAAGCGATGTAAGACACGCCACCGCGGCAGCTTGAAATAAAATGATTCGAAAAGCGGCCGAGCGTTTAACAATACCTAAACTACATGTAAATGCCACGAGGCTGACGATCAATGCAAATCCAGCAAGAGTGCATCCCCATGCTTGACCCGTGATGCCACCGAAACGATCCGCCGTAATCATCGCCCCGAGTAGGATCAGCAAGGCCGGAAGAAAAATCCTGGCGGCGTGCGCCCAAGGCCGCAGCGAAACGGAAATCGCAATCGGCAGGATCGAGGCAACGACGCTAAGAGGAACGCAGGAAATGGCGAGCGCCCGCGTAACCGGCACGGCTGTTTCGAAGCGCGGAAATACGAGTTCGATCATCGGCCTGACCACGAAAATCGCCAATGCCGCCCCAAGCGAGAGGACGAGGCACAAAAGGAACGCCTCGCGCTCGATCAGATTGGAGCAGGCACGCGATCCATTCTTCCCGATTTGTGCGAGAATCCTCGGGTACCGGACTTGCGCGATCGTGGCGAGCATTCCGATTCCTGTAAACGCAAGGTTGGCGCCGAACGCAAATTGCCCGAAATCGTCGGCGGAGGACAAGCTTGCCGAGATCCAGCGATTCGCGGACAAATAGATTTCCCAGCCGGCATTGAAAGCGAAGAGTGGCAGCGCGAGGCGCAGCAAAGGTAGAAGCGGAGTTGGCCTTGCGGCTGGCGATGCGGCGCTCGACAGGAGAGCCGCCAGCAGTCCGTACCACAGCGCCAGAGCCGCGAAGCAACCGGTCACCCCGCCGACGGCGAGACCCGCGAGGCGAGGTGCCGTCAGGCCGGCCTGCAGAAGCAACGCACTGGCGGTAAACTCCCAAATCTTGGAGGTCGCACGGAAAACCGTGACTGGCCCGTTGGCCATCATGAACGCGGTGCCCGCAGCAATGGCCAAGCCCGTGTCGGCCGCAGGGAGCGTATCCGTAATGTAGGTGATGCCCATCGCAAGTGGCACGATCATTCCTAGCATGATCGCGCCGATGATCATGCGGGCGCGCAAAATAGCCGAGGCGCAGTGGGGGTGCGCTCCTTGCTCGACGGCAAGTTTTCGATCTGCGAGCTGCGACAAACCGAGATCGTTCTTGTTGGCATAGATAAACAGGCTGGTGAGAAGCGTGTAGGTTCCGAACGCCGCTGGACCGAGAAACCAAGGCACAAAAAAGGCGGTCCCAACACTGAGGGCCGTGACGATCAGTACGCCCCCCGAGTAGGTGCTCGCATGGCCGATCCACCGTAGGGCGGGCGCATCGCGGAGCTGTCGAACGAAGCGCGCCGCGTCCAGAATATGCGGCGCGGCCGCCTGTGGGCTGTTGCGTGTCAACGCTGACCTCGACGCCGGAGGTTTTCGGCCATGTCCGGCGGCAATAGCGTGATACCTGTCAGCATCAGCCAGTGCAGAGCACTGGCATCACCCTCTCGATGTATCGCCCGCGCGATTTCCAAGAAGGCACGCCACTCGCCCTTACGCTTGGCACGCCATGCAGTCGTAGTGGCGAGCAGTCCAGCGAAGGCAGCCCCGCTCAAGAACGTACGATAACGGCGCGCCCATTCGAGGCTGGCCTGCCAGCTCTGCTGTTTGTTCTGAGACATGGCATTGGGATCGAGATGATAAATGAACATCGCATCTTCGCACATGAAAAGCGGCGTACCGTCGCGGACAACGCAGAGTAGAAGCCAACTCCAATCTTCATGCACGGCGTCAGGTGGAAATGGCACGCGTAGAGCGAGCGAGCGCGGAAATAACAGTGTGCCTGGATGAACGAAGCCGAGCCGAGAAAACGGCCAGCGGCGGTCCAGCAAATATTCGCTCAGGTCATTACCCGTCTGAAACAAATGTTTTGGCCAGATATAAGATCGTTCAGGGGTTTTGCCGATCACTCGGCAGGAGATCAAGAAGTCTCGCCCCGCTAAACCAAGCTTCTGGGACAAGTGAACTTGACGTTCCAGTTTCTGTTCTGTCCATTCGTCATCGTCATCGAGTAGCGCAACGTAATCACCTGCGGCGTGTCGAACCCCATGATTCCGGGCCTCCGCAGGGCCTTGGTTGCGTCCGGTTTCGAGCACACGTATCCGGGAGTCTCCCAACCGGTCGACGCAACCACGAGTTCCGTCGTCCACACCGTCGATCACAACAATAATTTCAAACGACGCATAAGTCTGCCTCAACACGCTGTGGACGGCGCGCTGTACGAGGTCGCTGCGCCGGTAAGTCGGTATCACCACACTGATCAGCGGCTCTTTCATATTAGGAGTTGCCATTTCAACTTTCTTCCAAAGTTACTTTGTCTAAAGTGATTTGTTCGAACGGCCTCGCGACGACTCAGTCAAGTCGCATCGCGCCCCAGGAGCTATTGGCTCGCGGGGCCCAGGAGCTATTGGCTAATGTCCGCTTTGCCCCTTCCCGCGCAATCGCCCACATGCAGGCCAAAGTTAGGAGGACCGGCACGCCAGAGATTCCGACTTCGGAAATTCCGATCCCGATTGTAAACAAGGTGATTTGGTCCCGGATCGGATCGGGGCGCGTCACAAAACGATAGACGAGCAGGAACATCCATGCGAAGGCGGGCAACGATCCGAGAAAACCGACCGAAAGGAGCGATTGCAGAATGGAATTGTGCGCGTGAATGGGGGTGCCATGGAAGGACTTATCAAAGCTGTCCATAAGCACCTGCATTGTGCCGTTGTAGCCCCAGCCGAAGAGCGGCTTTTCGTATATCCTCATCCAGGCGGCCTCCCAAATCTCTGTGCGCTCGGTGAGCGTCAGAATTTCACTGGCCTGTCCGGTTCGGCTCAACCCGGCAAAAAAGTTGTCCAGATTTGGTAACCCAGCCAATGCGGCCCAGGCCAAGGCGAGAGCGAGAATAGCGGTGGCAGCAAAAACTGTTCTGCCGAAGAATCGCGAGTTACGGATCTTGACAAGCGTCGTCGCAGCCAACAGCGCTGCAAGAGTCGTCCTGCTACCCGTCGCCAAAAGCACCGAGCCACCCAACAGGAGCATTCCCCAAAAAACCCGGCACCCAATCAGCCCTTTAGTTCGGGCCATCAGGGCCAGTATCGTGAACACTGCTGTGTCCTGCGCAAAGACATTGGGGTGCGTCGAGAAGCCTTGCAAACGATAGGTCGATTCCTCGAGCGAAGGAGGAAGCCATGTCACCTCCGGTGCCAGGCCCCCCCCCCAATCACGCCTAAGGTGACATATGCCAGAAGCGACCACACCATGATTCGAATTGTGGCATCCTCGCCAAGGTCGACCATAAGCAAGCAACAAAAACTAAGTTGAACGAAGAGGCCTAGCGCATTCGCGCCCGTAAAGGCCGGAACCTCGGACCATCCCGTGGACGCTAGTGTGATCGTTGCATAGGCGAAGGCGAGGGCGACCACGGGTTCACGTAAGAATGGAGCGATGCGGCGCCAGCGTACAGCCGACACGAGAAAGAGGACTATCCAGGCTGACACCTTTATCACGTTTTGCAAATCAAACGCTTGTTCGTCTGTTTCGATGGGAGATCGAAAGTTCAGACGGGGAACGAAAACGAAGAAAACCAGGAAACAGGCGATCGCGTTACGTGGCTGCTCTATCGCTTTGAGTATCAAAAAGCCGACACCACAGGCCAGCACGGGGAGAAGGGGGACCAGATAGGCCGTCGTGCCGAGATCGGCCGCGGTCGCGAGGGTGCCGATGCACGCGAGGCCTATGGCCGGTGCAAGCCAAAGATACGCTGGAGGGAGCTGAGGAGCGGCAATTGTCACTCGCTTCGTCTCCTTCGTGAGGCTCAATTAATGATGTTGTTAGTGAATTGGCGCGCCCAGTTGGAGAACGGCCTCCACACCATGGCGACCCCCACGAGGCAGCCGGCTATCACTGCTGCGAGAACCGTCAGCAGGGGATTGGGGAACGCCGGCCTGGTTGGTACCACGGGGGGCGACATTACGTTGACGTCAGGGACGACCGCGTTTGCCCGAGCGGTCTGACCAGCGAGCCGTACGACAGCACTATCGAGCGCCTTTCGGTCGGCCTCTGCGTCGTGTTGCAAAGCCACGAGGCCGAACTCCAAATTTTTCCTACGAACCAGTTCCACGCGAATGGCCTCGATGGCGCGCTTCAACGCAACTTCTTGCTCCGCCAATACGCTGGCCTGTGTCTTCGCCGACCGGAGGATGCGGTCGCATTCAATCGCGATCTGCGCGTCAATCGCCCTTTCCGGAAGATCCACAGTCGAAACGACGGATTTCGCGCCGGCCAATTTCGTTTTGAACGTTTGGATAACGGGAGAAGCGAGAACTTCGGGTGCGCCGTCGAGCCTGCCGGCTTTTTGCAGGTTGGTCAGCTCAGCCGCGCGAGCCTGTGCCTCAGCCGTCCGCGATCGTGCCATGGCAGCTTCTGAGCTCAAAGTCGACAATTCGCCCTCGAGGGAGGTCGTCGCACCCTTGTCGATCAGACCGGTTCGGACGAGGTAATCCTTGACAGTCAGTTGCGAGGCATCCGATTTGGCACGCAGTTGATTAACCTGTTCGGCGAGCAACGCTGTGAGGTTGTCGATCGCCTTGCGCTTGCGTGCCGTTTGGTCGGCGAGATAGGCGTCGAGCAAGGCGTTACTCAGGGCGGCCGATTTGAATGGGTCGGACGAGCGAAAGTCGAACTTCACTGTATAGGAGCGGCGGCCCTTCGACACGGAGAGATGCTCGAGAAGTTTTTCGCGGAGATCCGCCTCTGTCAGTGGTCCTTCTGCGAACCAGCGTTTCCAACCACCGATAAACTCCGGATCGTCAGCAAGGTGGAGCTTGGAAACAACGATACTTAATAGAGTCGGCGCGGAGATTTGGTCGATTTCCGATTGGATCGCACTCTCGTCGAGAGTTTGGCGCAGGCTTTCCGCAGAATCCGTCGCGGATTCTGGACCCGTGGGATGCAAAATGATTGTGGCTGTCGCCTCATAGCGACGTGGCAGGAAAGGCCAAGCGATAGCGAAAGTGGCGACGACGATCAAAAAACCAATGAAGAAACTTATGATGGGGGATCGCAAGTAGCTCGCGTCTAATATCCAACGGGACTTGCCGAATTTTGGTTCCGTAGGGTCCCACGTTTCGCCCCCCGCGCGGGGAGACAACGACTGACGTTCAAAGGTCATGGATTTCCCATTCCACAAATTGCGGGCCGAACCCTTCATCTGCGCTGCTAGGCGCTTAGAGGCGGGCACCGCGGGGCTCCTCACTTAACTTTTTGCAGATGATATGCGCACCAGGACATAGAGGCGATCGCGCAAAGGTGCGCCGATTAAATTGAAGATGACGTGCATAGGAGTGCTTAGCAAAAATTCTTTAGTATTCAGAAAACCAATTCGAAAACAGTTTATCCGATATCGGATTTGGTTCAAGCAGTACCGCCATCCGCCGCGGCGCCGTCGTTGCGCAAGGTTAACCCGCATCCGCATAAGCGACTTGGGAATCACGTGAAACTGGGCACCCTGCATGACAAGGCGAGCGAAAAGATCCACATCCTCAAGATAGCCGAAATCCGGACGGTATCCACCTACGCCTAAAAGCGTCTTTTTTCGAATCAGAACTGTCGGGTGGACGATGAGACCCCGCCAGCGCAGGGCAGAAACGACTGCGTCATGGTGAACCGAAGACGTTTTCATCGTCTCCGGTCTGCCGTCGTCATAAAATTCAGTACACCAGCTCGCGAGCACATCGGTTTCAGGGTGGGCCTCGGCATAGGCGAGTTGCACCTCCAGCCTACACGGTTCGCATATGTCGTCACTGTCCGCGCGCATAATGTATGTTCCGGTGCAGCGTTCGAGCCCGGCATTCATCGCCCTGGCAAGCCCGCCGTTCGTCGGCAGCCGGACAAGCATCCATTCGGCGACACGCGGATCCTTCGCGTATCGGGCGAGAACCTCTTCCTGCTCAACGCCGATCGGACCATCCACCACGAGCACAATTTGGCCGGGGGTAACCGTTTGCGCACAAATGCTTTCGAGGGACTCTGCGAGATTTGCGCCACTCTCGCCAGCATAAGTCGACATCAACACGCTGACAGTTAGTATTTGATCATTGCTCTGCGCAAGTCGGCTCGAACTCGAGCAATGCACGGGATCAGCTTCGGAAGGGCTCATGTTGCAGCCCTTTTTGTAGTGGTGGCGCGCACCGTTTGGTAAAGGATCCAGAGGTCGAGGATAACGTTCCAATTGTGCGTTTCGTGTTCGTCGAAAGCGACTTGGGCGCTTACATCATCGCTGCCGTTTACCTTCCAAAGCCCGGTCACGCCCGGCCGCATGCATTTGTCAAGATCAGCGCCCGACCCATAATTCTCAAACTCAGACACGGTTACCGCCCGTGGCCCGACGAGGCTCATCTCCCCGCGAATGACGTTTATCAATTGCGGCAGCTCATCAAGGCCCGATCGTCTAAGCATCGACCCAATTGGGGTGATCCGTGGGTCGAAGGCGAGCTTCCGATCTTGCAGCCAATCGCCCCGCGCGCTTAGGTGATAAAGGAAATATTCATCGAGGCATTGATCGGCGTCTACGATCATGGTCCTAAACTTGATGCATTTGAATGGCTCCCCTCTCGCGCCAATGCGACCGCTTAGGTAAAATATGGGGCCGCCGTCGAGAGTAACCACCGCGGCGATCAGAATCATCAATGGAAGAGTGAAGACTAATGTCGCCGATGCCACAATGACATCGAAACCACGCTTCGCAAAGATCACTATCAAAGTATCTTCCTATCTAGGTGGGCGAAGCCGCAGCCTGACGCTGACCGAGTGGCCTTAACGGCACATACGGCCCTGATTTCCACAGCTAATTGCTCGTTGAAACGTCCGCCAAAAAAAGCAAGCTATATAGACAGTAACTATTCGCACCAAAATACTTAATTGATGCTACTATTTAATTCATGTGAATACGAAATGAGTTTCTTTATTAACTAGTATCATATAGGAGGCATTGCTACATTTCAATTCCCCTAAGCAATAGCAATAAATTTTGTTACTGTCAACAGCAATATTAAATATTCTTTTGCGTCGTTATGTCTCAGGTAGTTAATATTTTATACATATAGTACGATAGTATGATAGTATTATGATAATTGATGATAAGCATGCTGCCAGAGCATTTTTATTGGACCGGCCTTTGGCAGCCCCCGTCAGAGTTTTATGTAATTTATGGAATGGCCCGCCCTTCTTCCGGCAACGTAGTCTCGCCGGAGGCTCAAACGGAGGAGTGGATCATGAAGATTGCGGTGTCATTTTCCGCGAAGACGGCTACACCAACCGAAGCGACAATGCGCCGCGCAACATCTTTTCCCTATTGGATTTGCTCTGAAATTCCTAAAATCTATCTCGCCTTCCCCAACTTGCGCCATCGAACAATTTCAGGCCGCCAGGAACAAGACACTTCCCCTGTTCTCAGGTTAAACCTCCATCCTTTTTGCTGAATCGCCGTGCCCCACATTCCTCAAAGAGACATTCAATTCCAATTCTCATGGGACGGTAATCGTCTCCGAAAGCATGTTATTGTTTTTGTTGGATTCAGCGATTCGGTCGACGTCATCGGCAAATACGGTGATCGTGTGCGTTCCGCTGGCGATGGCGCAAGGTCCACCGTCAGAGCCGATGGTCACCGATGCGCCCGCAGCCAGAGGTCCAGGGACTGAGCCCCAGGTGCAGTTTGCCCCGTCAACGGAGTATGCGACACCGATGACCACGCTGGCGGGTGTTGGACCTACGCCTTGGTTTTTCACGACGCTGGTGAAGACGCGGGTTGCGCTGTTGTATGAGAGCGAGGTGGGGATCAAGTCGGGGAGCTGCCCGGATCCGGAGACAGTAATTGTCTGCGAAAGCATGTTATTGTTTTTGTTGGATTCAGCGATTCGGTCGACGTCATCGGCAAATACGGTGATCGTGTGCGTTCCGCTGGCGATGGCGCAAGGTCCGCCGTCAGAGCCGATGGTCACCGATGCGCCCGTAGCCAGAGGTCCGTTGACGTATCCCCAGGTGCAGTTTGCCCCGTCAACGGAGTATGCGACACCGATGACCACGCCGGTGGGTGTCGCAGCCGTGCCTTGGTTTTTCACGACGCTGGTAAAGACGCCGGTTGCGCTGTTGTATGAGAGCGAGGTGGGGATCAAGTCGGGGAGCTGCCCGGATCCGGAGACAGTAATTGTCTCCGAAAGCATGTTATTGTTTTTGTTGGATTCAGCGATTCGGTCGACGTCATCGGCAAATACGGTGATCGTGTGCGTTCCGCTGGCGATGGCGCAAGGTCCGCCGTCAGAGCCGATGGTCACCGACGCGCCCGCAGCCAGAGGTCCAGGGACTGAGCCCCAGGTGCAGTTTGCCCCGTCAACGGAGTATGCGACACCAATGACCACGCTGGCGGGTGTTGGACCTACGCCTTGGTTTTTCACGACGCTGGTGAAGACGCCGGTTGCGCTGTTGTATGAGAGCGAGGTGGGGATCAAATCGGGGAGCTGCCCGGATCCGGAGACAGTAATCGTCTGCGAAAGCTGGTTGTTGGTCTTGTCCAATTCAACAATGCGGTCGACATCATCGGCAAATGCGGTAATCGTGTGCGTTCCGCTGGCGATGGCGCAAGGTCCGCCGTCAGAGCCGATGGTCACCGATGCGCCCGCAGCCAGAGGTCCAGGGACTGAGCCCCAGGTGCAGTATGCCCCGTCCACGGAGTATGCGACACCGACGACTACGCCTCGCGGGTGTTGCAGTTGTGCCTTGGTTTTTCACGACGCTGGTGAAGACGCCGGTTGCGCTGTCGTATGACAGCGAGGTGGGGATCAGGTCGGGGAGGGACGGGCCAATGGAGATAATTTTCGCAACTGCGGGCACGCCAGCCGTGTTAAGTACAAAAAGCATATAATAGCCGGGAGGGGCCAATTCGGCAGACGCGCTCAACGTCGCAGTTATTTGTGTTCCGCTCTGAGTGAACGGCACAGGGATAAGCCGCTGCTCCGGATTGAAATCATGGGTGTCGGCGCCAACCCGAATGAGGTTGATCATGCGGATCTGATCATTGGCTCCCACAGTCACCAAAAAATTCTGGCCCAATGTTAGCGCAGTCGAGGGGGCCGAAACGATCGTCGGGCGCGGAGCCGGGTTCCCGGAGCCGTCTTTCAAGTAGAGATACGGGGGATAATAAATTTCTGCATTGAGCTCGTTTACCGGCCCAGGAGCTCCACCGCCTGCCGTTAGCACGGACCCGTCTGGAAGGAGCAACGAGGAATTATGGTAAAGACGGGGATTGGCAGCGGTGGCGCCGAGCGTCCACGTTCCGGTTAATCTATTATAGAGTTCACTTTGATAGACGGCCGTGGTGAGGTCGTTGAAATTCGTGGAGCCGCCGTTGGCGAAAACTTCGCCGTCGGGAAGTAAAGTCAATTGCCCAGTCGAGCGAGTATAATTGAGGTTGCCGACGCGGGTCACCACCGGGGGGTTTTTGGAAATATCGACAACCTGAGCCTCTCCGCCGTAGCGCGCCATCAACACACTGAAAGGGTTGCCGTTTGCATCAAGTGACATCACAGAGGGAAGGGTATTATCGTCCGCGTCCAAGCGTGACCCGGTATCGGTCATGGTCCCCGCGTAGTCTGTGTTGAGCCTGAATATTATGCCGTTTTCCTGAAGAACATATACCGCGCCATCGAAACCGACGAACCCTCTCGGATAATACCATTGGGTTTGGTCGATCGAAATTCCGGGCACCGTCCGCCAGCCATAAATCGCGCTATAGACTTCAGGCGTCGGCTCTCCCACTTGTTGGGGCGTAGGCGTGAGTTGCCCGCCAAGGACGAGTTTATCACCATTGGGCAAAGTGGTAATGGAGGGATACCAACGCGGATAGGTCATCTGTCCCGACGCTGTCAGTGTATTCTGACTCGGATTAAAGATTTCGACCTTATTTTGTGAGTAGTTTCGAACTCCATTCACGGTGAGATCGCCGCCGACGATCAGCGCTTTGCCGCTTGCAAGCAAAGACACCGCACTGCAGAAAATATCGGTCGTCGTATTATTCGGCATGACAGTATGTGCGTTGGAACCATTTCCAACTGTGGGATCCCACACGTCATAGATCATCTGCGCGCCCTGATTCCCCATTTGGTCGGTGCCGTAACTCAGGACGCGTCCGTCAGGCAAGAGCGCTACATGCAAGGGTATTATCGGCCAAGGAAACGCTGGGCCAAAAAAACCGCCCACGCTACCGCCAATAGGAGCAGCGGCAGGAGCAGCGGCGCCAATAGGAGCAGCGGCACGGTTAGAAGCAGCGGCACGGTTAGGGGCAGCGGTTTTCGGGCTTGGTGGGACTTGGCCGAGAATCCACTTTGGCCTCGGAGGCCCAATTCCTTTGTCCGGGCCGTAACCGTCGTCCCTCGGCGCCTTCTTGTCCTTCTCGAACTTAAACCAGTCGACGGCCGGAGCTGCGGCGCCGGCGCCGAGAACGACAAAAACGCACAGGCACAGAAATAATTTCGTGAAACCGCCAGGCTGCATCCCCTTTCGAAGAGCAGCCCCCAAAAACGAACTGACGCGCCGCCTGACCGATTTCATCATTGAACAAATAACTCTCAATTTACTAATACTAGCAAGCAACACAACGCATTGTGTAGGAAAGAGATAAAGATAGATAGACCCAATTGGGTTAATTGTTTATGGTTAATTGTTTAGGGTTAATTGGGGACATGCTCAAACTGATCTGGGCGGTGGCCATCGGTCTCTTCCGATCACGAGCTTCGCTCGAGGCCAAGATCCCGACACTGTGCCACCAGCTCAACGTGCTGCGAAGGAAAGCCCCGAAGCGGCTCGCCTTCAGCAACTTCGATCGCCTCGTTTTTACCAGCCTCGGATAGCGCCCGGCGTTCTTAATGCCTTGGTGATCGTCAAACCGGAGACGGTCATCCGCTGGCATCGTGCGAGATTTCGCTTGTTCTGGCGATGGATATCGGGACGGCCGAGAGTGGCGCTCGAAATTCGCCGACTTATCCGTGACATGAGCCTGGCCAACCAGCTATGGGCGCGCCCAGGATCCATGGCAAACTCCCTCGGAATCGACATTGGCCGGACCTCGGTCGCCAAATATATGGCACGGCGGAGGACATCACCATCGCAAGGATGGAAGACAATCCTGCGTAACCACGCCGATGGAATCGCCTGGATGGATCTCTTCGTCGTTCCAACCTTCTCGTTTCGGCTGCTCTATGGCTTGCTGATTCTATGGCACGGCCGGCGCCGGATCTCATGGCTGGGTGTGACAGCACACCCGACCGCCGAATGGCTGGCCCGGCAACTCACCGAAGCCTGCGACTGAGAATGGACATCGAGCTACATCGCCCGCGATCGTGACCGGGTCTATGGCGAAATTTTCACCCGGCGGCTTCGCGCCATGGGCATTCGTGACCGGCCAACTGCGCCACGCTCGCCATGGCAGAATGGACTTGCGGAACGGCTGATTGGCTCGCTCCGGCGGGAGTGCCTTGATCATGTCGTGGTCTTCGGCGAGCGTCACCTGCGCCACATCCTTCTTTTGTATATGGCATATTTCAATGGCGCGAGGACACACCTCTCTCTGAACAAGGATTCTCTTGTACCTCGGGCTGTTCAGGCCGTTGGGCGCATTGACACCACACCAATTCTCGGAGGATTACACCGCCATCGAAGGTGCCGCCAGCGACGACGCCGATGCGGCGCGTGGTTATGGGCGTCGCACCGATGACCAACAGCTTTGTACGAGCCGCATGGTGAACAGCGGACGTGTCCGCACGGTGCGCTGAACGTCGTGCAGCCGGTCTTGCAGGCTGGGTGACATGACGAAACTCCGTCATTGAATTGTTGGTGTCGCGGCGCCGTTCAGGCAAACGGCACTCGACGGCCGGTCTTCGAAGACTGCATCGCAGCATCGATCAGCTTGTGCATGCGCACCGCGTCGCGGAACGTCGGCGGGGTATTGGTGCCGTTCACCACGTCGCGGGCAAAGGCGGCATAATTCCCCCCGTAACGATGTAGTCATCGCCGACACTTACGCCCGCCTATGCCAAGAACATGCTGCCGTGGTCTGTCGTCAGTCGTCCGCTGGAAGGCGAGGCACCGACGATCGATCTAGCGGTGGGCTACAGCAGGTCGAACACATCGCCAATTCAGAAACTATTCCTTTCGCGCGTCGACCAGCTAAAGAAGAGGGCTCTGCAAACGCGTTGATTGTGAGCGCTGAAAGGCTGCCTCTCAAACAAGACCGCACTCGCCATGGTGGTCAAGCTCGTGGAGCCGGCACAGAAAAGCTGGCGGCGGCTCGATGGCCACGACCAATTGCCAAAGCTGATCCAAGGTGCGAAGTTCACTGACGGCATCGAGGTCGTCGTCCTACCGACCGCGCCTCAAGCCTAAGCCGCCGCCTGATCCATCACGCCGTTACCAAGATTCGGCTATAACTCCACTGTCCGGGCCGTGAGGCGTGGACACGACAGAGAAAGCGATTCCCCCTTATTCAGCATGGAATAATAGGAGTGTACGATGAGCATCTTAGGGACGATCATGTCAAAAATATTGGGCAAAGCGCCAGCCTCGCCCGCCGCTGCTGCGCGGGCTGCGCCCTCTGCTCAAACTGGCGGGATGACGAACGCCGCGCCAACCGCCCCAGCTCCGACTTCATCGGTGCAGCCGGGGCCATCAGTGGACGTCGCCGCGGTGCTCGACGACTTGAACGATAAAACAACCGAGAAGCTCGATTGGAGACACTCCGTCGTCGATCTGATGAAGCTCCTGTCCATAGACAGCAGTTTCGCTGCGCGTAAGGAACTCGCAAAGGAGCTTCACTATGCCGGCGATACCAACAATTCCACCTCGATGAATATCTGGCTTCACAAACAAATCATGGTGAAACTTGCAGCTAACGGCGGCAAGCTGCCAGAGGACTTGAAGAGCTGAAGAGTGAAAATCGCCCGTGACAGTGGAATTCCTGGGAAGCCTTTGCGAAGGCAATCAATCAAGGCCTTGGTGAAGACACCGTTGCCCTTCTGTCTGTCGGTGTCCTCCTCTTTCTTTCGCTCCCTCAGCAAACTGAATGGCTTTCGAAGCGGTCCCAATGCACGACCGGCAAGGAGCGCCGGATCAAGCGCTGCCTTACGCCCGACCAAGAACCACGTCAGCATCTGGCCTTTTCCCTTTACATCGATTGGGCCGCGGTCACCGTCGTTGGGCGCGGGAGCGCGCGAAATCCTGGAATGCCGGTTCGAAGGCCGGCCGATCCGTGACGAGTATCTGATCGTCGACAAAAGCAAGCTCGCGGGCACCGGCGCGCATGCCACGCGCTCGGCCGCCACGGGTCGGAAAAACGTTGGCTTTCTGAATGAAGGCCGGTTCGGCGGATGTTTCTCTTAGGTCTTTCCGGATGGCCCATGTTACGAGGCCTTCCGCGAGCGCCGTTATGGGGTTTCAAAGTGCGCGCTCGACCTCGCGTGAATGCCGGGAGTCCTGGCGAATTGCCGACCACACTTCCTCCGGCCGCAGTCAAGCCTCATCGGGAGTCCCAAGACATTTTCCAGCGCCATCCCATTGACCGCTTCACGTTGTCGGCGGCGATGGGCGACATCGCCTACCAGAACAAGGCCGTGATCCGGCTCACCGTTCGTCTTGCGGGGTTTTTCTGTTCATGGGCGCTGCGGTTCGAGAAGTGTACCTGCCTTTCGGCGCGCATTGGTACGCTTTCTGGTCCGGCGAGGCGTTCAGGGGCGGCCAGGCCATCACTCGCCCGGCGCCCTGGACGCGGCCCGTTCTTTTCGCGCGAGAAAGCTGCGCCATCCCCATTAACGTCGCCCCGCAGACCTTTGCGGCCCGCGCGGCCTGTCGCAGCTTCATGATCTTTCCGCCGACCGGCTCCGGCGCCTTTACCACGGAGAATTTCGAGGACGACGACGAGAGCGAGGCCTATCAGGCGGGCGGCTACGGCGGCTGGCGCATTATGGTCGAGGCTGACGCGAAATCAGTATCGGTGCGCGTTCAGCGTTTCGGCGCCATAACGGGGCTCGACCCCGAGATGCGCGTGATCTTGCCCGAAGGCAAATCACGCACTGTGTCGGTTTCGAGATCGTGATACCGCGGCTAGCTGGTTGTCTATTCGGTCCGGACCGGAGAAACTGAGGTTGCAAAGCTTCACTGTTCAACAGGTGAACCGAATGAACATCCACAAGCGTGATAATGCGGATCGAAAGCCCACCCCATTGATTTCTCCCCTCAACAAATCGCTGTAAAGACGTTTTTGAGATAGCGCTCTATCGGGGGCGCCGTCAGGGAGGTTACGCCTGCTTTCGTCGCTTCACGGGTTGCATCATGTCTCATAAGTGGTGGCAGGTCGGAACAGTCTATCACGTCTACCCTCGGACCAACCAGGACAAATCTGGGCACTGGGTTTTGACGATCCCCATCCCCCAATGAACACCTTCAGTTTTGATAATTCATGCGCAGAATGACCTGAATGAGTGAGAACAGACGATGGAACAGGTAGTCCACCTGCTCAGAACGAGCGATCCGTTCTTGGGTTGTTTCAGAGTGGCGAATCTGGAGGCTATTCCCTATTGAGGTAAGTTCTCTTGCCTCCGTTTCCAGCGCCTCACGGAATTTGGGAGAGGAAAAGCCAGCGGCTGCGTCGAGCATGGCAGATGCCTGTGCCTTCTTGTCAGGGCCGGGACCGAGCGTCTTGAGTCGTTCCCACGCGTCCCATAGAGCCTCTAGCGCCTCGCGGCGCGCCGCCTCGTCAGGGTCCAGAAATTTTCGCCGGGCTGTTTCCAGCATCCGATTAAGTTCCGGATCGGGTGTGTGGAACTGAGCCGAGGCGAGTTCTTCGCGCAGTACCGGCGGCGCGAGTCGCTCGACGCGACCCTGGGCTGTCAGTTCATAGGCGAGGCCGTTGCGGCGGAAAATCCGGTTGATGGTTTCCTGAAACTCTTGCCGGCCGGCGTCGCCATCAAAACTCAGGTGATGGTGCTTGAAAAAACCGTGATAGCTCCCGCGCACCGGCTTTCCGACGCACCGCCACGAAAACTCGACCACGTCCAGAACATCCAGTGTCGCCGGAGGCTCTTGAGTGTTTCCATACCAAGGACGTTCCTGCAAATTGGGAATCTCGGCGTGCATGGCTTGCCAGAATGCGGCCTCATCGGTGCCCACGGGACCGGCCCCATCCGGACAGGACTCTGGATAGCTGGCGCCGAATGAGCCGTCCTCGATGCGCGCGCCGATAAGCGCCCGGATACCACCCCATACGACCTCTGATATGGCTTCGTGATTTCTGAGCCGCTCGCCCTGTTCTCTTTCGCTGAAGTAGGTCATGGCTGCACTATCCCGCCTCTGTCGGCCGCCAGCCGAGTTCACCCTCGATTCTGTCACGATACACCGTCCTGATCTGAGCGGGCGCGCGCCGAACGTATTCGGCGCCTTTACGAGGCTCGACCCCGAGGTGCGCCTGATCTTGCCCGAAGGTGAAACACGCACGGTGTCGGCGTCGAGGCCGTGATACCGCAGCTAGCTGCAGCTTTCCATAGGTTGTCTATTCGGTCCGGACCGGGGAAACTGAGGTTGCAAAGCTTCAGTGTTCCAGAGGTGGACCGAATGAACATCCACAAGGGCTGTAAAAAAAGTTTTTGAGATAGCACTCTATCGGGGGCGCCGTCAGGGATGATTGCGCCTGCATTCGTCGCTTCACGGGTTGGATCATGTCTTATATATGGTGGCAGGTCGGGACAGTCTATCAAATCTACCCTCGGTCCTTTCAGGACTCGAACGGTGATGGCATAGGCGATCTTGATGGTATCCGGCAGCGGCTCGATTATCTTGTCTGGCTCGGCGTCGATGCGATCTGGATTTCGCCTATCTATCCCTCGCCAATGCATGACTTCGGTTACGATGTCGCCGATTACTGTGGGATTGATCCGATCTTTGGCTCGCTCGAAAGTTTCGACCTCGTCATTGATGAAGCGCATACAAAGCAACTCAAAGTCATCCTCGACTTTGTTCCAAATCACACGTCGATCGAGCATCCTTGGTTCATCGCCAGCCGGCGGTCACGCGCCGATCCAAAACACGACTGGTATATCTGGCGGGATGCGGCTCCAGATGGCGGACCCCCGAATAATTGGATCAGCAACTTTGGCGGCAGCGCCTGGACATGGGATGAAGCCACCGGCCAATACTACTACCACGCCTATCTTGCCGAGCAGCCGGATCTGAATTGGCGAAATCCGAACGTGGAAGCGGCGATGCATGAGGCGCTGCATTTCTGGTCGCGGCGAGGGGTCGACGGATTCCGGGTCGACGTGATGTGGCATCTCATCAAGGATGCGGCATTTCGCGACAATCCGACCAATCCGTCCTGGACTAAAAATAACCCGGAAATCGATCGTTTGCTCCAGACCTACTCGACCGACCAGCCCGAGGTGCATGAGGTGATCGCGGGGATGCGGCGGGTGCTTGATGAATTTGAGAACCGGGTATTGATCGGCGAGATCTATCTGCCGGTAGAAAGGTTAGTCGCCTATTACGGCAAGAACCACACGGGCGCGCATCTGCCGTTCAACTTCTGGCTTCTGAATACTGCCTGGACGGCTCCGCACATCGCCGAGCTGATCGAGAATTATGAGACGGCTCTGCCGGACGGCGGCTGGCCGAACTGGGTTCTCAGCAATCACGACAGGCCGCGCATAGCGGCGCGCGTCGGACCGGAACAAACTCGCGTCGCGGCCATGCTGCTCTTGACCTTGCGCGGCACGCCAACGCTGTATTACGGCGACGAACTCGGCATCGGCCACGTCGAGATAGCGCCGCACCTGATCAAGGATCCCTGGGCTAAGTATGAGCCTGGCCTCGGCATCGGGCGGGATCCCGCACGAACGCCGATGCAGTGGGACGCGAGCGCCTTCGTAGGCTTTTCAACACATGAGCCCTGGCTTCCGCTCACGCCAGACTATGAGGCGCGCAATGTCGTGGCGATGACCCACGATAAAACGTCAATCCTCTTCTTGGTGCGAAGCCTGCTCCACTATAGGCGCGAACATGAAACGCTCTCCCAAGGGGAGTGGCGTCTTCTGTCGCGAGAAAGCGATGTCCTCGCCTATGAGCGCCGCAATGGCGATAACCGGATATTTGTCGTACTCAATTTTACTGCCGATCCGCAGGTTTGGTCCGCCCCCGCATCGACCACGGCTAGTGTCGCGATCTCCACACTTGGCGACCGTCGCGGCGAACCTGTCGGATCGACCTTGTACTTGCGAGCCAACGAAGGCCTGCTCCTCGAGCCGCTGTAGGCGGGATGTTAGCGCTGCCCCAAACCGCCTGCGCCGAGGGCGCCCGGCCGCGCTGGAGTAGCTATGTCGCTGTCGACGATGTCGATGCGAGCGCGTCTCAAGCAAAGAAGGATGGCGGTAACATCCACCGCGCTCCCGATGATATTCCCGGCGTTGGCCGCTTTGCGACCATTTCCGATCCGCAGGGTGCGACGCTCGCATTGTTCAAGCCGTCGGCATCGGCAGAGGCGAAAGGTCAACCGGCGGCACCCGGGACGCCGGGCCATGGCGGATGGCACGAGCTAAGAGTCCCTCTGATTTTGGTTGAATCGTTGGGGATTCTTGAAATCGGCTGTCAGTTGCGGCACGCCTCACGCTCAAGCCGGCGGCTCGACTGAACCCGATTGAGATAACCGTAAATGGAGAGCTTCAACAGCACCGACGGATGGTCCGAAGGCCGGCCGGTGGCCTCGGAATCAACCCCGCAAAACCGAAGCCCGGCCAGATCGAGCCCCCCGACAAAGACATCAATCACGCGAACCGGATTATCCTCGCAAATCCAATCTTCCAGGCATTCAGGAAAAAGGGTGCTCTGGCCGCGATCCATCCCCTCAACAAAGCGCTTCATCCGATCCCTCCGCAAATCGTGCAGGAATCATCCCGCAAGAATCACATCGACCCGCGGGTTTTTACACAGCCAGGGTCGATGCCGTTGAAAAAGTTGGCAATGAGAGAAGTGAGGCTCACGTATAGAGCTTTTGAAGGTTTGGTTTTCCCCTCGGTTGCTCGCCGCGGCACCCGAGGGGTAGGAGCTATGAGCCTTTTAGGCCGACGTGGATAGGTTTGTGGCACCGCGCTTACGTGACACACGCAGCAGCTTGCTTGTCCTGCGGTGGCCGCCAGACTTAAGTTTGGGAGTGTCTTAAGATTTTGCACCATGGCCGCAAGGTGGAACTCATCGCGGGCGCCGGTGAGACCCCGAAGACGCATGCGCTCGAAGCGATGGTTGATCTTCAGGTGTGCGAAGCGCATCTCCACTTTCTTGCGCTCATTCCTTGACTGTTCAAATTCGGGTGTCCTTTAGAGAGCGCGCATAATCGTGCGTGTCTTCGTCGATGTGTACGATCTTCCTGAATGGCGCGCGCGTGCAATGGCGTGCCGGAATGCGCTTTTCGAGGTTGAACAAGTAAAATAGCTGGCTCTGATCGCCCGTCTGCCGTCCCATCATCACCGAATCACCGGTGCTGACTCCCACAGCACGGAATTACCATTCGCTCTTCACCGCGAGGGTTTTTCAACATCATCGGTCAAATGCAGCCGCCGCACGGCTTCGATTATTTTGCGCATGACGCTGGGAAAAGCCTCCTGGTCGAGGCCGCGATCGGGCACGAAACGGTAGCCGGCTGGCGCGCGCCGCCTGCTTGGAACTTGCGCCACATAAATGTCGAGCCGTAAGGCGAAATGCGTGAACGCGTGTGCAACCTGCCGATCGAGCTTCCGGTAAGACGCTTCAACCGGCGCCTGGCTTGGCACCGAGGCCGCGTCGAATTGGATTTGCCAAGCGGTTCCGGGTATTTCCGTCATGCCGCCGAGGAGACCCTTGAGCGGCCTGGTGCGGACGAGAACCGCACCGTCCCGGCGGTGCACGAAAAACACACCGCCCTGGCGCAGCGGCCTTGCCCGCCGCGGCGCCTTACGCGGCAGGCTTTCGGGGCGCCCCGAGGCATGGCCACGACAAAATTTTAGCAGGGGACAAATGTCGCAGGAAGGATGTTTTGGCGCGCAGATCATGGCGCCTAGGTCCATCATCGCCTGCGCGAAGTCGCCGGGCCGACCGACCGGCACCATGGCGGCGGCCTTTGCCCTGATTTCGGACCTTGCCGCTGGCAGCGGCGTGGAGATCGCAAAGAGGCGCGCCAGCACCCGCTCGGCATTGCCGTCGATGGCCGCCGCGGGGCGGCCGAATGCGATCGCCGCGACGGCCGCCGCGGTATAGGGCCCAATACCGGGAAGGTCCCGCAACGCCGCTTCGGTATCCGGAAACTTGCCCATAAGCGGTCCCGCGACAATTTTGGCGCATGCATGGAGATTTCGCGCGCGCGAATAATAGCCGAGCCCGGCCCAGGCCCGCATCACCTCTTCGCCGCTGGCTTGAGCCAACACGCCGACATTGGGCCAGCGCGCCAGAAAGCCCAAGAAATAGGGTTTTACGGCCGCGACCGTCGTCTGTTGCAGCATGATTTCCGAAAGCCAAACCTTGTAGGGGTCGGCGGGCGCGCCCGGCAAGGCTCGCCAAGGCAGCTTGCGGCGATGGCGATCATACCACGCAAGAAGAGCAGCAGCGGCGCCGGCTCGCGCGTCAAGGCTCGTTTTGAACGCCATAGATGCGCCTCGTTTGAGCGCTTTTTTATCTTAGCTATGAACAAGGGCAAAGCAAAGGGGTCGAAAGATGAGCGCCACCGTCAAGCCGATACCCGAAGGGCACCAAGGGGCAATACCCTATCTAACCGTGCGCAACGCCAGCGAAGCCATCGCGTTTTACAAAGCCGCTTTCGGCGCGTCGGAGGTGCTTTGCATCGAGCATGGGGGCAAGGTCGGACATGCGGAACTCGAAATCGGCGAGGCCAGGATCATGCTTTGCGACGAATTTCCGGACCACGATGCCTTGAGTTCGCAAACGATCGGAGGAACTCCTGTCATGATCCACCTCTATGTCGAGGATGTCGATGCGTTCACTGCCCGTGCGATTGGCGCGGGTATAAAGGTTCTCCGGCCTGTCTCGGATCAATTCTACGGCGAGCGCGGCGGCAAATTCGAGGACCCTTCCGGCCATCGCTGGTGGATCGCGACTCACAAGGAGGATATTTCGCTCGAGGAACTTAAGAATCGCGCCGCCGCTTTGTTTGGCGGCGACGCGGCTTGAAGCCTGCGGACGCCCCCGGTTGCCCTTTATGGAGAGCGGCCGGGAGCACTTGGATTCGACGAATTTTCGCGTGGAGCGCCGGCCAAGACAAGGTATAAGGGAGGATGCGTAAGCGCCGCCCCGGCAAAATCCCTTGGTCCCGGCCGCTCGCGGACCTCGTGCAAACCGCGATCGATCCGGTTTTGACGCGGCAAGGTTTTGGCCAGTCCGGTCTCGTTTTGTTTTGGGACGATATTGTCGGCGAAAAACTCGCCGCGATGTCGCAACCGGTCAAAGTGCAGTGGCCGGTGCGGCAACATGGCCGCGCGGCGGAAAACGACCCAGTTCCGGCGACGCTCATCGTGCGCGTCGAGACGGGATTCGCCTTGGAATTGCAGCATCTCGCGCCTATCGTCATCGAGCGCGTCAACGCCCACTTCGGCTGGCGTTGCATCTCGCGCCTCCTGCTAAAGCAAGGTCCGGTTGCCGCACCGCCCCTCGCCAGGCATGGGGCCCGCCCGTTGGACAAGGCCGCCGTGACGGCGGCGGAAACGATCGTCGGCGGTGCCATCGATGAACCGTTGCGGCTAGCCCTGACGCGGCTCGGTGCGCGTGTTCTCGCCGGGCCTTAAGCAAGATGCGTTGGCTTGCCAACGCTAGGCCATCGCGGTCGTCGAAGTGGCGACCGGTCAGAATGGCGGCAGAGCCCCTGAGCCGGACGCTACGTGCTTAATTTGGCAATGTGGCAAAGACCTCTGCCTTGCTAAAAGGGCTAATTAGAGGCAATTTGAGCGTCAATCCTCGCCCATTTGGGGATGTCGGAGTTTCATCATGCGCCTGCCATTGATACCGCCCACCGAGCTATCACCAGAGCAGCGCTCTCTTTATGACGATATGCACGAGGGGATCAGCAAGAGCTTTCAAGGGTTCATCGCCATGCGGAAGGATGGTACTTTGATGGGTCCCTGGAACCCGTGGCTCCATGAGGCGCGCATCGGCAAACCTATTTGGGACCTCACCAAGGCCCTTTCCGCGCAATCAAACCTGCCTGATCCCGCCCGCCAGGTCGCGATCCTCGTGACCGGTGCACATTTTCGGGCCGCTTATGAAGTCTATGCCCATGTCGCCGTCGCCGAGCACGACAAGCTTCCAGATGCGAAGCTAGCCACCATCGTCGCGGGCCAGCGTCCCCCCGATCTCACCCGCGATGAGGCCGTTGCCTATGATGTCGCCGCCGCGCTTACTGGCGGTGGTGTGCTGCCGGAGCTGACCTATCGCGCCGCGGTCGATGCGTTCGGTGTGCATGGTGCGGCCGAACTTTGCTATCTCGTCGGTCTATATTGTTTGGTTTCCGTCACCTTGAATGGATTTGATGTTCCGGTGCCCGAACCTGAGGAAGGGCCGGTCTGACAGGTCTTGTCACATAGTGGGCGGGCTTGCCGCGGGGCGATCAACACGAACGAGACCCCCTGTTGGTCGAACTACTCGACCAGCTTGGCGAATCGGCGAGCGAGCGGGTGAGGCGATCGACCATTTGCACCACCACGGTGTCGATCTTTCCGGATTGCCGGTTCAGAGCCGTCCACGTTCTGGAGCAGGCGAACTGCATCTGATCGTCGATAGCACGGGATTGAAGCTTCCGACAACCATCGCCGCATGTCGGATCTTGGCATAATGATCCGAACATTAAAAATCAGCGGTATCGAGGGGGCCTAGCAGGACCGGCCTTAGGTTCAGGTTTAACGAGCTGGCGTTCTCAACCATGCATTCATAGCCGGCCCACCGAACGCGGCGGTTGCGTCGTCATTACTCAATCCAGGGTGAGATCGAGATGTCTCCGTTCGCCAACATCCGACTTCCGGAGCGACCAAAAATGAAGGACGGGGGCTTTATGACCAACGTCACTTGAGCGTGATGGCGGGCCGACGCCAAGTGTCGCTTCGGACAATATTCCCCAAATGCAATATTCCCCACATGCAATTGGATAGGAATTTATGACATCATTCCCGCAGACGATCCTTATGTGCCCTCCCGATCATTTCGAGGTCGTTTACGTGATCAATCCGTGGATGGAAGGGCAGTTTGCAAATACCGACCATGCCTTGGCGCATCGGCAATGGAATGATTTGCGAAACGCGATAGAACAACATGCGAAACTGGTGTTAGAGACGTCGCAACAAGATCTGCCGGATATCGTTTTCACAGCGAATGCAGGCATCATCTTGGGCAAAAAGGTCATCGCCGGCCGTTTCCGCAGCGTCGAACGACAGGGAGAAGAGCCGCATCACCCCGCCTGGTTCGAGGAAAATGGGTTTGAAATTCTGGACTGGCCGCAGGACGTTGCGTTTGAAGGAGCAGGCGATGCTTTATTTGATCGCGGGCGGGAATTGCTGTGGGTCGGTCACGGCTTCCGGTCGGATGCCGCCGTGCCCGCGCTTTTGGAAAATTGCTGGGTCGCAAAACGGCGGCGTTGAATCTGATTGGTCCGCGCTTTTATCATCTCGACACCTGCCTCTGCCCATTGGCGAGCGAGTATTTGTTGTATTTTCCGGCGGCTTTCGATGAAAAATCGTGCGCCTTAATTGAATTGCTGGTGCCGAAAGGTAAGCGCATCGCGGTTGAGGAAGGCGACGCCCTGGAATTCTGCTGCAACGCCGTCGATCTTGATGGCTATGTCTTTATGAATGGCGCGTCGGAAAATTTGCAGAACCGTTTGCGCAGTGCCGGTTTTACGCCGGTGATCACGCCTTTGTCGGAGTTCATGAACGCTGGCGGCGGGGCCAAGCGCCTGACGCTTAAACTGTTCGAGACCTAGAAAGAAACGGAGTCCCACTCAGGCGGCGAGTTTCCCAAGTGCTTTGGATGGGCATTGTCTTGAGCCATAGCGACCGCTCGCAGCTTCAGCGCGCTCGATCAAAAGACCTCTTGGTAACATGTTGAAGGTGACGCGGGCTGGCCCGATCAACGGCATCTCTTGAAGACGCTGGCAGCAATCACCGCGCAACGAACCTTGTTCCCGACACTTTGGCTAAACAGGGCTGGACATCGACGAACGTGTGGCCCAAAATATTGGGTAGAGGAGGACGTGCCGGTGCAATTCACCGTCGGGCTTAAGCTGAAAGGGAAGACGGACCACATCGCCGTGGACGCCGAAGATGCGCTCGTCGCTGCGCTTAAGGTCAAGACTGAACACCCGGAAGCGATAATCACCTACGTCCGCCAACAAAATCGGCGCGGTGACACACGTCACCCATCGCATGGGCTCTCCGAAGCCAGGCATTGCGGAACAATGCCCGCGGGAGACCAGCCTCTTCAATCGTCTGAAGACGAAGAGGTCCGCCGGGCGGCGGGCCTCACCGAGCCTCACGCTGATCCCGAGAAGATCTGACTTCGATGATTCGTTGACGCCGTGTTCAGGTCGCTGAACACCTTACCGCACCTCGCGGAAAGCCGCGTAACGACCAACGGGGCCGCTGGCGTATCCATTGGTTGACCTCCAGCGAAAATCACTGGTCCACGCTGACCGGCGGGGAACCGCGAGGCTTTCTTATTCGGCTGAAACAGCCGCGCCATCAATGTCTGGAGTAACGCGGCGACGCCGGATCTAATCAGCCGGTAACCGTGTGACAACGCCTCGGCGACCACAACCGGAGTTTTTCGTCGGAACCCCACGCGTTAGGGTTAGCCCAATCGACGCGGGTCGGACAATGCCGCGTTGATCGCGTCAATGAACGGCCCGAGCTTCGGCGGCTTTGCCTCGATATCGACTCTCACGGCGAGCTTGCGGAGCGCGGCGCTGCACACCGGCCCGATTGACGCGACGAGCGTTCGGCCGAGGCTTTGTTTAAGCGACGCTTCTTTGCCGTCGTATTCCGCGACGGCGAAAAGGTTGCGCGCCTGCGATGCGCTGGTGAACGCCATAAGATCAATCTCATCACGACCGAGCGCGTCAATCAGCCGTAGCAACGGCGCCGTATCCTCTGGCAACGCCCAGCGATAGGTCACGATTTCGATTACTACCGCGCCTTCGCTTTCGAGCGTAGTCTGTAACTTACGATTGGTCTCGCCGTAACGCTGCACCACGACGCGTTTGCCGCGTAACGGGGTCTTTTGCATTTCGGCAAGCACCTCGTGCGTCGTGAAAGGGTCGCTGGCGGCGCGGTCGATGCGCACCTTGCGCGAATGCAGCACCGTAGTCGGCTTGGGACCCCGTACGATCACCTGCGCTGCGTCCAGTAGCCGCAGCAGAACACTGGTTAGCCCTAGCGAATCGGTTGCAGCGAACAGTGCGCGCGTCCCGACGCCCGTCTGGAAAATGAATATATCGGGCGGCGTGGAACTCCAGTCACGGATCAACTCATGGATGTGCGCAGGATCGACATCCTGGATTTCGGCCAGTGCGGGAGCCAAAAACGGCGTGCCTCCATACTTGCGGACCAAACTCGCAATGTGATCGCGCACCCGGCTTTCAAGAATGGCGACGGTTTTGTCTTTCATGACGCGCGACGCAAGAGTCTCCCGGCTAGGGCTTTGTCATGGCGTTGAGGGCTTGCGAATCTCTCGGTCCCGGCGGATGGCGTTGAATATGGCACAAATCAGCTTCGGCGGCTAGACCGGACTGAACGCCGCGCCGTCCGACATTCTTTTTGGCGGCACGGACGCGCCCGTTCCGACATAAAGAGATCGGTCCCTGGGGATTGGAAGGCACCGGAAACCCCTGTCCTGAGTGCGTTGAACAGCCCTGGGCGAGTGCATGCGGCTCGAGGGGCGCCCTGGCGATCGGCGATCCCACGGTCGCCCCGCAGACGCTGAACAACCTGTTCAAGATTTGCCTGCTGCTGGACGCGACCGCTACACCAACGACGCCTGGTCGGCGCCCACGCACGCCTCTACCGCCGACCATTCGCGCGCAACCTCCGCCCAGGCTCTCGCCGCGTTGACAGACAGTGCAGCCGCCCCTAGGGTGCGTCTTTCCGGCATCTCGCCGGATTCGCACGGGCGTCCTTTCCCGAACGGCGCACGGAGATGGGACGCCCTGTAAGGCAGGACATGACTAGCTTTATCCATGCTCCGGCAACCCGGCCGCTTCCAATCCCACTCCGCGAGATTTTCCCTTGGGCCGCATTCGCCGGAGTTCTCGCCCTCCTCTTGATCTATTTCATCGGGGCCGAGCAAGGCGCGACGGCGCTTATCTCCGGTCATTACGTCCATGAATTTGTGCATGACGGGCGCCATCTCCTGGCCTTTCCCTGTCACTAAAGGGGCAGGCGCGTGGTCAGCGGTCTTCTTCTGCGCGGCCTGCTCGCCGGCATCCTCGCGGGTCTGCTCGCGGCGGGCTTTTCATTTCTCGCGGGGGAGCCTTCAATTGAACGCGCCATTGCCTTCGAGACCGCCATGGAGCAGACAGCCGCGCAACCATCCGAGCCTGAAATCGTAAGCCGTAGCGTGCAGCGCGGCGCCGGACTCTTGACCGCCTACATTGTCTTTGGCGCCGCCATCGGCGGCCTGTTCAGCTTAGTTTTCGCGCTCGCTTACGGGCGGGGAAATGGTTTCGATCCGAAAGCTCTTTCGGCGCTCCTGGCCTTTGCCGGCTTTGTCGCGATGGTGCTCGTGCCGGAGCTGAAATATCCGGCCAATCCACCGGCGATCGGCGCGCCGGAGACGATCGGCGCGCGCACCGCGCTTTATTTTGCCATGCTCGCGATTTCCCTCCTCGCCATGATCCTCGCCGCGACGCTCGCGCTGGCCTTTTCGGCAAGGCTCGGACCCTGGAACGGCGCGCTTGTTTCCGCCGCCGTCTTTGTCGTGGTGGCGGGCTTGGCTGCCCTGGCGCTGCCGCCCGTCGATGAAGTTCCAATCAATTTTCCGGCAAGCGTCTTGTGGAATTTTCGCCTGGCGTCCATCGGCGCGCGCGCAGTCTTGTGGGCGGCGCTCGGGCTAACCTTCGGCGGCATGACGCAAATTTGGCTGCGCCGCGGGAAGCCCAGCCGAGCTTAGCCTTTTTGGGATGATCGCCGCATGCTCCGGGACACCATCGCCTCCGCCGGCGACCATTTTCTGATCGGCCTTCGGCCGTCGCCGGTTCTTGACGACCACGACCGTGCGCTTCTTGGCGATTTGCGCCCCGCCGGCGTCATTCTCTTCAAGAGCAATTTCCGCCATGATCTTCCCTATAAAACCTGGCTCGAGAGCCACGCGCGGCTGGTCGCCGATATCCGTGCGGCAACCGGGCGCGAGCGCATGCTCATCGCCATCGACCACGAGGGGGGCCGGGTGTGCCGGACGCCGCCGCCGGTCACGCGCTTCGCCTACGCCGCGCGATGGGCGGGGCGAGCCGCCGAAGTGGGCCGCGCGATCGGCCGCGAACTCGCCTCGCTCGGCGTCAACCTCAACTTCGCTCCGGTGCTCGATATTCACACCAACCCGGCCAATCCGGTGATCGGCGAGCGCGCTTTTGGGCAAACGGCGGATTCCGTGATCGCGGCGGCGCTGCCATTCGTGCAGGCCATGCACGCGGAAAAAATCATCGCCTGCGGCAAGCATTTTCCAGGGCATGGCGATACCAGCATCGACTCTCATCTCGGCTTGCCTGTGCAGAAGCTCGGCCTTGATGCGTTGCGCGCGCGGGAGCTCAAGCCTTTCGCCGCCGCGATCGAGGCGGGCCTTTCCATGATCCTGATGGCGCATATTCTCTATCCCGCCGTCGATCCGCATGCGCCGGTCGCGCTCTCGCGCCGGTTCGCCACCAACATTCTGCGCGAGGAGCTTGATTTTGCGGGAGTAGCCGTCTCCGATGATATCGGCATGGGCGCCATGAAAGGGCTTTTCGACAACCCGGATTCCGCCGTGCGCTTGATCGATTCCGGCTGCGACATGGTGATGGTCTGCGCGCATTTCACTGATTCCGGCCGCGCCAGGGGTTTCGCGCACGCTATTCTTGCGGCGGTCGAGGGAGGCCGCTTGGACCCTGCCCTTTTAGCGCGTTCGCGCGCGCGCATCGAAAACCTGCTCGTACGTACACACACGAATGAGGTGGAACTTTTGCCGCAAGACGTCTTCCGCGCCAATGCCGGCGCCGGCGCGCTCTACGACGCCGCGACCGTCGAGGTCGTCTAGCCGTGAGCTTTCAACAGGTTGTCCATCCGGTCCGGATTGAGGAAGCTGAGGTTGCGATAAGGACACAGCTCAATCTCAAAGCGCTGGAGCATGTCGGAGTTGAAAACATCGAGCAACTTTTTCTAGACATGCTCTAACGCCGACTGATGCTTCGCAATTTTTCCAAAATAAGAAATAAAGCGGCACGTGAAAACATGTTAAAACGATACGGGCTCCATCGAGCGCAAATTGTTTGGGTCAAAATTCTAGCCAAAAGCTTAGCAACATCCTCTTGGAATTCCTCCGGAGGGGCTACTGGCAAGTTTTCTGACTTGATTAAGCCAACAGGCATCGAGTAGTGTTTTGCTAGCCAAAGTGCGTCAGCCTCCGCTATGTCAAGCAATTGTTTTAGATATGGCTCACTCAACCTCCAATGAGAGCAATTACTCTTAGCTTGCAATTTTTTCTTCAAAACTGATCTTATGTAATGCAGTTTTATGAATTCTATATACGCTATATTACTTCTGTATGCACTTTCGCTACGATTAGCTATATTGATTAGCCTCAGCGCCTCTGTAACATTTGCATCCAACGACGCGTTGCATTTATGATCATCGGTTAGTTTATTTCTAAGATGCAATAGGCCAATCCTTGATAGAATTGAATAAATAACATCTGATGCTTCATTGTAATCGAATACGATTACGTTATCGCGACTGAACGATGCTTCCCACAATCTTATTGTATCGGCATATCTCATATAGAGATTGTCCGGTAGCAAAACCCACTCAGCATATTCGTCGAGCGTTTGGTTCGAACCGCTCATCACGTGTGTGGAGTAAGACGAAAAAAGTCGAGACAAGTGATCGCGCAAGGCTATAACAACATGGCAGTCATATTCGTTGAAATCGTCAGCAAGCTTTTCGATCTTGGGGGCCCGGAAGCGGGAAGATAGATGTTCGGAACTAATGATCACTGTCTCGACGCCGGAAGCCTCGATTTCTCTTTTAAGGGATTTCACCATCTCGGAACTTGTGATAGTAGAACGCATATAAAAATCGTCATGATTTTCAGAATGTAGATAGCTTGCCGTCAATGGAGCGTGGTTAAGCGCATGAAACGCATAAGACCGCTTGGGGTATAATACGTTGTGCTTTACAAGGCTTCGCGCATTGCGAGTACAAAAGCGCTGAAAAGACGTCGTGCCGGTCTTCTCAAGGCCAATGTGAAATATGACTTTGATACGGCTCGAAGGCATACGATGGATCGGTGCCGACTGGTTGACCAATGCTGCGAGATGCGACTGACGGCGGCCCCGCGCCGCCATGTCATCCGCCGCCGACATTTTTCGCGCCCGGGTGTAGATCGACCGCTGCGACCGGCACCCAAGAGCACCTCACGGCGCCAGCGGCGATTCTCATCGTCCCGCGGCTCCGCGCTTTGGCTGGTTCGCCGTAGATACCTCATCGAAGGGGGTCGCTAAGCTTTCCAGATTTTCGAAGCTGACGATCTCGACCTTCGTGGCGTCCGGTGCCGGGGCGTCGAAGAATTTTTCCTCCTTAAATCGCCTAAAGATCTCGAAGTTAAGGTCGCTCTTAACGCGGACGCTGGTTTCGACGTCGCCGACGAAGACACGCAGCTCGAAGTTGAGCGCGCTGGCCGACATGCCGGTAAACAGTATTTGCGGGGCTGGTATGGTCAAAACGAGCTGATTTGCCTTGGCGATCGCAATCAAGACCTCGCGAACTTTGTCTGGATCGGCGGAGCCCGCGACCGTCAGGGGAATGGCGATCCGTCCGGTCCGGTCGTTGCGCACAAGGTTAGTGACAACGCCGCTGACGAGGCTCGAATTTGGTATGATGACCTGGGCGCGGTCGAAAGTCTCGATCTCGGTCGCGCGGACATTGATGCGGCGCACGAAGCCTTGATCGGCGCCAACCACGATCCAGTCGCCGACCCTTACGGCGCGCTCCCACAAGAGGATTAAGCCCGAGACGAAATTATTGACGATCGACTGCAGACCGAAACCGATGCCGACCGATAAAGCGCCGGCGACAATCGCGAGCTTTTCGAAATTCAATCCAAGATAGCTGAGCGCGAGGCCGCCCGCGATGAGGAAACCGACATAGCCGAGACTGGTGCGGATCGAATTGCGCAGGCCGAGGTCGAAGTTCATATGCGGAAAAAGCTTGGAATCGACCCATTGCAGCACCGCGTGAAAAATCCCGAAGGCTAACGCGAAGAGGGCGATGGCGATGAAGATGCTGAACGGCGAAATCGTGACATCGCCAACCTTGAAGCCAAAAAAGGCAGCGTCAATATCGATCGGGACATCGCTCCGCTGAAGCCCCCATGGTGCCAGCACGAGACCCGCCGCGACGACGAAAAGCACAAGCCTTAACAGTCCGGCAAGGAGGACGCCGGTAAGCTCAAGCGAGTTGCGATTGAAGCCGATGCTGGTGATCAGCCGATGCCCGAGCCGCGTGGTTGGCGCCAGGCCCGCGCTGATTGCCTCATCGGCGAGAACGATCAACATGAACAACACGCAGGCAATGACGCAAACCCAGAAAAATTGGTCGAGGAGAAAACTGCCGAAGGCCGCGTAGCCGAGCAGAACCGAGACGGAGATGGCGAAAGCCACCGCCCAAGAGGCCACGCGAAAGAGGTCGAACCAACCCCTCTCCCTTGTGACCCGGGGCCCGAGACTATCATCGATATCCATGGTGCTGCCGAAGCGCCACAGCTCGACGCCGAGCATGATTGCCCCCATTATGGCGGCAAGCCCGCGCATCGTGACGGCGACGGGCAAGGATGCGCCAACAATATCGTTGAGAGCTTCGAAAAGGCGCGTCACCGAGACGACGCAAGCAAGGCCGATCGCCGCGCGGACGATGCTTTCCGCTGCCCTGTCGTTGAGCTTCGGCAGCCGCCAATTGGGGCGTGTCGGAGCAACCAGGCCGCGCGCTATTCCCGCCGCCGCGGCGATGCGGATCACCGCCTCGCCGGAGGCCTGTATGAAGGTCTGCAATCGCGCATTGGTGAGATCGAAGGCTTGGAACACGAGGCCGACGATGTAGAGCATAGCGATTGCCGGAACCGCAATGACGAGCGCGACCCACCAGGCCCCGAGAATTTTGCGAAACCGGCTTGGATTGAAAACTGCCGCATGGCGTTCAAGGACGCGCCGGGCCAGCCGCGAGAGCGGCAGATAAAGCAATAGGATCAGGGCCAGGACGCCCCAGAAACCCGGTTTACGCCGGCCATCGAGCCGGTTGTTGATGCCGTCGATCCATTCGCTGAAGATCGTTTTTATGGCTGCCGCGTCGCCCGGCGCTTCGTGCCAGACGTCGAACCAGAGCGCGGGGTCGGCGATACTCGTCGCCCGCGCGAACAATGAACGCGTGAACAAGGTGCGCCGCCGCGCCTTGATATTCGCACCGGTCTGGTCCGCCTCGACCGCGAGCAGGCGGGCGCGCTTCGAAAGTTCGTCGGTGTCGTTATAGAGCTTTTGCTGGTCGGCGCGCTCCGCTGTCACCGCCGGGCTTTCGGGCGGCGCGGAATCGTCCGGTTTCAGACCAAGCTGGTCGAGTCGCGCCTTGATCCCGGCGAGGCGCGGCGTCAGACTGTCGAGCGCACTAGCCGCCGCGTCCGAAATCGGATCGATCCGCTGACGCAAGGCCTGGAGATCCGCATCGGTCAGATCGTGACGCTCGAGGCTTGCTTCAATTTGCTTTAGGGAAGCGCTGAGTTTGTCGAGGGCCGGACCGATCGGCGCTTGCTCCGGCGACGCGGGCCGCGGAGGAGCTGGCGGACCCGCTGGCTGCGACGTCTGGCCTTGCGCTGGAGCTTGCACTTGGGCCGGCGGCTGTTGTTGCGCTGGCCCTTGCGTCTTGTCCTGTTTTTGGACAAGCGCCTGTTTCGCCGGAGCCTCACGCGCGGGCACTATTGCAACGAGCGCAACAAGACCGATCAGGCACGCAAGATATTTTAACAAGGCTTCTCCCGGGTGTCGCGCGCGGCCAGGTACAAAATCGGTTTTCGCTTAATCATGGTTCAAAGGCAACCCACGCTTCTTACCGTGGTTCTTGCGGGGGATAAACGTGCGACCGGCCCTGGTAATCGGTGACCTCGTAAGTTTCGCCGGGGGATAGGTTTATTAGATAATCCGGGCCAATCGGCGATTTGCCGTGGCCGCCCGGAATATCCAGCATGTAATGGGGCTGGCATAGGCCGGACACGCGGCCGCGCAACTGCCGCATCAAGTCCTGGCCCTTTGCGATCGGCACCCAAAAATGCCCGGTTCCCGGCGCCCGATCGAGCTGGTGCAGATAATAGGGTTTTATGCGCGCCTCGACGAAGGTACGCATGAGCTTTGTCAGCGTTTCGATATCGTCGTTCACTCCGGCAAGGAGCACGCTCTGGCTCAACATTGGGATGCCCGCGTCGATAAACTTTGCGCAGGCCGCGCGCGCCGCTTCGGACATCTCGCGCGGATGATTGGCGTGCAAGGCCACATAGACGGTCTTGCCGGAGGACAGCAAAACATCGGCAAGCTCCGCCGTGATTTTCGCGGGATCGGCGACCGGAACGCGCGTATGCAGGCGAATGACTTTCAGATGATCGATGGCTTTGAGCCTGGCCATGATGTCCGCGAGCCGTCGCGCCGACAAGGTCAACGGATCGCCGCCGGTGAGGATTACTTCCCAGATCCCGGACTGATCCGCGAGATAGCCCATCGCGGCGGCAAGCGCCTCCGGTGCAAGATAAGCCGCACTGCTTGGCCCGACGACCGCGCGGCGAAAGCAGAACCGGCAATAGACCGGGCAGACGTGGAGCAATTTTAAGAGCGCGCGATCTGGGTAGCGGTGGACAATGCCTTCGACCGGGCTGAACGCGAGATCGCCGGTCGGATCGGTCATTTCGTCAGGCCGCTGCGAGAATTCGGCCAAGTCTGGAACAAATTGGCGGGCAATTGGGTCGGTGACGTCGGTGGGGTCGATCAGGCCCGCGACCGTGCCGGTGACTCCAATGGCGTAGATCGCGGCGACCCGCTCGATCGGGCCCCTCTTTGCGTCCGGCACGAGGCCGGCTTCGATCAGATCGGCGGCAGTGCGCAGGTTTCCCGGCGGTGTCCTCATTTCACCGGTGTGCCCTTCTGAACCGGCGTCCATACCACTTGCTCGATATGGGACGCTCCGGTCGCGAGCATCGCCAGCCTGTCAAAGCCAAGCGCTACGCCGCTGGCCTCGGGCATGATCGCGAGAGCCTGCAAGAAATCCTCGTCGATCGGATAGGCCTCGCCATAAATCCTGAGCCGCTCCGCCATTTCCGTTTCGAACCGCTGCCGCTGCAGGGCGGGATCGGTCAACTCGCCAAATCCATTGGCGAGTTCGACCCCGCAGGCATAAAGTTCGAACCGCTCCGCGAAACGCGTGTCTTCCTGCAATCTGGCGAGCGCCGCCTCGCTCGCGGGATAGTCCATGAGGATCGCCGGGCGGCCATGGCCGAGTTGCGGCTCGATCTTCGCCGCCAGGATCTTGCTGAAGATATCGGACCAGCTGTCGTCCGTACTGGTTCTGATTCCATGATTGCGGGCGTCGGCCGCCAGCGCGTCGCGATCGGGTTCGGACCCCTTGAGCGTGGCCAGAAGATCGATACCGGCATAGCGGTCGAATGCCTCGGCCACGGTCAAGACTTCCGGTTCCTCGAATGGATCGGCGATGTGCCCGCCAAAGCGCAGGTCGCGGCTGCCCGCGGCGGTAACGGTGCGGGCGAGAAGGCCCATGCAATCCTCCATCAATCTCTGGTAAGGCGCGCCCGCGCGATACCATTCGAGCATGGTGAATTCGGGATGGTGGAGTTTTCCCCGTTCGCGGTTCCTGAACACATGCGCAAAGGAAAAAATGCGCATTTCGCCGGCGGCGAGCAGTTTTTTCGCCGCGAATTCCGGGGAGGAATGCAGATAAAGCCTTGATTTAGCTCCGGTGTCATCCAACATCGAGGTGGCAAAAGCGCTAATATGGGCTTCGTTTCCGGGCGACACCTGGAAAATCGCCGTATCGACCTCGATAAAGGATTGCGCCGAAAAAAAAGCCCGCGCGGCTTCAACCATCCTGGCGCGGCCGATGAGGAAAGGCCGCCGGTCGCGGTGAACACGGGGCTGCCACCAGGGCGATCGTTCGGGCGCGGGCGTGCTCATTGGTGCCATTTCGCTGGAAATGCGGCCGGGCCGGGCTTGCGGTTTCTTCCTAGGTGCATTTTCTTGAGGCGAACCGGGGCGCCCATTCGCCCGCAAATGCTCTGGCGAAAAGCCGGAACATGACTATTGTGCCGCCCGGAGTCGATGGGCAAGCCCCGGCGCCTTTGCCCCGGGCGCTCCGGAAACATATCTTCGCGTAAAGGAAAGCCCGTGAAAGTCATCGCCAGTTCAATCCGCAAAGGCAATATTATCGAGCGGGAGGACGGTCAGCTTTATGTCGTTTTGACCGCGGAAAGCTTTCATCCCGGCAAAGGCACGCCAACAACTCAAATCGACATGCGTCGCCTCTCGGACGGCGTCAAAACAACCGACCGCTACAAAACGACCGAGCAGGTCGAACGCGCCTATGTCGAGGACTCGAATTTCAGTTACCTCTACCAGGACTCCGATGGCTTCACCTTCATGAATACGGACACTTACGATCAGATCGTCGTGCCTGCCGGGGTCGTTGGAGAGCAGGCGATCTATTTGCAGGAAGGCATGACCTGCGTGCTGTCGATCTTCAACGGCACCGCCGTCGGAATTCAACTGCCCGCGCGGGTGACGCTCGAAGTCGTCGCGACCGAGCCCGCCATGAAAGGTCAAACGGCGTCGTCTTCCTATAAGCCCGCGAAACTTTCGAACGGCGCGCGGGTGATGGTGCCGCCGCACATTTCGCCGGGCGTCCGCGTCATCGTTCAGACGGAAGATGGCTCCTACGTCGAGCGCGCCAAGGACTGAGACCATGGATCCGGCGTGCGGTTCGCGCCTCGCAAGAAGGCGACCTAGCCTAGCGCCGTTCCGCCGGCTCGCTCCGGGTCGGCGTCGGAAGCCGCGGCGGGTTGCCGAGGCGGCGGTCAAGATATAGCCCGACCTCCTCCGCCAAAAGCTCGATGCAGTTTTCGAAGAAATGGTTGGCGCCTGGAATGATCGCATGCTCAATGGAGATGCCCTTCTAAGTCTTGAGCTTTTCGATCAGACCGGTAACCTCTCTCAAGGGCGCGACCCGGTCGCGATCTCCATGCACGAAAAGTCCGGAGGATGGACAGGGCGCGAGGAAGGAAAAATCGAAACGGCTGGCCGGCGGCGCGATCGCGACGAAGCCTTCGATTTCCGGCCGCCGCATCAAAAGCTGCATGCCAATCCAGGCGCCGAACGAGATTCCGGCGATCCAGCAGGCCCGTGCCTCGGGGCTGACGGCCTGCGCCCAGTCGAGCGCCGCCGCCGCGTCCGATAATTCGCCCTGGCCGTGATCGAAACAACCTTGCGAAAGCCCGACACCGCGAAAATTAAAGCGCAGCACGGAAAAGCCGCGTTCCGCGAACGTATAATAGAGGTTATAGACGATCTGATTGTTCATCGTCCCGCCGAATTGCGGATGCGGGTGCAAGATGACCGCGATCGGCGCGCCGCGTATCGTCGAGGGGTGAAACCGGCCCTCGATGCGGCCGCAGGGACCATTGAACTTGACCTCGGGCATGCTTACTCCCCTGCGATTGGCGCGCGCCTACGCGACGCAAGCGGCCTCAACGATCAGGCGGATTTTCCGGGCAATTCGACGTTTCCCACCTTGCGGGCATTATTGGCGCGCATTCCTGGCGCGCATTGGCGACGTTTGCGGCTCGCTTGACTTTGGGAGCCGCGCGGCGCCTTAAGATGACGTGTGGCAATTGGGCGCAGGGGACGCGGGCCGATGCTGGCTCTGCGAAATCCTGGCGATCTTGGCGGATCTTCTAGCACGTATGCCCCAATGGATTGCAAGCTCTTTTGGATTGCCAGTATTAGGCGCAGGCGGGTTGCGGTCTCTCAATTCGATAATTTGCGGAGGTTGCGGGTTTCTTTCGTGTCGCGCGCGCGTGTTTACCTTGACCATAACGCCACGACGCCCCTGCATCCTGCGGCGCGCGAGGCCATGTGCGCGGCCTTCGATCTTTGCGGCAATGCCTCTTCCGTTCATGCCGAAGGGCGGACCGCGCGGGCTCTAATCGAAGCTGCCCGTGCCGAGGTGGCCGCTATTGCCGGAGTCGCGCCCAAAAATATCATTTTTACCTCGGGAGGGACGGAGGCGCTGAATTTGGCGCTGACGCCCTCTCTCGAGACGCCTAACGAAAAAAAGCCCTTCGACCTGCTCGTGGCAAGTGCGGGGGAACATCCCGCTGTCCTCACGGGCCACCGTTTTGCCGCGGCGCAACTTGAACTTGCCGGTCTGACGCCTCAAGGCGTGCTTGATATCGAGGCACTTGGCGCCACCCTCGCCCGCGCGAGCGCCGCGGGGCATCGCACTATGCTGGCCCTTCAGGCCGCCAACAACGAAACGGGGGTTATGCAGCCCGTCGCGGCGGCGGCGGAGATGATCCATGCGGCGGGCGGGTTTCTGGTCTGCGATGCCGTTCAGGCGGCGGGCAGGATCGATTGTGACATCGGGAGCTTGGGAGCGGACGCGATCGTATTTTCGGCGCATAAATTCGGCGGCCCGAAAGGCGCCGGGGCGCTTTGTTTTCGCACTGACTCTTACCACATAAGAGAAGCGCTCCTGCGCGGCGGCGGGCAGGAGCGGGGGCTCCGCGCCGGGACCGAGAACGTTGCCGCTATTGCCGGAATGGCCGCTGCCCTGTGCGCCGCGAACGTTCGGCGGCAGGGGGAAGTCGCGGCCCTATCCGTCTGGCGGGACGAGTTGGAGGCGGATATTTCGCGCGTCGCGCCCGACGCGGTGTTTTTCGGCGCCGGGGCGGAAAGATTGCCGAATACGTCCTGCTTCGCCCTGCCCCGCATCGAGGCGCACGTGTTGCTTATAGCTTTGGATATGGAAGGTATTGCGGTATCGTCGGGTTCGGCCTGTTCGTCGGGAAAGGTGAAACGTTCGCACGTCTTGAGCGCGATGGGTGTTGAGCCGGACGTGGCGGGAGGAGCAATTAGGGTCAGTCTCGGGTGGAATTCGCGGCGGGAAGATTGCATTTTGTTCGTCCGGGCTCTTGAAAGGACGGTCAGCACAATCAGAGCAAGGCGGGACAAGTCCGCCGCATGAACAACCGGGCTGTTTCCCGGCGACTACCGGCTGGGTTTCTTGCCCACACTTTGTCGGGTTCCCTCCCGCTACTTTATAGGGTACTCTACGACGTCTGAACCAGCGGTCCTTGAAACCGCCAAGGTGAGGAGAATGGCATGCCTGCGGTCCAAGCGACCGTCGATCGTGTGAAGGCGATCGACGTCAGCGAATATAAGTATGGTTTTTTCTCCGATATTGAATCCGACAAAGCCCCGAAGGGTCTCAATGAAGATATTGTCCGGTTCATTTCGGCGAAAAAGGACGAGCCCGCTTGGCTGACCGAATGGCGGCTCGGCGCCTACCGTCGCTGGCTGACGATGCAAGAGCCGCGCTGGGCCAGGGTGGACTTTCCGAAGATCGATTATCAGGATCTTTACTATTATTCCGCGCCCAAGACGGCCGCCGGTCCAAAATCGCTCGACGAAGTCGATCCGGAGCTTCTGAAGGTTTACGCAAAGCTCGGAATTCCGTTGCGTGAACAGGAGGCGCTCGCCGGCATGGGCCCGGACCGCAGAATTGCGGTTGATGCGGTGTTCGAACTCTATCTCGGTCGTCACCACCTTCAAGGAGGAACTGGCCAGGGCCGGGGTGATTTTCTGTCCGATCTCGGAAGCCGTGCATACAAATCCAGACCTCGTCCGGAAATATCTTGGATCGGTGGTGCCCACGACGGACAATTTCTACGCGACGCTGAATAGCGCGGTATTTTCCGACGGGTCTTTCGTTTACGTTCCCCCGGGCGTTCGCTGCCCGATGGAACTCTCGACGTATTTCAGGATCAACGAGCAAAACACAGGCCAGTTCGAACGCACGTTGATCATCGCCGACAAGGGTAGCTACGTTTCCTATCTCGAGGGCTGCACGGCGCCCAAGCGCGACGAAAATCAACTGCATGCCGCGGTCGTCGAGCTGATCACGCTTGACGATGCCGAGATCAAATATTCGACGGTGCAGAACTGGTATCCAGGCGACGCGGATGGCCGGGGCGGGATCTATAATTTCGTCACCAAGCGCGGCGATTGCCGGGGCGCGAATTCCAAGATCTCCTGGACTCAGGTTGAAACCGGATCCGCGATTACCTGGAAATATCCGTCATGCATACTGCGTGGCGACAATTCGCGCGGCGAATTCTATTCGATCGCGATTTCCAACGGCCGCCAGCAGGTCGATTCCGGCACCAAGATGATCCATCTCGGCAAGAACACGACGAGCCGGGTCTTATCGAAGGGAATTTCCGCGGGCCGATCGCAAAATACCTATCGCGGTCAGATTTCGGCGCACCGGAAAGCTACGGGCGCCCGCAATTTCACCAATTGCGATTCGCTGCTCATCGGCAATTCGTGCGGCGCCCATACGGTGCCCTATATCGAATCGAAGACCCCCAGCGCGCAATTCGAACATGAGGCGACGACCTCGAAAATTTCCGAGGATCAGCTGTTCTATTGCATGCAGCGCGGGCTTTCGGGCGAGGAGGCGACGGCTCTGATCGTCAACGGATTCGTCCGCGATGTGTTGCAGCAGCTCCCGATGGAATTTGCGGTGGAAGCGCAGAAATTGATCGCGATTTCGCTCGAAGGGAGCGTCGGCTGACGCGGTTCCCCGGCGATGCGGCAGGCGGTTCCCGTTGGCTTCGGGTTGCTCCGGAAAATCACGAGGAACAAAGCCAAGAATTTTCGCGACCGGAGCAGCGAAAATTCAAGCGGGCAACCGGCGCTCAAATGTTCAGGCCCGCCGATATTTAGTCGAGGAAAAATCGTGCTCGAAGTAAAAAACCTCAATGTTTCCATCGGTGGAAGCAAGATCCTCGATGATCTCGATCTCACTGTCGGGGACGGGGAGGTTGCCGCGCTTATGGGGCCGAACGGGAGCGGCAAGTCCACTCTGTCCCATGTCATTGCGGGTCGCAAGGACTACATTGCCGAAACAGGCGACGTCTTGCTGAACGGCGAGAGTATCTTAAACCTCGAGCCGGATGCCCGCGCCGCCAAGGGACTTTTCCTCGCGTTCCAATATCCAGTCGAAATTCCCGGCGTCGCGACCTTGACCTTCCTCAAGGCGGCTTTAAACGCCCAGCGCAAGCAGCGCGGACAAGAAGAGCTTTCGACCCCGGCTTTCATGAAGTGTGTCAGGGCGTCCGCAGGCAAGCTCGAGATCAATCAGGACATGCTCAAGCGCGCGCTCAACGCCGGTTTTTCCGGCGGCGAGAAGAAGCGCATGGAGATTCTCCAGATGGCGCTTCTGGAGCCTGCTTTCGCAATTCTCGATGAGACCGATTCGGGCCTCGACATCGACGCCTTGCGGGTGGTCGCAGATGGCGTCAATGCGCTGCGATCGCCAAAGCGCGGATTCCTCATCATTACCCATTACCAACGTGTTCTCAACCACGTGGTGCCGGACACCGTGCATGTGATGGCGCAGGGTCGCATCGTCCGCAGCGGCGGCAAGGAATTGGCGGTCGAACTGGAAAAAAGCGGATACCGCGATTATGTCGCCGAACCGGCCGTCGCATAGAAGAAAATGGAAATGAACGCTGACATCATACCGGCGAGAACGCCTGCCGAAATCTTCCTGGCCCGCGCCTTCGACGCTTCCAAGGCCGAGCTGCCCGGCAACACGGACGTGGCCAAATGGCGGGAAGCTTCGTTTAAAGCTTTCAATGCATTGGGGCTGCCGCATCGGCGCATCGAGGCGTGGCATTATACCGACCTTCGCACGCTCTTGCGCGACGCCTTGCCGCTTGCCGCAGCCCCGAGCCCCGCAACAATCGATGCGCTGCGCAAGGAATTCACCGCCGCCGGCGCGCCAGCTCGGCGTCTGGTTTTGGTCGATGGCTTCTTCGTGCCGGAATTATCCGGTGGTTTGCCAAAAGGACTAAAGGTACGCTCGCTCGCCTCGGTATTGACCGAGGGGCGGTCCGAACTGATCGCGCTGTTGTCTTCGCAAGATCTTGCCGCGCAGGATTCCATCGTGTCGTTGAACGCGGCTTTGATGCAGGACGGCGTCGTGATCGAGGTGGCGCCCGGGACCGTGATCGCCGAGCCGGTCAACGTCATTCACGTCACGGCTTCGCCTTTGCCCGCCGCGCATTTCTCCCGGTCGGCTCTAATCATCGGGGCTGGCGCATCCCTCCGCCTCGCCGAGTCGATGCAGGTCGCAAACCGCACCCAAACGGTCCGCGCGGGCCAAGCCAACGCCTGTCTTATCGTTTCCCTCGGCGACCACGCGACGTTCGCTCATACGGCGATGGTGACGGGAACTGCTCCGGGCGGTGTGCGGCTCGAAACCGTAATGGTGCGGATCGGCGCCAGGGCGAAGTTCGATAGTTTCGCGCTCGTCGCCGGCATCGGCCTTGTGCGGCGGCAGATGTTTGTCCGGTTCGACGGCGCGGAGTTGGAAACCTCGCTCAGCGGCGTCTCGCTTCTCGGCGGCCGCGAACATGCCGATACGACCTTGCTCGTCGAGCACGCGGCGCCAGGTTGCGTGAGCCGCGAAACCTTCAAATATATTCTCGACGAGGAAGCAACCGGTGTATTCCAGGGCAAGATCCATGTCGCGCCGGGGGCGCAAAAGACGGATGGCAAGATGCTTTGCAAGGCAATGCTGTTGTCCGATATGGCCGCAATGAACAACAAGCCGGAGCTTGAAATATTTGCCGACGACGTTGCCTGCGGGCATGGCGCGACATGCGGTGGCCTGGACCTCGACCAACTATTCTATCTTCAGACCAGAGGGTTGCCTTTCGCCCAAGCCGAGGCGCTTTTGTTGGAAGCCTTCGCGGGGGAATTGGTCGACGGCATCGGGCATGAAGGGTTGATCAAGGCCTTCCGTCGCGAGGTGAGCGCTTGGCTTTCCGCGCGGCATGGGCCCACGGCGCCGTCGCGCCGCCTGACCGCCTAGGATTGTGGCCTTGGCGCGTGGCGCCTATTTGGAGCAACAAATGAACAAGCATATCGGCGTGGACACGCCGCTCGAGGTTGCTTCTCTCCGCGAGGATTTTCCCATCCTTGCGACCAAGGTCTATGGCAAGCCGCTCGTGTATCTCGACAACGCCGCTTCGGCGCAAAAGCCTAGGCAAGTCGTCGAGCGGATGCTCCACGCGACCTATCATGAATATGCCAATGTTCATCGCGGCCTGCACTATCTTGCCAATGCCGCGACCGATGCCTATGAGGCCGCGCGTGAAAGCTTGCGCGCTTTCCTCAATGCCGGGGCCGCCAGCGAGATCGTCTTCACGAAATCGGCAACTGAAGCCATCAATCTGGTCGCGGCCTCTTTCGGCGAGGGCTTCATCAAGGAAGGCGACGAGATCGTCCTCTCGATCATGGAACACCACGCAAATATCGTGCCCTGGCATTTTTTGCGCGAGCGCAGGGGCGCCGTCCTGAAATGGGTGGACATTGACGATGAAGGAAATTTCCTGCTCGATGCGTTCGAGGAGGCATTGACGGCGAAGACCAAGATCGTCGCCCTGACCCATCTGTCGAACGTGCTCGGCACGGTAACTCCGGTCAAGGAGATCGTCAGGATCGCGCATGAGCGCGGGATACCGGTATTGATCGATGGTTCGCAAGGCGCGGTCCATCTCGACGTCGATGTCGTTGACCTCGATGTCGATTTTTATTGCCTAACGGGACATAAGCTCTATGGGCCGACCGGCATCGGCGCGCTCTACGGCAAGAAGGAATGGCTGGAGAAATTGCCTCCCTTCCTCGGCGGCGGCGAGATGATCGATGAGGTCACCAAGGATCGCGTGACTTATAATGAGCCGCCGCATCGTTTCGAAGCCGGCACTCCGCCGATCGTGCAGGCGATTGGGCTCGGCGCCGCGGTGAACTATGTGCGAAGGATCGGCCGCGAGCGCATTCATGCGCATGAACTGGGCTTGAGCAATTATGCGCACGAGCGCTTGTCACGGATCAACTCGCTGCGGGTCTTCGGCCAAGCGAAAGGCAAGGGCGGCATCATATCATTCAACATGGACGGCGCCCATGCGCATGATGTCGCCACCGTGCTCGATCGATGCGGGGTCGCGGTACGTGCCGGAACGCATTGCGCCCAGCCGCTTCTTTCGCGCTTCGGCGTGACATCGACCTGCCGCGCTTCCTTCGCGCTCTATAACACCTTCGAGGAAGTCGACAAGCTCGCCGGAGCCTTGATCAAAGCGCAAGGCCTATTTGCTTGAGAAACGAGGAGCCAGACGTGACCGCAGCACAAACCATCGAAGGCCAGGCATCCATTGAAGGCCCTGAATCCATGCCGAACGAACCACAATGGCTGTTCGGCGGATCGGTGCCGGAAAACGAACGCGCGCGTTATACCAGCGACGTCGTTGCCGCGCTGAAGACGGTTTTCGATCCCGAAATTCCCTGCGATATCTATGAGCTTGGGCTGATTTACAAAGTGGACATCGGCGACGATCGCCTGATCAAGATCGATATGACCCTGACCGCGCCAGGCTGCCCGGTGGCGGGCGAACTCACCCGCTCGATCGAGACAGCGGTCGGCGCGGTGCCGGGGGTTCAAGGCGTCGATGTTACGGTGGTTTTCGATCCGCCGTGGGACCAGGTACGCATGTCGGACGAAGCGCGCGTTTCGCTTGACATGTTTTGAGCTTCCGCGCGCAATCCCCGCGGCTTAAATAACTTCGTTGCGTCGCAGCTATCGCACTGGCCGTTCGGAGCTATTGGACCGGTTAGCCTTTCAGCAACGGGTCGAGCAATTTTGCGAGTGCATCCGGCGTCATCTCGCCTGTCTCCTTCTTGCCGTTGATGAAGAAGGTCGGCGTGGAAGTGACACCGAATTTTTCCGCCGCGCGGTCATGCACCTTGTAGACCTTGTCCCGGAGGTCATCATTCCGGAGGCAAGCATCGAAGGTCTTTTGGCTCATTCCAGTTTGCTTGAGAAGAGCGGCCAAGGATTCGAGGGGCTTGTCCGTAAGGGCCCAGTTCCTCTGTTGGGCGAACAGGAGATCGACGACGGCATTTCGCTTGTCGTCACCGGCGCAGCGGGCCAGCATAAAACCCGCGGCCGCCAGCGGGTCGAGGGGGAATTCGCGCAAAATAAAACGTACCTTGCCAGGGTCGATATATTTGCTTTTTAATTCCGGAAACGTGGTGGCGTAAAAGCCCGCGCAATGCGCGCAGGTCATCGAAGCATATTCGACAATCGTGACCGGCGCTTCCTTCGCGCCAAGCGCAACGTCTGGCAGCGCCTCGCCGGCCATCAGCACATCCGACGCCACGCCCGCGCCTTGGGCCAGAGCCGGGGCCGCGGGATCGCCGAGGACAGCGAAAAAACCGGCGATTGTCAGACCGGCGGCGGCGGCCATCTCGAACACCCCGCGATGACTCCTTAAGGCAGCCTGACCAATTTTGGGCGAACGCATGAATTAATGCTCCATCGGCGACTGAGCGCAGATTTGCCTGATTTCCCTGCAGGAAGGCAAGACAATTATTGTTTTGGCAAGTTTAGGGGCGCGCCTCCGGCCTCGTGGCATCGTTTCCAGAAAGTGTCCGCCGGTTTACAGCATGTCCTTAAAAAAGTTGCTCGACTTTTTTCGCTTCCGACATGCTCCAACGCTTTGATCTTGAGTTGCGTCCTTATCGATCAAATGGCTGGCAAGGATGACCAAACCCTATTCATTGGATCTTCGCGAGAGAGTTACCGAACAGGTCGCGGCGGGAGACAGCGTGCGCGCCGTTGCCACGATCTTCACGGTGAGCGTGGCGAGTGTGGTGCGCTGGTCGCAGCGGCTTCGGAAGCGGCTTCGGAAGACGGACAGCGCCGCGGGTGGGAAGATGGGGGGCCATCGGGCCTGCACTCTCATGGGAGAACGGGGCTGGCTCATGGAGCGCATCGCGGCCGAGCCCGAGGTGACCGTGCGCGGCTCATGACGGAACTCGCCGAACGCGGCGTTGCCGTCAGCTATGGCACGGTCTGGAATTTCATCCATCGCGAGGGAATGAGCTTCAAAAAAAGCGTGCGGCCGGCCGAGCAAGACCGCCCCGATGGCGCGCCGCCGCGCGCGTTGGAAAAAATATCAGACGAGGATTGATCCTGCCCGGTCTCGTCTTCCTCGTCTTCATCGATGAAACCTGGGTCACCAACACGGCTCCCATCCGAGGTTGGTGCGCGCGGGGCCGGAGGCTCGCGGCAAAGATCCCGCACGGTCACTGGAAGACAATGACCTTCCTCGCCGCCTTGCGGTGTGATCGTATCGAGGCCCCATGGGTTCTCGATGGTCTAATCAACGGCGAGAACTTCCGGACCTATGTCGATCAGGTTCTGGCCCCAACGCTGAAGCCGGGCGACGTCGTCATCCTCGATAATCCCGGTAGCCACAAGGGCAAGGCGGTGCGCCGCGCCATAAGGGCTAGCGGAGCCAGGCTTCTGTTCTTGCCGCCCTATTCCCCCGACCTCACCCCCATCGAACAGGTCTTCGCCAAACTGAAACATCTCATGCGAAAGGCCAAGGAGCGAACCGTCGACGCTACCTGAAAACGCACCGGCTCATTGCTCGAAACCTTCAAATCCAGCGAATGCAAAAACTACCTCGTCAATGCAGGCTACGCTTCATCCTAAAATGATCACGCTCCTAGGTCGTGTTGACGGTTTTTTCATAGGTGAATGATTCCAAGGCTTCCTTTCTTAAGGAGGCGGCATTGAGTCGAGGCGGTCTGACGGACGCGGAATGGTGTATTCTCAACGCATTGCTCCCCGCTCGGGGCGAACGCGGTCCCGCCGTTGCGGCCAGGCGGCGAACGGTCAACGGCATTCTTTGGGTTCTGCGCACCGGCGCGCCCTGGCGCGATATGCCCGAACGATATGGCAACTGGAACTCGGTCTTCGTGCGCTTTTCGCGCTGGAGCAAGCTCGGGGTTTGGGATGCGGCGTTCGAAACGCTGGCTTCTCTCGGGCCACCGGCCGACGAGGAACATGCCCTCAATTCCACGATCGTGCGGGCGCCCCAACATGCGGCCGGCGTAAAAGGGGGAATCAAAAACAAGAAGCGCTCGGCCGCGCGCGCGGCGGCTTCTCGACCAAAATCCACCTCCGCACGAACGCCAAGGGCGAGCCGCTGACCTTCGATGTGACCGGCGGTGAGGTGCACGAGGTCAAGGGCTATAACGCGCTGATCGAGCTTCACGACGTCGCTCCCGACAGGCTTCTCGGCGACAAGGGCTATGACAGCGACGCGATCCGCGACGATTTGACCAAGCGAGGCATCGCCCCCGTGATCCCGCCGCGATCGAACCGCAAAACGCCGATCGAATACGATCACGAAGCCTCCAAGCGGCGCAATCTCATTGAGCGATGTGTCAACCGTCTCAAGCAGTTTCGCCGTATTGCAACGCGTTACGAAAAACCCGCCAGAGCCTCCCTTTCAATGCTGTGCATCGCAGCCGCAAGGCTCTGGATAAAAACTGTCAACACGGCCTAGTATCGCTTCGACCTGCGCGGCACGAGCTAATCCAATCGTGGCCGCCAAGCGCCCCCGGCTTCACAGGCCGGTGTTGGAATACCTGTAGCGTGGCACGCCGGAAGCTGACGATCGCCACGCGAAACTGTGCCGTCCGTTTCGAAGCCGCACCGGGCGTCAATCGGTAAACCGAACTCCGCGCGCAAGACCGCAAAAAGTTGCTCCAACCCGAACGGCTTTTGCAGCACGGCGCGTCCCGCATGCCGGGCGGGGAGGCCCGAAATGCCGTACCCCGTCGTGAAAAAGAAGGGACAAGCACGCGCGGCGAGAATGTCGGCGACAGGATCAATCCTTTGTGAGCCAAGGTTCACGTCGAGGATGGCGCCGTCGATCCGTTCGCGGCCGATCAACTCCAGGGCGGCGGAAACTTGCGCGGCGGAACCGGCCACATCGAAGCCGAGTTCCAACAGCATCGCTTCCAGGGCGAGCGCAATGAACGGCTCGTCCTCGGCGATCAAGATACGCCGTCTCTTAGGCGCGGCCTTTGTGTCGGCAACCATGATATTACTGCTTGATCACTTGAAAGCGCAAATATTTTGCCCCGTCCGGTTGTCAAAGTCCAGAAGATTAATCATTCACCAACGTTTTGATCCGGTTTGCCGTCACGCGATTGACGCATGACGATCAGGGCCGCCAGCGTCACCAAAGCCCAGCCAAAAATAAGAAGCGTTCCGCCGAGCGGAGCGGCCATGGGAAACAGTCTTGTCCCGGCGAGAGCGCGCGCCGAGAGATCGCCGCCAAACAACAGGCTGCCGGACAGGAACAACCCCGCCGCGCCGAGAAACCAGACGCCGCGTTGCGGCAGAACCAAGGCAAGCCCGCAAACGGCAAGCGTGGCAGTCGCGTGGAGCATCAAAAAATTGGCGGCCGTTTGAAGCCTGGGATCGGGCACGCCATGCGCGGCGGCAGCCGCCAAAATTATTCCGCCCGCGCCTGTCAGTCCGGCCGCCGCGGCCGCCGCGCATGCCCATTTGCGCATCGTGCAAGAGCCTTGGCTCCCCAGTCGAAGCCGAACCCTTATTCCTTCGCGGCGGGCTGCGCTATCGCCTTCGCGCCCGCCCTCGGTCCGGCGCGCAGTGCGCCGCGCCGCGGATGCGGCTTGCAAATCTCGAAAAGCGCGTTACCGATTTGTTACTTTTTAGAGCTTAATCTTTAAGTCTTACCGGCACGGAGAAGCGCGGATGCGTCCACGGCTTGTTTGTTTGGCCGCCCTGCTGGCCTCGGCCGGCATCGGCGGGGAGGCTCTTGCGCAAGAAAAGGGCACGCTCGAACCGGTGCAGCTGCCGCCGCTCGCCCATCCGAAGGATCCCTCCACTCCGGCGAAGCAATTGTTCGGACGTCAAGTCGTGCCGGCGGCTTTGGCCGCGCGGACCATCGGATTTTATTCGCGCGGCTGCCTCGCGGGCGGGCAGGCTTTGCCAGTAAATGGTCCGGCTTGGGAGGTGATGCGACTCTCGCGCAACCGCAATTGGGGGCATCCGGCGCTGCTTGCATTTCTCGAACGGTTTGCGCGGAAAGTGCCGGCCGTCAGCCATTGGCCTGGAATTCTCGTCGGTGACATGTCGCAGCCACGCGGCGGGCCGATGCTCACCGGGCACGCCTCGCATCAGATCGGTCTCGACGCCGATATTTGGCTGACGCCCATGCCAAACCGCGACCTATCGCGCTTGGAGCGAGAGGAAATGTCGGCGGTCAACATGGTGCGGCCAGACCGGCTTGACGTCGATCCGGCGAAATGGACGCCGGATCATCTCGCGGTCATCCGGGCAGCGGCGCAAGACTCGGAGGTGCAGCGCATTTTCGTCAACGCGGCGATCAAGAAAGCGCTGTGCCGAGAGGCCACCGGCAATCGTTCATGGCTCGGCAAGGTCCGCCCGTACTATGGCCATGATTATCACTTTCATGTTCGCCTCGCTTGTCCGGCAGGGGAAGAGGCCTGCCGGGATCAAGATCCCGTCCCGCCGGGAGACGGCTGCGACGCCTCGCTTGCCTGGTGGTTTTCGGATGCGATCCTACATCCGGCGCCCGGTCCCGAAAAGCCGAAGCCGCCCTTGACGATGGCGCAATTGCCGCCCGAATGTGAAAGCGTCCTCACCGCGCGCTGAGAATTGTTTGGCTTCGTCGGTTGCCGGCCGACTTTTCGAACCCAAGGCTAATTAGCGCGAATTATCCGCGGCGACCGGGGTTTCGATCAATTCGAGTGGCTGCATTTTTATGTGATGCAGCTTGGTCTTGTGATGCTCGCTGACGCTGCGCCCCATGACGATGGGCGCCTGCGGCCTGGCGGGCCGGGCGCTCGCGGGCCTGCTTGGGGGAAGAGGGTAATCTCCTTTGATAGCGGCCCCTTTGGGAATGCCCGCGGCGAGCGTGGCGCCGGTCGTGGCGAGGCTTGAAAATAAGAGGATTCCAAATATTCGTCCAAACGTCATCACGTAACTCCAACTCGCGGGCATTCGTTCACTGAATTTCCGCCAATCTTCTAACGCGCCAGTTGCCGAAATGTTGCGCCGATGGTTGCGCGCGGCGGTGTTCCGCCTGTTTATTTCAAAGCGAATTAATGCGCGCTTAAAGTGAAAATTTGATTGATTCCACGCGTTGCCACATTCAAAACTCCGTGGCGGAAGAAATCAGTTCCGGCTCGCGCGGACCGTACCCCACAGCTATTGCGGCGCGATCCCGATGGGGCAAGAAACGCCAGTGCCGCCGAGGCCGCAATAGCCCCGCGGATTTTGCGCGAGATATTGCTGGTGATAGGCTTCGGCGTAATAAAAATCCGGCCGATCGAGGATCTCCGTTGTGATTGCGGCAAAGCCCCGCGCGGCCAACGCTTTGGCGAAGGCCGCCTTGCTTGCCTCCGCGGCGCTGCGCTGGGCCGCGTTTTCGACATAGATGGCGGAGCGATATTGGGTGCCAACATCGTTGCCCTGCCGCATCCCTTGGGTCGGATCATGGCTCTCCCAAAAGGTCTTTATCAGCGCTTCATAGGAAATTTTTGCCGGGTCGAAAGCGACCAATACGACTTCGTTATGGCCGGTCGCCCCGGAGCAGACCTCCTCGTAGGTGGGGTTCGGGGTAAGGCCGCCCGCATATCCGGCCGCCGTTACGTAGATACCGTCACCGAGCTCCCAGAACTTGCGCTCGGCGCCCCAGAAACAGCCCATGCCGAACAACGCGGTCTCGATGCCCCGAGGGAACGGAGGCTGCAGTCGGTGCCCGGTTATGAAATGGGTTCCGGCGGTCAAAACAGGATCCGGCCTTCCGGGCAGAGCCTCGGCGGCGGTAGGCAGGGAATTGCGTTTGCGGAGCGAAAACATGGGACGCATCCTTCGGGGACCTAATCCACCTCCGCAAAAATGGGTTTTAAACCGCAAGCATACAATAGGGTGTCAGCGCGACCAGCGAACGTTCAACGGCTCGAAAAACCAAATCTTGGCGCCGGTTTGCTGCCAAGCCGGATGGCCAAACATCCGATGGCGCCAACGGTGAGCCATACCGGTACTCGCATAAAATCGACCAAAACGGGGTTCCAAATGAATGGATGAATCTGACGTGCAACGAAGGCCTGAGCCAAGGCCAACTTACCGGGGGCGAGCGCCATGAGCGTCTCGCCGAGGGGCGTCACGGATAGCCTTCCGCCCGCGATGGAGCGCGTGACGTCACCGAGGAGAGTGACGAAAGCGGTCGCCAGCAAGCAAAGGCCTAAAAAACGCAAAAGCAGCCGGAACATGATTTAAGCAAAACTTCCTTCCCTAGCTTGACCAAGGCCGCAAACTGTCCGGATGGGACACGTTGGAACCCGCGAAGGCGACGGCTGATCCTTGCGGCTAGGACCGGCCCCGCTTTACCGCCGCGCCGCCTTCCGCCAGCGCAATTTCTCTCCGGTCACTACGCCGGTCGCATTGCGTTTGAACATGCCCGCCCCTAATATAACACGCCCGCCCCTAATATAATGCCGCGATTCCCTCCTCGGATATTATATTTAGCTTCGCTGGTGGTATCCGCGAACAACGCGGCGTTTTCCGTGTCCGAGCGCACAGGAGACACACATGAGCAATGCGCCACTGATGCCCAAGGCCACCGCGGTCTGGCTGGTCGAGAACACCTCGCTCACATTTGAACAGATCGCCAGTTTTTGCAAACTTCATCCGCTGGAAGTGAAAGGGATCGCGGACGGTGAAGTAGCGGCGGGGATCAAGGGACATGACCCTATCACGTCCGGCCAGTTGACCCGCGAGGAAATCGCGGCGGCCGAAGCGGAGGAGAAGCGCCAGCTGCAGCTCGCGGTATCGAAGGTGCGGCTGCCGGAGCCACGCCGCAAGCGCGGCGCCCGCTATACGCCGCTGTCGCGACGGCAGGATCGTCCGAATGCCATCCTCTGGCTGGTTCGCAATCATCCGGAGCTAAAGGATGCGCAGATTATGCGCCTCGCCGGTACGACGAAGACCACGCTGCAAGCGATCCGCGACCGGACGCATTGGAATTCGGCGGCGTTGACGCCGACCGACCCTGTCACGCTCGGGCTCTGTTCGCAAACAGATCTCGATTTGGAAGTTAACCGCGCCGCCAAGGATCGTCCGCCGGCCGAGGAAGACCGTGGTCAAACCCTTGTGCCCAGCGAAGTTACGACGCGCGAAACCCATAACGAACCAGTGAGCGAAGCCGGTGTTTTTGGCACTGCGGGGGTCGAAAAGGCCGAACCGGAAGCCGGCATCGACGTGGATTCCGTTTTCGCCAAGCTTAAGGACCTCAAGGTCAAGGAATAGCGATTTGTCCCATGGGTCGCGGCGCGCGAAACCGGCCAAATTCCTCTCCCTCCAAATTGATGGATGGTTACGCCGAAGCCGGCAGCGAGGAATGCGGGATCGCGCGAAGGCCGGCCAAACCTGGCCGATTTTGCCGGAGACCCGGAGACACTGGCGACGAAATTCAACGGACTTCGGGCATGCGCATGGTGAGAAGCTACACTCGCGGCGGGAATTGGCCAAACGCCGTCCGCGGCCGATTTCGCCGGACCGCTGGCGAGGGAGATCGTCAGGCAAGACGCCACTTCCGCTTATGGCCATGGCGGCTTTAATCCCATCGATCCGAGTTGCCGGATTGTTCCACAGGCGGAATTAAGGGCAAGAAGCGGCACATTCTCGTAGATACCGGGCTTGCTGCTTCATGCCATCGTCCATGCGGACGATATTCAAGATCGCGATTGCGGCATTCTGGTCATCTTCGCCGATGGCGGCTATCAAGGACCCAAATTCAACCAGGCTTTGGCGCGCGTGCTCCCGTATCTGAAAGCTGAAAAAGCGTTCCGATTAGGCCAAGGGATTTGTGGTCTTGCCCAAACGCTGGATCGTCGCGCGTACGTTCGCTTGGCTCAATCGGTGCCGCAGGCTCGCCAAGGATTGGGAAAACCTCACTCACAAGGTGCAGGCGTTCTTGCACCTCACCTCAATCCGCCGCCAGAAAGATCCCATAGGAAGCTACCGGTCCGCCTGACGGCGATCTGTATGCTGGCTAACGTGACGAAGGCAGCGAGTGTCCCGGCGAGATTTTCGTAATCCTTGGCGATGCGGCGATTGCGGCCAAACCAAGAGAAAGCTCGCTCGACGACCCGGCGGCGCGGCAGGACGACAAAGCCTTTCGGGTCGTCGCTTGACGATTTCTAGGCGCAGCACCGGAACTTTGGCAACGGCGGCTTCGACTTGCCACGCGTAGTAGCCATTGTCCGTCCAGACCAGTTCGAGCCAGGGAAAACGGTTACGGATTTTATCGAGGACAAGCGCCGCGCCTCCTGAACTCGTCGAAGGGGCGGTCCTGGATGCCCGCGGAATGGACGACAGACGACAGTCTGCAGCGGCAGCCCTTCGGTGTCGACAAGGCCATAAATCTTGCGCCTCTTGACCTCCTTCCCGGCGTCATAAGCTACCTCGCCATCAAAACCGCCCCTATTTCCGCCGCCTTCGGCATCTGCGGCGAACTGGCGCGCATGAGCCAGTATGCGGGGTCAAGTCCGCTTGCGTGCACATCGTGATGGCTGATGAAGGTTAATGAAGGTTAATATGGTGCCGGGCGGTTTTGGCGCTTAGGCCGCGAATGCTCGCGATTCCGCAATGAACCGGTGCCTTGACCGCCGCCGGGAGCCGCGCCGTGGCACAACCTGAGGCTGTGGTGGTCGCGTGGAAAAAACAACTTTAACGAGAAATTTCCTTTGACATTTAACCATAAGTTGTTAATTGTTAATGGATGAAGGAGAGATTCGCGGGAGATTTCAATGTTGGTGATAATTGACGAACGTGAAATTGTGACATCTGGTTATACATGCCGTTTTGGCAGCGAAGGCGTTTCTTCCGCCGGATTTTGCCCTGTGGAATTCCAGGAATGGGTGGCGACGGTGGCCGACGCCGACCTCTCCGCGGTCGAAGCGTTTCTTCTCGGGGACTGCCGGGACCGGCAGCTTTATCCCAAGATGATCAAGGACCGCACCCGCGCTCCGGTGATCGCCATGAACGAGACACCTTGTCTCGAGCAGACGCTGAATTTGTTCGCGGCGGGCGTCGATGACGTGGTGCGCAAACCGATCCATGTTCGCGAAATACTGGCCAGGGTCGGAGCAATCCGGCGCCGGCACGAGTGCGAGCGCGACTGTGCCGTGGTTGGCGAATTGCGGGTCTTTTTCGACGGCCGTGATCCGCAATTCAAGGGAGTTTCTCTGCCATTGCCGCGGCGCGAGCGCCGGATCCTTGAATATTTGGTCAATAATCGCGGCCGACGCGTCAGCAAGGCCCAAATCTTCAATTCCATCTATGGAATTTTCGACGAGGATGTCGAAGAGAACGTGGTTGAAAGCCATATCAGCAAGCTGCGCAAGAAATTGCGCGGTCAGCTCGGTTACGACCCCATTAATTCGGTTCGCTATCTTGGGTATCGTTTGGACGAATCTATTTAGCGGAGACTGAGACGCCGATGGCGCGCGCCAAGCTAATTTGCCGGTGCCGGTAATACGCGGCCCGGCGGCGAGCTTGCCGGACAATCGCGCGAAGGTTCCCGATCATGCGCGGCGATGGCTTTATGGGTTCCGTGTTGCTGGGTTAGCGGGAGCTAAAGCGCGGACGGTTCGGGTGCAAATCTTGAGCTTCAATGCGATGCGTTTCTTAGGGTCTGAACTCAAATTAATGAAGCATTAATTGGCGCATGATTCAACTTCTATGGAGGTGGATCATGCGGGAGGGATTATTTTGGCTGGATGACCTGCAATGGTCGTCGATAAAAGGCTGTTTGCCGGGCCGAAAGCGGCGCGGGCCACGGCGGGTCGATGACCGCCGTGTGATCGGCGGGATTATTCACGTTTTGCAGTCGGGAATGCGCTGGCGGGATTGCCCGCAAGAGTACGGCCCCGCGACAACGATTTACAACCGTTGGCACCGTTGGTCACAGCAAGGGCTGTGGCAAAAGCTGTTTTATGAGCTAAGCCAGATTGTCGGGACACATTACGAAAACAGCATCAATTCAACGGCGATCAAAGCGCACCGTTCGGCACGAGGTAAAAAAGGGGCCAAGACCAAGCGCTTGGCACAAGCCGGGGTGGCTGGGCGACAAAAATCCATGCAGTGATTGATCGCAAGGGCCGCCCTTTGCGCTTTCTCCTGAGCGGCGGACAGTGCTTCGACGGCAAAGCCGCTGGGCCTTTGCGCAAGCCTCTGCCGCCGGCCAAAAAACTGCTGGCCGATAAGGCTTATGACTGCGCCGCGTTGCGGGATTGGCTTGCGCGGCGCGGCACCACCCCGGTCATTCCCAACAAGATCAATCGCCGCAAGCCCTTTCCCTATAACAAGCGCGCCTATCGTCACCGCAACAAGATCGAGCGCATGTTCTGCCGCCTCAAAGACGCACGCCGCATCGCTACCCGTTACGACAAATGCGCCGAGAATTTCCTTTTCGGCTGCAGCGCGTGAATGCGGTCTCTCGCAATCCCAAACCTCTCGCATCATTGCCGATCTCGAGACGGGTTTGGGAGCCCGGCTTCTCTCGCGAAGCAAGCGCGCAGCCGTGCCAACCGAGGCAGGCGCGGAGTTTCTTGCGCGCATGGAGCCCATCCTCGCCGCTCTCGATGAGGCCGAGCATAGCGTTCGCGAGGGTGGCGAACTTCGCGGCTTGTTGCGGATGAGCATGCCGACTAGTTTTGGCATTCGTGACGCCATCCCCCGCCTGTCCGCGTTCGCGGCGCGACATCCAAACCTCCATGTGCAGTTTCTGCTGGAGGACAGGCGGCAGGATCCCGTGAGAGACGCCGTCGATGTCGCAATTCGGCTGGGCCGTCTGGTCGATTCTACTGCAACGGCCAAGCTCATCGCGACAGTCCCTCGCGTTGTCGTGGCCTCTCCCAATTATCTCGCACGCCATGGCATTCCGGCGACGCCCAACGAGCTCGTTCAGCATCGAATTGTCGGCGGCACAGCCGCGGCGGTGCCGACAGCATGGATGTTTGACCGAAAGGAGTCAGTGATACCGCTCGAACCGCACTTCTCGACAAACGAGAACGAGGGCGCCATCGGCGGCGGTGGCCGGCTTCGGCATCACCTCGACGAGCGGCTGGGCGTGCCGCCGAGAGTTGGAGGATGGTTCGCTCGTCCGGTTGTTCCTCGATTGGAAAATGGTGGGCATCCCGTGCACGCCTATTTCCCCATGGGTCCAGCGACTGGCGCCGCCGGGCGTGCGGCCCTCGACCATCTTGTTGCTGATTTTCAACGCGACGCGGATGCCATTTCATCCTGATCGACACCTGAATTCCCGAACTTCTCTGTGGGACTTTGGCTTATCCATGTATCGGATACATAGAAGTTAGCGGAAATCCGTGGCTACCGCCCTCGGTGGCCGAAGACGAACTTCACCTTCATCAGACAGCAAGCGTGAAGGTCCAGCCCCGATGACCCGTTCAGTCCGCATCCACGCATTCGGCGACGCCGACGTTCTCCGCATCGAAGACGTCGTGACCGGCGAGCTTGGTGCTGGCGAGGTGATCTTCGCGTTCACGCCATCGGCCTTAATCGCGCCGAGGTGATGTTGCGCTCCGGCCGCTCGCAGGTGAAGCTGGCCCTGCCGAGCAGCATCGGCCCTGAAGCAGCCGGCGTCATCGAGATGCTCGGCCCCGATGTCTCCGGCTTCGCCGTGGGCGATCGGGTGATGCTGGTGCCCGCCTATTACGCTGCGCAATATGCTCTCTATGGCGAGGTGTCGCTCGCGCCGGGGCTCGCTGGTGGCGATCCCCGACCACGTCAGCTTTTCCGAAGCAGCGGCGACATGGATGGCCTACGGCACCGCCTGGGGTGGGCTGGTCACCATCAGCACGCTCACGGCCGGGCAAACAGTACTGATTCCCGCTGCTTCGAGCAGTGTTGGTCTCGCCGCGATCCAGATCGCCAACCGCCGGCACGCACGTCCCATTGCGTTGACACGCACATCGGCTAAAGCCGATGCGCTCCTCGGCCACGGCGCGGCGGAGGTCGTCGCTACCGCCGAGCAGGACGTCATCGCCGAGGTCAAGCGCCTGACCGACGACCAAGGCGCCCATTTGGTCTTCGATCCGGTCGGTGGCTTCGCATTCCCGCAACTCGCGCGGGCGACTGCGAATGGCGGCACCCTGATTCTTTATGGCGCGGGAAAGTGATGCCGTCGTCGCCTACCAGCTCCGTTCTCGGTTTCGCGCCTGCCCCATCGCCCGATCTCCATAAGGGTGCGGGGGAGATCGAGGCCAGGCGATTCATTGTTGCGTCAGAGTCCCTTGGCAGATGAGAAATAAAAACCAAAATCTCGGCGGTCCGGCGAGGGCAACCAAGAATGACGCGAAAGCGTGGCTTTAAGAGCTTATGCGTGAACAGGTAAGGGCGGCATTCGACGCATCCACGCTGCTTGCACAGCATATCCGGGCATCCTTCCAGAAGATAGAAGCGGTCATCATTAACACCCGAGCTACGCGCAATCGTTGGTGACGGCCTGAAAGATCAATCAGGCGGCGGCTTTTTGGGATTGAGGGTCATCAGGCGTGGCGATGACCTCGCATCCGTCGAGGAACTTCCGCCATGCGCCGCAAGGAGAAACGTGCCCTGGCCGAGCGCGATGCCCCTTGACTGACACAAGCCGCACACCAGATTTTTATTGCTGGCTTGTCCGGGGCGCTCCACATGCCACGAGCGCGTGAAAAGGCCAAGCTCAAGCCTGCACTGGCAACCATGATCGCAACCGCGAATACCGGCGCGCCGTGGTCAGGGGGAGTGCGGAGTTCGCGGCGTGTGAGCGCGGCCACTCCACGCTTCCAGCCGGACCATGTCATATGGCCCAAAGCCCGCGGCTATCTTGGCCGGAAACGCGGACTGCAGCAGGGTTTCGCGCCCAGTGCGTCCACTCAAATCTTTGGAGAATTGGAGAATAGGCCATGAACATGCGTGATCTCATTCCTTGGACCCGGAGCCAGGATCACCTCCCTGAGTTTTTCCGCGACGAAAGATCGAGCCCTTTTCTCACCTTGCACCGTGAAATGAACCGCCTTCTGGAAGAAGCCTTTCGCGGCTTCGCCTCTACTTCGCTTGCCGGGCGCCGGATGGATTTCGTGAACCCCGCCTGGCCGAAGCTCGAAGTCGCCGAAACCGAAAAGCAAATTACGGTCTCGGCGGAAATCCCCGGCATGGAGGAAAAAGACGTCGAGCTTCTCTTGAACGACGGCAATTTGATCCTTCGCGGCGAGACGAAATCCGAGACGGAGGACAAGGAGCGCCAGTTCAGTGAACGTTTCTACGGCCGCTTTGAACGGCAAATTCCGGTCGGCATGGACATCGACGAAAACAAGATTGAGGCCTCGTTCAAGAACGGCATTCTCAAGGTCGTTTTGCCGAAGACCGAGCGAGCGCAGACGAAGGCAAAACGGATCGCCATCAACGGCCCAACCAAACACTGACGCTAATCGTTTGGAAATGGAGCGTTCCCGCCGCTTGGAGGAAGCGGCGGGAATGGCTTACGAGAGCCTGGTCTTTAAAAGATCGGGGCATTGGCGAACGGTGAAGGTGCCATCGGCGCATGTCGCGCTCTGTCGCGCCAAGACCCGGGGTCTCCCAACCCGTCATCTCGGGTGCTCTTGCAATCTCGCGGAGCGAGTGGATTAAGATCGAGCGTACTATCCAAATATGTTGAAGAGATTTTCTGAATGGTTCGAGCTCAAAACGAAATTACACGAAAGACACCAAACACCGCCGCTCGTCTCCGAGCGAGAAATTTGGTGGGCGAGCGTTGGAGAAAATGTCGGGTCAGAGATCAACGGCAAGAGCGCGCCGTTCTCGCGAACAGTCATCATTTACAAGAAGCTCTCGCATGGATTTTATTTCGTCATCCCGACAACGACGCAAAAGAAACTGGGGAGTTGGTTCGTTCGACCGCGTGCCTGAATCGAGCTCGCGCGATCGATCATGGTCGTTTGTCGTCGCGGCTCGGCCAACTTACAAACAGTATGATATGGTCTTGGGTAGCGCACAGTGCAAAGAAACGTGTGGAGAGCGAATATGATAAACTCCTTTCTTGAACTTGGTAAAACCACTACAAAATCCTTAGAGACCACAGAGCCACTTGAGCTCCCCACAAGGGCTGAAGTGATTGCAGTTCTGGAAACCCAGGCAAATGGAGAAAAGATGAGCGCCCAGGATATTCAAAAAGCAATAAAGAAGAAATTCAAGAGGAAATACGCAGGAAAGAAATTGATACAACGCCACCTGCTTGATTTGTTAGCACGGCTCGCACATGACGAGAAAATACCCGATGACGAAAGAATCTTATCACTTTGGGAGGGATCGAAGGAGTTCTTTGCGCTTCCCGGAAAACATGAGTGACCTAACCTTGTAGCTGATCTTAGGACCCCGCACATTATGAGGTCCTTGTGCGAGCATCACTCTTTCTGAGCATTGCGGACGCATTGAAGGCACTCTGTCGTGGCTCGGCGTGGATCGACGCGGAGATCGTCGTCGAGGATGCGAGCGGCCTCTCGAGCTTCAATGATTTGCAGGCCGATCTGAATACCGGTCGCCCGGACCGGTTCCGCGACGTCGTCTTAGATGTTCTCTACTGCGAAGGGTTCGATCTGGCGATCAGGCACCTCAGAATGGCCGAGCGTCACATCGTCAGTACAGCGCGGAAGCGAGGCTTACCTTCCGCGACGCGTTGATATGCTTTGGGCGCGTCCGCCAGAAGATATGTCTCGGCCATCACTTTCACTTTTCCCTTGGCGGCAAAATCCAGCGCTTCGTAGAGGTATTCTCGGCCATTCTGCGTGCTGCCAATCACCTGGATTCGCTTGCCGATCAGATCCATCAGCGAAACGGCAAGCGGCTCTGCATCCGCCCCCATAGCGACGAGACGGCCGTCGGGCCGCAACCCTTGAACGCTATCGACCATCGCCTTGGTCGAGTTTGACGTACTCAGCAAAATGTCTGCGCCTCCCACGGCGGCGAGCCCTTTGCCATCGCGAACGATTTCGTCTGCGCCAAGTTCGCGGATCATTTTGTCTTTGTCGGGCGAGTGGGAGATTGCAATCGTTTCAAATCCCGCTGCCTTTGCATATTGAACCGCGAGATGCCCGAGTCCGCCAATACCCAAGACAGCGACACGCTCGTGCGGTTTGGGATTCGCCCAACGGAGGCCGCTCCATACAGTGTAGCCGGCGCAGAAAATTGGCGCCGCTTGTTCGTACGACAGGCCCTCGGGCAGCAGAGTTGTTGCCTCCGCGTACATGGGCATGAGTTCCGCGTGTCCGCCCTGAAGTTGGATCCCTGTGGCTTGCTGGTCGGCGCAAAAATGTTCGCGCCCGCGCAAGCACCATTCGCATCGGCTGCAGGTTGCCTGGACCCACGCAACGCCGACGCGGTCTCCGACGTTTCTCGTCCGTACACCCGGACCGACCGAGACAATCTCACCCACGGGTTCGTGGCCGAGAATTCGCGGGAAGGCGCCCGGAAGATGTCCGAGCGTTTCGTGAACATCGGTGTAGCAAACACCGCTCGCGTGCATCTTGACGAGAACCTGATTCGGACCCGGCTTGGGCTCTGGAACGTCTTGAACTTCCCATGGACCGTTCACCGCAGTGACGACGGCAGCTCGCATGAAATTCCTCCTCCGGGATTCGATGTCGGAAAGTGTGGACTGGACCTAATCCTTGGCGATTCTGTGTGCCAAGCTCCGCATTCCATCACGTCAAACCTAAAATGTTGGGCATATAAGGCCAACGTCAAGAAGCGGCGGCAAACCTTGAGCGCGTGGCCGGTCTGATCGCGGCTCGCAACCGTCTGACGACGCCCAGTTAATTCCCGTCTATAAAATGGGCGACGGTTTTTGCAATAAAAATGGCCAGCAGATTCGGTCATCGGCACTTACTTAAAATTGGCTGGCTGACAACAGGGGCGCTTGAATACTTGAAGTCAAATGAGAAAAGCAAATGTTTCCGCTCGCTGTCCGTGACCTCGAACGAGAACGTTTCGCTTCAACCGACACAACGACGAGAACACGAGAAGCAAGGTCTTATGAGCGTGGGATCCGCGCAAAGATTTCTCTCAGTGCATGCCGCCGCCCAGAACACCTTCTGCGTCCCATCTCACCTCAGCAAGAACGCATCCTTCAAGGCGTGACGTCAAGATAGCGCGGGCCGGCCGCAACGGCCGCAGGCATGAAACTGCGTGCCTGCGGCTTTTTGCGATGCGCGAGTTCGATCCTTGGGGCCGGCGCGGTCCGGTCGAAGGACCACATCAAAATAGCAGCAAGCAGGTTCCTAGATCGCAAGATTATTCAGGAAACACGATTCCGCGCCTGATAGACTTTTCAACGGAGGCGTACGATGCTTGAGTTGTTCATCAGGCGCGCCGCCGGGCGCGGGTGTGAGTGACGTGATGACACTTGGTAAAATCTTCGGGATCCTCATTTTTTCAAGCCTCGCCGCGACCGGAGGTACGCTAGCCGGGGGCATTTCCAAAAACCTGGCCAACTCTAAACAGGTGGCCAACGTCAAGGGAGACAAGGTGCCTCCGAAGCAGGCGGCGGCCGTGGCGGTCCACCAGGTCTGGCCACAAGCGCCGATCGTCATGGGGCGCAGCGTCAGCTTCCATCACAAAACCAAGCTGCATCACGTGAAATTTAAGCCGCTTGATTCAAACGAAAATTCAGTTTCCGCGGACGGTTCGCAATAAATTCAGTTAAAAAATGAAGTGAATACGGAGATAAAGATCATGCGTATCAGCTCGACCAACGCAACTGCACGGAGCCACACGCGGTAGTGTCGCCATCATAGCCGGACCGCGGCACGACTGCGACCGTGGCAAGGGAATTGGAAAGGTAAATTCATGGCCGTTTTTTCTTTGAAACCCTCTGCTAGCTGCCTCAAAAAAGCGGTGATCGCGTCTGCAATTTTGCTTATTTCGGCGCAGGCCCAAGCGGAGCCCGGTTCCGAAGGACCATTCCTCGGCTTGTCGGGGCACTGGTCGGGTGCCGGCACCATCACCATGGCGAATGGCGCCACCGAACGGATTCGCTGCAAGGCCGCCTATGCGGTTAATGCCACCGGCAAGTCGCTTCATCAAACTCTGCGCTGCGCGAGCGATAGCTACAGGCTGGAAATCAGCACCAACGTCATTTCCGAAGGCGGTTCGCTTTCTGGCTCCTGGGCCGAGGTAACCCGTGGTGTGGCGGGAAATATTTCCGGCCGCGCCAGTGGTGCGGAGATCGTCGCCAATGTGGCTGCCGCCGGCTTCGCGGCCCGTCTCGACGTGCGGATCCAAGGTGACAAGCAGTCGGTCTCGATAAGGCCACAAGGCGACACCGAGGTGTCTGCCGTGTCGATCGCTTTGCGCAAAGGATAAAGCTTTCAGGCCCGCTATCTCTCGGACACGCGCCGCTTTCCGCGCCATGACGTCGCATGACGGGAAAGCCGGCGCAGGAACGTGGCCGTTGGCCGCAAGATGCGCCGTGGCTATCACGGGGGTCTGTCGCGCCGGGCAAGCTTCATTCCAAAGGCCGGCGCCATATTCCCCGTCAGCGACACCGGGTTACGAACTGGCGGGCCTACGATGCGGCGCTGTGCAATCGAGGCAGTCTGACGGTCGCGATACGCTGAAGAGGTAGCATGCTTAATATCATCGGCTTAGCGATGTTGATCGTCATTGCCCCGTTGCTGATCTGGTCGGGCTTTCGCGCCTGGCGAGTCAGAAGCAGCTTTTTGAAATGGGGCGGGGCCGGGCTCGCGGCCGTGCTGGCGGTTGCAGTGTCGTACGCCAGCGTGCTCACGATCGCGGGGATGGTCAAGCAGCATGCGCGCAGAGCGCTGGTTCCGGACCTCAAGGCCGGAGACGGCTCCCAAGCGAATTGGGCGCGGCAAGGCGCTCGTCGATGGCTGTTGTAGCGGGTGCCATTCAAAGACCAGCACGCTCACCGGTGGCCTCGACATCGGCGAGGATTTCCCGATCCCTATCGAGTTCGTTCGTGTCCACCAATCTGACCCCGGCCGGGCGATTGAAGCACTGGTCCGACGGCGAGATTTTTCGCGCGATTCGCAATGGCGTCGACCGGACGGGCGTTGGGTGACGCTCTCATGTCCTACACCAACGCGGCAGTTTGAGCGACGACGATTGCCAGGCGGTGATCGCATATTTCCGCAGCGTCCCGCCGGCGGCGAGCCAACTGCGGATCCGCCGGACCAGCTTAACCAGTTTGGGCGTAGCGATGCTGGGCGCGGGCATGCTGCCGAGCGGCAAGCCGGTCATCACCAGCCGCGTCGGGCCGCCGCCGAAGGGCCCGACCTTTCAATTCGGCGAATACATCCTGTCGTATCAGGATTGCCGCGAATGCCACGGCCCTCGGAGCAGTCCGAAAATTGGGTGGAATGTCGGCTTCGGGTCTTGAGCGTGTGAAAACGTTTCGGCCGAGGGAGACCTGCGACGCCAAGCTAAACTTAGACTGTGATCATTTTAGGACGAAGCGTAGCCTGCATTGACGAGGTAGTTTTTGCATTCGCTGGATTTGAAGGTTTCGAGCAATGAGCCGGTGCGTTTCCAGGTAGCGTCGACGGTTCGCTCCTTGGCTTTTCGTTTCAGTTTGGCGAAGACCTGTTCGATGGGATTCCAGACCGTGCCATAGCTGACGGCAACGCCGCGTTCGGCGGGTTCCGTCATGAGCCCGCGCACGGTCACCTCGGGCTCGGCCGCGATCCGCTCCATGAGCCAGCGCCGTTCTCCCATGAGAGTGCAGGCCCGATGGCCCCCCATCTTCCCACCCGCGGCGCTGCCCGTCCTCCGAAGCCGCTGCGACCAGCGCACCACACTCGCCACGCTCACCGTGAAGATCGTGGCAACGGCGCGCACGCTGTCTCCCGCCGCGACCCGTTCGGTAACTCTCTCGCGAAGATCCAATGAATAGGGTTTGGTCATCCTTGCCAGCCTCCGCCCGGCCAGCAGCTTGAATCAAATTCGTGGCAGGAGCGGAATTCCCAAACCCAATTCAGCTAAACCTCATCCCGCTCTAGGTGTTCTGTCTCGATAGGTTGTTGACGGGGAGAAACTGAGGTTTGTGGAGTTTGCGAAGCGCCACAAGCTCAGGAGACCCACCCGTGAACATTCACAAGAATGCCGGGACGACGGCGAACAGGCGAGTCCTGATTGTCGCAAGGCTCCGAGCGGGCGAAACGCCGCGCTCCATAGCCGGCGCCGTATCCATAGCCGGCTGCCGGAGGTGTTTCGCCGGCGACCGTCAGGAAATGGCTCCGGCGCCACGAAAGCGAAGGCGTGGCGGGTCTCGAGGACCGGACCAGCCGGCCGCATCGCCGGCGCACGCGGGTCACATCCGCGCAGATCATGCCGGTCGAAGCCCTGCGCCGGAACCGTCAACCGTTCTGGAAAATCGCCCGTTCTGGAAAATCGCCCGCGAGACCGGGCTGTCGCGCGCGACCGTGGCCCGCATCGGCAAGGCCAAGGGGTTGAGCCGCCTCTCCAACCTCGATCCGAAAATTGAGATCGTCCGCGATGAGAAGACCTTGCCCGGCGAAATGATCCACAGCGACATCAAGAAGCGCGGCCGCATCGAAGGGGTCGGACATCGCATCGCCGGCAATCGCACCGGGCAAAGCGCGCCGCGCAGCCGCAAGCAAGGCGGCAAGGGCGGGGAATATTTGCATCTGGCCGTCGACGATCACTCCCGGCTGGCCTACTCTGACAGCTAGCGCTCGATAGGATCGAACGATCTGCCGTCGATGAAATCGGCAAGGCGAGCCCGTTCGCGCGTAAGGTCGCTCCTTTCCGCCTTGATCGTGACAAAGTCGAAGACCAAATCACGTTTTTGGCGACGGTTGTCTCATGCTTCAGGGAAACATGGCAAAATCCGGCTTTTTGGTTCTCTGTATTTTCTGAACAGACCCGGCATCGCGTGACAATGCTTTAGCCTTGCGCAATCCCATCAAGGGGCAGCCTGAGAGCCATGGTCGAATCGGCAACGGTCGTTTCTGGTCCTTCCCCGCCGTCCCGCAAACTTCGGTCGCTAATCTACTTTTTCGCGGGCCTCGCCATTCTTGTCGCGATCACGGCGGTCGCGGCGCCTTGGGCCTTTTCGAATGCGGCTTTGCGCACCGAGATCGCGGCGCAAATCCGCCACGTGACCGGACTTGCCACCATCTCGCAGGGTCGTGCGGTCTTTGTTGTCCTGCCGCAACCCCATGTCAGCATTGATGGCGTCAGCTTCGCCGACCCCTCCGGCGCGCTTCGTATCGACGCGCGTTATTTTAAAGGGTTCGTCCGGCTCGCGCCTCTATTCGCCGGCCGGATCGAGATCGCGTCGGCGACCCTCGGTCAGCCGGACATGCATATCGATCTCGATGGCCGGCCGATGTCTCCGGACAGCGTAATTGGCCGTGCCGCGGACGCCTCGCCGGCAACCGCCGAAGCCGCATCGGCAGACGCGGCGCGACTTGGTGCCGTTACACTTGTCGATGGCCGCGCGCGCTTGACCGGCAAGCAACTTTCCCCAGATCTGTCGATCGACGCCATTAACATGACACTGGACTGGAGCAAACTGGGCGCGGCGGCGGTCGTGACGGGGCAAGCCCGCATCCGTGGAGAGAACACCACAATGGCCGCATCGATTGCAAGCCCGGCTGGGTTGTTGCGAGGCCGGCAATCCGCCCTGAGCCTCAAGATCGTGGCACCCTCGTTCTCATTGTCGGTTGATGGCGATCTTGCAAGCATGCCGAATTGGCAATTCAACGGCCACATTCACGCCGCCGCGCCGTCGGTGCGAACGCTTTTGGAACAAGCCGGATATTTTGTCCCGTTGCCTGGGCCCTTCAATGATTTTGACGCAGATTGCGAGGCCACCATCGTGGCGACGAGCGCGGTCCTTTCAGGCCTGCATTTGCAGGTCGATGGGAATGATTTCGAAGGAACCTTGGCATTTCAGGCGCGCGACGGGGCGCCAATCCTTTCCGGTACATTGGCGACAAACCGGCTGTCGCTCCGGCCATTCCTTTCATCCGTTTCGCCCGCCACTGACCGCGATGGCCAATGAAATCGCGACCCATTCGATTTAAGGGAATACGGTTCGGCCGACCTTGATTTCCGCGTATCGGCGTCGCACATGCTTTTTTCGAATTTCGAGATCGAGGATGCCGCCTTTTCGCTGATGCGCAACCGCCGCCGTGTGGAATTGACCCTTGCCGGGGCCAAGACGTATCAAGGCACAATCAAGGGCCGCGCAACATTCGATGTGAGCGACCACGGTGTCGGCGTGCAGGCTACCGGCGCGATCTCCGGCGCCGACCTCGCCGCTTTGTCGTTCGATGCCTTCGGATGGCCGAAATTTTACGGAGCGTTGACCGGCAAGGCCAATCTCGAAAGCGCCGGGGCCAGCATGAGCGAACTTATGCGCAACCTCGACGGGACCGCGCAAGTCGACGTCGCACAAGGGCAACTCGCCGGGATCGATCTTGATTCCGCCCTCCACCGGATCGACAAAAGCCCGCTTGCGCTTCTCGCCGATATTCATCGCGGCCGGACCGCTTTCGAGCGTGCCGGTTTCGGTTTGCGCTTCGTTAAGGGCGTAGCCGCCATCGAGAAAGGCAAGCTCGAAAACCCGAGCCTCAGACTTGGGTTTGGCGGCACCGTGGATTTCGGCGAACGCGGGCTCGATCTGCATGCCGTCGCCATGCCTTCCATCGGCGAGACCAAGCCTTGGAAGGAAATCCCGAAGTTTCGATTCGATGTCGGCGGCTCCTGGGACGATCTGGCGTTTACCCCGGACGTGCGCGGACTGATCCGCCGGTCCGGCGCGGCGGCGGCGCTGTTTTCGCAACGGCCCGATGTGGCCAAGCATCTTGGCCGAGGCGGAGAAGACGCAAAGTGAAACGTGTTTCGTCTTGGAACCGCCGCCTCGTTCCATGGGTCCGTAGGTCGCGACCCATGGAGATTTCTCAAATTCTCGCTGAGGCCGGACCCAACGGTCCATCGAGGCTCGCGGTTAAAATCAAGTCGCCGAAGCGGTGCCCGAGAACGAATGCGGCGCCGGGCTTAGCGGCACCGCGGCGCCATTGCTGATTTGCAGGACCGACAGACCGCGCTCGTTGGTCCCATCGGAGCGGAAGCGAAACACGCCATCGGCGCCGTTGAAGCCGGACCGGTTGGTGAGGACGTTTGGCGAATAACGCTGCGAGCCTTGGGTATGGGCAAGCGCGGCGGCGAGGGACACGGCATCGTATGCAAGTGTCGCGATACGGGTTGGATCGGAGTGATATTTGGCGCGGTAGCGCGCCGCGAAGGCATTGAAACCGCCATTTTCGGGCGCCGCGAACCATGCTCCTTGCAACGCCGCAAGCTTCAGGACGCGCGCGTCGTTCCAAAGACCGGTGCCGAGGATTTGCACATGTTTGCCGTTGATTCCGGCCGCGGCCAGGGCCTGCGACATCGCCTGCATCGCATCGGCCTGTTCAGGAATGAAAAGCGAATCGATTTGATCATGAAGCGCGGCGATTTTTTGCACAGCCTCGGCCATGGTTCGTGGCTGGTAATGTTCGATCGTCATCACTCTTATGTTGTCCCGCGCGGCGGCCTGCTGGAATTCGCTTTCCGCCACGCGTCCATAGTCATTTTCCGGGATGAGGGCGGCGATCGACTTTTCGCCCTTGGAGGCGGCGAAATCGACAATCCGGTCGACGTAACTCTCGATCAGGAAGGAAAGCAGAAACAGCTCCGGGCCGGCGGTCGACGTATCGGTCGAAAATGCAATGACCGGTTTTCCGGCGCCACGTGCCACCGGCCCCACTTCGCGCACACTCGAGGCAAACAGCGGACCAATGATGAGCTCGGCCCCTTCCGACAGCGCCTCCTGCGCCGCCGCGCGCGCCCCCTCGGGGGTCGAACGATCGTCCTTGACAAGCAAGGTAATATCGTTGTTGCCAGCCTCCGCCCAAGCCAGTTCGGCGGCATTGCGCAGGGAGGTGCCGACGACGCTTGGTCCAGACGCTTGAGTCATAGGGAGGATGAGCGCCACGCGCGCCGGGCCGGAGCCGATTTGCTCGCCCTGGTACGGCGGCGGTGCCTGCGAAGTCGGCGCGACAACCCCGCCACGCCCGAGCATCCCGCCCAACGAGCCGCAGGCAGCTAGCGACAAGCAAAGTCCGAATACCCATATTGCCCGAGCGGCACCGGCCCGACAATCGCGGAGGGGCCATAAAGCCCCCCGCCTGGCTTTCTTGCGTGGAAGACAGGTCATTCGGGCGACGCTCCAATTCGCGTACTTTGCAATGTTTTGCCCGGGTGCCCCTGGGGACAATTTGGATAGCATGGAAATCTCCGTTCTTTTCAGTCATAAAATTAGGCCGGCGGCAATAGAAACGGCATTTGCCGCTGCGCTTGCTTGCAAAAAAGCGGCGGCCGTTCTAAAAAAAGAACAAGTGGACGTTCTATAGAACGACCCATTGGCTCAAGATGGCCGGGCATTCCCCGGCGGGCTGGACATCATGAACGCGGGCAGTGCGGATGGATTCGATCGCCGGGGCCTTCAAGGTGCGGCTCCCCGGCGCGGTAAAACCCTTGTGCCCGCAAAAACCGCCGAGGGCGAGAAGCCGGGCGCATTTACCGCCTTCGGCCTCAGGGCGGAGGCGGAACCGATCCGGCCCGGCCTCCACGTGGTCGCCACGCCGATCGGCAATCTCGGCGATATCTCATTCCGGGCGCTGGCGACGCTCGCCGCCGCCGACGCGATCATCGCCGAGGACACGCGGGTCACCAAGACATTGCTCGCGCATTATGGAATAGCGACGCCACTTGTCGCCTATCACGAGCATAACGCCGCGGTCATGCGGCCGCACCTCCTTGCCCGGCTGACCGGGGGGCGGCGCTGGCTTTGGTATCGGATGCCGGCACGCCGTTGATTTCCGATCCGGGCTTCAAACTTGTCACCGATGCGCTCGCGCAAAATATCGAGGTGGTTTCGGTTCCGGGCGCCTCGGCCGTGCTCGCCGCCTTGGTGGTCGCGGGACTGCCCACCGACAGGTTCTTTTTTGAAGGATTTTTGCCGCAGAAAAGCGCCGCGAGGCGTGGCCGCATCGCTGAACTTTCGGCGATTCCCGGGACGCTGGTATTTTTCGAGTCGCCACGCCGTGTCGCGGAGACATTGAACGATTTGGCCGCCGTTCTGGGACCACGCGATGCGGCGATCGCCCGCGAACTCACAAAATATTTCGAGACCGTTCGCCGCGGACATTTGCCTGATCTAGCGTCCATAGTTTCCGCCGGGCCGCCGCCCAAAGGCGAGATCGTCGTCCTCGTCGGGCCGCCGGGAGCAGAGCCGCCGGTCCAACCAGACCTCGATGCCAGGCTCGGGAAGGCTTTGGAAGCCCATTCGATCAAGGACGCCGCGGCGGTGGTTTCGGCCGAGACAGGCCAGCCGCGCCGCAAGGTCTATGCCCGGGCGATCGAACTTTCGGCGCGTCAGCGATGAAGGCGAGAGGCCCGCGCGACCGCAAAAAGGCGCATGGCCTAGGTATTTTCGCCGAACGTGCAGCGGTCTTGATCTTGCGCCTCAAGGGCTATCGGATCCTGGCTTGCCGCTACCAGGTCCGTGGCGGCGAGATCGATATCGTGGCACGCCGCGGCGACACGGTCGCTTTTGTCGAAGTGAAGGTACGGCCAACTCTCGACGAGGCCAGGACCGCGATCGACTTCGTCAAACGTCGTCGCATCTCCCGCGCGGTGCAAACCTGGCTCGCTTCGAATCCTTGGGCGGCGCCGTTGACGTGGCGCGGCGACGCCGTCTACATCGCTCCCTGGCGGTGGCCGCGTCACGAGATCGCGGCATTCGAACTGGACCTGGGATGAGCCCGCCCGCGCGCGCCACGCCTTGCCCGAATGGCGCCTTTCATGAGTCCAGCGGCGATGTCGCGGCCAAACGGGTAGGCTTCGGCGTTCAGAAATTTACACTGAAACAAGAGGATACAGCGCCAATAAGGATTCCCTTCGCGGCCAAATCGCGGTATCTTCATGAAATTTTTCTTGATCGGACAGGTTTCCATGGAACCCGGTAACGGCGCCGGCTAATGGGCACGTTTCGCGAAGGCAGCCTTGTCGAGGCAAGCGCGCCGGCCGCGCCGGTCGCGGTTAGGAATGTGATCGCGGCCGATCTCATCGCGGTGCTGGTCGCCGTGACCTCGAGCGATCCGCGCGTGTTGACCATCCAGGATCGATCCGCGCTACCATCCGGTCCATTCGAACTCGCCCATCGTTCGCTGCAGGCGGGGCTGCGCGCCTGGGTCGAGCGGCAAACCGGGCTGCCGCCCGGCTATGTCGAGCAGCTCTATACTTTCGCCGACCGGGATCGCGGCGGCGCCGGACAACATGTCATCTCGATCAGCTATCTGGGCCTCACGCGCGAGCAGCCCGCCTCGGGCGAGCATGAGGCGAGCTGGCGCAGTTGGTTTTATTACTTCCCGTGGGAAGACCATCGCGCCGGCGCCCCCTCGATAATCGAAACCGTGCTTTTGCCTAAGCTTGAGGCCTGGGCAAGCGCGCCCCAAAATTCGCGCCTACGACAAGACCGCCGCCAGCGCGTTGCGATCACCTTCGGCCGCGGCGGCCGCGCCTGGAACGAGGAGCTTGTCCTGCAGCGCTACGAATTGCTCTACGAGGCGGGTCTCATCCCGGAGGCGGTACGCGGAAGTTCGCCGGGGACCCTTCGTCAAGGTGCCACAGCCGACGCGTTGCCGAGCACGGGCCAGCCGATGATTCTCGATCATCGCCGCATTCTCGCCACGGGTATAGCTCGGCTAAGGGCTAAAATTAAATATCGTCCGGTGGTGTTCGAATTGATGCCGGAAACATTTACCCTCCTGCAGTTGCAGCGCTGTGTCGAGGCCCTCGCCGGGAGGCTCGTCCACAAACAAAATTTCCGCCGCCTGATCGAACAGCAGGAACTCGTCGAGGAAACCGGGGAAACCACTCCAGATACAGGTGGGCGTCCGGCGAAACTGTTCCGGTTCCGGCGCGAGGTCTTTGCTCAGCGCGCCATTGCCGGAACCAAATTGCCGATCTCGAGGGCTTGACAAATCTTATGCTCAATATAAGTATATGCTCCAATAATGCTCGTTTGGAGTATAATGGCCATGGCGTTGCCGTATCCGGAAACTGTCCGCGCGAAAACTCCCAGCGCGGAGAACCTCTATGCAAAGGTGCGCCATGCGATCCCGGCGATCGAGTGGCCGGTCCATGCGCAAGACATCGACGCCATCATGACGTTGAAGCGGACCCGGAACGCGGTGGTGCTTGCGCACAATTATCAGACGCCCGAGATTTTTCACTGCGTTGCCGATTTTGTGGGAGACAGTCTCGCTCTCGCGCGGGAAGCGATGACGGCCGACGCGGATGTCATCGTCTTGGCCGGCGTTCATTTCATGGCCGAAACCGCGAAATTGTTCAATCCGGAAAAAACCGTTCTCATCCCGGACCTTGGTGCCGGCTGTTCGCTTGCCGAGTCGATCCGGCCCGAGGATGTGCGGCTATTGCGGCAAACCTATCCAGGCGTTCCAATCGTCACCTATGTAAACACCTCGGCGGCCGTGAAGGCCCTGTCGGACATTTGCTGCACGTCCGGCAACGCGCGAGCCGTGATCGAATCCCTCGGCGTCGAGCGTGTCATCATGCTGCCCGACGAATTCCTCGCCCGCAACGTCGCGGCCGAGACAAATGTGAAAGTCGTCGCCTGGTCGGGCCATTGCGAGGTGCATGAGCGTTTCAACGCCGCGGAAGTGCGGCAATTGCGCGAGGATTATCCCGGGCGTGATCGTTTTGGCGCATCCGGAATGCCCGCCGGACGTTGTGGCGGAAGCCGATTTTTCCGGCTCGACAGCCGCGATGTCGTCCTATGTGAGCAAGAACCGTCCCGCCCGCGTGGTGCTTTTGACCGAATGCTCGATGAGCGACAATGTCGCAATCCAATATCCCGAGCTCGAATTCATCCGGCCGTGCAATCTCTGCCCGCATATGAAAAAGATCACGCTTCGCAATATCAGGCGGGCGCTGGAGACGATGCAACACGAAGTGCATATTCGTCCTGAGATCGCTGTTCCCGCGCGCCGGGCCGTCGAACGCATGCTGGCAGTGCATTGATGGATGTTATCGACGCTTCACGGGGACATGCGTCATTGTCGGCGGCGGGCTCGCTGGCCTGACCGCCGCTCTTTCCTTGGCGCCCCGGCCGGTAATCCTCCTCAGCAAGGTGCCGCTTGGATTTGAATCATCGAGCGTCCTCGCCCAAGGCGGGATCGCCGCGAGCCTTGGGCCGGACGACGATTTTTCGCTGCATCTCGCCGATACGCTCAAAGCCGGCGACGGCCTTTGCGACGAGTCTGTTGCGCGCGCGATCCTCAAAGCCGCGCCGGCCGCGATCGACGAATTGATCCGGCGTGGCGTGCCTTTCGATCGCAACGGCGAGGGCAAACTTGCTCTTGGCCTCGAAGCCGCGCATTCGCGCCGGCGGATCGTTCATGCCGGCGGCGATTCCAGCGGACGCGAAATCATGCGGCCCTTGATCCGTCTCGCGCGCGAAACACCTTCCATCACCCTGATCGAGGGATTCTCCGCGCGGCGGCTGCTCGTCGAAGATAACAGCGTGACAGGAGTTGTCGCCAAAAGCATCCGCGGACCGGTGGTTTTCGCTACGGAGTGCGCCGTCATCGCGACTGGCGGCATCGGCGGCCTGTTCCAATATGGCACCAATCCGGCTGGATCGTGGGGTGAAGGGCTGGCCCTCGCGGCGAAGGCGGGCGCGGCCATGGCCGATCTCGAATTTATCCAGTTTCATCCGACCGCGCTCGATAACAGTTCGTTTCCGCTTAAGCTCATCAGCGAGACCGTGCGCGGCGAAGGGGCGATCCTAATCGACGAGACTGGCCATCGCTTCATGGCCGGCGTGCCCGGCGCCGAGCTTGCACCGCGCGATGTTGTCGCCCGGGCGGTCTGGCGGCACATGACGGCGGGCCACCGGGTTTTTCTCGACGCACGGGGCGTGCCGGACCTCGATTTTGCGCGCCGTTTTCCGGCGATCACCGGCTTTTGTCACGCGGCCGGAATCGATCCCGTCACTCAGCCGATTCCAATCCGCCCGGCGGCGCATTATCACATGGGAGGCATCGCGGTCGATCTTGCCGGGCGTACATCGGTCGAGGGTCTCTGGGCTTGCGGCGAGGCCGCGTGCACGGGCCTCCACGGCGCCAATCGCCTCGCCAGCAATTCCCTGCTCGAAGCGGCCGTCTGCGGCCGTCTTGTCGCCGAGAGCATCAAGCGGGACCACGCCCGATCGCCGGCGAAAGCCACGTGCCGATACGCGGGCGCTGGTTCCGCACAATCCTATCGGCGGTGCGCAAAATTCTCTCTCGCGCGGCGGGCGTTCTACGCGATCGCGATGGTTTGGCGGCGGCGGCGGCCGAGCTGCTGCCGCTGGCGCTGGAGCGCGGGAAGGCGAGCGATCCCGCCTGCGTCGCCCTGATGATCGTGATCGCGGCCTTGCGCCGGCGGGAAAGCCGGGGCGCCCATGCGCGAACCGATTTTCCAAGCCGCGCCGCGCATGCGCAAAGAAGTATGCTGCACCTCAACGAGGCACTTGCCGCCGCGCGGGAAATTGTCCCCGAAACCGTCGCCTGAAACGAAAGTCGCGCGATGACGCCTGTGCCCCTCGCGCGGATTATGGTCGAGCCTTTGGTTCGCGCCGCGCTTCTCGAAGATCTTGGCCGTGCGGGCGATCTCACCACGGACGCGATCGTTCCAGCCGGGCTCGCGGCGCGAGCCGCGCTGGTTGCACGTGAAACAGGGCGTCGTCGCCGGGCTAGATTTGGCAAAACTCGCCTTCGAGCTCATCGATCCGAATATTGCGATGCAGGTTGAAATAGACGACGGCGCGACGGTCACGCCGGGCGGCGTCATCGCCAGGGTTAGCGGACCAGCGCGCGGAATTTTGACCGCCGAGCGAACCGCCCTCAATTTTCTTGGGCATCTCAGTGGAATAGCGAGCGCGACGGCTTCCATCGTCGCGGCGGTGCAAGGCACAAAGGCCAAGATCGTCTGCACCCGCAAGACGACTCCTGGACTTCGCGCGGTCGAAAAATACGCTGTGCGCGCGGGCGGTGGCGCCAATCACCGCTTCGGCCTCGACGACGCCATTCTCATCAAGGACAATCATATCGCCATCGCGGGGGGGATCGCGCAGGCGTTGCGGCGCGCCCGCGCGGCTGCCGGTCATCTCGTCAAGATCGAAGTCGAAGTCGATAATTTGGACCAACTCAAAGAGGCGCTCGGCGAAGGCGCCGATGCCGTGCTTCTCGACAACATGAGCTTGGAAGCGCTCGCCAAGGCGGTGGCAATCGTGGCGAGGCCGCGCGATGACCGAAGCCTCCGGCCGAGTCACGCCAAAATCGGCGCCGGCGATTGCCGCGACCGGCGTCGATTTGATCTCGGTCGGCTGGCTCACGCATAGCGCCCCCGTCCTCGACATCGGGCTTGATTTCGAGGATTAGGACAGCGAAGGAAGCCCCTCCACGCTTAGAATCATGAATCCGGTTGCTTTTTGCGTGCTTCCTTTTGGGAGCTTGTTTCCCAATTCTCGGTAAGGGACGGCTCAGCCACTGGCCGGTGCGGTCTTAGCGATTGATCCAAAGTCGGGATAAGAGCAGCGCGAGCCGCACCCGTGCTGACCTGTCTTCGTTGCGACCGGCGCTGTGCCGGGTTGCTGCTCCGTATTCAGATTATACTCAGGACGGCCGTTGGCCGAGACGTGGTCGTAGGTCCCCGGGATTCCGACATCGTAGTAAGTTTGACCCGCTGTCGGGTAGAAAGGCACAGACTGCGCGGATGCCACCCCACTCATGCCGCAGATGAGGGTGCCATATAAAAGGGGAACTCCAACAAGCTTGATCATGTCATCACACTCCACGAAAGTGAACAAGCCAGCTGGCATAACAATAATGTCAGCCATTGGCCTGCTGCTTATGTAGTGGCTGACCCGATGCCGCCGCCATTTGAAAATTACGAAACGTTAATGCAATGATTTCAATTTTTCTTGAGCCGCTATCCATCAAGCATACTCAGAGATATACCAGAAACTAAGCAATGTTTCCCGTTATTTGAAATGGGCCATGCGGCGCGTGGCATCGGTCGAAATTTACGCCCTGCGGACTTCGACGCAGGAGACCGCGCCCGATCGCCGATCCGGCTCGGCGGCCGCGCTCGCAGACTGGTTTCGCGGATTAGGCTGGAATCTGGTCAGTCGCCCGTTCGCGGATTTTGCGGCTCGCCGCTCGGATAGCCCCGTTCGTCCGTTCCGCCGTAGAAAGTGCTGGGAGCCTCCATCCGGTAAATGGAGCGGCCCTCAAGAGGCGATAGCCTGGGTAGCCGGCCACCGCACCCGGCAGCACATAGCTGGTGCCGGGTGGACTGGGAGGCGGCATCACCTGGGCAACTGCTATTGCGGCCGTGCCAAGAGGTGAAAGCAAAGAATAACGAGGCGGCCGCAAGAAACTTGAGCATCGTAACTCTCCCTAATGGACGAACGCCGTTACCGGCGGCCGTTTTTTTGTTCTGGGATAACTTTGTTCCCGGATAACAATGTTCAAGACCGTTCGAGGTCGCCAAAAGTCCGGCGGGAGCTTCAATCCTTCGATCTTTTGCAAGCACCCTATAAATGCTATCGGCCAAGGCGCTTCTCGCCACGCGCGGCAAAACGCCGGGCAATAAGATGGTCGAGGGAGAAAATTCCCGGCCCGCGCGCGATCACGACAAGAAAGCAGGCCGCCCAGACGCCCTGCTCCGGCCAGGCATAGGGGTAAACGAAAATCTCGATGACCGCCGTCATGCCGAGGAGGGCCAGCGCGGCGAAACGGCTGGCGAGGCCGATCACGAGCAGCACCGGAAAGAAATGCTCGCTGAACGCGGCGATTTTCGCGGCCAGCTCCGGATCGATCCATGGAAGCTTATATTCGTCGCGAAACAGCGCAATCGCACTGTCCGTCACATGCCAACCCTTCGACCTTGGTCTCACCCGACCGCCAGAACACGGCGGCCGGAAAAATCCGCGCCGCAAGCGAAATCAGGGATTGCGGAATTTTGTCCAAAATGGCGGCGACGGCGAGCATCGCGCCGGGCAGCGCCGAGTGGCTTTCCGCATGGGTTTCGGGGATCGGGTCATGGCAGCGGAGCCTCGTTGGGTTGATTGGTCATTTCGATCGCGAGCCCCGCGAAGAGCGCCGCGAGATTGGCGGCAAGATCGAAGCTTGGGTTGCCGGCGAGCGCCGCCGCGGCCGCCTCTCCAAGCGGATTTCTAGCGGCGAGGTTTTGCAAAAAAGTCTTGGCGCCGGGCGGCAGGCGGCGAACCTCGACATCGAAGCGGGGGCGCGAAACAAGCGCGTCCTCGCCACGCCAATCGGTTATGGGCGCAAGGTCGATTTCGCCGGAGTTCATCGCCCAGATCGTAACGATAGGATAGTCCGACGCGACGATTTCAACCGAGGGGTGCAAAATGAACCGCATGCCCGCCAGGGCGTCCGGGAGGCCGCCGGAGAGCGCGGCGGGCGTCAGAGGTTTTGCGTCGGCGGCGTGGTAGGCGCGCGTGCGGGCCGCTTCAAGCCTTGCAACGTCGGCGAGATAGGGTACTTCCCGCGCCGGTTCGAAGTCCGCTAGGAAAGCGGGAAACTCGTCGCCATAAAACATCATCAGGGGCGAGCGCGGCGGCTGCGTGGCGGCGAACAATTTCGCGGCGCCTTTGAAGAAATCCTCGCCGACGATTTTGCGCGTCGCCGGAAAGCGCGCTTCCAATGCACTAACGAGGCCCACCATGACATTGTTGCGATAGACCGCGAAGCGCTCTCGCGGCGCATCCGAATTATGCGAGGTCACGCCGTCGGGGGACAGCCAAATCCGGGTCGCGCAGCGCGTGGGCGAAATCGCTGTGGCACTTTTGCATGGCCATGCACCAAGTCGTTTAAGCCGCGGCCGGTGCAGCTCGGACAAGCCGCGCGCGATCGAGGCGGTCTTGCGCGGCAAGCGCCTCGGCGCGCAGCACCGGCCAATCCGGCACGTCATTGTCCCATTCGATCAGCGTCGGAAGCGGCCCGGTGCGGGCGATCACGCTGTCGAACAAGGCAAAGACGTCCTCGACGACGGGCGATCCCATGCGCATCGATGCACAGCGGCGATCCTTGGCCGTCGATGGTTTCGAAATGACCGGCAAGATGAATCTCGCCGACGAGGTCGAGAGGAAAAGCTTCGAGATAGGCGCTCGCGCTAGTTGCGTGGTTGCGCGCCGCAACGAAAACGTTATTAACGTCTAGCAGCAGTCCGCAGCCGGTCGCGCGCGCGATCGCCGCCAGAAACTCCGTCTCCGGGATCGTGCTCTGTTGGAAGCGTACATAGGTCGCGGGGTTTTCGAGGAGCAGGCGGCGCCCAAGCGTGCTCTGCGCTTCGTCGACATGGTCGATCACCGAGGTCAAATTTGCCTCTGTATAGGGCAGCGGAAGGAGATCGTTGAAAAAAATTCCGGCGTGCGAGGACCACGCCAGATGTTCCGAAAAGCATTCCGGCTGATAGCGGTCGCAAAGGTGCTTTCAGCCGGGCAAGATGCGCGCGATCGAGCGGCTCCGTTGAACCGATGTTGAGGCCGACGCCATGCAGGGACAAGCGCGTAATGTTCCCGCAGAAATCCCAACTGCGCATGGGGGGGCGCCTCCCCCGCCCATATAATTTTCGGCATGGACCTCGAAAAAGCCGAGCGGTTGCGGCGCGGCGGAAATGGCGGCGAAATGCTCGGGCTTAAAGCTCGCGCCGGCGCTCAAGGGAAGCTGCGAAACGCGCATGGATTTTTCTCCTTAACCGCCTTCGAGCGCTTGTCTCGGTGACGCAAAAAAGGGGCGCGCGGATGCCGCGTGCCCCGGTTGTGCATCAAGACTTGCCGGGCTTGAGGGAACCCATGCCGTTCGGGGTCTTCATCGTTTCGCACGTTCCCTTCGGGACATATTTCCAGATCGAGCTGTCGTAATCGACCTTCGATGTCCCGGCGCAGCTGGTGCCCGCTCCCGCCGCGCAATCATTTTGTCCCTTCAGCGCGACCCCATAGCACTTTTCCTTCCCTGGCTTAGGACCGCCCATTTCCTGGGCGGAAAGCGGCACCGCAAGCAGCGCGAACGCGGCGGCGAGCGTGGCGGCGGTGAGCTCGGTTTTTGTGATCATGATTGGTTCCCTTCATCCAAACAAGTCTGTTTCGTGGCGCGGGAGAAAAGGTCCCGTTTCGTCCCGCCCGCGTAGGGCTGGGCGGCCGGTCCTACGCCTTCTTCTTCGCGATATCGAGGGCCGCGTCACACATTCCCAAGCCTATGTTGGATGATGAAAACGTGATACTGACACAGCTGTTCGAAATAAGGCACGCGCCTGGCGAGCGCCTTTGCATATAGTTCCTAATTATTGAGCGGTCAAAGTACCGTGGCCTTTAGGTGTGCCAATGGACTCGCACGTGCCTTTGGTGACATATTTCCAGCTATTGGGCTGGTAATCCACCTTCGACGTGCCGGCGCAGGTGGTGCCGGCGCCAGCCGCGCAATCGTTATGTCCTGCCAACGCGACGCCATAGCATTTGTCCTTGGACGGCTGCGGCGGGACAGGACCCGCCGAGGCGGACGAAGCAAGGAGCGTGAGTGCGGAGGCGAACGCGGCGGCGAGCGTGGCGGCCGTGATTTCGGTTTTGTTGATCATGGGTCGTGCCTTCTTTCAAACTAGAGCTGGTTATAGTTGCGGGGAATCAGATGTCCTCCCCGCCGGTAGACGCGGCATTCCGTTTCTACACCCTCTTCTACGCGGCGCCGAGCGCGGGCGTTACGCATCGCGGCGGATATTTTCCATGACAAAAACGTGATAACGAGGCCGCACGGACGGTGTAACGTTAGGGCGGCGGCGGCCGAATTAAAGTGACAGGATCGTTTTGCGCGGCGACGGACGAGAAAAGGAGTGGGCCCTGCTGATGCGTGCCGGCAATGCCGGCGACGCGAATTGCTACCGGCGTCTCCTGCTGCAATTGACGCCGGTGCTTCGCGCGGTGGCGCGCCGGGGCCTAGCAAGTGTTGGAATGGCCGATACCGACGCCGAGGACGTTGTGCAGGAGACGCTGCTTGCCATTCATCTCAAGCGGCAAAGCTGGGACGAGGATGCGCCGATTGGCCCATGGGTGCGGGCCATCGCGCGTCACAAAATGATCGATGCGATGCGCCGGCGCGGCCGCCGGATCGACCTTCCCATCGACGATTTTTCCGAAGTCTTGGCCGGCGGCGAGAGCGAACCAAGCATGCTCGTCGCCGACGTCGATCGTCATCTCGAATGCTTGCCTGCCGGGCAGCGCAAGGTCGTGCGGGCCGTGGCCGTCGATGGCGCGTCGACCGGCGAGGCGGCGGCACGTCTTTCGATGACCAATGGGGCTGTCCGGGTGGCCCTGCATCGCGGATTAGCGGCGCTCGCCGCGAAATTTAACATGGAGGAAACGTGAAGACCAGCGATCTCATCCGAGCCCTTGCCGCCGATAGCGAGGTCCGCGCGATGCCGCCGGGCCGCGCCTTGGCGCTGGCCCTGATTCCGGGCGTCGCGATCGCGCTGGGCCTCCATTTCGCGGTCCTCGGGCTCCGGCCGCATCTCTTGACCTTGCTCGGCGAACCCCGGCTTCTGTTCAAGCTTTGCCTCACCTTTTTGCTCGTCGCGCTGTCCGGTCCACTGGTCTTGCGTCTTGTGAGGCCCGGCGCCGGTGTGCGCCGCGCCGCCCTCATGCTAGCGATCGTGCCGGCCTTGCTGGTGGCCGCCGACTTGGAGGAACTCCTCGCTGTTCCGGCAGCCGAATGGGGCCAGAGACTCGTGGGCACCAATGCCATGTTCTGCTTGAAGACCATTCCCTTTCTTGCCGCGGCCCCGCTCGTTGCCGCTTTGCTGGCCTTGCGTCAAGGCGCGCCGGAGCATCCCTCCCTTGCCGGAGCGGCGGCGGGCCTTTTCGCCGGGGCAATCGGCGCGGCGCTTTACGCGACGCATTGCCCGGACGATTTGCCGCTTTTCGTGGCGGCCTGGTATACGTTGGCGATTGGCTTCGTCGGCGCCATCGGCGCCGTGGCGGGGCGGCGGCTTTTGCGCTGGTGAGCCGGCCGCCTTCCGGCTCAGACCTTGCTTTCACTAGCGTTCGCGGGCGGTTTTTGGCGCAAATCCTTGCGCAAGATTTTGCCGATGACGGACTTTGGCAAATCATCACGGAACTCGACAAATTTCGGCACTTTGTAGCCGGCAAGCTCGCCTCTGCAAAAATCGCGCACCGTCTCGGCGTCGAGCGCTGGATCGCCGCGCACGACAAACGCCTTGACCGCTTCCCCGCTGGCCGCGTCTGGCACACCGATCACGCGCGCATTCCTTCACGCCGGCAAGCCCGGCGAGCACCGCTTCGACCTCGTTGGGATAGACATTGAAGCCGGAGACGAGGATCATAGTCCTTGCGCCGGTCGACGACGCTGAAATAGCCCTCGGCATCCATTTTCCCGATGTCGCCGGTGAACAGCCACCCGTCGCGCAAGACTTGCTTGGTTTCCTCGGGTTGCTTCCAGTAGCCTTGCATGACCTGCGGCCCGCGCGCGATAATTTCGCCGGGCTCGCCGATCGCGGCCTCGTTTCCCTGGTCGTCGACACATTTCATCTCCGTCGAGGGAAGCGGCACGCCAATCGAGCCGAGCTTCGCGCGTCGCACCGGATTGCAGGTGAGGACCGGCGAAGCCTCGCTCAGGCCGTAGCCCTCGATCATATCGGGTTCCGGTGGTCTTCTGCCAGCGCACGGCGACGGCCTCCTGCAACGGCCATGCCGCCGGCATCCGATATCCGCAGGCTGCGCGGCGGATTTTCGCAAAACCATGGTTCGTTCAACAGACCATTGAACAAGGTGTTCACCCCAGTGACGACGGTTATGGCCTCTTTCTCGAAGGCCTTGCGGAGATTGCTCAGCGGCCTCGGGCTGGGGATCAGAATATTGTGCGCGCCACGTATGAAAAAACCCAGGAAGTTCACGGCGAACGCAAAGATATGGTAGAGAGGCAGCGCGGTCAGGACATGATCGCTTTCCCGCATGTCGTCGCCCCAGAAACGGAACCATTGCGCCACGTTCATGATCAGATTTCGGTGCGTCAGCATCGCCCCCTTGCTCACGCCCGTGGTGCCACCCGTATATTGCAGGCATGCGACGGCGGAGGGTTCCAGTCTCACTCGTGTAGCCCTTGACATCGGCGCCCGCGCGAATGCTGGCCGCGCCCAACGCAAGCGCTTTCGAAAAAACGGCATGACGGAAAAGCGGATGCGGCACCTGTTTCTTGACGTATTTCTGCACGAATCCGATGAGCTGCCGCGACGCAATTGGAAAAAGGCTCGCCGCCTCGGTCAGAATGACATGCGGCACCGGAACTTGTTCCATAGCCGCCGCAAGCTTGCCCGCGAACATGTCGATCGCGACGATCGCGTACGGTTCCGCGTCCGCGAAAACATGCGCCATTTCATGCGCCGTATAGAGCGGATTGACATTGACGAGCACGCACCCCGCCTTGAAAATGCCGAATGCGGCGACCGGATAGGCGAGCCCGTTTGGAATTTGGATCGCGACCCTGGCTCCCGGCTCCAGGTGCAGCGTTTCGCGTAAATAGGCGGCGAAGGCGTCCGAATAGCGATCGACTTGCGCAAAGCTCAGGCTTGCCGCCATGCCGTTCGGCATGACGGTGGTAAACGCCCGGGCCGCCGGCTTCCGCGCCGCCAAGTCGGGTGCTATCTCCCCGAGCAAACCGTAGGGCGGCGTCTCGATCCGCGCGGGCACGCCGGGCGGGTAGGCGGCGAGCCACGGGAAGGTTACGTTATCCGTCTCGCTTGCGATCGGCGCTTCGTCGTCCATCACCGTCTCCGAATTTTGTCTGCCGCCGCTATACAATGGGGTTTGAGCTTCCGTGAGAGGCTTGCCCGGCGCGCCTTGGTGATATAGTGGCAAATGCCCGCGCGGCGGCGGGGGATTTCCCTAAATTAGCTTTTAAATGGAGCGATCCGCATTGGCTGAAACGAAGAAGATCAACTGGGTCCATGTTTCGACCCTCGTCGCGGTTGCGATTCTGGTCGGCACCGAAATGGTCGGCGCGTCCTGGGCGGCGGGATGGGCGCTCGGCGGTCTCCTACAGCTCGATCCCCTCGTTAGCCGCGTCATCGAGGCAGGATTTGGTCTTTGCGGCTTTGCGCTCCTCTATTATTTCATGCGCACCGCAATTCGCCACGAACCCATCCGCTAGAAATCCCTCTGCTCCCTTCTCTCCGCCTAGCCGCGGGTAACGTCTGTGCCGCTTTGCACACGGGCTACGCCATCCGGCCATTTGGCCGCCAGACCCGAAGGAAGGCAAATGACAACAACCTTTGACCGGAGATCGGTGGTGAAGGCCGCCGCCGCGTTCGTGCTCACGGCAACGGATGCGAAGAAAGGCTTCGCCGCCGACGCGATGAAGCTCGGCCCGGCGGTGCCATTTTCCTTCGATAGTCTCAAGGCCATGGCGCGACGCATGGCAGGCGAGCCTTACGCCGGCCCGGCGCGGCCTTCGCCCGATATCGTCGCCAAGATCAATTATGAGGCCTGGGGAAAAATCAAGTTCGACATGGACCATGCGCTTTTCGCCGATGGGCCGGGCCGGTTTCCGGTGAGCTTTTTTCATCTGGGAATGTATTTTCAAAAAGCGGTCGAAATGCATGTCGTCGACGCGGGCAGCGCGCGGGAAATCATCTACGATCAGAGCTATTTCGAAATGCCGCCGGACTCGATTGCGAAAAACCTGCCGCAAGGCGCGGGCTTCGCCGGGCTGCGCGTCCAGGAATCGCGCGATGGCGCGCTCGACTGGCGCAAGAACGATTGGGTCGCTTTCCTCGGCGCCGATTATTTTCGCGCGATCGGTGAACTGCGCCAGTATGGGCTTTCCGCGCGGGCCGTCGCACTCGATGTGGCGGTCGCGGGCAAACCGGAAGAATTTCCCGATTTCACGAAATTCTATATCGACCGGGCCGAAACTGGAGATTCGTTGACCATTTATGCCCTGCTCGAAGGTCCATCGATCGTGGGCGCCTGCCGCTTTGTGCTGACCCGCACCAAGAGCGTCACGATAGACATCGACCAGACGCTTTTTTTACGCGCGGACGTCGCTCGCTTCGGCCTCGCGCCCTTGACCTCGATGTATTGGTTTTCGGAAACGAAAAAAGAGACAGGCATCGATTGGCGTCCCGAAGTTCATGATTCCGACGGTCTTGCGCTGTGGATGCGGAACGGGAGAGAGGGCGTGGCGGCCACTCAACAATCCGCCGCGCGTCATCACTTCTTCCTTCGTGGACGAAAATCCGCGCGGTTTTGGGCTGTTGCAGCGCGACCGCTGTTTCGATCATTATCAGGATGGCGTCTATTACGACCGGCGCCCCAGCGTTTGGGTCGAGCCCAAGGGCTCTTGGGGCAAGGGCGCGGTGCAGCTCGTCGAAATCCCAACCGACGATGAAATCCACGACAATATTGTCGCGATGTGGGTACCCGAGAAAGCCGCGGCGGCAGGGTCCGAGGTCAAGCTCTCCTATCGCCTCTATTGGGCCGCCGACGAACCGTTCCCGGCGGAACTTGCGCGCTGCGTCGCGACGCGCTTGGGTAACGGCGGCCAGCCGGGCCAGCCGCGGCCAAAGGGAGTGCGGAAATTCATGGTCGAATTCAAGGGACCGCCGCTGGAGGCGCTGCCCTTCGGCGTGAAGCCGGAGCCGGTGCTCTGGGCCTCGCGCGGAACCTTTTCCTATATCTTTACGGAAGCCGTGCCCGACGATGTGCCGGGCCATTGGCGTGCGCAATTCGATTTGACCGTCGACGGCGTTGAGCCCGTCGAAATGCGCCTGTTTTTACGCGCCGGCGAAAAAATCCTGAGCGAGACGTGGCTCTATCAGTATCATCCGTTTTAGGCGCGTCATGCGAGCGGTCCAAACTGCCGGATATGAAACCGGCATTCTTTTGATAGAAGGCCGTCTGATAGAAGGCCGTCGCCGGTACGGAAAGACCGCTCGGTTCGCGAGCTTTGCAAGAGTCTCTATTTTATCCGCATAAAAGTGTACTATCCAGCCCAAGCGACCGGCTTGAAGTTGTTGGGTATTGCATATGGTTTGAGGTAAACTGATGTATCGCGCCCATCCAAATGACGGCATTGCGTGGGTCACGGGAGCAAGCTCGGGCATTGGCCGCGCGGTGGCGCTCGAACTTGCCCAACGCGGCTTTAAAGTCGCGGCGACGGCGCGCCGGGCCGCCGAACTTGAGGCCATGGCCGCGGAATCCCACAATATTTTCAGCTTTCCCGGTGATACGACGGGCCGCGCGGCCATGGCCGCCACGGTCTCCGGCATCGAGGCGGCGCATGGACCAATCGCGCTGGCCTTCCTTAACGCCGGCGTCGCGTTCATCGCCGAACGCGACGGATTTTCGGCCAGCCTTGTCTGGCGCACTTTCGAGATAAATGTCGGCGGGACGGTCAATTGTCTCGATCCCGTGCTCGCCGCAATGAAGCGGCGCGGAAAAGGCCAGATCGCTCTTACCTCGTCCATGGTGGGTTATGGCGGTATCGCAGGGTCGTCCGGCTATGGTTCGGCCAAAGCGGCCCTGATCTACATGGCGGAAGTATTAAGACTCTCCTATGAGCAGGCGGGTCTCACCATCCAAATCGTCAATCCGGGTTTTGTCCACACCGCGATGACGGCGCAAAATGATTTTGAAATGCCTTTCATCATGGGCGCGGATCGCGCGGCCAGAATTATTTGTGACGGTTTCGAAAAAAACGGCTTTGAGATCATGTTTCCGCGCCGGCTTGCCTACGCTTTCAAGGTCATGTGTCTAATGCCCTATGCGCTATTTTTCCCGATCATGCGGCGCGCAGCGGAACGAGCGCGGCGGTAAGTTGCGTGGCGTCTTTTCCAATGGAAACCCCTAGGTTGGGGACTCATTCAAATCCAGGCGATCATTATGGCTGCGAGGGCGAGACCAGAGAGATAGTCTTGCGCATAGCGGTCATATCGGGTTGCGATGCGTCGCCAGTTCTTGAGCTTGCAGAACATGCGCTCGATGAGATTTCTGCGTTTGTAGGTCCTGCTGTCCAGAGGATAGGGCGTCCTGCGTGAGGCTGTGGATGGAACGACGGCTTTGACCTTCCTTTGTTTGAGCCATTTGCGCTGGCTGTCGGCGTCGTAAGCTTTGTCTGCCTGCAGCCGCTTTGGTCTGGCGACGGCTCCAAGCAATGGAGCGGCCATGGTGATGTCGGCGACGTTTCCAGGGGTCGGCGCAAGGGCGACCGGTCTGCCGCGATCATCGGCCAAGGCATGGATTTTGCTCGTTCTTCCGCCGCGCGAACGGCCAATCGCTTCCGCGAACTCCCCCTTTTTGAACCAGCCGCCGAGCGGTGCGCCTTGACATGGCTGCTGTCGATGGAAAGCTCGTCAGGAACGGGACCGGCGACCGCCATTTTCTCGAAAATGCGCTGCCAGATACGGCGCTGGGACCAACGATTGTAGCGGTTGTAGGTGGTCGTCGGCGACCCATAGGCTGGCGGAACGTCGCGCCAGCGGCATCCTGTTTTCAACACATGCAGGATGCCGAAAATGACAGTCCGATCGTCGACGCCCGGTTTCTGAAAGACCTGAGCCCCAGCTTCGGAAAGCTCTATTCGAGCGCGGGCCGCCCCTCGATCCCGCCGGAGCAATTGCTGAGCGCCTTGCTGCTCCAGGTGGCTGCTCCAGGTGTTCTACGGCATCCGCTCGGAACGCCAGCTGATGGGACAGCTCGACTATAATCTTTTGGATCGCTGGTTCGCCGGGCTTGCGCCGGACGACCCTGTGGGGGACACGACGACCTTCACCAAGAACCGGCACCAAGAACCGGCACCAAGAACCGGGATCGACTGCAGCACGGCGAGGTGTTTCAAAAGTTCATGACGCAGCTTTTGATCACCCGCAGGTGAAGCCGCTCTTGTCGGACGAGCATTTTTCGGTGGATGGGACTTTGATCGAGGCGTGGGCGTCGCAGAAGAGCTTTCGGGCCAAGGACGGCGGCGACAATGAACGACAATGAAGGAGACGGCGCGGATTTGCGCGGCCAGAAACGCGCGAACGAGACGCCTGCGAGCACGACCGATCCGGAGAGCCGTCTCTATCGCAAGGCGGCGGGGCGGGAGGCAAAACTCTGCTCCATGGGTCACGTCACCATGGAGAATCACCATCGAGAATCACCATCGAGAACCGGCACGGGCTTGCGGTGGCAGGGGTCGTCACAAAGGCCGATGGCCCAGCGGAACGGCACGCCGCGCAAGCCATGCTGAAAGCCAAGCGCAAGGCCGTTGGTCATCGCATCACGGCCGGCGCGGACAAGGCCTATGATACGAAGGGCCATGTTGAAGGGCCATGTTGAAGGGCCATGTTGAAGACTTGCGGGCCATCAACCTCACGCCGCATGTGGCGCAGAACAATGGCCCGGCCAAAATCGGCAAGCAAATCGGCAAGCGGCGGAGAAGCTCGATCGATGCCCGCACGACAAGGCACGCGAGCTATGGGGTGTCGCAGAAGCGCCGCAAAATGATCGAATGCATCTTTGGCTGGGGCAAGCAGCATGGCACGATGCGCAAGGCGAAGCATCGCGGGGTTGCTCGTATCGCCGGAGGATTCTGCTGAACCTCATCGCCTCCAACCTGATCCGCATCCCGAAATTGGTTGCCGCATAGGCGAACTCCGTAAAGACACGAGAAAGAGCCTGTTATGCCGATCCGAACGACTGAACCCCCAGCACAAAGCTCCACACCGGAACGGCAAAATCTCAAATCTCCCGGTTTTCCGCAGACTGCTAAAGTTCGCGCTCGTAAATGCGGAATGTGCGGGTATGATGAGCTGGCAGACTCCGCGCGAGATTGAGCATGGCACGATTGGTTTCGAGTATCCAGCTGATCTCGGTCTCCTCGATCCCGGCCTCGCGGGCCTTGGTAATCGCTTCGGCAAGAAGCAGCGAAACAGCCATCGAACCGATGCGGGTTCCGCGCCAGCGGCTGGCGATGCCGATCATCGGGATCCGCGTCATCCGCGTCCCGCGGCCATGAATGCGCCACAGCAGGCGCGCCCAGCCGGATGGCCACAGCTTCCCGCCGAGCCCAACGAGCGCTTCGTTGACGTCAGGTATTTGCGATACAACCGCGATGTCCTCGCCCCGCCAATGTGCAATTCTGATCCAGGATGGCTTGGCGACGGGCAGGGTAAGATCCGCGAGCAGTCGGGCCTCCGCGTTGCTGACTGGAATCGAACTCCAATTGTTCTTCCAGGCGTCGTTGTAGAGCCGCAGCACACGGGAAAATTCCCTTGGCCAGTGCGTCAGGGACAGACCATAAGTCTGGATCTCCTTGGCGGAATCGAACCGGTTTGCGGTTTTGGCTACGCGTCCGGGAAAGTCCAACTCCGCTATCCGGCAGACATAAGCGAATAAATCCATGGCTTTGCGAAACCCGAGCGCCTCGATGTGATGGCCATAATAAGGCGGAGCATGGTTCGTGCGCACGACATGAGGCTGGTCAAACCCTTTGACGAGGAGTCCAGCTTCATGATTGATCGACAGACTGAAAGGACCGCGCATGCGGCGCAGTCCGCGCGCGCGTAAAAAACCGGCGGCATGTTGAAGGAGGGCGGCGAACACGTCGCGGTCATCGATCGCGTCGATCGTACCAAAATGTCCGCAGGAATCGCGGTATTTTTCGAGATGCGCCCGGTTGACCACCGCCACGATCCGCCCGGCCGGCTGGCCATCGAGAAATGCGACGAAAGGCTGAATTTCATTTTCAAGCATCAAGGGCGACCGCTTCTTGTCGAACACCTTGAGCATCTCGTCGTGAAGCGGCTCGATCCAGCGCGAATTGCCGCTCTGAGCGCGTTTTCCCGCCGCCATGAAAGCGGCGACGTCGGCCGGGCATTGAACCTTCCGCACCAACAGTGCGGTCATCCCTGACCGCCTTGCGCAAATCCCGGTATGTTTTGCAGGGACGGGTTCGCATTGACTTCTTTCATTGCCTCCTCGATCGCTTGAATTGTTTCATCTATCTGTTCGGCGCGATGCTCGGAGGTAAGAAAGAAACGCAACCGCGCGGCGCGCTCGGGAACCGCGGGATGAATAATGGGCTGCACATTGATGCCGCGCTCAAAAAGTCCTTGGCTTAGAGCCACGGCAAAAACCGAATTGCCGGCCATAATGGGAATAATCGCGAAACCGGCGCTCGTTCCCGTATTCCATCCTCGCGTCTTAGCGGCATCGAAAAACAAGCGGCTGATACGGCGCAATCTTTCGACCCGGCCGGGTTCGCGATGCAGGATGGCAAGGGCCGCCGAGGCGGCGGCCGCCAGCGGCGGCGAAAGGCCGACCGAATAAACAAACCCGCCCGACATGCATTTCAGATATTCCACGAGCGCGGTAGGACCGGCAATGAAACCGCCGCATCCGGCAAGCGTCTTCGAAAGCGTCCCCATCCAGATATCCACATCGCGCGGGTCCGTGCCGGAGTGATCGAACAACCCGTATCCCTTCGGGCCAAGCACCCCGAGACCATGCGCGTCGTCAACCATCAGCCAGGCGTTATGTCGCCGCTTTATCTCAACGAGAATCGGCAAGTTGGGAACATCGCCGTCCATGCTGTATAGGCCTTCAACGACGATCAACACACGCTCGAACCGCCGCCGGATCGACGTCAGCAGCAAATCCAGCGCCATGAAATCACGATGCGGAAACGAACGCCGCTCGGCGCGGGACAGGGCCGCGCCGGCAAGGATGCTGTTGTGGGCAAGGCTTTCGTGGACGATCAAATCCTTCGCCCCGAGAATGGCGCCGATGGTCGAAACATTGGTCGCGTGGCCGCTGACGAAAACGACGCAATCTTCCTGCCCATAATGTTGCGCCAAGGCCCCCTCGAGTGCCCGGTGTCCCGGCCGCTCGCCAGCGACCAGCCGGCTCGCGGACGCCGACGTGCCGAATGCGTCAACGGCGGCATGCGCGGCTTCGCGGACCTCCGGATGATGGTTGAGGCCAAGATAATCATATGACGAATAATTGATGAATTTGCGCCCGCCTATGAGGGTCGTCGCGCCGGCGGCGGTTTCATGGAGGCGGAAATACGGATTGTCGAGGCCAACCACGGCCGCCATCGATCGCTGAAGTTTAAGTTCGCGATATCCCGGCAGATTTTGAAAGTCCATCACGCCGTTCGGAGAAGGTGGGACCGGCGCCCGCGCAATTTGCGTCTTGGCACCGGCTGCCAGGGCGTCAAGGCGGTTTTGAACCTTTTCGTCGAGGAGCCGCCTGCCCTCTTCATCCAACCCAGCTCGATTTTGCGACTTCATGCAAATTTCCTGGGGGCTAGGCGACGGCCCGGGCGAAGCGCTCAATTCATTGGTAAACGGACGTGGAAGAAGCTTGGTTATTTCAGACCATATGTCAACGCCGGTTTTGGCCGGCTTCCGCGGGGTTCCGCGCTTGCCATTGGCGGACCCGGCTCAAAACGATCGGCACCGGCACTGGGTTGAGTTAGGTGGGCGGCCAATGATCTTGACCGGGCCGGTCTGGACGTGGCCGCCGCCACGAGATCCCCAAGACGCATTCCCGGGTGAGGAACTGGCCCGCACGCTCACCCAGGAAAACGGGATGCCTAGGGCCTTATCCGCGAACGGCGATGGTTTTGAGTTCCTGCAGAACGCTGTCTACGAAGCCGGGATGGTCTGTCGCGCGCAAGGACGCGGATTGCGCCGCGACACCTCGCAAATAGGCTGTGATCTCGCTTGTGTCTTCTGGAAATTGGTGCCCCTGCCCGCCAAGGAAACATCGCAACTGTTCAACGCAATCCGCCAGCTCTTTGTTTTTTGTGAATGCCGGGCGCTTGTGGCCGCTTGATTTCGATCGAATTTCGTATTCGAAAACGGTTTGGGCAAGGCTCAACCAGATGACCCGCGCGCCGGGCGGCGCGTCGGCGAAAATTGAGAGTTTGATCGCGATTGCTTCCCGCACGCCTTGCGCATCGCGCTCGCCTTCCTGCGTCAAACTCCCTGGTGGCCGCCTGTGTTTGTTAAGGGCACGCGGACAGAAGGCGATTTTTCCCTTGCGCAGGCACGCGACGTAAATCGCCCAGTCACCGCAATAGCGGAAACCTTTGGCCGAGCTTAAACTTTCGTTGAGCGCGTCGCGCCGGAATAGAACCGCGCTCACGTTGGGAATTGTATTTTTGATGGCAAGAGCCTCGGCGATTTCGCGCGGACCAGACTCGACATATCCTGCTAACCATTTCGTTTTGCTCAGCAAATCGGTATAGAACCGGTAGGTCGGAGAGAGGATTTCTCCGTCCGTACCAATCACTTCGGAATCGCAATAGGCGACTGCAATATCCGGATCCATAAAGGCGGCGGCCATGCGCTCAAGAAATCGAGGGCAAGACAAATCATCGCTCTCCGCGATCCAGACGAGGTCCCCGGCGGCGCTTTCGATCCCATTTGCCCATTGCTTAAAGGGCGAACCGCTATTCGTCGCATTTGCGGCGATCGCGAAGTGAATTGGCGACCGCGCCTGCCACGCCCGCGCGATCTCCAAGCTGCCGTCGCTCGACCCATCGTCGAGAAAGATAATTTCGTCCGGCCTCAATCGTTGCTCGAGAATCGACGCGAGCCTGTCATCGAGATAACGCGCGTGGTTGTAGTTTGGAACGATCACGGAAATTGACATCTGACGGGATGGGCGGTAGGCGGCGCGATGGGCCAAAAGTTCCGCCCAATCCGCGGCGGCGAGAGGCCTTGATTCCATGAGATTGTGGTACGGCAGACCGATGGCCGCGCAGGTCCGGGCAAGCGGCAACGCGGCGCAGACCGCCTCACAAACGAGCCCCTTCGGGTCCCGGAACTTCATTGCGCGCAGCACGCGCTCGAGGACCACGCTCCTGTCGAGCAAAGCTAGATCGGGTCGCGACAAGTCGACTATCGCAACTCCTGGGATCGATGCCATGGAGGCGTCGGTCACGCAATAAACATCCAGTCCCGGCAGTGTGACGAGCATCGTTAAGAGTTGCCTCAGTCCGGCCGTTTCCCTTCCGGCCGCTTCTCCGACATCGACGATCAACGTGCGAAAGGGCGCCTCGATCGCGCCAGGCGCAGGGATCGATTTTTGCCAGGGAAGTTCCTCGAAATAGGCACTCGGGGACGCGGGTGGCGGAAGAACCGGATGCGTGCTGTGCCACCCCTCGCGCCCGCGCTCGGCATAAAAAGTCAGCGCCGTCTCGCGCGCCGCACCTTGCCCGCGATGGGCCGCGACATAAAACTCCGTGTCGAAAAAACGGGAGGGATCGCGGCCTTGGCGAGCGCCAATCGCGAGATAATGGCGCAGCGGCTCCATGCCCTCGTCCCGCGCATCGGCATTGTTCATCCGGTACCATGCCGAATCAAAAAGCGGACCAGGCGAGCGGCCTTCCCTATCTCCAGACGCCACGAAATGGAGAAAAGGGTCGAAGCCCGCGCGCCGCACGTCAGGATTGTTTTCCAAATACCATGCCCGGTCGAACAGGGGCGTCGGGGCGAGGCCGCGCGGCAGCCCGTAAGCCACGAAATGTCCGAGTGGCGTCAAACCGCTGGTGCCGCCGGCGGCTTTTCGATAGAATGGGGTTGCAAAATAGGGAGACGGCTCGATGCCTTCCCGCGCGCCGTAATTTATGTAATCAACGAGCGGATTTTGATCACGCTGCCGGGGCCCGCGCGCGTTCATATACCAAGCTGGATCGAATAAAAGGTGTGGCCGGTAACCCCGGTCCGCGCCGCTGAGCAGATAGTGCATGATCGGATCCAACCCCTCCGCGCCGCTCTCGGGGTATTCGGCCCGGTACCATTTGCGATCGAAGATCCGGCTTCGCGCAATGAGCCACCTCCTGTGGACCCGCGCGAGACTCCTGAGTGGATATTGTAAATTCAGCAACATGGCGATTCCCGAAGCAATACGGGCGATGAATTGAAGCGCTTTATACGTCGCCCGGCGATCAGATGCGCCGACACAGTTTGAGCATAGTTGAGCTGTTTGCAATCTTTCAGATTTCATGGAATCTTTCTTGCCCGGTCTCGAAGCCACTTGGCGCCCTGGAATGCCGCCTCAAGAACGCGTACCCGCCTGTCCGGTCACAGGCCGTCCGGCCGTCCGGCATGTCCAATGGGTGACGGCCCGTCTCCTCACTGACCTTTGGCGTTTCGAGTTCAAGACGGACGCTCGGCCGAGCTTCCGCGGCATCGATCGATTCGGATTGTGGGAGTCGCCGGCAGGTCTCTATTTCTTCGATCCTCCGCTTGAAGGAGACGGCGCGTTTTATGCCGAGTTCTACTCAAGGCTGAGCGCCAAAAAGCTTTTTTCACGCCAAGCCATTCGCCACGAGTTTCTGATTGCCGCGCGGCGCATCGAAGCGGGAGCTCGCGTCCTTGATGTCGGATGCGGATTTGCGAACTTCCGGTCATGCGTGCCGCAGGCGACTTACACGGGGCTCGACCCGCACTTCGCCGAAGGCGGCGCGATCGATGGCGTGCGCAACGAAACGCTCGCTCAGCATCTTGTCGAGCACGCGGGGTCTTACGACGCCGTCTGCGCGTTCGAAGTCCTCGAACATGTCAAGGCGCCCGCGACCCTGTTCGCCCAGATGGCGCAAGCGGTGAATCCTGGCGGCCTAATCTTCGTTGGCGTGCCGCACGTCCCGTCGGCAATGACCCGCATACCGAATTTCCTGCTCAATGCGCCGCCCCACCACCTGACGTGGTGGACAAGGTCCGCTCTCACCGAACTGGCAAACGGCGCCAATGCTGTCGTAGACGGTATCGAGCATGTCCCTTGGGGTGGCCATGATTCGCTCGTTTATTGGATCGAGCGTTGCTCCCCGGTCAAATGCAGCGGGGCGCATTTTCGCGGTGCGTGGTCCTGGCACGCCGCCGCAGCGTTCGGCCTGCTCGGCGGCCGTCTTGCGCACCGGTTACTTGGCACTCCGGCAACCAAGGACGAGGGCGCGGGACTGCTGTTGACCGCGCGACGGGCGGGTCAGGAAACGTCCCAGCAATGAATACCATCGTCGGAATTTTGGTGTTCGCGTGGATCGCGATCGCGATCTTAAATACGCTTTCGGCTTGGCGCTACACGTGGGGCCTTCCGCTCACCGAAATTCCCGGAACCACGCCTCCCGCCGCCGTCGTCGTGGCCGTGAAGGACGCTTCCGACGTGTCGCGTGCATTCTTCGGCCGGCTACGTCATCAGGCCTATCCGGATTATCGGATCATCGCGGCGGTCGAGTCCGAGGAAGATCCCGCCTTCGCGATGGTTATGGAGGAATCGAAACGGCCGGGAGCACCACTTCGCACTGTCGTCGCCGGCCAATCCCGACGGACCGGTCAGAAGGTCTGGAATTTGCTCGCCGCCCTCGACGCAATCGAGCCCAGCGATGAGATCGTCGCATTCGTCGACGCGGACACGCTGCCGGCGCCCGAGTGGCTTGCCCGGCTCGTTGCCGCCTTGGTCAACACGGGGCGTGACGCGGTCACCGGTTACCGCTGGATCATCCCGACCGATGACCGGGTGAGTTCGGCCGTCGTCGCGGCGGCGAACGCGTCCGTTGTGACAGTGCCGCGACTGCCTTCGATCATTAATCACTGCTGGGGCGGCACGATGGCCATGCGGCGCGACACTCTGGAGCGCATCGACATCCGCCGCTATTGGGCCGGCGCGATCAGCGACGACGCGCAAATGAATCGTGCCTTCAAGGAAGCAGGGTACGAGGTCTATTCGCCGCGCCAGAACCTCCTTCTCTCACCCGTGGCGATGAGTTGGAGCGAAGCTCTGTCCTTTGGGCGGCGCCAATACCGTATCATGTTGCTGCATAGTCCCGGCATGTGGACGCTGGCGGCAGTTGGAACGATCTTCCCCGTCGCCGCCGCAATCGCCGCGCTGAGCATGGCCTTGCAAGGGAGTGTCCTTGCCATCGCCCTGATTGCCGTATCTCTCGTTTTGGGCGAGGCGCGCTATCATTGCCGGCGCAAAATCGTCAGCGCGCTCTGGGGGGAGGCAACCGCCGCCCGACGCGCAAACTATTGGCGGGTAGAACGGTGGCTGCGTCCCATCTGGTGGAGCTTCCATGCGTTGTGTGTGTTTTCGGCACCCGGCTCCCGCCATATTCGCTGGGCCGGCATAGATTACCGGGTTCGAGGGCCGCAAGATGTCGAAGTGTCGAGGCCGCCGGCCGCACAGCCCTAGATGAGCGGTCGCCGCTAGATCCTGATCCGGTCAAGCAGAGCTGGCTCCGCTCTCAGCCGGGCGATCCGCGCCGGAACCGGCGGGTGGGAATAATAAAACAAGGCGTAGAGCGCGTCCGGCGTTAGGGTTGAAAGATTGTCCCGCGCGAGCTTCGTCAAGGCGCTGATCATGGGCCCGGAGCCGGCCATCGCCTTCGCGAAATTGTCGGCCTGATACTCGGCGCGGCGCGACAGCCAGCTTGTCAGCGGCGACAGCAAATGCAAGACGGGTCCCATCGCGGTCAGCACCACGATTAAAACCACGCCGGGATCGGCTGGCAGGCCGAACGCCCCAGCCAATCCGCCGGCGGCGAAAGCCCAACGCAGAACAGCGAAACCAACAAACGTGAGCGCCGCCATCTCGGCAATGCGCTGGCCGATATGACCGAGTTTATAGTGCCCCAGTTCATGGGCAAGAATCGACAATATTTCATCAGGCGTATGGTTTTGCAAAAGAGTGTCAAAGAAGACGATCCGCTTGGCCTTTCCGAATCCCGTAAAATAGGCGTTGCCGTGCGTCGAACGCCGGGAGGCATCCATGACGTAGAGCCCCTTGGATGCGAAACCGCATTTGGCAAGAAGCGCTTCGACGCGCGTCCTCAACGCTCCGTCCGGCATGGGCGTGAACTTGTTGAACAAGGGCGCGATGACGGCGGGGTAAATTACGCTCATGGCGATCGTCAGAGCCATCAACGCCGCCCAGCTGAGGAGCCACCAGGTCTCAGGCATGACGCGCAGCAGCCAGAACAGACCATAAAGCAAAGGGACCCCAAGGAGAGCCGAGAGCGCCACGCCTTTGATCCGGTCGCGCAGAAACATCGCCGGGGTCGCACGGTTGAAGCCGAAACTGGCTTCCAGCGCAAAGGTGCTGTAAATCGAGAAAGGCAGATGAAGAACGCGCCCAACCAGCGCGAAAGCAACCACGACGGCGACATCGCGGGAGATGCCAGGAGCAACGAATCGCGCCACCAACGTGTAAAGCGGACCGAGCAAGACAAGCAGCCACAGCACCGCGAGGACGGTGTCGAAGACGGTCTCCGCGATCGCCAGCCGCGTGCGGGCCAGGGTGTAGGCGGCCGCCCGCCGGTGTTCCTCGGCGGTGATCCAGCCGGCAAACCCGTCCGGAACGTGCTCGCGGTGGGCGGCTACCGCGGCGGCCTGACGGTACATCAGTAAGATGCCAAGCGCCCCTGATAGTACAATGGCCAAAATAATCGCGATAGGGATCATCTCCTGACTCCTCGGATGCCGGCGGAACTTATATAGGACAAAATACTTGGCGTTCGAGTCCAAAGAGCGCACCGCTCCGGCAATTGGGAAACGCCAAAGGTTCTTTCGGCAAAGGAATGGTTATCATGAATCTGGCGCCCATCGCCGTTGCTTGGCAACCGCGGCTCCTTGGACTCTTGCGGATCGTCACGGCCCTGCTGCTTCTCCAGCACGGCATGGCGAAGCTTTTCGGCTTTCCGCATATCGCAATGTTCGACAACCTCCGGCTCCTGTCCCTCTTGGGCATCGCGGGCGTTCTCGAGCTCGCCGGCGGCGTTCTGCTTCTCCTCGGCATCTTCACCCGCCCGGTCGCTTTCATTTTGTCCGGCGAGATGGCCTTTGCCTATTTTCTCGTGCACGCGCAAAAAAGCTTCTTTCCCATTCTGAATCAGGGCGAGCTTGCGGTCCTCTATTGCTTTGTCCTCCTTTATCTCGCCGTGGCTGGCGGCGGCGCGTGGAGCCTAACGAATCCGCGCGCAAGCGTTCGAGATGCTCCTATGCCGCCTTCCATTTGATCGAACAGCCGATGGATGGAATTTGATTCCCCGGCGCTTCGCCTGTGGCCGCGATGCTCCGCATCGCCTCGACAAGCTCACGCCGCGCCCCCGCCGGAGGTGGCGCGGTGCGGCCTTCGTCGAGGCGGCCGCGGTATTTCAGCTTCAGGTCTTTGCCGTAGCCGAAGAAATCGGGCGTGCAGACCGCGCCATACGCGCGTGCCACGGCCTGGGTTTCATCGTGAAGATAGGGAAACGGAAAATTGTGCGCCTGCGCGAACCGCTTCATATTGGCGAACGAATCCTCCGGATAGTCCACGGCATCGTTCGAGCAAACGGCCGCGAAGCCAATGCCCTCCGCCAGCAATAGCCGCGCGTCCGAGACAAGCCGGTCGATCACCGCTTTGACATAGGGGCAATGATTACAAATGAAGACGATCACCGTGCCCTTTTCGTCCGCCACATCTTTGAGCGTATATGTCCGCCCGTCCGTTCCGGGAAGTTGGAAGTCCGGGGCCGGCGTATCGAGAATGATTTTTGTTGCAGTAGCAGTCATGATCCGACCTCCGTGTGCTTGAATATACCCGTGCCTTGGATATATAGGAGCGCCGCCTGGGAGCCCGCCAGATGCCCGACCGGCATGATGAAATATATCAAAACGAGGGCGGTCGGATCTGACAACGTTGACCGTATCCTTAGCGTTATCTCTTGGCGCCGGCGTCCATCTTGGCAGTCACAGAAAATGGCCCGCAGTTTGGGAACTCCGCTATGACCTTCTCGTTCAGGCTAAATTGGACAGGAGGATCATCATGCCCCGCGGTGACAAATCAAAATATACCGGCAAGCAGGAGCGCAAGGCCGACCATATAGCCGAAGGCTACGAGAAGCGTGGGGTTCCGGAGCAGGAGGCCGAGCGTCGGGCCTGGGCAACCGTCAACAAAGATGATGGCGGCGGCAAGAAGGCCGGCGGGTCTGGCCGCGGCAAGTCTACCGGCCATCCGGCGGCGCACAAGGGGGGCGAGAAGGGCGGTGCAGCCTCGGCGTCCCGCTCGCCGGCGAGTCGTTCGGCGTCGGCGAGGAAGGCAGCGGCCACACGCGAGCGGAACGCCGAGCAGCACCCCTGATCGGCCTAATCGGGGCGCTACGTGTTCCTGCTGGTGAGGCTCGCGTTGATCAATTTATGTGCCGCATTCGGCCCGCTCCAACCGGTTACCTTCGCCTGCTTGTCCGTAAATAAAGTCGCGCTGAGAAAAAATTGCTCTATCTCGGCCTTGACGCGCGCGGGCAGGTCGGTAGCCTTCTCCAATTCCCCCATGCGGTCGTGCCAAATCTGGAAAAGGCGGCATGAGCTCCAGCAGTCGGGGGTCGATATGTTCTCGCGTCGCCTGCCGCCATTTTTCGTAGTAGCGGCGCCACATTCCAGGCATATCCTCCGGCCGCTGCGGCGGGATAAACCTCGTAAAAATTGTTCGTTCTGGAAATCGCTTTACGATCGCAGCGGCGCGGGGAAGCGCGGTTTCCATCCACGGTGTCGGCCAAATCCCGTACGGTCCGAAGATGCGTTGCATGTCAATGCAAAGGTGCACGGCGTTTGGCGAAAGCCGAAAGTTCTGGTTCGTGTTCATCATCACGATTGATGGTCAATGCAAGCCTAGGATCTACTTATGAGCGTTGCTTAATGTGGGCTCTATCAGAGCCTTCAGCTCTTCACGAGCCGTTTAGCTAGCTTCAGATCAGAGACAAAAGCCATGTAAGCGTCATTCCGCGAAGTTTCTTCCTTGATTCGAAGGATGGCTGCGGGATGATTGGTCGCGAGCGCATTACACCCCTCATCAATGCGAATTAGCCGTCCGCGCTCGCGTGAGACCGTGATTGGCCGGCCGGCAATTTCACGCGCCGCAGTCGTGCCAACGCGACAACGAGCTTCGGCCTGACAATTGCTATTTCCCGATCCAACCACCAACGGCATTGCTGTACTTCGTATCGGCTGGGCTGCTTATGGATACGGCGCTTGCCCCGCTGTTCATGCTTGAAATGCTTCACGACGTTCGTCACGAAGACTTTGCTCCGGTTAAGACCGCTTTCCCTCAAGGCGCGATCCAGGAGGCGGCCCGCGGGCCCGACAAAAGGACGGCCGGCACGATCTTCCTGGTCGCCGGGCTGCTCGCCGACCAGCATGATCGCCGCAGGCGCGGGCCTCTCGCCAATAACGGCCTGTGTCGCGTCAATATACAAAGGGCAGCGCTCGCAGCCCGCAATGGCTTGGGCAATTTGCGCGAGTTCCTTTGGGGACCTTTCCCGCAAACTCTTCTCAACGGATTCCATCAGGCGCACCCGATTTGAAACCCCAATGTGAGAGCCTGCCCCTCGAAGAACCTCAGCGCGGCTTCCGCCCGAATGCCTCGCGCAACTTCACTTTTGCGGCTTCAAGTTTACGTTTTCGTGCGGCGCTCAAGTTCTTGCCGCCCCTATTGAGGTAAAACGTCAACATCGACATCGCCGAGCGGAACGGAGACGACTTTAGGCGCTCGCTGCGCTCGGCGGAGCGCTTCAAAGATTGGGCGATCTTGGAGGGGCTGTCGCTCTTAAACACACCGCGTTCCAAATCCATGGCATCGCTATTTTGCGTCACCTCGGCCGTCCATTTTCGTTCCCGTGGTCTTTTTGCTGTCATGCTCGCTCCCACTCGCTGTTGAGTACGGTAAAACCGTCGAGTAGAGATTCAAACTCTGTCCGTGGACGGAAACACCGGTTTAGGTGTTCGGTTCCTTGATTGCGAGCTGATTTTCCATGGGCCTCGAGGGGACAATCTGGGGCTTGGCCAAGTGGGTCACGCGATTGAGCGCAGTCTCTCGGCCAAAGAGGTTGCCAACCCGATGCTGCAGTCGGATCGCGTGTCGCGGCGTGATTCCTCGCATCCGACATTCCCCAAGCGACCGGCGTTTGCGCGGGATGTCTAAGGTTAACGTCCCTACCTGTTTTTCGGCGGCCGCTGCAAGGAGCGCGATGATAGGACAGGTCCGCGACGCGCGCGAATATCAGTCCGAGTTCGAAATTCAAACTAACCCACGACCACCGCTGTCTCAAGGGTTGACGCGGCGGCTCGCAAGGGGCTAACGAGGCAGACCTCGCCGGAGCCATCGCGGCCGCCTCATGCCAGAGCTTTCCCCGGACGACTCCAAACGGCTCGCCGCCGGGAAGGCGTTAGAACTCGTTACCCCTGGGATGCGGCTTGGGCTTGGGACCGGCACGACGGCGGCGCATTTTGTCGAGCTTCTTGCCGCGCAGGTCGCTAAAGGGCTGGACGTGATCTGCGTGCCTACCTCCGAGCGCACCCGCACCCAGGCCGAGCTCCATGCAATTCCGCTCACTACGATCGACGCGTCGCCCGAGCTCGATCTGACGGTCGATGGCGCCGACGAGTTCGACCCAAAATTGCGTCTCATCAAGGGCGGCGGCGGCGCGCTCTTACGTGAAAAAATCGTCGCCATGGCATCGAAGCGCATGATCGTGATCGCCGATTCGTCGAAATTGGAGGCGGTGCTCGGCAAATTCCCGCTGCCGATCGAAGTCAATGTGTTCGGCCTCGAAGCGACCCGCCGGATGATTTTGGCGGCGGCGAAGGCCTGCGGCTGCGATGGCGAGGTCCGCCTGCGGAAAACTCCCGGCGGCCAGGCATTCGTCAGCGACAATGGGCATTATATCGTGGATTGCTTCTTCGGCGCCATTCCCGATCCGGGCCGTCTGGCGGAACGGCTGGCCGCCATTCCCGGCGTCGTCGAACACGGATTGTTCATTGGGATTGCCAAGGCCGTGATCAGCGCCGGTCCGGCCGGCATCGAGATTTTCGGCCAACTCGCTTGACGCCGGCGGGGGCGTTTTGCATCGTGCGTCAAGGTTTGGGAGATATTCGCTTGGGCACAGCTCTTGAAAAACACGCCATGAATATGGTTTTTTGCGTTGCGTTCCTGCTTGCTCCCTTGGTTGCCGCGAACGAAAGCAGGGCCCAACAAGCCGCGCCCAATACCCCGCCGGGCCAAACCGGGCCGGGTTCGGCCGCGCCCAACCCGTCGCATTTGGCCGCCGCCCGCGCGCTCGTGATCGCCTGTGGAATGTCGCGCTCCTTTAGCATCATCATTCCCCAATTCATGGATCAGATCGGCTCGTCGTTGACCCAGACGCGGCCGGAACTTCTCCACGATCTCAACGCGGTGCTGACCGGGCTCAAGCCCGAATTCGACCGCCAAGCGGACGAAATGGTCGATATCGCCGCGCAGATTTATGTCAAACAAATGAGCGAGCAGGATTTGAAGGCGGCGGTGGCCTTCTTCGAGAGCCCGGCGGGAAAAAAATACGTCGAGACACAACCGGCCTTCCTGACCGAGGTCGTGACCGCGATGCAAGGCTGGCAAGGCAAGATCTCGACCGACATGATGACCCGCGTACGCGCGGAAATGAAGAAGAAGGGCCATGAACTCTAATAGCAATGGCGATGAAAAATGCGGTCCCGGCGGCGGTTAATAGGTGAGGGTAACGACGATCGTGTCGTTGTAAGTGCCGGGAGAGGGCGTCGCCTGCGACGCAATCCGGCCATAGACAGTCACAGACTGAGCGAGGCCCGTGCCAGTGCCGGCCAAAGTATTGGTGCCAATGGTATTGCCGAAGGGAAGGCTCCGGGCTGCATCGCGGTAAAGCCCATACAGCACGAACTCCGCCGCTTTTTTCATTTGGCGCTGGGTCGGATCCGTCGCCCCCGAGAGCCCGCCATCGAGGCCGATATTATAGGGAGCGCCATTGGTGCAGGTGGGCGTGAGCGTCGTGGTCGCGTCCGTGTTGGCGGTAAGCACTCCCGCCGTTCCGAAATTGAGATTATTGGCCGCGATGCTGCAAGTGGTGGGCACGGTGGCGGTCACGTTGAAGGTCGTCGTCGCGGTGCTGGGAAGGGTCCCGCAGCCGAGGCCGACGGTGCCATATTTGATCTCGGCGTCCATCCCAGTGAAGACGCTGAGGTACGACCCCGCCGGGACGGTCTGCTGGCCGGAAAAAACCCGACCGTAGACGGTGCTGGTCACGGTGTTGGAGCCGAGGAGCAGCGGGACATTGATCGAGACGCTCCCCGCGCCCGCGCCCGCCCAGAGATCGGAGCCCCAGACGGCGGTTCGCGCCGCATCCGAATATAAACTATAGCTCAGCTTATTCGACCCAGATAGCATAAAACGGTTGGCGGCGTTCGTCGCGCCCCCGCTTCCCACTCCAAGGTTCACGCACACCTGCACGGTCAGCAAAGCGAGGCCCGTGCAAGTGATCGAAACGGTTGCGGTCGTATCGACGGCGGCATTGGCGGTCACATCGACCGATCCGAACGCCACGGGGGTAACCGTGAAGCTGCAGGTGGCCGCGCGCGCTTTGGAAAAAAAGCCTGTCCCGCCCCAGAGGCAGGCGGCCATCGCAAGGATCGCGACACAGCGAAAAAACACTCTCATCTGCAAGCCACCGGTCCGATCGAGACCTGGCTGTCGCCTTGCGGCGCATAGGCGAATTCCGCCCGGCATTCGCCGGTCGCAAGCTCCACGGTGGCGATATTGTTTGCTTCGAGTCCTTCCAGGAAGGCGCGCCCGTCGTAGCCGACGACGAAACCCCGTCCGCTCGCGGTCTTGCCGCGCAGGCCCGCCTGGAGGGGCTGGCCCGCCGGTCCGTCGAGGATCACGACAGCGGAGCGGACATCGGTCCTGATTCCAAAATCGACCAACACGCCGCTACGGTCCGGCGGCGCCAACACTTCCTGGGTCGTGGCGATCGACGCGTTGAGCGGCAAATCGCGCGGATCGATGGAAATCTTGTTGGACTGGTAGGCGTTCAGCGTTGGCACGATCGCCTTGCCGCTCGCATCGGTGTGCGCGACCGGCCGGTTTTCGTAAGACACCTCGAGGCCTGGCGCCCCGGCATCGACGATCGCGAAGGCGTCGTCGATCCGGTTGGCGAAGAATACGCCGCCGCCGGCCGCGACAATCGCACCCTGCTGCGAGATCGTTCCGCCAACGCCCCCTTGCGACTGGATCGCTGTCGCCTCGACCTCGCCGTAATCGCCGCGATAGGCGGCGCTCGCCAAACGCAGACGCTGCCCGCCTTCCAAATCCGACATCCGCCAGCCGAAACTGCCTGGTTCCTGGCCCAGAGGCTTCGTCACGTCGCTCGCGACGGTGAGACCGGACCGATCGTGGCTCGCTCCGCTCGACGCCGTGAGCGCCGCCAAAAACCTACTTAAACCCCCCCCGCGTCGAGCGTCGCCGAGGCGCCCTGGAACTGCCAATTGGTCAGGATGCTGTTGCGTCCGCCGCCGCCTCCGGAAAGCCAGTAGTTCAACACGGCGCCGGTGCTCGGCTCAGTGTTCGGCAAAGGTTTTGGGGGGCCACGCAGGTCATAGAGCTGCGGTAGGCGGCCGGCGTCGGCGACGGCGATATCGACGATCTGCCTGGCTTCGTCGTAGTGGTAGGACACCCCCGGGAGCTCGGCAAGGGCGACCTCGTCTTCCGCCCCATAGCGATCGGGCACTTTCAAATGGAGCTCCTCCAACTCCTTGCGCTTTGCGCTCAATCCCCCTTTAGCGTCTTGCCAGAACGCGCCGATGAGGCCGCTTGGCTTGCCGTTGAGCAGCACTTCCAGCTGCAAGGGGCCTTCGGCCCGGGCTGGCCATGGTGCCGTGGCCGCGCCGAGGACGACCATTGCAAGTATTATGATTCTCCAAATGTCGTCCTCCCAATGTCACCGCGCGGATTGCACCGCGGCTTGCGCATTGAACGGGCCTGCCTCCGTCAGGCCGCTGATCGTGACCTTGGCGCCGGGCCGAAACACGGACCTTGCCCCTGGCGCCGTCCAGCTCATGGCCGAATGCCCGAGCGCATAGCCGACCAAACCTGGCCCGAACGAGATGCTCTTGCCCGCCGCCTCGCCAATTCTGACCGAGGCGAGACGCAACCGCCTGTCTCCCCCATTCGCGGCGCTAAGCGAGACAGCGCGCCCGTTCTGCGTCACGCGCCATGCGGCTTCGGGCGCGGAACTGCCCGGCGCATCGAAAAAAAGCGGGATCGAGTGGCGCACCACCAAAGTGACTGTGCGCTGGCCTTGTGGCGCCTCGGGCAGTTCGTCGACGAAGAGACGGTAGGCCTCCTCGCCCTCAACCGGTTTTTTCGTGACGCGAACGACGCGGGCGACATAGTCCTGCGCCGGTTGCAGCTCGACTGCCGGTGGGCTCGCGACGACATCTTCCGTTGGCTCCAACCGCTCCCCTCCGGCCTCCTGAATCCAGCGGAAAACCCGGACCTGGGTCGCGATCGGCTTGGCCCCATTGTTGCGCAGCGTGACCGTCGCTGCCGCGCCGGGCGCCACGACCTCCAAAAGAACGGGAGCGACTTGCAAGGACGCGGCCGAGGCGCCGCTTGCGGCGAACCAGGCGGGGAGCAAAAAAACGCCGAAGGCGCGCGATATTTTTCGGGTCGGCGCGATCGTGACCTGGACGTTGAAAGATCCTGTCGCCGTCGCCGCTTCGGCATCGCTCCAGGCGAAAGAAAAGAACGCCGTTAATGCCGTTGCCAGGAAACATCGCATTCGCATTATTTTTGATGGGCGCAAGATCAAGGCCTTTCAGTAAGTGACTGTAACCGTGATCGTATCGTTATAGACAGCCGGGAGCGGGCTGGGTTGCGGCGGTATTTGGCCATAGACGGTGAAAGGCTGCGCCGAACCGGTTCCGGTGGCTAAGCACCGTGTCCGTGCCGATCGTTTGCCCCCAGTTCAAGGTCATGGCGGCGTCGCTGAACAAGGAATAATTGATGAGTGCCGGGCCGGCGGCCTTCATCTGGCGTGTCGTCACCGAGCCGCCATTCACGCCCTTATCGAGCCCGATATTGTAAGGCGTCGTGTTGGTGCAGGTGACGGTGATGGTGCTCGTCTGATCGACATTGGCGGCGAGCACGCCCTGGGTGCCGAAATTCAGGTTGCTGGCGCTGTTCAGCACGCAGGTCGCGGCGATCGTGACCTGGACGTTGAACGTTCCTGTCACCGTCGCCGCTTCCGCACCGCTGCACGCGAACGAACAAAACGCCATTAATACCGTTGCCAGAAAATATCGCATTCGCATGCTTTCCCATGATGATTGACTATTGAAGATTGATAATAGTGTTATAATCATGTCAATCCTTTATCGTCAAGCTAACGCCCGTCGCCTCCGCTCTGAGGTCAATACGCCACCGAACTTGCGTGAAGCGGGGCGACCCATCTCCCGCCATTGAACGTTTCGCTGGGTGCGTTGGCCGCACGATGGATTTTTGGCCGCACGTATTGTTATTGCGGGATAACCGCAATATGACCATGCCCCTCAAAAGTTCTCTTTGATCCGACCCTCATCTATAGTGGCGCTCCTTCTGGAGCTTGTTCGTGAGACGTACTTTCCCAAACTTCCCAGCCATCGTGTTTGTCGCCGCGATAGCCCTTTCGCTCGCCTCCTGCGGGCGGCGGGGACCGCTCGAGCCTCCCCCCGGCGCGGCTGTCTCGAACGCGCCGCTGACCGGCACGCCAGGCGATTATGAAGCCCCCGCGAACCCAGGCGAGCTGGCGGGGCAAAATACGGCCACGTCCAGGGGCGCGGAGGCGCCAGCGGCGGCGAAGCAACCGCCGCCGCGCGCACCAAAACCGTTTGTCCTCGATCCCTTGCTCTGATCCGCCCATGCATCACTTCGCGATGAAGAACGGCGTCATGCATGCCGAGGATGTCGATCTCGCAACGCTCGCGGCGGAAGTTGGCACGCCCTTCTATTGCTATTCGACGGCGACGCTGACCCGCCATTACAAGGTATTCGCTTCTGCTTTTTCCGGGCTGCCGCATCTCATTTGCTATGCGGTGAAAGCCAATTCCAATCTGGCCGTTCTCAAAACCCTGGCACGGCTCGGCGCGGGAATGGATGTCGTCTCCGGAGGCGAGCTCCGGCGCGCACTAGCGGCAAGCGTCGCCCCGGAAAAAATCACCTTTTCGGGGGTCGGCAAGACGCAAGCGGAAATGGCTTTTGCGCTCGAAAATGAAATTCTTTGCTTCAACGTCGAATCGGAGCCCGAGCTTAACTCTTTATCGCAACTCGCCCAACGCAAGAACCGGATCGCCCGCGCGGCGCTCAGGGTCAATCCCGATGTCGATGCCAAAACCCATGCCAAGATCGCCACCGGCAAGGCGGAGAACAAATTCGGCATCCCAATTCGTCGCGCCCGCGAAGTCTATGCGCAAGCGGCAGCCCTGCCGGGGATAAAGATCACCGGAGTCGATATTCATATCGGATCGCAGATCACTGACCTCGCCCCATTCGACGCTGCCTTTGGATTGATCGCCGATTTTGTCCGTGCGCTGCGCGCCGATGGCCACGCGCTTGAGCACGTCGATCTCGGCGGCGGTCTCGGCATCCCCTACGCTCTGTGGGAAGATCCAGAGAGCTACCACCCGGAGCGCTATGCGGCAATCGTCAAGGCAAGGCTTGGGCCGCTCAACTGCCGGCTGGTCTTCGAGCCGGGACGGCTGATCGCGGGCAACGCTGGCATTCTCGTCACAAGCGTCCTATTTGTGAAGCGCGGCGAGGCCAAAACCTTCGTCATTGTCGATGCGGCGATGAACGATCTGGTGCGTCCCACGCTTTACGGCGCGCATCATGAGATCCTTGCCGTTCGCGCCGGGCAAGGGAATCGCGAAATCACCGCCGATGTTGTCGGCCCGGTCTGCGAAACCGGCGATTATCTCGCGCTTTCGCGTACGTTGCCCAAGCCTTCGCCGGGCGATCTGCTGGCGATCATGTCGGCCGGCGCCTATGGCGCGGTGCAGGCGGGGACCTATAATTCGCGGCTTCTGGTGCCGGAGGTACTCGTGCGCGGCGGCCAGTACGCCCTTGTGCGCCCGCGCGGAACTTACGAGGATTTAATCGGACTCGACAAAATTCCGGCCTGGTTGAGCTAGATATTTCTCCCATGGCCCCTGGCGCTTGGCCGCCAGGGTGCTAGCGTTGTTGCCGGCGGCGGCATGACGGCCGCGCTTTGGAGATTGTTTTGCTGAAACCGCGACGCTGGAAACCAATGCGCTCGGAGTGCCCGCCGCGTGGCGAACGGGCCGCAAATCCGCGTCTGGAGCGGCTCGCCGCGAAGGCACGCGCGATCCTTCTTTTCGAACGGGCCTGGCGCCTTGTGTTGCCGCCGTTTTTGGTCCTCGGCGTTTTTGCTTGCGTTTCATGGACCGGTGTATGGCTCGATGCGCCGCATTGGGCGCGCGGCCTCGGCGTTCTTGCGCTTATGCTTGGCCTCGTCGTCGCCCTGCTGCCGCTACGCGAATTCCAGTTGCCCTCGCGCAAGGAGGCACTCGACCGAGTCGACCATGTGTCCGGCCTTGCATCGCATCCAGCCTTGGTTATCGACGACCGCCTCGGCAATGGGACAAGCGATCCGACGACGCGGGCCTTGTGGAACCTGCATCGCCGCCGCGCGGAGCAAGCCGTGGCTTTGCTCCGCACCGGCCGGCCCTCGCCGCGCATGGTCGATCTCGACCGTTATGCCTTGCGCGCCACCGTCCTGGTCGCGCTTATCGCGACAGGCTTTGTCGCGGGCCCCGAAAGATATGCGCGCGTCGCCGCGGCTTTCGACTGGCGCTTCGACGCATTGCCGGGCAAGGACTACAGGATCGACGCCTGGATCGATCCGCCAGCCTATACCGGCAAGCCGCCGGTCGTGTTGAACCTTGGCGGGAACCAAAACCCACAACAAATCGAAGCCCCCAGCGGCTCGATCGTCGTCATTCATGCGCCGGGCGGCAATCTTGACATGGAGGTGAAAGGTGCTCTCGCGGCCGTTAAGGACAACAACACTAACCGTCAAGCCAGCGTGACCGCCTTCGCCAAGCCGTCCAACGGCAAGCGGGACGGCAATGGCGAAACGCGCCTGGTTTTGCGCGGCGATGCAACGCTAACCCTTGGCCATTCCGGCGCGCCGCTCGGTGCGTTCGAGATTCATGCTATTTTGGATCGACCGCCGTCGATTGCGCTGACCGGGGCGCCGAAGTTTAACGCGCGGGGATCGATGACGCTGAAATACAGCGTCGCCGACGATTACGGCGTTACCGGCGCGGAGGCACGTTTCGCCAAGCCGGTGCTCCCAGGGGGACATCCCGCCACACGTTCGCTCGTCGATCCGCCGCATATCCCGCTTTTGTTGCCGCCGCCGCCAGACCTCAGCGGCGAGGCCGAGACAACGGCCGATCTTTCCGAACACCCATGGGCCGGCGCGCGTGTCGAAATGACGCTCACCGCGCGCGACGAAGGCGGCAATGAAGGCAGTAGCGATCCCGTCGAAATCACGTTGCCGCAAAAGCCTTTCGTCAAGCCTCTTGCCCGCACGCTTGCCGAACAGCGCCGCAATCTGATTCTCGCCCCCGAGGATAAGACGCGGGTGGCAAACGCACTCGATGCCTTGATGATCGCGCCGGAAATGTTCGACACCGGCGCTGGTGTCTATCTTGGATTGCGGGTGGCATTCGATCGGCTCAATGCGGCGCATAGCGACAGCGACCTTGTCGAGGTCGCCGATGATCTCTGGCAAATGGCGCTGCGCATCGAGAATGGCGATCTCTCCGAGGCCGAACGCGATCTCCGCGCCGCAGAGCAACAATTGCGCGATGCCTTGCAGCGCAACGCGCCGGAGGATGAAATCCGCAAGCTCGGCGAGAATCTGCGCGCCGCAATGGATAAATTTTTGCAAGAACTCGCCGCCCAGCAGAATGACCAGGACCACCGGAATAATTCCGCGGCGCTTGACGGCCGGGGCCGTTCGATCAGCCCCAAGGAACTGCAAAGAATGCTCGACCAAATGCAGGAGATGCTGCGTTCGGGCGACAGCGCGAACGCGCGGAAAATGCTGGAGCAATTGCAAAACATCCTTGAAAACCTGCGGGTCGCCCGGCCGCGCAAGGCCGACCCCAGGGCGAGGGAGATGAGCCGCGCGCTCGATGAGCTCGGCCAGATGAGCCAGGACCAGCAGGATTTGCGCGATGAAACCTATCGCAGCGGCCAAGCGGAACGGCATCGGCAACGCGAGGAACGCGGCCAATTGGCCCTGCCAAGTCTACCAACCCTCGGCGATATCTTTGGCCAGGACGGCGCCGCAATTGAAGGCGGCCTTGACAGCCAAGGAAATGACCAAGGTGCCGGCGCCAAAAGCAGCAAGGAACCTCGCCCCGGACAAACCAACGATGCCGATCTCGCCAGGCGCCAGAAAGCGCTCCGCGAGCGGCTTGGAAATCTACAAAAGCGTTTGGGCGAGGCTGGGGCCGGCGCCAATGGCCTAGACGGCGCGCAAAACGCGATGCGCGACGCCGACAACGCGCTCGGTCAAGGTCCGAGCGGCACCGATGGCGCGGTGGACGCGCAAGGCCGCGCGGTTGAGGCCTTGCGCGAGGGCGCGCAAAAGCTCGCCGAAAGCATGCGCGGCGAGGCCGAGGGTTCAGGCGCCGGCGAGGAAGACGGAGAGGACCAAGACGGTCAGGGGCGGCCAGGTCAGTTTGGCGACGCCGAGGGTACCGATCCCCTCGGGCGCCCGGCGGAAAGCTTGCGAGGGTTCGATCCGTCCGCACGTTTTCCTGGCGCGGAGCGGGCAAGGCGCGTCTTAGAGGAGCTCCGCCGCAGGCTCGGCGAGCCCGCCCGTCCCCGCGAGGAAATGGACTATCTGGAACGTCTTTTGCGCCGCTATTGAGGCCCGTCCGGCATGCTTTGAGTTCGGGAATCGCACCAAAATGCAGCCCGCAAGTAACCTCATGGTTGCAATCGGCGCCGGCGCCGGCGCAAAAAAATGATGCGCTGGCGGGTCAGTCTTCAGTTGGCCGTTATACTCAATTTCCGACGCATTGTGATGTCGAAGCTAAGCATTGATGTGGGGCACCATGGTTGTCTTGAACCGAATTTACACGAGAACGGGCGATGACGGGACGACGGCGCTTGGCACCGGCGAGCGCCGCGCCAAGCACGATCTCAGGATCGAAGCCTTTGGCACTATCGACGAGGCCAATTCGGCGATCGGGCTTGCCCGCGTCGCCACCGCGTCGGACGTGGTTTGCGCCAGGGTCGATGCCATGTTGCTTTGCGTTCAGAACGATCTCTTCGATCTCGGCGCCGACCTTTGCGTGCCGCCCAGTGCGAAAGACGAGACCGAGCCGCTGCGCATCGTCCAATCGCAAGTGGACCGCTTGGAACGCAAGATCGACGAGCTCAATGCGGAACTCGGGCCCTTGCGTTCGTTCGTTCTGCCAGGCGGCTCGCCGGCCGCGGCGGCCCTGCACCTCGCCCGCACCGTGACGCGGCGGGCCGAACGGCTGCTCGTCGCCTTGGCCAAGGCGCCGGGGGAAGAGGTCGGCGGCCCGGCGGTTAGATATATCAACCGCCTGTCGGATTTTCTGTTTGTCGCGGCCCGTTATGTGAACCGGAAGGGAGAAACCGATATTTTATGGGTGCCGGGGCAGAATCGTTGACAAGACGCAGGATAGTCTTAATCCGGCCGTTAGGGAGGATGACTTCCGTTGCTGTCTCAATTTCGGTGAGCGACGGGTCAACCCGCCGATCAGCCAGTGCGCCCTGCCTCGTCCGTTCCATTGCAATATTGGGTCGAGTAGTCCGGCAATTCTATCCGATCGAGAAGTCCGCTAAGCGCGCGGTTTGCAACAAGGGGAAGTGCAAAGGCGTTCATTACCTTGTTACGCAAAAACAGCCCCAATCGCGTCTTCGGCGCGAATGAACTTGCAAACCGCTCAGCAACGCCTTGCTTGGCCGTCATAAATGGTCGCAGCAACCGCTCGTAGCGCCGAAATGCCACTTCCGGCCGTCTTTCGCTCTGGCCAAGCTCACCGGCGACCACGTAAGCGGATATCATAGCGAGTGCCGCTCCTTGGCCTGCCAGCAGCGACGGGCAGAAGGCGGCGTCGCCGACCAGAGCCACCCGTCCACGCGACCAAACGCTCATCTAAATCTGACTTACGCGGTCAAAATAGACATCATCGCTGGCATCCAGCGCGGCAAGAATCCTGGGGCATTCCCATCCGACATCGTCGAACTCCTTATGGAGGACAGCCTTGTGCCCTGTCATATCATGCACGGCGGTGTGCTGATCCGAACCGTCTGCGAAGACGAACAAGAACAGCGTGCGATCATCGCGCATGGGGAAGCGGGACACCTGCTTGCCCGGAACGCCATGACTGACGTAGACGCGCTCGTCCCTGGGTCTATAGCCTTTGATTTCGAAGGCCGCGACAGTGTAACCAAGAAATTTCTCGAAGCGGTTCTGGCTGCCAAACACTACTTCGCGGACTGCCGAATGGAGACCATCGGCCCCGATAACGAGGTCGAACCGGCGTGGTGCGCTGCGTTCGAAAACAACACCCACATCCTCCCCGGTGTCTTCAATGCCGACGATGCTGTCACCGAAAATGGTTTCGCTCTGGCCGTCGATCTTGTGATAGATTAGCCTGGCCAAATCACTACGCGCAATGCTTACGTACCGGCCATCGGTGAGCGAACGGAATATGTCGACGCCGAAACCGCCTACCCGGCGGCCTTTCGCATTGACGAAGCGAACCTCTTGGACATCATAGCCGTCGGACTTGAGACCGGAGTGGAGCCCCATCCGCTCCGCGATGTCGTAGCCGAGGCCCCAAAAATCGATGACATAGCCGCTTGTACGCAGATGCGATGCTCGTTCGACGAGGGTTGGCCTGAAGCCGTGCTTGCCGAGCCAATAAGCAAGCGTCGTACCGGCAATGCCAATTCCAGAAATAAGGA
>CAVQHH010000012.1:0-62092 GCA_963712225.1 uncultured Alphaproteobacteria bacterium
TGACGTGGAGCGAATTCTCGACCGGCGCCAACCCGGCCCCTTTCGCCAGGCAAAGCACGAGCGCCCGCATCGTACCCGGCAATGCGCCATCGCAAACGGGCGGCGTTTTCAGGCCCCCTCCCGGATGACGAAGACATTGGCGACCGTCGCGCAGGCAATGGTTCCGCGTGTATTGAGCAGCAGCGCCTCGTCCGCGCCATGCGCTCGGGCCTCGGCAAGCGCAAGAGCATTGTCGAGATAGGGCAGTGCCTTGATGCGCGAGAGGGCCGAATGCTCGTTGCGCCGCGTCGCTGTTGCGATATGGAGAGAAAGGAGAGTTTCGCAGGCGGGCGGCATGGGCGATAGCGTCATGAAAATCGTTGGACCAGGCGCCTCGGGCGGGGTGAGACCGCGCGGGCCGGCCCCCGGTCACGGTTACGCGCAAGACGGCGCAGGACGCTTCCTCGGCGGCAATATAACGCGTGATGCCGGCGCGAAGCTTGGGGAGATCGACCGTCCTGGCAAAACCCAAAACGCCGAGACCGGAAGCGAGCCGTTCAAGATGCGCGTCGAGATCGAAAACCTGGGCGTTGTGGACCGCCATCGTCTCGAACAAGCCGTCGCCGAGCAGAAGACCGCGATCGGCTATCGAAACATGCGCTTCCCTTCCGGCATGACAATCCGGCCATCCTGCCACACACGCATCATTGGCGCCCGATGTGGCCGAGAAAATTGCGAAGCATCCGATGGCCATGGTCCGTGAGGATCGATTCAGGATGAAACTGCACGCCAAATGTCGGATGCCCGCGATGTTGCAAAGCCATGATTCGCCTTCGTTCGACCAGGCCGTCGCCTCGAGCGGCTGCTTGGCTCGTCAAGCTCCACGATCAGCGAATGATAACGTCCAACCCTGAACGGATCGGGCAAGCCTTCCAGAATGCTCGGCGCCATGGCGCACCAGGCTCGCCTCGCCATGCATCGGGCGCGCGGCCCGCGTAACCCGCCCGCCAAAAACCTGGCCGATACACTGATGGCCAAGGCAAATGCCGAGGATCGGCACGCGTCCGGAATATTCTGGCACCAGCTGCATCGACACTCCCGCTTCGTTCGGCGTGCAGGGACCAGGCGAAATCACGATCGCTTCGGGTCTTTCGCGGGGCAAGGCCGCATCGTTGCGGACGACGACCGGCTACGCCGAGTTCGCTCAGATAGCTCGCCACCGTGTGGACAAAGGAATCGTAATTGTCGATGACGAGAATCACCCTCCCTCGCGAATTCCCTCGCCCCGAAGGCCTCGAAAATCCCCCGCGCCTTGTCGAGCGTCTCGATATATTCCGAGGCGGGATCCGAGGCGGTGACGATGCCTCCGCCCGCCTGCACGACGCAGTTGCCGCCGCGAAAGCTCGCGGTGCGGATGACGATATTCAGGTCCATCGTCCCATTGAAGCCGAGATAGCCGATAGCCCCGCAATAGGGGCCGCGCGCATGGCCCTCAAGTTCGGTGATGATCTCCATGGCGCGCAGTTTTGGCGCGCCGGTGATCGATCCGCCGGGGAAGCGGCGGCGAGCACATCGACCGGCCCAGACCCTGGCGCAGTCGCCCGACGACGGTCGAGACGAGATGATGGACGGTCGCAAAGGATTCGAGGCCGCAGAGCTGCGGCACTTGCACCGAGCCCGGCAGGCAAACCTTGGAGAGATCGTTGCGCAGCAGATCGACGATCATGACATTCTCGGCGCGGTCCTTGCGGCTTTCGCTCAGCGCTCGTCTTGCAGCATGTCGACCAGCGCATCCGCGAAGCGCGGCCGCGTGCCCTTGATCGGCCGGGTCTCGACGCGGTCGCCTTCGACCCGCAAAAAACGCTCCGGCGAGGCCGATGCGATGACGAAGTCGATATGGTCGAGATAGGCGGCGAAGGGCGCCGGATTGACCGTGCGCAGCCGGCGATAAAAGCCAAAATGATCGAAATCCGCCGGCAGCGGCGCCTCGAAGCGCTGCGCCAGATTGGCCTGAAAAATGTCGCCAGCAAGAATGCGCTCGATCACTTCGCGAACCGCCCGCTCATATTCCGTGCGCGTAAAATTGCTGGCCCAGCCATCGACCGAAATATGCCCGCCAGGGGCGCACGGGGCGCGCCCGAGCTGCGCCTCAAACCGGCGTCCGCGCTCGATCGCCCGCCGTTGGCGCGCCGGGCGCTCGATTTCGGGCAGACCGGTTGAGATGATGAAGCCGCGCCGCTCGATCGCATCGAAGGCGACGACGACATCGTAAAGCCCAAGCGAAGATCCGGGAAAGCGAGATCGTCCGCAGGGGCTCCGGCAGGCGTTCGAGGCTGCGGCCAAGTTCGTAGGAAAAAAGCCCCGCGGCGCCGCCCTGAAAGGGCGGCAGTCCGGGCAAACGCCGTTCCATGAGCCGACAAAACGGACTTCAGGCGCGAATCCAGCGTCCCGTTTCCCGTGCCTTGAATCGCGCGAAAGGATCGGCCGCGATGAAACTGTAACGGCCAAGCTTTGTCGGCCATCGCGCTGTCGAGAAAAGTGAGAAACGGCAGATCGCGAGCGCCTGAACGCCGCCGCGGGATCGCCAAAATCGATTTCGATGACATGCATGAAATGCCTGCGAACCCGCTCGGAATGAGTGCCTGCAAGGTTGATTCACGCGCAAGGGGCGAGCGGACGTGCCAACGCGTAGCCAAATGGCGCATCGGCGCGTCCCCGCCAAGCCCATCGCGCCCCGCGAGCGGAGGCGGTAACAGCCCCAACCGCTCGGTGTTCAACGAGCCAATACCGCTATGCGCAACTCTATTTTTGCGGCTGCTGCCCCGCTTCGGCTTCTTCGCGGCGCGGGTGGCTTCGGCGCCCGGGAGCGGCGCGGGGTTTCTTTGGCGCCGGAGCTGGCGCCGGTGCCTTGGTCGGCGGCGTAGGCCGGCGGCGGCGTCCTTTATAGGCAAACCCGCGTCGAATGGCGCCGCGGGGACAAACCGCTTGGAGCCAGCGCCCGCCGGCGCGGTTCCAGGAATTTCGCCGAGATTCTGAATTGCTTGTTGAGGCATGGACTCCTCCCTTGGACGCTCCCTTGGTCTCAGGAAATGCATCGCAACGCGCTTTCCAGGATAACGTCCAAAGAGGTCCATAAGCATATATCGCAACGGCGTCAACGGTCAGTGATGCGTCCTCGGCATACCGCTACAAAATCCTCCCGGCGACAGACGCCGCCAAAAAAATTAATCACCGCGTGCACGGATTGGTGACATGACGAAGCCATAAATTGAATGCGATGACGGCGCGCCCGGGGCCTTGAAAAACTCGATTCTAAGAGGTCGCGAAAAATGAGCCGCGCCAGCTGTTAGGAGAAGTCATGATGAGGCCCGGATAGACGGTAAGCCGGCTTCGCTTGAGGCGGCGGCCGAGCGCGCGGCGGAGATATTGTCGGCGCGCGCCTGCCCGTCATCGCCGGCCTTGGAACCGATGTCGCGGGCGCCAGCGCCTCAATTCTGCTCGCCGAAAGGCTTCGCGGCGCCTATGACCACATGGATTCCGCGCGGATTTTCGCGGACCTCGACGTCATGCGCCAGGCCGGCCTGATGTTCACGACGCCGAACGAGGCGCGCCTGCACGCCGACGTGTTGCTGTTCATCGGCAAGGATTTGACGCGGATCTGGCCGCAATGATGGAGCGTCTGTCGCCGGCCGAAATCCCGCCTTTCGAACTTGCCCCCGAGCCGCGCAAGCTCATCTGGATCGCGCCCGGACGCGGCGCAAAGGCGGACGGGCTAACGATCGAAACCCTTGAGTCTTCGAATCTGCACACGACGCTCGCCGCGTTGCGTGCCCGCGTCGCCGGCAGGCCGGTAAGTTGCGCCAAAAGCGCGCGGCGCAAGCTCGACGAAATCGCGGAGATTCTCAAGAAAGCGCGTTTTGGCGTCGCGGTCTGGGGCGGCGACGCTCGATCGCCTTGTCGATCGAAATGCTGCATGGCCTGATCCTCGATCTCAACAAGACGACACGTTTTTCCGGCCTGCCTCTCGGCACTGATTCCAATGCGTCGGGCGTCGTGCAGACGTCGGGCTGGATGACCGGCTTCCCGGTGCGGACATCCTTCGGCCGCGGCTTTCCCGAGCATGACACATGGCGGTTCGACGCAACCCGCATGATCGAGAGCGGCGAAGCCGATGCCGCGCTGTGGATCTCCGCCTATAGCGCTGAGGCGCCGCAATGGAAGAAAAATATTCCGCTCGTCGCGCTCGCTCCCCGCAAACGGAGTTCGCGCAAGAGCCGCAGGTGCGCATCGAAATCGGCTGCCCTGGGGTAGATCATGACGCCGCGGAATTCGCGCGGGAGACGGGTTCGATTGTCTCCCGCAAGGCATCGCATCCAAGCCAAGCACTTCGGTTGAAGCCGTCATCGGCCAAATCGCGAAGCAGCTCGGGGGAGACGCCTAAATGCTAATTCTTCTGAAAGGCGGCCGCATCGTCGATCCGGTGAACGGGCGCGACGAGATCGGCGATCTTTGGATCGAAGACGACCGCATCGTCGCCGCGCCGCAGGGCAGGCAGCCGGACGAAGCGCATGATGTCTCCGGCAAGATCGTCATGGCGGGCGCGATCGACATTCATTCCCATATCGCCGGCGGCAATGTGAATACCGCGCGCCTGCTGCTGCCCGAAAAACACCAGAACCGCGTGCCGAACCCTCCCGCGTTGCCGCTTTCCACCGCCAAATGGTCGACGTTCGAAACCGGCACCATCTATGCCTCGATGGGCTTCACCACGGTGATCGAGCCGGCCATCGTGCCGCATCAGGCGCTGCAGGCGCATCTCGAACTCTCCGACATTCCGATCATCGACAAAGGGACGCTGACCATCCTCGGCAACGACGATTTCCTGTTGTCTCTGCTGCGCGACGGGGAAGGACCGGCGGCGGTGGCCGATTACGTCGCATCGACCGTCGGCGCAAGCAACAGCCTCGGCGTCAAATGCATCAATGCCGGCGGCGCGGCAGCATTCAAATACAATGCGCGGACTTTTAGCCTCGACGATGTCGTGCCGTTTTACGGCCTCACCTCGCGCAAGATCGTCGAGTCCTTGCAGCGGGCGGTGAAGGATCTCAAAATCCCGCATCCATTGCATCTGCACGCCAACAATCTCGGCATTCCGGGCAATGTCGCGACCGCGCTTGCGACGATCGAGGCCGCGCGGGGCGAACGCTTGCACTTCGCGCATCTGCAATTCTACGCTTATGGCAGCGAAGGCGAGAAGGGCTTTTCGTCCGCCGCCGCCGAACTCGCCGCGGCCGTCAACGCGGCGCCGAACGTCACCGTCGATGTCGGCCAGGTCATGTTCCGGCAAACCGTCACCATTTCGGCCGATGTGCTGCGCCAGTTCAGCGGCGCCGAAATGGCGCAAGCCAAAAAAATCCGTGATCAACGACGGCGACGGCAATGGCGGCGGCATCGTTCCCTACCTCTATCGGGAGAACGATTTCGTCAATGCCATGCAATGGGCCTGCGGCCTTGAATTGTTCATGCTGATCGACGATCCGTGGCAGGTATTCTTCACCACCGATCATCCCAATGGCGCGCCCTTCACGACCTATCCGGAAATTTTCGCGCTGATCATGAGCCGCGACGCGCCGCGCCGAGGCCATCGCCCGCCTGCCGCAAGACGCCGTCGCCATGACGACGCTGCCGTCGATCGCGCGCGAATACAATCTCAACGAAATCGCGACCATGACCCGCGCCGCTCCAGCAAAGCTGCTCGGCCTCAAGGATCGCGGCCATCTTGGCGAAGGCGGACTCGCGGATGTCGCCGTCTATTCGCCCGGCAAGGATTTGGCGAAAATGTTCCGCTTTGCTCATCTTGTCTTCAAGGATGGCGATCTCGTCGTGCGCGACGGGCGCGTCACCCATTACCGCTGGGGCAAGGCGCTCAAGGTCAATCCCGGCTATGACAAGGCGATCAACCGCCGCCTTGCCGGCTATTACGACCATCATTTTGGCAATTCCCGCGAACTGTTCGCGGTCAACGGAGGATCTCCTTCCGCGTGCAGGGACGTTCCGGGAGGTCGCATGCGCCCGATGAAAAGAAACGGCGTCCGCATCGACGATAGTTTTGCCGAAGCCTTCCCGATGCGCGGCACGGCGATCCTTATCACCGCGCCCAATCGCCGCTGGGCAAGGCAGGCGGCCACCACCATGACCGGATTTGCGACCTCCGTTATCGGCTGCGGCGCCGAAGCGGGGATCGATTGCGAACGCCCTGGCAAAAGCACGCCGGACGGGCGCCCCGGCGTTCGCGTCCTCGTGTTTTCCATGTCGACCGACAAGTTGCAGACGCAGCTCGTCAACCGCGCCGGCCAATGCGTCCTGACATCGCCCGGCTCCGCGTGTTTCGCCGATCTCGACGGCCCCGACAGATTGCCGATTGGCGATTCGCTCCGCTATTTCGGCGATGGCTGGCAGGTCTCGAAGAAGTTCGGCGATCGGCATTTCTGGCGCATTCCGGTCATGGACGGCGAGTTCCTCTGCGAGGCGACGACGGGACTCACCAAAAAGGCGGTCGGCGGCGGCAATCTTCTGCATCATGGGCGCGACCCCCGAGACCACCATGCGCGCGGCGGAACTCGCGGTCGCGGCGATGAACGGCGTCGAGGGCGTCATTATGCCGTTCCCCGGCGGCATCGTGCGGTCGGGCTCCAAGGTCGGCTCCAAATACAAAGCCATGATGGCCTCGACCAATGACGCCTATTGCCCGACCCTGCGCGGGGCGGTGGTGACAAGTCTCGACGAGGATATCGGCTGCGTCCTCGAAATCGTTATCGACGGGTTGACGGAAGGCGCTGTCGCCGAAGCAATGCGGGCCGGCCTCGCGGCGATCGTGAAGCTCGGGCCGGAACATGGCGCGGTGCGCGTCGGCGCCGGCAATTACGGCGGCAAGCTCGGCCCCTTCCATTTTCACCTGAAGGATTTTTTGCCGTGAAACCGCTCGTCCTCACCCTCAAACAGGAGCCCGGTCAACGGCTCGACCTCGCCCCTCTCGTCCCGCATCTGCTTGAAGGGAAATCGGTCAAGGACATCGCCGCGATAGAATTGCAGACCACCCGCGAAACGATAACCGTCGGCGATATTTTTAAAATGCGCTCCGGCGGCGTGGACTCGATCCGGTTCGAGGGCGGATCGGCGCGCCTCGACAATATCGGCCAGGATATGAAGGCTGGAGAAATCGTCGTCGAAGGCGATTGCGGCAAATCGCTTGGCCGCAACATGAGCGGCGGCAATCTCGTCGCGATGGGCGATTGCGGCCCCTTCGCGGGGTCCGCCATGTCCGGCAGGCAGGCTCGAGATCGCGGGCGATGCCGGCGGCTTTCTCGGCGCGCCGCTCGAAGGCGAGATGGAGGGCATGACCGGTGGCCTGTTGATCGTGCGCGGCAATGCCGGCGAGCGGGCGGGCGACCGCCTGCGCCGCGGTACCATTGTGATCGAAGGCTCCGCCGGCGATTATCCTGGAAGCCGGATGATCGCCGGAACGCTGATCGTGCTCGGGGAATGCGGCAGCCTGCCCGGTTACCTCATGCGGCGGGGCACGATCGTGATTGCAAACCCGCCCGAACTGGCGCCGACTTTCGTCGATTGCGGCGCGCATGATTTGGCCTTCGCCAGCGTTTTTTCGGGCCTGCTGCGCCCCGAAAGCCGCGCCGCCGCGAGGCTTCTTTCCCGCCCGCTCATCCGTTTCGCCGGAGACATGGCGGCTCTCGGAAAGGGAGAAATTTTCATTCCCGCTTAAGATCGCCGCGCCAGGAGCGGCTGCCGGGTTAAGACGCGGCAAGCCGGCGCAACAACGTCAATTCATCCTCCCTCGATCAAGGGTTGTCGAGCCAATGGTTGACGGAAGCCGGGCTTCCATCTCGCAAATCGATCGCCTCGCCATGATCGAGCGCCGCGACCGGTTTCTCGGGCTCTTGGGCACGAGGTCCGTCATCATGGGCATCTTGAACATAACACCCAATTCCTTTTCCGACGGCGGCAAATTCTTTACCCTCGATGCCGCCATGCAACAGGCGGAAAAACTCAGCAGCGACGGCGCCGACATTATCGACGTGGGGGCGGAGTCCACACGCCCAGGGCATACGCCCGTCGCGGCGGAAGAGGAACTCGCCCGCCTCGAACCCATTCTTGGCAAAGCTGGCGAGTTCCATCGACGTTCCGTTTTCGATCGACACGTCCAAAGCCAAGGTCGCGCGCCGCGCAACAGAACTCGGCGCCAGCGTGGTCAACGATGTTTGGGGATTGCAGAAAGATCCTGCCATGGCCGATACGGTCGCCGAAACCGGCGCGGCAGTGGTGCTGATGCACAATCGCGACGGCGTCGATCCCGATCTCGACATCATCGCGGACATGCGCCGCTTCTTCGATCGATCGCTGCATCTTGCGGAAGCCGCTCGTATTCCCCCCGCACGTATCATTCTCGATCCCGGTATCGGTTTCGGCAAAAGCCGGGCGCAAAATTTCACAGCCTTGGCCAATCTTGCCGCGCTGAAGGACTACGGCCTGCCGATCCTCGTCGGGGTTTCGCGTAAGTCGCTGCTTGCTGGGCATGCGGCCACGCCGGTCGATACAAGCCTCGTTCGCACGCTCGCCGCCAATCTCGCGGCGGCCGCCAACGGTGCCTCCATATTCCGGGTTCACGATGCGGCCGAACACGCCGCCGCCTTCAAGGTTTTCGATGCCATCGCCCGCCGCTGACCTTTTGGGCGCCGGCCCGCTGACCAACACCGGTCTCGGGCTGGGGAGCAATATAGGCGACAAGGCGGGCAACATCGCGCGGGCGCTGGAGTTGCTGGAGGAGCGCGGTATTATCCGGCTGAGTGCGGTTTCGTCGATCTACCGCACCGCGCCTTGGGGTTATGTGGAGCAGGACTTTTTCGCCAATGCCTGCGCGGTGGGAGAAACCCGCCTGCCGCCGCTCGAACTTCTTGCCGCGACCAATGCGGTCGAGATCGACATGGGCCGGCAACCATCGGTGCGCTGGGGGCCGCGCCTCATCGACATCGACATTCTTTTCCACGGCGATGCGTCTTTCGCGCATGCCCAATTGAATTTGCCGCATAAGGATCTTTTCGAACGCGCTTTCGTTTTGGTTCCTTTGGCCGAAATCGCACCTCACTTAAAGCTTTCCGGGCGTTCCATCGCAAAGGCCGCCGGCGCATTTCTCCGGCGAGCTAATCGAAAAATGGGACGCGAGTGGCCGGCGCCGTTGAAGATGAGATGATTTCATGATTCTTTCCGTCACGGGCGACGGAGAGGCCGCGAAAGTGATGGCAGTTAAGAAGTGCGTTGTGGCCCGCAAGTTAGCAATGCATCCGACCGGGCGCGGCTTGCGGCGTCACTCGAACAATAGCTGCACATTGGTGATCAGCCGGCTGAAAAATGCAGTTGGGCGATAACAATATTCGTTCATCGCAAGCGGCGCCTCTTTGCAGCGCCGGTGGTCGGGGCTCCATTCATATCCCTCCTTGCTCAAACACGCGGCAATCGACTTGTTGAGGGCATCGCTTTGGGTGCCTCGCTGGCTCGGATTCGCTTTTTCCGCCTCAACGTGACAGTAGCCAACCACGACTTTCTGGTTTTCGAAAAAAGATGCGCCCGACGCATAAAATCGGATTTCCAGCACGCCAAGGAGCACGAGGCCAACACAAATTCCTAGAATAGCTTGGGTTCTGGTCTTAAAGACTAAATCGAGACCAAATAAGGTCAGGCCGCCGAAGGCGACTAGGCCGCCGCCCACGATGATGAGAATGGGCGCGAGGAATATGGTTAGGTTTTGATCCATTTATGGCTTCCTCCTGCTAGCGAGACAGTCGCCCGCCGAATTGACATTGCAATGCAGGAGTCATCAGCCGTGCCGGCGGTTAAGGGGGTACCCCATCCCCTGGACGCGGCGGGTGTTCCGCAGCGGCCCTTTGGCGGCTTCTTAACAGCCCGCCTCGTGCCAAGTCAAACCCGCCGCCGTAATATCATGCCGTTATTACGCCCGCCTCGCCATGACCCATCGCGGCAAGAATGGTTCCGCGCGCAAACTCCCACCTTCGGTGACGAGGCATTGCGCTTGCCAAGGCTCGTCCCTGGCGGTAATCTCACCCTCGAAATCTAGTCGTCAGGTGGATATCGGGCCCGATATTTGAGGGATGTCCGATTAGGAGGGTCATATGGGCATGTTCGACGGAATTCTGGGCGGCGTCTTCGGCGCCGGAGCAACGACGCTCCTCAACAGCTTCATCGAAAAGCAAGGCGGCTTGCAAAACATCGCCAGCCAATTCGAGAAGAATGGGTTCGGCGATACCATGAGGTCATGGATTTCGCAGGGACGGAATTTGCCGATCACGGCGGATCAGATTCATCAGGCGCTCGGCTCCGACACGGTGAAGAACCTAGCCGCCAAGATGGGCCTTCCCGCCGACAAACTCGCCGAATTGCTGGCCCAACATCTGCCGCAGGCCATCGACAAGGTGACCCCCGACGGGAAACTTCCGTCATAACGCCGTTAACATAGATGGTCATTTGACCCGCGCGTGTCAGCGTGAGCACGCGGCCATCGGCAAGCGGGGCCGATCACGCGTCGCACATCTTCAAGCCGGATGGTTTCGCATCCGATCTCCGCCATCGCCGCTCGCACCGGTAATGCTCCACGAATCGCCCCCGCCGAACGGAATGGCTCGGGCGTGGCGAGGCCTAGCGCGATGAGTTGGCCTTGCCAAGGCTCGTCCAAGGCGGCAATCTCAGCCTCAACAAGGCCGTCATCGGGCGTGGATGCCGGCTAAATGCTTTTGGCGGCTACGCGCCACCAGGATCGCGGCGTTCGCCCGGTCCACCCGGAAAACGCTGCGTGAAATGGGCTGGATCGGAATAGCCAAGTTCATAGCCGATTTGGGTGATAGGCATATAGACGAAAGCGGCTATAAATTGGGGATATAATCATCGAAGCAGGCATCCCTTTTTTCGCAAAGGTCCTTGGTAATGAACACCGCTCATCTGCTGGTCCACCGATCTTCTGAGAAATTGAAATTCTATAATTCGGAGGATCCATTGTTTTGGTCAGACGAACTTAATTGTTGGATGACGTGTGACCCGAGCACGATAATATTCATCCTTAAGAGCAACGATTTCGAGGTTATCAATTATAAAAAAGAAACCGTCAGGCTTGCGCACGGGTTAGGCGTTGATCTTTTTGCCACAGCAAATATCCTGGGCAGTATTCCCTTAACGCAAGAAGGAGACAGTCATGCGGCCTTGCGTAAGCAGATGGCTGTTGAGCTGAATCAGAAGTCCGCTGTTGGGCTTCGAGAACTTGATTGTTTTGCACAAGCAAAAATCTCGGAAAAATTTGATAAAAGTGAAAAGTTTGATATCGCTTCTGAGATTTTTGCGCCTTTTGTGGCAATACTGATTTCCGAATTGAGTCGGACATGCGCAGCTCACCTCAATGGCGATGTCTCTATATCTCAAGTCTTCGACAAATCTCTTAGTGTTAATCGAAGAAAACTCTTAAATAACGTCATCGGTCAAATCTATACAAGTGCCGTTCAGGATTCTGCAGTAGATAAAGCGAGCATGCGGGTTGCCATGATGATCTTGGGAACTGACCCGTTATTGGGATCGATAGGGGAGTCCTTTATTCTTTCAATTTCCTCAAATCCCAAAAAATCCATGAACGAAATAAATTGGAGTGAAAAGCTTCCAATCACAGGGGTTCCTTACGTCGAGAGAATTGCAAATAAATCGGCCGTTGTTTCTCATATACATGTTTTAAAAGATCAGCGTATAAGGGTTTACTTAGATGCTTTTAAATCGAACGGATCAGATTATCACGATTTATATTTTGGAGCGGGTCGTCATGTTTGTCTAGGTAGAGCGGTTTCACAGCAAGCTTGGCAAATCCTAACGTCAAAATTCAAGACAATCGGCAAAAACGTAAGTATTTTGCAAGTGCGATATAGACCTTCAGATTATGTATTCAATGAATGAGAATGACCAGCAGATCAATATATGGGTATTTAGGGATGCTATTATACAAGCGCAAAGTGGCGCCCATACTCCAGTTAGTGACATTGAATTGTTGAACACAAAAATCGTTGACCTGAAATTTGACAGCCTGGAGAAGTTGGAGGTCATAATGAAGATAGAAGACGCATTTGAAGTGATGCTTGATGAAGGCGCCGTTTCAAAATGTAATACCGTGTCTGACTTGGTAAATCTGGTGCGGGTCGCCCTTCAAAGCAAGGCACGAGAAAGCAAGGCACGAGCATAAATGATTGCCTATTTCGCAATAAAAGCTGGCAAGCTGCTCTTGGGAGGGCGAGCTCGTTTATCGATGCGCGCGTCTCCTGAAGATCTGTTTTCCGATCTTTGGAATTTCTTCCGGCATTATAAATGGTTATTCGCGCTTAGGGAATATTTTCCAATTCCATTTTCCGTTCCTCTGCAGAATTTGGTGTTTAAAAACATTCTAGAAGTTGTGAGAGCTAAGTATCCAGCTTATAAACCAAAACTTAGCGTTAGAACTAGCGAAAGTATTTCGAGTTTGTTTAATATAGAAGAAAACATTATTGTTGTAACGATCCACACAGCTGTTTCTTCGATCATAATCGAGATTTTACAAGAGCTAGGTATTAAATCTTCACTTATAATGTATGTTGCTCCAAATAGTCCGATAAATAGTTCGGTCGGGCTATTAGGATATAATTCCAAAATAGACGTAATTCCGCGGTCACAGGATGTGTTTTTGATAGCAAGACGTAAATTAAAGGAAGGTAGGGTTATCTGCTGCTGCGCTGATGACGATGTTTCAATGGATAATCAATTGTCCGTTGGAACTGGAATTTTTGATTTTGCAAAAATTGTCGGTGCTAAAATTATTTGTTTTATGCCGCAAATTTCAGATGAGGGAGAGGTATTTATTTACTTTGCTGCAATAAATAATACTATGGAAAAATTGTCCTCGATTGATCTGGCGCAAGACTTTGTCTCGTTTATTAATGCTACATCAGAAAAGAAAAAGACATTTGAGATTAGTTCTTGGAGGCGAGAAAAAAAACTTTGATGAAAGCATGTCAAAAAACATGCTACGGGATCAAATAAGTATTTGAAAATTTCGATTGCATATTTGTTACAACAACGATCCATCAGGCGTTCTATTGCAGGCGGTGAGTGGTGCCATGTGATTTCGCTCCGGACAGGTTTTCAGGAACAACCAGAATCTGGATTAATAGATGGGTAAATTCACGCTAAGAGCATCGGCAGCCGGGCCACAAAGAGCTAGCGGGTGTGCCTGCCGTATTTGCTCACGCGCCCTCAAAGACTGGGCATGACCTGGTCCTTGTCCAGCGAACCTTCGTCCTCCGGCTCGCCGCCCTCTTCCGGCGATCCATCCGTCTCGATCGTGATGCTGAGCCTGCCTCCTTCCTCGATCGCCGCGCGGCGCAAGGTTTCCTCGGCTTGCCGCACCTCGTGCTGGCGTTTCCACAGCGCCGCATAGATCCCGTTTCGCGCCAGCAGCGCGGCATGCGCGCCGCGCTCCACGATCCTGCCCTTGTCGAGCACGATGATCTCGTCGGCATTGACAATTGTCGAGAGCCTATGCGCGATCACGAGGGTCGTCCGGTCCTTGGCGACAAGGTCGAGCGCGTCCTGAATCTCGCCTTCGGTGAAGGAGTCGAGCGCCGAAGTTGCCTCGTCGAGAACGAGGATCGGCGGCGCCTTCAAAATGGTTCGGGCGATGGCGACGCGCTGCTTTTCGCCGCCCGAGAGCTTTAGGCCGCGTTCGCCGACCTGCGCCTCGTAACCGCCCGGAATTTGTTCGATGAAATGGTCGATCCGTGCCAAGCGCGCTGCCTCGCGGACCTCGGCGTCGCTCGCGTCGAAGCGGCCGTAACGGATATTATAGGCGATCGTGTCGTTAAAGAGGACCGTGTCTTGTGGAACCATCCCGATCGCCGCGCGCAGCGAGGTTTGGGTCACCATCGCGATATCCTGACCGTCGATAGTGATTCGCCCCGAGGAAGGCTCGTAGAAACGGAATACAGCCGCGAAAGCGTGGATTTGCCGGCCCCCGAGGGACCAACAATCGCCACGGTTTTTCCGGCCGGCACGTCGAAACTCACGTCCTTCAGAATTGCCCGGCGCGGGTCGTAATTAAAAGACACGTGCTCGAACGAAAGCCTGCCGTTCGTCACCGCAAGCGACTTCGCGCCCGGATGGTCCTCGACCTCGGGGTGCTGCGCGAGAACGGAAAACATCATTTCGATGTCGATCGCGGCTTGCCTGATCTCGCGATAGACGACGCCCATGAAATTCAACGGCTGATAGAGCTGAATCATCATCGCATTGATGAGGACGAAATCGCCAACCGTATTGGCGCCGCTCTCGATGCCGGCGATGCTCATCGCCATCGCGCCCGTCAATCCACACGTAAAAATAACCGCCTGCCCTGCGTTGAGCCAGGCAAGCGACGTGTAGGTCTTTATGCTCATGCGCTCGTAACGGGCGATGGATTTGTCATAGCGTTGCTTCTCGCGCTCCTCGGCATTGAAATATTTGACCGTCTCGAAGTTGAGCAGGCTGTCGATCGCCTTGGTATTTGCGTCGGTATCGCTCTCGTTCATCGCCCGCCGGATCGCGATCCGCCAATTGGTCGCCGCGGCGGTGAAGCCCATGTACGCGAGGATCATCAAAGTCACCACGGCGGCGTAACGCCAATCGAATTGATAGAGAAAAACCGCCAGGATCAGAACGAATTCGACAATCGTCGGAACTGCCGTCAGCATCGTCGTGCGCACGATCGTCTCGATCGAATTGCGGCCGCGTTCAAGGATCCGGGTGAGACCGCCGGTCTTGCGTTCGAGATGAAAGCGCAGCGACAGCAAATGCAAATGCGCAAATACGTCGCGCGCGAGACGGCGCACGGCGTGCATCGCGACATCGGCGAAGACCGCATCGCGGGCCTGGGTGAGGAGCGCCATCAAGATGCGCAGACCGCCATATAGAAGCGTGAAGGCCAGGGGGCCCGCGATCACGGCGGAAAGGGATGCCCGCGCCGGATCGCTCATGGCGTCCGTGGCCCATTTGAAGGAATAGGGAACGGCGATCGTGACGACCTTCGCGGCCAGCAGCAACGCCACGGAGGCGAAAATCCGCAGCGTCAAGTCACGCCGGCCGGACGGCCAGATGTAGGGCCAGAGCTTGCGGATGGCCGAGCCCCGCACCGGTTTGGCGAAAGCCTTGGCTTGAGGCGGCGGAGCATTGAAAAAGAAAGGACGCGACATGTGGCTCGCTTGCCGGCGAAGGCTCATAATGGACCGGAAGCGCGCAAACGCCTCGAAGGCGATCCGGCGATCATCCTCTAGGCTTTTTGATCTCGCATTACCATGATCCGCTAAATGATTTCCACTTGCGGCGGCGCAACGTGACTACACCCGCGCTGCCTTCGCTTCCCAGTTCCGCTTGACCCTGACCAGGCGGCGCGCGACAAGCAGACGATGTCATCGAAGCACATCGCCATCGAGGATCGCTCCCGCCTAGTCCGTAGCATTTGTATCTATTGCGGCTCCGTCCAAGGTGCCGACCTCGTCTTCGAAGCGGCCGCGCGACAGCTCGGCCAGGCGATGGCGAAGGCCGGCATCGGCCTCGTTTATGGCGGCGGCGCCAACGGTCTCATGGGCGCAATTGCCGGCTCGGTGCTCGCCAGCGGCGGCCACGTCACCGGCATTATTCCAAATTTTTTGGTCGGCAGGGAAGGACCCCTACCAGGACTCCAGGAATGCCTTGTCGTCGGCAGCTTGCACGAGCGCAAGCGCCTGATGTTCGAGCGCGCCGACGCTTTCGTCGCGCTGCCTGGCGGTATCGGAACCTTGGAGGAGTTGACCGAGCAATTGAGCTGGGTTCAGCTCGAGCGTCACACGAAACCGGTGGTGATCGTCGACATTGCCGGTTTCTGGCAACCGTTGCTGCGGCTTTTCGCGCATATGCGGGAGCGGCGATTTATCCAGTCTTCCCTGGAGGTCCGCTATCTTGTCGCCGAAAAGATCGAGGATATTGTGCCGATGATCGAATCCGCCGCGGCAAAGGCTGCGGTTCTCGGCACGCGCAAGGAGACCGTCGATCCGCGCTTTTGAAAGCTTGTTTTTGGGCATTGAAGCTGGCGCACACGATAAAGGGCCACGGCCGTTGATGTCGAGGGCAAGGTGACGCTCGATCGCGAACCCGTCGATGCCGCCTTCACGGCGCATCCGTCCGAACGTTTGATCGTGCCGCGGGAACGCCAGGCGCGCAGGCCATTCGCCCTGATTCTTGCGGCGTGTTTGGCTGCCCACGCGTTGCTTTTAATTATACTTCTTTTCGAGGATTTCTCCGTCGCCTCCGAGCCCACCCGCGCGGAAGAAATTCCGGTGGAGATCGTCGCCGAGCTCCCGCCCGAGCTGAAAGCCGAATCAATTGCAAAGCTTCTCCCTCCGCCGCCCGATCTCGTGACCCCGCCCGTGGTGAAGGAGAGGCCGCCGCCGGAAAAAGTGCACCTCAACGACGTCGAAGTCGCACATGATGCGCCGCTATCGGGCAATAACGATCAAACCCACAAGGGAGAACCTGAAAAGGAAACCAAAGCGCCTCGCGTCGCGCCACCGCCCAAGCTCGCGTCGCCGCGGCCTGCGCAAGAAAAGCCCGAGCAGGAAAAGGCAGCGATTGCAACAAAGGAGAAAGCGGCCAATCCGACTCCGCCAGTGGAGCCGCCAAAGCTCGCCGACGACACGCCGGACGCCGAGGCTCTCGACAAGGCGCAGCCAGAGCCACCTGCCAAGTCGCAAAAAAAGCAGGCGCCGCAAGACAGCAAGAGCCCCCCCGCCCAGGGCAAAAAGACGACGGTTGCGCAACAGCTCGCCGCATTGTCTCCGGCGCCGAATTATTCAATTGGAGCCGCGGCCAAAGCCGCGCCGATCAGCGGCGGAACCGAAAAGGCGAGTTATGAGTCGTTGCTCATGGGGTTGATAACCCGCCAATTGCATCTTCCGCCGGAACTCCGCGCGCGCCATTTGATTAGTGTGGGGCAAATCGGTCTTTTCGTCGATGAAATGGGCAATCTCACCCATCAAGCGGTCTACCGCGCGAGCGGCGAGCCCGCCCTCGATACCGCGTGGCTCGCGGCCGTCCGCCGCGCGGCGCCGTTTCCGGCCCCCCCAAGAGGCCTGCCGCATGGTTTCATCCTGCAATATTCGAACGAGAAATAGAGCATGCCACGCGGCCCTGAAAATTCCAGATTGCCTTTATCGCGCGCCGGATTTCAAAAGCTTGTAGGTGATCGCGTCGGTCAGCGCCTGAAACGAGGCGTCGATGATATTGGCGGAGACGCCGACCGTCGACCAGCTCTCTGCGGAGTTGTCGCGAAACTCGATCAAGACCCGCGTCACCGCGTCGGTTCCGCCGTGGAAAATGCGGACGCGAAAATCGACGAGTTCGAGGTCTTCGATATAGCACTGATATTTGCCGAGATCCTTGCGCAACGCGAGATCCAGCGCATTGACCGGACCTTCGCCTTCGGCCGCCGAGATCAGGATTTCGCCGTCGATACGCACCTTTACGACCGCCTCCGCCACCGAGACGAGCTCGCCTTGCGCATTGTGGCGGCGCTCGACATCGACGCGAAAGCGTTCGACCTCGAAAAATTCCGGCACCTGCCCGAGAATCCTGCGGGCCAGAAGCTCGAACGAGGCATCCGCGCCCTCATAGGCGTAGCCTAGCGATTCTTTTTGCTTGACCTCGTCGAGAAGATGCGCGACCCGGGAATCGTCCTTGTCGAGACGCACCCCGATTCGCTCCAGTTCGGCAAGGATGTTCGATTTCCCTGCCTGGTCCGAGACCAGAAGCCGGCGCTTGTTGCCGACCGCCTCTGGCACGACATGCTCGTATGTCCTCGGCTCCTTCATTACCGCCGAGGCATGGATCCCTGCCTTGGTCGCGAACGCCGAGGCGCCGACATAGGGCGCGTGCCGGTTGGGCGCGCGATTCAGCAATTCGTCGAGGGTGTGACTGACCTTGGTGAGTGTCGCGAGCATTTCCGGCACCACGCCGATTTCGAATTTTTCCGCGAAATCGCGCTTCAACAAAAGCGTTGGGATCAGCGAGACGAGATTGGCGTTGCCGCACCGCTCGCCAAGTCCGTTCAGCGCGCCTTGAATGTGCCGCGCCCCGGCGCGAACGGCCGCAAGCGAATTGGCGACCGCGTTGCCGGTGTCATCGTGCGCATGAATGCCGATGTGCGAGCCCGGCACATGCGCGGCAACTTCCTCGACAATCCTTGCGATCTCATGCGGGAGCGTTCCGCCATTGGTGTCGCAAAGAACGATCCATCTCGCCCCTGCCGCGTAAGCCGTCCTTGCGCAGGACAGCGCATAGTCGCGGTTGGCTTTAAAGCCGTCAAAAAAATGCTCGCAGTCGAGGATTGCCTCGCGGCCTTTCGCAAGGGCCGCCTCGATCGACTGACGGATGTTTTCGAGGTTTTCTTCAAGCGCGCAGCCGAGCACCACGTGAACATGAAAATCCCAGGCCTTGGCCACGAAGGTGATGACATCGGCATCCGCATTTAGTAGGCTTGCGAGGCCTGGATCGTTGGCGGTGGAGCGGCCCGCCCTTTTGGTCATGCCAAACGCAGCGAAACGCGCGGCCTTTAGCTTTGGCCGTTGCGCGAAAAACTCCGTATCGAGAGGATTGGCGCCGGGATAGCCGCCCTCGATATAATCGACGCCGAGACCGTCGAGCAGCGCCGCGATATGGCGTTTGTCGGCGAGCGAGAAATCGACGCCCGCCATTTGCGCGCCGTCGCGCAAGGTCGTGTCGAACAGGGTGAGTTTTTCGCGGGTCATGGTCGGACATTCGGCGCGGCTTTCGGCGCCAGCGCTTTTGTCATGCGTGTATTGCCGAGATATTCGCCATCGACTTCGATCGTGTTGCGGTGCGTCGCCTGATAGCCACGCGCCTCGTACAAGGGTTTTGCGGTGTCACTGGCATCGGTCGCGAGCATTGCCGTGCCGCGCGCGGCGGCGAGTTTTTCGATCGCCTCAACGAGCGCGCTCGCGACGCCGGTGCGTGCGACGGCTGGATGAACATAAAGCTGGTCGATCAGCCCTCCGTTCTGAAGGGAGATAAAACCAACCGGGCCGCCGCCGATCAGCGCGACGAGCGTCAAGCCTTTTTCGAGACTTCGCGCAAACTCCGCGTCGTCATCGGCGGCCGAGGCCCAGGCGCGGCGTTGTGCATCGTCGTAATCCTCGACCGTCAATTCCTCGATGGCCGCGAACCGGATTTCGCTGAGCAGCGGAAGGTCGGCGGCCAAAAAAGGCCGCAGCGAAGGTTTTGGGAAGGCGCTGGCGCTCATCGCTTCACCTCCAAGGGCGCAATGCCCTTCACAGTGGCCTCGCCCGTGGCCTGTCCCGCCGCAGTGACATGTGCCGTCGTGGTGCCGTCCTCATGGTCCTGGAGCGTGATATTTCTCTTGGCGAGTTCGTCGCGGATGCGGTCCGCCTCTGCCCAGTTTTTTGCCGCGCGGGCGGCGTTTCGTGCCGAGATTAGTTGTCGAACGCGATCATCTGGTTGACCGTGATACTTCCCTTCAACATACCCATCCTCGTGTCGATGGAAACTGACACCAATATCATCCATTCTTTTCAGAATGTTCCCCTGCGCCAATGAATTTCCGTTTGCGTAATGGGTCATGTAGCTGAGCAGCGAACCCAACGATTCGGTAGCAACATCGGCGGGTATATCCGACCCACTGATACCCCCACTCGGCGAGAACGCTCCAATTTTATTGCGCGTTGCGAGACCTAAAAATTGAAGATCAGCGATCAATTGGGCTCGGCTTTGATCGGTATGATCACGACGTTTTATATTGGAACGAAGCACTTCACAGCAGTCTGGGGTGTTCAAATCGTCTGCTAATGCCGACAGCAGGAGTTGAGATGGCTCAGCCGACCATGCAGCGTCGTACGTATTTGGGTCCGAGAAATTTTTCTTGACGCAGATAGACGCGTAGCTACCTAATTCGGCTCGGGCTTGGCCTAGCCGCTGCAACGTCCAATCAATGGGCTGCCTATAATTAGTACCGATCATTGCTAGTCGAATAGCTGAGCCGCTCCATGGCCTACCCTTCCAGCTATTAAGTAGCTCCCGGATCGTCACGAAATTCCCGAGGCTTTTTGCCATCTTCTCGCCTTCGACCTGAAGATGGCCGTTGTGCATCCAGACCTTGGCCATCAAATCATGCCCGAAGGCGGAGCAGCTTTGCGCCATTTCGTTTTCATGATGCGGGAACAGGAGGTCGATGCCGCCACCATGAATATCGAACACCTCGCCAAGGTGTTTCCAGCTCATCGCCGAACATTCGATGTGCCAGCCAGGCCGCCCGCGTCCCCAGGGACTTTCCCAGCCGGCCTCGGAGGCGCTCGAAGGCTTCCACAGGACAAAATCCATCGGCCCGCGCTTATAGGGCGCGACCTCGACCCGCGCGCCCGCGATCATTTCGTCGAGCGGACGCTTCGAGAGTTTGCCATAGGCTGGCATCGAGGGCACATCGAACAGCACGTGCTCTTCCGCCACATAGGCATGGCTCTTGGCGATGAGCTTTTCGATGAGTGCGATCATCTCGGCGATATGGTCCGTCGCGCGGGGCTCGACGGTCGGCGGTAGGCAGCCGAGCGCCTTGGCGTCCTCGTGAAAAACCTTCGTCATTTCCTCCGTCAGCACGCGGATATCAACCCCGCGTTCGGCGGCGCGCGCGTTGATCTTGTCGTCGACATCGGTGATGTTGCGGACGTAGGTGACATTGTTCTCGCCGTATTCACGACGCAGCAGGCGGAAGAGCACGTCGAAGACGATCAGCATGCGCCCGTTGCCGATGTGCAAATGATCGTAAACCGTCGGGCCGCAGGCATAGAGCCGTACATTCGCGCGATCGATCGGCGCGAAATCCTCTTTTTGGCGGGTCAGCGTATTGTAGAGCCGCAACGGCATATGTTCCCCTTGTGCCTGCTAATGGCCTGGGGCATCAAAGTCGAACTCTTGGATCGAGGACGCGACGGCTCCAGCCAGGGGCAAGGCTAGGCGTTACAAATAGTGATCGTAATGAGGGTCCGGCAAGCGCCGGTCAAGCGCGTCATCTGGTGACTATGCGCGCGGAATGTTCTATTGGTCAAGCTTGGCGCTTGGAGGCCGGTTGCCGCCGGCGCATTAACAGAATTTTCAAGCGCTTTCGCTATAAGAATCCTCCCGGTTCTCGCCAATTCTTGAGATTTTCATGTCGATTTTGATCCTGCCGATTGCCAAAATAGCAACTGGCGCCCACGGCCGCCGCAAGCTGTTTCGCCTGGTGCTTTTCTTTCTCGGCGGCATTTTGACTGCTTTCGCCCTCAAAATGCCGGCACGAGCGGACGAAAGCCGGACATTGATCATTCCGCCGAATGACGGCTATGGTTTCGAGGAATGTCTCAAGCCGGGTTCGCCGTGCGGCCTCGTCGTGGCGGATGCCTGGTGCAAGGCGCATGGATTTGCCGGCTCGAACGGCTTTGGACCGGCGGATGAGGCGGCCGGCACGATGGACGAGGCGTCTCGATCCAGCATAGAGCCCGGCTCCTTCCACGTCAGCTGCGGCGACCGTGTCAACTAGCTCGCTTCAGGCGATAATCAAATTCCCTCAAGCCGTCCCACTTTGCGGACAATGACTTCGGCCGAATTTGATCGGCCCTAATCAGCACGCAGCGCACCGAGCATGCCCGCCCGCGTCTGTGTCCGAATATGAAGTGTTCTCATTCGCCACCTAGCAATCAAGCTTCGATCGTTCCGTTTTCGCGATGTTCGTCCGATCCCACCTCTTGGACCTGGCCGCACCCAAAGTGGTCATGGTAAGGCCACGAATGGACGCCAATTTCATTGTTCGATGCAAATACCGGCTTGGCAAGTGAGCCCTTAAACGCCCCAAGAGACGTGCATGCATTCCGGCCGCGCCCTTCGAGAATCATTCACGCGTTTTGGCGTCTGGGTAAGGATCGCCATGGGCGGCGCGACCCTCGTCCTCGCCCTCGGTCCTGCCTCTTCGCAACCGATCGATTGCGGAGAACTAGCGGCGCGGATCACCGCGCTCGGCGAAGGCAGCCAGACGCATTCGAACCACTATGGCGGCGGCGCGCAAAAACAGCGCGCGGACCTCGATCGCACGATCCGATATGCGCGCACGCTCGGCTGCGACCGGAGCCGATTCTTTTTGTTCGACGCGCCGCCGCCGCAATGCCCGGGCCTTAACGCGCAAATTCAACAAATGCAGGCGAACCTTGCCCAATACCAAGGAGGCAGGGATCCCGCCAGCAATGCAGCGGCGAGGCAGCAACTGACCGCGCGCTACAATGCCTATTGCCGCGGCCAAGTCCAGGCTGCCGGCCAACCGCGCGAGCGGGGCTTTTTCGAATCGCTTTTCAGCATCTTCGAACCGAATCGAAATCCGTTCGCTTTCGGTCAACAGCCCCGGATCGAAGAGGTCCTCCCTCCGCCCGGCGAGGACCTCACCCCCCGCGGCGGTTCGCAGGCGCTGTGCGTGCGCGACTGCGACGGCGGTTTTTTCCCGCTCGATTTGTCCGTGAGGCAAAGCGATCCGGACCAGCTGACCGCCCTTTGCCAGGCCCTCTGCCCGAATACCGCGGTTAGCGTCTATACACGTTCCCCCAATCAGGGAATCAATACCTCCGTCTCGCTCGACGGCGACACGCCCTATTCCGATTTGCCCAACGCCCGGAAATTCGAGAAATCTTTCGATCCTGCTTGCACCTGCAAACCGGCTGGGCAATCCTGGGCCGAGGCGCTTGCGGGAGCCGAACAGATGCTTGGACGCGAACGCAAGAGCGATATCGTGGTCACTCCCGAAAAATCGGCGGAATTGGCAAAGCCAAAATTCGAAAAGGTGGCGCCACCGAGGCCAGGCGCCCAACCCTCGGCGGCCAAGGAAGACCCGGCGGGGAAAAATTCCGCGAACGCCGAAGGGCAAGCCGGGACCCAGGAGGTCACTGGCCCCGATGGGGTCAAGCGGCGCGTCCGGATAATCGTGCCGCCGCTTTAGTTTTGCCGATCAACGGCAAAAGCGCCGCGAGTTCGGGTCCGTTGTCGCGCCCCGTCAAGGCGAGACGCAAGGGATGAAACAGCGCCTTCCCCTTGCGTCCGGTGGCGGCCTGCAAAGCCTTCGTCCAATTTGCCCAGACGGTTTCGTCCCAAGGCTCGGCGGGCAGGCTCGCGCGTGCCGCCGCAAGGAACTCGGCCTCCTCGACGACCGGTGCGATCTCGCCTTCGACGACGCGCCACCAGTCAACCACATCGAGAAAGGTCGAAAGATTGCCGCGGGCGGCGAGCCAAAAGGGTTTCGCCTTATGGCCGGCGATATCAAACGCTTTGAGCCTTTCACGCACCGCGTCAAAACTTGACCCATGCAGCGTGCGCGCCGACAGCGCGGCGAGTTCGGCGGGATCGAATCGCGCAACCGTGCGGGAGAGCTTGGCGAGATCGAGCGAAGCCGCGAGTTCGTCAAGGCTCTCAACCGGATGCAGCGCCACGGAAGATCCGATCAGAACCGCCGCCGCCGCGACGGCGAGCGATTCGATTCCGGAATCACGCAATGCGCCGATCGACAACGCGCCGGAACGCTTCGAGAGCGCTTCGCCGCTCGCCGAAGACAAAAGGTTGTGGTGCGCGAAGGAAGGGAGGCTGCCTGGCCCGGCCAAAACCTCGAAAAGCTGCATTTGCACCGCCGTATTGGTCACATGGTCTTCGCCCCGGAGGATATGGGTGATTTTCTGCTCGATGTCGTCCACGACCGAGGGCAGGGTGTAAAGATAAGTTCCGTCCTCGCGCAACAGCACCGGGTCGGACAGGGAGGCGCAATCGATATGGCTCTCGCCGCGCACGAGATCGGTCCAGCGCACGATCGCGCGGTCGAGTTTGAAGCGCCAGTGCGGTCTTCGACCCTCGGCTTCCAACCTAGCCCGTTCCGGACCGGAAAGTGCGAGCGCGGCCCTATCGTAGACCGGTGGCAGGCCGCGCGCTTGCTGGCGCTTGCGTTTGCGATCCAGTTCCTCGGCGGTTTCATAGCAGGGATAAAGCCGTCCAGCCTCGCACAGTTTTTTGGCGGCGGCGCGGTAAAGCACAAATCGCCCCGACTGGCGCAAAACCGCATCCGGCACAATGCCAAGCCAGGCGAGATCGACCTCGATCGCCTGGGCGAACTCCTCCTTGGAGCGTTCCACATCGGTGTCATCGAACCGGAGAATAAATTCGCCATGGTGTTTTTTTGCGTAGAGGAAGTTCAAAAGCGCTGTCCGGGCGTTGCCAATGTGAATGCGGCCGGTCGGCGATGGAGCGAAGCGGACGATTGGATGCGGCATGTGTTTCCCAAGAGTTATGAAACAGCGAAAATACGCCTCAAACCACCGAAAATGAGCTTGTTCGGCGTAACTCACCAAGGCCACGTACCGGACTTCTTGAAAGCGGGTCCTTCGCTTTTCAATAAGCACCTGAAACGGAGAGCGTTTCCAGGCGCGTGCCTAGGCTGTACTCGCGCAAAATCGGATAGTAGCCCGGGAGCCTGACGATGGCGATGGCATATGCGGCGGCTTGGTTTTGCTATTTCTTGACCCTTCTCAATCTGATCAGTATCGGGATCGCGGCGATCCGGGCAAGGCCCAGGGCGGCGCCGGGATCCCGGTCACGCTGCGTCGCGGCCACGCCGGGATCGCGAAACCAATTGACGATCGGATAGCGCCGGTCGCGGCCAAAATTCTTCCTTGTCACCTTGACGCCCGGAGCCGACTGGCGCCGCTTATACTCGGCGAGATAAAGCAGCCTCTCGATTTTTTTCACGGTTTCGAGAGCGTGGCCCAAGGCGGCGACATCGGCTACGCGCATTTCTTTTTCGACAAGCCCTTCGAGGATCGCATCCAGCACCTCATAGGGCGGCAGCGAATCTTGATCCTTCTGATTTTCCCGCAATTCCGCGGACGGCGGTTTGGTCAGGATATTTCGTGCGATCACCTCGCCGCGTGGTCCAAGCGCGCCCTTGGGCTTCCAGCGGTCGATGCCCTCACATCGCCGTTGAACGTCAGATGCAAGAACTCGCTGGGATCGCTGTAGTCCTGATACACGACCGGTGCGAAATCCAGCGTGGTTGTGATCTCGGTGGGCAGGCGACAAGATAAGACGGCTGGGCTGGGATTTTTCGCACGGCTTGCGGAGGAGTGCCGGCGCCGGCCACCAAGGCCAGGTTGGAGAAAAGAAAGTCGAGCGACAGCAGGTCTTCGCGCCGGACTATGGAAACGCTGAAATCCGGCAGCGAAATCCGGCGGCGGCCCGCGACTTCTCTGAGCCTCCCATGCCGCCTACGGGCGCGATCTGTGTTAGCGCAAAAAGGGCCGCCAAGGTTTGACCCTTGCCAGCCCCTCATTTTGCACGGTCACCGGCTTCCGAGCCTTCCCGTGAGGAATCCTACGCTTCCATCGCGCGGTTACTGGGGTCCGACCGCCGTATCAAACTGCACGAAGCCGTTGACCTTCGTGCCATCGGAGAAGAACCCGACGATATCGCGGTTGTCGTTGACGCCATTGATGATAGTTCCCGCCACGCCGAACGCGGGAGTCTGGCTCGATCCAGGGGCGGAGAACTTAACGAAAGTGGTTCCATCAAAAGTGAAGCCGTGTGTAGCACCCCCCGATCCCACAAAGGAGCCGACGATGAATTTATTGCTACAACCGAGGGCTTGCGTGCTCTTGGCGACCACGCCATTGATAGTGACATTGAAGGTTTGATATGGCCCGCCAAGCGGGCCAAAAAAGCCGTGGTCGTTGGGGGGGGTGTTATTATCAAGCCAGAATCCGCAGACGATATTATTGTCGTTGATGCCGCTCGCCTGTGTCGCGACCGCACCATTAAAGAGCGCCGGGGGAATTTCCGTAAAGGTCTTGGGCTTGCTAGCAAGGTTAACGACGAAACCGTGTTCGTGGCCGCCGCTATCAGTCCAGAATCCGGCAGCATCGTTGGAGTCATTGACGCCGAGAAGGTTCTGGTTGAAACCTACAGCGGCGGGACTTGGATCAAGGATAGTTTTGAACACGCCCTGGACATCTTGAAAGCCAAACTGAACGCCGTTTTGATCCTGCCAAAACCCGACGATGAGGGGCACTTCGTTGTTGTTGATGCCGATGGCCTGGGTCTGTGTGATAGTATGGCCCGCCGGCGGCGTCCCCGCGAAGTTCTCTACTGAATAGTGCGTGTTTGGCACGAGAACGTACCCATTATTGACGACAACGGTGCCGTCGCCGAAATAGCCGACGATGATTTTGTGGTCATTAATGCCGAGCAGCTGATTGAAATTTGGATCGCCAGGATTGTTGAGCTTGAAAAAGCTGGGGGCACCGCCTATCGGGGTGTCAGAATCGGCCCATGCTCGCGGCGGAACCACTGCCATTGCCGCCCCGAAAAGGGCGTAGCAAGCGATACGCTTGAAGTCTCTTTTTCGTGCCGGAGTGAGGTAAATTGGCTTATCGAGGCGTTCGAGTTCGCTCTGTTTCATTTTTTCCTCCGTTGGCGTTTGGCGCGGCCCTTGCGGTGGAATACGTCGCAGCTGTTAGACGAGGCGCCTCACATGCAAGGACGCAACCCGCAGCTTTGATCGCATTACAGGCGCAAGATGACAGCGCAATGAAGACACATGCGTCGTGGTTGACCCGTTAGCGCTAAGCTCGTAGCGCAAATGAAATCAACATTTGCAGCGAGTGAGGCTGCTTCTTTTTTGAGAAGCAATTGCCTTTATATCACGATTGAATACCGTGATCTAGTTTGAAAGCTCATGAGCTGTTAGTGTAGAATATGAGATTTCAGCTACTGTTCTGTATCACTTTTTGCAGTAGCCGTCGTTACGAACTGCGACAAGGAGTCGTTACATTTCCCTGCATCCTATTGTTCGATCTATTGTTCGATAAGTACAGCTCAAGGCAGGGTTCCCGGCGAAGCGATTGGCAGCGGCCTTCTTTCCGTGATTGTTCCAAACCTCTTGCTTTCAAGGAGGTTCGCGCCATTTTCATTTTGCCGGCCCGCGCGGCGAGCATGAGCCAGCCTTACAAAACTTTCATGCGAACGAAATGGCGCTGTAAGCTGGGCGTCCCCATGTTGATCGCCGAAGACGGTGTGCCGTCGTTAATTTTTGCAATGGAGTAGTCAATGGCTCATGTCCAGTCTCCCCGGCCCGCTACCCTCGGTTTGCCGCCTTTGATAGTGCGCCGGCGCCACGAGATCCGTGCCGCGCTGCTTGCGACCGTGGCCGCCCTGGCCTTGGCTTGCATGACCGACGGCGGTTTCGGTCAGGCGCATGCCGACGCGCTTCCGAGCCAAGTGTCTCCCGTCGTTTCTCCGGTCACTTTCGCCGACGTGGTCGACCACGTGCGCGGCGCGGTCGTGTCCGTCAAGGTCAAGACTACCGAGACGGCCAATTCTAGCGACGAACTCGAAATACCGCATATTGCGCCGGGCGATCCACTCGAGCGCTTCTTTAAGCATTTCGGCGAGGAAGGAACGCCGCAAGATCATCACCTCAAGCCGCACCTCACCCAAGCGCAAGGCTCGGGGTTCATTATCTCCGCCGATGGCTATGTTGTCACGAACCACCACGTCGTCGAGAACGCCACCGAAGTCGCCGTGACCTTGGACGACGGCAAAACCGTGCCGGCAACCATCGTCGGAACCGACAAGAAAACCGATCTCGCTCTCTTGAAGATCAAACAGGGCGGTCCCTACCAGCACGTGGACTTCGCCACCGCCATGCCACGGGTGGGCGACTGGGTGATCGCGGTCGGCAATCCCTTCGGATTGGGGGGAACGGTTACGGCGGGCATCATTTCGGCGCGCGGGCGCGACATTGGCGCCGGGCCCTACGATGACTTCCTGCAAATCGATGCGCCGGTCAACCGGGGCAATTCGGGCGGTCCCACTTTCAATACCCAAGGTCAAGTGGTCGGCGTCAATACGGCGATTTTCTCGCCCTCGGGAGGAAGCGTCGGCATTGGTTTTGCCATTCCCGCCGAGACTGCGCAAACCGTCATCGCGGCGCTGAAAGACAAAGGCGTGGTCGCGCGCGGTTGGATTGGCGTCCAGATTCAGCCGGTGACCCAGGAAGTCGCCGACAGTCTCGGCCTGAAATCCCCCAAGGGTGCTCTCGTCGCGGAAACTCAGCCGAATTCTCCGGCAAGCGCGGCCGGACTTAAATCGGGCGACGTGATCCTCGGCATTGACGGTGGCCGGATCGACGGTCCGCGCGACCTCGCACGCAAGGTGGCGGCCCTCGGCCCCGGGAAAAAAACTGATTTGATCTATTGGCACGATGGATCGGAGAAAACCGCGTCGGTAAAGCTCGGCTCTTTGCCGGACGACAAGGAAGCGCGTGTAACTCCGGGCTTGAGCCAAGACAATAATGCGTTTAGCGGCCTCGGACTCGTGCTCGCCCCTGCCTCTAGCATCGAAGGAGCGGGAAGCCACGGCGTGGTCATATCCGACATCGATCCCGATGGCGTGGCCGCGCAGAAGGGCTTGCAGATCGGCGACGTGATTCTTGAGGCGGGCGGCCATGCGGTCAACCAGCCGGCGGACATCAGCGCGGTGCTGGCCGAGGCCAAAAAGGACAATCGCAAGGCAGTCCTTTTGCGGGTCAAGGGTAGCGAAGGCACCCATTTCGTCGCAATCACGGTCAAGCCGGCTTCCTGAGCCTCACGTCCCCGAGGCTTTATGGGCCGGTACCGCGCCCCCCCCCGTTGCGGCACTGGCTCCAGGAGGCGACAGGCCGGAAGGCAACTTCCGGCCTGCTGCTTTGCACAGGGATGAGCTATATGTCGCTCATGCGCATCCTCATCGTCGAAGACGATTCCGAAGCCGCCAATTACATGGTCAAGGCATTTCGCGAGGCTGGTCATGTCGCCGATCATGTCGGCGACGGCCTTGACGGCTACGCCCGTGCCCGCGATGAAACCTACGATGTTTTGATTGTCGATCGCATGCTCCCGAAACTCGACGGCCTCTCGCTCATCGGCAACCTGCGCGCGCAGAAAATCCTGACGCCCGTTCTTATCCTGTCGGCGCTTGGACAGGTCGACGATCGCGTCAAGGGGCTGCGCGCGGGCGGAGACGATTATCTCGCCAAGCCTTACGCATTTTCAGAGCTTCTGGCGCGGGTCGAGGTGCTCGCCCGGCGAAACCGGCCGGGCCTGGGCGAGGAGACCGTCTTTCGGGTGAACGGCCTAGAACTTGACCGTCTTGCCCACAAGCTTACCCGCGACGGCAAGGAAATTCAGTTGCAGCCGCGTGAATTCCGCTTGCTCGAATATTTGATGAAATATGCCGGCCAAGTGGTCACCCGGACGATGCTGCTTGAAAACGTATGGGACTATCATTTCGATCCGCAAACCAATGTCATTGACGTTCATATTTCGCGGCTGCGCGCCAAGATCGACAAAGGCTTCGACCCTCCGCTCCTCCAGACGATACGCGGTGCCGGATACATGATACGCGATGGCTCTAGGTAAGCTCTTTCGCACCACGGTGTTCAAGATATCGCTCGCCTATTTGGTGATTTCCGCGATCGGCGCCGGGCTTGTCCTCGGCGCTGTCGGCTGGAACATGGAGCTCCTGATCAACGAGCGGATCGCGCAGACCATCGACACCGATATTACCGGGCTTTCCGAGCAATATGCGCAAGGCGGCATAGGCCGCCTTGTCACCATCATCCAAAAGCGGACCCGTCGGCCTGGCGCGCGGCTTTACTTGGTCACAACCGCGGCGGGACAACCGATCGCCGGCAATATCGTGAGTTTGCCGCCAGATATTCTGACCCGTCCTGGCCTTGTCGAGACGGCTTACCAGCCTCCGGGCGATACGGGCGGAAAACACCGGGCGCTCGCCCGCAATTTTGTCTTGGCGGGCGGTTTCCACCTGCTCGTCGGGCACGACCTCGCGGAAGGCGAGAGCTTGCGCCATATTCTCGGCGAAGCATTGCTCACATCGCTCCTTTGGCTCGTGGTGATCGGAACGCTTGGCGGTCTCTGGGTTGCAAGGCGCGTGCTCAATCGCGTCGATGCAATCAACGCCAATGCCAGAGCAATCGTTGCCGGCGATCTCTCCGGCCGATTGCGTTTGGCCGGGACCGGCGACGAACTCGACCGGCTCGTGCAAAATTTCAACGCCATGCTGGAGCGGATCGCTATACTGATGGCGGGGTTGAAAGAGGTTTCCGGCAATATCGCACACGATCTCAAGACGCCCTTGACCCGTCTGCGGGGCGGCGTGGAACAAGCATTGCGAAGCGCCAAAAGCCCGGAGGATTATCGCGGCGCGCTCGAAAAAGCGCTCGACGAATCCGACCGTTTGATCCAAATCTTTGATGCGCTGTTAAGCATCGCCCGCGCGGAAGCAGGCGCCGGGCGCGAAGGCATGATCGATTTCGATGCCTCGTCCGTCGCGCGAGACGTCGGCGAGCTCTACGAGCCGGTGGCGGAGGAACGCGGCATCGCGCTTGCTATTTCCGCCGAGCCGGGGCTCTATCTGCATGGAAGCCGGGAGCTTGCCGGCCAGGCGGTCGCCAATCTCGTCGACAATGCATTGAAATACGGGCGCCCGGAGGCGGCGGGGCCCGGCCCGGATCGAGCGCCCGCACAAGCTCCCAAAGGCACCGTCGAGCTCTCGGCGCGGCGGCGTGGCGCCAATGTCGAGTTTGTCGTCGCCGATCGCGGTCCGGGCATCGCCGAGAACGATCGCCTGCGCGTGCTCGATCGATTTGTCCGGCTCGAAAACGCGCGCTCACGGCCTGGTTCCGGCCTCGGCCTTTCGCTCGCCGTGGCGGTGGCACGTCTCCACAATGGAAGCTTACTGATCGAGGACAATGAGCCAGGCCTTCGTGTCGTGATCCGGCTTCCGGCGGCTCCTGTCCGGCGCGACCCACGGGCGCCGCTTGCCCTGCCGCAACCGGACCAGGCGGCATGAGCGATGTTCCTCAAGAAAACATCGCGGACCTTCCGCTTTGGCGGCGTCTGCGCGCCGCGCCGCACCTTTACGATGCGCGCCACGCCGGATCCCGCCTCGCCGACTTTCTGGCAATGCCCGGCGGCGCGGAATTGCAAAGCCTCGCCAATGAGCCCGGCGTGCGCGCCCTGCTTCTGGCGCTTGCCGATCATTCGCCATTTCTCTGGCAGCTCGCGACGGCGAACGCCTCCCGGCTCAAGCGATGTCTCGAGACTTCCCCCACGGCCTGCCTTGAGACGTGCCTTGCCGCTCTCGAGGAAGCCTGCGGCCAGGCCTCCAGCGAGGCCGCGATCATGCGCGCGTTGCGGCTTGCGAAGCAGGAGACCGCCCTTCTCGTCGCGCTCGCCGATCTAGGCGGCGTTTTCGACGTGATCGCGGCGACCGAGGCGCTGTCGCGCGCCGCCGATGTCTTCATATCGGTGGCGCTGCGCTTTCTGTTGCGCGACGCCGCTCGCGCGGACCGGCTGCGGCTTTCCGATGGCGCGAACCCCGAACAGGGCTGCGGTCTCGTCATCCTGGCGCTCGGCAAGCTCGGCGCGCGCGAACTCAATTATTCGAGCGATGTCGATATCGTGGTATTCTTCGATCCCAAGTGTGGTGCGATCGCCGGAGCGGTGGAGCCCGCGACGCTCTTTGGGCGCATCACGAGGGGGCTTGTCCGGCTGCTCCAGGAGCGGACCGGGGATGGTTATGTCCTGCGCGTCGATTTGCGGTTGCGTCCCGATCCCGGTTCGACGGCAGTGGCGATCGCGCTTCCCGCCGCCTACTCCTATTACGAAAGTCTTGGCCAGAACTGGGAGCGCGCGGCCTTGATCAAGGCGCGGCCGGCCGCCGGCGACAAGGCGCTCGGAGAGACTTTTCTCGCCAATCTCATGCCTTTCATTTGGCGAAAGTATTTCGATTACGCCGCGATCGCGGACATTGCCGCCATGAAGCGCCAGATCCACGCGGTCCGGGGACATGCCGAGATCGCGGTCGCCGGTCACGACATGAAACTGGGACGCGGCGGCATTCGCGAAATCGAATTTTTCGTGCAGACCCAGCAATTGATCTTCGGCGGCAAGAGGCCTCGCCTGCGGGGCGCGCGCACCCTCGACATGCTGGATGAACTCGGCAGGGAAGGCTGGGTCACGCGCGAGGCGGTCGCGGACTTGCGCGCGTCCTATCTCTTCCTGCGCGAAATCGAACACCGGTTGCAGATGGTCGCTGATGAGCAAACGCAGCGTTTGCCACAAGATCGAGATATCCTCGAGCGTTTCGCCAGATTTTGCGGCTACATGCGGACAAGCCGCTTTTGCGGCGACGTCACGCATCGCCTGCGGCTCGTCTCGCATCATTATGGGCGGCTGTTTGAACATTCGCCGAGGCTCGATGCGTCGGCCGGCAGTCTTGTTTTCACGGGGGCTGGCGACGATCCGGAAACTCTTGAAACATTGTTGCGGTTGGGCTTCAAGAAAGCGTCGCCTGCGGCCGAGACGATCCGCGGCTGGCATTTCGGCCGCCGTCCCGCCGTGCGCACCCCTCGCGCGCGGGAAGTCCTTACCGAATTGGTGCCGTTGCTTTTACAGGCGTTCGCGCACTCAGGCGACCCCGATGCCGCGCTCGCTGCGTTCGATTCCGCGCTGGCCGGCATGCCCGCGGCAGCCGAACTTTTTTCGGTTCTAAAATCCAATCCGCCGATCTGCGAATTGTTCGGCGAAATTCTTGGCGGTGCGCCAAGACTTGCGCGCACCGTCATAGGCCGTCCGCATGTGCTCGACGCCGCGATCGATCCGGAAGTCCTCAACGCTCCCCTCGATGAAAATGCGTTCAGGCGACGCGCCGGACAAATCCTGCAACATAAACTCGCGACCGAGGAATTCCTTGATGCGCTGCGCGATTTCGCGAAGGAGGAACTCTTTCCGATCGGCCTGCGGTTGTGGTCCGCAACGATCGAACCTTCCGCGGCGGCGCTCGCCTTTTCGGCGCTGGCGGCGAGCATCGTCGAGGCTTGCTCCGTTCATGTGGAGCGCGTCTTCGCGGGCGAGCATGGGCGCGTGCCGGGAGGCAGGTCGATCGTTTTGGCGCTTGGCAAGCTTGGCTCGCGCGAAATGACCGCGGCCTCGGATCTCGATCTTATGCTCATCTATGATTTTGATCCTTCGCGGCCGGAGTCCGATGGTTCCCGCTCTCTCCACGCGGTGGAATATTACACCCGCTTAGCGCAGCGTCTGATCTCCGCCCTGACTGTCGCGACGCGGCGCGGCCGGCTGTATGAAGTCGATATGCGGTTACGCCCTTCCGGCGGGAGGGGACCGCTCGCGACCCAATTTACGAGTTTCGTCGATTATCAAACCAAGGAGGCGGAAACTTGGGAGCACATGGCATTGACCCGCGCGAGACCGGTCGCGGGCAATGTTCAACTTGGAGCACAAGTTACCGATACGATCCGCGCCGTGCTCAGGCGGCAGCGCGGCGGCGCGCTGCACCAAGATGTTTATGAAATGCGGCGCCTCATCGCGCAAGCCAAGGGAGACGGCGACCCTTGGGATCTGAAGCTTGCGGCGGGCGGGCTGATCGACATCGAATTCTTGGCCCAATACCTTTTGCTGCGCCACGCCCATGCCGAGCCAAGCCTCATTTGCGTTTCGGCCTTGGCCGTGATCGAGACCGCGGCGACGCGCGGACTTCTCGACGCGGAGCGCGCGCGCGTTTTGGTGAAAGCGTACCGCCTCTTTTCGGATGTTACGCAAATCCTGCGCCTGACCTTGGACCCAGGCACCGATCCACGCGCGGCGAACGAAGCGGTCAAGCGGCGCCTTGCGAAAGTGGGCGGGCAGCCGGGCATCGGCGGGCTCGAAAGCTGCCTCTCCGACACGCGCGCAGAGGTGCGCCGTGTTTTCGATAATGTTTTGTCACCCCGCTGAAGCACGCAATTGCGGCTGCGCGGGCCGACGCAAGGCGCCTGCCGCCAAAAGCAGCTTTTGGCGCGGCACGTCGCGTGACTCGGGCAAATGGACGAGGACGATCGTTCCATTGCCAACCGATGACCGGATGCGTATCGAGCCGCCATGCAAATCGACGAGCGAACGTGCGATCGCGAGGCCAAGGCCCGAACCCTTCATGCCGTTGTCGAGCGTTCCGTCCAATTGTTCGAACGGCCGGCCAAGCCTTGCCAGAGGCGCCGGTGGAATGCCCATTCCGGTATCTTCGACATAGATATTTAGAGCGCCCTGAACCATCCGCGAGCGGACGTTGACGCGGCCGCAATTCGGGGTGAATTTAACCGCGTTGCGCAAAAGAATCGTAAGAATTTTTTCAATCGCGGCGCGGTCGGCATGGATATGGGTGTCCGGCAAGGTTTCGGCGAGAACGCTGATTTCCTTTTCGGTGGCGATGGTTTCAACCGCCGCAACCGCCGCGCCGACCGCGGCATCGATCTCGAAATCGGTCTTCTGAAGCCGGACCCGGCCGGATTCGAGGCGCGACATGTCGAGGACATCCGAGATTACGCCGAGCAAATATTGGCCGCTTTGCCTTATGTCGCTGCAATAGCCGGCATATTTCGGCGACCCCAAGGCGCCGAATGTTTCTTGATGCATCAACTCGGCAAAGCCGATGATGGCGTTGAGCGGTGTCCGCAGTTCGTGACTCATATTGGCGAGAAATTCGGATTTGGCCAGGTTCGCGGTCTCGGCCTCGGCCTTCTGTTCCAAATATTTCTCGGCGAGGTCGGCGAGCTGCTTCGCCTGCAATTCCAGGGTTTGGCGGGACTTGCGCAAGTCGGCGACAGTCGCCAACAGGCGGCGTTCCGAGTCCATCAATTGTTCCTCGTGGCGCTTGAGCGCGGTGATGTCGGTGCCGACCGAAACGTAGCCGCCGTCCTTGGTGCGCCTTTCATTGATTTGTAACCAGCGGCCATCGCCAAGACGCGCCTCGTAGGTGCGCGCCCCGGCAAGAGGCCGCTCGCCAAGCGCGATTTGAGTTTGGATCACGGGGGGGGTCCCTTCCCCCATTACCCGCGCATAGGGCGTTCCGGCGAGGATCGCGCCGCTCGCCAGATGATGGAATTTCTGGAATTTGGAATTGCACATGACGAGCCGGTTGCCGGCGTCCCACAGGACGAAAGCTTCCGACACGGTCTCGATCGCGTCGCGAAGGCGTATGTCGGCCGTGGCGGTGCGTTCGGCGAGGGCCTTTTGTTCGGTGATGTCGACGGCGATGCCGACGAGGTGCGGCGGTTCGCCCGCCCGCTCCCGCACGAGCTCGGCCCGCGCACGCAACCAGATCCACTCGCCGGTTACAGTCTGCATCCGGAAGGCGTGATCGATTGAATCGGCTTGCGAACCGGTCAGCAACTCGGCCATCGTTGCGAGAGCGCCATCCTGCGGATGCACCAGCGCATTGATGTCGCCAAAGGACATGAATTGGCCGGCCGGTGTCATGCCAAGCATCTCGTACATCGAATCCGACCAGTAGATGCGCCCGCGCGCGAGATCCCAATCCCAGAGGCCGCAGCGTCCCCGGCCAAGCGCGGTATCGACTCGGTTCTGCATCCTCTCGCACAATTGATTGGCCTCGCGGGCGCGCGACGCCTGCCAGAAATAGGCGACCGCCAGGGCAATCAGCACAAGGACCGTGCAGATCGAAAGGATGGTGGCGCGAAACGCCGCCGCTTGCCATTCGGCGAGGACCGCCACCATGGGATGAACGATAGCGACTTGGCCGAACGGCGGATCGAGCGTGCGCACGGCCGCCAAGGCATCCGCGCCGTCCGCGAGGTTGATACGCAGGACACCGGCTTTTTCCGCGAAAACCGTCAATGGCTGCGTGGGCCCCAAAAAATCGGTGAGTGTGGCATCGGAGCCGGAGAGCGCGGGAGCGGCCGCGACTATGTCGCCGGCGGCGCCGGTTACGACCAGTTGCTGCCCGCGCGCCAAGGCGCGGGAAGGCGCCGCCCGCGCAAGAGCCGCCGTTGGATCGGTTCTGAGCGAATCCCTAAACGCGCCGTTGAGATTGCCGGTTACGACGCCGGCGGTCAATTCGATGTCGGTGAAGGCATCCGTTACGGCGCGATCATACGCCTCGCGCGTAATACCGAATGTGATCGCGATAAACGCGCCGGCAAAGAGCGCCACCGTGGCGGGGACCGCGCGCCGTACCCAAAACTCACGCTGGGCTAAGCGTAGAACGGCGGGTTGCGTCGCCGTACAGGCAAGTCCCCGCCCTGCCCCCGCTCGAACGGGAGCATGCGCAGAATCTGCGCGCGCCATGTCAGGCCCCCTCGAAACCGACCGGAGCGATGTGCCGCATCTCTCCGAATCGATTTCATCAGAGTCTCACTTTTTTGTTTTGTCCAGAGATTAATTAAAAATGAATGCAAATTTGATCGCCACGGAGAAGATGGCCGCCGCCAAGCTCGGGGCGGCGCGTTCGACACGAAGCGCCAAAGCCCGCTTGCCTCACTTCATGCCTGATCTTGGTGAGCTTCGGCGGACAGAGCTGTCAAGGCATACATTGCAGCGACCTCTGCTTTGTTGAGGACGAGATTGCCGTGCTTTGTGCCCACTGCCACGGCAAACGTGAGTCCAATAAGCAAATAGTCAGCCATTCATGCATCGTCCATTGGCGTAATGATGCAGTGCGATGGCCAGATCGGATTTCATTTGAAAAACCCTCCTTCGGTTCGATGCCGAGGAGGGCTGACGCGTGGCTGAGATCCCGTTTTGTTGCCGGAACGGCCACATCCCGCTTTCGCGGAGACCATCTTGCCCGGGAGGGGCAGGTCGGCGGGGGCGTCAGCCCTGTCTCTTGATGCAGCTTGTATTTTAATCAGAATTTATTGTTCGTCAAATCGGACAATTAACAGGTAGTGGGTCAGATTGAAATCGGGACTTGGCGCAAGCGCAATCGGCACGCGCTAACGAGCCGCGATTTTCCGCGCGCAACACCAAAATGGCGGGCTATCTCGAAGGAGGGGCAAATGAGCATAGGAAATGCAGTTCAGCGTGGACACGTCGTCTATGTATATGATGAGAAAAACCATCAAATATTCTCCACCGCCGCGGGCAACGGGCCCGACGACGGGCTGAAGGGCTACACGTCATCACGGGTGAACGTGAGACGGGGCAGCATCATCTATAGCTACAACGAGAAGGGCGGGCAGGTCAGTAGCACTCCGGCACGCTAATTTGTACTGGCGGTTCCCGCTGGCACTCACCGAGACGCTTAAGGGAGAGAAGGGAGTCAGCAATGCAAACGCGACTAACCGGCAATAAAAGGAACCGGGATGAAATTGTCACTCCGCGTGGCCAATTTCCGCGACCAGCTGGGCATTTAGAAGCAAGGCTTGGAACGCGCCTTGTGATATTTTTCGTTAAATCATTAGGGTGACGCACTTGGAAAGCAAACAGACGCCGGCGTCAACGGAAAGCCAATCATCGAATGCGATTTGGTATTATGGGGAACGCATTGGATCAGGAAAACCGATCGGGCCTATAACCGAAGAGGCCCTAAAGCTACTTCTTGAAAATAGGACAATTTATCCAAATGCGCTCGTCTGGCAAAAAGCATTTGGAAAAGATTGGAAACCAATACAGGACACAGACCTATTTGATGGCCCACCTCCCTTGCCAGACGGTTTACTGCCCTTACAAGATGCGCGCGATCCGCTCTCTCATACGCTCGAACGTAGCAAAGAGATCGCGACCGACGCAGCGACCAGACTGCGGCCGCGGTTTTAAGTGTGCTTGGTAAGGCTCGGGGCGGACTTCAGAGCCCCGAAGCTTGGGCTTACCTCAGCAAAGCGAAGGAAATCGCTAACCAGAATCAAGAAACCATCGGGGTCCTGGGCGACCTCGTGAGCCTTCTTCCTGGCGGCGGGCTCCCCAAACTTGCGGCCAGACTTGCTACCGGTCAGCGCGCCGTCAACCTGCTCCACAGCCTGGCCGATACGGCCTTGCGGAACCATCAGGAGGGCGTGCCGGGCCTTGAGCAATTAACTGCGGCTCCAAGCCGTTCCGACTATTCTGAAGAGGCACACACCCATGAGTCCGCGCTTCTGCTGGTCCGGGCGATGGTCGCGACGGCTGCGTCCGACGGAGTCGTCGATCCCTCGCAATGGCTCAAGATTGTAGGCGAAATGAATAACGGGGGCCTTGACGCTCCAACCGCGGAGTTTCTCGACGCTGAAATCCAGCATCCCGCCACGATCGATGAAATCGCGAAGGGCGTCGGATCGTTGAAGGAGCTCGCTCTCCAGGTCTACACAGCGGCGCATCTCGTCGCCTCGTCCGAGCCGGAAAAGCGCTTCCTCAAGGATCTCGCCGAGGCTCTGACCCTTGCTCCGAGCGACATTGAGCACTTCAATCAGATCGCCCTGCTGAGAAAGGGAGCTGGAAAATTTTCATTGTCGAGATAATGGTTGGGATGTGTCCCTCCCCCTTCCTTGGCATTTCGTCAGACGATACCGCGAAGATAAAGAGGAAATTAAACGAGAAGAATATATCATGTTTTTCAGCATTTTAATAGTTCCCCTTTTATGGGGTATAATCCCCGCAACTATTGCGGCAGCTAAAGGTCATAATTTTGCCCTTTGGTGGCTTTTTAGCATCGGTCCACTGATCTTAGTATCGCTACCACTTTCTGTTTGGGTTGGTCCTACGCGGAAGCGTTGTCATCAGCTAGAAGCGTTTATGCATACTGAACACGCCGGTCCTACCACGGAGTGGCAGCATCAGAAGATAGTCGCAACGATTGGGCGGTACCTGAGAAAATTCTTGTGGGAAATTTAATGGAGGCGGTTGCCGCCCCCTATTCATACACGATTGGCCTACGCATGCTGGCGCGGCGATCGCGTGATCCCGATCAGACCCGGCGTCTCTTGGCACTGGCCGAGATTTATGATGGCGGCTCGCGGCCGGATGCGGCGCTTCGGATCTGGCTCGGCCTTCCCCAGAAGGTTGATTTCAACAGCTCGAGCTCACCGCTCTACAGGGAAGGGTTCCACCGTTTCATGTAACGAAAAGCGCCCCGAGTATCGACAAAGTGTAGATCATGATCAGCGATAAAAACGGCGCATACGGCCCGGAATCGGTTTGGGCTATTCCCATTCCGGGCCACCTCAAAAAGACCTTCCTGGCCCGTTTCCAGAGGCTCCGGACCGTATCCCGATCAAATATTCAATCGGTTCACGGTAGTGCTGCGGTTCCCTTTTAAATCATACGCCAAAGCACACCCCAATGGCGGGCATCCGCTTCAGCACGATGCGTTCTTGGAGAAATGCAATCCGCTTCTGCCTTGGCGGCCGCCAATGCAGGTTGCCTCACAGTCGTAGAAAACCGGAACGTCACTCATCATGGTCATCAGCCGCCATGGCCGCTGCTCCGCCCGACGTCCATCCTTCAGAAGGGAAAAGTATCATGAAACTCCTGCTTTCGGGGATAGTACCGACTTGCTTCCAAATGGAGGCGCCAGCAGAGATCAAAACGCAAAAAATAAATGAGGCATGAGGACTTCTTGCATTGTGCGGAATTCGATTCGTGCATCATGCCGGAGGGCCGCTTTAGGCGGGCAGCAGAAATTCAAACTGACACTGCTGAAGCGCCCGCTAAATATTTTCGGTCACGAGCACGATCGCAAAACCATCGTGGCCCTTGGCTCCGACAGTTTGGATCGCCGTGGCACAGACGCCGGGCTCGGCGGCGAGCATTTCATTGAAGCGGCGTATCCCCAAAATATCGGGATCGTGGCTTGCGGCGTCGATCACCCTCCCGTCGCGCACCACATTGTCGACGATGATGAGACTGCCCCGCGACGATAGTTTGCGTGCAAACCTGAAATACTCGGGGATGCTTTGCTTGTCGGCGTCGATGAAGATGAGATCGAAAGCGCCGCCGCCCTCGGCGGCGATACGGGGTAGCGTGTCGAGTGCGCGGCCAACCCGCAGATCCACCATGGCATCCAAGCCCGCGCGTAAAATATTCGCGCGCGCCACTTCGGCATATCTGGGGTCGGCCTCGAGTGTGATCAGGCGGCCATCTTCGGGCAGCGCCCTGGCGAGCCAGATGGTGCTGTAGCCGCCGAGCGTGCCAATCTCCAGAATTCTGCGTGCGCCTTGGAGGCGGGCCAAGAGGTGCAATAGCTTGCCTTGGTTCGGCGTAACTTGGATGGCCGGAAGGCCGGAGTTCGCGCTCGCCTCAAGCGCCGCATCCAACGCCGCGTCGGAGGGGACGAGCATTTCAGTAATATACTGGTCGACGGCAGTCCAAAGCGGCTCGGTCATGGATGATCCGCAAGCTTGTGGCGGCGATGGTCAAGCGAGCGAGCGTTCGGCGATGTCCTTGACATCTGGAGAGAGTCCGGCCGCGCCGGCGACGTGGCGCAGCGCCGCCTTGGCGAGGGCTCGCCGTTTGGGTTCCATCGTCCGCCAGCTCTTGAAAGCCGAAAGAAGGCGCGCCGCGACCTGCGGGTTTCTGGCGTCGAGGTCGAGGACAATTTTCACGACGAACTCATAGCCGCTGCCGTCTTCCGCGTTGAACTGGGTCGGATTCATGGCGGCGAAGGAGCCGACGAGCGAGCGCATCCGGTTCGGATTGCTAAACGAGAAAGCCTTGTGTTTCATGAGGGTTTTCACCCGGTCGAGCGTGCCTCTTTCGGGGATCGTCGCCTGCAGGGCAAACCATTTGTCGATGACGAGCGGTTCGCCTGCATGGGCGCGGTAGAAGGCATCGAGCGCGGTCTCACGTTTTTCTCCAGGGATATGCGCGAGCACGCCGAGCGCGGCGATCTCGTCCGTCATGGTTGTGGCGCCTTCGAGCTGACGGGTGGCGAGACGCGCGCCGTCGAGCTTATCACCGGCGGCGAAAAGATCGAGCGCGGCAGTGCGCAATGCCCGCCGCCCCGCGGCAAGGGCGTCCGGTGAATAAGGTCCGTCCGGCGCCAGCCGCGCGTAGGTCGCGAGCAATATTTGCTTGGCGTCTTGTCCGATTTCCCTGCGCAGTCCTTCGCGGACGAGATGGATCGCGTCCGGATCGACATCCTCGCCGATTTCGCGGGCGATGTCGGCCTCGCCCGGCAGGGTAATTACCTGGGCAGTGAAAGCCGGATCGGCGCTTTTCTCAATGACGGCGGCGATCGCGCCGACAAACTCCTTGTCCCGATCCGGCACCTCTCCGGCGCGGATGCCTTCGACCGAGCGCAGGAGCAGGCGGACGGCGTAGGTCTGCGCCGCCTGCCAGCGATTGAAACCGTCACTATCATGCGAAATAAGCGCAATGAGATCGGCCTCGCTTGCCGCGCTATCGAGCCGGACCGGCGCCGAAAACCCCCTGAGAATGGAGGCAACCGGGCGTCTCGCCACGTCGCGAAAGACGATCCGCCGCCGCGCGGTCGAGAGCTCGATCACCCCGCGCGACAGCTCGGCCGCGCTTGCCCCATCGGGGCCGCCGGTGCGCAGTTCGATGTCGCCCCGGCCGGGAGCGACGAGACCGAGTGCGATTGGAATGACAAAGGGCTCCTTCTTCTCCTGGCCGGGGGTTGGCTTGCAGGATTGGGAAAAATCGAGCGTGAAGGTTTCCGCCGCGTCGTCGTAGGATGCCGTGGCTTCGACGAGCGGGGTGCCCGCTTGGTTGTACCAGCGCGAAAATTGCGCCAAGTCCCGCCCCGACGTTTCGGCGAAACAGGAAATGAACTCCTCGATCGTCGCCGCCGTTCCGTCGTAACGATCGAAATAGAGATCCATGCCCTTGCGAAAGGCATCGTCCCCGATGAGCACCTTCAGCATGCGGATGATTTCGGCGCCTTTTTCATAGATCGTGGCGGTGTAGAAATTATTGATTTCGAAGTAAGTGTCCGGCCGGACGTTATGTGCGAGCGGCCCCGCGTCCTCGGGAAATTGTTGGGCGCGCAAGGTGCGCACATCGCCGATGCGGCGCACCGGGGCCGAGCGCATATCGGCCGAAAACGCATGGTCGCGGAAAACGGTCAGTCCTTCCTTGAGGCAGAGCTGAAACCAATCGCGGCAGGTGATACGGTTGCCGGTCCAATTGTGAAAATATTCATGCGCGATCACCGACTCGATCTGCGCATAATCGGTGTCCGTCGCGGTCGCAGGCGAAGCAAGTATATATTTGTCGTTGAAGATATTCAGTCCCTTGTTTTCCATCGCACCCATGTTGAAATCGGAGACCGCCACGATATTAAAAACGTCGAGATCGTATTCACGTCCGTAGACCTGTTCGTCCCAGGCCATGGCCCGTTTCAAGGCATCCATCGCATAGGCGGCGTAAGGTTCCTTGCCATGTTCGACGTGGATGCCGAGCGCGACCTTGCGTCCCGAGCGGGTCATGAAAACGTCGAAAATCGACCCGAGATCCCCGCCAACGAGCGCGAACAGATAGCAGGGCTTTGGAAAAGGATCGTGCCAAACCGCGAAATGACGCGGCGTTCCTTCGATTTTGCCCGAGGCGATCTTGTTGCCGTTCGAGAGCAGGAGAGGCGCCTCGGAAAAGTCCGCCTCCAGCCTCACCGTGTAGATGCTCAGCACATCGGGACGGTCGAGAAAATAGGTGATGCGGCGAAAGCCTTCCGCCTCGCACTGGGTGCAATAGGCGGCGCCGGAGCGGTAGAGACCCATCAGGCGCGTGTTGGCCGCGGCATCGACCTCGGTCTCAGTTGCAAGCACGAACGGGCGGTTAGGCGGGGCGTTCAACGTGAATTGATCCGGCGTCACAACACCGTTCCACGCCTCCGTCCCGTTCAAATCGAGGTCCCGGCCATCGAGCGCGATCTTTTTTGCGAAAAGTCCGTCGCCGTCGAGGACAAGGGCGGCGTTGGCCCGCCCCAACGGGTTCGGGCGGATGGCGAGACGGGCCAGGACTCGCGTTGCCGCCGGGTGAAGCTTGACATCGAGATCGACCTTGTCGATCAGATAAGCGGGAACCCTATAGTCTTTCAGACGAACGGGTTCGGCGACATCGGTACGCATGAAAACCTCTCGGCGAAAAGGGGCGGCGGCACGCTCGCGGCGGGACGAAAGCCATGATCATAGGATCAAGATTGGCGGGGCGCAAAGCCGAGATGCCCGGCCGGCGATGCCCTCGGCCGCGAATGCACGCTCTCGATGCCTTCTCGAATGTCTCCACGGTGGCGCGGGCGTGAACAAGCCCGCCGGGTCGCCGGTCCGCAAGACGGCCGGCAACCACAAAGGAAATATAGGAATGGCCGGAACTATCGAAAAGTCTTTACTAGCGATCGCCCTCCTCGGAATAGTGCTCCCCCATGCGGGATGGGCGGATGGACCGTCGCGGCAGAAAATCACCGAGACAATCCAAATCGATGCGCCCCCCGCAAAGGTGTGGGCAACAATCGCGGATTTTCACGATATGAGCTGGCTTCCCAGCGTCGCCAAGACCACGGGCGAGGACGGCAATGAGCCGGAGGTGGCGAAACGTCAGCTCACCCTGGACGGCGGCGCGACCATCGACGAGAGCCTCTCCAAATATGACGCGCGGGCGATGAGCTATTCCTATCGGATCGACAAGGTCGACGTGAAGGTCTTGCCGGTTAACAATTACTCCTCGACCATCGCCGTCCTTCCGGCCGAGGGCGGGAAAAGTACCGTCGAATGGCGCGCCGTCTTTTACCGAGGCGATCCCAACAACGATCCCCCTCCCGAATTGAACGACGAGGCGGCGCTGAAGGCTGTCGGCAAAGTCTATCGCGCCGGGCTCGAAAGCCTGAAAAAAAAGGTCGAGGCGGCCAAGTGAACGGCGCGCGGGTAACCGTGCGCCTTGCCTGCGTGTATGCGGCCTTTGTCGGCAGTGCTCCGGCCAGCGGGGCCGAAGCCTTCATCACCGATCAAACCGGCGACGAGGTCAGCGTGCTCGATCTCGGATCGGAGCAAGTTGTGGCGCGGATTCCGGTTTTGGGCAAGCCCGCCGGGATCGCCATGGCCCGCGATGGGCGCACCGCCTATGTCACGAGCACGGAAGGCAAACATGTCTTAGTGATCCACCGCGTCGCGCAACATCGTCTCGAAGATTGCGATTCCCGATACGCCGCTCGGCGTCGCCGCCGATCCAGCAGGCCGCTTTATCTACGTCGCCGGGTTCTATCAGCCGCGCCTCTATAAGATCGACCTCGCGACCGGCACCATCGCCGCCAGCGTCGAGGTTGGCGCGTCGCCGTCGGGAGTGGCCTTAACGCCCGATGGCGCGCTGATCGTGACCGCCGATCGCGACGACAATCAAATCTCGATTATTGACGCGAAAGCTTTTGTCCGCAAAGGCACGGTCAAGGTCGGCGCGCATCCGTTTGGCGTCACCATCGATCCGCAAGGCGCGCGCGCCTATACGGCGAATGTCGAAAGCAACGACGTGTCCGTCGTCGATCTCAAAGAGGCCAAGCTGCTTGGCAGCGTGGCGGTCGGCAAGCGGCCTTATGCCGTGGCGCTGGCGAAGGGACGCGGTTTTTCGACCGACCAATATGGCGGGACGGTTTCGGTCTTCGATCTTGCGGCGCTCCGGCCGGTGAAGCGCATATCCGTCGGCGACTACCCCGAGGGAATAGAAACCAGCGCCGACGGCAACAGTGTTTACGTCGTCAATTGGTTCTCGAACGAAGTCTGGACGATCAATACCGAGACGCTGGCGGTGACCGCGAAAATGCCGGTCGGCGACGGCCCCCGCGCGTTCGGATCTTTTTTGCGCGAAACGCTGTGAGTTTTCCGCAGCGGGTCATCTCGGATTTTGGTCCGCGTTGTGCCAGAAGCGGCTCTCCTGGCCGCAACCGGAAGCGGACTGCTGGCTGAGCAGAGGGCTTGCTCATTACGTTTGTCATTCACAGCTTGACAGCCGTGAAATGAAAACGTATACGAGCGTGCTCAGGAGATTCACATGCTCGCCACGGTTCACGTCCTTCACCCCCAGCCCTCTGTCGGTCGCGGTTTCCTTCGCGTCGGGCATACCGGCCATCGCAGGGCAAAGGCGGAGGAATTGGAACACGGATCTATATTCCTGGCCTCGATCGATATCTCACCGAAGAACAACTCAACATCGTGTTCGCGGTGAAGGGTGGAAAGTCACGTGTCGGCTGCACAGATACGAGCTGCTGCCCGCGTCGCGAGGATCAGATCGAGCATTCGGACGCGCATATGTTGACCCGCCGCAGCCGCCAGCTCGAAGACCTTTCGCACGTGCCTGAATTGCGTCGTGCGGAATACATGCTGCTACATCTCATTGATCCCGCCGTTAGATCAGCTCGCCAAATTGCCCTACTAAAGTTGCCCGATGAGAACGTCGCCAAGGTCGTCAAAGTTGCAAAGAAACGCCTAATCAGGCTGCGCGACGCGCTGGGCGATCTTCAAGCAACGGAGTCGGTGCCGACATGGTGTGGACCGCTTACCTTCAGGGGTGGATCGAGCTCGATCAACGCCGTAATCGGCCGCTGACATGACTAGCGCCGTCGCACAAATCATCGACGCCCTTCGAGAGCGAGGTGGGCTGAAAGGCGTGGACGTAGCCAACATCGCAGCTGTTTCGCCCGCGACCGTCTCTCGATGGACGTCCGGGGCCGCGCTTCCGCACCCGAAGACGCAGCTGATCATCTCCGACCTGAGATATGTGGTGGACAGGCTATCGGAGCTTTACACCCCCGAGGAAACGCGGGTATGGCTCTACTCGAAACATCGTCTCCTTGGTGGGGAACGTGCCATCGATCTGATCCACGACGGCCGAACCGACAAGGTGCTGGAAGTTATCGAGAGCCTGGAACAAGGGTCCTACACCTGAGATGGGCGATCGGGGCCGGCGCGTTCACGATAAGGATGTTCTCGACGCCCTTGAAGCTATCGGCGCGCAACCGTTCGACGGCCAAGTATGGCGCGTCACACGCAGCGGCCGAGACCCGGCTAGAGGATCCGCCGCGAGTGGACGCTGGAGCCCTCCAGGCGAATTTGAGGTGCTTTACACCAGTCTGGAACGCGACGGCGCACTCGCTGAAATCGGGCACCGCCTCTCGCTGGAACCCGTATGGCCGAGCAGGCTCGTTCACAAGGTGCACAAACTAACAATCCACGCCGAGCGCGCCCTCCGCCTTCCGAACCTGCAGACACTCCAAACGCTTGGTGTGGACACTGCACGGTATGAAAAGTACGACTATTCAGCGACGCAGGCTATCGCCGCAGCCGCTCAGTTCCTTGGGTTTGATGCTCTGATCGTGCCGAATGCACGCCACCGTGGTCTGAACCTCGTTGGTTTGCTTGAGAATCTCGATCCTGGTGCGGCCGTCGCGATCGTTCCCTCTGAAATCGTGGATTGGTCCGATTGGCGCCGAAGAGTCCAAGCCCCATACCGGGCGGCCTCCAGTCCGAGAGAAGGTTCGCCAGAGGAAGGCGAGGCCGACCCGGTTAGATTGGAGCAACTTTTGGTCGTTTACCGTGCTCCTACGGCCGGGATTGCAGGCGCATCGAGACCGTCTTGCGGCGATAAGGGTGGCGATTTCACCCCATCCAACCGGCACGGCCCTCCCTATCGACGAACCCGAGGCAACAGGATAACCCTCGAGACGAATGCCTAAACATCTGGTCTTGCATTCAGTCCATTTCACTCACCACTAGCCTTGCCCTCGCCTGCAGCTTTTCCGTCTCGGTCTTTAACTGCCCGCAAGCGGCCAGTATATCGCGCCCGCGCGGGGTGCGCACAGGGCTCGCATAGCCAGCGTTGAACACAATTTCAGAAAACGCTTCGATTTTCCCCCAATCCGAACATTCGTAAGGAGCGCCAGGCCAAGGATTGAACGGTATGAGATTGATTTTTGCGGGAATGCCTCTCAACAGCCGCACGAGTTCACGCGCATCGGCGGGCGAATCGTTGATGTCCTTCAGCATCACATATTCGAAGGTGATGCGGCGCGCGTTGGAGGCGCCGGGATAGGCCCGGCAGGCGGCAAGAAGGTCCTTGATCGGATATTTCTTGTTGAGCGGCACGAGTTTGTCGCGCAACTCGTCGCGCACCGCGTGGAGCGAAATGGCGAGCATCGCGCCGGTCTCGCGGCCAAGCTCTTCCATGCGCGGTACGACGCCCGCCGTCGAAACCGTGATCCGGCGCTTCGACAGCGCGAGGCCGTCGCCATCGGAAAACACCGCCACGGCGTCGCGCGCATTGGCGAAATTATAGAGCGGTTCGCCCATGCCCATGAACACGATGTTCGACACCGCGCGAAGACCTTCGCCCGGCACGAGCCCGTCGCCTGGCGGCGTCAGTCCCGGAAAATCCCCAAGCCTTTCCCGCGCGATCAAAACTTGGCCAATGATCTCGCGCGCGGTCAAATTGCGGACAAGCTTTTGCGTTCCGGTGTGGCAAAAGGTGCAGCTCAGCGTGCAGCCGACCTGGCTCGAAACGCAAAGCGTGCCGCGATCGCTCTCGGGGATATAGACGCACTCGACTTCGGCGCCCTTGTCGCGCGGGTCGCTTGGGTCGAGCCTTAGCAGCCATTTCCTAGTGCCGTCGCGGGAAATTTGTTCGGCGACGATTTCCGGCTGGGCAAGAGTAAATCGCTCGGTCAAGGCGGCGCGCAGAACCTTGCTGACATTGCTCATCGCATCGAAAGACGTTGCGCCCGCGTGGTAAATCCAATGCCAGAGCTGCGCCACGCGCATGCGGATTTCGCGCTCCGGCACACCTGTCTCGGCAAGCGCCGCAGCAAGCTCGCGCCGGGTGGCGCCCGCAAGCGAAGCCCGGCCGCGATGGGCCTGATCATCAAGCTGTTCAAGAGGTTCGGCGAGCATGGACATGATTGGGGTGCGCTTCTAGCATGGCGGGCCGGATTTCTCCAGGATTTCTCCGGCAAGTGTTAAGTATCTGCTGTTATGAAAAATTTGTTTGTCGCCGTCGAAAAAGCGTCAACAGCAAACGACACTTTAGTCTTTGGCGCCCGCTCCACACCCAGCCTTCCTCCCGCTGAAAGATTTCTCATGTCAACCTTTCGCGTACGTCTTCCGCTTGTCCACCTCGCTTTCATCGCCGCGCTTCCGCTCGGCATTGGGGCGCAACTGACAATGGCACATGCGCAAGCCCTGTCCTCAAAAGACACGGTGCCAACCATCTTGACGCACGGCGTCGCAAGCGCGGAAGTCGTCCCCGATATCGCGATAATCTCGCTCGGCGTTGACACCGAGCGGCCAAAGGCCGCCGACGCCGCGCGCGACAACGCCCGCGCCGTGCAGGCGATGATCGGCGAGATCAAGGCGCAGGGCATCGAGGCAAAAGACATCAAGACATTATCGGTCACGCTCTCGCCGGTTTACGATGAGGTCCATGTCCAGAACCCCAACGGCGAAGTCACCAAACGGACGTCGGGGCCGCCTGGAACGGCGGTATTATCATTGTTGCCGGAAGGTGCCACCAGCTATGTCACCAAGAAGCAATTGCGCGGCTACATCGCCCACAATTCGTTTGGCGTGCGAATCAGGGACATCGAAAAGGCAGGTGTCCTGGCGGGGCAATTGTTGGACAAGGGCGCCAACCGTTTTGAGGGCATCGCGTTCGATTATTCCCAAAGAGAGGAGAAATACAATGCTTTGCTCGGCGACGCCGTTCGCGACGCCTTGCGCAAGGCCAATAGCTACGTAAACGGGCTTGATCTTAAGCTGGGCCGCGTTCTGGAAATCTTGGGACAAACGCCCGAGGACTATCCCTCCGCTGGGATAGGCGGGAACTCCGCCAAGCGCTTAGCCGCCCAAGCCGTTCCGGTCGAGCCCGGCAGCGAAGTTCTGCGAACCGAAGTCCGAGTCACCTGGGAACTCGCCCAGTAATGCAGGATCAGCCTTCGGGGGCCGGTTTGATCCCAAGCGCGTCCGCAAGCCGCATCTTGGCCGAGCCCGGCGGCAACGGCTTTTGCTGGCTCTCGTGTGGCGCCCAGCCGGAAAGAAAGATCATCTCGAAAGTCGCGCGCACGCGTCCGTCTGGATCGGCGAATTGGCCCGCATAGATGTTTGCGGCGCGCAAGAAAAGACCCCTCGTCGAGGGTTTGCGCAGCCGCGCCGCAAGCGCATTGGTCGCACCCATCGCGCGCAAATCCGCCATTAGGCCAAACATGGTCGCGTACCGCACGGTGAGGGGTTCGCTGTCGGCAACCGGCAAGGCGAACCCGGCTCTTTGGAGAAGCCCGCCCATGTCGCGCACATCCGCGAAAGGCGCGACGCGCGGGCTGATTCCGCCGTAAATCTCCGTCTCGGCCACGGCCAGGGCGGTACGCAGCTCGTGCAGACTCTGGCCGCCAAGGAGGCAACCGAGAAAAAGCCCATCGGGCTTCAAAACGCGGCGAAGCTGAACGAGCGCTCCGGGAAGATCGTTGAGATTTTGCAGGCAGAGCGCCGATACGGCCAAATCGAAGCATTCAGGCGCCAGCGGCAAGCTTTCCTCATCGCCCAAAAGGCGCAGGAGCGAGCCATCGCCGGCCGTTTCCGCCAACGGCGCCATGCGGACCAGAAGGCCTGGCCGAAGCCGGTCCGCAAGCCGCGCGGCAAGCCAAGGCGAAGGCGTGCCGGCATCTAGGACGGCGGAAAATTTCCGCTTGATTGAGGAAAGCCGCTCGCAGACCTCTTCGCCCGCATGGGTTAGGAGAAATTCCTCGGCTCCGGCGGCGGCCGCGCGGGCAAGCCTCCGCCTTACCAGGCGGCGGTCGAAGATGGGGGGCGGAGGTGTCGTCATGGCCGCGTCATCGGACGAAAGTTTCGTCAAACAGCGACAGCGGGTGCGCCGTTTCGAAAAACCCCTCATTCACCCACATGCCCGAGAAATTCTCCGTCCCGATCCCGGTGCGTCGATTGATTACTTCTAAACAATCCAAGATGGCGATCTGGCGCACCCGAAGGGATTTCGAACCCCGGCCTCTGCCTTCGGAGGGCAGCGCTCTATCCAGCTGAGCTACGGGTGCTTCCGAACAGCGCGATCCTAGCCGATGTCGGCGTCGCACGCCAACCGGTATCCGCCGCGCCCATATTGCCAAGCGACGCCCTTAGCCGCGCGGAGAGTGCGGCTCTTCGCCCGCGCTAGTTTGGAAAGGCTCGAAAATTAGCGCCGCGGGGGCCGCCGGCGGCTCCCGACCGCAAGCCGGACACCGCACCCGCAGTCAGGCGACCGTGAATTCAATGCATGCTGGGGAAAGGGCGGTCGCACTGCAGTTTGGCGATTTCATCCTTGAGTTGCAGCTTTCGCCGTTTCATTTCGGTCAATTTCAACTCGTCCTTGGCGGGATACACCAATTCCTTCGCAATTTCCTTGTCGAGCGCATCGTGACGCTGTCCGAGCGCGGCCAAATGAGTTTCACGCGACATGCAGAACTCCTTTTCAAGGTCCACATAGATTTAACAGTGTGCCACAGGATTTGCAATTCGCGAAGCTGCTTCGACGATCAACACGATCAAATTTTCAGCCGTTTGGAACGGTGTAAACTCATGCCGGAAGGCTTCACCTTCGCCGAGCGCGTCGAGGGATGACAGAATCCGAACTCCGCGTCCTCTCAACCCAGTGCCTCGACCGCCGCACCCCCCCAACGTCCATGCGGGCGCATTCCTCGATTCCCAATCTCTCACCCGTCTTCAGGAACGAGCAGCTTGTCGAGCTTTGCTTGGATCTTCCTCAAGAGTATGTGGACAGTTTCCGGCTCGGAACTGTTGGTCGGCAAGGGGAAGATTTTCTGCAGCTTCCGGCCAAAATGCGCGCACACCTTCGTTTCCCGCAGCGACCCGATCTCGGGTTTCTCGAATTTGCTCTCGTCCGACGCCAAACCGTCGCCTTGAAAACGACCATTCTCCGCCATTATTTTCATCCCGAATACCGCTTGATCGGTTGCTTCGCGAAGACGCACGTCTTGTGCTCCCATCGCGATTTCGCGGCTGACAGGCCGCTGCCTCGCCATCTATTTGCCCCTTTTACGCCTAAAACTCCCGACGCAAGGTTTTGTTCCGTACACCCCACACAGGCCGCGCGCGTGGTTGAGCTTACGGCTGTTCATCTCCTGCCCGGGCCGCTTTCAAGCGGAACGATGGCTGGTTGCGCTTAAGGTAATGCGTTGAATCAGAAGCTAGAGCAGGTCCTTAGGAAAGTTGACCGGTTTTTTCGACAAGGCCCTGCTCCCAACGCTTCGAGATTGAGCTGCGTCCCGTATCGATCAAATGATTACCTTCGATCGCGAAGCGCTCCGAGCGTATCGATCCTTATCCATGAGCCGGCGCGCCAACCCCGATGCTGCTGGGCGGTCAGAGCCCGGGATTAGACCACCTTAAATTTCAGCGATCCCGCGATGCCACCATCCGGCGGCACGCGAGTTGCCGCTGCGAGCACGGGCGCTAAACTACGGCGCGCGGGTTCGCATGTGCCGGCACAAGCCTGCCAGAGCAGGAGCTTAAAAATATCTACCTATTTGTAAGCTAACTCTTTGCAGTTTTCGATCACCGGGTACTCGGCTACGGCTGCATTTGTTTTTGCGGTGACTACGTCATTAGTCCCGACTTGTACTTCGGTAGTCGTGGTATCGTACAGGAGGTCGAACGAGTATTGCTTGGCGTTCGGCCCGCCCAACCCGATGTCCAGGCGAAGCGGAACGATAACAAAGCTGTTGACGTCGGTTTTTTCGTTCGCCGGGAAAGCGGCCCGCGCAAGGCCCTTCACGCCCATGGCCTGCGCGAATCTCGGATCCGCATTTATAAAGCGGCGGCTTCGGCGAGATATATCTTTCTGTTGAAATTCGGCGGTGGTTTGATCGATCATCAAGCGCTCTGGGTCGAGGAAGAAAGTGCTGTTCTGTTTTGCATTGTCGATGGTTTCAATTTTGAAGATCACAAAGCCTTCATTGGGCTTCGCTGTCTCCTCGTTTCCGGTTTGCGTAGCGTAGCTTTTGCATACGCCGACCTGAGAATAGGAAATCATGGTAGGATTGGTGGCGCTTCGCTTACCACATCCAGAAAGCGCGATCGACCCGGCGACCAACATTGGGACGGACAAAAAAGCTATATTTGACGTTTTCATGTTTCTCTTTCCTCTTGGGTGGGCTCGTTAGCTGTGCAGGGGACTGCCGTAGTTTCTCCCCGGCGCCTATTCGGGGGCCCCGGTGGGGGATGACCGTCCAGGACTGAACGGTCAACTCAGTGCGGGTAAAACAAAAGTGATCGAGGAGTTCATCGCAGCATCCGGGGAGGCGGTTCCAGAGTTAAGTACCGGGCATCGATTGGCGCATATCTTGACCTCTATACCTAAAGCGATCGGGACGGAAACGGCACGCGACATCCAAGCGGGCGAACAATCAACCGCCTACAATTACAAATGACCAGCACAAATGGCCAGGGGTCGCGGGCCATCTGGTCGGAGTGGCGGGATTCGAACCCGCGACCCCTAGTCCCCCAGACTAGTGCGCTAACCGGGCTGCGCTACACTCCGATCGTGGCCCTTATAGAGAACGCCCTCCTCAGGCGCAACGCGCCGTGCGAAGCCGGGCGATCGCAAGGACGGATCGCACCCCGGTTTCCGCTTTCGCGGACCGTCGTCCGCGTGCCTCGCCCAAAGCTACCGGCGGCGCGCGGCATCAAGGATGTCTTGGCACGCCGCCAGTTCGGCCAAGGCCGCCCGTAACCGCACGATCTCTTCGGACGTTAAGGTCAAAGGCGATATCGGAGCCTCGCCAGTCTTGCCGGCCGAATCGTCTCGATCCGCGCTGGGGCGCGATTTGGCCGGTGGTTGCAATCCGCCGGAGTTGACCGTGCTGTTCCCAATCCTCTCGTCTTGCCGGGGCGGCGAGCCTTGGAGCATCGGCAATTCTCGCGCCGCCGGAAAAGAAAGCTCCGAACGGCCTTCGTTCGCGGCATCCCTCGCGGCGGCGAACGCGCCAGCACCCTCTTCCTTCAAAACACGCTGCACGCCCTTGATCGTATATCCTTGCCCATAGAGGAGATGTTTGATCGCGCGCAGAACCTCGATATCGCGGGGACGGTAATAGCGCCGGCTTCCCGCGCGCTTCAGCGGCTTGATTTGAGGAAAGCGGGTCTCCCAGAATCGCAGCACATGCTGCGGCAGATCAAGCTCCCCAGCGACCTCGCTGATCGTGCGAAACGCATCGGCGCTTTTGTCCATACGCCGCTAGCTCCTTATCTCAGGCTCCATGCGGGCCGTCTTGCTCGCGGGCCCCTTGCCGGGTCCCGCTGGCGCCATTCTCGCGAGAATAAATTTCCTTGCCAGGAACCGCAAAAATGCTCAGTTGTCCTCGTCATCGGCAACCGCCAGACCGTTGATCCGGGCCTTGAGCACGTTCGATGGCTTAAACACCATGACGCGGCGCTGGGTTATCGGAACTTCGATCCCGGTCTTGGGATTTCTCCCAATGCGCTCCGACTTGGCGCGCACGAGAAACCGCCCAAACGACGACAATTTGACGGATTCGCCTCCGATCAAGGCGTCGGCTAGTTCATCCAACACCGACTCCACCAGAATCGCCGATTCCTTGCGCGACAGACCGACGCAACGGTACACGGCTTCCGCGAGATCGACACGCGTAACGGTCCGCTGCGCGGTCAGTTGGGAAGCATTGACCTTGTGTTCCGCGACCGATAATCCAACTTCTCGAGCGGCACGCATGGTTTCGGATTTTGTCATCCTTCAACCCCGTTAAACCGTTTCAGTCACGCGGAAAAGAATTGGTCTGGCAACCGCCTACCGGGCTCCGTCCAGCTAAGGAAACGAACATATCAGGCCCCAGCACGGTCCAGATTCCTAGCCAAACTTGAAATCTGTTGGCAGCGTTCAATCGTCGCGGACCTGTGCTAGCTCGATAAACCGGAGCGTGTCCTGCGCGTAACAGCCGGTGACCCGCGGACATGCCCTCGTTCTAAGTTTTTTCATCTTCGTTATTTTGACTAAAGTCTCGTGGTCTCGGCGGTCCATCCTCGCACCCGTGGTCGGGTCCTGACGTACCGCTTATTTTGCGCCCCCCGTGGCCAAGCCATCCGATGGGCCATTGAAACACTGGAACAAAATTTGCGCCAAAGCAAGACACTTCCGGCGCTGTTCTGGCCGCGAACCTCACCAGCGGATAAGCGCCGATGCCCAGGTGAAACCGCCGCCCATCGCTTCGATCATCACCAGATCGCCTTGCTTGATCCTGCCGTCGTCGCGCGCGACCGTAAGAGCGAGCGGAATCGACGCGGCCGATGTGTTGGCGTGCAAATCGACGGTGACGATGACTTTATTTGGCGCGATCCCAAGTTTTTCCGCCGACGCGTCGATAATACGGCGGTTAGCTTGATGCGGCACAAACCAATCGAGGCAGGCGGCGCTCGTTCCGGTCGCCTCGAAGGCCGCCGTAACGACGTCCGCGACCATGCCAACCGCGTGGCGAAAGACCTCCCGTCCAGCCATCCGCAAATGCCCGGTCGTCCGCGTCGTGGAAGGCCCTCCATCGACATAGAGCTTTTCCCGGTGGCGTCCATCCGAGCGAAGATGCGACGTGAGAACGCCGCGATCCCGCGCGGTTCCTTCCCCATGCCGCGCTTCGAGCACCACGGCCGCCGCCCCGTCGCCGAAGAGAACGCATGTCGTTCGGTCGGTCCAGTCAAGAAGACGCGAGAAGGTTTCCGCGCCGATGACGAGGGCGCGCCGGTGCGATCCAGACGCCAAGAATTTGTCGGCGGTGGCAAGCGCGAAGACGAACCCGGAACAAACCGCCTGGACGTCGAAAGCGGCGCCGTTTGTCATGCCGAGCCCGGCCTGGATCTGGGTCGCGACGGAGGGAAAGGTAAAGTCCGGCGTCGAGGTCGCGACAATCACGAGATCGACATCCGAAGCCTCGAGCCCGGCGTCGGCGAGGGCGGCTTTGGCCGCATAAAGACCGAGCCGCGAGGTCGGCTCGTCGACGGCGGCGACGTGGCGCTGCCTTATGCCGGTGCGCTGCACGATCCACGCGTCGGTGGTTTCCAGCGACTTTTCGAGGTCGGCATTGCTGACGATGCGTTTGGGGAGATAGGAGCCGAGCCCCAAGACGACGGAACGAAGCTTGCCTGACGCTGCGTGGTTCACGGAATTATCCATCGATAACTACAGACCGCTCAGGAACCCGAGGGCGCCGCGACTGGCGCGCTCGCCGCCCGGAACCCTGATTGGGTGGGGAACTGCTCGCGCGAAAGCGGAAGCGAATCGCGAATTTTACGCAAGAGTTCGTGCCGGGCCATGGCATAGCCGATTTCCACCGCGTGCGCCGTGCCGACCGCGTCGGAGCCGCCATGGCTCTTGATGACCACCCCGTTAAGGCCGAGAAACACCCCGCCGTTGACATTGCGCGGATCCATCTTGGCCTTCAATGCCGCGAAGGCATGGCGCGCCAGAAAATAGCCGATCTTCGACATAAAATCGCGGCCAAGCGCTTCGCGCAGATATTCCGCTATCTGATTGGCCGTGCCTTCCGCGGTCTTCAAGGCGATATTGCCGGCGAAGCCTTCGGTGACCACGACATCGACCGTTCCCTTGCCAATATCGTCGCCTTCGACGAAGCCCCGGTAGCCGAGATTTGGCAGACTGGTCTCGCGCAGCAAGCGGGAGGCGGTCTTGACCTCGTCGATGCCCTTGATTTCCTCGACACCTATATTCAGCAAACCCACGACCGGCCGTTCGATGGAAAGGACGATCCGGGCCATCGCGGAGCCCATGACTGCAAGATCGACAAGATGCCACGCATCGGCGCCGATGGACGCCCCGAGATCGAGGACGATCGACTTGCCCCGAACCGTAGGCCAGATCGCGGCGATCGCCGGGCGGTCGATCCCCGGCATCATGTGCAGGCAAATTTTCGCCATGGCCATCAAGGCGCCGGTGTTGCCGGCCGAAACCGCGACATCTGCTTCGTTCTTCTTCACCGCCTCGATGGCAAGCCACATCGACGATGTCCGGCGGCCGGTGCGCAACGCCTGACTAGGCTTGGCGTCCATCCGGACCGAAACGCCGGTATGACGCAAGGTGGACACCTCCGAAAGCCCCGGCTCGGCATCGAGAAGCGGCAAGATCCTGGCGGCATCGCCAAAAAACAGAAATTTCATATCGGGCCGCCGTCGCAGCGCGCGGGCGGCACCTGGAACGATCACTTCCGGTCCATGATCGCCGCCCATGGCGTCGAGCGCAATTCGTACTGGCTTGATCATTGACTACGCAACTCTCCGCCGGGGGTAGGGAGCGACGATCGGCGCCGGGAAAATCCGTCATGGACGATCGGGTTCGAAAAATCATCTCATTTCGGCGGCAAGAAGAAGCCGGGTGGCAACCCCTGCCGGGCGACCGGAGCGCAAGACTCGGCCCGCGTTCGCCGATTGGGCGGCGGCGATGGTAAACAACGGAAAATCCCCTTCGTTCAAGCTTTTTTCATCGTCGGACGCCCATCGGGCGTGGCTGGAGTTTGTGCGCCGCCGGCGCTCGCTCTGGGGTTGAAATCGGCCATCGCCGAGCATTGATCGAGTTCCCGCGCTAGCATGAAAGCGTATGGCTTACGCCAAGTTCCGGCCGGACCGGCGCCGCCGTTGCTTGGTTCTAGGGAGCGCCCCGACAAAGCCTTGTCAGAATAGCGATCCTTGTTCGCGTTTGCGCCGGACCTTGCTGGCCACGCGTATCAGTGGAGGGACGTCTTTGTCGGCGGTCGCAACCGCCGTTTTGTGGCCGTCGTAGAACTGGATGTCGAGACGTGCCCCAACGGCCACCTCGGCCGCCCGGCGCAGGGCGTTGCCGTCGCTGTCGCGCACAAGCGCGAAGCCCCGCGCCAGAACCTGGGGATAACCAAGACTGAAGAGCAATTTTTCCAGGCCATTAACGTCCACCCGGCGAGCTGCGACGCGAGCAGCCCAGCCGTGCGTCATGCGGTCCGCCAAACCCTTGAGCTGAACGCGGGCATCGCGCACAATTCTGATCCGCGCCGCTCGGGTCCCGCCGAGTCTCGCGGCAAGGTGATTGAGGCCTTGCTTCCTTCCGTCATTGCCCATGGTCCGGCAACGCTCCAACCTTTGTTCCAGCGCCTTGAGCCGTTCCGCCACGCGGCCCATTTGCGCGTGCGGAGACTGTTGAGCGAGGCGATGGGACAGGCGCGCCAGTCCGAGCTGCTCGCGGCTGTAGGCTTTCGCGCGCGCGCCCATGAAACGGCTCTCGAGATTGTCCAGCTGCTGACGGCGCAGGGCAAAAATGCCGTCGCTTTGCGGCAGGGCGCGCGAAAGGGCGCGGAATTCGCCGCGGCGGCGGTCGAGGTCCCGCAGCGCGGCGTCGATGTGGCGGCGGCCGAGATCGGCGAGCGCGGCGGCGAGTTCGCTCCGCACCGGCACCGCTTTTTCCGCCGCAGCCGTCGGGGTCGACGCGCGCAGATCGGCGGCGTGGTCGATCAAGGTCCAATCGGTCTCGTGCCCGACCGCGGCAATGAGCGGCACAAGGCTCCGCGCCGCCGCGCGCACCACGATTTCCTCGTTGAAGCTCCACAAATCTTCGAGTGATCCACCTCCCCGCGCGACGATAATCACGTCCGGCCGCCGCAAGGGACCACATTCCGGAAGGGCATTGAAGCCGTCGATCGCGGCGGCGATCTCGGCCGCCGAGGTTTCGCCCTGCACCCGCACCGGCCAGACCACGACATGGCGCGGAAACCGCTCCGCGATGCGGTGAAGGATGTCGCGGATGACGGCTCCCGTGGGCGAGGTGACGACACCTATGCACGCAGGCAGAAACGGCAACGGCCGCTTGCGCGCTTCATCGAAAAGCCCTTCCGCCGCGAGTTTCCGGCGGCGCTCCTCGACAAGCGCCATGAGCGCGCCGATGCCCGCTGGCTCCAGCGCCTCGACGATGATTTGATAGATGGATTTGTCGGGATAGATTGTGACCTTGCCGGTCACGACGACTTCCAAACCCTCCCGCGGCTTGGTCTTAAGCCGCGCGAAAACTCCTTTCCAAATCACCGCATCGATGCGGGCGGTTTGGTCCTTCAAACAGAAATAGGCGTGGCCGGAAGCATGCGGCCCGCGATAGTTCGAAATTTCGCCGCGCACGCGGACGAAGCCAAAACGATCCTCGACCGTCCGCTTCAAGGCGGCGGACAATTCGCTGACGCTGAGTTCTGGCGCGTTGCTCATTGGCGGATCGGACATGGCGCCACCATGCCGGATTTCCGCGGCGGGGGAAAGGGAGGGCCGCGTTTCGACCCCGACGAGGCCGGCGTCTTGGTGCTTCTATTCCGCCGTGATCGCGCCTTGGGCGGTCGCCTCGTTGAAGTCGCCGTAGAAACGATACCGTCCGGGGGCGAGCGGCCGGAAATTGAGCGTGATCTCGGAATTGCCGGCCACGACTTTCTCGACCCGGAGCGCATTGCTTTCGAACTCTTCGGGGGTCGGATCGAGGTTGCGGACGACCAGCGTGACCGGCGTGTTGGCCGGCACCTTCAGTTCGGCGGGGTGGAATCGATGGTCCCTAATGGAGATATGGAGCGTAACCGCGCTCGCCGCCCCGGCCGGGGCTTGCGCGAAACCATTAATTAATGCCGGTAGAACCGCAAGTTGGGCGATACGGAGCATGCGTGGAACGAACATTGGTCTCTCCATGGATCGCACGGTTGAACATCAGAATTCAAACAGAGCGCGCAAGCGGGCATTGTTTCGCGAGAAATTGGTCAGATCGAGGGGGTTCGGGTTACCTGCGGCATGACCGGCAATTTGCGTGGAGAAGGCGGCCGCGAGGTGGATTTTATTGGTCAACTCGATGAAACAGGTCGGGCCGGCATAGAGCGCATGCCCGGCGAATGCGTTCAACCCGGTTCCATCGTAGGCGCGGTAATATTCAAGTTCGCCTCCCAGCGCGACATTCGGTGTAATTCGATACGTCAACGCCGTTGTCAAACCCAGCAGCGACGCTCCCGCCCATTTCGGGCTCCCAAAGTTTCGCGTGATCTCCGGGGTATAGATCGCATTGACGGCTGCGAAAAGGCGATTTGGCACCAGTTCGGTGTCGGCGATGATCCTGGTTTGCGCGCTAAAACCCGTGATCAGTCTTCCGCCATCGTCGATCCGCGACCATTCCGGCTCGACCGAGATCGTGACACCGGCTGGCGCACCGGGACCGCGTCCAATCAGGACAAAGCTGAATATTGACCCTAAGCCGCCGAAATTGGCGCTTTCGCGGTTTTCAAATCCCTCGACCCCGTGAATTTGAGTGAAGACGCCGTGAACAGCCGGTTCGATCTGAAAACTGTCGGTTGGATTATATTCGAATTCGACTTCCTGTTCGAGCTGGTTGTAGACGCCGCCGCGCCTTTGGAAGCGGAGGTTGGTCTCGAATTCGAGCTCGCGTTCGCCTTCGGGACCTATGTCCGACCCTGTCGTGAAGCCGAAAATATATTTGGTTTCGAGTTCCCGGTAGGAGTCGGCCGCCATGTCCTGCGCCGATGTAATCGCCGGATAAACAAGGAACAAGCCAGCCGCCACGGTGCGGCCGCGGCGGCGCACGCGATTTGAGGAACGGTAATTCACGAAGTCCTCCAGGCAGAAGGGGTCAAGGCCCTGATGTCAGCGTGAATTGTTTTGATCTTTCATTCTAGCTATAGAACTTTAGTATGCAAGCATTATGTTTTTAAATTAGAGTAGTTAAAATGTAAAAACCGTGCACGATTTAAAACGCTTCAAAGATACATATGTCAAATCGTTCTTGTGTCTCCGTTTTGTAAGAATAGATCTCCTATGAAGGAACGATTAGCGACGGCGGGGTATTGGCCGGTGAATTGTCCACCCAAGAGTTAGGACGAATGGCACCCATTCCGCTTTCGCATTTCGCCCGTCGAGAGAGACGTGGCTTATTTCCGCTTGTCAGGACCGCCAGGATCGGGCCGCAGATAAAGGAAATCGGCCGTCTCGGCTGTTTAAGCCGGAAGATTTGCGCGGTCGCACATTCTTGCTTGGACGAACCCCGGCAAACGGCGAGAAGGTGGCGTGCGCTTTTCGCGCAAAGTTCCGATCTATGCAGCCATTGAAATAGGCGGACTCATGGGAACCTTTGCCCCCGAGCAATACAAGGAAACATTGATTTTTCTCGCAACGGCGGGGGTCGTCGTGCCGCTGTTCCGGCGCTTGAAGGTCAGTCCCGTTCTGGGTTTCCTTGGCGCGGGTGTCTTGCTTGGCCCCTATGGCCTCGGCGCGCTCGCCCGGCAAATCGGCTGGCTCGGTCCGTTCGCTCTCGACAATGTCGAGCAAATCGCGCCGGTCGCGGAATTCGGCATCGTCTTTCTCCTGTTCATGATCGGCCTTGAACTATCGTGGCAGCGTTTGGCGATTATCGGCCGGCTCGTCTTCGGGCTCGGCGCTCTGCAGGTCTTCGGTTCCGCCGCCGCGCTTGGCGCTTTGGCCTTCGTTCAGGGGGAGCCTCCAACCTCGGCGGAGGTGCTCGGTTTTGCGCTTGCCCTGTCGTCCACTGCCATCGTGGTTCCGGTGCTCGCCGAGACCAAACGGCTCGGAACCACGGCGGGCCGCACGATTTTCGCCGTCCTGCTCTTTCAGGACCTCATGGTGGCGCCGCTCCTGTTCATGGTCGCGATGCTCGGAATGCGCGGCGGCGACCTCGGCATGGTTTTTGTCTCTTTCCTGGTTCCCGCGCTCACCGGTTTGAGCGTCATCGTGCTCGGCGGCCGCCTAGTCATGCGGCCTCTATTTCGTCACGTCGCGGCGGCGGGATCGACCGAATTTTTCGTGGCGGCCTGCCTGCTTGTGGTCATCGGAACCGGCGTTCTCACCGCGGCGAGCGGTTTGTCGATGGGACTTGGCGCCTTCATCGCCGGCATTCTTCTCGCCGAAACCGAGTACCGCCGCGAGATCGAAGTAACGATCGAGCCCTTCAAAGGTTTGCTGCTCGGACTTTTCTTTGTCTCGATCGGCGCGAGCCTTGATCTTTCGCGGGTGTTTTCCGCTCCGCTCGCGGCGTTCGGCCTCGCGCTTGGCATTATCTTCGTCAAGTTTTGCGTCAACTGGCTAGCAGGGTGGATTGCGCGCCTGCCGGTGCGGGTTTCCACCGAAGCCGCGCTTATGCTGGCACCCGGCGGGGAATTTGCTTTCGTCATCGTCACTGCGGCCGTCGCCGCCAAGGCCATGCCCGCCGGCGCCGGCGCGGAGGCGATGATCGCGGTGACGCTTTCGATGTTCGCCGTTCCATTCCTTGGCGCGCTCGCCAAGCGCCTGGCAAGACGGCCCGCCGAGCCCGCCGCCCTCCTGGAGCCGGGCGTGGACGGTCCGGCGCCCGATGCGATCATCGTCGGCTTTGGCCGGGTTGGCCAGCTGGTCGGCGACATGCTGCATGCGCATGCCATCCGCTATTTGGCCGTCGATACCGATCCCGGCTTGGTGAAACGGCTCCGCAACGAAGGACGAGACATCTATTGGGGCAATGCGTCGCGGCCCGAGTTTCTCGCCCGCTGCGGGTTGGCAAAGGCCAAGGCTCTCATTATCACAATGAACAAACCCGCCGACGCGGAAGACATTGTTCGCGACGCGCGCGCCGGTACATCCGGATCTAATCATTGTCGCCAGAGCCCGCGACGCGCATCACGCAACGCTGCTCTATGGCCTCGGCGTGAGCGATGCCGTCCCCGAGACCATCGAGGCAAGCCTGCAATTGTCGGAAGCCGTCCTCGTGGACATGGGCATCCCGATGGGCAAGGTGATCGCCTCAATTGACGAGAAACGCGACGAATTCGCAAAATCCTTCAGCCTATCGCGGGCCGCGCCGAAGCCAGACGCGCCATTAAAATGTCTCTTCGCATGAAGGAAATGAATAAACGGCAGCCGAAACCGAAAACGGAGGAATGAGCGCCAGAAGCGATTGCGGCTCGCGGACTTTCCGCGCGAGTAGGCTCTCGGGCGGACGCGCGACCAAAACACGCTGCGCCAAAAGTCGCACGCGGACCCAGCGAGGTCAGTCGGCGTTCAGACGGTGCTCTTCGAGATAGGCGAGCGCATCCTGCCGGT
>CAVQHH010000013.1:0-14147 GCA_963712225.1 uncultured Alphaproteobacteria bacterium
AGGATTAACTGTGAAACTAACGCGAAAAAATATCGTTGGGTTGGCCTTAGGACTTGCCACTATGGTGGCGATAGGCGGAGTGGGTTCCTTCGCTGCCGAAAAGGCGTCCGGCAAGCCCGACGCGGCCATAGAGCGGACGCGGCAAGAAGTTAAGATGCTCGATGATCTCTTCAAGAACGCGATCGTCCTGATTGACGGGCATTATGTGAAGACGCCTTCTGACCTTCCCGCCGCCACCGCGGCCAAGGCGCTGTGGGCCGCGCTGAAGAAAGACGGGTGGTGCGATGTCCGGATACTGGGGCTCACCGATGTGATAGGGGACCCGGATGATGTTCCACGCGACGCTTTCGAACAGGCGGCCGCGAAGAAACTTCTTGCGGGCGAAACGCCGCAAGAAGAGGTTGTCGAGAAGGATGGAAAGCGCTACCTGCGCGTTGCAACAGGCATACCCGTAGTCTCGGAAAACTGCGTCATGTGCCACGCGAACTTCAAGGGGAACAAGGGGAATATTGGGGCATTAGCGTACACGGTGCCCGTGATTGAGTAGCCAGGAAGCAAGCCGGTCGGCAATGGGCTGAATGGCTTTCGGGATGACGGCGGCCGGGCAACGCAGGTTTACCGCAGGCCCCGCATCGGCTATGGCCCTGCTTTACCTGCCAGACGTGATGCGTGCGCGCGCAAGGCGATCGCCGCGCCCCGGCTGGCTGCCCGCACCATCCAACGTAATCTCGCCGACACTCCCACCGGCAGATTGCGCGGGAAGCCCGGCAATTGCCTTGGAAGCGATTTGAAAATCGAAGCCCCGGCCGAATCCGTTATCCTGACGGCTTCGCCGTCGGCTCGCCCGGCCCACATACGAGCACGGTTGTCACCGATCCCATCGTCGTCTTCGAAATCCTCAGCCGAAGCACATCGAGTCCCGATCGCATCGAAAAACACGAGGACTACCGCGCCAGGCCCACGATCCGGCGCCACGTCATCCTCGAACAGGACCGACATCGGCATTGATGTTCCATAGGCCGAATTCTACGACGGCCTCTCATCGCGGAACTGCGGCCGCCGCCCGATGCGGCGCCCGCGCAAAACATTCGTTTGTCATGCGTCACGGCCAACTCACGGAAGGAGCGTCTTCAAATGACGGGAAAAATATCGCCCGCGCCTGCGGCCGCCGCTCAGACGCCAACAACGCGCCAAAAGCCGCCTGCGCCGGGGGTCGCGGCTTCGAAACTGCTCAGAAACCGGGAGCGATTCTGGAGAATTCCCGTTTAAACGATAGCAGCAAAGCAGCAAGGCGTTGCCCCCTGAACAGGGGGCGCGAGAAAACGAGGATTATGGTTGGGTCTTGACGGATGAAAGCTGACAACTGGCAGCCATCCGGGGAATCTCAGATAAACAGATTCAGAAAGGCCCAAAGATGAAAACCACAATCGCACTTTCCGCAATTCTGGCCGCGTCGCCAGCCGCAGCGGGACCAAGCCTAAGTGAGGTCTTCGAATTGCGGACAAAATGCCAGGCGCTCACGCACGAATTGGCCAACTCTCTGGCACACGGTCCTTTTTGAGGGCAAACCGCCACAAGCAACTATTCGATAAGAACACAGCATTGCTATGCTCAGATTGAACTCTTACAAGCGCATATAAACATATCTGGGGACGACTTCAAACAACGGACTTACTTATATGACGCGCACACAAAAGAGCTTTTGGCTAATGTAAACCAGAATGGAAAGAAGGAGTACGGTATGGTGTATGACGGGTATTATGAAAAAGACCATATTGGGGCGTCTGCGGCACACGAATACATAAACAGCCTGATGTCCCCCGAACGCTTTTCCGAGGGCACCAGGCGAATTCAAAGTAGCCGGTAGCGTCTCAGTTTGAAACTCTGGGGCGATCGTGTACGCCGAAGCAAAAGCCGTTTAGAGCCCTGAAGCGATAAATGGACATCGTGGGGATGCGCCGAGGCGGCTCTTTCGCCCACTCTTGGCTGCCCGTCAGGCCGCCCCTGGTCTGGTCCTCTCCCCCAGATCAGGGGCAACCCTCGCCCGCGACGTGTTGCGCTGATGTTACATCGGCCGTTCATTGTTATGCTAAGGCGAGATATTATCGAAGTTTTGACGAAATTGCTATTTAATGCCTCTAGCTTTGATGCCGCACTGGAAATTTTGCAGACAATTGGACAAAGCAATGATCCATACATCGCGCCGGGATCGCAAGGCCAAGGCCATTGCCGAAGTGCTGGCAATGATCGATGCTGATCTACCACTAGCGCCGCATCGGCCGCGTCCTGATCACGAGACGGAGGAATGGCTCTTCGAAAGCGCCACCGAATTTATCGAGGGTCTGGAAAAATATTATGCCGAGCGTGCTACGCAAATAAAGAGAAAGAACCATTGATAAGCCCTCTTTTCGGCATAGCCTCTCTTCCATCGGCCATCTCGATTTCTTGAATACGACGCAGTTTGCCGGTTTTCTGGCGTCGAGCCAAGGAATGCGCCCCGCGCGCTGCCGCCGCAAAGCCAGGAAAGCGCGCGAGGCTTGAAGGTGAGATAGCGAAGGGGCAGCGTTGTGCGGGGGCATTCCCCTTCACGGGAAGCTGTTCCGGCGAGCCGAGCCAGCTCTCGCCATCTGCGTCATGGCATCGTCGCGGCCGGTAAAGCCAGGTGCCAAAACTCATCGCCCAAAACTCATCGCCAATATGACACACAAAGCCGGTATTGACACAAACCCGCCTCAAACAAGTGGCGAACTTTCCAAACTGTAACCTGCCGAGCCATTTTGATGACATTATCCTAGGACACGAGATAAAGCTCCTTCGATGAAGACGTGGCGGCTCGCCTCTTTTAACGCAATCGTTTGTCCTCGCCGTTACCAAGTTTGCTGCCATGGTGCAAAGCGTCGTTTCGCGAATCACCAAATCAAGCTACACCGCATCAAACCCAGCATGAAGTTTCATGGAATCTTTGTTCAAATCGTTCAGTGGAATGCTTTTCTTAAGGTCCAGCCTGTCTTAAGGTACGGACCGGTGCCAAATTCTTGCAGTGTTTGTTGTGTGCGGTCGGACCGAGATCGATGTGCCTGTTTTCGTTAAGGGTCGGGGTCCGGGTTTGGGGTTTCCGCCGCCCAGCGAGCGGGGCGGCGCTATTTCTGTTCGCGAGCGCGACGCTTGCCGCTTGCACAATTCCCCCGCCGGTAGGAGCCAACGAGCCGCCGGACGCGGTGGACCGGATTCGCGCCGCCGACTTGCAGCCGCGGTTTCCGAAATCCTCTGCCAACGCCGATACGGGAACGGGGGCGAATAGGCGCCAGCTAGATTACGGCAGCTCGGGCGGGCAAACCACGGGCCCGGCGGCGGCCTCGCCTGGCCCTGACCCTGGCCCTGGCGCGGGCACGGCCCCTGGCGACGGCGTCAATTTGAACTTCGAGGATAGTCCCGTGAGCGCCGTGGCGAAGGTCATTTTGGGCGACATTCTCGGGGTGGGTTATTCGATCGATCCGCGAGTGCAAGGAACCATCAGCCTTTCCTCGGGACGTCCGGTTCCGAAATCCCAGGTGTTGTTCGTCCTGGAGAGCGCCTTGCACACGAGCAATGCGGTATTGGTGCACGATGCCGGAGGTTACCATATCGTTCCGGCGGACGACGCCGTCGGCAGCGGCCGCGTCGATCGCGCGGGGGAAGGCCGCAATCCGGAGCCAGGTTATGGAATCTCGGTGGTTCCCTTGCAGCATGTCTCGGTGCAAACAATCACGAAACTCTTGGAGAGCTTCGCGACAAAACCCGGTTCGATCCGGGCCGACCCAACGAAAAATCTGCTCATCGTCGTCGGAAACGGAACAGAGCGCCGCACGGCCGTCGACACCATCCTCAGCTTCGACGAGGATTGGATGCGCGGCCAATCGGTCGGCATTTTTCCGGTTCATAGCACGCAGCCCGAGCCTTTGGTCGCCGAGCTCGAAAAAATCCTGAACTCTGGGGAAGACGGCCTCAGCCAACATTTGGTCAAGCTGCAACCGGTGAGCCGCTTGAACGCCGTCCTCGTGGTGGCGCGCAAGCCCGAATTGTTGCGCGCCGCCGCGAAATGGATCGGCCGTCTCGATAATTCGGCGGTGGCGAGCACCGGCGTCAAGGTCTATAAGGTCCGCTACGGGGACTGCGTCAAGATCGCGAAGCTGCTCAGCGCTTTGTTCGTCGGCGGCGGGGCAAGCACGTTGGAATCGCCCACCAACCAAATCGCACCCGGCGGGGGCGCGACGACGTTGCCCGCCGGGTTTGGTGGGGGTGCAGGCGCGGGCGGCGGCGCAGGCGCGGGTGGCGGCGGAGGTCTGGGCGGAGGCGGAGGTCTGGGCGGAGGCGGAGGTCTGGGCGGAGGCGGAGGTCTGGGCGGAGGCGGAGGCCTGGGCGGAGGCGGAGGCCTGGGGGGAGGCGGAGGTCTGGGCGGGGGCGGAGGTCTGGGCGGAGGCGGAGGTCTGGGCGGAGGCGGAGGCCTGGGGGGCGGTCAAGCCCAATCGCAAGGACCGTTTGGAGCTTTATCCGCAGGTGGCGGTGCGGGAGCAGGGGCGGAGTCGCCCGAGTCCGGGGCCAGCGGCTTCGGTGGTGGGCTTGGCGGCGGCGCGGGCGGAGGGCGTGCTCTTCTGCCAGGGGTCCGGATCCTGCCGGACGTCACGAACAATTCGGTCGTGATCTATGCCAACGCGGAAAATTACCGGGTCATCGAAAGGGCGCTCAATCAGCTCGACCGGCCACAGATGCAAGTCGCCGTCGATGTAACGGTCGCGGAAGTGGAACTCAACAACACTCTTAATTACGGCGTTCAGTTCTTTTTGGGCAATCAGGGGATATGGGGAACAATCAGTAACTCCACCAGCGGCTTGTCCACAACTACGGGACTCTTGAGCCCGCCGTCGTCACCCGGCTTCAACCTTCTGATTGGCTCCCAACTGACCCCGCACGTCATCATCAACGCCTTGAATGCGTACACGACTACAAAGATCCTCGCAAATCCGTCGCTCGTGGTGCTCGACAATCAGGTGGCGGCCCTTCAAGTGGGCGACACGGTGCCGGTAACGACAGGCAGCGCAAATATATTGAACTCGGCCACTTCCACCTCGAATACTGTTTTCAATTCCATCACCTACCAGAATACGGGCATTGTTTTGAGCTTTCGGCCACACGTCCATGCCAACGGCAACGTTAACCTCGAGATCGACCAGGAGATCAGCGCGTGCAAGAATTGCTCAGCCGTCGCCACCGGTAATCTCACTCCGTCGTTCACGGACCGCCACATCAAGAGCTCGATCCAAGTGCCGAACGGCCAGACCGTCTTGCTCGCCGGTCTCGTCCAGGAGGAGCAAGACAAGTCGCGCAGCGGAGTCCCGGTTCTCGATCAAATTCCTGTCCTGGGCGAAGCCTTCGCCAACGCCAACAACAATGCCGTCATCCGCACGGAACTCATCATCTTCATAAGGCCGCAGGTCATTCGCGACAGCGTGGATGCCTCGGTCGTCGCCGAGGAGCTCCGCGCCAAGATACGCGGGGACAAAACCGGTACACTTCGGCCTCCTGGCGCCGTGACCCCCTACCCGCTTGGGCTGGTTCAATGAACGTGACCCCCCTTCGCCGCGCCGGACTGAAAACGGCCTTGACCCGAGACGAGATTGACTTGGCGTTGGCGGGACGCGGGACGGCGCCGCGGCGCGGGCCGATCGAATACGCCGCCTTCGCTGCCCTCGGATGCTCCATCGCGATCGCGAGCCTTGTTGCCGCGCCTGGCCGGGCAGGCCTCCTTGGCGGCGCCCTGGGGCTTTTGATGCTCGCGGTAGCGGTGGCTGACGCCCGCGCGTTCATTATCCCCGACAAGCTGACCATCGCCGCTTTCCTACTTGCCCTGACGAATGCGGCGAATGAGAGTTTGGCAAGCATGCCGGAAAACATCGCGGTTGCCGCGGTGCGTGGACTTGTTCTGGCCCTTGCATTTTTCGCGCTGCGGGAGATCTACTTGCGGCTGCGCCATCGCCATGGCATCGGTCTTGGCGACGTCAAGCTCGCCGCGGTCGCCGGGACTTGGCTCGACTGGACGCTCATTCCGGTCGCGATTGAAATCGCGGCGCTCACGGCGCTAATCTTTTACATAGCGAGCCGGCTTGTTCTGCGCCGTCCTATATGCGCAGCCGCGAAATTGCCTTTCGGGCTTTTTTTCGCGCCGGCAATTTGGCTTTGCTGGCTGCTCAACGTAATATTTTTCGAATTGTAAGGGAGCACGGCCATGGGGATCCTTACCTTCGCGCATGGCTGCGGCCAATTCGTCGGCTCTATCCGCGGCCGGGAGGCGCGAAAGCCGCGCCGATGGCGTTTACGGGCCATGCCCGGTGCGCTTGTTTGCCTGGCAATTTTCGCGAACCCAGCCGCCGCGGACGGGTTGCGCAACGGGATCCGGGCATTCGCGGCCCACGATTACATAACGGCGGCTCGCATCTTTACGGATCTCGCTCCGCTCGGCGACGCAAGGGCGCAAACCTATCTCGGCTACATGTTCGCCAATGGGAAGGGCGTGCCGCAAAATTATATTGTGGCGGCGGGATGGTACCGCTGCGCCAGTCAACAGGGGTTTCCAACGGCGCAGTACATGCTCGGGCTCATGTATGACAAGGGCCAAGGCGTTCCGCAGGACTACGTCATCGCCTATGCGTTGCTTGACCTCGCTGTCGCGGGGGCGGGTCCGGAGCGCGAGCGTTGGGTCCGGATACGCGACGCCGTCGCTTCGAAATTGAGCCTCATCGAACGGGTCCGGGCGCAACAGCTGGCCTTCGAGGGACTCCTAGGGGGCGGCTGCTTACCAATCGTCACGGGCTATTAGCCGGCCTCGCTCTTTGCGACAAATTGCGGTACATCCGACGGCGCGCAATACTATATTGCGCTGGCCAGCGCGCTTGCTTCGTAGAGTCAAGCAACTCCGGTTCGTTCGACAGGGGCCCTGGCTTGGCGTCTTGCCGATTTTATCGCCGGCGCGTTAGTCTTCGAAATTCCGGCACTGGCGGTCGCCGTCTGAAAACGCGGGAGATGGCCCTATGAGAACTGTCGTTTGTCCTGGCCTCGGTCGCGACGTCTCGGCCTTGGGCTTTGGTTGTGCCTCGCTTGGATCGCGGGTTTCCGAGGCGCAGGGGCTACGAGCGCTCGGTCTTGCGTTCGAGCGCGGCGTGACCTGGTACGACGTTGCGCCCCCCTATGGCGATGGAGAGGCGGAGGGAATACTGGGAAAATTTTTGGTCGGCCGCCGGGATCGCGTGGCAATCTGTACCAAATTCGGTATTCCGCGCCCGGTTGTTTCGCCGGCGATGCGCTTGATAAGGCCTTGGACGCGGGCAATGGCGCGGGCGTTTCCGCAATTGCGTGGCGGCATAGCGAAGGCGCGGTCGGCCGGGAGCCGTGACCGGTTGCGGGCGGAACAGATCGAAAGTTCGGTCATTGAAAGCTTAAGGCGCCTTCGAACGGATTACATCGATGTGCTGGCTCTCCACGAGCCGGGGCCTCGGGATTGCGCCAGCGAAGCCATTTTGAGCGAATTGCGGCGCATGATCGAGAAAGGCTACATGCGCTGCGTCGCGATCGCTGGAGCGCCGGAGGCGATCCTCGCCGGAGCACGCGCCTCGGGGCTATATAAAATCGCTCAGCTTCCCGATGATCCTTTCGTGCGGACGGTAGCCGGAGTGAAGGGCGCGCTCGCCGGCGACGCATCGCTTTTTTTCGTCACTTACGGCGTGTTCAACGCCCACGAACGCTTGTCGCACCTCCTGGTTGGCGGCGGCGGCCGTCTCGGGGCGCTCGCTTCGCAGCTCGGATACGGTCCTCCATTCATGGCGAGTGAAATGATTTTGGATTATGCTTTCGCGGCCAATCCGGAAGGCGTGGTTCTCGCTTCGATGTTCACCCATGCCCATATCGAAATGAACTGTGCCAGGGCGGCCCGGCCGCCGCGGAAGGACATCGGCCCGTTCATGCAAAAATTCGTCGTCGCGGACAACCCGTGAAAGTTTTTTGCACGCGATGTCCTGACATGGAGCTCTCCAGCTGTGCATTGAGCGCCGTGGTTGATAGAATAGCGTTACGCCAATTCACGCCAGCGGCGCGTTCAAGATCCAGCGATGGCCGAAAGGATCGCGAAACGTCGCGACCCTGGTTCCCCAAAACGAATTGGTCGGGCTCGTCTCGACTTTTGCGCCGAGACCGGTGGCCTTCGCGAAAATTTCGTCGACTGTCTTGGCATCGGCATATTCCAAGCTGACCGAGGCGGTCGCAAGCTCGCCTGGAAGCGGCACTCGGGTCTGGCCGAATTCGGGAAAGGCGTCGGCGAGCATGACCGAACCGCCGTTGATCACGAGTTCGCAATGCATGATCCGCAACCCGTCGAGCGCGGGCATGATCGCTTTTTGACGCGCTCCGAAAACCGCGGTGTAGAAGGCGATCGCCGCCAACGCTGGGGAAACGGTCAAATAGGGCGCGACCGGCGGGCGCATGGGTTTCTCCGCGTGAAAAATCGTCGATGTCGCGAGGGTACTTCCCCTGGCCGGATCTTGCGAGTAAGAACTGCCTCTCTAATTGGATTTATTGCAAGAGCCGCTTCCGGCGCCAGGAAACGCCAATGGCCAAGCCTCGCACGCTTTACGATAAAATCTGGGACGACCATCTTGTCGACGCCGAAGCCGATGGCGCGAGCTTGATTTACATCGACCGTCATCTGGTGCATGAGGTAACGAGCCCGCAGGCCTTCGAGGGGTTGCGGCTAACCGGCCGGCGCGTCCGGGCGCCGCGAAAAACCCTCGCGGTGGTCGATCACAATGTTCCGACAACCGATCGCTCGAACGGCATCGACGATCCCGAAAGCCGCATTCAGGTCGAGGAACTTGCTCGGAATGCTCGTGAATTCGGCATCGAATATTTCGACGAGCGGGATCTTCGCCAGGGCATCGTTCATATCATCGGCCCCGAACAGGGCTTTACCCTGCCCGGCGCGACGATCGTCTGCGGCGATAGCCATGCCTCGACACATGGCGCCTTCGGCGCGCTCGCGCATGGCATCGGCACGTCGGAGGTCGAGCATGTTCTCGCCACTCAGACCTTGATCCAGGCCAAGGCCAAGAACATGCGTGTCACCGTCGACGGCGTGCTCGGCGATGGGGTGAGCGCCAAGGACATTGCGCTCGGGATCATCGGCGAGACCGGCACGGCGGGAGGCACCGGGCATGTCATCGAATATACGGGCGATGCGATCCGCGCGTTGTCGATGGAAGGCCGGATGACCGTCTGCAACATGACGATCGAGGCAGGCGCCCGCGCCGGCATGATCGCGCCCGATGCCAAGACCTTCGCTTATCTAAAAGGCCGGCCCAAGGCGCCGGCGGGCGCGGCTTGGGACGCCGCGATGCGCTATTGGGAAAGTCTGCATTCGGATGACGGCACCGTTTTCGACAAGGAAGTCCGCCTTGATGCCAGCCAATTGCCGCCGCTTGTCACCTGGGGCACGAGCCCGCAGGATGTCGCGGCGATCACAGGGACCGTGCCGCGGCCGGAAGCGGCCTTGAGCGAAACGAAAAATGCGTCCATTGCGCGCGCGTTAAATTACATGGGCTTGAACGGCGGCGAAAAAATCACGGACATTGCGATCGACCGGGTTTTTATCGGATCCTGTACCAATGGACGGATCGAGGATTTGCGCACCGCCGCGAAAATCGTCGCGGGCAAACACATCGCCGGGTCCGTCAACGGCATGGTCGTGCCGGGTTCGGGCCTCGTCAAGCAACAGGCGGAAGCCGAGGGTCTCGATGCGATATTTTTGGCCGCCGGGTTCGAGTGGCGCGAGCCCGGCTGCTCGATGTGCCTCGCGATGAATCCCGATAGGCTGGCGCCGGGTGAGCGCTGCGCCTCGACCTCGAACCGCAACTTTGAGGGCCGCCAAGGTTTTCGGGGCCGCACCCATCTCGTCTCGCCCGCGATGGCGGCGGCGGCGGCGATCGCCGGCCACTTTGTCGATATTAGGACCTGGAATTGAGCTGCTCGCTCAACATATGATTTTCCTGCAGTCGTCAGGAAGGCGCATGGCCAAGGTTCTGCCCATCGAGGAGCGTGAATTCCTCGAGCTTACGCAGAACCACAGCGAATTCCGGCGCAAGATACAGGTGCTCGGTCATGAAAAGGTGGCCTCGGATGTCACTGAGATTGCTTATCACGTCGGGTGGTGCTGGTTACAGCTCGCATGCGAACACATGCAGGATGCAAGGGCCGCTATGGCTTCGAGCCGCAATCGTTCAGCATATTCCCGATCCTACTACGCGGCGAACAACGCTTCGAAATCGATACGATACGTCGTGAATGGATCTGTTAACCTCAGGGGAGACGATCACAAGAAAGCATCTGATCTTCCGGATGGCTTTCCGGAAGTGGAGAAATGGGCCGCCAACATACCCATCCATGCGGCGAAAACACCCTTTGCATCGCTGCCACCAGTCCTTCGGGATCATGCATTCCTCTTAGCGAAAGCGCGAAAAAGCGTTTGCCCATGGCCGCGCGCATCGCCGCCTCAACGCCTTGATCCCAGAGCGACTTGCCGCCGGCGATTTTGTCGAAAGGGTATTTGTTGAGCCACTGCTCGACCGTCGAGAGGAGCAGGGTCCCGTGAGCTTGCATTCCCGTCGAAAAGGAGTATATACCCTGGCTATGAAGTTCGAGGCACTGGAATTCGAGACACCTTGCGCCTGCGCCACGCTGCGCCGCGCCGCGCGCGCGGTCTCCGCCGCCTATGATGCGGCTCTGGCGCCCTCGGGGCTGCGCATCACCCAGTTCGGCATTCTGCGCAGGCTCGCTCGCCTTGGCCCTCTGCCCGTCACGCGGCTGGCCGCCGAGGTCACGCTAGACCGCTCCACGATGGGCCGCAACCTCAATCCACTGGAGCGCCGCGGGTTGGTTCGAATTGAGGTTGGAAACGTCGACCAGCGCGAGCGGGTCGCCCATCTCACGGCCGCGGGCGAGGCCGCGATCGAGGCGGCACTGCCGTACTGGCGCAAGGCTCAGGAGCGGACCGCGGCCTTGGTGCGGCCTTCCGCCATCGGCGAGCTCGCCGATCAGCTCGACGCCTTGGGGGCGCGTGAGTAGATTCCGGCGTGAGAAAACAGCAGGACGATCAAAAAGTGCAATAGGCATCCCCGACATTACAAAGGGATCCGAGCGTAGCCTGTCCTGCTCGAGCTGAAAGGGCCGTAGGCGCGCGTATCGCCACGATCGCGGAGTGGCCGAGTGATCAGCAGTCTTGAAACACGGGATTGTGAACTCAAAGCCCCGCAAGGGGCTTGTTATTCCCAAAAAAACGGACATATACCCTCTTACCAAGAGCGGGTATATGCCCGTAATAGGAGACCACCATGACGATTCGCCAAACCACCCTTGCTGCCGCGTTCGCGTTGGCGGCCATCGGCCCAGCACACGCGGAAGGGCTGAAGCCCCTCCACGGCCAGGTCATCGACCTCGGCGACGTGTCCGGTGTCGCTTACTACACTGTCGAGCGCGACGGCTTTCGTGTCGTCGCCACCCTCGCGAAAAAAGACGGGGACGCCGTGCCCATGCGGGTCGAGGCCGTGCTCGCCCTCGACCAAACCCTGACGCTCTCAACACCGCGCGAGTGGGGCACGCCGGCCGACGCGGTCGACTTCATCAGGCGGGCCGACACGGTACTCGTCCACAATCTGCCCGCGGCGGGGGCCGACATGGTGCTAGCCCACAAGGCGGCCGCGGCGGTCACGAACTGAGCGAGGGCCGCCTAGTAGGCGACGCCGCGAAAGGCGTCGCCGCCGTCGAAGCCTTTCTCGCGAAACAAGTTATGGATGACGCCCGTAACTTATGAATCACACAACAGGAGAGATACATGGGGAAGCTTGAAGGAAAAATTGCACTCATTACGGGTGGCAATAGCGGCATCGGCCTTGCGACGGCGAAGCAGTTTGTGAACGAAGGCGCGTACGTCTTCATAACAGGGCGCCGTGATCCGGAGTTGGCTGCGGCGGTAAAGGAGATCGGAAGAAATGTAACCGGCGTACAAGGAGACGTGTCGAACCTCGGCGATCTTGATCGCCTCTTCGCGCAAATCAAGCGGGAGAAGGGCAAGCTCGATATTGTGTTCGCGAATGCCGGTGTCGCGAAGTATGCCGCCTTCGGCGAGATAAATGAGGATCACTACGACTCGATCTTCGGCATCAACGTGAAAGGCCTCCTTTTCACGGTGCAGAAGGCGCTTCCGCTGATGCCGGATGGTTCCTCTATCATCCTGAATGCGTCCATCGTCGCCAGTAAAGGGTTGTCGGCGAGTGTTTATAGCGCCACAAAAGCCGCCGTGCGTTCGTTCGCGCGGACATGGACAACGGATCTAAAGGCTCGCCGCATTCGCGTGAACGCAGTGAGCCCAGGCTTCATCGAGACGCCCGCACTGAATGACTTGATGGCTTCTGCAGGAGGGGATGAGCAACGCTGGAAGATGCTTTTCAACAGTGTTCCGCTCGGCAGGCTCGGTACACCCGATGAGATCGCCAAGGCCGTGGTGTTTCTCGCATCCGACGACAGCAGCTACATCACAGGAACGGAATTGTTTGTGGATGGCGGTTTCGCACAAGTCTAGGCCGCCAATGGCGGAGGGGCATGGCATCGACAATCGACTTTAACTCGAGGTTTTGCAACGCTAAAGGAGACGGACATGACCAAAACCACGCCCGAACAGAATAAGGCCATCGTCCTCGAAGCAATCGAGACCCTGTTCAACAAGCGGGACTACGCCGCGGCCGAGCGATTCTGGTCGCCCGCCTATATCCAGCATAGTGCTCTTGTCGCGCCGGGGCGCGAGGGGCTCTTCGAACTTGTCAAGACCGCGCCGAAAGAGCTGCATTACGAGAACGCGCTGATCGTCGCTGACGGCGACTATGTTATGCTCCACAGCCGGATTTCAGGGATCGGGCGGCCGGTGAACTGGGTGGTGGTCGACATCGTACGTATCGAAAACGGCCTGATCGCCGAGCATTGGGACGTCATCCAGGACGAGGCGACCCGAGAGTCTTCGAAGAGCGGGCGGCCCATGTTCGAGACAAATTTCCCGCCTGACGACCGCAGTCAAACACTCGGACTCGAAGTTCACACAACAACTATCGCAGTCGAGCACGTTACCGTCCCGTCGCAGAAGTCATTCGAAAGCGTGAAGACAGAACTCGAGTCGCTTGTTCCCCGCATCGACGACGGCGTCTTCGCGCTTCTTCGAGATGGTGAAGCGGAGCGCGCCCACCGCGAGTTGGAACAAGCTCCAGGCCTTTCCATCTTCGGCTTCCGTGATCATGGCGGCCTGCTTAAAATCTACGGACTGCAGCGAAAGGCCATTCAATACGACATTGGCAATCCGTTGACCGCGTCCCGGATGACCCAGCATCAGCTTTCGGCCGCGCTCTACGCGCCGATCCGCGTGCTCTTGCGTGATAGCGTCGAGGAAGGCGTTGCCTTCGAATACGACCGCCCGGTAAGCGTGTTCGGACAGTTCAATAATGCTGATGTCAACGCGGTGGCGCAGGAACTCGATCGGCATTTGCAAGCTGCGTTGCAAAAGGCAGCCGCATGAAACGAGCTGAAGCCCTTCCAGGGCCAGGTCATCGACCTCGGGACGTGTCCGCTGTCGCGTCGCCGCTGCTCAAACTAAGAGGTGCAAAGCCATGACCACGACCGAAGCACAGAACAAAGCGTTCGTCTTGGAGGCGTTCGACACGCTCTTCAACAAGCGGGACTACGCCGCGGCCGAGCGTTTCTGGTCGCCCACCTATATCCAGCACAGTGCTCATATCGCGCCGGGGCGCGAGGGGCTCTTCGAACTTGTCAAGACCGCGCCGAAAGAGCTGCATTACGAGAACGCGCTGATCGTCGCCGACGGAGCCTATGTCATGCTCCACGGCCGGTTTTCAGGGATCGGGCAGCCAGTGAACTGGGTCGTGGTCGACATCCTGCGTATCGAAAACGGCAAGCTCGCCGAGCATTGGGACGTCATCCAGGACGAGGCGACGCGAGAGTTCTCCGAAGAGCGGGCGGCCCATGTTCGGAGACAAATTTCCCGCCTGACGGCCGCCCTTCAGCGAGCG
>CAVQHH010000014.1:0-89908 GCA_963712225.1 uncultured Alphaproteobacteria bacterium
TAAGCGTCGCAGGTTCGTCTGCATTATTGCTTGGCCACGACGGTCGTTTCCAGCACGGCGTATTCACCGAACACCTTGACCTGCATCGCCGCGCCAGCCTTGACGGTCCAGTAGTCGCCAGTGGATCGCTTGGCCGTCTGACCGTCGATCGTCCGGAGATGTGCCCGTTGAGCAAATGCGCTAAGTAGAACCCGCGCAAGGGTATTTCGTAAGTGGGACCGTTCGGATCTCTTTGGCCAGCGATACCCCACGCCTGGACGCTGATATGGACGGCCTTTGGCGCGCTGTCCTTTGTCGGCGTCGTCGTGGTGCCCTCGAACTCCGGAGTTGGCGAGAGGGTCTGGGCGATAGCGCGAGCGACAGGTATCGCGATCGTGACGAATGCGGTAATTGCGGCATTGCGTTTAGTCATGGTGGTACTTTCACTGAAAAATGCATTTCCCGCTTTGCCCGCACGAAGCCTGGCAATTCTCACCTTTCTGCCTGCATAGCCCTGGCGGTGCGCAACCACTATGAGGAGGGTTCGGAAAACACCCCGCCAAGCATTGGGAGGTTGTTTCTTTACAGCACGCTAAGCACTCCGCCAGATTTATTTCAACGGCAGTGTCCAGCATGTAGACGTGGCCGCCCCCCGTGGCGACAAAGACCCGCCCTTTTGCCAGCGCCGCCTCGCTGCGAAAATGCGCGATGTCGCCACCATCGGGAATCCGAACATTGGCCAGCATCTTTGGGATCGGGACCAAGGCATAGCCGGCAGCCATGCACGACGATGGGGTTGTGTAATCGATATTCGAGCATTGGTATCCGATTCCAGGCACGATGCTCGGATCGCCGAGAACGACGAGCTGGCCGTCATACGTGCCGATAAAGACGATGCCGCCAGTCACGGTTGGCGCACCGAGTGCATTTTCACACCCGCCGTCCAAATTTGCGCACCCCGCGCTGTTCGCGATGTTAGCGGCGATCCAGCGAACTCGGTCTTTTTCTGTCTTAGCGCAGGCGTTAAGTGCATGAAGCTCGAGATAGCCTGCGGCAAGGGTGTCAGGCATTAAGTTTTCGCCCGCTGTTCTGACAACAAACACGTCGTTCCACGCTGCGCCAGGCGCCTTGTAGCCCTCCCCGCCGTGCATGCCGTTTTCCTTTGGGTCGTTCGGGTCAAACCTGGAGTAGCCGGTCCACGTGCAAGAAGGAGTCGGATGAAGCTGAGGGTCAGGCGGGAATTGCCAACGGCAAGCACCGCTGGTGGCGTCGACGGCGTAGGACCACCCGTCCTTCTGAACCGACGCGATCAGCTCGCCGCAGCTCGTCGACATGACGGCCGCACCAGCGGCCCAATCCGGGTCCTGGTCAAGGTCATAAGGCACCGGCTGGAACGGCCAAACGATGTTGCCGGTGTCCTTGTCGACCCGGATCATGCTGAGACCGTGATTGGGGCTGGGTTCAGGCGACTGACCGTTGGGGGAGGCGCTGTCGGTTCGGGTATTGCCGGTCGTGAAATAGACGCTCAATCCATCAGTGGCTGGCGAGTTCCACACGCCGCCGCCGCGCGTCATATCACCAAGCGCACCCACCGAGACAAATTGGAAATTTCTTTCGATATGCCCGGAGTTCAAATCGACCGCGACTACCTTTCCTTTCTGGATCGGATCGTCAGCGTGATCGTGAATCCCGACATAAACCTTATCGCCAAGAACCAATGGCGAAGAATAAGCAATCCGCTCATGATGCTCGGAGAGGCTTCCGGGTGTACAGCCGCTTACTTGCGCGACTGGCTCGCTTTTCCAAATAGGATTGCCTGAGAGGTCAAACGCAAAAAGTGCCGCGCTGCCGAACCCCTCTTTGGCGGCGGGGTCAATCGCGGTGGGGTCGGGCGCGCCGAAAATAACCGCGTCCTGCCCACCTATATGCGCGTAGCTGGCGCTGGACGCAATGCCGTACTGACCATAACGGCATGAGCCGAGCAGCGGCGGATCCGAAGTTTTTGGATACTGCCACTTGGACTTGCCGGTCGCGGCATCGAGTGCGTAGAAATGTCCGTCGGTACTGCCGATGAAGACTGTGTTGTGGGCAACGATCGGCGATGCGATGAATCCCCCTTTGCAAACTCCCCACTGGGTGGAAACGACCATTTGACCTTGAGGTTTTGGACCTGGACCGGGTCTGACAGGGCGCTTGGACGGGCCTGCACGCCGGTGCGCGCATCATTGTAGCGATAGGTGTACCATTCGCCGAAAAAAAATTCTTCTCCCCCAAATATTATTCCCCCCGGCGGCCTTGTTATTATCGGTACCTGTTGCGCGTGCGCGAAGGCCACAAGAAACGCAGAGCACAGTATCAATATGGATATCGAGTTGATGATCGTACGCATTGCTATTTCGCCTCCACAATCAACGCTCGAATGATAACGGGGTGTTCGCCTTCATTTAGCACCTCGATTGGGGCGCCCGGCGGCACCGCGGTTCTCGCCACAGGGGTCGAAGCCGAGCGCTGCTTAGCGATACTGATCTCGCCGAGGCCGCTGAGGAGATGGATGAACGCGCCAGAGGGCAGGGTGACGGTGTGGGTCTGACGGTCCGGCGGAAAGGCGAAATCGCGAATGACGATCTTGAAGTTTGGATCCTTGTTGGTTTCGAAAATGGTCCGCGAAAACCCGCCCGACGGATCGCTGACGAACGGATGCCCCGGGGGAGTGCCTCCGAGCGTGGCCGGCATTTCGGCCGGCGCGGGGAGCAAGCCGCGGCCCTCGCGCGCGAGTTGTGGCTCTTGGGCGGGAGCTATGCCGGCCGATGCTGCGATCCCGACGATCGCAGCGGCGCCCGATACCAAAACGAGGTAAGGCCGCATGGTGCCCCTCCCGTCTTAATGGATGGCCTTCCTTATCACGTAGGCAAGGATGCCACCTTCTGAGAAGATTATATTCCAGTCAGCCCATCCGTGCAAACTCGGGATAGTTGGCATCCCAACGTTCCGAGAGGAACAATCAGGCCGGTGTCATCTCCGCCGTTCCGGCCGGGGTTTGGAAGCGCAAATAGGCGTCCCAGACCGGCGCCGCGCCGAGCGTGGTGGCAAAAGCGTGGTGGCTAAGGAGTTCCTCGATGCTGAGCCGCGCGGGGAGCGGATGCGGTCTTTGCGCAAGCAGGCTCGCCGCCCCCGCTCCGATCGAAGCGGCGCCAGGAGCGAAAACGAGAGCTGCCTGGCGCCCGCCGGTCAATTCGGCATAGACTTCGGCAAGAATTCCGGCATCGAGCAACGCGCCATGTTTGGTCCGCCGCGACGTGTCGATGCCGTAGCGGGCGCAAAGCGCGTCGAGACTGTTCGCTGCGCCGGGATATTTGCGTCGCGCCAGGGCCAGCGTGTCGATCACGCGATCGGATGCAATCGGCGCGATCTCGAGGAGCGCGAGTTCCGCGTTAAGAAACCGCATATCGAATTCGGCATTATGCGCGACGATTTTGGCGCCGCCGGCGAACTTTAGGAAATCGGCGGCGATGTTGGCAAAAGCCGGCTTGCCCGCGAGAAACTCGGCGGAAATTCCATGCACCCGGAAGGCTTCCTCGGGCATGTCGCGGCCGGGATCGATAAAGGCGTGGAAAGTCTCGCCGGTCGGGATGGCGTTCAAAAGCTCGACACACCCGATCTCGACAATTCGATGCCCATTCGCGGGGTCGAGTTCCGTCGTCTCCGTGTCGAGAACGATCTCCCGCATCGTGCAGTCTCAAAGCTTGTTGTTCGCTCAGGCGAGCGCCCGCAAAATCGCGCGCACCTGCCGCGCGGTGGCGGCAAATTCGCCGCCGGTATCGATGATGAAATGCGCCCGCGCGCGTTTTTCCGCATCCGGCCGCTGTCTTGCCAATATGACGGCAAGTCGCTCCGGTGTCATGCCCGGGCGTCCGCTCACCCGCTCTTTTTGCACAGCTTCCGGCGCGGTCACGAGAACCACGGCATCGACCTTGCGGTCGCCGCCCGTCTCGAACAGCAAGGGAACATCGAGAATGACGAGCCTTGCGCCCTTTTTTTCCGCCTCGGTCAGGAAAGCATCGCGGCTGGCGGCGACCAGCGGATGCATGATCGCTTCGAGCCGCGCCAGCGCCGCCAGATCGTCGAGGACCCGGGCGCCAAGGAGGGCACGATCGACCACGCCATCGCGGGTGGTCCCAGGAAAGGCCGCCTCGATCACCGGCGCGGCTTCCCCACGATAGAGCGCATGGACCACGGCGTCGGCATCGTGGACCGCGATTCCCTCGGCGCGAAACATCGCGGCGGCGGTCGATTTCCCCATGCCGATCGACCCCGTGAGGCCCAGAACAAACATCTGGCTAAACGCCTTTCCAATGGTTTTTTTTCTGTTCCTAGCGTATCACACACGCTTGAATTTCCGTGCGTTATGTGTTTACGCTCATTCCTGATGTTTCCCTTGATTTCCTTTTCGGTGGCGCTTTTTTGGCTATTTTTCAAAACTCCAGGCTTACCAAGCGGGCGATCGATGCACTCACGCCGCGCGCCAAGCCGTTTATAGCTTTCGATGCGGACTTGAATGGCTTCGGTTGGCGGGTTCAGCCGTCCGGCCTTAAAACCTTTGTCCAGATACGGATCAATCACCCCGGATCAAGCCAGAAAGGCGGCGCTGAACGCCTTGGCACAAGGCCGCCGCGCTCAATCGTTCCCAGGTCGCGGTCTTGCATCGATCGCTATCAGCTACGCCATATGCGGCGAACCGGATGCTCGCCGCGGTATCGAGCCTTTACGGCTGGGCCGTGGATCATGAGCTTTTGCCCGAAGGCCATGGCAACCCGGCGGCGCGCCTTACGCGCTTCAAGGAACGAAGCCGCGAACGCTTCCTAACTCCCGAGGAGCTGGCCAGGCTCGGCGACGCATTGGCCGGGGATCTCGACATAGATCCATTTGCCATTGCGGCGATCAGGCTCTTGATCCTTACCGGCGCTCGCCTCCGTGAAATTCTTCATGCGAGGTGGGAGCATGTCGATTTCGAGCGCGGAATTATCTTTCTGCCCGACAGCAAGACGGGCAAGAAACCGGTCTATCTCAATGCGGCGGCGCTTGCTGTTCTCGCGGACCTTCCGCGTCTTGAAGGCAGCCCATTTCTTTTCCCCGGGAAGAAAGACGGCGTGCCGCGAGAGGGTTTGGACCGGCCATGGGCCGGCATTAGGAAAGCCGCCGGGCTCGACGGGCTGCGCATTCACGATCTTCGGCATTCGTTTGCGTCGATCGGCGCCGGCGGTGGGCTCGGCCTTCCGATCATCGGTAAGCTTCTCGGGCATACTCAAGCTGCGACGACGCAGCGTTACGCGCACCTTGCCAACAATCCGGTGCGGCAAGCCGTTGAGACGATCGGCGCGACGATCTCCGCCGCGATGAACCGCACGCCGGGGGCCGTGGTCATGCCGCTCAAGCAAGCGAAATGACCCGGCGGAAGCAAAAGAGCATATTCCAGGCCATTGCGGAGTTGCGCGCTGCGTGGAAACCCGCAGCCCAGGAAGCTCGCGGAGCTGCGGACAGGTTGGGAACAGATTGCTGCCCTCTTCGCACCCGCGGCCGCGCCGCCGGGGCGTCGTCCCGAGCAGCGGACAGCTATCGAAAGGCCGATCATCGAAGTTATTCCCGGCGGCATTCCAGACGACTTTTCGCCTGCCGAAATCGCGCACGCGGTCAGGGGCGCCGCGGGGTTCAAAGAGCTTCCACCGATGAGCGACAAGGCGATCCTGCGCGCGGCCGGGCGGCTAAAATAGCCAGTAGTTTTGCCCAATGTCCCGCGCACTTCTGGCCAATGCCCTTAGTTTTGTCCAGGATTACCGCCAGTTCAGGAGATTACGCATATATTCAATCGGTCATGGTATTCCACATGCTCCGCATTTTGTCCCATCTTGGCTAATGCAGGCCGCGATTTTAGTTAGTAGGTAGGAAGCCGTTTCCCGCGCCGTCCGGCGCTTGCACTGACGCCTTGCCATCGTTCAGCGCTGAAACCAAAGCGCCGCGACCCCAGCTATTCCTGGTTTAAGCGAAATTACGGCGATCGTTGTTGGGAGCTGGACGCGATGAACCCGAACGATCTGCGCTGGCGGCTTCGAAATGAAATCATCCAGCGCATCGATATGGACGCGTGGGTTCATTGCCAAACAACCGAGGCGGCGGAGTGGGAGAGTCTGAACAAGTACATCAAGGCATGGCCGAAGGCGGCGGCGCAATGTGCATTACGGAGAGCCTCGGCGGCCGGGGTACCCAACAGAGCTTCATAAAATTCGGTTATAATCCGGTTTTTCACATCATAGTTCGGAAACACGAGCCGGTAGGGCGTTTGCGGTCCGCCGGTTCGAATAAGATTTTCCCCGATGCGGATAATTGCTGTCGCTATCCGAGACTTTTAGCGAGACGACCTCGGAGACGCGCAGGCCGGCGCCATAGGCGACGCGCGCGGCCTTGTACTTGACGCCGGGCGCCGCCTCCAAGAGGCGGGCGACCTCCTCGGGGCTCAAGACGACCGGCAGCTTGCGCGGCTCGTGGACGAACGTCAGATGCCGAGCCGCGTCGGCCCGACCGAGCGTCACGGTGAAAAAGAACCGCAACGCCGAGACGGCGGAGTTGATAATCGGCGCGCCCGCGCGGTTCTTGGTCAAGTGCAACTGGAAACGACGGAGATCCTCATTGGTCGCCGTGTCCGGCGATCGGCCGAGGAATCTTGTCAGTTTCATAACCGTGCGGATGTAGTCGTGCTGGGTCTTCGACGCGAAATGGCGGACGCTCATCTCCTCGATCATGCGCCGGCGAAGGGGGGTGATGCATTCCTCGGTCATGCGATACTCCTGTCTGAAACCAAGTTGCTAATCCCTCGATCTTCAGACAGGACGCTCCCGCCCCGTTACCGCACTCCCCCAACACCCACCAGCCGGCGCGAGGTGCGCCGCCGCGCGAGCGGTTTAGTTCTCTGGCGCATCCCGGAAATGCCGCACTCCGCCAGCGACGGCCGCTTACGGTTCCAAAGCGGACGCTGGAAAGCTGTCCAAGCTCACGTTCATGAGTTCACGCCTTAATCCTATGCGACAACTTATGCGGCCAGCCGCATCGCCCGAACGTCTTCCAAGACGCGCCTAAAATCAGGCTGCGGCGCAAGGCACATAGTTCTGTAAGTGTTCAGGAAGGGGAGCCAAATCCAGGCGGTAAAGCTCGCCATATTTCTCACGAAGATAAACGAGATAGGGCGTGGTGCTCATCGGCCCGCCGGTCGCCCGCATGACGACCTCGCTCGGCTGGAACTTGCGCCCATGCTGGTAGAGCTGCTCGCGCAGCCAGCCGTGAAGCGTTCCGAACTCCCCCTTTGAGATTTCGCGCGGGATATTGGGATGAGCTTTGACGGCGGCGGCGTAGAACTGCGCGCTGAGAATATTGCCAATGGTGTAGCTCTGAAATCCGCCACCGACGGTGCCGGTGCCGCCATACCAATGCACGTCTTGCAGACAGCCATCGCGGTCGTCGCCCGGAGCAACACCGAGATCGGCCCGCATGCGGGCACGCCAAGCCTCGGGCAGATCCTTGACGCGCAGATGGCCTTCGAGCAATTCCACCTCCAGGTCGAAACGCATCATAATATGGAGGTTATAGGTGACCTCGTCGGCATCCGTGCGGATCAAAGAGCGTTGCACCTTGTTGATCGCGCGATAAAAGGACTCGAGCCCTATCTGTCGGAACTGATCTGGAAAAGTATCCCGGAGAACCGGGTAAAAATGCTCCCAGAACGGGCGGCTGCGGCCGACCACATTTTCCCAAAGCCGCGACTGGCTCTCGTGCACGCCTGCCGATGTTCCCGATCCAAGCGGCGTGCCCTCAAGTGAAGCGGCGACACCTTGCTCGTAAAGCGCATGACCGGACTCGTGCATGGTCGAGAACAGCGCGTCGCCAAAATGTTTTTCGTCGACTCTGGTGGTAATCCGGACGTCTCCCGCGGAGAACTTGGCGCAGAAAGGATGATGGGTCTTGTCGAGCCGTCCGCGATTGGTGTCGTAGCCGAATTGCTTGACCACCGAAAAGCTGAAATCTAGCTGCGCCGGCTCGCTGAAAGAACCACGCAGGCAGTCGTCGCCAGGAACGGGCTGATCGGAAATGGCGCGCACGACCGGTACCAATTCGCTCCTGAGCTCGGCAAAGAGCGAGCGGACCAAAGCTGTCGTCATGCCTTCCTCGTCGGCATCGATCAGAGGGTCGGCGACATGCTGATAGGGCGCAAAAAAGCCAGCGTATTCGCGACTAAGATCGACGGCCTTTTCCAGGAACGGCAGCATCGCCGCAAAGTCGTTCGCCGGCCTCGCCCGCGTCCAGGCATCATAAGAGGCCGAGCCGAGCGCGCTGGCCCGGGCGACATAAGCGCTGGGTAGCTTGATCGCCTTCTCGAAGTCGCGGCGGCCGATCCGTATCAGGCTCGCCTCATCCAAATCATAAGGCAGGCCAGCCGCATATGGCGCAAGTTGGTCGAGCAATTTGCCCAGTGCCGGATCGACGGATTTTTCATGCGCAAGCCTGCTGAGCGTTGCACCCTGGCGGGCGCGCGCGTGAGCTCCGCCTCTCGGCATATAGGTGGCCTGATCCCAGCGGAGCACAGACCGCGCCGCCGCGAGATCGCTGATTTCGAGCAGGCGGCGCTTCAGCTCGGCAAGTTTGGCCTCGGCCGGCGGCCGGTTGCGCGTTGCTTTGGCGGTCGCCGCGCGCGCCTTCGCGGCGCCAGCGCCCGCCTTGGTCTTGCCGGTCTTGTTCATGTCCAGGGATCGTTGTTGCCAGGCGCAGGGTCGCTCAATCCGGCCGGTCCGGACAAGGCATCAGGGGACAACGACATCATTCGGCATTCCCCAAATAGCTATCGGTTCTGGCCTCATCATACCCTTGTTTGACTCACCCGCAAGGCACGGAACTGTGGGCCACAAGGTCTGTGCACCGCAGAAACGCCAGCCCTTGACGGGCGCATTCCGGGGACAAGAGCACCTCGGGAAGTATTGTGGCATCGTCCGAAAGGCGCCGGGGCGATTTGCGATCCGACCGCGTTCTCTGGGGTTGTCGAAGTTGCGCCTGGTGTGTTGGGCGCGCGCGATGAAAGACGCCTTAAGAAATATTGACGCCAAATCCGGCGCCAATACATCCTTGTCGCTCGGCAAGAAGTCTTTCGTGACATCCTTCGGTGGGTTGGTGATCAGAATCGGCTCGTGACTGCATGTCGCAAATGCCAAATCGCCATCGCGCGCTTGCCGCCGACAGCTCCACCGAGGCCCTTTTGCTCGCGCATGGCTTTAAGATTGAGCTGCTAGTTGCCTCGCCGTTACGATCGTCGCTTCCCGCCACTTATTATTCGATCGTGATCTTTGGCGCGGCGCGGGCGCGGCCTTTTTCGAGCGTCGCCTTTACTTTCGCGGCGATGGCGCGATAGATCTTGGCGTGTTCGCCCTCGGGATCGACGGCTGTGACGGGACGCCCAGAATCCGGAATGTTCGCGAATGCCGGTATCGAGCGGCACTTCGCCGAGAAACGGCACGCCGAATTTTTCGGCCTCGTGCCGCGCGCCGCCATGCGCGAAAATATCCGAACGGCCGCCACAATGCGGGCAAATAAAATAGCTCATGTTTTCGACGATGCCCAACACCGGCACCGCGACCTTCCGGAACATGGCGATGCCGCGGCGCGCGTCGACGAGAGCCAGATCCTGGGGAGTGGACACGATGACCGCGCCGGCCAGGGGCGCGTTCTGCGCCAAGCTCAGCTGCGCGTCGCCGGTGCCGGGCGGCATATCGACAACCAGGCAATCGAGCTCGGCCCACAAAACGTCGCGTAGCAATTGCTGGATCGCCGACACCACCATCGGCCCGCGCCAGATCATCGCCTCTTCTTCTTCGACAAGAAAGCCAATAGACATGGCCTTGACGCCATAGGCGATAAGCGGCCGGATGGAACGCCCCTCGGACTCAGGCTTTCCTTTGAGGCCTAGAAGGCGCGGAACCGACGGACCGTATATATCGGCATCGAGGACGCCCACCCGCCAGCCGAGCGAGGCAAGACCAAGCGCGAGGTTGACGCAGGTTGTGGACTTGCCGACGCCCCCCTTGCCCGAGGCGACGGCGATGATGTTGGAAATCCCCGGGATGGCAATGCCGCGCGGCGACGCGGGTTTCGGCGGGGAGGGCTTGGGCGGCGCCTGCTTTTCAGAGGTCAGGCTGACTAGCGCATTGGCGACGCCCGCTAATTTCTTGACCGCGGCCTCGGCAGCGGCACGCATTGGCTCGAGCGCCGCCGATTGGCGCGGATCGATCGCGATCGACAAATAGACCTTTCCATCCTTGATCGAGAGACCGGAGAGCGCGCCCGACCCCGGCAGCGGTGTTTTGCCATCGGGACCCGGAACCGATTGCAGCGCGGCGAGAACGTCTTGATCGCTGACCATTCCGAGGCACGCTCCATTTGCCGCATCGCGGGCGATTATATAGGCCTTCTCAGTGGTCTGTTCAATCTCGCGATCGTTCGATATCGTGTTTCCAGAGCAGGCCCCGCGCCGATCTGTCGAGACACATTCATGTTCACGCGGAATAGAATCGCGAACATGCTCGCGCCTTTTGTTACCTGGATTGCGCAAGCGCGCCACGCAAATCCGCGTTTCACGGACCGATGGTTGGACGGCCGCGGTCCACCGGGGCCGGGGCGCTTGTACAGGCGGCCACCGCATCTCCTTATTAGCCGAGGTTGTCTTCATCGGTGTCTGTCATCATGACGGAAGGGCAGCATGCACCGGAGGACCTTGTCTTTATCGGCAAAATGGTGTTGCAGCCCGGCCGCGACATGCAACCCAATCGCCACGATCAGGAGCTTTGAGACGACTTCAGGGACGAATTTCGTCCACAACTCCAGCAGCGCATCCGGGCCGGTGAGATTGGGCACGACGAAGCCGCCGGGAAGGTGCGCTGGAAGCGGCAGCGGCGACGCCGAGACCATGATCCCTGATGCGATTATACTCAGAATGAGGGCATAAAAACCGCAGTGCAGAGCCCGCGCGACGCGTTGTTCCCACGGCCTTGTCCCCCGCCGGTGGCGCCGGCGGGGGATTTGCGATGCGCCATAGGCCGCGCCCCAGCATCACCGCCAGGACGAGGAAGCCGGTCGACTTCGGCAGCTGGTAGGCTTCGAATTTTGCCGGCGCCTAGACCGCCGTGCACCATGGTTAGACCAAGGCCAAGCATCGCAAAGACAAATGGCCGCAACTCAAGGGATTGGTGCTCATGACGCCCTACTTCATCGAACTCAACCGGGCGGACCCCATGCGGGCGATGATGTACCGGTATGGGGAAGGTGGTGCGTCAGTTGGCCAGGAAATACCAAGCCATCCTGGTGGACACTCAGGCGGCGTTCGAGTGTGTCTTGACGGAAGTTCATCCGATGGCGCTGGCTTCCGACCGGGTGCATCCGAACTTGGTGGGCCACATGATTCTAGCGCGGGCTATTTTGAAGGCGCTGAAGTACGCTTGGTGAACGCCGGATGTAAGCTCCCCGCTAGCCAACCAACAGTTACGTCGATCACCTCGACCAAATGGGTCTTTCCAATGCGAGGCAAGGAGAAGGTCATTGTCCTTAAGCGTTCACAAAGGCGGCGTGCGAACCGCCTGGCTGTTGGCGCTCTGTTTCGCGGCTTGCTTGATTGTGAACCTCGTTCGGCCGCTTGGCTGCCTCGCCGCGAACGCTTCCCGAGGCGGCTGGCGAACGGTCAGGATAGCCAGCGAAGGCGCACGCCCTCCCTACAACTATCTCGAAAACAACAAACTCGCCGGTTTCGAAATCGACCTAGCGCGCGATTTATGCGCCCGCATGAAGGTGTCCTGCAGCTTCATCGCGCAGGATTGGGACGGGCTTATTCCCGGCCTTCTCGGACATCGCTACGATGCGATCATGGCGGCGATGGAAATCACCGGCGAAGCCCGCCAACAAATCGCGTTCACCAAACCTTACATCCGCATGCCTTCTGTTTTCATGACCGCAAAACAGCGAGCCACCCTGGATACGAGTCCGGCGGGCCTCGTTGGCAAAGCGATTGGCGTCGAGGCGGGGGGCACCCACGAGGCCTATCTCGAGGATGTCTACAAACAATCGGAGATCCGCCCCTACGCGACGCTCGAGGAAGCTATCCTGGATCTCGCCGAAGGGCGGCTCGACGCCGTCATCGGCGACAAGGACGCCATCGCCGATTTCATGAAAACGCGAAAGGAAGCGCAATGCTGCGTTCTCAACGCGGACGTGCCGCGCGATCCGGCCTATTTCGGCGAAGGGATCGGCATCGGTCTTCGCAAGGAGGACATTGCACTGAAAGCCATGTTCGAAAAGGCCCTGGACTTTTGCGCGGCCGATGGCACATTTGCCAAGATCACAGCCAAATATTTCGCCTTTAAGATCGAATAGCCGCGATCTTCCTTAATTGGGAATCGCGCGGAAAGGAGCCCATGGCAAAAGTCGCGTTCCTCGGCCTCGGCGTGATGGGCTATCCCATGGCCGGGCACCTCAAGACGAAGGGTCATGACGTCACGGTTTGCAATCGCACGGCCGCGCGGGCGGAGAAATGGGTCGAAGAATTTCGCGGCCACCGCGCGCTGACCCCCAGCGAGGCCGCGAAGGGCCAGGAGTTTGTCTTTGCCTGCGTCGGTAACGACGACGATCTGCGCGCCGTGACGACCGGCGCGGAGGGCGCCTTCGAGAGCCTCGAAAAATCGGCGGTCTTCGTCGATCACACAACCGCCTCGGCGGTCGTCGCGCGCGAGCTTAACGCGATTGCGAAAGCCCAAGGATTTGGCTTTGTCGATGCCCCAATATCCGGCGGTCAGGCCGGCGCCGAAGCAGGTGCGCTCAGCGTCATGTGCGGCGGTGAACCGGACGATTACAGGCGGGCCGAAGGGATCATCTTTTCCTATGCCAAGGCCTGCCGGCTGATGGGACCTCCGGGGGCGGGCCAGCTCACCAAAATGGTCAATCAGATCTGCATTGCCGGGCTCGTTCAGGCTCTGGCCGAGGGTCTCCATTTCGCCAAGCGCGCGGGGCTCGATCCGGGTGCCGCCGTCGAAATCATCAGCAAGGGCGCGGCGCAATCCTGGCAGATGGACAACCGCCACAAAACCATGAGCGCGGGTAAATTCGACTTCGGCTTCGCGGTGAATTGGATGCGCAAGGACCTCGCACTCTGCTTGGAGGAAGCGCGTCGCAGTGGCGCAACGCTGCCGGTCGCGGCCCTGGTCGATCAATTTTACGCCGAGATTCAAACGATGGGCGGCGCGCGCTGGGATACGTCGAGCCTCATCGCGCGCCTGGAGCGGTCCTGAGCGGCCCATGTTTTCCCGGGCATCTTACCAAAATGTTACAGCGGCGAGGGAGCCGGCGTCTGCAGCGTGCGATTTGATGGCCGCTGCAGGCAGCCTTCGCTTCGAAATAGCAGCAAGCACGTTCCTAGATCGCAAGATTATTCATTGGGCGGTCCGCCTTGATCGAATTATCTTTTCATTGGGCTGAGCAGAGATTTAGGTTTTTCCCATCGACAGGAGGTCCTTATGAACAACAAGATCATCATACTTGCAGCCGTCGGCGGTATCTCCGTTGCCACTGGCGTATCGTCGCTTCCTTTGAGTTCGTTTCAGAGCGACAACGGCGTCATTGAAGCTCGTTGGGAGGAAGCGTATCCGGGTAACGTGGCTCCTCGCTTCGAAGGCGGTAGCGTCTATATGCACGATGGCTATTTGTACGATCCAACAACGCGTCGCCACTATGATCGCGATCGTGGCCGGTGGGTAACCGATGTAGGATCGGTCCCCATCAGGTAAACCGGTATTCCTCAGGCAAGCTGGAGCCGCCGTCATTGCCGAAAGACAGGCCGCGCGTCTGGTGTCGGCTCCATCTCGCGCCACGAGGCGAGCAGGGGCAAGCGCCCTTGTCATGAGCGCGTGAAACGATCCACATCGCTCCTTGAGAGCTTTTTCTCCATCTTCCTTTCCTCGCGGCGAACGATGTACGTGACAGCGATCACGCCGACGACAACACCGGCAAGCGCGATGACCCCAAGCGGGCCACTAACGCGATGAATCGAATCGCCAAACACAAAGGCGCCTATTCCGAACACAAGCGCCCAAATGATGCCTCCGGCCGCATTGAAGAACAAAAATGGCGGCCATCGATATTTGTTCGCTCCCGCGAGCAGCGCCGCGAGAACGCGCAGGAAAGCAAAGAAACGGCCGAAAAAAACGATCTTCCCGCCGTGCTTTTCGAAGAGATATTGCCCGAGGATGAGCCTTTCTTCCGGGAGGTGAATGAATTTGCCGTAGCGCAGAAGGAATTTCGCACCCCATGTCCGGCCGACCCAGAAACCGATATTGTCGCCGGTAATCGCGCCCGCCGCCGCGCAAGCGATGACAAGGGATACGTTAAGCTGGCCGGTGGCACCGGCATAAATAGAGGCCAGAACCAGAAAGGTTTCTCCAGGCAGAGGAACGCCCGCGCTCTCCAGCATGACGATGAGGAAGACGAACCAATAGCCGTGCTGCGCGACGAGCGGTTGAATATGGGTTAGAAACACGAAGACTCCGCTCTATCCCGGGCTGGCGGGTTTGGCTCAAAAGCGCGCACATCCGATACGCAATTGAAGCGTGGGTGGCAAGCCAGTTTCTCAAATCGCATCGAACAGGAGCGCTTCCCGATCACGTGGGACCCCGTGATCGACAAGGTACCGCTCAGAATCAAATAGTTGGAGCATGTCCTTATCAGAAAAGTCGAGCAACTTTTTCGGAACGCACGCTAAGCCACCGGTCCCAAAATCGGGGTCCATTTCAGCGCATGGTCAAGTGCGGATCAGGTTCAACAAACCGCGATGGATAGCCTCATTGCCGGCGCAAACGGACCCCTTGGCCAGCATCTCGGCGCCGCCGTCCGCGTCGGTCACGAAGCCTCCCGCCTCCTTCACGATAATAATTCCAGCGGCGATATCCCAGGCCTGCAAATTACGCTCCCAAAAGCCGTCGTAACATCCCGCGGCAACAAAGCAAAGATCGAGGGCGGCGGCGCCGAGGCGGCGAAGATTGCCGGCCTTCGCCATGACCGTGGCGAGATCGGCCACGAAGCGCGGATGCTCCTTGGCCTTGCCGAGATGCGGAATGCCGCAGCCGATCAATGAATCGGCCATGTCGCGCCGCGCGGCCACGCGCAGCCGCCGGTTGTTTTGGTAGGCGCCTTGCCCTTTCTGGGCGATAAACATGTCGCCGGTTGCCGGATTATGGACGAGCCCCGCGACGATCTGGCCATCGCGCGTGAGAGCGATCGAGATCGCGAAGACAGGCAAACCATGCAGGAAATTGGTCGTCCCGTCGAGCGGGTCGATGAACCAGGAATGGCTCTTGTCGGGGCCGTCGATCCGGCCGCCTTCCTCCATCACGAAGCCGTAGCCCGGCCTTGCCCTTGCTAGTTCCTCATGGAGAATTTTTTCGGCCCTGCGATCGGCTGCGGTGACGAAATCCCCCGGTCCCTTTACCGAGACTTGCAGGTTTTCCACTTCGCCAAAATCGCGCTTCAAGCCGCGCCCCGCCTTGAGGGCGGCGGCGGTCATCACGTTCATGAGCGCGGATCTGATCATGGTATCGGCGTGACCTGCCCGTCTGCTCGCTGCATATAAGTTATCTCGCTCGCATCGACGACGATCCTTTCGCCGCCGCCATGAGTACGCGCAGACCATTTTCGAGCAGCGCCGGCTTGCAGGAAGAGGCGGCGGCTTGGCCGCGCACGGCGGGATCGGCTTCGACGAACTTCAAAGTCACGTGCGGCGGAAACCTGACGCTGGTCGGGCGGCTGCCGTGCATTTGCAAAATGACCTTCATGCCGCCTTAAAGGAACGCAGCTCGCTCTCCAATCCAATCCGTGGCAAGCTCGATTTGTTCATAAGATTCGAGATCCATGAAGACGAGCGCGCCGTCTTGTGCATAGAGAAAACTAAAATCCTTGAGTTCGAGATCGATCGCCTCGACCGTTTCGTCGGCGCCGAAACGTTCATTAAGTTTGCGCGCGTCGATGAGATTTTTTGGTTCCACTTGATTAAACGCATCACCTTTGCCGGGCTTCACCGCAATGGTCTTCACGGCGGCCCAGAGGCCGCCATCATGATCGATGACGGTGCCGGGTGTAATCTCATTTCCAGGCTGACCCGCTTTCAACGACCATGCGCCGCAAGATTTTGCTGGCGAAGGCTTTGGGTCCAGCCAAGCCGAACGAGAACCGGCCAAAAGAGGGGGCGGGAACAGGGGCGCGAGCAAGGGTTAACTCTATAGTGGGGCCGTCCATGAAGGTCCTGCCCGGCCCAATCACATGTGCAAAGGACAAGCTCATTGGTGAGAAGCTGGGTCCATGCGCGGAACCCGTTCACTCCGATCCGTGGCGTGGGATGACATGGTTGTGGACCAGCACCCGGCCCTCGGGTAGCGGCTTCCATGAGATGCCGTGCACGTATCGCATTTGCTTGTGGTCGATCATCCTAGCACCTCCATCTTCGCGGGACATTTGGATTCATCCCCTCTCAATAATTGAAGGCGCTAACCCCGCCCATGTTGCTCATGCCCACATTGCTCATGCCCGGGCCAGACATAGGCGTGCGCGGGGCAGTGCTATAATTAGGCTGGACGACAGGGCTCCGGATCCAGGCCAGACCATTCCAGCAGACGGTATAAGTTTGCTGTCCATCATCCATAATCGTGCATTCGGCATGGGCTCTGTCATCCAATAGGGAAAGCAGAAAAAGCGCTGGGATGAGTTTATTCATGATCCTAACACCTCCATCTTCCGTGCCATGCCCGCGCGAAATAAGGGTTCCCATTGGGGGCATAGCATACGGGTACTTGCTGTTGCGTCTGCTGCTGTTGCGCGGCGGCTGCACCAATCATCGTGCCGAGCGCAAGGCCTAACATCGCCCCACTGATCGCGGCACCGCCGTCATTATAGTAGCAATCACCGTAATAATTCCACCAGGCTGCCGCAGGTTCCGCAGATAAGGCGAGCGACCCTCCTAGCACGGCTATCAGCCTGGCTCTTCGTGCGGCTACCGCGGCACCGCCGGGCTTCTTAGTCCGCCGTGCTTCGTCGCCCACGATGCATGTTTCGGCGGCGAGTGTTTTAAATTCCGTTGATCTTGGGCATTGGCTCGTTCCGGCCGGAAGCCGCCATCATCGTCCTCGGCAGATGCGCGTTGACCGGCAAAAATCGGGGCCGGCGAACGCGATTGGATAGTATTTTGCTTTTCTTTTTTCGGATACGCAAAGAAAAAACACGGCTGCCTCAGACCCGCATCGGCATCAACACATAAAGAGCGGCCGCGCCATCGCGGTCTTGCACAAGAGTCGGCGAACCGGGGTCGGCAAGCTTGAACAGCACGGTGTCGCCGTCGAGCTGCTCGGTAATGTCGAGGAGGTAGCGGGCGTTGAAGCCGATATCGATCGGCGCGGAGTCATAATCGACATCGAGTTCCTCGGTCGCCGAGCCGGAATCTGGATTGGTGACGGAAAGAGTAAGTTTCGCATCCGTCACGGCGAGCTTGACGGCGCGGCCGCGCTCCGACGAAATCGTTGAAACCCGGTCGACCGCGGCCGCGAAAGGCGCGCGATCGAGAATCAGACGTTTGTCGTTGCCGGAAGGGATGACGCGAACATAATCGGGAAAGGTCCCGTCGATCAATTTTGAGGTCAGCACGACTTGTCCCGCGCTCGCCGAAGAAGCCTGTCCTGAGCTTGTCGAAGGACCGAAGGTAAAGCGCGCCTTTGCCGCCGATATTTCGACGCGAACTTCCATGCTGGGATCCTCGATGAGTTTTTGCACCTCGGACACGGCCTTGCGCGGCACTATGACCCCCGGCATGCCAATCGCGCCATCTGGGGCGGGAATTTCGACCCGAGCGAGCCTGTGCCCGTCGGTCGCGACGGCACGCAACATCATATGGCCTTCGACATCTGTCGTGTGCAGAAAAATGCCATTGAGGTAGTAGCGCGTCTCTTCATTGGAAATCGCGAACTGGGTTTTGTCGATCAGCCGCTTGAGGTCGCCGGCGGCGAGGTTGAAAGAGTGACCGAGTTCGCCCGTGGCGAGGTCGGGGAAATCGCTGTCCGGCAAAGCCTGCAGGTTGAACCGCGAACGCCCGGAGCGTAGCTGCAACCGGCCGGATTCGCCATTCGATTCGAGCGAGACTTGCGCGCCGTCTGGCAGCTTGCGGACAATCTCATAAAGGATATGGGCGGGAACCGTGGTCGCGCCGGCGGCGCCGACGTCCGCCGCTAATCGTTCGATGACTTCAAGGTCGAGATCGGTCGCCTTCAGGAGAAGGCTCATGTCTTCGGCGCGCAATAGGACATTCGAGAGAATGGGAATCGTGTTGCGGCGCTCGACGACGCGATGCACGTGGCCGAGAGACTTCAACAAAGCCGCGCGTTCGAGAGTAACTTTCATGGGGGTAGTCCAATCGGGCTTTTGTTCGATCCATCACGCCCGCCCCTTGGCTGCGCCGGGGACGGAGGCGGACTTTGGCGCGGCTTTCGCCAAATCGCAAGCCGCCGCGATTAATCCACCACCGCTTTTGCACGGGCACGCGTGGACCTTGCGTTGCGCGGCCAGACCTTTACCTGCCCTTAATCCGCCGGATTTATCATAAAAGCGAGCCACCTCGGCCGCGCAGTATCGGCCTGGAACGCGGTGCCGGTCTATTTTGGGGATACGGCGGCGCGATTGGCATGACAAAGCGCAAGACGGCGGTACGCCGCGAGCCGGGCGTCGGCCAACCTCCCGGAAACCAACCTCCCGGAACCAAAGCAAGGATTGACGAAAACGTGCCGCGCCGTGCCGGACGATCGCGGGTGACCAGGAAACGCCGTTCGCCTGTCGCCCTGTTGCTTTATTGGGGGATGATCGCAACTGTCTGGACCGGCATGGCGGGCGCGGGCGTGATTGCCTATCAAGCGACGAAACTGCCGCCGATCGACGCGCTTGCCGTGCCGAAACGGCCGCCGAACATTGCCATTCTCGACGAAACCGGAGTTTTGCTCGCCAATCGCGGCGACACCGGAGGCGCCGCGGTCCGGATCGCGGACCTGCCGCCCTATCTGCCAAAAGCTTTTGTCGCAATCGAGGATCGCCGCTTTTATTCGCATTTGGGAATCGATCCGCAAGGAATATTGCGCGCCCTGATTCGTAATACAACAGGCGGCGGCATGGTGCAGGGCGGTTCGACTCTGACGCAGCAGCTCGCCAAAAACCTCTTTCTGACCCAGGAAAGGACCGTTTCGCGAAAGATCCAGGAAGCGATCCTCGCGCTCTGGCTTGAGCATAAATATTCGAAAGCCCAAATCCTCGAATTGTACTTGAACCGCGTGTATTTCGGTTCCGGCGCCTACGGCGTGGAAGCGGCGGCGCAAAAATATTTTGGCCACGGCGCCCGCAGTGTGACGCTGCCCGAGGCGGCGGTTCTCGCGGGGCTAATGAAGGCGCCGGCGAGACTGGCGCCAAATCGCAATCCGGCCGGGGCCAGCGAGCGCGCGAGCCAAGTCATCGCGGCAATGGTTCAGGAAGGTTTTATAACCGATGCGATGGCCATGCTCGCGCTCGCTCATCCCGCGCAAGCCATGCGGGATCGAAACGCGAGTTCGGTCAATTACGCCGCCGATTTCGTGATGGACACGCTCGACGATACGATCGGTGCAATCAATGAAGATATCGCCGTCGCGACGACGCTCAGCGCCCCGTTGCAGGCGGCGGCGGAAAAGGCGCTCGCCGAAGAGCTTGATCGCAAAGGCGCGGCCTTTAATGTTGGCCAGGGCGCCCTCGTCGCGCTAGACGCAGATGGTACGATCAAGGCTCTGGTCGGCGGCCGCAACTACGCCGAAAGCCAGTTCGACCGCGCGGCTTCGGCCAAACGCCAGCCTGGGTCGGCTTTTAAGCCTTTCGTCTATCTCGCCGCGCTCGAAGCCGGCCTGACCCCGGATTCGGTGCGCGAAGACGCTCCGATCAATGTGAAGGGCTGGCAGCCGGAAAATTACGCGCGGGATTATTTCGGTCCGGTCACGCTCACCAAGGCGTTGGCGCTGTCCTTGAACACCGTAGCGGTACGCCTCGGCCTGGAGGTTGGTCCCAAGGCTATCGTCAGGGTCGCGCATCGTCTTGGGATCGCATCCGATCTTTCCGCCAACCCGTCGATCGCGCTCGGCACGTCCGAGGTTACGCCCCTAGAGATCGTGACGGCTTACGCCGCCTTCGCCAACGGAGGCATTGGCGTCCAGCCGCAGATCATCGCGAAAGTAAAAACCGCCTCCGGAAAACTCCTCTATCAACGCAAGGGCGCCAGCAACGGCCGGGTCATTGATCCAAGCTATGTGGCGATGATGAACACCATGATGCAGGAAACGCTCTTAACGGGCACGGCGCGCAAGGCTTCGGTGCCGGGCTGGCAGGCGGCCGGCAAGACCGGCACCAGCCAGGATTGGCGCGATGCGTGGTTCATCGGTTACACCAGCCATCTCGTCGCCGGTGTCTGGCTCGGCAACGACGATAATTCGCCGACAAAAAAAGCGTCCGGCGGCAATCTTCCCGTAGAAATCTGGTCGCGCTTCATGCGGGCCGCGCATCAGGGCGTGCCGTCGCAGCCGCTCCCCGGCGGGATTTGGCGGGATTCCAGCCCTGAAGGTGTGCCGATGGCGGAAAACAATGGTTGGCCATTGCCGCCGGGCTTGTTCGGCGCGCCGTTCGCGGGCGAAGCACGGCAAAATCCGCCGCCACTTCCGCCAGCGGACTTGCCGATGGGTGCGGGCGAAGCCGCGCAAGCGCTCCCCCAGGCGCCAGCCCGGGCCGGTGCGCCTGTGCCTCCGGCGGACATCCCGAACCCAGGGGCTTATGGACAAAAGCGGGGCGCTCAATCCCCACAGCAAAACTTTTTCGATTCCCTGTTCGGCGGCTAATATAAGTCCAGGCGCCAGCGCCACCGGACTTAAGAGCAAGACGGCGTTATCGCCAAGACTACGCTACCGGGCACCTTCTTCGATAATCGAATATTTGACAAAGTTACTGATAACCAGTACATTACGGAAGTAGATGCTTTCGAATGGGATGATGACAAGGCCGCCGTCAATTGGCGTGCGCATGGTGTCACCTTCCACCAGGCGGTTAAGGCTTTCCGCGATCCCTTCGGAGTGGAGCGGATCGATGACCGTAATAGCTATGGCGAAGAACGCATCATCTTGCTCGGCATGTGCGAAGGCGTGATCTTGCATGTGACCTATACCGAGCGCGGTGAACGGAAACGGCTGATCTCGGCCCGGCGGGCGGAAAAACATGAGCAAGACGACTATCGCCGCGACAATTCGCTCTGACGGCACGGTTGTCGAGGTGTTGAGCGATGGCACCGGGCGGCCGTTCCCGGATACGCCCATGCGGCCGATGGCGGAGGCGGAGATTGAGGCGGCGGCGGGAGCCGATCCCGATGCGCGGCCCATGACGGCCGAAGAGCTGCGGACCGCAATACGAGTACCGCGCATAAAAACGTTGCGCCGCGCGCTCGGGCTGACACAGGAGGAATTTTCCGGGCGCTATCACATCCCGCTCGGCACCCTTCGGGACTGGGAGCAAGGGCGCACCGAGCCGGATCAACCGGCTCGCGCCTACCTTAAGGCGATTGCCGGTGATCCAGAGGCGGTGCGGCGGGCGCTTGCAGTCACCCCTGGTCCTCGGTGAGCGAGGTGGCCCGGCCGGTGACACCATCAAGGAAGTCTATTTGCTGGCAAATCCTGTGTGGCGGCGGGTAGGGCGCCAGCCGCACCGGACTTAAGATAAGACGATCAGCGCTAGTCGTTTATGCGGACCCACCATGTGGGATTATGCCAAATAATTCTTTCGCCATTGTTTTTAATATCACCACGCATATGCCACCCATTTGCGTATATAGTCTTTACTGGACCATTGTATGAGCATGAAACTTTGTTACAAACTTCGTTTGTGCAGTATAATTGGCCATTTCTATTGTAACATATGCCAATCCATCTGGACGCTGGCAGCCGCCTTTGCAGATATACTGTCCTACAAGAAAGATATACTGTCCTACAAGAAACTGTGGAGAGCTTTCCTCGGCACTCAAATATTTCGAAATTGCATTTAATATACAATCTGTATATGTTTTGTAATTTTCTGGGATATTTGCTGATTTTGAGGTACTGTTTTCAGGATAGCACTGAGGTCTTCCCTTGACGCGTTGCCAGACGCCTCTGCGTTCCTCTTCCAGATGCTTATTCTCCCTTCAAGATCACCCGCGATCTGCTGGAAACGTCCTCCACCACATGCCTTTACGATTCCGCTTACCTCCTCGTCTGACGGGAGAGGAGCGGAGTGCGACGGTTCAGGTGTGAGCAGTAACATCGTTATCACAGCGACGATCAATGATCGTGACACCACGGTCATGTAGCGCCCGGCAAAGCAGAGAAGGTGGGCGGGATTGCATTCGACGTTGAGACGTTTGGTGCTCATGGCGCAAGCCTCGAAACGTTGCCCTGGTTGACACTGTATTGCCTCATCAGTCTGAATCGGTTTGGCCGTTATGGCAAGACCCCGGCATCTGACATTCTTTTCCCTCACGATAGTGAAGCATGCTCTATTCCGCAACTGCAGGCCGTAGTGGCGTCAAATGCTGGTCACGAGGCCAAGCAGCCGCGGCTTCCAACATTTTCGATTCCGTCAGAAAACTTACGTCGAGAATGTTCTTCGGCAACGGGTGCCCCATCTAGGCGGCGCCGCTACCCTGCCGAAATTGCCGCGAGAAATCGATCGAACTTACCAAATCAAAGGCGAGGCCGCTGCATTGGGCCTTGTAAGAATTTAGGGAGATGTTCCCTGACTTGACAGACGCTTCGGTTCATGATAATGTCCTTTCACACTCAGAGGACGAACCATGGCCAGAGCAAAACAACCCCCGCAAATCCACCAACTGACCGTCCCTCAATTCGAGGCGATGTTTCCAAACGAAGAGGCCTGCAAGGCGTACTTGGTCGCGCGCCGCTGGCCGCAAGGTGTTTGTTGCCCGCGTTGTGGCAACCCCGCCGTTTACGATCTTCCTTCTCGCAAATGGCATTGGCAGTGTGAACAATGTGCGCCGGACGGATATCGCTTCTCCCATATTGCTGGCACAATTTTCGAAAATACCAATAAACCTCTCCGCGATTGGTATCGCGTCATTCATTTGATGCTCACTAGCAAAAAGGGAATAAGCGCTCGCCAGGTTTGGCGTTATATGGGCTTCGGTTCTCTGAAAACCGCCTGGTATATGTGCCATCGCGTCCGCGTTGCCTTGATGGAGGATATTGATAAACTCGGCGGTATCGTCGAGGTTGATGAAACCTTCGTCGGCGGCTTGGCCAAAAATAGGCATTGGGATAAACGTGGCGGCGGCGGTGGAACTGGCGGCATAGGTTCCGGCAAAACGCCAATCGTCGGCGCCGTGAGCCGTAAGGGGAATGTCGTCGCGCGGGTAGTTGCCAACGTCCAGGCGGCCACACTGACAGCCTTCGTTCGGGAAGCCGTCTCCCATAAAGTCAGCTTGCTTTGCACTGATCAATGGGCTGGCTACAGGCGCCTCGACGGCGAATATCCACATGCGACTATTGACCACGCGCGCGGTCAATATGTCATCGGCGCGATCCACACGCAAACCATCGAAGGTTTCTGGTCGATTTTCAAGCGCGCGTGGTTGGCACGTTCCACAAAATGAGCCGCAAATATATGCCGCTCTATGTCGCCGAATTCCAATTCCGCTATAATAACAGAGAGAACGCAGACGGTTTCGGAACGGTGATCAAGGGATGCTGAATACACGGACCCCTCATTGGGTGACATCGGGCCGCTGATCTCGGCGCGCTTGAGGCGAAGGGCAGAAATTACGTGGCTGTTGGTCATGCACCAAATTTAGGCGCGGACCGGTTCACTTCTTGTGGCAGTTGCGCCATAATACCGGAATTTCTCCGTTCTTTTCCCGGTTCGCAGGGAATTTTCCTCGCAGACCGGTTCGCCAGGGACTGTCTCGTCAGCCAATAAAATTAATTAGGGCGGGATGACTTTACACGGAAGCATATCCTGAGTTGACGAAATAATTTGCGCATTCGGCGGGACTGAAGGCGTCGAGGAGAGTTCGGTGCGCCTCCCCGTGGCGGGGGCGGTGCGCTCGGCGGCTTTTCGCAGGAAATGCTTCAGCTTGGCGAACACCTGCTCGAGCGGTTGAGATCGGGACTGGAGGGCGGTAGGAAGAATAGCCTCGCCCCGGCGGCGCGGATCGCGCGGCGGATCGCCCTGCCCTTGTGGCTGCCGAGCGGAGCACGCCGGACGCCCCCGGCGGGCGGAGAGTTGTCCATCACGACGATGTCGCCTTGAGCCAGCGCCGGGACCAGCACGTGCTCAACATAGACCCGGAAGCTTTCGCCATTGATTGGCCCGTCGAGCACCATGGCGCATCGATGCGGTCGCAGCGCAGGGCGGCGAGGAATGTCATGGTCTTCCCGTGTCCGTAGGGAACCTGTCCCGGCAGGCGCTGGCCGCGCGGAGCCCACAACGGCCCCATATTTGTCCTGAGCTTGGCGAAGGATGGCCCAGGTTTCATCGATGAAGATCAGCCGCCTCGGATCAATGCGCCCCTGGCGGGTCTTCCACCGCCTGCGCTTGGGGGCGACGCCGGGACGGTTTTGCTCGCTCGCCAGCACGGTTTTTTTTGAAGCTTTAGGCCCTCGCGGCGGATGAATGTCCAGACGGTGCGGTAGTCGACCCGCAGCCCGCGCCCGGCAAGTTCGGCCACCAGTCCGCGCAGGGTGAACGCCGCCGCCGCCGTCCGCGCGACAAGCCACGCCCGATGGGCGCCCGCGATCTTCGGCGGCACATGGCCGCCAATCTTGCCAGGCGCGACGCTGCCCGTCGCCCGCAGCCCTTGCGTCCACTTCGCCACGCTCGACGGCGCGACGCTCAGCGCCCGCGCCACCTTCCGCACGCTCTCGGCCGCCGCAATCCGCGCCACCGCGCGCTCCCGCAAATCCATCGACAGAGGTCTGACCATCGCCGCCGGCCTCCGCCCGGCCAGCAGCTTGAATTACAAACCAGGCGATTCGGGAATCCCCGACCGATTCAGACCAGCCTCATCCCGCTCTAGGTGTGGAGCCTCAACAGGTTGTGGGAGAGGCCGAGGCGGCTGATGGGGGTTGATTTTAGGCTGCTGTGCGGACGATGCCAATTATATCGGGGCGTCCAGATCGGCAGCTCGGCGGCTCTTTGATCTGAGCTCTGATAAGCTCTTGCGTAGGCCCATTCGCGCAGCGCAGTCTGGATGGCGTTCGGCTTTTCTGTTGGTTTTCGGCGTCGAGGGCTTGGTCCGCAAGTGCTTGATCTTCAATCTTCGACAGGCCCGCGCGAAGGCGAAGGATTTATAAGCGGGCCCATTGTCGGTCATGACGCGCGCGACTTTGACACCGAAGCTCGCGTAACAGGCGACGGCGGCTTTAAAAAACGCGACGGCGCTCACTGCCTTTTCATCCGGCATGATCCTTGTGAAGGCGACGCGCGAGGCGTCGTCGATTGAGACATGAACGAACTCCCAGCCAGCGCCGCGACTGTTGCTTTGGCCTGTGCGGCCCCCGGTGATGCGGTGGCCAAGGCGCTCGCAACGGCCAAGCTTCTTGATATCGATATGAATCAGTTCACCCGGGTGCTCTCGCTCGTGGCGACGCACCGGCTCGCCCAGCTCGAGATCACGGTTCAAACCCATTCGTTTCAGAACGCGGCTGACGGCGTCCGCCGAAACCCCGACGCTCGCGGCAATATGCGTGCCGGAAAGACGTTGGCGACGCACTTCGCCGATCCGCGCGACGACATGTTGTGGTGTCGGCCGGTTGAGGCGGTGCGGCCGCGAGGAGCAGTCCCGCGAACCGGCAACTTTCTCGGCGGCATAACGCGCCACCCATTTGCGGACGGTGCGCGGACAGACGCCTGCGGCTCGTGCGGCGGCCTGCGGCGTCTGTCCGCTCGCAACTGCATCACAATCCGCGCTCGACCGATTGGCGTCAATCGGGCATTCTTGTGGACGTAGCTAGCCTTCAACGCGAAAATGTCGTCGGACATTGGATGTGATTTGACAGGCCCGAGTCACCGCGCGTTCGGCCTCACGCTGCATCGCCGCCGTTAAGCGGCCTTAGCAGACCCTGAGCGCGCAGAAGCTCTGCGGTGCTTCGGATCGTCGCAAATGGCAAATTCGACTTTTCCGCGATGTCGAGAAAAGAATGCACGCCGTCCGAAAAACTGAGCACCCACAGCATCGCCATGGTGCTGGCTGCGACATCCTTGTCGCCTCCGATTGCGTCATAGAGACGGCGCTTACCGAGCTGCGGTTCACACTTCGGCATCGTATTAAGAAAGACCGCATCATTTTCAATCACATCGAGCGTCAATGCTATGAGTCGGTAGGACTGCGCCAGATAATCGGGTCTTATGAAATCGAGATTATCCGCCGAAGTGTGATATTGGGGAATCGAGCTGAACTTGCTGCGCTGCAGAGTCCAACCGGCAGGTTGAACCCCGGCGAGCAATACTGGCGCTCGTCATACCCGTAGGGCGAGAAATCGAGAATTGCAGGCGTCAGCCCCAAGTGCCGAAGAACGTGGATAACCGCCCGATCAATCCTCGCATCGCCCTGTCGGCTTCTCTTGTAAGTCGGACCGCCACCGTCGCCAACCATGGAAAGAACGAGGCCGTGTTTGATGCGTTGGACCTTGTCCTCATTGCGAGCAAGCCAGGTTATCGCGCCGATTGTGCCTGGTGCAAAGAGGAAGTGATAGCTATAACGCGTCTTTATGCCCGAAAGCCTTTTCGCAAGATGGGTAAGCAGCGCCAGACCCGAGCAGTTGTCGTTGGCGAGCGACGGGTGGCAGATATGGGCCGAAAGCAGACATTCGTCTTCGGTCTCGCCTTTGTGCAGGTACTCGCCGTAGGTGAGAAATCCGTCTTCGAGGCTCGAGTCGATCACGACTTCGTAGGTTTCGTCGCTCAGGCTCGCGAATTGCCGGTGCGCCATGCAGAATCCCCAATTCTCGGAATAGTAAGACGTTCGATAGGGGATTAGATTGGGCTGTTCAGGAAGGGTATAAATGTGCGTCTTGAGTTCGGACAGCGGGACACGCTTTTGCACCGGGACACTGTAGCCCATGACGTGCAGATTCGACTGGGAAAAGTCGACGAGTTTTACGCCGCGAGCGTTCTTGATGTAGGCATCGCGAATGTTCCATTCGCGCGGGATGGTCCAGTCGAACACCTGCGCTCCCGTCGGCACCTCGTGCACGCTGATCTCGATGTGGCGCGCGAGAAGCGCGAGCGTCTCGCGTACGCCGTTTCCCGTAATGCTCCGGCAGATCGGATAAATTTCGGCGGCAAGGGCGAAGACGTCCTCGCCGATCGCACTGTCGTCGAGTTGCCTTGCCCACGAGCTTTCGGGGTGCATCGCTGTCCTCCATGCCAAAGATATCAATTGGCCGGTAATACAGGCGATATCCGCCTTGAAAAATGAGCCGACAAGTTGTGGTGTTCTTCCGATGGCGGTCAGTTGCGCTTCGAACTTATCGCTCCATTGTTCGCCTTTGGTAGAGGAGTTCTCGCTACTCGGGTCCGCTTCGTATGGTTCCGGACCAATTCGTCAGGGTCGCAACAAAAACTGAAGTATCAGAAGGCTATTGGTCGATAGGGCATAGTCCTTCACCACGTGCAGTCTTATTGCCAGCAGTCCGTTGGCCACTGGATGGCCGCCATCAGTAGTTACCGACTGGCGAGGAACATGAACGAAGGTCCTCGTTCAGAACCCCATCGGCGATCAACATCCTGATATGACCGATACGCTGATATCGGGGCCCCTCGAATTCCTCCAGGGGCAGACCGGATGTGCGGTAGGCATCATACAACTGCTTAGCACCACGACGCGCATCCCATTTGGGCTGAAATGCCGGTAGCGCCCACGCGATCTTGTCGAAGCTCACACGGTAAGAACGAGTATCGGGACCGGCATCCGATGCGTATTCAAGACGACAGTTCGGTACCACTTCAGCGACGATCTCGGCGAGATCGCGAATGCGGTAATTATGGTCGCCGTGCCCTACATTGAACGCTTGATTAAAAACCTTGTTCCGGGGGGCTTCGAGAGCGGCCAGGAAAGCGCGCGAGAAGTCCTCGGTGTGGACAATGGGACGCCACGGTGTACCGTCAGACTTCAGATAGATAAGACCTCTGGTGACAGCCCACGCAACGAGATTATTCAACACAATGTCGAAACGCATCCGCGGAGACAAACCGTACGCGGTGGCCGGGCGAAGATAGACGGGGCAGAAGGTCTGATCCGCAAGCGCGGAAATGTCGCGCTCCGACCATACCTTCGACTGCCCGTATGGCGTCACCGGATTGAGCGCGTCCGTCTCATCGACTATCTTTTCGCCGGAACGCCCATAGTTGCTACAGGAGGACGCGAACAGGAAACGGCCCACGCCGGCCTCTTTCGCCGCCTTCGCCAGGCGAACACTGGCGGTGTGGTTGATACTGTATGTCAGATCCGGATTAATGTTGCCGAGTGGGTCATTGGAAAGCGCGGCCAAATGGATCACGGCGTCGAAGCCGGCGAGATCGGCGGGAACCGCGTCTCGCGTATCCTTGGCGATGGTGGGGATATCAATGATGGTGCCGCCTGCGTCGTAGGTGCAGCGCTGATAAAGGTCGCTATCATATCCTGTGACGTCGTGGCCGGCGGCGCGCAGCATGGGCACCATGACGGTGCCGATATAGCCCAAATGACCGGTGACGAGAACCTTCAACTGCCCAAATCCTTCATTCAATTACAGAAAAACTCAAATCAATCGACAGGGAATGGCGCTGTCGCGCGAAGGGGGCTTATGTAACCGCTGCCAACCTTTTCCACAAGAAGAAGTGAGCTAAGTGGCGATCTCGGCAAGAGAGAGTTCGGATTTGATCATAACGGTCAATATGCAGGTGGATTCGGCCATCTCGTCCCGATCGCGGGGTTGGCCCCCGTCAGCGTCCGGTGCTCGAGTACTAGAGACAGCAATAGAGATTCATACGCAGCGAAAACCTTCTCCCAGGTAAATAAGAGCTCGCGTTGTCGTCGTGCAGCCGCGCGAGCCCGAGCCAAGCGTGCGGGGTCGGTCTCGAGCACATCGAAGGTAGCGGCGCATTCATCTTCGTTATTGAAGAAAAACTGATCCTTGCCCGCCGTCCACAAATTGAACTTGTTACGATGGGCGATCACCGCGTTACCTGCGCCAAGTGCCTCGACGAGCGACGGATTGGTTCCTCCCACAGTGTGGCCATGGCAATAGGCGACTGCGTGCTCCCGAATTGACGCTAGTACCTCATGGTCATAAATAGGTCCTGGGAAACAAATCTCAGCACTTGCTTCATCACGGATCTGCCGATGATAGTCATTCGTGCAAGGATCGAACTTACCAATGCATAAAAACTTGCGTCGGCGCTGTCGTCGAGAGAAGGCGCGAATCATAGGAAGAATTGAATTCTCCGGCTCAAGACGACAAATAGAAATAAGATATTTGTGCGCCTCAATCCCATAACGACTCAATGAAGTGACCGGAGTCCCCAGAACAGGATCCCCGCCGTACGGAATCATAAAAATATCGGACCGTTTCCGCCTGGTCGCAAGATGTTCTACAATTTCTGGATGATCCGCGATCAGCACACTTGAGGTAAGACTAGCGACCCAATCATTGAGCCAGAGCCACGCTTTCGCATGTGTTGACCATTTGTTACGACGCCATTCGATTCCGTCCATATTCACAATTATTGGGCGGTTCCCCAGACGAAGCAACATTGAAAAGATCGCTGTATTGTAACCTAAAATGAGCGGAATTCCCGGCTCGCGCATGGCGTGTTGGATGGCGCGCCAGTCGAATACCATTGTTCCAATCGGGCCATTTTGTCGAACCGGAATAAAGAAGCGACGTACCCCCCGCCAATCATCGACGTGGATAGCACTCTTGCCGTCAAAGTCTTCCTGACAATAAACGGTGACGTCCCACCCGCGTCCTACAAGATATAACGAGAGCTTTTCCGCAAACGTCTCGAATCCACCGTGCTGTGCGGGGATGCCCCTCGTACCGAGGATAAGCAACGCCATTTCTTCTTGGGCCATTTCTCCTCCAAGGATAGGATAGCCGAAATAAATAATTGCCCTTTTTGGACGGTCAATATAACGCCACGCAACAGACAGATATATTTATATTACGTGTTGTATATTATAAATTAAGTGATGATTTGCTGTAATTTATATATTATTTATGGGATTATCTCTATTTATGGGATTATCGCCTTGAAGCAAGCCGCACGCACCGCACACGTGACGCAGGCCACACCGAACTTCCATAATGCGTTTCAGGCAAGCATCATCATCCGTGAACTCTTCAAAGAACTCGCGAACCGAAAACGGCTGAACATTGCTGATTTTACTTCCGGCTTGGCTTGGACGGTTGCGACGGCGGGGCATGGCGATCCCCTATGCCCGCTACAATGAACTATTTTATCTTGTGTCAAGGGGATAGTCCCTTTATTTATTGAAAGATAGATGTTGATCGCCAAGAATCAAGAGGCGGATTCCTCCATGCGAGCCCACTTTATTGAGACGGACCGTTCCGGCCGGAATCCGGAATTCCCGCATCGCTTTCCGGTGCGCTGAAGGCTTCCCGCCGTAGCCTGAAATCGAGAAAAGACTGCGGCGTTCGAGACCCGAAACTCCTGGATGACCCATTGGGCGAGATTCATAACCCTGATCCCCGAGGAGCCTATCGGGATCGGTGGCGTGAAGCTTCATCAGCGCCTCATCGCCTTTGGCCGCCAGAATATCCCGTTCAACACGCGCCGGTCATCCACCCGGGCGACGCCGCGCGGCTCGTTCGGTAGCCGCCGCGAAATCGCCGGCCACTCGAAATCCGTCAAATCAAAACGAGCCATTCCAACCTCCATGATCTGAAGGTTAAATCATCCTCTTGCCGATTCGGGAATCCCCTTTATGAGATCACGTCTAATGCGCGGGAAGCTAAAGAGCGGGAAGCTAAAGAAAGGTGGCAGACACAGCTTTACGCACGTCCGCGCAGGGTCTTGGGCGTGTGAAAACGGTTCGGCCGGGGGAGCCCGGCGACGCCAAGCTCAACTTAGCATGTTGTCACAATTGCAAGCTGGAATCGACGTGGCTTGGGCGGTCCGCCGTGAGCGATCTGGTGGCGCCGATGCGCACCCCCCACGTCTGGATCGCCGCGATGAGCGGCTTCACGCCGAGGATGTTGATGACCCGCGTGAGATTGTAGGCGAGCACGTGCAGGGCCATCTCGGTGGCACCCTTCGGCAGGCGCTTCATTAGAAAGCGCATTAGAAAGTGCGTCGCACCCGTCCGCATCTTGAGCGTACCGAAGGGATGCTCGACTGTCTCGCGGCGCCCGCGCATCGCCTGCGGGTTCTCATCGAGACGCTGCTGCCGCTTCGAGCACATGCTCGTGTTCCCATCGCGTGATTCGCCGCTCGGGTCCTGTCGTACACCGGGTACACCGGGATTTGAGCGGGCAGCGCGGGCATGCCGTCGTCCAGTAGCGGCGCAGCGTCTTGCCGTCCTCCTCGTTCGTATAACGATAGGTCAGCTTCTCGCCCGCCGGGCAGCGATAGACATCCTCAGTCGGCAAATAAACGAAATCCTGCTTGCCGAAACGGCCATCCGACTTCGCGCCCGATGTCATCGGCTTCGGCAGCGTCACCGTAATGTCAACTTGCTCGCATGCCAGAATCTCGGGGCCGTTGAAGTAGCCGCGATCCGCAACGGCATCGAGATGGTCAGCACCAAGAATGTCCTTCGCTTGCGATGCGACCTTGGCAAGTTGTGAGCGATCCGAGCCGGTATTCGTCACCTCGTGCGTGACGATCAGCTGATGCTCCGTATCCACAGCGACCTGCCCGTTATAGCCGACGACGCCCGAGCCGCGCCCGCTCGTCGCCATCGAACGTGAATCAGGGTCGGTCAGAGAAATCTGCTGATCGGGCGAGGCCAACATCTCCTTGTCGATCGCTTTCAAGCGCTGCATCTCGGTCGCCAGCTTGGCAAGCTTCTCCTTGAGGTGCGCCGTCTTCGCAGCGAGGGCTTCCGTTGGGTCCTGCCGACTGTAAGGTCTATGCGACACGCCAGGACCTTTTCAAAGCACATAAGATATCGGGCAATGTCGCCTGCATCTTTGCGGGGGACGTGCTGCTCACCGAGGAACTGCGCGCGGGCTCTGGCAATGCAATATTTCACGTGAAAGGGCGAGCTGCACGCCGGGGTCAGTTCGACCAGCTAAAGTTAGGCTGTACCAGCCAACTGCGCTTCTACGATTCTTACAAAGCCTTTAGCGAAGAACACGCGGATACGAAATTCGACTTGGTGGCGATCGATCGCGGCCTCGACCGGGAACGCGGCACTTGACCCCGCTGTCTCGCGTTTCACCGTTCGACAGCGCGACAACGAGGAAGAAGCGGAGGAGTGGCGAGGAAAGGTTCAGGCATTCCGCAAACATCCCCAGCCGCCCTCCGAATCAATGTTCGGAAAAGGTCAACCTCAAAAGTGGCCGGGTTTTACTCCGCCACGCAGCCGCAAAATGCCGCCGCTCCGTGGCCTACTATTGCTCCGCCGCGTACAGCCATGAGGTGAAGCTAATCGCGCCTCTGAGTTGACCGACGATGCGCTTCGTGCCGGCGAAGAGTGCCGAACAACAAGCGGCCCTGATGATGGTCGGATTGCGCGATCGGCTGATCCGCAATCGCACGCAGCTGTCGAACGCCATCCGCGGCTATGCGGCCGAGTTCGACTTTACCGCCGCCAGGAGGATGGCGCTCATCGATCCGCTGCTCGATCGCATTCAAGCCGATGAGAGTGTGCCCGTCCTGGCTCGCGAGCTGTTCGCGGCCCAAAGTGAAGAATATGCGCAGCTGCAGGCGCAAATCGCCGAAGCCGACGCCAAGCTCATGGCCTGGCACAAGGCCGATGAATGCAGCCGACGCCTCGCCAATATCCCCTGCATCGGTCCGATCGGCGCGGCTACCGCTTCCCTCCCGAGATTATCCAACAGGCGATCTGGGGCTTTATGTCCGGTTCACCTTGAGCTTCCGCGACGTCGAGGATTTGCTGGCTGAGCGTCGGATTCTGGTGTCCTATGAGATCGTGCGACGCTGGGTGAACCATTTCGGACCGATGATCGCAGCAGACCTGCGCAAACGAAGGCCAAAGCCCCATACCATCTGGCATCTCGATGAGAAGCGGAAGCACATTGGAACTGGCGGAGCCGGAAAGACTGCTGTTCTCGGCATTTTGCGGCGCAAGAACAGCAAAAGTGGAAGCAAAGTAAAGGCCAAGGCAGTTCCTAACGTTCGCGCCGCGACGTTAAAGTCTGAAATTCGCGAGAACGTTGAGCCTGGTTCGCGCCTATATACCGATGCATGGGCCTCCTATCGCGGCCTTGGGGGCGAATACAACCATGAAGTTATTGATCACGCTGTGGAATACGTTCGTGGCACGGTCCCTACGAACGGGCATTGAAAATTTCTGGAGCCTTCTAAAGCGCACAATCAAAGGAACTTACGTGAGCGTTGAGCCATACCATCTTGGCCGCTACCTTGATGAGCAATCGTTCCGCTTCAACGAGCGCGAAGACAATGATGCCGGGCGTTTTAAATCCGTGCTATCATCAGTTTCCGGAAGGCGGTTAACCTACAGCGAATTGATCGGGAATGAGACGGAAGGAACGCCAGCATAGATCGGTAGACAGCGCCGGGGCAAACGCTCCAGGGCGCATTGTACAAGCGCCGATGAGTAATTTCAAGGCGCTTGCGACGAGGATTTTGGCTGTCTCGCGAGAAGAACTATATGAGCAACAGAAGCAATTCGACGCCAGCAATGCGGCGCGGCGTCAAAACCGGCCTCGTAGGGGCAACGATGGCTGAACGAAAGACCAAGGTTCAAATGGTCCCTGGCGGCCCGTTCGTAGACGGCGTTGAGGTTCCGGTAGATTCGTCGTCCGAAAAGTGGAACGAATACACGCTAGAAGATGGTACAAAGATACGTCTCAAACCAGTAATCATAGAAGTTATAAGAGTAACAGATCAATACGACCCTGAAGGCAACCCGCTGTATGTCACCAAAGCGCAGCCTATTGTGACCATTCTAGAGGTTCAAGAGAGACTAAAGAGAAAGATACAACATTGACGGCAAATATTGCATTTACAGGTAATGATAAAGCCACCGTTAATAGTGGCTATGCGAGCGCATGTGCCTTCTTTGAAGACAATGATGGGATATGGGTATTTTATTCTGGAACCGGTGTTAATACGTTTTATGTGACTGGAATTCGTTGTATATTTAAGGATTACGCAGAAAATGATGGGAAGTTGTTTCAGAAATTGAAAAAAAAGTGGCACAAAGAACGCGGCTATACATCCTCAGCAACCAAGATTGCAATGTGTCTCTCGTATCAACAAATTATCGGAATGGGGCAAAGGGCTCTCCCATTTATTCTTAAAGATCTCCGAGACAATGCCGACAACCCAGATCACTGGTTTTGGGCCCTCGAAATGATAACTCGCGCCGATCCTATTCCTGTTGATATTTATGGTAGGCATATTGAAATGGCGCAGGCGTGGCTTTCATGGGCGGACGAGCACGGGGTTTCCATCGGTGGTCAGCGAGTAAGTTCCCAAACCTCAAAGAAAACAATAGTGTCTTAATAAGTCGCTGCGACTATAATTGCAATTGTATAGGATGGGATGCTGGCAAAATCGAATATTGGTGGCCATTCGGACGCGAATATTGGCCAACGAAAATATCTAGAAAACTTACGCTGAGGGCGTTTGTCCAGGCGTTTGGCACAGTTGGATATGTAAGATGTAAAAATGGGAGCCTTGAAAAAGGCTTTGAAAAGATTGCGATCTATGCCAGCAAAGACGCGGACCAAAAATTGGTGCCAGAACACGCTGCCCGCCAATTAATTGATGGCAGATGGATGAGCAAGATGGGCCTCGATGAGGATATCGAACATTTAACCGTTAATGATGTTGGCGGACCGGAGTACGGCAAGGTCGTTTGCTACATGCGGCGCCCACATTGAGAAGCTGTTCCTGTGTCAAGTATATTAATGCCCAAATTTTAACAACGTGACAACGCCCTTGAAAGGGAAGAGTTCGCACAAGCTCCTTTCGAAGTATCAAGCTCTTCGGAAAGGTTATTGGAAACAACATCTACGGGCCAGAGGCTATTGGGTGGCATCAAACGTCACCGATGAGAGCTGGAAACAATATATTGAGGACCAGAAACCCGAGGAGCTTTGCCATCACGCTTTATTGCCCTCGCAAGCTTGCGGTTCCGCTGCGGCTCGGCAGGTTATGCTGGCACGCAAAAAAACCTTGCAAGCGCGGGGCCCTGCCCGGGTTGCGGTCTGTCTGCGTCTGTGCGATATTACCCTTAAGATACCGTTAGACGCTATCACTCAGGCTTTCCTGTTTTGTTTGTATTTCACCGGGGGAGGGGGATAGAGTTCTTTCCTCGGCGGAGAAAAAATGAATTTTGACTCAGGCACCCCTGTTCGCGACGCTAGGCGCTTACACGCAGTAAACACCTCGGCTTCGGGGAGAGCCATCGGTTCCGAGACGGCTTGTTTGGCGGCTATGTGCATGCCAAGAGCGGCCTGTCATCAGCGCCTCCGTCGGCCTTCGGCTAACGCCTCGCCCTCGCGCATGGTTTGCTGCGTCACCACTCCGCGCCAGGAGAGCGTCCATGCAGCTATACGGGCCGAAGCGCCGATCGGAATCGCGGTCCTTCATAGTGTGCTTGAGGCCGGTTGTCAGGACTCCGTCCTTTTGTCGAAGAATTCCCTGTGCGACAAGGTCCCCCAAGAACTGGAAGCGCTTCCGCGCCTGCGTCACCGATAATTTTCGCGTAAGCCGCCCAAAGGATTTTCGGGTTGTGGCGTGAAGGGAGTATACGTCATGGATGCACCACACATTGCAATCGTTCTGAGCAACCGGAACGGGCGCGAAGATACGCTCATGTGCCTAAACTCGCTCACAGCGCTCAACGACGTGGATGTCCGTGTCATCGTCTGCGATAACAGTTCTGCTGACGGCTCGATTCCGGCGTTTCTGGAGTGGGGGCAACAGTCACTCGGAGGCGTACGAAAGGGCGTTCGCCTCGTGCGGTGCGGCAATACGGCTGATATTACGCTCGATAACTTTCTCACGATCATCGATATTGGCGCCAATCTCGGGTTTGCTGGAGCCAATAATCTAGCCATTCGGCTGGCGCTCGCGGAATCGTCCATCGAGGCGGTCTGGCTTCTCAACAACGACACCGAGGTCGAGCCTTGGACATTGGCGGCTCTTCGTCGACAACTGGGCGACGACCCGACCATTGGCATATGCGGCTCTACGTTGGTCTATTGGCACGACCGAACGAAGGTTCAGGCCGTAGGCGTCCACTTTAATCTCGCGCTGGGACGAGGCCAACAGATCGGATTGGGACAAACACGCGAACGACTGCCCGATCGGAACGAGGTGGAACGGCGAATGACGTATGTCCCAGGCGCTTCGATGTTGGTCAGTCGGCGGTTTCTTGAAACCGTTGGACTGTTAGAGGAAAGTTACTTTCTCTATTGCGAAGAACTGGATTGGAGTCTGCGAAATCGGGGCCGCTTCAGGCTCGCTTGGGCACCGGAGTCCGTCGTCTACCACAAGGAGGGTGGCTCGATCGGTACTCGTTCCATGAGCCGCCCGAGCAATCTTGCGATCTACTATCAGAACGTCAATCTGTTAAGGATCGTGGCGCGGTTCAGACCCTATCTGCTACCATTGTCCTTTCTGCGCCTGGGTTTCATTACTGCGCGCTTCCTTCTAAGGCGCGATCGGGCGGCCGCTCGTTTGGTCCTGCGCGCCGGTACGGATTTCGTCGCGGGGCGTCGTCGGGTCGAAGAAGCTTGGTTGTTGAACAAGGCGCCGATCACGAGTGCCTCCAATTAGGAATGCGGTCACATGTCACCATTGCGATCATCGATCCGCTTGGCAAACACGGTGGGCTTCACTATTACATCGACGGGCTCGCCCGCGGACTGAGCAAGACGGGTCGGCGGGTCCTCGTCTATGTCCCCACATTCACCGGCGTGACCGGCTGCGAGCCCTACGAGGCGTTCGCATCCTTCGGGCAGCTCTACGGTTCGGATCCGGTTCTGCTGCGTGGGTGGCGTTACCTGCGCGGCCTGATAGCTTCGACGGTTTCGGCGAAATGGCGCGGCGCAAACGCGGTGAGCCACCATGTGTTCCAGTACGGTCTCAGAGAAGTCGCCGCCGTATGGCTTGCCCGGATCCTGGGAATGAAGATCGTTCTGACCCTTCATGACGTGGAGAGCTTCGGGCGACCCGGGCCGCGTCTCGTGCGTTCGCTTGTCCTCGCGGGGGCCACCGGGTTCATCCTGCACAATCGCTTCTCCATGGTGGATTTCGAGCGTTCGGCTGAAGCCGGGGACAAGCCGCGAGCCATTATCCCCCACGGGCACTATGCGGACCGCTTTCCACAGCGGCAGCGCGCCGAGGCCCGTGCCGCGCTCGGTCTGCCAAAAGAGCCGATGATCTTTCTGTTCTTTGGCAATTCGCGTCACGAGAAGGGGCTCGATCTTCTGTTCGAAGCCTGCGCTGAAATGAAGGATCGGCCTGGGTGGATGCTGGTCGTGGCCGGTAAGATGAAGCCGCACCAGCTGAGCCATCACCGGTCTCTCATTGATCGGCATGGTCTGGGTGACTTCACTCGCGTCGATGCCAAACATGTTTCCGACGAAGAGGCACTCGCCTACTACGGAGCCGCCGATCTCGTCGTCGTGCCCTATCGGCGCGCCTACGAGAGTGGGGTCACCATCATGGCGATGAGCCTCAGCCGTGCGGTCCTCGTCAGCAACCTCGAACCTTTGGTGGAGTCGGTTGCCGGAGGGGAAGCCGGGCTTATCTTCGAGAGTGACGATGCGAAGGCCCTCCTTGCGCGCCTGATGCAGGCTATGGAGGAACGCCCATCTCTCGATTCGATCGGTGCGCGCGCTCATGCCCATGTGATAGCGACGCGAGATTGGGCAGAAATCGGCGAAAAAACTGGCCGATTCGTCGATGAGGTCTGTAGCTCGAGGCGATGACAAGATCGGCCGAGACAAGAACTGCGGTTCATTTCAGACGTGTTGGTGCATGCCACATGTTCTGTTCCAGGTCACCGAATTAGTTGAACGCGAACACCGGATGATCACAGGTGCCGTAGTAGTGATCGGACCCCCTGACGCCGCCAGCTTTCGATCACAATCCTGGTCTCGTTGAGCGAGTAGAAGAATTCACCGTCAAGGAGTTCATCCACGCAGCCTGCGTTGAATGACTCGATAAAGCCATTCTCCCATGGGCTGCCCCGCGCGATGGAGGCCAGGGAATCGGCCGCATCGACGAATTACTCAAGCTGGCCGAAGTGGACACGACGCTGCCCGACGCCGCCAAGACCGCCGTTAAGGCGCTGGCCGCTATTATTGAGGGTATCGGGAAAGCGATCGGCGATCGGGAGGGGCAAATCGCGGATGCCCATGCGCGAAGCGATATGAACCGCTTGCTCGCTAGAGTTCCCGGCGCCGGTAAGCTTATCGCCTCGGTTATCACAGCCTCAACGCCCGATCCGAGCGGGTTCAGGTCAGGACGCGACTTCGCCGCCTGGCTCGGGCTCACGCCGCGGCAAAACTCAAGTGGCGGCAAGCAGACGCTCGGCGGCATCAGCAAGCAGGGAAACCGCCACATCAGAAAACTGCTTGTTCTCTCCGCAACTTCACTGCTGCGTAGCGTGAGCAAGCGCAAAGGCGCGCTCGCCGGCTGGCTCAGCGCGCTTCTGGCGAAAAAGCCGGCTCGCCGCGTCACGGTGGCGCTGGCCAACAAGCTCGCCCGGATCATCTGGGCGATAATGAGGACCGGCGCAATCTTCCGCGCCGAAATATCCGCGAAGGCGTAAGGACGCCGCCCTTCCTGCAAGCATATCTGCAAGCATATCCACGGAGCAGTTGCACAGATCACAGTTTGAAGTTTGGCAAGCGCATTGAAACGCGATGAACGACACGGTCGCCACCGAAGACCAAAAACAAACTGTTGTGAGACATGAGCTTGAACTCGCAAATCTGATAGGGATTCCCGGTCGTCGGACTTCATCAGGGGACATATGCGCCGCGCCACCAGGCCGGACATGTGACCGCAGTCGACCAAACCGTTCAGCGCAAAAAAGTGCTTGCCATGGGGCCGTCCACATATGACTTATAGGTGCTGACGCCGGACAGTGAGGGATGTCGGTTAATGCGCTCAGAGTTCGAAAGTGACGCCGTATCGGTCCAATTCCGCCAGGAAAGCGTCGCGGCCGGTGAATGTTACCGTCCTCATGCCGAGAGCGGCGGCCGCGGCGGTATTTTCAGCGCGGTCGTCGATGAAAATGCAATCCTCTGGTGGGAGCCCTTCGATTTCGAGCAATTTGAGGAACGAGGCGGCGTCGGGTTTCACGAGACCCAATTCATGCGACAAATAGGCGGCGTGGACATGGCCGAATACTTGGTAGTTTGCCTTAATATGCGCCACATGCGCTGCATTCGTGTTGGAAAATAAGACGACGCGATGGAGCTGAGTGAGCGCGTAAACCACTGGCTCCATGCCAGGCTCCTCGCTGAAATGACTGCTCCATAACTCGAGGAAATGGGCATATGTCGCATAGAAGCCATGGTCGGCTGCGAGTCGCGCGTGCAGGTCCTCGATGCTGAGCCGACCGGAGCCTATTTCGGCATCATTCAGGCAAATCGGCAAATGCGTCCGTGCCGCCGTCGGGTTTGAGCAGCATCCGGCCAATCGGTCGTAAAGAAGATCGTTGTCGTGGCGGATTAGAACGCCGCCAATATCGAAGATCAACGTGGGGAAAAGCGCGGTCACGTCATGAATCTTCCTATCAAGATACCCTCGAATTGATAGCGGCGCAGGCAAATCCTCGTCGGCGCAGGCGGGGTCATTTCGCGGAGGCGCATTGGCCGATGAGAGCCGCAATGACCCAGAAAAAAAGATCTAGTGGATCGACTCTAACTTTTCTTTCCCCCGTTTGACAGCAGCGAGGACGCGTTTGGCGTCAGCGGTCCAGACGAAGGGTTTGGGATCGGAGTTGGTTTCTTCGACGAACCGGTTGATTGCAGCCTGAAGGTCGGCAACCGACCGGAACACTCCACGCTTGAGGCGGCGTCTCGTGAGTTTGGCGAAGAAGCCTTCGACGGCGTTGAGCCAGGACGCCGAGGTAGGCGTGAAGTGAAACGTCCAGCGGGGATGCCGGGCCAGCCATTTTTGTACCTTGGGATGTTTGTGGGTCGCGTAGTTGTCGACGACGGCGTGGATCGCCATTCGCACCGGCACCTGCGCCTCGGCGGTGTTGAGGAAGCGGACGAACTCCTGGTGCCGGTGGCGCGGCATGTTGCGGCCGATGACGGTGCCGTCGAGCACATTGAGGGCGGCAAACAGCGTCGTTGTGCCATGGCGTTTGTAGTCGTGGGTCATCGTCCCAGCTCGGCCCTTCTTCATCGGCAGACCGGGCTGGGTGCGGTCGAGCGCCTGGATTTGGCTCTTCTCATCTACCGAAAGGACGACGGCGTGGGCGGGAGGATCGACATAGAGACCGACGATGTCCCTGAGCTTCTCGACAAACTCCGGGTCCTTCGACAGTTTGAACGTCCGGATACGGTGCGGCGCGAGTTGGTGAGCTTCCAGGATGCGTTGCACCGAACGCAGGCTCACTCCGGTCGCCTTGGCAAGTTCCCGGCCCGTCCAGTGGGTGCTCTCGCCCGGCGGCGGCCCCAAGGCCAAAGCGACCACGCGCTGAACGGTATTGGGCGGCAGCGGAGGCTTGCCAGGCTTGCGCGTCTTGTCGCGCAACAGCCCTTCGACGCCCTCCGCCATGAACCGCGCCTGCCAGGTCCACACCACCGGCTTCGATTTACCGGACCGGCGCATGATCTCGGCAGTGCCGCAGCCGTCGGCGGTGGCAAGGATAACCTTGGCGCGCCACACGTGCTTCTGTGGTGCGCTGCGATCCGCAACGATCGCCTCAAGCCGGAGGCGATCTGCTCGCGTGACGTTGACGACAATTCCTGCTCTCATAATGAGAGCTTGGACTGCTTCGGCCGATCTGGGAATTGTCCGAATGAATCAGACCACTAGCGCGTCGTCGTCATGCGCCCGGCCAGGCCGGATTGGGCGGGTTGTCGCGAAACGCCGCATCCTTGATGAGATGCCACATCACGTCGACCCGTCGACCCCTCGCCGCAACCAGAAACGCAGCGCCTCACGCATCGCCGCTTTCACGTTCGGCTTTCGCCAATTCAGATCCGGCTGCTCGGCAAGATAGGCGTGGTAGTAGTATTGGCCGGTGGCCTCATCCCAGTCCAGGCGCTGCCGCCAAAGTTGCTGATCCAATTATTTGGGGGTCCGCCATGTGGGGCCGCCTCCCGCCAGATATACCAGTCGCGTTTTGGATCGGCGCGTGACCGCCGGCTGGCGCTGAACCAAGGATGCTCGATCGACGTGTGATTCGGAACAAAGTCGAGGATGACTTTGAGTTGCTTTGTATGCGCTTCATCAATGATGAGATCGAAACTTTCGAGCGAGCCAAAGATCGGATCAATCCCACAGTAATCGGCGACATCGTAACCGAAGTCATGCATTGGCGAGGGATAGATAGGCGAAATCCAGATCGCATCGACGCCGAGCCAGACAAGATAATCGAGCCGCTGCCGGATACCATCAAGATCGCCTATGCCATCACCGTTCGAGTCCTGAAAGGACCACTCGCCATCGTCGACGGCGCCCGGCCTCGAGAAAGCCCTTGCCGCACTGTAGTCCGACATCCCGGTTCAGCGCTGCACGGTGCATAAGCATCGTTGCCGGTTTCATAGAACAGCTCTCACGTTGCGTCGCAGGAGGAGAGGACGTCGCCGACGTGGAGGCTGGTGTGGACCCATTCCGAAAAGACGCCGCCCTTCGCAAACAGTCATCGCGCAGTTTCGTACATAGCCCAAATCCATGTCGTGAAGGTCTTGCTGCGTTTCGTCTTCACCTCCCGCGCGTCCTGCTCGATTGTGTCTACTGAATAATATACACGGGAGACCCTGTCAGAACGGCGCTCACCGTGCCAGAGCTTGTCTGGCTTGTGCAGTTTCCCATCCAATCGCAGAGCTGATATGCTCGCGCCGGGATACGGATCATAATAATATTCTAATTAACAACCAGAGCCAATGCAAGTTCCTTGTCCCGGTATCTGCCAGACATGAACCCAATCAATAGTGAACCCTATATTATTGGTGGTCCCAGTTCCAAGCGCGACGACCATGTGTTGCTGGTCCATCACGCTGAACTGAGCCTGTCCAGTTGGCGGCGGGTTGGCGTTTGGGGGGCCTACCCACGTCACCCTGTCCGTGTTAGGAACTCCGTCAAAGTATCTCTGAATATATCCATGGTTTCCATTGGCGGCATTGCCAGCAACCCATAAACTACCTATGGTGTGATACTGAGTCCAGTCTGTTCCCGCAGGGACAGAGGGCGTGCCTGTGGTAAAGCCCGACGTTCCACCGTTACCCCCCTGCGGGTTATTGTTTATATCGCAGTACCAACCACCCCCGCATTGACCGACTTGACCGTACCAATTATGAAGAGCGCCATTATATGCGCCAGTAGTCCCAAGATCATATTCAAAGAAATCGTCCTCAACGAAATTCTTAAATCCAGCCGCTTGCCCTGGCCATTGTGCATTGTGCAGAGAATTACTCACCCAAACTTCAAGTGAATCCGCCCAAAATGATGGCCAATTAGTTGTCGCCGGATTAACGTTTGCGGGATTAAACTTAACGCTAGCTTCGTAATAAGCCCCGCCGCCGAATGCACGCCCAACGAAACCATCGGCATTACTTGCAGGACCAGCAGTACCTATTCCGTATGAAAAGTTATTATTGCTCTGCAATAACGTGAGCGCTCCGTTGGCGACCTGTATATTACCTGCCGAAGTAGGACCGCTTACAAAACTTGAAGCATACCAATTAAATCCTGGTGCGCCCGTGTTATTAACATCGATTGTATTTATAGAATTGAATTCATCATCAAATACCAGTGCATAGCCGGAAGCCGCTGGATTTGCCGGATTGAAAGCCGCAGCGGCAGTCACCGTCGCGGTCAGCGCGGCTTCAACGCGCACGCTCTCGCCGGAGGCATTTGAGGCCCACACACTGAAGCAGAGCTGATGTCCAATATCAGCGGTAAGCGGGATCGTGGAAATAGCCGTGCGCGTGTTGTCAATGCCGCAATCCTCCCAGGTCCACATATACCTGTAGCTGGTAGGATTATTAGTCCAAGTCCCATTGGTCCCGGTGAGAGTCTGGCCGACTTGCGGAGCCCCAGAAATAGTTGGCAGAGACACGTTTGTGGGAATAGGCTGCTTTATATTGCCGGCATTTTTGTTATGCGGCAGCGTAATGATGACATCCTGGGACGGCGATAAAGCCAGCCCGGCCGCAACCAGATATCCGCCAAAGAAAACAGCCAACAATGCTCGCTTAATCAATTTAACAGCTCCGGAATGAGAGTAAATGTCTGGCTGGCTGCTGGTCCTACATAGCTGAGAATTTGAAGATCCCAATACACGGCCGTTCCGGACGCCAGTTTGAGCGCCATTTCATTTGCGCCAGTCAATTGGGCTGCTCCTACGGCCCCATCTCCGAATTGCGTCAGGGTGACAAGGTAGTTCGCGAGCCATGTTGCGCTTCCAGTTGCAATCGCGTATGGCTGCGCATCGCCATTCGTGTAAGTTGGCGCCGCGCTCCACAAATTGATCGAAAGATTTACCCCTTGCCAGCTGAACGGGGAGAGGGATGTTCGAATTCTTATGCGCGGCAGGATTGCTCCGCCTGCCGCGCTCGCGATCGAAAACGAAGGAACCACTATCGATCCTGCGACCCCAGCGCTCCCTACCAGATCGTTTGGCTTATAGTATAATTGCGCCGTGACGGCAGTGCCTGTCGAGGTCGGAACGATCGCCGCGGCGCCGACAGTGCCCGCAAGATTGAACGCGTTCCCGGCGACATCGCGCACATAGTATGTCAATCCAACATTGAACCCGGCCGGGATGGTGGTGCCTCCCAGGATAACCCCTTGCCCGTTGACAAGCGGCGGGTTGCCAGACCAGGTGAAATAGGGAGAAACCGTCCTGCTAACCGCTACGTTCGCAACCGAATTCGCCGGGCGCGCGAGCGTCGACGTTGGATTCGTGATCGCACCGGACGAGAGCGACGTGACGGGGAAAGCACTCTGATCGGAGGCAATCGCCACGCCAAGGCTATTAGCCATGGTTGCCTGCCCGGCGTTCGGGAGAGTATTGATCGTTAGTCCGGAACCCTGTGTGACGGTCGCTGTTGGGAAGGCCATGTGGTTTTTGTCCTATGCTGCAATAGCGGCGACGCCGCTCCTAATCAGTTCGAAGCTCTGCGCGCCAGGTGTGGCGGGCGATTGATAAGGTCGTCTAACAATCTTTCGGACGCCATAGCTAAGCTCCTTAACTGAATTTAGACTAGGCTTATTGAATTAGGCCTATAATGTACGTTGGAGATCCTGTGAGAGAACACTCACCGTACCGGCACTTGTATGGCTTGTGCAGTTTCCCATCCAATCGCAGAGCTGATAGGGTCCCGCCGGAATAGAGTTGTTAACTTTCCGCTGACACACCCTATCGCGTGTATTGAAAGCATGTTAGATGATACATGATATATATTGATATAGGATATGTCAATAGTGCCGATCAGACAGAAATCAGGGGCGATGAAGTAACATCGTGGGGCGGTGAAGTAAGATCGCGGGGCGATGAGGTAAGATCGTGCAGAACACCGCCGCGCGATACCGGCGTGACAACATCCTTGACCACTGCTGCTTCGCATGGAACAAGCTTATCGATATGCTCTGGAAAATCATCTCCATCGGAACGAGAGACTGGCCCGATCGGTCGTAATCAGCGAGACTTGGTATAAAACCCCAATCTGATCTGTTTCGTAGTCCGACAGATGCAAATAGGATCGCATGGCAACACTCCCTATGGTCCTGAACAACCAAATTCGATATCAAATCAGGGTGTTGCGCTTCGCCTCAGAACCCAGGCTGACGGGATAAGCCACATGGCGAGAAGAGCAAACGATCATTTTGTCGACAAGGCGGCAATATTTTTTATTTTATTTGCCGCCGCCATGAGGGACGATACCGCCGTTTTTGCGCAGAGTGAATGGTGGAGCGATCTCCAGAGACATTTCGTTGTCTCATTTTTGAAAGAATACTCTATTGTAATACTTGGATTGGCCGGTATTTTTATCGTATTAGGCGTACTCAGTCGTCGACATTTTTTAGTTTACTTGACGCTTGGTCCACTGATATTTCTCATGGGGGTCCTGTATGCTGGATGTAGAGGATCAATTGAAAATTCGGAGCTTGGTGGAAAGCTGTTCATAGGTTTACTATTCTATACAGTCGTGATATTTTATTGTTTCAATATTATTCTTAACGATTGTACAAGTAACTTTGTGAAAATACTTGTATCGTCTATGCTTTATTTTTCAAATTTCGTTGTCGCAATCAACGCATTCAATTTGCTCACCGGCAACGGGTTTGTGATTGGAAACCCCAGATTGTTCGGAACTGCGGCGCATCCGAATTATATGGGGGTCCAATTCGGGCTCGCCGAAATAGTATTATTGTGTGAATGCCTTAAGAATACTAACTTTATTAGATTATTAGTCTCTGTAATGATGTTTCTTTGTGGGCTTTTGATGCTGACATTGACCGGGTCACGGACCGGTTTGCTCGTATTCGTTGTCGGCTCGTATTTTATGCTCTTGGCAAAGGCGGGGTTCACGGCAAGGTTTGCGATCACGGCGTTGGTCGGGGTCATTGTGCTGGTCATCGGGACTGTTTTCCTGATCCACGCGTTCGAGACAGGGGCAGGCAATTCGATCCTCAATTCCTATCTTCGCGACAACATAGAAGTAGACGCCGCTGACAGGGGTGAAGCTTGGGCTGATTTGGTTGATCAAATAGCAGAACGCCCGATTACTGGAACGGGGCGCTACGGTCTTTCATCAGAAAATTCGTTCTTGCGCGGGTGGGCAATATACGGACTGCCTTATTTTCTTATGTTCAATGCATTAATTATAATCAATTTATTAGGACTTTTGGTTTCTTGCAGGCGTTTCGGCTATGAATACGGAATATCTCTGCTTTTCGGTTTATTCATGGGCTTGATTGCCGGATCCATTTTCGAGGGATATTTGGTTGAGATTTGGGGTGTCCCGATAATCGTTTGGATTTTGTTGACAGTTTCATCGGGAATGCAACGAGTTCGATCGCCAAATGGCAGGTGCCGCCACGCCTGAACCTAGGCGGCGACGTGAGGCGCCGACTTTGTCCGTGGGGGGTTGATCTTTGGGATTTGTCTGAAGAGGCGGCCCACAAGATGTTCTGCGTGATGTGCTGACGGACGCTCCTCTATCTGCCGCCGCTCCGCCGTGCGAAGCCTCGGCGACGCCTCGCCAATCCACGCCGGGTCAGCCGGGTCTTCATGCGGCCGCGAAAAAATTCCACCAATATGACAATTCTGCGGGGCATGTGCCGGCCGCAGCGTTGTGCCGGAATAGGCTGGCATCTCGACAGCCGCACGCCCTTTGGGGGTTATTTACTTGAGGCAGGCCGCGAGAATGGCGGCCAAAGTTTTGTTCCCGGCCACGGTCGGGTAAATACCGTCATCTTTATATGAATCTACGGTCCAGTTTATATGAATCTACGGTCCAGGTTTTTTCCCGTGCAAGATCGACACAGATGAACCGCTGTGCTTGCACGTCTCCTGGACCGGCGCGATCGCGTGCGTCCATCCCTCCTTGCAGCAACTCCGCCTTGGTGGGATAATGGGAAGATCACTAGCTGTTCTGTCTCGATAGGTTGTTGACGGGGAGAAACTGAGGTTTGTGGAGTTTGCGAAGCGCCACAATCTCAGGAGACCCACCCGTGAACATTCACAAGAATGCCAGGACGCCGGCGAACAGGCGAGTCCTGATTGTCGCAAGGCTCCGAGCGGGCGAAACGCCGCGCTCCATAGCCGGCGCCGTATCCATAGCCGGCGCCGGAGGTGTTTCGCGCGCGACCGTCAGGAAATGGCTCCGGCGCCACGAAAGCGAAGGCGTGGCGGGTCTCGAGGACCGGACCAGCCGGCCGATGCACAATCCGCAGACCTGCCCGGAGATGGAAGGCGGCGGGATCATTTATTTGAATCATATATCGTCGTGCGCCGTCCATTGGATAACAGATCCCACGGCTCAAGCGGTATGTAGTTTGACAGCAGAGAGTTTACGCGCGTTCGACGCCAAGTTACATAATCACTTATTGAGACCAAAGATGGCGCAATTCCTTTTTAGCCGATAGCAATCTAGAGCGGGTCCCGAAATAGACAGAATCGGTGGGGGGATTCCCAAAACGGCCGAAGCGTGATTCACCATGTCGGCGGGGACCGAGGCCGGCATGGATGGCAAAACCCGATGCGTGGGATTTACAGGAACGCAGAGTACGTCGTTAAAAAAGTTTTTCGCTTCCGCCCTGCTCCAACGCTTTGATAGCTCATCGATCAAATGGTTCCATTTGATCGGGACGCGCTCACACCTAGCGCAGCCGCGTGTGACCTGACACGACGCTGAACGCAATGGTTGTGGTTTTGCGATGCCGGTGCGCGGCGGCTCTGGTCCTGTGCCAATGGCCGTGTCTCTGTCTCGCCCAGCTGTGTCGCGTCCAACCGTGCCTGCTTGCGTGGCGGGCGCCATGGTCGCGACCCGAAACCGCCACCGCGGCCACTCCGGCATTTGCGTTTCCGGGTGTTGTTGCCTCCGCGTCCTGCCTATCCGCGTCCACGCCGTCTCCGGCGGCGCCATGGCCGCGGGCGAGGGGACCGAACAAGGCCAGGCATTGATTGTAGGCATCCGCCGCCTGAATTTTTTCACAGCCGTCGATGCTGCGCGGAGCGGCTTTCGATTGAGCGGGGACCGCGACCAGCGCGGCTACGAAAAAGGCGGTCAAAATGGATCGCAAGGGTTTATCCTCTTAGGCTCGCGCCGGTTTTCCTCGCGACCTCGGCGACGATCTTGCCGGCCGCAGCGTCGATCTCGGCCTCGGTCAGGGTTTTTTCGCGTGGCTGCAAGGTGACGGATATGGCGACCGACTTCTTGCCCTCGGGTATGCCCGTCCCTTCGTAGACGTCGAACACGCCGGCGCCGGCGACGAGCGCGCGTTCGGCCGACGTGGCCGCCTTCACGATGTCGGCCGCCTGCACGGTTCGATCGGCCAGGAAGGCAAAGTCGCGTTGCACGGGCATGAACTCCGGAAGTTCGAGCTTCGGTTTGCTCTTTGTGGACCGCAATTTCGGCGCCGGTATGTCATTGAGGAGCAACTCGAAACCGGCGACCGGCCCCTCGGCGCCAAGAGCTTCGAGGGTGCGCGGATGGATCTCGCCAAACGCGCCAATGACGTTTTTTGGCCCCAATTGCAGGGTGGCAGAGCGGCCAGGATGAAACCATGCCGGTCCGCCGGAAATGAGCTGCAAACCGCGGGGCGGCACGCCGAGCGCCGAAAGAAGAGCGAAAGCGTCGGCCTTGGCATCGAAGAGATCGATCCCCGCGGACGGCATCGACCAATGCCTCCCGGTTCCTTCTTCTTTCGCCATGCCGCGCCGGATCGCGCTGGCCGCGATCTTCTGACCTTCCGCGTCGTCGCCCAAGAAAATTTGCCCGACCTCGAAAAGCGCGACATCGCCATGGCCACGGTCGGCGTTGCGTTGCGCCGCCGCGATCAGACCGGGCAGCAAACTCGGCCGCATGTCCGAAAGCTCCGGGCCAATCGGATTGACGAGCGCGAGAGAAGAAGCGCCGCCGCCAAACACCAGCGCGCGCTGGCGCGAGACGAAGGACCAAGTCATCGCTTCGACGAGGCCGTTGGCGGCAAGCGCCCGTGTGGCGCTCCGCACGCGCTTTTGCAGTGGCGTCAGCACGGGTCCTGCGACATCTTGGCCGTGCGCGCGGGGCATTTGGACTGGCAGAACGCGATCAAGCCCCGCGATCCGCACGATTTCCTCGACGAGATCGGCCGTGCCCTCGATGTCGGGCCGAAACGAGGGCGCCTTCACGACCACCTCTCCGGTGGTGCCGGCAAAATCGGCGAGCTCGAATCCAAGGCTCTCGAGAATGCCGGTCATTTCCGAACTGTCGAGTTCGAGCCCGGTCAGCCGCTTCACTTCGCTCCACGGAAACATGATGCGTTGGAGGGGCCGCGGAATCCGCCCGGCAAGGATGATTTGCGAGACAACCCCGCCGCACAGTTCAACCACCAACCTCGTCGCAAGCTCAAGCCCAGGAAGGCAGAATGCCGGATCGACGCCGCGCTCGAAGCGATAGCGCGCGTCTGAATTAATGCCGAGCCTGCGTCCGCTGCGCGCGATATTCGCGGGATCCCAAAGCGCCGATTCGATCAGCACGTCCGTTGTTGCCGCGTCGCAGCCCGAGGCTTGGCCGCCCATGATCCCGGCCAGAGACTCGACGCCCGCGTCATCGGCGATAACTACATTGTCCGCGTCGAGCCGGTAGGTCCGGCCATCGAGCGCGGTGAGTTCCTCGCCCGGCTTGGCTCGGCGCACGGTGAGATTGCCCTTGACTTTTTTTGCGTCGAAGACGTGCAACGGCCGGGCCCGGTCGAATGTGAGATAATTGGTGATGTCGACGAGCGCATTAATCGGCCGCAGCCCGATCGCCTTGAGCCGCCTCTGCATCCAATCGGGACTTTGCCCATTGCGGACGCCTTTCACGAGGCGCAGCGCGAAGGCGGGCGCGAGATGCGTGTCCTCTGGCGCGAAATCGAGCCGGACCGCGACCGGACAAGAAAACCCGTCCTCGACCGGCGCTATGGCCTCGCTCATCAATTTGCCGAGCCCCGCCGCCGCGAGATCGCGGGCAATTCCGTTGATGCCCGCGGCGTCGGGACGGTTGGGCAAGAGATCAATCTCGATGAGCGGGTCATCTAGCGATGCCCATTGCGCGTAGGCCGCGCCGACGGGGGCAGCGTCCGGCAGATCGAGAATGCCGTCACGATCCTCGGACACTTCGAGTTCGGCGCCCGAACACAGCATGCCGTTGAACTCGACGCCGCGGATAACACCCTTGCCGAGCGTGATCTTCTTGCCCGGAATATAGGCTCCGGGCGCGGCAAAAACCGACTTCATGCCGGCCCTCGCATTGGGCGCGCCGCAGACAACCTGCACCAAGGCGGCACCCCCGGCATCGACGAGACAAACCCGCAGGCGGCCGGCATTGGGGTGCGGCTTCGCCTCGACGACGCGGGCGATCACGAAATCCTTGAGCGCGGAAGACTTGTCGTCGACGTGTTCGACCTCGAGACCGATTTTGGTCAGCGTCGCTACGATCTGGTCGAGAGGGGCATCGGTCTCGATATGATCCTTGAGCCAGGAGAGGGTGAATTTCATCATGGTCCCAAAAAAGCGCCCGACTTGAGCGGAACGAAATGCGTTTCGCCCGCCATCCGTGATTCTCGTTTCTCGTTTCCCGTTTCTAGAGCTTTTCCCGGCCGAGACAAATTCCTGTTCAATTCGAAATTGACCAGTGAGCTTCAGCCGCTTCGCGAGTTGAGCTGCGCCATTGCCAGTGGACGTTTCGGACGCGGCCCCGCCACCGGCGTTGACATAAGAGCGATAGGGCGGCTTGTCTCGAATAAATCACGTTCTTGAGGACGGCGCTGGAAAACCCCTTGACGCGCCTCGTCTTGATGTGGGTTCAGCCAGATTTTCGTCCCGAGTTCGGTGGAATTGTGAACATCGAGAGTTCTGATAGAGCTTTTTAGAATGATCTGCGACCGAGGAGATTTGGAGGCCGAGTTCGCCTGCAATCTCCGGTCTCGACTTGCCAAGAACAAGGTGAATTCCGACTTTAGTCTGCGCCGGCGTGGCGCCGCTCTCGCGCAGCACGCGGGCGGCATACGCGATCGCGTGTTCGTGGAGTTCGATCGTCACCGCTATGAGACAGGATTTCGGATCCTTGGCGGCGTCTGCCGGATGTGTTCCCGCTGGCACGAGCCATTTCGCTTCTAGCGTGAGAACGCCAAAGGCGGTCAAAATCTGCATGCGAGGCGGCGTGTTGGAAGCGCCATTTGCGGCACCGGTGATCTGCCGGAGAATCTTCAGAAGTGGCGCGGGCAGCCTGTCGCTGACTGGGACGTAGCGCGTGTAATTGCTCGGCTCTCCCGCGAGAATTCTGAGCAGAAGTTCGAGGCCGCTGGTCTGGTAGACGATCCTCCCGTCGGACGTCAAGACCACCTGACTGCTCAATACGGTTGCTCCTGCTGTGGCTATTGGAGCCTCATCCTCCTCCTCCCGCGCATTATGGGAATTAGATCGCCGAAACGCATGCGCGAGCCAGGGACGAAGCCCGTCGAGACGTTGCAAGTCGTCCGCCATAAAGGGGCGCGCGCTGCGTGGGCGCGTGAGGCTAACAAATCCAATAGTCCGGCCGCCATCGCCGATCATCGCGTCCAAGAGCCAGCAAGAACCGAGCGGTGCCTCAATTTCCCGGTAATAGCCACTTTCCAGGTAACCGCCGCCCTGCCGGTGCATCGCCCAACCGATGGCCACGGCGCGGACCCCCGGAACCCACAGAGACATGAGGGCCGTTGGATCATCCATGAACTGCCATAAACGCTCGCGGAAGATCGCGGCGCTCGCAGGGTTTTCGGAGTACCCGGTGGTGATCGTGGCGTCGGGCGCAACAAGAGCCAGGCGTGCCCCATCATGTGGAATGATCTCGTGCAGCACCGGCACAACTGCAACCATTGCGCTCTCGGGCGGCAACCCGAGGCAGCACAAAGCCTTGAGATGCTCGACCGCTCCCATCGGTGCCTCCCCCGCCGTTGGCGCTACTGTCCTAATCTATAGCAGCCTTCGCATCCCATGAACAGGGGGCGCGGGCCAGCGGCATGTGTGATCGACTTGCTGGTTATCGCAGCATTGTTGTCGCTCGGACGTTTGTCCTAATTCGGGCGAGCGATGATCACTTCGGAACAGCGGCTCACCTCTAAAAACGACGTGACAAATCAGGGCTAACGAAAAATGTCATCCGATAAAGGTACGCCGGGAGCCGCGGCGACGTGGCTCAGTCAACAACGCGAGCGCGATGGGGGCGCCGATGTCCGCGAAGACAACCCCCGAACAGGGGGTGCGGGAGGTAACTGAACCACTTAAAATATCGGCATTTGGGAGCACCATACAATTTTTCCCCGTTGCCAGCCGCTCTCCAGGGGTCTGGCAACGGGGGCTTGTTTCCAGTTCCCCGCGATTGCGGGAGGCCGGCGACGCGCCGGAATCACCAGATGTGAGGTTACAACAGAAGGTCATGATCACAATGTTTAGACCCGGTATAGATCCCGCGACGCAGCCTTTGCGGCGGCAACGAGGTTGACCCATCTGGTTCCCGGCCATGATTATGAAGCATGGCCAAATCGGGGCTACTGGGTTCTCGTCATGCGTTATCGTGACGATAACGGCCATATCCGTTTCAAATTTGTGGGTTCTGAGGACCTCTTAAGTAAAAAGCATAATATTCAAGAAAAAACACGCGCCCCGGAGAGGCAGCAAATTCTTTCGCCCGATAACCTCGCGGCAGAGGGAAAACCTCCCGCCGCGCGCAAGCCCGAACCTCACCGTCGCAATCCCCAAGGACGGCCCATAGCCCACAACATCGGTGACCGCTGCGACGAAAGAGTCCGGCGACACCGCCGGGTCTATGCCGAAGCGATGCACTAACGCAGTGCCCGAGAAAACGACTCAAGCGTTTCCCGGCCAGCGCAGCCGCTGTGTTTTTAACCCGGAGCGCGGGTTCACGCCTTCCGCGGTCTTTGCAAATCCTTCGCGCGCGTAAAACGCTAGCGCGCGCGCATTGTCCTGATTAACATCGAGAACGAGACCGTTCGGCGAAAGCCGGCGCGCCTCGTCAAGGAGGAGCTTTGCCGCGCCGGTTCCTTTCGCCTCGGGCGCGACGGCGAGCTGATCGAGATAGGCCCTCGTCGGATCGAAGGTCACGAAGCCGAGGAGCCGGTTTAAGCCGTTAAAAGCGCAGATAGTGATCGCACCGTCCGCCTCCAGGGCCCGCAAATGATCGAGAAACCACGGCCGCCGCGCCGCAAAATCGATGTCCGGCATGGCCTCCCGCCAGCTCGCCATCCAAAGATCGGCAAGGCTCGCGCAATCGGCATCGGCTCGAACCCGCAGGCGCAATCCCGCAATTTGTGAAGAATGCCGCGCCAAGTTAGTCGCGCCAAGTTAGTTAAGACTAAGGGGTGTCATGAAGAAGGATGAACCGGAGAGATTTTCGCGGCATTGGCCGGGAGGCGCAAGTAAGCGGTCGACCCGGCACACCGCAAGCTTTGGCGCGCTTCGTCCTGTTTTTCGTCCAGCCAGATTTTCGTTCCGAGCTCGGCGGAATTGTGAACATCGAGAATCTGATAGAGCTTTTTGGTGTGATCCGCGACCGAGGAGGGTTGGAGGCCGAGTTCATCCGCGATCACCGTCCTCGTCTTGCCAAGAGCGAGGTGGATGCCGACTTTCGTCTGGGCCGGCGTCGCGCCGCTTTTCCGCAACACGCGAGCCGCATGGGCAATGGGGTGTTCGTGGAGTTCGATCGTCACCGCTATGAGACAGGCTTTCGGATCTCTGGCGGCGTCTGCCGGAAGTGTGCCCGCCGGCACGAGCCATTTGGCTTCGAGCGTGAGAACGCCAAAGGCGGTCGAAACTTGCACGCGAGGCGGCGTGTTCGACGTTCCGCTCGCGGCCCCAGTGATCTGCCGGAAAAGCTTCAGGACCGGTGAAGGCAGTCTGTCGCGTACTGGGACGTAGCGCGTGTAATTGCCCGGCTCTCCCGCGAGAATTAAGAGCAAAAAGTCGATGCCGGCACTCTGATAAACGAGCTCCGCCTCAACTGTCAGGATCAGCTGACCCTTCAGCAAGGTTGGACCTGCCGTGCCGATTGGCGCCTCATCCTCAGGGATCTCGTTACCGGTTGGACGCCGCCGGAACGCGTACGCGAGCCAAGGCCGGAGCCGGTCGAGGCGCTGAACGTCGTCCACCGTAAAGGGGCGGGCGCTGCGGGGACGGGTTAGGCTAATATGTGAACTAGACTGGCCGCCATCGCCGATCATGGCGCTCAATATCCAACAGGAATCGAGCGGCGCCTCTATTTCCCGATAATATCCGGTTTGCAGGTAACCGTGGCCTCGCTTATGCAAGCTCCAGCCAATGGCCACGGCCCTGAACGAAGGAATCCATAAAGAACTTAGGGCCGACGGATCATCCATGAACTGCCAAAAGCGTTCCCGGAACAACGGTCCCGTTGCAGGATTTTCCGCGTAGGTACTAGTTACCGCCGCATCGGGCGCCAAAAGGGCGAGTCGCGACCAGCCATGCGGAATGATCTCGTGCAGCACCGGCACGACGGCAACCATCGCGCTCTCGGGCGGCAGCCCGAGGCAGCACAAGGTCTTGAGGTGCTCGACCGCCCCCATTGGTTCCTCCCCCTGGCGTCGCGGGGCAAGCGAAACGATAGCACCAACCGCATCCCCTTAACAGGGGGTGCACGGCACGGGATGGTACTGCTAACTTCTCGGTACGCGCCCGCGTTAGGACGTGATAGAGAACCCTTATACCCACGCGCAACGCCCGGACAGGGGGAGAAGAAGCATGAGAGAGGCGCTTCGCGCATGCCGTACCGCGCCTACCGGTTGACGGGCGATTTGTTGGGAGGTGCGGACAGGTAATCTTGGAGTGGATCACGCCGACCGGAAAGTACAGACGTTTTGAGAAAGGCACTTAAAGATATGATCACAATCCGGTCGAGGAGCAACGAAGGTCATAATTTCTGAAATGTTATGGGGAAACCGTCATGAACACGATAATCAATTACGACGGCGGCATCACGACCTGTCCAAGTCAGCTCGCGTTTCCCACGACGGTCGGAGAAATTCAATCGATCTTGCGGGATCGGAGCCGTTACCCGAGTCCGGTCCGCGCGAAGGGCAGCTATCATTCCCTTACGCCATGCGTCTCCACGGACGGCACCATCATCGATATGAGCCGCATGAAACGGATTTTGCGAATTGATACAGAAAGGATGACGTTGACGGCGGAAGCCGGATTGCAGTTGATTGACGCATCAAAGGCACTGCGCGTCAAAGGAATGCAGTTCATCACAAACATCGAAATCGGTAATATGACTCTTGGGTCCGCGGCGTGTTGCCATTCCAAGGATGCACTGGACGGCATTGAGTTTGGACAGGTAAGCTCCTACGTCACGGAAATAAAATGGGTGACTCCGAACGGCGAACTCGATGAGGCCTCCGAGACGGATAATCCCGGCTTGCTGCGTTTGATGCGCTCGAGCTATGGTTTGGCCGGGGTCATTTACGAAGTGACGCTTCGCATCAAACCGCTAGAAGCGATTCACTTCAGCTATCTCCCCCGCCCAATCGGCGAGCTCACGGAAGAGGAGGTCGATCATATCATCGATTCTGTCGGAAGGCCTGACCTGCTGGACGATTGGCAAGAAGGCGCATTTTCAGATGCGAAAGCGTGCTCCAAAAGTCGGTTTGGCCGGGCCGCTATTCGCGGCTGCGAGGCGCAAATTGTGGAACGACGTCGCGGCACGTGCCGGACGATTCATCGATCTCCATGTGCCAAGCAAGACTCTCAGAAAACTGACGCTTGACGGATGGTTCGCTGGCAACAAATTAATCTATTCGGCGCTTCACCTCACCGGAGGCTTTTCCTTATATAATCCGGACAAAATCATTGACTACAGGGCCACGCAGGCGTCGGCCAAATATGCGTTCACGTTCTGGGCATTCCCGCGCCGGCAATGGCTCAGCACCCTTCGCGCGTATTTGGAGTTCCGTGACCGGCACTTCAAAAAATACGGCTTTCGCTGCAACATGTCGCTTGGCTCCTATTTTATCCGGAAGGATACGAGTTCGCTCCTGTCCTACTCATTCGATCACGACATATTTTCCATTGATCCCATCCATGCTCGCACCAACCAAGCGGACTGGGAGCGCTTTCTCGAGGAGTTCAACGCGTTTGCCTATGAGAGAAACGGCGTTCCGCTGCTGAATCAGAGCCCCTTCGTCGACCGGCGTCACATGACCGCCGCCTATGGCACGCGGTGGGACGAATTTTCTGCACGAATAAAAAAAATGGACCCCGATGGCCGAATGTTGAACCCGTTCTTCGCTGCGCTGCTATCGTGAACGGACTGGCGGTCAACAGAGCGGCAAGGAGAGGTTTTCGCGGAATTGGCCGGGAGGCGCAGGCGCGCGGTCTATCCGGCACGCCGAAAGTTTTGGCGCGCCTCGACTTGCCTTTGGTCCAGCCAGATTTTTGTGGCTAGCTCGGTGGAATTGTGAACATCGAGAGTCTGATAGAGCATTTTCGTGTGATCCGCGACCGAGGAGAGTTGGATGCCGAGTTCATCCGCGATCACAAGTTTCGTCTTGCCAAGAGCGAGGTAAATTCCGACTTTCGTCTGGGCCGGCGTGGCGCCGCTTTCCCGCAAGATCCGGGCGGCATGGGCAACGGGGTGCTCGCACAGTTCGATCGTCACTGCGATGAGACAGGATTTCGGGTCCCGAGCGGCGTCCTCGGCAAGTGTGCCCGCCGGCACGAGCCATTTGGCTTCGAGTGCCAAAACGCCATAAGCGGTCGAAATCCGCATGCGCGGCGGCGCGTTGGAAATGCCGTTCGCGGCGCCAGCGATCCGCTGGAGAAGCTTCAAAACCGGCGCGGGCAGCCTGTCGTGGATTGGGACGTAGCGCGTGTAATTACCCGGCTCTCCCGCGAGAATTCTGAGCAGATGTTCGACGCTGGTGGTCTGATGGAGGAGCCTCGCGTCGGGAGTCACGATCATCTGGCCGCTCAACACCGTTGGTCCTGCTGTGACTATTGAAGCCTGATCCTCCGGGTGCACATTGCAGGATAACGGCCGCCGGAACGCGTGCGCGAGCCAGGGCCGCAGCCGGTCGAGGCGCGGGACGTCATCCCCTGCAAACGGGCGGGCATTTCGCGGACGCGTCAGATGTACAGAGGCGATGGTCCGCCCCCCATCGCCGATCATGCCGCCCAAAAGCCAACAGGAATTGAGCGGCGCCTCTATTTCCCGGTAATAGCGGCTTTCCAGGTAGTCGCCGCCCTGCCGGTGCAAAGTCCAACCAATTCCCACGGCCCGGAACGCAGGCACCCACAGAGAAGCCAGGGCCGATGGATCATCCATGAACCGCCAAAAGCGCTCGCGGAAGATCGCTCCGGTTGCGGGGTTTTCGGCGTAGACGTTGGTTATCGTGGCATCGGGCGCCAAAAGCGCCATGCGCGTCCAGCCGTGCGGAATGATCTCATGCAGCAAGGGCGTCACGGCGACCATTGCGCTCTCGGGCGGCAGCCCTAGGCAGCATAAAGTCTTGAGATGTTCGACCGCTCCCATCGGAATCCCCCTCCGACGCCGCGCGCCTCGGGACAATAGCACCAACCGCATCCCCTGAACAGGGGATGCGGCGCGGTCGGAGGTCGTGGTGAAACCTCGTTTGGTCGACTTTGGGTGTCCCACCTGAATGGGAGCATTTCCATGGCCGAAGGCGATCTAGACGGCGGTCCATCTAACTCTGAGAAACGGGACGCGCGCGTCAACATCTCACAGATGGCGGGATCCAGCGTCTTGTCGAAATGGCTGGAAAGGAGCCCGCTAATGTCGTATCCTCGGCCATGGTGAGGCAAGCTAGCGCGGATAATGTCATGGACGGCCTGCCCAGGCACTGACTAAGCCTGTCGTGATTGTGAATAGTGTCATTGGCGTAGAAACGCGACCATGAGTTCAGTTGCGGTTGAAGATTTCGCAAAATATTTAGCGAACAAAAATTATCTGCTTTCGGGCACGGAATTTGACGCCGCATCCTCTAGCGCGTCCACCGCGGAACGATCCCTTCGCAAACTTTGGGAGTCGACTGAGCTCACCGCAAATGGATTTGCCGATGAAGTCGCCCAATTTTATGGCTTGAAGCGGCTCACCTTGCCCCAGCTCGTTGCCGCGCCGGCTTTGACCGGACGCTTTTCGCCGCGCTTCTTGCGCGACACCGCGGTCTTCCCCTTCGAAATGCCGAAAGGTCAATACAGGCTTGCCGTCGCCGACCCGAGCGACGCCGCCGCTGTCCGCGCCGCCGAAATCGTCCTTGGCGGGCCGGTTGGGATCGAAATCGCCTCCTTCGAGGATATCGCGACTGTTCTCGGCGAGCAGCTTGGCGGCGAGGAAACAGCGGCCAGGGACGGTGAGGCCGCGAGCGCCCGCGCCGAGGACGACATTGAAAGTCTACGCGATCTGGCGAGCGGTGCCCCAGTGGTGCGCGCGGTCAACGACTTGCTCGAAAAAGCCCTGGAGCTTCGGGCCAGCGATATTCACATCGAACCGTTCCGGAACGGCCTCGTGGTGCGCATGCGGGTCGATGGTTTGCTCCGCGCCGTGGCCGCGCCGGCCAATGCCTTGCCGCAAGCCCTGATCTCCCGGATCAAGATTCTGGCCGGCCTCAACATCGCCGAACGGCGCCTGCCGCAAGATGGCGCGGCAAGGCAGAAGGTCGCACGCACGGAAATCGATATTCGCGTCGCCACGATGCCGGCCCAGCATGGTGAGTTGGCCGTCATCCGTCTGTTGCCGCGCGATCGTGGTTTGCTCGACGTCGCGAAACTCGGCTTGTCGATCGCCGATGAAAAAATCGTGCGCCGGCTGCTTTCGCTCCCGCATGGCTTGATCGTCGTGACGGGGCCGACCGGCAGTGGCAAGACGACGACACTTGCGACCATGCTTTCGATGCTTAACGACCCATCGCGCAAGATTCTCACGATCGAGGATCCGGTCGAATATGAGATCCAGGGCGTGAATCAATCGCAGGTGAAACCCGCGATCGGACTGACTTTCGCCACCGCGATGCGCGCCTTCGTCCGGCAAGATCCAGATGTCATCATGGTGGGCGAGGTGCGCGATGCCGAGACCGCGAATATCGCCGTGCATGCCGCCCTCACTGGCCATCTCGTGCTGACCACGCTTCACACGGAAAATGCCGCGGCGGCGGTTCCGCGTCTGCTCGATCTTGGCGTCGAGGGTTTCTTGCTCAAATCGACGTTGCGGGCGGTGATCGCGCAACGGCTGGTTCGCATCCTTTGCGACCGGTGCAAGCGTAAACGCATTCTTACGACCGAAGATCTTGCCGCCGATCCCCGCTTTGACGCACTTGGCCTGCGGTCGGGCGATTGCGTTCACGAACCTGCCGGCTGCGAGCGCTGCGGCGGCGCCGGCTATCGCGGCCGCAATGGTGTATTCGAGGCGCTTGAATTGAAGGACGAGGTGTACGACCTCGTCGGACCGCACGCGGATGCGCGCGCGATCGATCTCGCGGCAAGACGCTCCGGTATGACGACCATGGTCGAGGACGCTGTCGCGAAATGCCGCGCCGGCGTCACTTCCGCCGCCGAAGTTCTGCGCGTCACGACCGTGCGGTGAGCCATGACGAGTTTCCGCTACCGGGCCCTGACCCCCAATGGCGAAGTGGTGAGCGGGTCGATCGCTGCTTCCACGGCGGCGGAGGTCGCCGAGCGCGTCGAATATCTCGGCCTCATTCCGATCGAAACCGTCCGCGATGATGGCGCGAGGGCCGACGCCCGCTGGAACTTCAATATCCTGTCGCGTCCGCGTCCCGAGGACGTGACGATTTTCACCGGCGATCTTGCGCTTCTCTTGCAAACCGGCGCCCGCATCAACGATGCCCTCGAATTATTATCGGACGACTCTGGACATCGGCCGATTGCGGCCGACGGTTGCCAAGATCACCGCGGCCATTCTCGCAGGCGAAAGTTTCGCCGATGCGCTGGCCCATCATCCAGCTTTATTTTCACCGATGTATGTCGTGCTCGCGCGGGTTGGCGAGGCCTCGGGCACGCTGGTCAATATCCTGGAGATGCTCGGTGCCGAGCGGGTCCGGGCCGAGGCGCTGCGCCGGCGCTTCGGCGACGCCTTGCGGTATCCCGCCTTTGTCTTGGTCGCGGCGAGTGCCGTGCTTCTCTTTTTCTTGACTTTCGTGCTGCCGCAATTTGGCGCGGTACTGCGTGACTTCAACGCCAAACTCGACCCGATTGTGCTCGGGTTCCTTGCGCTTTCTGATTTCCTGCGGGCGCACACCGCGGCGCTCGCGGCGACGATCGTCGCCCTCATCGGCGGCGGCTGGTTTTTCTTGCGCCGTCCCAAGGTGCGCGGCAAGTTCATGGAAGCGCTTGCGCATTTGCCTTTCATCAGCCGGGTTTTGGATTTTCATCGAACCTCCATCTTCTGCCGCAACCTCGGTGTCCTTCTCGCGAGCGGGGTCCCGCTGACGGCAACGCTGCGAATACTCGCCGATTTGATGGCGACGACGGGACGCACCGACGCCTGGAGCAAGACCGTCGATCTCGTCCGCCACGGCGGCAAGCTTTCAGACGCGCTCGCCAAGACCCAGGTGATTCCGCCGATGGCCATTCGGACCTTGCGACTCGGCGAAGAGTTGGGTCAGCTGCCCATGCTTGCGCAGCGCATCGCGGAGTTTTATGAAGCCAAACTTCAACGTAGCCTCGATCGGCTGGTCGGTATCGCCGGCCCCCTGGCGATCGTCTGCATCAGCATCATTGTCGGCGGCCTGATCGTTTCGGTCATGACCGCTCTTATGTCAGTCAGCCAAGTCGTCGGATGAATAAGGATTGATCGCGATGAAGATTTGCAACATGTGGCCGCGGAATATCCGGCGGCCGGAGCGAAGCTTGGAACGAGGTTCGCGTGACGCTGAAAATGCCGGCACTTCCGGGACCGGGCATGAAGGCGGGTTTACTTTGATCGAAATCCTGGTCGTGATCACGATCATCGGCCTGCTCATGAGCCTTGTCGGCCCGCGGGTCCTCAATTACCTCAGCGAGTCCAAGGTGAAGGCCGCGACGATCCAGATCCAGAGCTTTGCTGGTTCGCTCGATCTTTTCTATCTCGATCTCGGACACTATCCTTCGACCAGCGAAGGCCTTACCGCCTTGGTGCAACGTCCGGCGGGCGAAACCGGATGGAACGGCCCTTATTTGGCGAAGGGCTACGTTCCCAACGATCCTTGGGGGCATCCCTATAGCTACCGTTCACCCAGCGAACACGGCCCCTATGAGATCGTCTCCCTCGGATCGTCCGGCAAGGAAGGCGGGACCGGCACGGCGATCGCCATCAAGAGCTGGGAGCGACGATGAGGCGGCGCCGGGGCGAGAGCGGTTTTACCTTGCTCGAGACGATTTGTGTCCTCGCCATCATCGTTATGCTCGCGGCCATTGCTTTGCCGGCGTTTCCACGTGGAACCTCGCGGACAATGCTCGAAGCCTACGCGGTTGAGACGGCGGCCTTGCTCAAGGCCGATCGCAACGCGGCCATCCGGCGCGGCGTCGCCGTCGCGACCGACCTTAGCTCGATCTCCCGGACGATCCGTTCCGGGGCGAGCGGGCGTTTGCTGCAATTGCCCCAAGATGTCGGATTTAACGCAATCCTTGCGAGCCAATGCGACCGGCGTGCCGCCGGAATGGCAATTCAATTCCTTCCGTCCGGAATGTCCTGCGGCGGCACGATTTTCCTCTCGCGGCTCGGTACAACCCTCGAAGTTCGCGTCACATGGCTGACGGGGGGGGTCGAAATTGTTCCAAGCAATGCCTTTTGAACGCCCCGTTGAGGAGCTAGACGCCAGCGCGGGGTTCACCCTCATCGAGGCCCTCGTGGCGCTCGCCGTCGCGGCTGTCTCCTTGGCTGCCATCGGGTTGCTCGTGGCGGGAAATATTCGCGGTTCGGGAAGGATCGAGCACCATCTCGGGCTCGTCGAAACCCTGCGGGCTGTCGAGGCCGGCCTTCCCGATCGAGCGAGCCTTCCGGCCGGAACTCTCTCCGGCGAAATGCATGACCAAGCTTGGTCCGTCGATATCGCGCCCTTTCCGGGCGATTTCGTTAACCCGCGCGCGGCCCAATTCTGGACACCCCAGACAATTGTCATCAAGGTGCAATCGCGGTCCGGAGCGGTGCTTCAGCTCGAGACCATAAGGCTTGGCAGGAGGACCGGCGAGCAATGAAAAACCGGCGTATTTGCGGCCGCCGCCTCGGGTCCGGGGCAGGCGGGTTCACCCTTCTCGAAGCCCTTGTCGCGGTCGCCCTGATGGGCGTGCTCCTCGCGACACTTTCGACCGTCACGGCGCAGTGGATGCGGGGCTGGAAGGCGGGCTTTGACCGCGTGCAGAGGGCCGATTTGCTCGGTCTCGGCCTCGACCGGATCGTCGCCGATCTTGCCGCATCGGAATTCGTGTCACCGGGTGGCGGCAACGCGCGGCCTCTCTTCGACGGGACACCATCGTCGGTGACCTTCGTGCGGTCCGCGATTGGCCCAAACGCATCGACCGGGCTCGAAATCGTGCGCCTTGCCGAAACGGACGACGCGCGGGGCCGCGTCCTGGTCCGCGCCCGGGTCCCGTTTGTGCCGGTCACGGCCGAGGCCCTGGACAGCGGCGAGCTCGAGTTCACCAATCCGATTGTGCTGGTCCGCCCACCCTTTCACGTTTCCTTCGCCTTCGCCGGCGGCGACCGCATCTGGCAAGAAACATGGCATGATGTCATGCAATTGCCAAATGCGGTCCGCGTGACTGTTCGCGATGCCGTGACCGACCAAATCTTGCCGGTCTCGACGGCGACTTTGCTCAATGTGAACGCACCGGCCGAATGCGTGCGCGGTACGGGAATTGGTTGCGGCGGCCAAAATAACGGAGCAGCGATTCCAAACTTACCCGGGACGACACAGCCCGGGCCGGGACCGCCGCCCCAGTAATCCGCTTCACCCCAAAGGACCTGGCGGCCCAACTCCCTGCAAGTTACTTTGGCCGAACTTTCCAGTGGATGCGGGTTCGCGTCAAGAAAATACGGCAAAGTGAAACTCATGAGCCTTTTTATGCCCCGATCGGAACGTAAGAATCCTCCAGCCGCGGATGGCTTTATTATCGTCGCGGTGCTCTGGATTCTCGCCGCCCTGGCGGCGCTCGCCTCCGTCTACGCGGTGTATGTCGCCAACACGGCGATGGCCGCGCGCGTGTACGACTCCCGGCTTCAGAGCGAAGCTCTGATTGCCGCAGGGCTCGAACTCACCGCCTACCGGTTGAGTGGGTTCGAGGTCGCTTCGCGCCCAACTTCGGGCGCCTTCGACTTCGAGCTGGGACGATCCCAAGTTGGCGTGGCGTTTCGTTCCGAGGGGGCGCGAATTGACCTCAACGTCGCACCCAAGGCATTGCTTTCCGGCTTGTGTGTTGTGCTCGGTGCAAAGCCCGAGGACGCGGATTCCTATGCGGATCGCATCGTTGCCTGGCGGACCAAACCGGGGCCGGGCAATCAAAACCTGGAGGTCGAGGCGTATAAATCCGCCGGTTTAAACTACGGGCCCCGGCAGGCCCCCTTTCAAAATGCCGCCGAATTGCGGCTTGTGCGGGGATTGCCGGCGGCGCTCGTGGACAACGCTCTCGCCTTCGTGACGGTTTTCAACGGCCGGGCGGAGATCGATGTCAACGAGGCCGCGCCGGAGGTGGTCGCGGCCTTGCCCGGGATGAACCCGAACCTGGTGCAAGCTATTCTCACGCGACGCGATCCCCAAAATCCGCAAGCGGTTTTGAGTTTGCTTGGCGCGGCGGGTTCCAGTGTCGCGGTCGGCGGGCGCAAGGCGACACGGGCCGCCGTTCACATCACCCTTGACTCTGGCCGCCAGGTGAACGCCGATGCCGTCCTCCTCATTACCGAGAATAATAGCCCCGAACCCTATCGCATCCTAGCCTGGCACGACGATTTTGACGGCCCCGTCTAGGTTCGGGCCGAGAACGGAGATTGAATGAACTCCTACCGCGCAGTTGTCGAAGCGTCGTCCCGCTGGATCGACCGTGTCGCAACGACGATCGTCGAGGGCCGGGAAGTCATTGCGCTCAAGGCGTCTCTACCACCTCATCGAGCGGTCGGACGGCGCTTTCGTGCTGCACGGGACCTCGCAAAGGGAAGCTTGGGACTCGGCTGGGGAGCAAATTCACATCGTCGACGGGCAGATCGATGCCTCCGTTTCGGCCAAACTGGCAGAAATTTTGCGCGGCGCCCGTGTCGAACTCGTGCTGCAACCCAATCGTTTCATGTTCCGGCTGCTCGAATTGCCGCGCCGTGCCTCGGATTTCCTCGAAGGAATTATCCGCGCCCAGATCGACCGCCTGACGCCGTGGAGCGCCGCCGAGGCGGCCTTCGGTTGGTATCCTTCGACCGAAACCGCCAACGACCGGATGGCCGTCACAATCGCCGCGACGGCGCGGACGCTGATCGCGCCGTTCATAAGCGCGATCGCTGCTCTCGGCGCCGACACGATCGTTGTATCGGCGGCATTGCAACAACCCCGGCCGGATATCGCGGCCATTAAGATATGCGAACAGAAGTCCGGACAGGCAGCCGACCAGCGCCGTTTCCGGCGTATTCTGATCATGCTCCTTGCCGTCGCAGGCGTTTTTAGCGCGGTGTCGGTCGCGGCTAGTGCCGTCATCGGCGGCGTGATCGAGACGCAACGAGACGATTTGACGCACCGCGTCGCGGAGCGCCGCGCCGCGATCCAATCGGGTCACGACGGGACGAGCGAGGCGGCGCTTGATTTGCAACGGCACAAGCATGAAACGCCATCGAGCGTCATTGTGATCGAAGCCTTATCGCGGGTGCTGCCGGACGATACTTATCTGACCGAGCTCAGAATCCTTGGCGACAAGATGCAGATCGTCGGCGTGACGCGAGATGCCCCATCCTTGATCCGCCTCATCGAACAGACCTCGCATTTTAGCCGCGCGACCTTTTTTGCCCCGACAACGCGATCGCCATCGGAGGCGGGCGAGCGTTTCTCCATCGAGGCTCACCTCGAGCCGGTTTACACGCCAGGTCTGTGATCAGCCCCATGCTCCGCACACATCCGATCCAAAAGCTTTTTACTCGTGCGCACGCCCTGCCGCTTTTGGGTTATGCCGCGCTCATCATCGGGTTGGCCGTTATTGCCTGGCTCGCGCTTGCAAGCCTTGCCGGCGATTACGCGGATTACGCGGCCGCCGCGGATTTGCTCGACCGGCTCGAAGGCCGCAAGCCTGCGACCGGGCCGACCGGCCTCGCGTCCGGCATGTCCGGCTCGCCGTTTCTGGAAGGGCGAACCGTGGAGGTCGCCGGCGCCGCGCTGCAACAGCGGGTGGTTGCGGCCGTGAGGGACGCAGGCGGGAATGTGCAGTCCTCACAGGTCGATCTGCAAGGGTCGCAAGCTAAGCAAGGCTACGTCAGCCTCTCGGCAAACTGCGAGGTCGGCCAGGGCGCCTTGCAGGAGTTGCTTTACGATCTGGAATCGGGAATGCCGTTTTTATTTATTGACCAACTCGTGGTACAAATGCCGCAATCGGGTGGCGGAGCAGGCGTTGAGACGGAAGCTGCGCGGATGCGCGTGCAAATCGATGTCTCGGGACAATGGCAGGTGACGAAATGATAAGGCTTTGCGCTTGCGTGATCGTGGCAATTGGAGCTTTTTCCGTGAACGAAGCCGCCGGCCAGGCGGCCGGCGCGAACGTGCGGGAAAAAGACGCGGGTCAGCCCAGTCCAAACACGGAGCAACTCCCCACCGCCCCCAAGGACATGGGCGCGCGACAGCCCCCGCCGGGCGGCAATCCGCTGTGGGGGATTCCAATCAGCACGCTCGACGCCACCCGGGAACGGCCGATTTTTTCGGCGTCCCGGCGGCCGCCCATGCCGCCGGTCGTGGCCCAGCGGGTTGCCGCGCCCCCTCCGCCCAAACCAGCCGAACCCGAGCAGCCGCTCCTCACGCTCGTCGGAACCGCGATCGGCAATCCTAAAAATGTCGCGGTTGTGCTCGACCGCACCACAAAAACTCTCGTTCGTGTCCATGTCGGCGATGTGGCGTCCGGTTGGATTGTGCGCTCGGTCAATTTGCGGAAAATGACCGTCGAGAAAAATAGCCAGACCGTGACCGTGGCTCTACCCGCGCCCGGCTCGGTGCCGGCGCATCCGCTGCCTGTTTCGGAAGCTTCCGGGGCCGCCCGCGAGTTTTGAGCGTGCCTCGGTTCCGGAAAACGGTCGCCTTTTCGGCAAAATCGTGGGAATCAATGGGTCGTAAGCACGATCACAACGGCACCACCGTGGAAATTTTGATCGGGCTTAACTTCGGCGGGCTCCTCCAAGCCGAGGGCATGACCTTTTTTGCCGATGCTTGCCGACAGCGAGAAATGTCCATTTGCTGGGCTAATATTCACATAACCCATATGGTACTTGTCGAGTGATTACCCATGGTTAAGGTAGCGCCCGCCTGGCTCAAGGCCCGGTACCGGGCAAGCACCCGGGTTTTCCAAGATCATAACACGAATTCTTGGAGGGAACCTTATGAAAACTATACTCAAAATGATCCCGTTGGCTGTTGTTGTCACATTTGCTTTTGGTTCCAGTGCCGTGCGGGCGAACGGGTTGACCCAAGACCAAGGTGACAAGATCGCAAAGCAGTGCGGTGCGGCGGCTACGATCGTAAACGCCATTCGCCCTAGTCTCATTCAGTTTCGCACATCAGGCAAGGGGGCGTGGTGGTGCGCTGTGACGGATCGAGAGGGTACCCTGTTGGCAATCCGCGCCTCGGATACCAACGAAAACGGCTGCGAAGAGGATGAATTCAGCTCCGATGCGGCTCGGTTAAGCGAGTTGATTGCCATCGCCAAAGCTTGGACGACCTCCTTTAGCAATAATGAAGTAGCGGTGGACAGCAGGGGCGTGGGGCTTACCTCCAGGATTGATGATAAGGGTCCTGGAACTTTCGGCAACACAACCGGCGGCAATGCTGGGCCTGCAACCCTTTGGGGCGTATGGGCGACCAATCTCTTCCGGTATACCGAGCGCGAAAACGGATACACCTGCGGCAAACGGCACTTCGGGGTCGTTGCCTTCGCCGGAGGGGTGCCTGTATACAATTGCAAGTCACACAAGCTCATCGGCGGTGCCGGAGCGAGCGGTGATTCCGTCGACGCCGACGACGCGGTGACGAAGCAAGCCATCAAGTTGGCAAAATTTTGCATTACGCCTACGCAGACTACGCCATAACAGATAAGAAATCATCCAACTTGAATAGCTCCAGGGGACCTAGCGTCCCCTGTTTTCTTGCGTCATAGGACGAGGCCGCAGCCAACGGTCCACGACCGTTCGCGGCCGACACCTTGCCCATCGTTTCGCTTGCACCCCGCCCTCCTAGGGTTGAAAATGCGTCGCTTAGGAGGCGGAGGGGCATGACAAAAGCGATTGTGGGCATCATCGGCGGATCGGGCGTCTATGAACTGCCGGGGCTCGAGGACATCCGCGGGGAATGGGTGGCGACGCCGTGGGGCGAGCCCTCGGACCCGCTTCGCTTCGGCCGGATCGGAAAGACCGAGGCCGTATTTTTGCCCCGGCACGGGCGGGGCCACAAATTTTCGCCGTCGGGCATTAATTATCGCGCCAATATCGACGCGCTGAAGCGCGCCGGCGTGACCGACATCGTTTCGGTTTCCGCCTGCGGCTCGTTCAAGCCGGAGCTTTATCCGGGGCTTTTCGTGCTCGTCGATCAGTTCATGGACAGAACATTCGCGCGGCAAAGCTCGTTTTTCGGCAATGGCTGCGTCGCCCATGTCTCGATGGCGCACCCCGTGGCACCTTTGCTGCGCGACAGAATTGCGGCGGCGGCAGCGGCCGAAAACATCGCTTTCGTCAACGGCGGGACTTATGTCTGCATCGAAGGCCCGCAATTCTCCTCGCTTGCCGAATCGCTTGCCTACAAGGCCGCCGGCTGCGATGTCATCGGCATGACCGCGATGCCCGAAGCCAAACTCGCCCGCGAGGCGGAGATTTCCTATGCGACGATCGCGATGGTCACCGATTTCGATTGCTGGCATCCGAAGCATGATAATGTCGATGTTGCCTCGGTCATCAGAGTGTTGGAAGCCAATGCCGGAAATGCGGCGAAGGTTTTGGCGCGGCTGTTGCGGGACTTTCCGGCGGAGCATGAGCCCTGTCCGATTGGTTCCGACCGGGCGCTCGATCATGCCTTGCTGACCTCGCCCCCGTCGCGCGACCGGGATCTGATGAAGAAGCTGGAGGCGATCATGCAGCGGGTCAATCGTTCATGACCTTGGACCTCAAGGACACGATCCGTACAATTCCCGATTACCCGAAACAAGGCATCATGTTCCGGGACATCACGACGCTTCTCGGCGATGCCCGCGCGTTTCGCCGCGCGATCGACGAATTGGTGCAACCCTGGGCCGGAACCAAGATCGACAAGGTCGCGGGCATCGAAGCGCGCGGGTTTATACTGGGCGGCGCGGTCGCGCATCAGCTCTCGGCCGGCTTCGTGCCGATCCGCAAGAAAGGCAAGCTGCCGCACACCAAGGTGTCGATTGCCTATTCGCTTGAATATGGGCTGGACGAGATGGAAATGCACGAGGACGCCTTGGCGCCCGGCGAAAGGGTCATTCTCGTCGACGATCTCCTCGCGACCGGCGGCACGGCGGAGGGCGCGGTCGGGCTTTTGAAAAAAATCGGCGCCGATGTGGTGGCGGCCTGTTTCGTGATCGATCTGCCGGATCTCGGCGGCGCCAAGAAGATCAAGGCCCTCGGCGTGCCGGTCAGGACGCTGATGTCTTTTGAGGGACATTGAAGCGCGGCGGCGGCTGGGTTGCGATTTGGCGGCCGATTCGGCCGCGTGCCTGCTTTTCATCTTGTAGCGCTGAGGTGGCGAACCGTAGAATGGCGTCACAATGCGGCTCCTCTTGCAACCAAAGCGAACCGGTTGCCATTAAGAGCGTATGAGTGCTCCATCAAATTGGCCCCGCAACCGGCTTTTGCTCGCCCTGCCACCCTCCGACCTCAAGCGGCTTATGCCGGAGCTTGAACACATTGCCTGCCACCGCGAGCAGGTCCTAATGGACGCTGATAGTTCGCTCGACCATGTATTTTTCCCCGACAGCGGCGTCGTCTCGGTGGTGGCGGTTTATGCGGACGGCAGTATCATTGAGATGGCAACGATCGGCAGGGAGGGTTACACGCCTGTGCAAGCCGTCTTCGGTGCCAAGAGTGCCTCCGTCCGGCTTCTCGTCCAGATCCCGGGGGTTGCAGCAAAGATGTCGCGCGCGGCGTTCACACGGGCCATGGAGTCGATGCCGTCATTCCGAAGTCTCATGTACGCTTACGTCCAAGCCTTTCTGGAGCAGGTCCTGGTGTCGGTAGCGTGCAACGGTACGCACAGCCTCAAGGAGCGGCTAGCGCGTTGGCTGCTGATGATGCGTGACCGCTGTGACGATGACACACTGCAGATCACTCAGAACCTGCTCGCCGAAATGCTGGGTGTCCAGAGGCCAACCGTCACGAATGCTGCCCGGGAGTTGGAACATGCCGGCCTGATTGCGCGCGGCCGGCGGCAAGTCACGATCCTTGATCGGCAGGGCCTCATGGGGGCATCTTGCGAATGTTATCAGTTGGTCCGGACGCGCGTCGCTTTTCACCTTCCCAAAACATACCCACCGATTCGGTAATGTACATTACCGACAACACCCCCTCAACGACGCTAACAGTCAAGATTGGCGGGAGGCTGACCCGTCATCGAGATAGTCCGTCGGTGCAGGAGCCGCTGCCATGCGCGACGTCGACCCGCTGGATCTCGTGGAGACGATCCGCGAAGGTATCCTCGTGCTCGAGCCCGATCTGACCATCCGCTTCGCGAACCGCTCCTTCTGCCACATGTTCGCAGTCGCGCCAGAGGATACAGTCGGGCGGAAGCTCTATGAGATCGGCAACGGAGAGTGGGACATTCCCAAACTCCGCACCTCGCTTGATGCCATCATTTCTGACGGAAAAACTATCGAGGCCTTTGAAGTCGAGCATTTCTTCCCGTCAATCGGCCAGCGCATAATCATGCTCAATGCGCGCACGGTTTACCAGCCTGGCAATGAGATACAACATATCATCCTGGCGCTCGAAGACGTCACCGAGCGCGTGAGGCTCGAGCGCGAGCACGCGGCCGCAACGAGCGTATCGGCATGCTGCTGCAAGAGCTGACCCACCGGGTCAAGAATAGTCTGCAATTTATCGCTTCAATGATCACGATTGAAGCGCGGAGCCTCGAGAGCGCCGAGGGCAAAGCGGCGCTTGCGAGGGTCTCGCGTCGCATCCTAGCCCTCGGGCGCCTCTATTCAAAGCTAAGCGAAGCCGGCACCTTTGAGGCTGTCGATGCGGCGACCTATCTGAAGGAGCTATGCCGCGACCTAATCGCATCAGTATATAAGGATGGCGACGCGTTCATCATGCTCAAGACCGACATCGAGAGCGAGCTTCTGCCGACCGATCGGGCAATTCCGATCGGGCTCATTGTGAACGAGCTCGTCACGAATGCCGTCAAGTATGGTTTTCCTGGCGAGGCAAACGGCACGGTCACGGTGACGCTAAAGCGGCTGCCGGAGGAGCTTCGCCTGACGGTCGCCGACGACGGCCAAGGGCTCGATCCTCGAGGGGCCGATTCCGGGCTCGGCGGCCGGCTGGTCGACGGCTTGGCCCGACAGCTCGGCGGCCAGGTCGAGCGGAAGAGCGACAGCCAGGGTACTACCGTGCAGCTAATCTTGCCGTCGCGTGAAGGCCTCGTAGGGAACTGAGCGTGCAGCGGCATGGGCCCGGTGCGGTCTTTGCGCTACAGCCTGCTTCTGGCGCAAGGCAGATAAACCAAATTGATTCTGGCCACTCGGACTCGCGCGGGAAAGACGCGCTACAAATAGAGGCGCAACCGGCTTGGCCTCATCCCCCAGGTGTTTTCACTTACGTGCCATTACCGGATCACGACAACCTTCGTGCCCACCTTAACCCGATCGGAAAGATCAACGACATCCTGGTTGGTCATCCGGATGCAGCCCGACGATACGGCGGCCCCGATTGTGTCCGGCTCGTTCGACCCATGAATGCGATAGAGGCTGGAGCCAAGATAAATCGCGCGCGCGCCGAGCGGATTATCCATTCCGCCAGCCATATGGCGTGGCAGGTCGGGTCGGCGCTTGAGCATTTGCGGCGGCGGCGTCCAATCCGGCCATTGGCGTTTCATCGTTACTGTCTTTGTGCCGGACCAGGTGAAGCCTTCCCGGCCAACGCCGACGCCATACCGAATCGCTTGGCCCGTCCCGAGGACATAATAGAGGCGGCGCTCACTCGTCGAGATGACGACCGTGCCCGGCGCATAGCCGCGGTGCCAAGCAATGACCTGGCGAGGTATGGCCTGTTCCCGAAAAATATTAAGAAAATCGGCCAGCGGCCCGCGGTTAAGCGGATTAAAGTTGGCCAGCCGCACGCCGCTGAGCGGGTTATCGAAGGCTAGGGCAGGAGATCCGTTTATCAATGCGAGAAGGATGCCAGCGGGGGCAAATCTACGAACCATCGTTATCCTTTAATCCTGCCAGCGCGGGAGCTGGCACCAGCCGAGGTGCTATTCCTTTTAAGATTTGCGGCCAAAGTGGGGCGGAGCCGCATAGTGTGTTGAATGGATGCCTGGTATTGGCGCCAAGCAAATAAGCCAAATCGATTCCGCCCATGCGCGCGGGAAAGGCGCGGAAGCCCATTCATCGCGGCCGCCGGTCCCTCACAGAAGGCAAACCGCCGCGTTTCAACTCGCGGATGGCGCCCGCAGGATCTCTTTTGCCCGCGTCTCATCCCGCTGCATTTGCGCTATGAGCGCGGCGACGGAATCGAATTTCGCCTCGGCCCGGATCCAGCCGATGAAGAGAACCTCGATCGTCTCGCCGTAAAGATCGCCGGAAAAATCGAACAAAAAGGCTTCGAGCAGCGCCTGGCCATTATCGAACGTCGGGCGGCGGCCGTAACTCGCCACGCCGTCATAGATTTTGGTCCCGGCAACGACGCGGACGGCGTAGATGCCGTGGCGCAACCGGCAGCTCGGGTCCGGCAAAAGATTGACCGTCGGAAATCCCAATTTCCGGCCGAGTTCCTGGCCGTGGATGACTTTGCCCATGATGGCAAAGGGGTGACCGAGCAAACGCATGGCGCGTTCGGCATCGCCTGCTTCGAGCGCGGCACGCGCGGCCGTCGAGGACGCTGCCTCGTTGATGCCCGCCGTATCTGCCAGAACCCGCTCCACGATCTCGACGGCAAAGCCATGCCGGTTGCCCGCTTCCTTGAGAATGGCGGGCGAGCCGGAGCGGCCCGTGCCGAAATGGAAATCATAGCCCGCGATGACAACGCGGACCCTGAGACGGCGGACCAGGATTTCGGCGATGAAGGCTTCGGCCGGAAGGGTCGCCAAAGCCTTGTCGAATGTCGCGACGATCATCCCGTCGATGCCGAGCTGTTCCAGCACCCTGGCCTTGGCGTCGCGCGGCGTGAGGCGAAAGATCGTGTTAGGACCCTTGAAAAAATCGGTCGGATGCGGCTCGAAGGTGAGGACCGCAGAGGGACATTTGAGTTCCTGCGCCAGCGCCACAGCGCGCCTGATCACCGCGAGATGACCGCGATGAACGCCATCGAAATTGCCGATCGCGACCACCGCGCCTGCAAGTCCCGGCGGCGGTACGGCCGGATCGATGGCGACAATAAATTTTTTGGCGGACGAAGGATCGGCCAAGGGAACCCAAATCGTAAGACGCCATGCGGGCGCCGGCGGAGCTCCGGACTCGGCGGGAACCTGCATGGGTGGAGCGTCCGCGTCAAGGCCGCGCCATGCCGCCCCGCCGGAACTTTCTACCAAACCAGCGCCGGGATCGCCGCCGTCGGCGCGAAATCCGCCGCTTCCACGAACTGCCGGAATGCTGTGGCGTCGAGCGCCGCGCCTTGCGCGGGGCCATGCAGCTCTTTGCGATGGATGCCGGATGTCACAAAGAGACTGTCAAAGCCCTGGTCGTGGGCGCCTTTGATATCGGTTCGCATGGCGTCACCGATCACGAGGACCCGCGCGCGATCGACGATTTTGGTGTCCGGCCCCCGCGCCAGTACGAGTGCGCGCGAAAAAATCGGGGCAAAAGGCTTACCGGCCTGGACCACCTTGCCGCCCGCTCCGGCGTAGCGTTCCGCGATCGCGCCGGCACAATAAAACAATTTGCCGCCGTCCTCCACCACGATATCGGGATTGGCGCAAATGAGTTCCAGGTTCCGCGCGCGGATGGCGGCAAGGATTTTGTCGTAATCGGCGGGCGTCTCATGCCAAGGATCGGCAAGGCCGGTGCAGAGGACGAAGTTCGCTTGTTTCAGCGGCACGACGCGGGGCGCCTTGCCGCTCAGTGCAAAAACCTCCTTGAAAAGGGCGGTTTCGTTGGGCGGCCCAAGATGAAACAGGCCTTCGCCGGCGCGCTCGACAAGCAGGGAAACGGTGACGTCGCCGGACGAGACGATTGCATCATAGGCTTTTCGCGTAACGCCAAGCCGGGCGAGCTGCGCCTCCACGAACCGGCTTGGATTGGGCGAGTTCGTCATAAGCACGACCTTGCCGCCGCCCGCCCGGAAGCGGCCAAGCGCCTCGGTGGCTCTTTCGAAGGCCATGAGTTCATCGTGGACGACGCCCCAGACGTCGCTCAAAATGACTTTGTATCCACTCGCGAGATCGGCCAATCCGCGCACCAGGCGAGTCACGCGCTCAAATGTCCTTTGGGAAGGTCGGGAAAGGCGCCGGCGCAGGCACCGGTTGGCAGCCCCGGACGCATGGGAAGCGGGGTCGCGCGTTTGTGGATGGGTCGAAGCCACTGCCGGAGGCTTATCGCCGCCGTCTATCGAACCCCGGCGACGGGCCGTCAAGCTAATAATGCGGGGCATCGCGGCGGCCACCGGCGGGGCGGCGGCTAAAAATCCGGCGGGCTGCTTCCAAGCGCACTAGCTTGGCCTTGTCAGGAGAGCGGAAAGGAGGTACAATGAGGCTGAAACCGGCGGTCTGGAAAATAATGCCGGAATAATTGAGGAGATATGTTTTTGTCAGCAACAACAGTAATGGAAGCCGCGCCGCATGGGCGCGGGGATTTAAGGTGTCCAATCCGGTCACATCGATCGCCGCATAGGCGCGCCCGCGCCGCCACATTGGCGCCGAGAGGCTTAATGCTAAATATTTTAAGCGAATCGGTTTGTGTTTGGCAAAAATGCGCCTAGAATATGATGTGCAATGTCAACAATCTTTTTTGATATATCGATAATTGTCGCCTCGCCAGGCCGGGTGAAGGGGCTTTTCGTTGCGTATCCCGCGTTTTCCCCTCGCGCTCATTGCCGCCGCCGGCGGGCTCATCGGCGCCGGCATCGAGGCGGCCTGGGGCGGCGCCTGGCTGTTGCCTCCCGGCGACGGGCAGGTCATTGTCGATACGTTTTTTTCGGATTCCACCCGTGCGTTCGATGCGCTCGGGCATCTCATTCCGGTTCCGTCCTACATCGAATATGGCTTGACAAATTGGCTGACCTTGGTCGCGTCGCCTTCCTACGACCGCATCGAGAACCCTCCTCCGGGGCAGTCCTACAATGGACCGGGCGAGAGCGAGATCGCGGCGAGAGTTGGGCTCTACCGCACGGATACCAGCGTCCTTTCGTTTCAAGCCGGCTTGCGCTCGCCCGGCGGCTCGTTCGCCGATTTGCTTGGGCCGTTCGAGGTCCGTCGGGCCGCTTCCCTCGATGTCCGGGGCCTTGCCGGGCGCAACGTCGTCGTCGCGGCGATGGAGGGCTTCGTCGAGGCGCAGGCGGGCTATCGCTTTTACGCCGCCGGTCAGCCGGGCGAATGGCGGATCGATCTGACGATGGGACTACGCCCCTGGCCGCGACTTCTCGTGATGCTGCAGAGCTACACGTCGATTGTAAACGGTTCCCTCCAGTTCGGCCATGTATCCTGGACCAAACTGCAACCGAGCCTCGTTTACGATATCGCGCCACAATGGTCCGTGCAGATCGGCGGCTTTATAACGGTCGCCGGGACCAACGCCGGACGCGAGCTGGGACCCATGGCGGGGGTCTGGTACCGGTTCTAAAGGGCGTGTTTGAGACCCGCATCCCGCATGTCTATATTGGGCGCTTACGCGGGGATAGACAGCGCGTGCGCCAGGGCGTGGAATTGGATGCGGACCGGAACTTGTGTTGGCATTCTTCTCGCGGGCGGGCTCGCGCGGCGGATGGGCGGCGGCGACAAGACGTTGCGAAAGGCCGGCGGGATTCCGCTGCTCGCCCACGCCGTCGCGGCGTTGCGGCCGCAGTGCGAAGGTCTCGTGTTGAGCGCCAATGGCGATCCGGCAAGATTCGCCGGATTTGCTTTGCCTATCGTCGCCGACGATCTCCCCGGCTTCATGGGTCCGCTCGCGGGCATTCTCGCCGGGCTCGATTGGATCGCGGCGCGTTGTCCGGATGTCCCCTTGGCGATCAGCGTGCCGGCCGACACGCCGTTTTTGCCGGGCGATCTCGCCGCCCGCCTCATCGACGCAAGGACGAAAGACAACGCCATGATCGCCTGCGCACGTTCAGGCCGCAGGACGCATCCGGCCGTCGCGGTCTGGCCGGTCTCGATCAGAAACGATCTCCGCCACGCCCTCGTTGTAGAGGATATGCGAAAGGTCGAGGCATTTTTGCAAAACTACAGCCACGCCATCGTGGATTGGGCGATCGAGCCTTACGATCCTTTTTTCAACGCCAATGATCCAAGCGATCTCGCGGCGGCCGAAACAGTTCTGGCCCGGCGTGACAATCATCTTGCATGACGGCGCCGCTTTTGCGAAATTGCTTCGCCGGGAGCGCCGGGGGAAAGAGGGGAGCTTGTTCATGGCCGGACCTGAGGTGGAAAACGTCGACATCGACGAATTGAAAAAGGGGTTGGCGGACGGCTCGATCCTGCTTGTTGATGTGCGCGAGCCCAATGAATATGCGGCCGGCCGCATCCCGGGAGCGATACTCAATCCGCTCCAGCGTTTTGACCCGACGGCCCTGCCGGGCGCCCCGGGCAAACGGGTGGTTTTGTCTTGCCGCTCCGGCAAACGCTCGCTCACCGCGCTGGCGCTTGCTCAAGAAGCCGGCCGCGACGATGTCCGCGCGCACTACCCCGGCGGCTTTCAGGAATGGGCGAACGCCGGCGAAAAGGTCGAGCTATAGAGATAGATTCCCAGGACGCTGTCGCCAGTAGTGAAGCGGGTCGCGAGCAGTTCCTCAGCCCTCTCGCGTGATCGACGCCGGATCGATATTCTGAGCCACGGCGATGGTCCGAAGCGGAGAGCCGGGAATGATCATGCCCCGCAAGGCGATGGTCGCCGCTCTTGCCGTCGTCGCCGTGTTTGGCGGCGCGGGAGCACTCTATATGTTTGCGCTCCCTGACCTCTCCAGCGCCCGGCCGGAGCCGCCGGGGATAGAAGTTGCGGTTGCCATGTGGCTGCTGCGCCATAGCGTGCCGGCTACGGCTCGACAGCAGCACAATCCGCTCGGCGCCGACGCGGCCGCCGGGCGCGACCTGTTCCGGCAAAATTGCGAGATCTGCCATGGCTATGATGGCGGTGGGAAGACGCGGATCGGTGGTGGAGAATATCCGCGTCCACCCGTTCTGCGGTCGCTCATCGCGTCGATGACCGATGGCGAGGTTTTCTATCACATCCGCAACGGCATCCGGAACACAGGCATGCCGGCCTGGACCCTGCCGGACCAGCAGGTCTGGCAGCTCGTCCTTTACTTGCGGAATCTGCCGAAGACCGCGTCGATGTCCGCGGACCCCGTCGCCGACCTGCCGAGCGGGCTCGCGGCGGGCTGGCGCTACGCCGGATCCGAGTCCTGCAAGACGTGCCATTCCAGCATCTACGACCGCTGGAAGAAGACGCCGATGGCCAACGTCGTGCGTGACCCGCGCGAGCATCCGGACGCCATTATCCCCGACCTCTCCAAGGCCGACCCGCTTGTCCATTTTTCCAAGGACGATATAGCGTTTGTCTATGGCAGCATCTGGAAGCAGCGCTACTTCAAGAAGGCCGGAGACGACTATTTTCCATTCCCGGCGCAGTGGGACGTCACCCATCGGATGTGGCGGCCGTACTTCGTCAAGAACGGCACCGACTGGTGGGCCACGCTTTATCCGCCTGACAACTTCGAGCGCCCGACCGGCCCGCTTTGTGATGGTTGTCACTCGGTCAACTACGACATCAATACCAAGACCGTCACCGAATGGAACGTGGGTTGCGAGCGCTGCCATGGGCCAGGCAGCGAGCACGTCAAGCAGCGGACGCGCGACACCATCGTCAACCCGGCCCGCCTGGACTACGTCCACGCCAACGACACCTGCATCCAGTGCCATTCCCAGGGGTGGCCGCCGAACAATCCGATCGACGGCAGGTACTACGATTGGCCGGTCGGCTTCCGAATGGGCCTAAATCTCTCCGATTTCTGGCGATTGGAAAGCTACCGGCTCGGCGAGACCTCGTTCACCCACTTCCCCGACGCGACGGCCCATAAGAACCGCATGCAGGGCAACGACTTCGTCCAAAGCCTCATGTATAATCGCGGCGTCGCCTGCTTCAGTTGCCACGACGTGCACGGGACCGAGAACGCGGCGCAACTGCGTGAACCGCCCGGCGAGATGTGCTTCGCGTGTCACGGGCCGAACGCGCAGAATGGGCCGCATTCCGCCTCAATCGCGGCACACACGCATCACAAGGCGGGCAGCGCGGGCAGCCAGTGCGTCGCCTGCCACATGCCAAAAATCGAGGAGACGATTGCCGACGTGACTGTCCACGCCCACACCTTCCGCTTCATTACGCCGGCGGAGACCGACGCTTACAAGATTCCCAATGCCTGCAACATTTGCCACAGTGACAAATCGACGGAATGGGCGGGCGCGGTTCTGAAATCCTGGCGGGATCGCTCGCCTTGGCGCATGGACAACTAAGCAGCGGCCGGCGTTGAGCCCCACCCGCAGGTGAAAACGGCGCCACCGCACCATGCCATCCTTGACGGGGGCTGGTCCATTAAAACGTAACCACAAAAACGTTTAAGTTCAATCGAGAACGCCATTTCGGCGATATTCGTAATAGCAAGCCCCTTTGCCTGGACGGCCGGCCTCACGGTGAGATATTGAACATCGGGGGATTGCGCCGAGACCCTCGCGGCCACGCGTTCCCGAGTGATCGTATCGAATGACATCTGAGCGTGAAAATCTGGGAGCGTGCTGTGCGAGGTCGTAGAGGCCGTAGTATTGATTCGCGCCGGCGGGATAACGCTGCTGCGCCGTGGCCATGCCGACCGAGGCGAACAAAACCGCAGTAGCCACTCCCATCTTAATAGAGCGAAGCGCGCCTCTATCTTTCTTGATAACGGCAAAGCTTTCTTCGGTCTCGGGGCCGACGACTTTTGCAAGACGCTGTGTATCGATATTGGTGTTCATGGTGCGATATAATCCGATTTGTCTGACAACGCAATATTTAGACAAAGCACGGCGGTCGCTCCATTGTACGTTCGGAACACCGATACATCATTTAGTTTACAAACCTATACCTAGGTAGGTGTCTTTTGCTCCCAGACATCGATCTTGAGCAGTGTCCAGCGGTCGTGAGGAGTGTCAGCGAGAACATCCTGGCTTAGCCCTCCTTATGGAAAAACAATCGGTCTCTAAAGCGCGGGAGGCGGCTTAAGATGCTTTGAATTATGGACTTTAGGCGGTGCTTCTCCGCCAGTCACTTCGAGATTCCGCCGACGTTGAAACCCCGTCGCACTCCGCCCGTCTTGTCGGCGTCCGGTGGAACAATTCGACGCCGAGCGCGAGCTGGCGGTAATCTTGCGTTCCAGCACCTGATACACGAACAAGTTGCCGGGGCCGGGATTGACGTTCGTGGAACATTGGAAAGGTCAACGCGGTTCCGTTCGCGAGCATGCCAAATCAGGTCATTGTCACGCAAATTTCAAACTGATCCAACACCCTTGCCATCTTAAGTTGCTCCACTCCATTGACAAAAAACGTCCTCATGTCTTCATGCCTGGGGCGAGCGCGTTTGTTGGTGCGGAATACGGGGAGACACCAAGATGGTTTGGATCAAGACGGTTTTTGGTGGCGAGACGTGCCCTCCTCTCGCCTGCGCCTCGGGAAGATATTCGCCGCGAGTGGCCGCCGTGATCGCCAATCTTCCGATACCAGCTTTCGCGGCGGACCTTGCGGCGGGCACGGGGTCGGCACCTTCCGTTTCGTTGGCCGCCTTCACTTGGATCAGTGCGAATGCGGGCGCTTGGTTTGCTCCGGCCAAATCCCAGTTACGAAGCGAGTGGCTTTCCTTCGGCCGGCTTCGACCTAGTCCGAATGGCGGGTGAATCGCGCAAATCGAGGCTGGAGCAAACGAGATGGCCGGACGCGCTCGCGTGATCTCTTGGCAAGAGCACATGAGGCGCAGTCTTTCGGTTTGGCTGCTTGTTGGTGCCGGGTGTGCCGCGTTTTCTGGAAATTTGGCGCACGCGCAGGACCTTGGGGGCAACGCGCCGGCGCCGGAAAACGAACAGCTGCCGCCGGTGCTGCAGTCGTCGATAGCTTCGAGCATTCCGGCGCTTGCCCAGTTCAAGAAAGGGCTGCTCGACCTCGGTTACAATCTGCGATTCAGTTATTTTGCGGATGGCTTGAGCAATCCGTCGGGCGGCGTCAAGCAGGGCCCCGCTTATGAAGGCCTTCTTTACATGGTGCTCGACGCGGACCTCGCCAAGATTGCTGGGTTGGACGGCCTCAGTTTTCGCGTCAACGCTTATCAGATCCACGGGCGTCAGCTGTCGGCGGCCAACATCTTCAGCCTTGGGAGAGTCGACAGCATCGAGGCGCGGCCAGCGACCCGGCTGTTCGAGCTTTGGGTCGAGCAGAAGTTCGGCGATTTGGCGTCGATCCGTATTGGTCAATTAACAGCCGACAATCAGTTCTTCATCAGCGAATTCGGCAACAGTCTATATGTACACAGCACGTTCGGGTGGCCGACAATATTTGCTTCGGACCTGCCAGGCGGCGGAGGACCCAACTATCCGCTGGCTACTCCGGGTGTTCGCCTCAAAGTGACTCCGAACGATCAACTCGCTCTTCTCGCCGGGTTGTACAATGGCGATCCCGCCGGGACAGGGTTCACGGGCACGGAACAAATTAAGGACCCGGCCGGGTTAAACTTTCGCCTCAAGGATCCGCCACTGCTGATGGCCGAAGCTCAATACAACTACAATCAAGAGAAGACCGCACAGGGGCTCGCCGGGACTATCAAGCTTGGAGGGTGGCGTCACTTCGGCAAGTTCGACGATGTGCATTTTGACGTCGACGGTAATTCGCTCGCCGCGCCATCGAGCAACGGCGTGGCGCGGACCCACAGGGGCGATTATGGCGTTTATGGCGCCATCGATCAGATGCTCTGGCGCTTGCCGGGCGACGATCCCAAAAAAGGCATCGGCGCGTTCGCACGTGCTTCATGGAGTCCTTCCGATCGCAATCTAATAGACCTTTATGCCGAAGCAGGGGTCAATTTCATGGGGCTGTGGGATAAGCGGCCGAACGACAATTTTGGCCTCGCGGCATCCTTTTCGCAGCTCTCTCCCGGTCTCAGGGAACTCGATCTTGAAAAAGCTTTCTTTGAAAAAACCGCATTGCCATTGCGCAATTATGAATTGGTGGTCGAACTCACTTATCAGGCGCAGATCGCTGCCGGCTGGACCATTCAACCAGATTTTCAATATATCTTCCATCCCGGCGGCGGCGTTATCGATCCCCTTAATCCTTTTGTCGGGCGGATCCCCGACGCCGCCGTTCTTGTATTGCGCACGCAGATCAGCTTTTAGAGTGGGATGAATTTTGATTGAATCGCGTTGGGATTCCCAAATTGTCTGAATTCTGATTCAAGGTTATGATCGGGTAACCACATCTTGCGGGAGATCGCGCCAAAACAAATTCCTACCCCTTTTCCGACAGCCTCAGTGCCTCGGCGAGAACCTCCCTTATCTCCGCGCTCGCGCCGTTCAACCTGCGGGCAATTTCGTCGGTCGCCAATTCCAGCGACTTCGCGCGCGCGATTGCGCCGTCGAGTTCGACCGCGAGCCGCGATCGGTCGTCTTGCATGACCACAAGCTCGTCCTCGAGATTGGTGCGCAGGGCGTCCGCCTTGGCCCGCCGCTCGCTGGCCGCGTCGAGCCGGTCGAGCGCGGCGGCGAGCCGCTTTAGCGCCGCGTCGAGGCACTCCGGCAATTTGGTTGTCGTGGCGGCGTCCTCGATCATGCCATGCGAGCGCCTTCATGATGAGAATATCCAAGCATTATTTGTGCCCCGGCCCAACGGCCTCGAAAAATGAGGGGTGTTTCTTCTCGCAAATTTTTGCGTTCCCGCTGAATAAAACGAAAATTTGAGAAAATCACGGCCGCCTTGTTGTCGCGGCCCTGTCGTGCCTTGCCCGGAACGCTCAAGTCGCCGGTCGACAAATCGGCCGCCGCGCGCTAAGTGATCCGTGCCGAGATACTGGCAACACGCCGCGATAATAAGGCAAAATTCGCGGCGAAATCATTTTCGCGGCCTAAAACGTTAAAGCGCGACATTAAGAAGAACATCGATGGTGCGGCGATACAAGCCATTCGGCGGTTGCCAAACGGGGCCAACCATGCCGATCATCGGCGAAGAAGGGATTTTCAGCGGCATGACCGGGTTTGGCGCCAGCGCGCCCTACAAGGATGTTTACCATTATTTTCACATTACGCCAGAAGCCGTCGCCCAGGCTGCGATGCGGTGTTGCAACGGTTGACGCGTGCTAAAATAACCAACATGCCATGCGGGACAGCGCGGCTCCGGCCGATCCCCCCGCGGTGAAGGAGAAGCAATGGCGATTCGAGTCGCTATCAATGGATTTGGCCGCATCGGCCGCAATATCTTGCGCGCGATTGCCGAATCGAAGCGCAAGGATATTGAGGTTGTGTCGATCAACGATCTCGGTCCGGTCGAGACCAACGCCCATTTGCTGCGCTTCGATTCCGTGCACGGCCGGTTTCCCGGCGACATCAAGGTCGTGGGCGACTCGATCAATTTGGGCGAGGGTCAGATCAAGGTGACCGCGATCCGCGATCCGCGCGAATTGCCGCACAGGGAGCTTGCCGTCGACATCGCGCTCGAATGCACCGGGTTTTTCACCTCGAAGGAGAAAGCCTCCGCGCATTTAAAGGCGGGCTCCAAGCGGGTTCTCATTTCGGCGGCGGCCGACCACGCCGATCTGACGGTGGTCTTTGGGGTCAATCACGCCAAGCTGACCAAGGATCATCTTGTCGTCTCGAATGCGTCCTGCACCACCAATTGCCTCGCCCCGGTCGCCAAGATTCTGAACGACGCGATCGGCATCGAAACAGGGTTCATGACCACGATCCACTCGTATACCGGCGACCAGCCGACGCTCGATACGATGCACAAGGACCTTTACCGGGCACGCGCGGCCGCGCTTTCGATGATCCCGACTTCGACCGGAGCGGCGCGCGCCATCGGCCTCGTCCTGCCCGAGCTCAACGGCAAACTCGACGGCGCGGCAATCCGCGTGCCCACCCCCAATGTGTCCGTCGTCGATTTTAAATTCGTCGCCAAACGCAAGACGACAGCCGACGAGATCAAGGACACGGTCAAGCGCGCCTCGCGGCTGCAATTGAAAGGCATTCTCACCTTCACCGAAAGCCCGAATGTGTCCGCCGACTTCAATCACGATCCGCATTCATCGATCTTTCATATAGATCAGACAAGAGTGATGGAGGGCACATTCGTGCGTGTCCTGGCCTGGTACGACAATGAATGGGGCTTTTCGAACCGCATGATCGATGTCGCCGCCGCCATGGGAAAGCTCATATGACGAGAACAGCGCCCATGTCCGCGTTCCGGACACTCGACGATGTGGACCTCGCCGGCAAAAGGGTGCTCGTTCGCGCCGACCTCAACGTCCCGATGGAAAACGGCAAGATCACCGATGCGACCCGCATCGACCGGATTCTTGTGAATATTCGCGAGATTTCGGAAAAAAAAGGCAAGGTTATCCTCTTGTCGCATCTCGGCCGCCCGAACAACGGCCCGGACCCGAAGCACTCGCTAAAACCCGTCGCGGTGGAGATTGAACGCCAGCTCGGACGCTATATCGCCTTTTCGTCCGACTGCGCCGGCGAGGTCGCGAAAAGCGCGGTCGCGGCGATGCAGGACGGCGCCGTCCTCGTGCTCGAAAATACGAGATTCCATGCCGCCGAGACGAAGAACGATCCGGCCTTCGTGGACGCCTTGGCCGAACTCGGCGATATTTATGTCAACGACGCTTTTTCCACCGCGCATCGCGCGCACGCTTCGACCGAAGGGGTGGCGCACAAACTCCCAGCCTATATCGGGCGCAGCATGCAGCATGAGCTTGAAATGCTAAAACGGATGCTGGCCGACCCAAAGCGTCCGCTGGCAGCGATCGTTGGCGGCGCGAAAGTCTCGACCAAATTCGAGCTTCTCGGCAACCTCATGCGCGAAGTCGAATATATGTTCGTCGGCGGCGCCATGGCCAATACACTTCTCGCGGCGAGCGGCAAGGCGATCGGCAAATCCCTACACGAGAAGAAGTTCGCCGATGTCGCCCGCCAGATCATCGCCGAGGCCGATGCGGCAAATTGCAAGCTCGTGCTGCCGGTCGATGTGGTTGTCGCCTCGCGGCTCGAACCGGCTGTGCGCACAAGGACCGTCGACATCGACTCCGTGGGGGAGGATCAAATGATCCTCGACATCGGGCCGCGCACCATCTCGCAGGCCGTAGGCCTTCTTGCTTCTGCGCGGACGCTCGTCTGGAACGGACCGGTCGGCGCTTTCGAGATCGCGCCGTTCCAAACCGGCACGATGACGATCGCCAAGGTCGCGGCGCAACTCACCAAGGTGGGCGCATTGGAAACCATCGCCGGCGGCGGCGATACCATCGCGGCGCTCAACCAAGCCGCTGTAACTCAGGACTTCACCTACGTCTCGACGGCCGGCGGCGCTTTTCTCGAATGGCTGGAAGGCAAGCAATTGCCGGGCGTCGAGGCGCTCCGCTGGTCCAGCGCGGCGAGCGCGTGAGATTTTTGCAGCGAAACCGCAGTCACGCTAATCTCGGCGTTGCCGGCTTCTAGGCAAATTACGGTGCGCAAGGTCGACGAGTGGCAAAGCCTCGCCGAAAAGCCGTCCGATCAGATTATTGACCTCGCCGTACGATGCGGTAACTTCATCATGCCGGAGATCGTCAAACTCACCACAACTGGCGACGACACCAAAGGAGGAGAAAGGCATGTCTGACAGACTCAACACTGGTGACAGCCTCGCAGTTGGCGGGTCGATCCCCTCCCGGGATGGCGGGTTCACACTCACCCTGCAGGCAGACGGCAACCTAGTACTATATCATACAGGTGGGGCAGCCGCCGGGTGGGCGACAGGCACCGTCGGCCGCGCAGTCACGCAAGCGATCATGCAGGCCGATGGGAACTTTGTACTGTACGGGCCTGCGGGACCGATTTGGTCCACGGGCACCCACGGGCATCCGGGATCGTACCTCGTCGTTCAGAATGACGGAAACGTTGTGATCCACGGTCCGGGGGGTCCGCTGTGGAGCGCCGCTGACTGACACAGAATTCGATGCTAACGCCAATCCAACCAGGCCGTTCGCTATCACGCCACGGGAATCCGCGGATCTTATAGTGAGGGTCAACTGGTCATTCGAGAGGACTAGAAATGAGGCGGGCCGCCAAAGCCAGGAGTTCACAAGCATCAGGGGCCGTGTTCAACTAAACGAGCAAGACTACGATACGGCCGGGTATGCCGGCTAACCGAAATATCCGGCTTCGTCAGACTGGTTGGCCCTGAGTGTTTGCACGGCTTCCCTGACGCGCGGGTCGAGCCCCTCGCCGCCTTCGCTCAAATGGTGGACGATTTTCTTTCGCATGCTCGGGTCCCAGAACTTGGTGAGATGATTGGCGATCCCGGCGACCGCCGTTTCATGCTCTTGGGGCGCGAAGAATTTTCCGATCTGATTCGCCATATAGATAAGCTTCTTGGGCGAATTTTCATGCGACATGATGCGCGGCTCGACCGACGATGCGTTGATGGTGCGTGAAGACTTCGAAATCCTCGCCCCGCGCGACCGCGACGAGGGTGATCCCGCAGGCGTCCGCAAGGCGGACCCCAGCCGCCGTCGGGGCGGACACGGCGGCGACGACCGGCGCCCCGAGCCGCGCCGCCTTTTGGATGAGCTCGATCGAGACCCGGCTGGTCAGCAGCACGATGCCATGCGCGGCCACGTCCCCGCCCCGCGCGAGCGCGCCAATGAGCTTGTCGAGCGCATTGTGGCGCCCGACGTCCTCCCGCACGGCGACAAGGCCACGCGCCGGAATCCAAAAGCCGGCGGCGTGAACGGCGTGGGTTTGGCCATTCAGCTCTTGTTCCGCCGAAAGGGAAGCCATCGCCTCGACGACCGCCCCGGAGTCGAATCGGCTCGCGTTGGAGACGACGGGCGCGGGGCGCGTCGCTTCCTCGAGACTTTCGATGCCGCAGAGTCCGCAGCCGGTCGGCCCCGCCACGCTGCGGCGGCGGGCGGCATAGGTTTTTGCACGGTCCTCCGGCAACCAGACCCTGAGCTCGATACCGAGTAGTGTCGTGACAATATCGAGGCTGGCAATCTCGCTTGAACTTTCAATCAAACCTTCGGTGAGGGCGAAACCAACCGCGAAATCCTCGAAATCACCGGGCGTCGCCATCATCACGGCATGGGTCGTGCCGTTAAAGGTGAAGGCGATCGCCGTTTCCTCGGGCACCGCGCGGGCCGAGGCAGACATTTCTCCGCTCCGCCACGCGAGGCAAGGAACGTTGAGCGACGGTGGCGGCGGCTGGCCGTCGCCCATGAGGTCTTCATTCATTCCGCGGCTTCGACCGTCTCGGCGATGTGGCGGCTTCTCTCGGCCTGTTCACGATAGCGCTCCTGCCAGTCGGTTGGCCCATTCGAACGCGAGATTTGCACGGCCGTGACTTTGTATTCGGGGCAATTGGTCGCCCAGTCGGAAAAATCCGTCGTCACGACATTGGCCTGCGTGGACGGATGGTGGAACGTCGTGTAGACGACGCCCGGCGCCACGCGATCGGTGACGAGCGCGCGCAAGGTCGTTTCCCCGGCGCGGCTCGATACCTTCACCCAATCGCCATCGCGGACGCCGCGCTGTTCGGCGTCGTGCGGATGGATTTCGAGACGGTCTTCTTCGTGCCAGGCGACATTCGCCGTGCGGCGGGTCTGCGCTCCGACATTATAGTGGCTGAGGATGCGCCCGGTGGTGAGCAGAAGCGGGAAGCGCGCTCCGGTCCGTTCGTCGGTCGCCACATATTCGGTGACGACGAATTTGCCTTTGCCCCGCGCGAAGGCGCCGATGTGCATGACCGGGGTCCCTTCGGGCGCCGCCGCATTGCAAGGCCATTGGACCGAGCCCAATTCATCGAGCTTTGCAAAGGAAACACCCGCAAAAGTCGGCGTCGTCGCCGCGATCTCGTCCATGATCTCGCTTGGATGCGCGTAATTCATGGGAAAGCCCATGGCATTCGATAGCGCCATGGTAATTTCCCAATCGCCTAACCCGTTCTTGGGGCTCATCACCTTGCGCACACGCCCGATGCGCCGCTCGGCGTTGGTGAAGGTCCCATCTTTTTCGAGAAAGGTTGAACCCGGCAGGAACACATGCGCGTAATTCGCCGTCTCGTTAAGGAAGAGATCCTGCACGACCACGCATTCCATGGCGGCGAGACTCCTTGCGACATGCGTCGTGTCGGGATCGGATTGGAGAATATCCTCGCCCTGGACATAAATACCGCGGAAAGTGCCCTCGACGGCAGCGTCGAACATGTTCGGGATGCGCAACCCAGGCTCTTTGTCGAGCGCGACGCCCCAAGCCTTCTCGAAGATCGAACGCACGGCGTCATTCGAGACATGCCGGTAGCCCGAGAATTCGTGCGGGAAGGAGCCCATGTCGCACGAGCCCTGGACGTTATTTTGGCCCCGCAAAGGATTGACGCCCACCCCGCGCCGCCCAAGGTTTCCAGTCGCGAGCGCGAGATTGGCGATCGCGAGCACCGTGGTCGAGCCCTGACTGTGCTCGGTGACGCCGAGCCCATAATAGATTGCCGCATTGCCACCCGTGGCATAGAGCCGCGCGGCCTTGCGGATGGTGTCCGCCGGAACACCGGAGACTTTTTCGACCTCTTCTGGACTATTGCGGGGCTCCGATACAAACTCCGCCCAATCCTGGAATTCCTGCCAGTCGCAACGTTCGCGCACGAAAGCCTCGTTGACGAGCCCTTCGGTGACGATGACATGCGCAAGCGCGGTCAACACCGCGACATTGGTGCCGGGCTGCAGGGGAAGATGATAGTCCGCTTCGACATGCGGCATCCGGACAAGGTCGATCCGGCGGGGATCGAGAATGATCAGCTTGGCCCCCTCGCGCAGTCTTTTTTTCATGTGGGACGCGAACACCGGATGCGCATCGGTCGGGTTGGCGCCGATAATCATCACCACATCCGTTTCATCAACCGAATCGAAATCCTGGGTTCCGGCGGACGTGCCGAAAGCGGTCCCGAGGCCATAGCCGGTCGGTGAATGGCAGACCCGCGCGCAGGTATCGACATTGTTGTTGCCGAAACCGGCGCGAACGAGCTTTTGGACGAGGTAGGTCTCTTCGTTGGTGCAGCGCGACGACGTGATGCCGCCGATGGAGTTCCTGCCATGCGCCGCCTGAATGCGTTTGAACTCGGAGGCGGCATGACCGATCGCCGCGTCCCAGGAGACTTCGCGCCAGGGGTCCGAGACCTTGGCGCGGATCATCGGCTTTAGAATACGATCCCTGTGGGTCGCGTAGCCATAGGCGAAGCGGCCCTTGACGCAGGAATGGCCGTGGTTCGCCTTGCCATCCTTGTAGGGCACCATGCGGACGAGCTCCTCGCCCCGCATCTCCGCCTTGAAGCTGCACCCGACCCCGCAATAGGCGCAGGTCGTTACCGCCGAATGTTCCGCCTGGCCGATGTCGATCACCGACTTCTCGACGAGCGTCGCGGTCGGGCACGCCTGGACGCAGGCGCCGCACGATACGCACTCCGATTCGAAGAAGGGCTCCATTTGCCCCGCCGAAACCCGGCTGCCAAAACCGCGCCCATCGATCGTGAGGGCAAAGGTTCCCTGGACTTCCTCGCAAGCACGGATGCAACGGTTGCAGACGATGCATTTCGCCGGATCGTAGCTGAAATACGGGTTCAACTCGTCCTTCTTATCGGCGAGGTGATTGGCCCCCGCGTAGCCGTAGCGCACATCGCGCAGCCCGACGTTGCCCGCCTCCGTCTGTAACTCGCAATTGCCGTTGACGGCGCAGGTGAGGCAATCGAGCGGATGATCGGAGATATAAAGCTCCATCACACCCTTGCGCAGGGCTTTCAGGCGTTCGGTCTGGGTGTGGACCACCATGCCTGGCGCGACAGGGGTGGTGCAAGAGGCAGGAGTTCCATTGCGGCCTTGGATCTCGACCAGGCAGAGACGGCAGGAGCCAAACGATTCGAGCATGTCGGTGGCGCAGAGTTTGGGGATTTTGGTCCCAGCTTCCATCGCCGCCCGCATGATGGACGTGCCTTCCGGCACATGCACTTCCATTCCGTCGATGGTGAGCGTGACCGTTTTGTCCGACCGCGACGCGGGGGTTCCGTAATCGATCTCGGTGACTAGTGACATGGCAGTCTTCCTCATTCAGCGGCGGGCAAGAGCGCGCGGCACGAAATCTTCCCTAAAGTGGCGAACGGCGCTCATCACGGGGTAGGGCACGAAACCACCGAGCGCGCAGAGTGAACCGAATTTCATCGTATGGCAAAGATCCTCGAGGAGCGCGATATTCTCCGCCGGCTTCACGCCGTCGAGGACGCGATCGATGACCTCGACGCCACGGGTCGCGCCGATCCGGCAAGGCGTGCATTTGCCGCAGCTTTCGATCGCGCAAAACTCCATCGCGAACCGCGCCATCCTCGCCATGTCGACGGTATCGTCGAAAACGACGAGGCCGCCGTGGCCAACGAGCCCGTCGAGCGCGGTGAACGCCTCGTAATCATAGGGCGTATCGAACAGCGAGCGCGGGAAATAGGCGCCGAGCGGCCCGCCGCATTGCACCGCCCGCACCGGCCGGCCGGACTGGGTGCCGCCGCCGATCACATCCACGATTTCGCCGAGCGTCAGCCCGAACCCGGTCTCGTAAAGGCCGCCGTGACGGACGTTTCCGGCGATCTGGATGGGCATTGTCCCGCGCGAACGCCCAAACCCGAAACCGGCATAAAAATCGGCGCCGCGATCAAGGACCGTCGGCACCGCGACTAGGGACAACACATTATTGACGACCGTTGGCCTCGCGAAGAGCCCCTTATGCGCCGGCAAGGGCGGTTTCGCCCGCACGATGCCGCGTTTGCCTTCGAGGCTTTCGAGGAGGGACGTTTCCTCGCCGCAAATATA
>CAVQHH010000015.1:0-74231 GCA_963712225.1 uncultured Alphaproteobacteria bacterium
CGTCGTCGCGGTCCTGTTGCGTCCGGAATCTGGTCCGGTAACCGACAACCCCAAGCCCAGCCCATCGGCGTCCTCGTCCGCCGCGGACGGCAAACAGGGGGGGACGTTGCCCAAGCAATTGCCCAAGCAATTGGACAATGGTCAAGCCCATCAAATAAAGGACGTAGCGGTGGTCGAGCCCGCGCCGTCTAAGAGTCCGCCGGGAAAATCTTGTATTTCAGGACAATATTTTACTAATAACGGGGAACAGGAGTGTGTACCGTTTGGTCTGGCTCAAGAGCAGCAACGCCTGGCCGACGAACGAAATCCTCCGCCACAAAGGGAGGCGTCCAAAAATCAAGAATTCGAGAAGCCGACATTGGCGGTTTTCGAACAGGCCGAAAAGCAAGGGAACTATGCGGCGGCGCTCAATATCGCGAAAAAATTAGATGCGGATGGGGACCCGGCGGGAGCCTATGGGCTGGGGCTCCTTTATTCCCATGGCCACGGGGTCGAAACAAATTACATAAAGGCGAGGAGCTTGTTCCTCGAGGCGGCAATGCCCGACAAGGGTAACGGTTATCCCATGGCCATGGTGAAGCTCGGTGTGATGTATCACGACGGGATAGGTGGCGAGCAGAATTTCCGTGAGGCCCGCAAATGGTTTGAGAAAGCGGCAGAGGACGACATCGGTGAAGCGAATTGGAATCTCGGCTCAATGAGTGAGCATAACGAAGCCGGATTGAGCCGCCGCGGCGCCGCCAACTTCTACCATAAGGCGTTGGCCGCAGGGTATCACCCGCCTAAACAAAGCCTCGATAAACTCGGCGAATGAGCAGGGCAATCGTCCAACCGATACCAGCGCCATCGGGCACAGGCAGGCCTAGGGGTGAGATCAGAGGGGCGACATTGGTGCATGGCCGCCGCCCCCGCCACCATGATGTCCCCCGCCGTGATGCCGATGTCCGCCGCCAGTGCCGCCGCCGTGGTGGCCGCCGCCGTGGTGGCGATGGCCATAGCGATACGAATGATAGTGCCCGCGATAGCCGCCGTGGTGACGATAATAGCCGCGGTGGTGACGGTAATAGCCGCCGCCACCCAGATTGAACTGGAGGGGACCGAGATTTAGGGATTGCGCCGCGGCCGGCCGGACATCGAAAAAGGCAGCCGCGGCAAGCAGGGATAAGCCGAACAACAAAGATTTGTGCGACGCGGGGCCTTTTGCCGCGCCATTCATGCCAGGTTTTCCGTCCCGCGCGGCCATCCGTCTTCTCCGCCAAATTCGTCCTAGAACTCTTAGCAATATCCCATGCCGCCGCATGCTTTGCAATGTCCTGCCAAGAAGCGCCGGCGCGCGCGGCTGCATGCGGCCGAACTAATTGTACTCGTCCGGCGAAGGCGGGACCGGCAAAACCGGCACGCCCTCCTCGATCAGGGCGCGCGCGTCGCCGATGCTCGCCTGGCCATGGATCAGGCGCCCCGGGACGAGTCCATCGTGAAATCTTGCGCGCTTCCTCGGCAAAGCGCGAGCCGACATCGTCCGCCTCGGCAAAAATGCGTCGACGAAAAGCGTCGATCGTTGCCCGCGATTTCAGGTCATGCCGATCGAGAAGCGCGGCCTTGGTTTGCGACCGAGCTTGCGCCGGATGTTTGCCGCAATCCACCTCCCCCCGGCTCGTGATTGCCGGCGCCATGATGGCTTTTGTCACCTCCGTCGCCTGGCAAAGCGGGCAAACGACGAGGCCGGATTTGACCTGCGTGTCGAATGCCTCGCTGCTCTGGAACCAGCTCTGGAATTCGTGGCCGCGCGCGCACAGCAAGGCAAATTTGATCATTACGCCGCGCCGTCCAGAAGCTCATCGAGCCTGCCATCGCGGTCAAGTTCGTGCAGCTCGTCGCAGTCGCCGATATGAATATTGTCGAAAAAGATTTGCGGAACGGTCATGCGGCCACGCGCCCTTGCCGTCATGTCCGTGCGCGTCCGCGGGTCGCCATCCACCGCGATCTCGGTGAAAGCGAGGTTCTTTTTCCGAAACAAGTCCTTGGCCCGGCGGCAATAGGGACAGGCGGCCGTCGTATAGACGGTGATTTGCGGCATCGCGTCACCCTTTCACGAAACCTTTATATGGGAGACACGGCCAAAGCCACAACCGGCGTCATTTCTAGTGGAAGGAACGTGGCAAGCGCCGCGTCAGCCTTACTCTGCTTCCTGGATAGCGCGAAAAATCCCGCTTCCCCAACGTCGACAATGGGCAATCCGAACATATATCTTGTGCGCCACCCAACGCCGCCGCGCCGATCGCCCGGCGGAGACTGAGCGGCGTGGAGACGAGAGGAAACGAGATGAGTGCCGACACCGGAAACCCCTATCAATCGTACTCGACGCACCCATCCGGCGAAGCGCGATGGCGTGAGTGCGCGCCTGGGGAGCCTTGGAAGCTCGTGGAAATTCTCGCGATGGTTTTGGGCTTTATCGTGTTTTGGCCGATTGGCCTCGCCGTCCTCGGCTGGAAATTTTGGCAAAGGAAATCCGGCTACCCTGGCGACATACTTTCTTTCGGGCGAGAAAAATGGGGCAACCGGGCGAGGGCCTCCGGCCGCTGGGGCTTTGCCGCCAATAAATGGCAAGGCTTTGCCTCGGGCTCGACCGGAAATCGCGCTTTCGACGCGTGGCGCGCCACCGAACTCGCGCGGCTCGAGGAAGAGCACAAACGGCTCGCCGCCGCCGAGCGCGAGTTCGCGGACTACATGGAAAATCTCCGCCACGCCAAGGATCGCGAGGAATTCGAGCGCTTCATGAACCAGCGGCGCGACCGGCAAGGACGCTAGGCTTAACGTCAGGACGCCGCTTATTTGCGTGTCTTGCATGAGCTTCCTTTTCTTCGCGTCGATCGGCACCACCCGCTTCATCGTATTGCGCACGCATCTCCTTCTTCCGGACCATGCAGCTTACCCTGCCGCAGCGCGCGGGCCTTCATCATCACGAAGAAGACCGGAACCAAAATCAGCACGTTGATCGTCGAGGTGATCATGCCCCCGACAATCGGCGCGGCGATCGGCTTCATCACGTCCGACCCCACGCCGGTCTCCCATAGGATCGGCACAAGGCTCGCCAGAACGGCCGCGACGGTCATCAGTTTGGGCCGCAAGCGCTGGACGGCGCCTTCGATGGCCGCCTGCTCGATATCGCCGCGCCGCAGGACAGACCCAGGGGCAAGCTTCCGGTCGAGCGCTTCGTGCAAATAGACGACCATCACAACTCCGGTCTCGACCGCGATTCCAAACAACGCGATGTAGCCAACCCAAACCGCGACACTGAAGTTGTAGCCAAGGTACCACTGGAGAAGAAGGCCTCCCGTCATCGCGTAGAGCGTCGGAAAGATCAAAATGAGTGCTTCGGTCACGGATTGGAACACCATGTACAGCAGCAGAAAGATCGCAACGAAGACGACCGGCAGAATGATCTTCAGCCGCTCCTTGGCACGCAGCTCGAATTCATATTCGCCCGACCACTTGAGGCTATAGCCGGCCGGCGGATGGAGCTTCTCCTGGAGGAGTTTGTCAGCCCGGGAGACGAAGCCGCCATAGTCTCGCGTGTTCAGATCCAGGTACACATAGCCGGTGAGCGCCGCATCCTCGTCCCGGATCATCGCGGGCCCCTTCGAAAACGAAATCTTGGCGAGTTCGCCGAGCGGCACCTGCGCGTTGGAAGGCGTCGCGATCACCACCCGCTCGAGCTTTTGAATGTCGTCCCGGAAATCGGGCGCATAGCGGATCTAGATCGGATAGCGTTCGCGGCCCTCGACATTCTCGGCGATGTTCTCGCCCCCAATGCCGGAGGTGATCGCCCGTTGCACATCGCCCACGGTCAATCCATAACGCGCCGCTTCCGGCCGGTTCACGTCCACGTTGACGTAGAATCCCTGCGCGACGCGCTCGGCAAATGCCGACCTCATCTCCGGAATCGCACCGAGGATCTGTTGCATCTGGCGCCCAGTTCCTCGATGCCATCCAGGTTCGGGCCTTGAATCTTGATGCCCACCGGTGTCTTGATTCCGGTAAGCTCCATGTCGAGACGATTCTCGATCGGCATGGTCCAGGTGTTGGTCAACCCAGGGAACTGGAGTTTGGCATCCATTTCCTGGATCAGCTTCTCGTAGGTCATCCCCGTGCGCCACTCGCCGCGGGATTTCAGCATCACCGTGGTGTCGTACATGTCGAGCGGAGCGTTGTCGGTCGCGCTGTCGGACCGGCCGATGGAGCCGAACACGGTCGCCACCTCGGGGAAGGAGCGAAGAACCCGGTCCTGCTCCTGCATCAACTGCGTCGCCTGGCCGATCGAGATGCCGGGAAGCGCCGTGGGCATGTACAGGGAAGCACCTTCAAATAAGGGGGGCATGAATTGACTTCCGAGCTTGAAGGCGAGAGGCGACGTAGCAGCGAGGAAGACGAGATTGAGCAGCACCGTGGTTTTTGGAAACCGAAGGCAGAGCCTCAACACCGGCAGATAAAGCGCCTGCGTCACCCGCGAAACCGGATTGCTCGATTCCGGCCGCAGCCGGCCGCGAATGAAAAGAAGCATCAGCGGCGGCACCAGGGTGATCGCAAGCAGCGACGAAAAGCCGACAGCCAAAGTCTTGGTCCAGGCCAGGGGCCGGAACATCCGTCCTTCCTGGGCTTCGAGCAGGAAGACCGGAAGGAACGAGACGACGATAATCAAGAGCGAGAAGAAGAGCGCCGGCCCGACCTGCTTGGCCGCATCCAGAAGGATGCGCCGCCTCTCGCGGGAAGAGATGCTGCGCGGTCCGAATTTGTCGCCTTTGCAGAGTGCTGCGCTTCGGACAGATGCCGGTAGCCGTTTTCCACCATCACGATCGCCGCGTCCACCAAAACCCCGATGGCCAGCGCCAATCCGCCGAGCGACATGATGTTCGAGCTGACCTGCAGGTAGTACATCGGGATGAAGGATGCGACCACGGCGATCGGCAAGGTCAGGATCGGAATGAGGGCGGAGCGGAAGTGAAAAAGGAAGATGATGATCACGAGGCTGACAATGACCGCTTCCTCGATCAGGTCGCGCTCGAGGGTGTCGATCGAGGCTTGGATCAGCCCGGAACGATCGTAACCGGAGACGATCTCCACTCCCGGCGGCAGAGATCCGGAAATTTCGGCGAGCTTCTTCTTGACGCCGGAGATCACGTTCAGCGCATTCAAGCCGTAGCGCATCACGACGATGCCGCCGACGGTTTCGCCTTCGCCGTTCCATTCGGCGACGCCGCGGCGGATATCCGGCCCGAACGACACCGTTCCGAGATCCCGGACCAGGACCGGCGTCCCATTCTTGCTGCGACGGGAACCGTTTCCAGATCCGAGAGCGACCGCAGATAGCCCAAGCCGCGGACCATGTATTCGGCGCCCTGGAACTCAAGCAACCTCCCGCCCACCTCGTTGGTGCTGTCGCGGACCTTTTCGATCACCGTCGAGAGCGGGATGTTAAAGGCGCGGAGCTTGTCGGGGTCCAACCGGACCTGGTACTGCCGGACAAAACCGCCGATGCTCGCGACTTCCGCCACGCCCGGAACCGTCTCGATCTGATAGCGGAGAAACCAATCCTGGAGGCTGCGCAAATCGGCGAGACTGTAGCGGTGGTTGTGATCCACGATCAGATATTCATAGACCCAGCCAGCGCCGGTCGCGTCGGGCCCGATCAAAGGGTGGACTCCGGCGGGAAGGCGCCCCCCAATCTGTTGGAGATACTCCAGGACGCGCGAGCGCGCCCAATAGAGATCCGTGCCGTCCTCGAACACAACGAACACGTAGGAATCGCCGAACATGGTCTGGGCGCGCACTGCCTTTACGTGCGGCGCGGCAAGCAGAGCCGTCACGATCGGGTAGGTAACCTGATCCTCGATGACATTGGGCGGTTCATTCCACGCCGTATGAACGATCACCTGCACGTCGGAGATGTCGGGCAGGGCATCCAGCGGAATCCGGCGCAAGCCCAGACGCCGGCCAACACCAGGAGAAGCGTTCCGGTGAAGACGAGGAAGCGATTGCGGGCGCACAAATCGATCCAGCGGGCGATCATCTACATGCCTCCTTCCGCGGCCACGGAGAACTGTTTCTGGGCGATGGTCTGGCCAGCCTTGGTTGCCAGCACGGTGACTTGCCAGGTCCCGCCCGTCTGCACCTCTCCCGGTCCCTCATAGATGCCGCCGCCCTTTTCGCTGAGCGTCGTTACGTTACGCATGGCGGCCATGCCCATCGCCGGCATGGCTGCCATGAAGAACGTGACGGTGACCTGAGCGCCCGTGATTGCCGCCCCATCGGCGCCGGTGAGCTTGACGTGAAAATTGTTGCTTCCCTTGCGCGGAGGTCGACGGGGTTGACGAGTATTCGAGTGTTGCCCCTGCGGGGCATTCATCGCCGCCGCCGCGCCCGCGCCGGGCGGCGGAGGCGCGAACGACCCCATGGCGGCCTGCAGCTGGCTCTCGGAATCGATCAGAAAATTGGCCGAGGTAACGATGCGCTCGCCGGCGCTGAGGCCCTTCAGAACAACGAAATCGTCACCGGCCCGAGCGCCGACCTCGATATCTCGGGGCTCAAAGTATCCGCCGCCGCGGTCCACGAATGCGATCTGACGCGTGCCGGAGTGAAACACTCCGGAAGCTGGAATCGCCAGCTGGTCTCCAAGCGGCAAGCCGAGCTCGACATTGACGAACATCCCGAGCGAAAGCTTCAATTCCGGATTGGGAATCTCCAAGCGCACGCGGGCCCGGCGCATGGCCAGATCCAGTTCCGGCCAAATGAAACTCACGCGAGCCGGGAAGGTCTGACCCGGATAGGCGTTGACGGTGACTGACGCCGGATCTCCCACTTTCACCCGGCCAATATCGTTCTGGAAAATCTGAGCGTAGACCCAGACGGTCGACAAGTCCGCCACCGAGTACAGCTTCATGCCCGGTTGCACATACGTGTTCGGGAAGACCTTTCTGTCGGTGATGACGCCGGATACTGGCGAGTCGATCTCCAGCTCGCGCCGGATTTTCCCACTCTTTTTCAGCCGGGCGATCTCCTCGTCCGGAATTTGCAGCACTTTCAGTCGCTCGGCTGACGCATTTAGCAGCGAGGGCCATCCAACGACTTCCGCGTGGCCACTTTGCGCGGCGAGTTCCTTGGCGACCAAATAGTCTTGCTCCGCCGTTACCAGCTCTGGGCTGTATACGGTCAAAAGCGGCTGGCCATGCCGCACCACTTTGTACATCGCGTCGGCGTAGACCTTCCGAACCCAGCCCGAGAAGCGGACTTGTATGTCGGCAAGCCGCGTTTCGTCGGCCTCGACGTTTCCGACGATGCGGATCTCGTCCTGGACGTGGCGGCGCTCGACGACGCCGGTTTTCACCCCAATGCTCTGCATCCGTTGCGGAGTGAGCGTGAGGGGCGCAAGGTTCGGTTCGGACGACGGTGCTCCGGCCCCCGGCGCGGCATCCGGGCTTGCCATGCCAGTTGTGCTCTCGGGAGCAGACGGCGGAGCTTTCGCCGTCGAAGCTCCTGGGTCGCCGCTGAAGCGGCCGAGGTAAAATCCGGCGAGCGCTGCCGCCATGACGCTTGCCAGGATGGTGGCCGACCACGTTGCTTTTGAGCGGCTCACAACTCACCCCCGATCAATCGTTCGATCGCGGCGAGCATCGTCTGCTCGTCTAACTCAAGCTGGAGCAGCTTGAGTTCGAGGTCGTGGACCCGGTGCTGGGCGTCGAGCGCGGCGCTAAGATCGCCGCGCCCTTGGGCATAGTCCGCGGTGACCGACTTGAGCGCCGCCCGGGCTTCCGGAAGCGCTTTGCGGGCGACCAAGGCATCGGCGTTCCGTGCCGCTTTGAGCCGCGCGAGCGCTTCGCCGAGAGCACTCTGGATATCGAGCACCGCCGCCTCGTAGCGTTGCTGGGCCGCGCCCAATTGTGCGGTCGCCGCCTGTTGCTCGGAGGCCTCCTTGCCCCAAGGCAAAGGGACGTTGAGACCGACCGTGGCAGCGACACCCGGCGGGCGGTTGTTGGTCTGGATCAATGGCCCGGCTCCAAGCGTCAAGTCGGGATACCAGGCTTTCTCCGCCAGCACGGCGCGCGCCTGCGCCGCGCTTACCTCCGCGCCGCTCGCGGCAAGCGCCGGGCTATCGCCGCGTGCGCGTGCGATTAGTGAGGCGAGGCGAAATTCGCCGCGGGCACGCGCCGGAGCCGCGAAGGCTCGGCCAACGGCGCGCTCGCAGGACGCGCGAGGAGTGCATTGAGCATTTCCCGCGCGGCCGCGTGATCGCCTTCGAGGCGGGCGGCTTCGATGTCCACCGCGGTTTCCTCGCCGAGCGCCTTGACGACCGCCGCCTGATCGCCTTGTCCAGCCGCATAGCGGGCCTCGGCGGCGGCACGCATGCTGCCTGCTACCGCAGTCACGTCACGGTTTACGGCCACGGCACGGCTCGTCACATAATATTGGGCGAAGGCGACCTTGATGCGTTCGTCGAGGGCATCGCGCGCGGCCTGTTCGCGCCCGCGCATGGCATCCAAATCCGCCAGCGCCGCCTCGCGCCGCAAATCGCGTTTTCCCCACAGCGGGAACGCCTGCGTCACCATGATCGAATGGCCGCTGAAGACGTTCGGATTGCGGTAATATTGATAGCTGTCCGAGATCATCGGATCGTCGAGCGCGTCAGCGCCGGCGGCCTTGGCTGCGGCGGTCGCCGTATCCAGTGCCGCCGCGCGCAGCGCCGGGTTGAGCCGCCGGCCAACCGTAAGCACGCTCTCCACCGTCGCGCCCAGTGGCGCGGGTCGTGTTTGCGCGGCGGACTTAGCGGCGCCGCCGACCTTCCGCGGCTTGCCCGCGGGCGTAAAGCGCTGGTCCCCGGCCATCGCCAAAGTGTGGCCAGCGGCGAGAATAATGGCGAGCGCGGCGGCGCCCGCGAAGAAACGCGACGACATGGAAATGACCTCCAACCCAGGATAGGTTTTAGCTGCGGGGAAACGCGTGATTCGAAGCCGCGCTGGATGCGCCCGGCGGCGCTCCACAGGCGTGCGCATGCGCTCGCTTCGGCGCGATCAGGCGGTGATGCGGCGCGTTATAGGGGGGAAGAGGCCGGGTTTGATCGACAGCCCGGCCAGCGAGGCATCGGGCGACCAATATGCCACCCGCCCATAAATCGTTGGAGACCCGAGCGCGATTGACGGAGCCGGAAGGGCGGGCGAGGAAATGCAGCCGAACTCTTTGGCGCAATCGAGCGAAATGCCCTTGCACGGCGCCTGTTTCATAGGCCCTGGCGTGGCATGGTCTTCCATCGCCATATTCGCGCAGCAATCGAGGGTCGCGATTTTCGCCGCGCCCATGCAAGCCGACGCCATGAACTTCGCAGGCGGAACCGCAGCCCCAACGAGGAAGGCAACGCCGGTCAGGCCAATGAGCAATCGCCGGAGAAAGAGAACGCGCATACCTGCAGCATACGCAGTTCTCCGCCGCCATTCAAGGTGCGCCTTGCTCCCAAAATCAAGCCGCCTCGGGGATTGAACTGGGCGCGATCCAGGCCGCGTCAATCCCGCCCGCGCGGCTCGATCAAGAGATCGAGCGGATAGCCTTGAAAAGCCTTGTCGATGGCGAGCACGACATGGCCGTGGAATTTCTCGACGCCCAGTTCGCCGCGGCTCATAAAGTCGCTGAGCTCGCTGTAATGGTCGATATCGCGGCAAAGCACCCGCATCAGATAATCGATCCTGCCGCCGATTTTGTAGCATTCCAAAACTTCGTTGCGTTTGCGGATGGCCGCCAGAAAACGCTCGAAATCGGCTTCGCGGTGGTTTTCGAGGATAACCTCGACCAGCAGCATCACCGTGCTGCGGATTTTCGCAAGATCGAAGTCGGCGACATAGCGCCTTATCAGCCCATCCTTTTCGAGCGCCTTGACCCGCTCTAGGCAGGCGCTCGGCGACAAATGCACGTCCTCGGCGAGGCGGACATTGCTGATCCGCGCGTCGAGTTGCAGCCGCTTCATGATTTTGAAATCCATTTCGTCGATCATGTGTTGGCGCGCCATCTCTCGCTCGCTTGTCGCCTAAATTTTTGAGGTTTTCGGACCGTATCCGGCGTTTGGCCTAGGGCAAAATAGGTGCCCGCGCATTTTTGCGCGTGGAAGGGGCTTTGTCGCGGATTTTCTGCGCGAAAACGGGCCAAGTTCCGGGGCAAGAGCGCCGCCTTCCATGCGATAAATCTTGTTGGAAGAGAGTGTCGATAGGAGGCCGCCATGTCCTTGCAAGGCCCGATGTCCTTGCCAACCGCCGCATATCCCCGCAGAGTGTCATCGCTCGCGAAGCCCGCTTTGGCGCGAAAAATTACGCGCCGCTTCCGGTGGTCTTGGCGCGGGGGGCCGGCGCGCATCTCTTCGATACCGGCGGCAAGCGCTACATCGATATGATGAGCGCCTATTCGGCGGCGAGTTTCGGCCATCTGCATCCGCGTCTCGTCCACGCCATGAAACGTCAGCTCGACCGCTTGGACGTCGTCTCCCGTGCCTATCATTCGGATAACCTCGGGCCGCTTTGCGAGGAACTCGCGGGTCTCGCCGGGCTCGATGCGTGCCTGCCGATGAACACCGGCGCGGAGGCGGTCGAGACCGCGATCAAGGCCGCGCGCCGTTATGGCTATGACCGGCTTTCGATCCCCGCCGGCAAAGCGGAGATTATTGTCGCGGCGGGGAATTTCCATGGCCGGACGACGTCGATCATAGGCTTTTCCAGCGAACCCTCCTACCGGCGCGGTTTTGGGCCTTTCGCGCCCGGGTTTGTCACGGTGCCGTTCGGCGACGCGGGGGCGCTTGAGGCGGCGATCTCGCCATTCACGGCCGCCGTTCTCATCGAGCCCATTCAGGGCGAGGCGGGCATTGTCGTGCCGCCCGGGGGATATCTGGCAAGCCTCCGGAGGATCTGCGACCGGCACGGCATATTGTTGTTTTTCGACGAGGTCCAGTCGGGTTTCGGGCGCACCGGGCGAAACTTCTGCTTTGAGCACGAGAACGCCAAGCCCGACGGTCTCATCGTCGGCAAGGCGCTCGGCGGCGGCCTGATGCCCGTCTCCGCGTTTGTCGCGCGGCGCGCCGTCATGGACGTTTTCGATCCCGGCAGCCATGGCTCGACCTTTGGCGGCAATCCGCTTGCCGCGGCGGTCGCGCGCGAGGCGATCCACGTTCTCCAAGACGAGGATCTCGCCTTGCGTAGCCGCGTCCTGGGCAAAACCTTGCTCGCCGCGCTTGCCGGCATCGGCCATCCCGCCATCGTCGAGGTTCGCGGCAAAGGGCTTTGGGCGGGAGTCGAGCTCGATCCCGCGCGCGCCAGCGCGAAGAATGTGTGTCTCGCCATGCTGCGGCGCGGCGTTTTGACCAAGGAGACGCATGAAACCGTCATTCGCTTCGCGCCGCCCCTGATTATCGAGGAGGCCGATCTCTTGCAGGCGGTCGAGGTCTTCCATGACGCGCTTGAGGAAACAGCCACGCCCCATGCCGAGAGGTGCGTGGGATGAACATTCATGTCGCAAACGCGCCGGTGCCTCAAAATGGTGCCCGAACCGTCGCCGCGCCCAATTCCAGACAAAAAATTTTGATGTGCGCGCCGGATCATTTTGGCGTGAACTACGTCATCAATCCGTGGATGCTCGGCAATCGCGGCCGCATCAATCATGCTCTCGCGGTCAGGCAATGGAATAATCTCAGAGATGCGGTTGCCGCGCATGCGGAAATCACGCTGATCGAGCCGCAACCCAATTTGCCAGACATGGTGTTTACCGCCAATGCCGGCATGGTACTGGGCAAATTGGCGGTCGCGAGCCGTTTTCGGTATTCAGCGCGGCAAGGCGAGGAGCGCTTCTTCCGCCAATGGTTCGAGCACAATGGTTTTCCGCTGGCGCCGTGGCCGGAGGATATTTTTTTCGAAGGTGCCGGCGATGCCTTGCTCGATCGCGGCCAGCCTCTCATCTGGTGCGGATTTGGCTTCCGGTCCGATGAAACTGCGCCCGCTGCGCACGAACGCATTTTCAAACGCCCCGTCATCGGTCTGCGGCTTGTCGATCCGCGCTTTTACCATCTCGACACCTGTTTTTGCCCGCTCGAAGGTGGCTATCTCATCTATTATCCCGAGGCTTTCGATGCCGCGAGCCGGGCGAAGATCGCCGCCAGAGTCGCGCCGGAAAAACGGGTCGCCGTCGCCAAGGAAGATGCCGCGCAATATGCCTGCAACGCCGTCGATCTCGACCGGCATGTTTTTCTCAACGGCGCATCGGAAGAATTGCAGGAAAAACTGCGCGCCGCCGGCTTTACGCCCGTCATCGTGCCTCTGTCCGAATTCATGCGCGCGGGCGGGGGCGCCAAATGCCTGACGCTTAAATTGAAGGAAAGTTGGGGGCTAGTGGATTGATTTGATTTATTCTTACACCCGGCGGCGTTGCGCGGGTTGGTGCGCGAACTTGTCCGCGCGAGCGAACTCGTTGGTTTCGAATTGACGGAATTTGAAGCCCCTATCGAACCCCGAGCGTCGCGCCCGCGCGGTTCAAACGATCTACTGGAGACGAATGGACGCACAGGCGATCTGCCTGTTGCGCGTAATGGCACCCGTTACCATATGGCATGGCAAATTCTCTCAACGCGCGAGATGGGCATGGACGATAATGGTGATGTTTCCGGGCAAAGCTTGATTCCGATAACCGATTCTCAAGCGGACGCGATTAAAGCTTCTGCGGAGTTTGGCAAAACTGTCGTTGAAGAAGGCAGCCAGCTTGCCCGGTATTTTGGGAGGGTTGTTGGAACTGTTCCTCAAGACGTCGTTGGGATTGTTATAGGCGAGCCTCTGCATTTTGTTCGTACAATGATTACTCAAAAATTAGATGAACGGGTTACAAAAATTCATCGAGACCGCAAAGTTAAAGATACGGAAGGTTGCAATACCTTTGCTACGAGCAGCCTACGATGAAAGCCGCCCGGAACTTCAAGACCTATGGGCAAGGCTAATCGCGGCGGCCATGGACCCGAAACGATCAGCCGGAATGCGGTTATCTTTCATTGATTCAGTTAAACGATTTGATCCGCTCGACGCGCTTGTATTGAAGGCAATATATGATCGGCGGGATCCATCTCGACCCGTCCTAAGCTTTTTGGCAAACCAGTTGAATAGGTCACCATCAGAAATCGAAATTTCAACACAAAATTTAGGAGCGTTGAATTGCCTCAGGGACGAGGGCGGGAGATTTCAAGTTTCCACATATGGTAGCGAGCTAATACGCATTTGCTCGGGTTAATGCCGCGCGACCGGCTGCGAATGCGGCTAATTCCGCAAGCATCGTTATGACCTCGCAATCGAGTGCGGCGCATCGATTGACGTCTAGCCGCAAGACGGTCCGCGATTGTCAGACCGCGCGGGCGTAGGCGGTCTCGCGAAGGATCGCCGCTTGGGCTTCTTGCCCCGCGCTTCCGGTGTCGATAATAGAGTTTGAGCGGCGATAATGCCATAGCGCCCGGCGCACCTGGGCCACAGCAGCCATGACTGCCTGTAGGCGAGAAAACCGACGCACCGTCATCCCATCGCGCGCTGGCGCGTAAAACCAAGCTTGCGAAGTGCCATCACTAATTCGCGAGCGGGGTGACAGTTGCCGCGACCAGCGGCCACTGAGCGGAAATGACGTTCAGCCCGCAAGGCTCGCGAGGCCAGGCGGGGTTGGCCCGCCATGGGCGAAGTCGAGAAGTTCGATCGTATGGAGCACCGGGATCACGTGCCGCTCGCGATCTGGGCGATGCAGCCGATGTTGCCGGTGGCGACGAGATCGGGCGAGGTTTGACAATACTCGCGAACGTGCGGTCGCGCAGCCGCGCGGCGAGCTCCGGCTCCAAAATATTAGAGGGCCCGCCGAACCGCAAGACAAATGCCCTTCGGGAATGCGCGGACCTCGAAGCCTGCTTGTAACAGCCTGCAAGGCGTCTGATCTATTGCGATGCTGCATCGAGCAGGCGGAACGATAGGCGAGGTCAGGCCGGAAGGATTGGCCGGCTCCGGCAGCTCGAGCGCTGTCCAAAAATTCCGTCACATCGTTGGCAAGCGCGGACACGCGCGCCGCTTTGGCCGCATAGGCCGAATCGTCGCGCAGCAAAAATCCATAATCCTTGATCATGGTGTCGCAGCCCGATGCCGGATCAAAATCGTATCAAGGGGTAATTTCGTGCTTGGTCCTGGCCTCCGAACCCAGGAAGCTGCCGGTATCCGGATATACAGCTCTTACGACAAAGGAGCCGGTGCCAATCATTGCCGGGCCCGGGTAGGTGAATGTGGCTGAGCCATTCACCAGACGAAGCTCTTGGGACATTGAAGCTGGCACGTCGGCCACCCGGCCGTAGTAGAACTTCATGTGGTCCCAATCAATAAACCACAGTCTGACAGATCCCTGCGGTATTTGACCTCCAACAGAGGTAACCGAAACTTTTACCGTCACGGCCTGGAGGCGGGCGGACGGGCTAGGCGAGACGGAGAGGTCGGTATGGGTGTGAGTGTCCTCAAAGCTTTTCAGTTCGTTTTGATAAGGACCAAGCAGAGTGGAGGATTCTCTGTACAAATCGAGTTTGTCAAGGTCCGAAGGTTTCGCCACAGTGAAAGGGGTTTTGAGACGTTCGTATTCCAGAAGAGCGACTTCCTGCTGCATTCTGAGCCACTGATTCCAAGGAACCTTATTTCGCGCGAGATCTCGCCAGTCTGTTTCCGGCCGCACCGGTGACGCTGTTAGCATGCCCCGAATGGGGAACAGGTTGCACATTACATCAACCGTGTTGTCTCCATAGCCGGCGAGTGGGTTGACGTCCCCGTTGAGAAACATGATGGTGGTCCGTCCCGGCGCGGCGGGCGATGCGGACTGGACGGCGAACCTTAAGTCTTGCGGAATGACACGGTCATTGGCACGTTCTTCGGGCGCGAGCGCGGCCAAAAATTCTTTCGTTTTGAAGGCTTTGTAATCAATGATCATCTTGCTTAGCTGGAGATCCATGGAACCCGCCAGGGATGCGAGGCGGGTGTTCGTGAATTGGAGATCCTTGCGTTGATTTTGAAGATATATCATGAACGCTCTGACCATTAGAACGTCATTAGGGACGTTGCTATCCGCCTGACTGCTTCCGACAGCGGAACCGATGTTAATGAACCTGATGGGCGGGACAACAGCAATGTAGGCCATGACAATCACCCGGTCCGGAGATGTCCCTACCAAGATTCTCCAGATGGCTACCAGTTATGAGCTTTCACACCTCAAGACGCTACCGGAACCGTCGTTTCCTCGCGCCCCCTATTTAGGGGGCGACATTTTGCTGCTTTGCTGCTAACGTTTAAGCTGGAATTCAGTGTAAATCGACTTTGTTGGCCGGGTGAGCCGCCGACCGGCACTATTGCCGAACGTTAACTGAATTCGTCGGCGAGGAGCGCGTTGCGCAAATCGAATTCCAGCGTGCGGCAGGCTCGAAGGCGGGCGTCCATGCCGGGTTCGAAAAAGCAGAAGGTACGCCGGCCGTCCTCCTTGGCCTGGTAGAGCGCCATGTCGGCGTTCCCTAGAAGTTGCTCGGCGGTCTCGCCATCGGCGGGCGCAAGCGCGATGCCGACGCTGGCTCCGATCTCGACCTGGTGACCGCCGATATCGTAAGGCTCGCTCAAGAGCATCACGATGCGTTCGGCAAAGGAGCCCACCTCATGCGCTTCGATGAGCCCCAATTGCAGGACCGCGAATTCGTCGCCGCCAAATCTAGCGACCAGGTCGCAGTCGCGCAAGCACGTGCGGAGACGCTCCGCCACCGCCACCAAAAGCTTGTCGCCGACAAGGTGCCCCAAGGTGTCGTTGACGTTCTTGAATTGATCGAGATCGATATAAAGAATGGCGAGCTTTTCCACATACCGGCGCACGCGCGACAGCGCTTCGTCGAGACGCTCGCAAAACAACGCCCGGTTCGGTAAATCGGTCAGCGCGTCGTAGTGCGCCATATGAACGATGCGTGCTTCGGCCTTGCGCTGTTCAGTCACATCCATGATCGCCACGAGCTGCGCGGGCCGGTCGCAAAACATCGCGATGCGCCAATAAGTGAAGACGTCGATCCGCGTCCCATCCGCCTTGATATGTCGCCAAACCTGGCTGGGGCCGCCTCCGCTCAGATAGGGTGTGTTTCGAATCGCGTTCTGGAGATTGTCCCTGTCCTCTTGCGGCACTATGTCGAGCAAGGTCAACTTCAAGAACGACTCTTTGTCATAACCGTAAAGAACGGCCGCGGCTTCGTTCACGGCCAAAAATTTCAATGTTCTCGGGGTCGAAGAGCCACATCGGACACCGGATTGGAGTCGAATAGCAATCTGAACGATTCTTTCGCCTCATAAGCCTCGGTCACGTCCCTGTATGTCGCGATCCAGCGGACCGCCGCGCCACGTTGATCCAATATCAATTCGGATTCATGATGAAGCCATCTAACCCTGCCCCCAGGCTGGACGATACGAAACCCGAGGGCAACGCGCGGCATGTTAGAAAGCTGGCCCGCGGCGGCGGCTTGGTGAGCGAGCCACTGCGTTGTTTCACACGCGGCGCGATCGTCAGGACGAAAGAGAGCAAGGAATGCTTCCCCGACGGGCGCTGGCAGATTCGGATCGAGACCGAAGATCCGGTAGGTTTCGCCGAACCATTCGATGGCGCCAGTCCGCAAATCCTGTTCGATGCTGCCGGTATGGGCGATCCGTTGCGCGCGCGCCAAATGGTCCTCGCTGCGCCGGATCCGCTCCGCCTCGCGCGCGGCCCTCAACGCCAAATAGTTATCCACGGTCACGCCCAGTAGGCCGAGCCCGGCGATGAGAGCCATTACCGTAGCGATCGCGAAGGCGAGGACGGGCGAGGCGACTGCGTGGCTGGGCACCACGATAAGCGGATCGGGCACAAGAGTGACGGCCGCCATGGCCGTGAAATGAAGTCCGACGATCGCCAGGACGAGCAGCACCACGGCCAAGGGGCGGCCCGGCAGGACCGGTCTCCACGACGAGACACGCATCGCGGCGGCGGCGGCGGTCATCGCAATGGCGACCGACGCCAGGACATAGCCGGTGTCCCAGTGCAGTTGGGCGGGCGCCCGCAACGCGGCCATCCCCATATAGTGCATCGCGGCGATGCCCGCCCCGATCATGGCGCCGCCGAGCACGGGAGCCGCAAACCGCTGCACGACAAACATCCCGAGCCAGACGGCTCCTATCGCGGCCAGGAACGAAATCCCGGTCATCCCAACATCATAGCTGATGGGAAAACCCGGCTCATAGGCCAACTCGGAAATGAAATGGGTCGCCCACACGCCCGCGCCGAAGACCGTGGCCGCCCCCAACAACCACGGAAGCGGCCGGCCTCTCTCCGCGTCGTTGGCGCGAATGAAAAGATTCATGGATATCAAGCAAGCGGCAACGCAAATCAATCCGGCGAGGAAGACGAGCCGGAGATCATGTTGTTCGGTAAGACAGCTATATACGCGCAGCATCGTAACACCTGCCTCGGTCCGGATCGTGGTTCCGGCGCCGCCAAACGCCGGCTTCGGGGAAACCGTTTGGACCGAACCGCCGACATTCCGACACTTCTCGCCCGTTCTCCCCGCAAATGTCTCACGCGGTCGTTGCGTTTTGCTGTTCCGGAATGAGCAAAATTTACCTTGTTGGTTGATTTAGCCACCGGTCTGCGCGAACGCGGAGCAACCGGCTATGCAGGCGCGGATCAACTATCTGGCGACGGCTCTTAGCCCGCAAGGCTCGCAAGGCGCGCGAGGCCATCCGGGGTTGGCCCGCCATGGGCGAAGTCGAGAAGCTCGATTGTGTGGAGCACCGGGATCGATGTCCCGCTCGCGATCTGCGCGATGCAGCCGATGTTGCCGGTGGCGACGAGATCGGGCGAGGTTTGCACGCCCAAATCGAAATAAGGGTGTAGCCGCGCCATGACGGTCTCACTCCTCGTGGTCATCGATGAACCTCCGACAGTGCGAATTACCGGGCGATACCGCCCGATCCGCGGCACTCTCGGTGGATCAGGCGCCGACGCTCGATTATCGGATGTCCACATATGACAGAGCCAACAACTCCCCAGCGGATGACTTATGCAAAACCATTAAGCTGAATAGGACATTTCGCTTCGAGATGCTTGGCAGCGACGCCATGTATTCGTCGCTTAAGGCGATGCGCGCTCAACGCACCGGGAAGCGGCCTTCGGCGGCAGCGCGGGCGACGTTCTTGCCGCTCTTGTCTAAAGCCTCGATCGTCCAGACGTAGCGATGACTCGTGCCAGCCGGCGGGCAAGGCCCTATGTAATCAATAGCACCCTCCGGCACGCGTCCGCTGCCGTTGTAAGGAACGGTGCTGCCGCCATGCCGAAAGTTTGGTGCGTCCTTATCATTCATCATGAAGCGCAGGCTTTCTGTTTCCTTTGGCGCATCGTCGATCGTGAAGGCAGGCGAAGTTCTACCGCAAGCTTTGATCCCCGACCATGAGAAGTGTGCACTGAAAGCCGACGCTTCGTGCATTGAAGCGAGCACAAGCACGGCAGCCAATCCAAGAGCCTGAGGCCACTGGCGCATATTCGACCCTTTTCCACTGGAGTTGGATAGATGCTATTGAGGATTGTCACCTTGGTCAAGAATAGAGGCAGAGCGGAAATGAGGTTCAGCCGGGAAGGCTCGCGAGGACATCCGGCATTGGCCCGCCATGGGCGAAGTCGAGGAGTTCGATCGTATGGAGCACCGGGATCGAAGTGCCGCTCGCGATCTGTGCGATGCAGCCGATGTTGCCGGTGGCGACGAGATCGGGCGAGGTTTGCACGATGTTCGCGATCTTGCGGTCGCGCAGCCGCAAGGCGATCTCCGGCTCCAAAATGTTATAGGTGCCCGCCGAACCGCAGCACAAATGCCCTTCGGGAATGTCGCGGACCTCAAAGCCTGCTTGCGTCAAGAGCTGCCTTGGCAAGGCATCGATCTTTTGGCCATGCTGCATCGAGCAGGCGGAATGATAGGCAACCGTCAGGCCGGAAGGTTTCGCCACCTCTGGCAGATCGAGCGTGCCCAAAAATTCCGTCACATCTTTGGCAAGCGCGGACACGCGCGCCGCCTTTGCCGCATAGGCGGGATCATTGCGCATCAAAAATCCATAATCCTTGATCATGGTGCCGCAGCCCGATGCCGTGATCAAAATCGCATCGAGTCCATGCCGCTCGATTTCCCCGCTCCAGACATCGACGTTTTGCCGCGCCTGGAAAAGGGCGGCCGATTCCTTGCCAAGATGGTGAAGCAGCGCGCCGCAGCAGGCTTCGCCTTTAGGAAGCACGGTTTCAACCCCGAACCTGGTCAGCAAGCAAATCGTGGCGGCGTTGATGTCTGGCCGCAATACCTGCTGCACGCAGCCGCCATGAAGGGCCACGCGAGCAACCGGCGCTACCGCCGAAGCGATCACACCCGGGCGCAAATAGGCGGCTTGCCAGATGCGGCCCGGCGCAAGGCGCAGCATCGCGGCAAGGCGCCGCCCGGTCCGGCCAAAACGCGGATAAAGAGAGCTGAAGGGTCTGGCCAAGGGCGCGGCGGCAAGCGCAAGCCGAAAACGGTTTGGATAAGGGAGAACGGCGCCGAGTAAAGCCCGGAACAGCCGGTCCGCGAGCGGCCTTTGATAAGTCTTCTCGATATGGCTTCTCGCCCCATCGACAAGATGCATATAGTTCACCCCCGACGGGCAGGTCGTCATGCAGGCGAGGCAGGATAGACAGCGGTCGATGTGTTTCACGGTCAGCGCATCGGCGGGCCGGTTCTGTTCGAGCATATCCTTGATGAGGTAGATGCGTCCGCGCGGAGAATCGAGTTCGTCGCCAAGCAGCACGAAGGTCGGGCAGGTCGCATTGCAGAAGCCGCAATGGACGCAGGCGCGGAGAATTTTCTCCGCCTCCACTGTGCCCGGATTTTTGAGCTGCGCGGGGGAAAAATTCGTCTGCATCTCAAAATTCCGCCTTTTTGCGATGTACTAAGAAACTAACTAATTGATTATACGTCATCTAATGCAAATAGCAACGCTCTAGTGTAGCAGTCTTGTCGCGTTCTTGGCTTGTCAACCCAACAAAGACTTCTCCGCCGCCGCCAGCCCGGCGCCGTCGTCACCACGAGGAAAGAGGTGGCCATATACATCAAAAGTCATTCCTATTGTCGAATGTCCTAGCCGCTCCTGTACAAGCTTCGGCGTCAATCCAAGACCGCCGTCTTCCCGCCGGTTGATGAGCCAGCTTGCATAAAAATGCCTGAGTGTGTGCAGGCCCGTGTATTTCGCGGTGCCCTCCGCCGTCACGATTCCGGCAGCGACCTGCGCCGGATGGAACCCATATTTCACGAGGTTCGAATAACTCCGGATGTGACCACGGCTCGATACGAAAACAATGCCATCGCCGGTCGTGGCCAGCTTTAGTTCCTTCAACGCGTTCATCACGAGCGGCGGCAAGGGAACCGTCCGCTCGCCGGACTCCGACTTCGGCCGGCCGATGACGTTATATCGATCGGCCCTTTGCCTCACATGAAGCTCGCCATTTTTGAGATCCACATCGCACCAGCGCAATCCGCGCAGCTCCGACGCCCGCAATCCTGTGAATATCGCGGTAAGTAGGATCGGCCGCCACGGCCCCTGTAGCGCCCCCACAATGGCCCGGATCTCTCCTGGCAAGGGTATATCCACCCCCGCCTTTAGCCTGCCCTTACTCCGCCTCTCGGCGCGGCGCTCGACGCCCTTCTTGCGGCGGGATCCTAGATCGCGGACGACATTGCGGGCGACGAGGCCACGCTCTTGCGCGTCGCCCAACAGTGATCCTAGGTTCGTCAGGACCTTGCGGACCATTGAAAGCGACAGGCCGGTCAATCGCAACCGGTCCTCGAAATCCCGCACCATCGGCGCCGATAGCCGCGAGAGCTTCAGGCGGCCCAGCGACGGAATTATGTGCAACCGCGCATGCTGTTCATAGGCGGCCAGCGTGGCCCGTTCTAGCCCGCGTGCCGCGCCGGTCGTGAGCCAAAGGTTCGCGGCCTCGGCAACCGTTACGCTGTCCGAGTCCGCCGTGTGCACGCCTTCGCGGACTTCGACTTTGGCCTTGGCAATAAACGCGTCCGCGTCCTTCTTCCGCGCAAAGGTTTTCACGTGGCGCTTGCCGGTTTGGCCGGTGTAGTCGCAAAGCCAAGCATGGCGCTCTTCGCCGGCCGCTGTTTTCCATGTGCGTTTGCGGACTGACATTGTTGCACCTTATTCCAATACGCACCGGTGCCAAAGCGCCCCGACGCGCCGCCGGGCCATAGGCTTAGACTTGTATCGTACGCGCGGACCATTCAGCCAAGCATTTCTCGAAGCAGCGCATAGCCCACGAATTCGCGGATAGGCCATCGGATTCCGCCGCGGCCTCGATCTGGCGCTTTAAACTCGCCGGCATCCGCACGTAGACGGTGCCATGCGTTTCATCTTCCGGCACATTCTCTTCGAAGGGGTTGAGAAAAACTTCGACTTCGCCAGAGCTGACCCCCTTGGTAACCCAGCTTTTCGCAGTGTCCTCACTGCATTTTATGAAACGAATTTTTGTGACAGGCGCGGAAGAGGGATGCCTCTCGCCATATTCGTTGATTGGGCCTAGAGCCGTGTATTCAATCTTTTCGACAATGAAAAACGCGCCTCCTCTGGTCTGATAAAGCTCGCCTTCGACAGGGGAAGACTCGTTGTTCCAATCGCCCTCATACCCGGCGCGCGCGAGTAGGGTTGCGGTGTCGGTGTTGTACGTGACGCCGTCAATTAAACGTTTCATGGTTCACCTGCTTGCAGACACGTACTGATTAGACGCTAGCAAATAACTTATGCTAAGCGTGCTTGCATGTCAACAGGTGCTTGCAAAATATTTCGCTCCAGTTGCAAGCTAGTCGACCGCGCCCGCCACCGTGCTTATTGCGGTTCCACCCACTCGCGGGTGTCGGGTAGCGCCTCGGGCGACGAGATTGGATCGTGCCACTGCCAAGGCGGCTGGGGAGAAGGGCGCCGCGGAGCATGGTAAACAGGCGGCGGCGGCGGATCATAGTAAGCTGTGGGCGGCTCTGACATAGGCGCCAAGGACGGGTAGGGGCCGCCCGGCACGACGCCGGGCATGCCATCAATGGCAGGATCATACGGCCGCAATGATCCGTCTGGCAGGACGCGGCTGTTTGTGAATGGCACGAAACCGCCCGCGCCGTCAGGCACGGCGCCAAGCGAAAGCCCGCAAAAGAAAAAGAAGCACAAGGGAGTTGTCACTTCGGTGGCCATAATCGTCCCTGGCACGTCGAGACGCAGTTGCGCCATGGCGGGCGTCGCGGCTAGGGCGAGGGCGATTATGATTGCGGTTCTCATTTTTTCATTTCTCCATTCTTGGGCTGGTGGCCGCCGGGCATGGTGCCGCTGCCGTCAACACCAAGCATCGGTTTTTAATTTCGTCCCAACTCGCGAATCAATTTAATTTTGATCTTGACTCGGCGCCGCGCCGCCATGCCAGGCGATTTCGGTGCGGTCAAAGCGCGCTCTCGCTAGACCGCACCGAGCGCCTCGATCTAGTTAACCTGTTGTAGATGGTTCAGCGCGATTTCGGCATGGGTCGTTGCCTCGTCGGCATTCCCCTGTTTCCCCTGATCGATCGCTTCTTTCAAATGCTTGATCGCTTCCGCTTTGTGAGGATTAGCCTTGCCGGGCTCGTCGAAGTTTTGACGAAATGCCGAGTCCAATATCTCTCGCACGGTGACGCCCGCTTTGTTGGACGCGGGGAGATATTGAAGCAACCGGAGCAAAGCAATGATCCATTCATCGCGCCGGGATCGCAAGACCAAGGCATTTGCCGAAGCGTTGGCAATGATCGTTGACGCTCACCATGAACTCGACCCACATCGGCCTTGTCCTGTCCGCGAGATAGACGAACAGTTGTGGGAGAGCGCCACCGAATTTTGCGCCGCGCTGGACCACTATGCAGGGCGCACTATGGAAATTAAGAGAACCTTCGCGCCTTCCGCCCGGCGCGCCTGCGCGCAGGACGGGACTCACCAAATCTAAAACTGGTTTAGATTTGAGGCCCGGCCCCGCCTTGCGTTGCCCGCGCTCGCCCCAACCGCACAAGCCGCCAAGATTGGCTTGAATATTGCTTGTTCATTCTGGCTTGGTTTCCTCCCAGGCTTGTGACTCCTGCCCCTGGTCTGGTCGCATAACGCAATTCGCGCGGCCGGTCAGGGGCTTTTTGTATTCCACTCTCATCCCTCCCGCTGCGCCAATGGCCGCCGCGTTGCCTTACAAAGGAATTCCTCGGCATTCGCGAGGATTCCTCTGCATTCGAACGAGTCGATTTCCTGAACGAGCGACAGGCGATGACCCACACCTTCTCCGACATCGACGACATCGGCGGCGCGCCGCATTTCGTAGAAAACCGCTTTCGCCTCAATGGCGCTGCAGCCATCTTCGAGATTATCCACACGCAGGAATTTCCCGTCCGTCAATTCGAGGGAAAACAAAAGAATTCTGTATTTTGCATACGTCGTCATTTCCATTCCTGTTAAGTGTTAGCGCCCCGCACGCAGCCGCCGCAAGACCCAGCAGAGCGCGCGAAGCTTCAAGATGAGATAGCGAAGAAGGAGTGTCATGCGGGGAATTCGAGGACTTCGGAGCAAAGAATGTACTTTACACCGGAAAAGCTTGCGGAACTCAATCGTGGCCACGGGGAGGTGCACGAAAATTTTGCTGATCTACGGGAACGATACTTCATCCGAAATTACGGGAATGATCGTGCAAAGGAGCACGCAGTTCACGGCTTCGCTAGGCGCCTAGGGACACTGGTCAGGTGCATTGACCGTGTGTTTGAGATATTGCCGCCCGATCGCGAAGATATTCCTAGAAGAGTCGAGGTCGTCGATGCGACAATTAACATTCAGGCGTTCGTGCTCAACATTTTTGGATGTCTCGACAACCTCGCGTGGATTTGGGTGCGCGAGAAGGATGTAAGGAGCAAGGACGGGAGCGAACTCGCCCCCGAATGGATCGGGCTTAGCAAGCGCAACAAGCAGGTTCGTCGCTCGTTCTTGCCGCCGTTCAGATCATATCTTGATAGCCTTGAGCCATGGTTCACTCACATCAAGGAGTTCCGCGACGCCTTAGCTCACCGCATTCCTACTGTACATTCCCCCCTTCATCATCGCTCCGGATCGCATGGCCGCGTACGAAAAGCTTGAAGCTGCGGCGAACGATGCGGCTCGCCTCCGCAACTTTACGGACTACGATCGGCTAACAGCTGAGCAGGAAGCGCTTGGAAGATTCCGGCCTTGGATGACACACTCAGTGGCTGAGAACTCCCCTTATGTCGTTTTTCATTATCAGTTGCTGGCCGACTTTAACACGATCGATGAAATTGGGCGGAAGCTCCTCGAAGAAATGGAGCACAGCGCGTCAAAGTCGAATAAGGGCATGTGACTGTGCCGCTAGGATGCCGTGGCGCCCGCATCGCGGCTTGCCTCTTGCTCGCCTCGCTCGCGCCGTCCTGCGCCGATCCCGCGCCTGCCATTCACTACGCGCCTGCGGAAAACCTCGAACATGTCGACGTTGCATTGATCGATCGCGCCGAGCACGAAATCGACATGGCCGCTTATGTGCTGACGGACTGGCCAGTCATGCAAGCGCTCACGCGCGCCGCCGATCGCGGCGTTGCGATCCGCATCTATCTTGACGGGACTCAGCTTGCCGAGCGCGAGCGAGCGAAGGTTTTCAATGACCTCGCCGAGACGCCGGGCGTCGAGATTAGGATCAAACACGAGACGAGCGCACCGATGCACCTCAAGAGCTACCAAATCGACGGCAAGTTGCTGCGCACCGGCGCCGCGAATTTTTCCGCGTCCGGCCTCAAGCGGCAGGACAACGATTTGATCGTAATCGAGAGCCCAGACGCAGCGGCGGCGTTCAAGCGCGCGTTCGAGGGGAGATATTCTAGCGGGGATTCTCTGTCACTTGGCGTAAAGTGATAGTGAAGGAAGTGAAATGGTACGGCTCATTGCGGTTGCCATATTTCTTGGCGCAACAACGGCCCTCGCGTGCCAGGGCTGCGGCTGCCGCGGCGGACCCGGATATAGAGGCCCGGACGGCAAATGCGTCGGCTGGGTGAATATTGGGAGGGTTTAAGCTTGCGCCGCTTGGTCTCAAAGGCATATTCGGCTCGTATCCTTAGGAGATTTATCGACTTTCCTTTTTAATTCGACGAGTTCATCGCGAAGCTTGTCTAGCTGCGCGTCGTTGCTAGAAGGGCTTGCTGGCACATTGCCCGTTGGCAGCGCAGGCGCAAGCTCGGTACGGGCTTTCTCAGCTAGCCCGCTATTGCTCGCGAGGCCCACAGCTGCGGCCACCAATAATACAATGATGAGTGATTTTCGTCCCAGACGACCACCCGTTGTGGGATGAGAGTTGCGGAAGTTCCTGCTTATACGAGCCTGTAGCCTAGTGAGCAATCGGGCAACAGTGTCAGTCTCGGGTAGTGGGATCACGGTCACGCATGGCAAAGGACGTTATCATGCGTGAGATGGGCCCCAATAAGGGGGAGGGGGCCGCGGGCGGTGGGAGATTTTCAGGGGGTGGCAAAAAACCTTCGGCGGGCGACTTGCACGGCACTGGGAGAGCCACTACTTCTTGATGCAGAAAGGAATCGCCCTGTCGCTGGGGTGGGCCTTCTGCAAACGAGGAGTTCTAAGAAGAACAAGTCCCGATCCCAGTTTCCGAGAGGCGAATGCGCGTAAGCGCATGAGCCTCCAGCGACACCGGCAAACAGGGGTTTCTTGGCCAATTTTGGTCGAGGAGCGCCCTCGTTTGCCCTAAAGCACCTGAGCCTTCTCGATCAAAGACAACTTGATTGGAGAGGCGTAAGTGCAGTACCCCAGTGTTATTCTCAGCATAATTGGTGTGATGCTGTCGTTCACGATGTTTTGTGGCGCGATGGCTTTATGGCTTGCCCGCAAAGACCCTAGGCGGGACGAACAGCTCTTCATTACGTTCCTTGAGTTGTTCAGGTTCGGCGGAGCTCGCATCCTAGGCTCGGAGTCATCCTTGATCGTCGAGTCCATGAATTTACGCGCCATCGCGGCATCTTTTCTCCAGGTAGTCAGTATCTCGCGCGCCAATTTGTCGGCGGCATCCCGTTCGATGCTTGCCCCTCCAACCAGCTGGGGATTGTACTTGTCAAACGGAGACGGCCGCACCTGAAGCCAAACAGCCTTTGTTGGAACGCTACCCAAGAGTATGGTCTTTGCGCCCACCCCTGGCTTGGGGATTTCTACCTCATCCAATTTTTCTTCAAGCCAAGAATCAAAAGCCTCTAGATCGTGATCTGCATCCTGTAACTGCTTAGAAATACGGCGTGATCCTAGCGCGCAGCTCACATGGTCGGTTATGGTCGGAACAGATTGTCGGATGCGGCCGGCGATCACTTCTATGCTGCCGCTGCCCATATCAATGACGACATATTGAAGCCCACCGGGCGCCGCAACGTCGCCATCCGTTACCAGCGATAAACGAGCATTCCGCCTCTTCAGCGGAGGAGAGAACGCGCAAATCGCTATCGATTTCGGATACAACATCTGGGTATTTTTCTTGCAATTTGCGAAGCGCTTCGGTGCCAAAACACCCAAAACGCTCGGCGCCATTGCGCCTTGCCTCATTTCGAAACACTGCGATGGCTTGTTTCAATTGCCTTGCGACTCTGATTACGTCCTCGAAATTCGCGTCGACGAACTTCCCTAGGCTGATTGGCCGCTTTCTTGAGACTCCCGTTGGGTAGACGCGGTCATCGACAACCTCAGCCACTAAGAAACGAACAGCACGACTCCCGATTTCAACTACTGCAACGCGCAATCCTTGCCCCAGAATTGGCGACGCACGGTCGCCGGCGTTAATCATCTTTGCGCCTCGCAGTGTCGGGCGGCAAATATGTTCGTGGCGGGGGAGCTAGCTCGTCGCCAGGTTTACGACCAAGCGTACTTTGAGCGCGGATCGAGGAGATAGATCTCGTAGTGAGCGGTCTCCGTCTTTTGAACAAGATTTTGGTACGGCAGCAACGACGCAACTGCGTTGTGAGTTCGCGGGGAACTCTCCTCGGATTTTGCGAGAAATATCTATCACAAACAATGTGATAAAGGATATTATCACATATAGACGGGAGCTTGGCAAGGGTTGCAAATTGCCCAACTGTGTGCTACTGTCATACACATGACAAACTCCTCCAACACCACCTCGGTTGTGAGCGTCCGGGTCAATCCCGACGAGCGCGCCATCCTCGAAGCGGCGGCGGAACTGGCGCACACCAATCTCGGCGACTTCATGCGCCGCAAGGCCCTTGAGTCCGCCGAAGCCGATGTGCTCAACCGAACCATCGTCACCATTCCGGCCAAAGACTGGGAGGCATTCGAAGCTTGGGTCAAGCGCCCCGCCGAAGCGATCCCCGCGCTCGCCGAACTCGCGGGCCGAACCCCGTCTTGGGAAAGGTGACGGATGGCGGTAACGCCGCCACGTCCGCTCGCCGAGAGCGATGACCGGAATCTCTTCGATTGCGGGCGCGAGGCGCTCAACCTCTGGTTCCGCCGCCACGCTTGGGCCAATCAGACAAGCGGGGCTTCGCGCGTCACCGTCGTCACCGACGCCACATCGGGACGGATCGTCGGCTACGTCACCCTAAGCGCCGCGCAAATCGAGCGCGCATTTCTCCCCAAGCCGCAGCAACGTGACCGACCTGATCCCCTGCCCGTCACGCTGCTCGGTCAACTCGCGGTGGACAAGGACTATCAGGGACAAGGGCACGCCGTGTCCCTCCTCCTGTTCGCGCTCAAGACGGCGTTGAACGCCGCCGAAAGCATTGGCAGCATGGGCGTCGTCACGCATCCGCTTGATGACCATGTGCGGGGCTTCTATGCGCGATGGGGATTTGAAGACCTGCCTTTCGATCCGCGCCGCGCCATGTTGGTGCGCATGATCGACCTGGAGCGAGTTTTCGGAAGCGAGATCGAGCCGCGCGGCGTTCGGTCGCCTGTGCGCGACGTCGAGCTCTGAGCGGCCCCACCGGCGGCATTTTGCACCTGATTTCTGCACCAAAAAAGCCCTTATCGATCAAGGGGATTTTTGATGAGCATATGTTTTGAATTATGCACCGATCAAAACTCTCAAACTTCCAACCTAGAGGCTTCTGCACACGGGCTTGGTTCGGTCGCGGCCGTTCGTGCTTACTTGAGAGGTTGCTTTAGTGTGATAGGGCCTCGTCACATCGCGCCACATCTGAAACATTGCCAGCGCGTTGGTAGATGTCACGCGCCTGCTCGTAAAGCCTGTGCGCCTGGGCCGAGGGGCCCTAAATCCGCGCAACTTCGGCAAGGCCGAAAAGGCAGTGAGCCTCTCCTGTTGGCCAACCTCCCTGTTGAAAAGCCTCACGGGCCTTGTCGTAAAGCACAACCGCTTCAGGATCATGCTCTTCTAGCGCAATCTGGGCAAGACCCCAGAGGCACTGGCCCTCGCCCGACAGTCGGCCTGTCCGCCGGGAAATATTTAACGCCTCGCGGTAAAGAACACGCGCCGGTTCATAGGCACCTTGTTTCCGCTCAAGCTCCGCAAGGCCCCAGAGACAGCGGGCCTCTCCAACTTCGGTACTACCCCGCTGGAAAAGCTCTCGCGATTTTTTAAAAAGATCGCTCGCTTCAGGATCGTCCTGCATCCGCGCAAGCTCCGCAAGGCCCCGAAGGCATTCCGCTTCAATTTTATCCTCGCCCTGTCCACTCACGAGCGACAGGGCTTTTTCAAGATCAGTACGAGCCACATCGATTCTCGATTGCACACGAGCCGCACCGCTACGCGTCAGGATGCACGTCGCCTGCCCCAAGAGGTCGTTCGCCTGTACACAGGCCCGTTCGAGCGCATCGATCGCAGCGTCGCAAGATACTCCGCTGAAGCGCATAGCGGGGTCGAGACTTTCCAAGGCTGCAACAGCCTTCTGCCGACCTTCCGAGTTATCAACCGAGGCGGCAATCGCCGCGCCGACATTTGCCATTTCCGGCAGAAGTCGCATGATCGCCTTTGAACCGCAAACCGTGCCGATTTTTTGGCCCTCTTCCGTCACGAGTTTCAAGTAATAGGCGCTCCATTCCTTCATGGTCACATCATTCGGTCGATGCCGCCGCCGGGCGATGTCGCGAATGGGTGAGAGAACGCCAACACGCCCGTTACGATCCCGCAATAGCCCTACGACCCGAAGCTGGTCGGCGGCCTCGAACCCGGCTTCCCCGAGCAAGATGTCGCGATCGTCTAAACATAAACCAGCAGGCAATTGGCCAAGGAGAGAAAATAGCCGCTTTCCGTTCTCATGCAGACGCGGTGACGCCAACGAAAACTCGATAGACTTTTCGAGAGAATTTAGTTTTGTGGCTTCTCTCCCCGGTTCTGTGGCTAGAAGCGCGCCCATCCGCTCCCATTCTTGCCGCAAGTCCGCAAGATTGCTCTTTAATGATGCGCGCTGCGCCACTAGACGAAGCACAAGAGGGATGCCATCCAGTTCGTCGATAAAATAATTCAAGTCCGGATCGTCGTCGCGAATATTGCGCGCTATCGAAAGAAAAACTTTTCGCGCATCGTCAGGAAGCAAAGGTTCAACAGAAACCTGGTCAGACCACTCGACAGCGCTGATACTCCTCTGAAGCGAAGCCATGACAGCAAGTCCTTTTATTGCGATAAGATCGCGAAGAGCCAGTTCCATACTACGATGGTCACCCTGAAAGGGTGTTTCGAGATTGTCCAAAATCAAGAGGCCCGGCCTTGCCGCAAGGCGCGAATGCACGGCCGCCACCTGAGCCGCAGGATCCAATCCAATGGCGTTCGCGATCCCGGCCACGGCTGTAGTGGCTTCGTTCGCACGCTCCAATTCGACGAACCAACGCCGAGCTCCAAAGTAGGCTTCGACTTGTCGGTCGACGCCCACTTTTTCAGTCAGTGTCGTTTTCCCATACCCTGCGCCTCCAAGAACCAAAATCGACGCGCCCGTTTTGTTTGAAAGAAGCGCTGCGACAAGCTTAGCGATTTGCTCATCGCGTCCAAGGCACCGGCCTGGATCGTGCACAAACGACTGCGGGCCGATTGCTCTCTCGCCGCCTCCTGAAAGGCGATAGGATTCCCCGAAATTCGTGGCGAAATTTTGCGTATTTGTCTGTCGTTTTGTTTGCCGGTTCGTTGCCAAATAACGCCTTTCCGACGAGAGACAAAGTTTTGGGAAGCGTCGTACCATTCAGCCAGTTTGTGAGCGAGCGCGGCGTCGTCCCGGCCTCTTCTGCAAAAAGTCGCTTCAGCCACAGAACGCCGTTCGAATCCGGCACGCCATCCGGTCGGGTTCCATGACCCAAGTGCCATTTGAGGAGTTGGCCAAATGCCCTGCGGGCCTCTGCTTCCGGGTCGTTTCCGGTCAGTTTCCGCGCCATTACCCGTTTCGTTCCATTGCCGATGAGAAGTGCATCCCGATCGGGTTTTCGTGACTACTGAAACGGCCAGCCAATCGAAAAGGAGCTGGCCATGTTCGTCGAATTTCTCCCCCACCTCTATCATCCCGTGGCGGCGCTCTATGCGCTTCAGGCTGTCACCTACGTGAAAGCCGCTACTTTGTCCCTTCACCATGGGCACCGCGACCTTTCTGTGTGCTACGCCTTTTCGGCCTTCCTGCATATCGGCGTCGCGGTCTTCCTTTTCTTCGATCTGGAATAATCGAGACAGAAACCTATGCAATTTATAAGAATTGCTTCGACATGCCATGCAACGCCGCACGATGGGGCGGTGTTCGCATAACCTTCCAATATGGAACCCGCTTCGGGCCTCTCAAAAACCCTCGTTTTTGAGAGGCAAATCCAATGTGCATATGTGGTTAAATTATGCACACGCCGCGAAGCGGCCGGGACAATGAGCAACCGCGCCCTTGCTGCGCGGTTTCCGCTGCCGCGCGAAGGGCCGCGCTGCCGGGGGAACGAGGGGCCGGAGCGCGGCAATCCTTACGCGTCGGTCATGGGCGGCTCCCCCTTGTTTGAGCGACCTTATTTTCGAACAAGCCAGGTTGCAGATAGCGCCCCGATGCCGTGCGCTCGCAGGGCGGCCGGCGGTCGTCGTGCAAGGTTGCGAACAGCGCCAGTTGGCTAGCCTCTGCGGCGCCGGCGGCGGCCAGTTGCGCGCGCCGCAGGTCAAGAATGTCTTTCCAGCGGTAAAGCCTGCCGTCGATGACGATGAAGGGGGCGCGGCTCATGATTGCGCCTCCTGCGGCTGCAAGCCGTGCAGATAATCGGCGGCCTTCTGCGCATGGCTGGCGGCGGTGAAGATCGCGCGCTTGTCGTCCTTCAGGACTTTGCAGCCATGACGCGATATAGGCGGCGTGGTCGGCGCGGGTTTCCGGCGTAATGCCAAGATCGGCGCATAAAAAAGCTGCGCCTATTTCCGCGACGAGCTCCTCCATGGCGTAACCGGCCCGCGCGGCCAGGGCAGATTGAGTTAGGCGGGTGCCGGCCCGAGGAAGCACCGCAGGCCACCGGCGTCGGCGGTGGCGGGCGGCCTCGTCCTCCTCCAGTTCGTCAGCCGGTGAGCGCGGCTTGAGCGTGTATTGATCGCTTAGTTTACCGCAGCCGCGACAGGAAATCGCGGCTATCCCGGATCAATGACGCGAGACACCTTCGTTCATCGATCGCCTCCGTAGTGAAGCCTCCGTGACGATATTTCCCGTTGCGCTTCCCCTTCGGCGCTCCACTGCCAGCCGCGCCGCCATGCATTCGGCAACGGGTCTTACCGGGACCGCTGGCGAGTGGCATGGCCTCCCGCGCCTCGTCTGCGCTAGCCAGCGTTTATTGGCTCGCTCGGGCAGCGCCTCGCCATAAGCTCAACGAAGGTCTCGCCGCTCGCTTCGAGCATGGCTGTCTGCCCGGTGAAATTCTGCCAGCGCCTCATTGCGACGTCGACATAAGCCGGATGAAGCTCGATCGCGTGGCAGCAGCGGCCGGTCATTTCCGCTGCGATAATTGTGGTGCCGGAGCCGACGAAAGGATCGTAAACCGCTTGCCCCGGCGAGGAATTGTTTTCGATCGGCCGCTTCATGCACTCGACGGGCTTTTGCGTGCTGTGGCCGGTTTCGGATTTTTGCGGTTTGTCGATGTGCCACACGCTCGTTTGCTTGTGACCGCCGCACCAGTGTCCCGTGGAACCCTCGCGGACAGCATACCAGCACGGCTCATGCTGGAAATGATAATGCCCGCGGCTAATTGCGAAGTTATTTTTCGCCCAAATTATCTGCGCGCGCAGAGCAAAACCTGCCTCTTCGAGGGATTCCTTTGATTCCCCCACACGCATGGCCGCGTGCCACACATAGGCAACGTCGCCAGGGAACAGCACCCACGCTTCGCGCCAATCGGCCTTCCCGTCGTTTTCGACCTTCCCCTTGGCATGGACACCAAGAGATAATCGCTTGCCGTTTGCGGTCCTAACGTGCCCTCGCCACGCTGCATCATACTCGACCCCATACGGCGGATCGGTCACCATCAAATGCGGCTTGACGCCGTTCAGTGCCTTATCGACCACAAGCGGATCGGTGCAGTCGCCGCAAACCAGCCGATGCCTGCCGAGCAGCCAAACATCGCCGGGCTCGCTCACCGGGATCGCGGGCGCATCGGGCGCCTCGTCCGGATCGGTCAGGCCGCTCTTGTCGAACGTCAGCTCCGCTATTTCATCGGCGCTAAAGCCGATCAAGCCAAGATCGAAGCCGGACCTTGCAGGTCGTCGATCTCGACTGCGCAGCATGGCGTCGTCCCAGCCGGCGTTCAGCGCCAGCTTGTTGTCCGCAAGCACATAGGCGCGCTTCTGCGCCGCCGTCCAGCCTGCCGCAACCATGACCGGGATTTCGGCTATCCCAAGCTTGTGCGCCGCAAGCACGCGGCCATGCCCGGCGATAATGCCGTCTGCCTCATCGACGAGCACGGGAACCGTCCAACCCCATTCGCAGATCGACGCCGCGATCTGATCAATTTGCTCGGCGCTGTGCATCCTCGCATTGCGGGCGTAGGGCACAAGCGACGCAATCGATCGGCGCTCAACTTTGTCTGCCGCCCAGGGAATGCTTGCCAAGTAAGCCAAAGCTTAACCCCTATTGACTATGCCCGACACGTTGCGCGCGGTTGGATCAACACTAAACTTCCTGATGGCCTCCCCGTCCGCCTGGCACATCATGTTCGCCGCAACGGCGAACAACGCGGGACTCGGCTCGTTGCACACAGCGACGAGAGAATCCGTAATAGTGGATAGCTTCTTGTTGTAAAACTCATCCACTGCCTTTCCAAAAACCCCAAGCTATGCAGACTGGTCGAGGGCCAGCGCGATTGTCAGTAGCGTCGCACACCGAAGCGGGTCATCCGCATTCTCGCTGGCCCGGAAATCCAACGCACTCCGAAACGGCGTGGTCCGCGCCTTGTCCATCGCCGGGACGCAGATCTTCACGAAACCCGCCGCGATGTGGCTGGCTGCGGACAGCAGCAGCTCCTCGGGCAAAATGTCCTCCGGGATTTCCTCGGCGAGCAACCCAGCTCGCCGCCGCATGCTTCGATAGGACGGCCGGAACGAACACGACCGAACCTCTTGCCCAGCACTGCACAGCAAGCGCGCGGACGCAGGAGCCAATGTTCGAAAACAAGCCCCCGTGCAGGGGCCCCGCTTCAAAATCAAGCAACAGGAGCGGCGGACCGGTGAACATGCCCGCCGCATAAACAACAGCGCACATGCCGCTTTTGTCCGCCGCCAACACCGCCACCGATAGATACTTGCAAATAGCACAGCAGACCTCTCCGGCAGCCCAGCGAGATACTGCAAATCGCAGCATAAGCAGCGATTGGCGAACCAAAGCCGGCCGCCGATCGAGATCCAGCCCCACAAGCACGCCCGCAACAACGTTCGCCAAATCATCATGGCCGCCAGGCGTGTGATCAACCGTGTCCCGGCCGGATCGAGCCGTCCGCCGCTCCAGCCCAACCAGTTGAGCCGCCAGGCGCGGATTATCGAGCAACTCAACCCGCTTGGCGTTCAGCAGCGGCAAGAGATCGCAGTACAAGTCGGACTTCGGCCTCGCCGACTGCTCGAACGCAATCCCATGCTCGGCAAACCGAGCCGCCGGCCACAAACCCGCATAGCGATCGCCAGTAACCCGGGTGACACCAAAACGCCTAAGAACCGCCGTGCATGCGGCAACAGCAACCTCGGGATCAAAAGGTGGCCTGACTTCGAGAACCGCATCAAGGACACAGATTGCACCATCCCTTAAATGGGCAACAGCGAACGTCATCGCATCGTTGACGCCGCCGCTCGGATCGCAAAAGGCCGCATACGTCACGCCGGGCTCTGGCGGTAGCTCGCTCCGGCCCCAACAAACAACCGCATCGACGGCTTCACGAGTGATATAATCGGCAAGATCGTCGCGGAACTCAGCGCCATATTCCGCACGCGCGGCCTCGGGATCGGAATCATACGCCTCGGCAATTATCGCCGGGTCAATCTTAGGATTCATCGTCGCCGTGTCGGCCTTCCAAACCAACACGCGCGCATCGTCCTTGCCGAAATGCCGGCGAAAGGCCGCATAGAGCTCCCCGCGCTTCGCATACGGCGACGAAGCCAACATGAGTATTGAGCCCGGGATCGAAGCCATGCCGGGACGCAGAGCGCGCTAAGAATTTCAACATCCGGATTGGCGCTGGTTTCGTCCTGCCGCCAAAATGCGATTTCATCACACAACACCGCCGCGAAGCTGTACCCGCGCGTCGTGCGGAAAGACGCGGTGCCGATCTCGATAACCACACGATTGGCTAGCGTGATCGCCTCGGTGTTTTCGTCCACGACCATCCGCGCGAACAGCGGAACGGCTTTCAAAATGCCCGATATATACCGAAAAATGCTCCGGGCCTGGGGGCGATTCGCCGCCAGCACCGCAATCGTCGCAACCTCGCCAGGCGCAAGATAAGGCGCATAGTCCCGGAAGCAAGCAAGTAGACGGCGATCAGCGCTAAAATGCGGCTTTTGCCGCCGCGACGGCCAACGATCAATGCTGCTTCGCGTAAAAGGCGCTATGGGCGGGCTTGGCGCGCCCCGTGCGCGGCTTTAAAGAGCTCTCGGGACGGCATATCCATCGGCAAGCCAAAAGCCGCCGTCAGGAAGGCCCGCCACGCGGTCCAGGACGGCCCGCGAAAATGAGGCCCAAACAGCGACGGATCGTCGAGAGCCTCAAGGATGTTCACGGCTGAGCCTTCGCCGCAAGGTAGCTTTGCAGCGTCGGCGTCACGTCCCGCGCCTTGCGCTCAAGGCCAAGCCGCTGAAGGCAGCGGCCAAGGCGATCCGTAAGGACGCCAAAGGCCTCGCCGTCGAAGGCCATGTTGCGAAACCGCATCGGCCTCCATTGCCTCTGCCATTATCGAGAGCGTGGCCGCGCGCCGGATAAGCTGCTGTTGGCCTCTGAAAGGTGGTCGACGGCCGCCAAGGTCATTGCCGATGGTCTTCGACAAGTCGCGGAACCGCCGCGCCGTTTGCGAGCGGCCGTCCAGGCCATCGACGCAAAATAACCGGTGCCGTTGCTGACCGCGGATCTATGCGCGCCGTTGCCGCGGCTGTTCACGGCGCGGTAGTTTCGCCGGTGTTTTCCATGCCCACAGACATAGCGTGGCCGCAACATGAATGCAACATGGACTTCTCAACGCATTGATCTCGCTAGCACTAATCGACGATAAGCGGATATACAATCCGATGGTCATCGCCGGGTTCAAGCGCGGGCGCAGGCTGAAACTTTTTTTGCAGCGACGTATGATGAAATCAGTGTAGTCAGTGATTTTCCTCTTGTTCCCACGCGTGGGCTCGCGCGCGCCCCTGTTTTTATAAATTTGAGGGTAGAGCTTAATCTTAAGTAATAAAAAGGTAGTCGTGGTAACAAGTGGCGGATCACTGATTTCACTGATTCCACGTACCATCGTTCCTCCTCGTTTGCTGGATACGGCTGGATAGTCTGGATGTCACTTATTGTGTTGCTCTTCTTTAACAATATCGTCAACCGTTCGGCAGCGGTTTATTGCTATTTTAACAATATCGTCAACCGTTCGGCAGCGGTTTATTGCTATCAATGCGATGCGGGTTCAATTCCCGGCTATCTGGCGAATGCCGGTTAGCATCTTTTCAAAAGGCCCAAACGTACCAAGCTGGGCAGCCCGCTCCCGGCCGGTATCGTGGATGCCAGAATTTATAGGAGATGAAATAATGCATACCCGTCGCTTTTATCTCGGGGGCGCGGCGCTTTTGTCTGCAGCGATGCTCACATCGGCGCACGCGCAGGGCACGCCTACGTTGCCCGCCAATGTTCCTCCGCCGGGCGGCGCCGTCGCCACCCGCCCGATGGGAGTCAGCGTGGTCGCCGCGCCGCCGGCAGGTTTCAATCCGCTGACGGCATCGCCAGCAGCGCGCCAGCAATTTGCCGTCCCTCCGGCGCCCGATCCGACAGCCGCCCCTAAGGCCTATGAACAGTGGAAAAAGGCGGTAGGCGGACCGCAGAACCGCGTTGCTGCGCCGGTGCTCACGCAGACAAATATTTCCAACGGTCCAATCAAACGCAAAAACGTTGGCGGTCCTGCCGGGCCAACCTCGAACAACGTTGTTGGGGCGACCTCGGGCAACTGGAGCGGCCCGAGTATTGTCTCCAGCGGTAAGCCGTTCGCGGTCGAGGCAATCATCGGTGAGTTTGTCGTGCCGACCGCGCACCAAGCATTCGGCTCATGCACCGGAGGGTGGGATTATTCCTCGCAATGGCCCGGCATCGACGGCAATGGCTCGGGTGACGTCCTCCAGGCTGGTGTCGAGGTGGACGCCTTTTGCAGCGGCGGCACGACCGCATCGTTCTACTCGGCGTGGATCGAATGGTTCCCCTTCAATGAGACCCGGGTCAGCTCTCCGGCCATCCACCCCGGCGATCTTGTTTTCGTCGAGGTCTGGAACATTAGCCCGACCGTCGGATACGCCTACTTCTACAACTACTCCATCCAACTAGCCGCCGAATACCAGCTCACCGCGCCGGGCGGCACCACCTTGCAAGGCAACAGCATCGAATGGATCGTGGAGCGCCCTGGCGTCGGCGGCGGTCTCGCCACCTTGACAAACTATATCGACGTGTCGTGGCCTTACAACGTCGCATGGAACTACGCGGCAAGTCCCCATCATTATTACTTTCCGGGTGTCGATCCTAGCCCCTATACCCTTGAGTTCATTGAGATGCTAGACAATGCAGGCCACCCGATCTCCTACGGGCCTCCTCGGGATTTTGACTTTGTGTACTTCGAGGATTTTGGGTCGGCTAACGGCGGATCCGTTGCTCCGTACTACTGATCGAAGCTTCGTGCCCCGGTTGTTCCGGTTGTCTAAGGAGAGGGGATGCTCGCGCGTCCCCTCTTTCTTTTTTGGGTCGGATTGCGGCTTAGCGCCGACCCAAGAAGAACGGAATCATGAGCGATGCGCGATGAAACGTGGCCCGCCAAGCGGAGTCCCGAATGGGAGTTCCTCTTCTCTTTTCAATGTCCTCAACAAAAGCGCCGATTATGGCCAATGTGGCTTGCGTGGAGCGATGCCGGGAAGTCCCATCAGCTTATTTGCGGCCGCAATGCGCGCGGTGACCGACAAGGCGCTCTTGGCGTAAACCACCTGGCGCGCGCCGCCGATTTTCCATAACCCGTCTTTGGCAAAGTCGTTGCGAACAGGAACGTAACCGCATTTTTCAAGCCGGTGCGGGATCAGACGGCGGTTTTTGCGGTCCTTGAGCCATCCCGCGATTTCCTTCTTACCGGCCGCCCATGTGATCTTGATCAAGGTCGTTGCGTCGGGTCCCTCGGGGCCTTCCATTTCGTCGAGCACGTCCGCCAATTCGGCGTCTTCGGGTACGCGGTTCGCATCCACGATGTCCCAGAATGCCGGAGTTTTGGGAGGCGGCGCCTTTGGATCGAAGCCGGAAATATCGAGATTGGCGAGATAGGCTGCGACGCTGGCGAAGCCGCCTTGCTCGTACCATCCCCAAAGGGTGTTCCAATAGCTCTCGGGAAAGTCCTCTTTCGTTAGATCGGACCAGGCCACGAAGTGGCGCCGGTCATCGGCCGGCAAGAAGATTCCGTCGGCCTTGTGGTTCGACGTGATGATGACGCCCGTGCAATTGAGAACGTAGTGCGCCTTCAAATATTTCTCATTGACGCGCAGCACGTCTGGGGGCGCCGCGGTGTAAGCCTTCATGTGGTCGTAAAATTTGAAGCGGTCGACGTCGCCGAGGTCGCGGGCTTCGTTCACGCGCAAGATGACGCTTTTAAGGAAGCCGTTGTATGGCTCAAGCGTTTGCTGTGGCGAGACTTCCAGGAAATTCCACGGGCCGATTGCGCGCTTTACCGGCTCTAACAGCGTGTCCTTGCCGACGCCTTGGTTGCCGCCCAAAATCAGCGCGTGATTGATTTTCTGTTCCGGGTGTTGAACCCGATGCGCGAGCCATTTGACGATATGCTCTGCGTCGCCAGGGAAAACCTTGTCGACATGCTCAAGCCATCGGCGGGCGTCGCCGTTGCATGGAATGATGAGCGGCGAGCGGTATAGGTTGAAGCAGGTAACGCCTTTCCGGCTTATCAATCCGCCGTCAGAAATCAACCGATCGGGGATAAGCATTGGCTCGCCCGGTGCCCACGTCATCGTTTCAACTGGGCAATGTTTATCGAGCCATGCGGCGGCCTGTATCTTCTTTTGATTGCCGTCTTTGTCGAGCAGTGGCTCACCATCTTTTTTGAAGATCGGGACTGGTGGGATTCGCGAGTTGACGCTTGAGGCCGGCCACATTGCGCCGCTCGGCGTGAAGATATAGGTGTGCATTTCCATGAAGGCGCGAAAGTCATGGAGTGAGACGCCTTCGGCCGCTCTGAGCGCGTCGGCCGCTGCGTCATGTCCGGTGCTGCGCGCCCCCTCGTATCCCAGCCACTTTGCAACATGCTTTGCGACGTCATCGCCGAAGGTTTCCGCGAGAACCGGAAATCCGCGCGCTCGGCCGCCGTCGCGCTTCCCTTCGTCCCATGCCTCTCGGACCGCCTTTCGGACGTCCTTGACTTTCTCCATCGGCTGCCCGCTTGCGATGGTGACAGCCTCGGCGAACAGCTCGGCGTCCGGCCGGTTAACCCCGCATCGAAAGAGAAAACCGCCAAGCGTTAGCCCGGCATCGTGCCTGGCGCCCTTCGATGGGAAATGGCCCGCAAGCAGCGCCGCCGCAGCCACCCGCGCGCATCGTTGCTTGAGGCTGTCGCCTTCGGCCTTTGCTGGCGCCTCCCGCGCATCGTCCCATGTGACCAGCTCGCCAGTTTCGTGAACGCTACCTGGGAAAACGGTCTGTGCCGCCTTGTCGCCGCCGCCAATTCTCAGTTCGAGAATCATTTGTTCCTTGCGATCCTTGCCCCTGCCCGTGGCGAACTTGAATTGGATCGCGGCCTTGTCCTCGGTTTGCCAAAGATCGGATTGATAAAGCCAATGACTTCGCGGTTTTGACGCGCGGCCAAAGCATAAAGTCGGCTGCAGGAAATAGCCCGCCGCGCTGTTCGCTTCGGCCGTGTCGAGATCGGTGTCGGCAAGGCCGCCGGACAGTTCGCCGAGGCGCACGCCGACGTTTTGTGCCTCGCCGTTGAACCATTGGCGCGCGTCGGCCTCCGTGATCCGCAGGGTTTGCCAGGCATCTCCAATTGGCCGCTTGCTCTTGAACGGGACAGGAACAACGGCCCAGCCGCGGTGGATATAGTCGAGCGCGATTTCGAGCGCGCTCATGGGTCGTTCTCCGCCAACCCGTCGAAAATCTCCTTCGCGCGCGCTTCGCCCAGCGATCCCGTGAGCAAGCCGGCGAAATATTTTCGAACGCGCATCCCAGGGAAGAATTGTTTCGTGGCCGTGTAGACGAACCAATCGCGCGGCGCGGGGCCGCAGTGCTGTTCGAAGCGCGCGGCTTCATCTTGTGTGGCCAGCCGCAGCCTGTAATTCCGGCCCGGATTTTCCCGGAAGAAAGCCTCGTCGGAAATGCTTCCGGTTTCGCGCGGCGGCCCGTAGTGCGGGCGGGCGATCATGGAGGCCTGTTCCGGCGTTAGGCGCCACCACCATGCAGGGCAGTCACGTTCCAGGTGATGATCGAGTTGCCTGATCAACCTGGCGACGGCCCTATCGGTGGCGAGGCTCATGACTCGCACCCGTCGCTGTCCTTGACGCGGGTTGTCGCCGTGACGAACGGCTTGCCGGCTTTCGAGGTGCGCTGCTCGGGGGCCTTGAACAACGATCCCGTGACGATCGCGAAGGCGGTCATGGCGCGCGCCCCAAAGCGCCGCCCTCTATAAGAGCCAGCGTTTCGCTTTCGAGCGCGTCTGCCTCGGCTATTTCCCCCTTGCGGCGCAAGCGCCGGACATGCCCCTCCCGCTCCGTTATCGTTAGACAATCTCGCCGGACGGCACACAGAGCGCCGCCGCGTCCTCCCCGTCCTCGCTTTGCGGCGTAGTGCGTCGGCAATGCCTCGCCAGGCTGCGGCTTCAAGAGGCGATCAAAAACGCCGGTGATCAGGGCAGGAACTTGTTCAAGGCTTATTGTCATCGCCTCGCCTCCAGCCGCTCTGCCGCCTCGATCAACCATGCGAGATCGGACTCAGTCAGCTTGAGCGCCCGGCTACGGCCATGCGGCGCGCGGCCATCGGTGGCGGCGATCCGAACGTCGATGCGCCGGGGGCGCGGCGGGGCGGCGGCGACAAAGCAAAGGCGCGGACGTTGGGGGAAAGGAGCGCCGGTCATTGCGGCGCCCTCAGGAAGGCATCGGCGCCGATCGCGGCGTCAAACTCGGCCCTGGCTGGCTCCTGAATTTTAATTTGCGTATTTTGGCGGGGGGGCTTAGTTTCCGAGGTGTCTGACGTTTCGGAAAGGCCGCCACCCCGCAATGGCGGCTTTTCTCTAAGCATCGATCGGCGGGGCCTCCCCGGTAAGAACCCGGCGCAGAACCGCGCCCGATGCGCACCATTTCCGGCCGAACTTTCGCGCCCCCGGAATCCGGCCGGCCTCAAGTTGTAAAAACGTTTGACGGGTGCTGAGATTGAGCTTGGCGCCGATCGCCTCGGCCCCCCAGATCATTTGAAGTTCATCGTCGCCGGGATTTGGTTTCGCGGTGTTTGCGGGCATGGCTTGTAGCTCCATTGGAATCCAAGGGGCTACCAAAACATGATTTGAAAATGCATGTGGTACAGTTGGCCGGCCGCAACTGTACCTTAGCCCCGGCGCCTGCCTATCATTCCTCCATAGCGTCGGGAGCCGCCGGAGCCTCGTCAAGATAAGCTTCGGACAGCTTTCCCTCTTTTCGTACGAATCGGCGCAGACGCCCATTGTCGGGTAGTGTCCTGCGGTTTCTGCACACGTCGTCGGTCTGCCTTTTCATGTCAGCGTCCTCCTCGCCGGAGAAAGCCTGATAGAGGAGGGTGCCAATCTCATAAACCTGACCATGCCTAAACGTGGACGGCGGCTTTTGCGAAAATGTCTTGACCAGTCTATAGGCGTACATGGCGGCACAATATTTGGCGGCTTTAAACTTTGGCGACGGCCCGTCTGTGTGTTCGAACCAATCCAACACGGTCCTGAACTCCCGAAGCGTCATGGGCTTCCGGTCACAGCTTTCAATAAAAACCGGCTCGCCGTTCGGACAGACCAACATCCACCCCATGATCGTGTTCGCGACGAGCGGCGGTAACGGCATCGCGTCGCTAAGTGGCTCAAGCGCCTTGCGAAAGTTCTTCGCGGCCTTCCTGATGAAGGCTGCGTCCGGACGTGGGTGCCTGTACCCAACGCGGAGCGTTTCGATCATCGTCTCGATCGCATCGCAAGCCTGCGCCTTCGAACGGTCCTTGCGTGGTGGACCGAGCACATTGATGATTTGCTCGACGATTTCGGCTTTGTCCGGCAGCTTTTTCATGTCGCATTCCATGTCGCGTGGAGTTGCCGACAGTATGTGAAACTCGTTGTAATTCAATGGTAATTACTTGCAACAGATGCAACATTGAAAAGTCGCCTCGGAGATCGGTAGAATTTAAGAAGCTTCAACGTTTTCAACTTGGTGGGGGAGGTAGGACTCGAACCTACGAAGGCTTAGCCAGCGGATTTACAGTCCGCCCCCTTTGCCGCTCGGGACACTCCCCCAAATGCTTGCAGGCATGGGCGCAGGCGCTTATGCGAACCGGGCTTGCCGCTGTCAACTCAAAACGCCCGCCAGAAATTGCGCCCCATAGATGCTTTGCGTTGCGCACCGAGAGTTGCCGTGACAGGAACTAAGCTCCTCCTCCAACGTTTGGACACGCGATTTGAGACACGACAAGTCGACTCCCCGCCGAACCGCCGTCGACAAAACCTTGCGCCCGCAGCTTCGTCCGACCGTACCCGGCGAAAGCGCACAACATTTTGACCGAGCGCCGACGCCGAAGTTCCGGCGTGCGGCCAGCGGCGTTTCTGTTCTTTATGGCTTTCACGCGGTGCGCGAGGCGTTGCGCGCCAAGCGGCGAAAAACCCTTGATATTTATGCCACGGAAGCCACCGCCCGGCGGCTCGAGGGCGAAATCGCGGGTGCTGGCCTCTGTCCCCACGTCGTCACGGCCGAGGACCTCACCCGTCGTCTTGGCGCGGTGCATCAAGGCGTCATGCTCGAAGCCCTGCCGCTGGAGCCCCTCGACCTTTCGGACATCGTATCGCGAAGCGGCATCGTGCTCGTGCTCGATCAAATCACCGATCCGCATAACGCCGGCGCGATCCTGCGCACGGCGGCGGCATTCGGCGTCGATGCCGTGATCGTGACGCACCGCCACGCGCCGGAAATGGCGGGCGTCGTGGCGAAAGCGGCTTCCGGCGGCCTCGAACATGTCGCGATCGTCGGCGTGGTCAACCTCGCCCGCGCGCTCGAACGGTTAGGGGACAGCGGCTATCTGCGCCTCGGCCTCGGCTCGGAAGCGGAGCTAAATCTGGCGCAGACGCCGTTGCGGCGCCCGATTGCGCTCGTGCTCGGCGGCGAAGGCAAGGGGCTGCGGCGACTCAGCCGGGAAAACTGCGATTTCCTGGTGCGTCTCGACATGCCGGGGGCGATCAAGAGCCTCAATGTCTCGAATGCCTGTGCCGTGGCGCTGACCCTCTTGCACAGGGAGGCGGTGAGATAGACCTATTCCTCGCCCTGTCCCGTGTCGACGCGCGCGGCATAGGTCCAGGGTCGCCACCACCGCGCATCGCTCGGCAAGGTTTTTGGCACCGGATCGTACCCGGCGGTGCCCCAAGGGTGGCAGCGCAGAAGCCGGGCAAGGCCGAGCCACCCCCCCGCCCAAATCCCATGCCGCGCGATCGCCTCGTCCATAAAGGCCGAGCAGGTTGGCAAATGCCGGCAATGGGTCCCGGCGATCGCGGACAGCGTGAGCTGATAGGCGCGGATCACAAAATGTGCGCTGAAACGGCCGGTCCGAGCCAAAAATTGCATAAGTCTTGACGCCGCGCGGCTCATAATTGTGGTCGACTGTGGCAGATATGCACTGGCGGCCCCGAATGCGACAGCTCATAATACCAATTCTCGCTGATCATGACCGATAAGCCTTCAACTGGCCGAGGCATCGATAGGGCGTTTCTGTCCGCTTTTCGTTGCATCTCTGCCACAGTGTTGCAGATAATGTGGTGAATAGTCCAAGTTTGATTGATGGCCAGGAGATATCTGCGTAACCTTGTTTGTGAACTTAACTTAGATGAGGAGAGGGATCATGTTACGTCGTATACTCTTAGCTTCCGCAGGCGCCATGGCCCTTTCGGGCGCGGCCTTCGCAGCCGAACCCGCCCCCGCCCCGCCTCCCGCCCCGCCTCCGCCGCTGTGGAGCGGCTTCTACGTCGGCGGGAATGCGGGCGGCACTTGGAGCAACAACAATAGCGTCGCCACGGTTACGGGCAACGCGGCCAGCTCTCCGGGCTTTGACCCCCTTGGCATAGCATCTGCTGGGCTGGCAACCACCAGTGTCCCGTTGAAAATCGATGGTTTCATCGGCGGTGGCCAGTGGGGCGACAATTACCAGTTCTCCAACAGATGGGTCGGTGGGTTCGAGTCGGACTTCCAAGGTATCGCCTCTGGCAACCACACAACCACTTTGTCTGGCCAAGCCACCGCAGACGTCGCCGGTGTCGGTTTTTCCACTAATCAGAACTTGACTGCCTCCAAAAGTCTCCATTGGCTCGCCACCGACCGTGTCCGCCTTGGCTATCTCATTTCGCCGACGTTTCTTGCCTACGGAACCGGCGGCGTGGCTTATGGCACTACACGGGCGAGCGTCGCCATCGCCCAAACCGTGTCCCCCGGATTTTCCTCAGGTGCCTCCTTCGGCTCCTTTGATAAGACTCTCGCCGGTTGGACGGCAGGCGGCGGCGTTGAATGGCTATTTTATCCCAACTGGAGCCTCAAGGTCGAATATCTCTATTATGACCTCGGCCACGTGAACTTTACCATGAGCCCGCTGGTGAACTTCGTTGGTGGCGTTCCCGTCACCGTCGGCGCTGGCTCCGCCAGCACGCGCTTCAACGGCAACATCGTCCGCGCCGGCTTGAACTATCACATCGACTTGAGCATGCTGGCCCCGATCTTCGCACACTTCTAACCATGCCATTAACTGCTATGTCGATAGCGCGGGGGAAAGCCCGATTCCGAACCGGCTCGGCTCGCTGGATGACCTCACCGCAGGCGTCATCGTCGCCTATTCCTTCAATTGGAATGAGTTCTGATCACATCACTGTGTAGAGGCTTGACCGCTCGCGCGGGCGTGCGCGGCTTCTATCTGATTGACGCAATCGACCGTCGCGTCGAAGGTGAGCAGGGTCGAGGCATGCCGGGCCTTGAAATCACGCACCGGCTCGAGGACGGCGACATCGGCCCATTTTCCCTCCGGGGGCGGTCCATTTTCCTTGAGCATGGCGCGCACCTGGTCGCGGAGGGCGCGCAGTTCTGGTCCCGTCGCGCCGACCACGTGACGGGCCATGATCGAGGCAGCGGCCTGACCCAGTGCGCACGCCTTGACGTCCTGCGCGAAATCAACGACTTGGCCATCTGTCATGACAAGATCGACGACGACCGTCGAACCGCACAGCTTCGAATGGGCCGTTGCCGTGGCGGCGGGCGCCGCGAGCCGTCCCTGGCGCGGAATATTACCGGCCAGATCGAGGATCCGGTGGTTATATATATCGAAAAAATTGGCTTCGCTCGACATAGAGGTCCAGGTGACGGCGCCCGATGCATACTATATAAGACAGCAGGGTTTGGCGAACGAGATCTGGCAAATTTCCAGGCGAAACTCCCCGGACAACCGTCCGTCCGGTGCTCTTTTTCATGGGGAGCAAGGCCAGGGACGCTCATTCGAATTTTAATGGAGGCGCCACATGGATGCCGTGGTTAAGTCCTTGCTTGAACGTCCACACCCACGACCCTACGTTTCACCGCTCGCACGCCCGACCCGCGAGGAGGCCGAGGCGGCCGTGCGAGTTCTTTTGCGCTGGACCGGCGACGATCCGTCCCGCGAGGGTCTCCGCGACACGCCAAAACGGGTCGTCAAGGCCTATGAAGAGTTCTTTTCCGGGTACCAACAAGACGCGACGAGCGTGCTCGCCCGCGTCTTCGAGGAGGTTCACGGCTACGACGATATGGTTCTCGTCCGCGAGATTCCGTTTTCGTCGCACTGCGAGCATCACATGGTGCCTTTTATCGGCATGGCTCATGTCGCCTATTATCCTTCCGAGGCCGGCGTCGCCGGCCTTTCCAAACTGGCGCGGCTCGTCGATATCTACGCCAAACGCCTGCAAACTCAGGAGGCGTTGACAGCCCAGATCGTCGCCGCGATCGACCGGCATCTGCGCCCGCGCGGCTGCGCCGTCATGCTCGAAGCCCAGCATCTGTGCATGTCGATGCGCGGCGTTCGCAAACACGGCGCGGAAACCGTCACGACGCAATTCACCGGCATCTTTCGCGACGATCCCGCCGAGCAAATCCGGTTCTTGACAATGTTGCGCGGCGGCAAGTGAGCATTACGCATCCTTGCCGGCATAAGCGCTAGGTTCCCGGGCCCTGTCCGGCCCGGGAGCAATTGATTGGGCAGCCTAACACGGCGCGGGAAATTCGATTTGACATCCTTGCCCTCTCCATCGCCCGGTCCCGGCGCGAGCCAGACCGGGAGGAGCGAATTGGAAGAAGGAATCGCGTTCACACCGCGCTTCGATTCCGACGGGCTGATCGCCTGCGTGACGAAGGACGCGAGCGACGGGCAAATCCTCATGCTCGCTTATATGAACGCGGAAGCCTTGCGGCTCACCCTTGAGACCGGCGTGGCGCATTATTGGTCGCGCTCGCGCCAAACGCTCTGGCGCAAGGGCGACACGTCGGGCCAGGTTCAAAAAATCACGGAGATCCGGACCGATTGCGACCAGGACGCTCTGCTTTTGACGGTCGAACCCGGCGGCAACGGCGGCGCTTGCCATACCGGCCGACGCTCTTGCTTCTACCGCAAGGTCGCGCTCGGCGGCGATAAAGCCAAGCTTGTTTTCGACTGAGGCAAATCCGATTTTATATCTGAAGTTCCGGACGGCGACGTGTTGTCATTTCAAATTTACGCCTTTTTAATGGGATAGCGAAATTCCCGCGGCGCGTTGATCAAATCCGCGTGTTCGCGGTGAACACCCATCCGCTTAAGACATTTTCAACCAAGAAGAGGAATACTCTGGAGCAAGGTGACATGTTTATGGTGAAGGTCAAGAATCCGTGGCCGCGCCGAAGTCATGACCGTTTGCGCCAAGACGGTCACGCGAGGACCGACAATTGAACAAGATGGGGCCGTTTTACCGTAAGAACATTAACGGCGCGGGCGCCAACGCACGTGCCGCGGACTTCCCCGCCGCTCGCTGGCCGAAGATCGGTATCGCGCTTGGCGCGGGTGGCGCGCGCGGGTGGTCGCATATTGGCGTCCTGCTCGAACTCAACGCACAGGGGATTTATCCGGAAGTGGTCGCCGGCACATCGATCGGGGCCTTGGTCGGGGGAGCCTATGCCGCCGGCAAGCTCAAGGAGTTGGAAGATTTCGCCCGCGGGCTGACAAGGAAGCGTGTCATAAGCCTTATGGACGTGTCGTTTTCGGGAGTGAGCTTTCTCGGCGGCGAAAGGCTGCGGCGCGAGCTCGAACAAGAATTCTCCGGCCGAAGCTTCGAGGACCTCGACAAAAAATTCGCCGCTGTCGCGACCGAAGTCGGCTCGGGACACGAAATTTGGTTGACCAAAGGCAATGTCGCGGATGCCATCCGGGCCTCCTACGCCATGCCCGGGATTTTCGAACCGGTGAAGATCAATGGGCGCTGGCTGTTCGATGGTGCGCTGGTCAATCCCATCCCCGTCACACTCTGCCGCGCGCTCGGCGCCGAAGTAGTCGTCGCCGTCAATCTCGTAGGCGACACGACTTTTCGCGGAACGATCGTCGACGATCGTGTCTCGATAGAGCCGGCGCTTGAACAGTATGACTTCGGCAGGCCAGCAGCGGGACCCTCGCTGAGAGCGCGCATCTTCGGCGGAATGGGCGGCAATCTGCGCAGGCTCTTCGGCAAACGGGAGGACGGCGCGCCGGGGATTGGGATCGCGATGATGGATGCGTTCAACATCGCGCAAGGCAGGATTTCGCGCTCGCGTCTCGCCGGCGATCCGCCCGACGTTCTCATCAACGCGCGGCTCGGCACAGTCGGCCTCTTCGATTTTCATCGCGCCGACGAACTTATCGCGATCGGCCGCGAGGCCACGCGTCGTGTCATACACGACATCGCCAAAGACGTCGCGATGACTCCCCCGGAGAGCGCAATCTCGCCGCGGTAAATTTGGCCTCCCTGGCTCACGCGGACGCGATATATTCGCGCATCGCCTGAGATTCGTGTTCGATTTGCTCGAGCCGGTATTTCACCACGTCGCCGATCGACACAATGCCGACCAGTTTCTCGTCCATGACGACAGGAAGGTGGCGGCAGCGCCGGACGGTCATTTTTTCCATGGCGACATGAACGCATTCGTCCTCATCCGTTGTCACGACCGGCGCAGTCATATGTTTTGCGACGGCATCGTCGAGGGCGGCCGCGCCGCCCGTGCCAACCGCATGAAGGATGTCCCGTTCCGATAGCATCCCAAGGACACGGCCTTGCGCGTCGGTGACCACGGCCGCGCCAATATTCCGCGCGGTCAAAAGCGCGGCGGCCTCGGCCAAGGTCCGCTGCGGCTGGGTGGTAACGACGTCCCTTCCCTTGGCGGCGAGAATGCGTGCGACATTCATCGTTGCCTCCCTGAAAATTTTTCTGATTGTTTATGAGCCGCCCACGGTGCGTCCCTTCAGATTGCAACGCTTGCACACCAGCCTTTAGCGTAGCGGCAAATTGCCTTGGTAGAATGCACCAGTTCCGCGGCTCGCGCAACATCGCCGTGCGGCCTTTTTGTTAGTCTCGCCAGGCCTCACGCCGCGCGCCGCTCTGAGAGAGACGAGATGATTGTAAACCTCGTCGAGGAAGCGGGGAAGGTCGACGGTTACGTCCTCGAATGTTTCATCGTCCCTCAAATACACGGCCTCGGCCTGCAATGTCTTCATAAATCGTTCCGTCTTGGCGTTGTCGTGAGGATTGCCGCGGCGGCTGATGGCGCCAACGAGGCCATGTGCAGCGAGCAGCTTCCGGTAATCGGCCGGCGCCTCTTGCGAACCGGGATCTGAGATGAGTGGTGACTTCGGCGGATCGCGTTCCGGATCGCCGGCTTAAGCGCCGTGATCGCACAGGCAGGTTGGCCTCCGTCGGGCGGCATAGAAGCAGCTTGAATGAAGCCGTCCATGGCGGCGCGGGATCATTGCGGATTTTGGGCGCGCGTCAGGCCCGCAACAGTTTTCTTCGCTTCAATCCGAATCCAATGTTTCGAGGGGCGGGTCATCGTGATCGTCGCGCCGCTCGCCTTGACACCTTTTGATCTCTCCCGCCGGTACCCGATAACCCATTGAAGAGCATGCGGTTCGGCCGCGATGTCCCGCATCCTGATGAGCACGGGCAAATGAGCGTCCCCCAGCTTGAACAATTGGATAGCCTCGATCACCGTGATGAGTTTCGCGGCAGGGCGCTCCTCCAAGCCGCGATCACGGAAGCCTTCGCCTTGCTCAACGCCGGCGCGCGCCAAGAGGCGATCGCGCAAATTAAGCAATATGCGGACCTTGCCGCGCGGAGCAATGCCGGATGCTATATCTTTGGCGTGATCTATTTTAATGCCGGCGATTTGCGCCATGCCCTCACATGGTTCGATCGCGCGCTTGCTTTGCAACCAGGCTTTCCCGAAGCGCTCTCCGCCCGCACCACCGTTCTTCAGCGGCTTAGTCAGCCACAGGACGCTCTGGAATCATTCAAAGCAATCCTAAAACTCCAGCCGCGCGACGCGGAGGCCTTGTTTAGCGTGGGCGTCCTCTTGCAGAGCCTCGGGCGCATGACCGATGCGCTCGCCGCTTACGAGGCTGCGTTGCAATGGAGCCCTGCGCATTGCGAGGCATTGACGAATCGCGGCGCCTTGCTTGAACGATTCGGGCGCCATGACGAAGCCCTCGCCTGCTTCGACGCCATCGAGACGATACGGCCCGGCGATAGCTCGAATTTGTTCAACAAGGGCTCCGTCTTGCAAAAACTCGGACGCCACGAAGATGCTCTCGCCGCTTATGAAGAAGCGGCCCGGCGCGGTCCGCCCGACGCGGAAACGGAGCTCAATCGAGGCAATGTTCTGCAAAAGCTCGGCCGTCTCGAGGAAGCGCTCGCTTCCTATGACCTGTCCTCGCGATACCGCGACGGTCACCCCCAGGCGCTCTACAACAAAGGGATAGCCCTGCAAGGGCTTGGCAGGCCCCAGGAAGCGCTCGCCGCTTACGATACCGCGCTTGCGCTCGATCCTACCTGTTACGAAGCCTCCTGCAATCGCGGCAAAATCCTGCACGAGCTCGGTCAGCTCGAAGACGCGCTTGCCGCCTGCGCATATGCCTTAAAAATCCGGCCGGGGTTTTTGCCGGCCTTGACCAATCGCGCCAATATTTTGCTTCAATTGGGCCGTGGTGCCCAAGAGGCAATTCTGTCATGCAACGACGTCGTGCGGCGCACCCCGGAACATTCGCACAGCCTTGGCATTCGCGGCGCGGCGCTCCGCGAACTCGGACGTCTGGGCGAGGCTTTGGCCAGTCTCGATGAAGCCATCCGCCTTAATCCCGTCGCGCCCGACAATTGGCTTAATCGCGGCAATGTTTTGCAGGAACTTGATCGTCATCCGGAAGCCGTGGTCTGCTATAACGAAGCCCTGCGTATCAAACCTCATTATCCCGAAGCCTTGTCCGGTCTTGGCGTGGCTCTTAAGGAGGCAGGCCAAATCGACGCAGCTCTGTTCTATTTCGACGAGGCCTTGAAACTTAAGCCCGGCTATCCGGACGCGCGAAACAACCGGGCCGGCGCGCTCCTCCTTATGGGCAGCTTGAAAGCCGGCTTCGAGGATTTCGAAAGCCGCTGGGACCGTTCGAACGCGCCGCCCAAAACCCTCATCTCGGATTTGCCGATATGGGAGGGCCAGAAATTAGCCGGGCAAGCAATCGTCGTATGGGATGAGCAGGGTCTCGGCGACCTGATCCAGTTTTCCCGCTATCTGCTAGGTCTCGTGGATGCTGGCGCCGATGTTACCTTGCTGTGCCGCAACAACATGCACCGGCTTCTGCGCACCTTGCCGAAGCCGGTTCGCCTCGTCGAAGCTCTTGATTCGAACGAAAGCTTTGCTTTTCAGAGCGCGCTCATGAGTCTTCCTTGCGGTTTCCAAACCAGCTTGGAAACCGTTCCGGCGCCAATCCCCTATCTGCATCCAGAACCGGGCCTCGTCGCGAAATGGGCGGGGCAAATCGGCACCGAGGGTTTCCGAATCGGCGTTGGCTGGCAAGGCAACAAATTGATCGACATTCAAAGGTCAATTCCGCTTGCTTGTTTCGCGCCGCTCGCGGCAATAGAAGACGTGCGGCTGATCAGCCTCATGAAGGGTCAAGCCGCCATTGAGGCGGAAACGCCGGCGGGCGGGCGGTTCACGATCGAGAGCTTGGGAAACGATTTCGATGCCGGACCCGATTCCTTCGTGGACTGCGCGGCGGCGATGGAGAGCCTCGACCTCGTAGTTACCTCGGATACCGCGATCGCGCATCTTGCCGGGGCCTTGGGAAGGCCGGTTTTTCTCGCCCTGAACCGCGTGCCGGATTGGCGCTGGCTGATGCACCGCGAGGATTGCCCTTGGTATCCCGGCATGCGGCTCTTTCGCCAAGACGAAAAAGGAGACTGGGAGTCCGTTTTTAAGCGGATCGCGTCAAGCATTGCGGCAGATGTAACGGAAAAAGCTGGCCAGTTGACGGGCGCTCCGCGCGCAATGACGGCAATCACAATCCCCGGAGCGGTTGGCGAGCTCATCGACAAGATCACGATCTTGGAGATCAAGGAAAGTCACATCGGGGAAGCAGCGAAGCTCGAAAATATCCGGCGTGAACTCACGCTGTTGCGGAAGCTCAAGAGCGAATGCGGTCTCGGCGGCGCGCGGCTAGCCGAACTCCAGGCAGAACTTAAGTCCATGAATGGCGTGCTCTGGAACATCGAGAATGCCCTGCGGGGACATGAAGCAAGGGAAGACTTCGGCGCCGCCTTCGTCTCGCTGGCAAGACAGGTCCATAAGACCAACGATCGCAGGGCCGCTTTAAAGAAAAAGATCAGTTTGCTCTTCAATTCTATAATTATCGAGGAGAAATCATATTCAATAACGAGTTGAACCGGCTTTCCTACCGCCTTGGGTCTGGTTCGGATCTCCAACGAGCGCTTGCGGCGCGGCAATTGGAGAGTTGCTCGACTTTTTCGATTCCGATATGCTCCAACTCTTTGATTTTGAGCTGCGTCCCGATCAAACGGTTCCATTTGATCGGGACGCGTTCTGGAGTTCAGATGGACCGGAAAAGAGTACAAGGCGAGTTCGAACCCGAATGTCTTGGGCCTTGCGGCGCGCGACACTTTCCATGTGGGCACGCTGAAAGGGGTTGGCCTGGTCTATCGGCAAATCTTCATCGACACCTATGCCAAGGCCGGATTCGCCAAGCTCCATGATTGCAAGACGCCGATTATGGCCGCCGATCTCGAATTGGCCGGGGTCTTGCCCTTCCACGCGGAGAGCGGCGCCCTACCGCCGCGTGTTCTCGCCGATCGCGGCACCGAATAACGCGGCGCCCCATTCCGCCACAGTGTGGCGCCATACCGCACGTTCTGAGACGCTCAACATTGGCGGAGCCTGGCGAGCATGGTAAATTTGCCGAAGTTGACGGAAGCTGATTGAGATGAGCGATGCCCAGCCGCACCGACCTGCAGAACAAAAATCAGTCCGGCGTCCCGTTGAGCTGTTGGCGCCATGGTCGGTCTAGGAACGCGTTCTACGCTCTGTCCAGTCTGCTGCCAGGAACGCTGCCAACCGGGACGGACGAAAACGGGGCGCTCCTCGTCCACTGCCTCGATGTCGGCCAGCCCATCGCGGCCAATCTGGCCGCGGAAGAGACCTTGTTCATCCGGGCGCTCGGCCATGACTGACTTTCTGCTCGCAGCCGGGGGCTTCATTCTGTTCACGGTGGCGGTTGGTCTCGTCCGCGTCCTCGGCAGACCTTCGAACGCCGATCGCATGATGGCGGCGCAGCTCCTCGGCACCGGCGGAATCACCTCGCTCCTGCTGGTCGCTTCGGCGACCGGCGTGCGCGGGGTGGAGGACGTCGCACTGGGCCTTGCCCTCCTCGCCGCCTTCGCTTCCGTCGCCTTCGTTAACAGCGCCGCGCCTCCAGAGGCGGATGACCCCCAGCGGAGGGGCGGCGGATGAGCCTCGTTTTCGACGTTCTCAGCATCATCGCGATCGGCGCCGGCGCCTTTTTCTTCTTCGCTGGCACAGTGGGGTTGCTGCGGTTTCCCGACGCGCTGACCCGTCTGCACGCGCTGACAAAGGCCGACAATCTCGGTCTTGGTCTCGTCGTGCTCGGTTTACTGCCACGCACGGGAAGCCTGCTCGCTCACTAAAGCTCGTCGCTATTTGGGTGCTCGTGCAGTTGGCCGGCGCGACGGCTGCGCAGCTCATTGCGCGCGCCGCGCGGCGCAAGGGGCCGGCTGCATGAGCGTCCTTCAAGCTCTCGATTTCGGCCTTGCGGCCCTGGTTCTGGCCGTCGCCGTCTGGACCATCGCCGCGCGCGAAGCCTTCGCTGCGGTCGTGGGCTACGCAGCCTATGGACTGCTGCTATCGATCGTCTGGGTTCGTCTTTTTGCGGTCGATGTGGCGTTGACGGAGGCCGCCATCGGCAGCGGCGTGACTGGTGTGCTGCTCATTGGCGCCGCCGCGCGCATGCGGGAAGCCGAGAGTGCCGCAGCCGACGAACAACCCAGCGCGCCGCTGCGTCTCGTGGCCGGCGCTCTTTGCGTGTTTGTCACGGTGGCCCTTGCGGCCGTCGTGCTGCTGATGCCTGATCCTGCCCCGACGGTTGCTCATGATGCGGCGCAAAACCTCGCCGAGACCGGCCTCGGCAACCCAGTCACCGCCGTCCTGATCGCCTATCGCTCATTTGACACCATGCTTGAGAAGGTTGTGCTGGTGCTTGCTGTCGTCGGCGTATGGTCGCTCGCGGCCGATGGCGTGACTCTCGCCATGCTGGTTGCGGGTCCGCCACGACGGGCGCCCCGGCGATGAGCGCGGCAACGCTGGCTGGGCTCACCGGCGCGGCGCTTGTGGGACTTGGCCTTTATGGCCTCATCATCAATCCCCAGCCGCTGCGCAAGATTCTCGCCTTCAATCTTATCGGCAGCAGCGTTTTTCTGCTGTTCGGCATCATCGCTCGTAAAGGCGCGGCAGCCGGGTTCGCCGCCGATCCTGTGCCACAGGCGATGGTGATCACGGGCATTGTCGTCGCCTTCTCGGCGAGCGCTCTTGCGATCGCCTTGGTGCTGAGGCTTTTTCAGGAGACCGGGCGCGTCACATTACGCCCCGACGCTTTAGCGAAACCTCCTGCCAACGGAAAAGATACTGAATGACTGTGGCGGGCTATGCCTTCGCAGCGACGGCGGGCGGGTTCCTGCTCGTGCTGGCGATCATCCTGCCGGTTGCGGGCGTATTGTTGTCGCTCGTGCTTGGCGGGCGTCATGCGGAACGCATTGCCCTCGCCGTCATGCCCGCCGGGTTCGGCGTCGCCATCGCCATCGCGGTTCTTCTTTGGCGCTCTGGCAAGCCGCTGGTCTATATTCTCGGCGGCTTTATACCGCCTCTCGGCATCGCCTTGCGAGCCGATGGATTCTCCGCCGTCATGCTCGTGGCAGCGGCGCTAGTGATCTTGGCCGCCGGTTTTTTCGCGCGGGCCAATTTCTGGACGCCGCCGGGGGTGCGCGAAGCGCGCGCGCCACTGGCGTTCTGGACGCTGCTTCAGGGGCTCTGGGCGGCGCTGAACATCGTGTTCATTGGCGGCGATCTGTTTAATCTCTATGTCGCTCTGGAACTTCTGACCTTCGCCGCCGTGCCGCTGGTTTGTCTCGACGGACGTCCGGAAACGCTCGCCGCGGCGCTGCGCTATCTGCTTTTCGCCCTGTTCGGCTCTGTGTTTTATCTCCTGGGCGCGGCTTTGCTTTACGGGGCTTATGGCACGCTCGACATCGTTCTCCTGGCCGCCCGGATTCACGCTGAGCCCGCCGTCCGGGTGGCAGCCGGGCTGATAACAGCCGGACTGCTCGCCAAGACCGCCCTCTTCCCCCTGCATTTGTGGCTGCCCCCCGCCCATGCCAACGCTCCCGCCGCCGCAAGCGCCGTTCTCTCGGCGCTGGTGGTCAAGGCATCCTTTTTTGTGGTCGTGCGGCTCTGGTTCAATGTGCTGCCGTCGCCGCCGAACGAGATCGCCTGCGCGATCCTCGCCGCCCTCGGTTCGGTGGCGATCCTGTTTGGCAGCGTGCTGGCGCTCCGGCAGGAGCGGCTGAAACTCTTGATCGCCTATTCGACTGTGGCGCAGATCGGCTATCTGTTCCTGATGTTTCCGCTCGCCGCCGGCGCGCATCCCTGGGCCGTGGATGCCTGGAGCGGCGGCCTGATGCAGCTTCTCGCCAGCGCTCCGCGTGAGCCTCTTGCTCGATGCGCCGGGGGCAATGCTGCTCGCCGCCGTAGCGCTGCTCTGGATCGCCGCCGGCGCCTACGCCGTCGCCGATGTGTGGGGCAAGCCGAATGCCGAGCTCTTTGCGGTCTGTTGGCTGCTGACGCTGATCGGCAGTCTCGGCGTCTTCATCGCCGCCGATCTTCTGACGTTCTATCTTGTTTACGCTCTCGTCAGCATCCCAGCCTTAGGGCTGATCACGCATGATAGCGGCGCCGAGGCGAGGCGCGCGGGCGGTGTCTATATGGCCTTCACAGTACTCGGCGAGGCGTTCTTGCTGATGGGCTTCGTGCTGCTCGCGGCAGCTGAGTCAAGCGGCAGCCTGCGGATCGCCGACGTCATGGCCGCGCTGCCGGGATCGCCGTGGCGCGACGCGGCATTGGCGCTGACGATCGCCGGATTTGGACTAAATCGCGCTCGTGCCGATGCATGGCTGGATGCCGCTCGCCTATACGGCTGCGCCCATTCCAGCCGCGACCGTGCTGAGCGGCGCCGCCGTCAAGGCCGGCGTGATCGGGCTAATCCGCTTTCTGCCCTTTGAATCCGCCCTCCCTGGCTGGGGCGAAGCGCTCGCCGTGTTTGGGCTTTTTTCTGCCTTCTACGGCGTTGCGATCGGGATCACGCAACAAAACCCAAAGACGGTGCTGGCCTACTCAAGCATTAGCCAGATGGGCGTGATCGCCGCCGTGCTCGGCATGGGTCTCGCCGCCGCGGACAAGGGAACGGCGTTGGACGTGGCCTTTTATGCGGCGCATCATGTCCTGGTGAAAGGCGCCTTGTTTCTGGCCATAGGCGTCGCCGCCGCGAGTTCGACGCGCCGCCTGTGGCGGGTGCTGCCGCCGGCGGCGGTCCTGGCGCTGAGCCTCGGCGGACTCCCCTTAACGGGCGGCGCGCTGGCGAAGCTGGCGATAAAGGCGCCGCTGGGAGATGGCGTCGTCGGCAGTCTCGCAACGGTGTCGGCCGCCGGAACCACGCTTCTCATGCTGCATTTCCTGCGGCGCCTTGCGCGCGGCTCCTCGCAAAACGCACGGGCTGCTGCTCCAGCCCGGCTCGCCCTGCCTTGGCTGGCGATGGTGCTGGCTTCTATTTTGGTTCCCTGGCTGCTGTACCCCGCCCTGGGCGGCCATGTCGCCGATGCGCTCTCTCCCGCAGCTCTTCAAGACGCGCTTTGGCCGGTTTTGATCGGCGCCGCGCTAGCCCCCGGCTTGTGGCTTTGGGGGAACCGCCTCCCGCGCGTAGCCGAAGGAGATATTATAGAAGCGTGGGAGGCCGCCTTCCGCGCGAGCTACTCCTTCGGCGCCAAGTTGGAGCGAATGGATGCCCGGCTTCGGCAGTGGCCCGCGGCGGCTCTGTCGCTTCTGGCGATAGGGGTCGTTCTCGGCGCAGCCATGTTTGGCGGGCGTTGAGTGGTACTATTGACCTGTCGCCGATTCGGCGGTCTCGTCGACGACATGGCCAAAATGCTCGACCTGTTCGTTATATGTTCGCCGCGAGTTGGGATCGAGAATGGCGATCGGGGCGCTGAGGGCGATACCCGCGGCGCCGCCCACCGTCTGTCCCATGGTGAATCCCGCCAACTCGCTCGCCGAGGTTGACATCCGAGCCCTGGATGTTCTGACCGTCGATCAGCCTTTCTCCAATGAGTTGGACGACCTGCGGATTATCAGCGAATTTCGAGTGGTTGACAGCGTTGGAGCCGCGCAAATCCGTCAAATCGATCACGTCGATCCCGGATTTCTCGAGCGCGGAGTGAAAGGGTTCGGACATCGGATCGATCTGCCCCAGCCTGTCGATATTGCCGGCGAGACGGCGCGATACCTTCAATGCGGCGTCGCCGCGGGAAACAAAAATAGTGAGACGAGGGCGCGGTCGCCCAACACCTCGCCACTGCGTCGCGAACACGTCGACATCGAGATCAGGCGAGGCGAGGATCACGTTTTGGACTTTCGCCGTCACGCGGCCGTCACGAATCGCCATTTGACGCAATGTTTCCATGACGAGCCACGCACCCATGGAATGGGCCATGACGGTGATCTCTCCGACGCTTGGATCACGCGCGATGCGCCGGAGTGTCTCTTCAAGCGCATCGCGCGAGAAATTGGCGCTCTCCCTGTCGTAGCCATATTCGAAAATGCTCCCACGCGATGGCCACGTGAACAGGACCGGGGCGACGTCCGCGCCGGAATCATGGACGATCTGAGCCAATCGATATACCGCGTCGTCGAAATGATTGTTGAAGTCATGCACATAGACGAGAACCCGCCGGCTATGCGTCAGGTTCTGTTTCATCCAGGCCTGCGCCTGCCGCACTCCGGCGAGCGGGGTGACTTTGAGCGTGGCGAAATCGGTCTCAGGATTGGGGGGCGGGGTTGCCGCCCATTGCACCTGACCGGCCTGCCGCCGCCCGGCGGGCGGGATGGAGACGGCGATCCCGGTCAAGGAAATCCGGTTTTCGCGCTCCCCAGTGAATGAATGCCTTGATCCCTTGAACCCGCGCGGCATTGGGAACGCTGGCGTCGACCGGCGCGGCGTTATGGCCGCAAACGGTGCTGTAGCGCCGGGCAACGCCGTCCAGTATCGTGCTGACGCTCGAGGCAAGAGGCCGAATTCGAATGCGCACGGCGCCGATGATGGTCAGGGAGGATAGGACGGTGCGTGCTCGGATAATGAAACTAATAAGGCGGACGGCGCTGCTGCTTGCCGTGATCGCCGTGACGCTGCTGGCTGCCCGCGTCTACCATTCGCAACGCGGCGCCCCTCTCGAGCCGTGGCACACCTTCGTGCCGCATGAGTTGCACGCCAAAGCCATCGATGGCGCCAATTGGATTGATTATCTCAAGGCTGAAGACAAGATTTTCACGGAGGTGAGGAATGAAGTCAGCCAAAAGCTCGACGCGGACGAGCGCATTCCGGTCAATCGCTATTTCGAGGGCAGTCCCGTCTATCCGGAAAGCTTTTCGCAAGACTGGAATAGATCCTATGTGCTCGAGCCGGATGGAACCCCGGCCGGAGCCGTCGTATTTTTGCACGGGCTAACGGATTCTCCTTATAGTTTGCGCCATATCGCCAGGCGCTATCGCGAACATGGTTATGTCTCCATCGCGATCAGGCTGCCGGCGCACGGCACCGTTCCGGGCGCGTTGACCGGCGTCGAGTGGCAAGACTGGATGGCGGCGACGCGGCTCGCCGTCAGAGAGGCGCGACGGCGCATCGGCCCATCGCTCCCAATGCATATGATCGGTTTCTCCAACGGCGGCGCCCTCGCGTTGAAATATGCGCTCGACGCCCTCGAGGATCCGCGGCTGACGCGGCCGGATCGTCTCGTGCTCATCTCGCCGATGATCGGGATCACGCGATTTGCGCGCTTCGCCGGATTTGCCGCTTGGCCGTCAATATTCCCGGCCTTTGCGAAGGCCGCGTGGCTCGCCGTGGTGCCGGAGTTCAATCCGTTCAAATATAATTCGTTTCCGGTGAACGGCGCACGGCAAACCTCTCTCCTGAGCGACGCGCTGCAGCAGCAGATCACGCGCCTTGCTCGGGAAAAACGCTTGAATCACCTAGCGCCGCTCCTGACCTTTCAATCCGTTATCGACTTTACCGTCAGCACGCGCTCAATCGTTTCGGCTTTATATGCCCAACTTCCATCGAATGGCAGCGAACTCGTGCTGTTCGATCTGAACCGGACCGCCAAGTTCGGCCAATTGTTGCGGACCACCTCTGAGACGGCGTTGTCGCAACTCCTGCCGACGCCGCCCCGGTTGTTCAGGTCGACGATTATTACCAATGCAACGCCCGACAGCGCTGAGGTCGTCGAACGCGTGACGGAGGCTGGCGCCGTCGAGGACCAATCGCACGCCGTGGGGCTCGCCTATCCGCCGGGCGTCTTCTCGCTCTCGCATGTTGCCCTGCCGTTTCCACTGAGCGATTCACTTTATGGAATGCAGCCCGATCCGGCCGAGAACTTCGGCGTCAACCTCGGCGCGGTTGCGCCGCGTGGCGAACGGGGCACGCTCATCGTTAGCCTGGATGCCTTGCTCCGCATGTCCTCGAACCCCTTCTTCCCCTACATGATCGAGAGGATTGAAGAGGGCATTCGACGCGCCGCAGCCGAAACACCAATCAAGGCGGCAACGCCGCCTTGATGACCTGGTAGTCAGGCTTAGTCAGGACGAGGCGCCAGACGCGGGCGCATCGGATTCCACGGCGCCGGCGAGAGCGTGGCGAAGCGCCCGTTCCTTGGCGTCAGCGAGTGACGTTTTCAGCACGACGCCACCGTAGTCCTTGATCTGCTCGATCACCTTATCCGCCGTCATCTCCCGGATGAGCAGAAATAAGGCGGCGTCACCGGGATGGATGCTTTCTGCGAGTTGCTCCATGAACTGGTCATTGATACCGAAGTCCGTCAGCGCGCCTCCCAACGCGCCTCCCGCCGCCCCCAAAGCCGCGCCGAGAATCGGATTGAGGAAAAGCACTCCGATCAGCAAGCCCCAGAAACTGCCCGAAACAGCACCGGACGCCGTTGTGTTGACGACCTGATGCAATTGGATCTGACCATCGGTGGATTTGGTGGCGATGACTGCGTCCCCGAGTTTGATGATATATTCCTTCTGCAGTTCGAATAGGCGCTTTCGCACCTCTTCGGCTTTTTCCTGGGTCGGATAGACAATGACGACGAGATCGGACATTTGAGCATCTCCCTTTGCGCATGAGCCGGATCGGGGGAGCAATATACGTCGCCATTTACGCTGCTTCAAGCCGACGCGCGTGACTTCCATCGTTCATCGGCTCGCGGCGAGTCGTCCGATGAAAGCCCGTTATGGCTGCCCTATAATCGGCGGCAATGACATGCAAGGGGAACAATGCAAGGCGAACAATGCAAGCTGTTTGAGCATACTTGCCAGCGGGGACGCCCTGTTATATTCCAGACCGCGTTCCATCACCGTGACCGCGCTAAACACGGCGTGTTTCGGACGATAGGAATGGCCAACGTTGCCGCAATCTGTTTCGCGGCCCTAATCAATTGGGAGGATAAAAAAATGCTAACTCGACGCTCTCTTTTAGGCTCTCTAGTAAAGAGTTTTTTGGCCGCCGGGGTTATTGCTGCACCCTTGGCTACCATCGTCGTGCCGTCGGAGGTCGAAGCCGAGCAAACGCCGAGTCCCAGCCCTACCTTTGGGGCCCCTCTCCATCGAGGTGGGGGCGCGCGTCAACATTATCGGCGCCAGATGGCGCAAGCGCGTCGCAAGCGACGCGCCGCGTGGCGTACGCGGAGGAAGCCACACTGATCTATTTTGGATCGTGGAATGACGCACGACATCGCCGGCGCCGCCCTAGCCCTCAGGCGCCGACGTCCAAACGGCAAGCCGGTATACCAAGCAAAAAAATCAATGTGTCCGGAAATCGCATGCGACAAGGACGCAGTCGTCAATCGCATTGCTGGCACTGTCCGCCTCAACATACTCTGTCGAAACGGCGCAAAGGCGCTGGGCATGTTGAACAGGTCCACTTGGGTCGTATAAGGCCGGAAGTGCACCGCTGCCGCCTCTAAATCGGCAGAATGCTGTTCGTGTTCGATGACTTTCTGGTGGGTCACGGTGCGGAGCCGCTCGGGTATGTTTGTCCCGTATGGCGGCGTTGCTCCGCCGTTCCAATTTGCCAGTTAACCCGTGTCTCGCCAATTTCCTGGCCTCCGCCTTGCGCCGCTGGAGAAAGTCGATGACCAGCCCGACCGACCCGCCTCCCTCGCCGGAAGGAGAGACTTACGCCGGCCATTCAAAGCTGGCGAGCGCGATCGAGCGTGGGATCTTCGCCAGCCGCTGGCTGCTGGCACCGATGTATCTGGGGCTGGCTGTAAGTCTGCTGCTGCTTCTCGGCAAGTTCGTGCAGGAGACGGTGGAGCTGGCACGCCACACAGGCACCGAAGATGTCCATAAGCTGATCACGGGCATTCTGTCGTTGGTCGATCTATCACTGATGGGCAATTTGGTTGTGATGGTGATGTTCGCCGGCTACGAGAACTTTGTCTCGCGTTTCGAGGAGGTCACGAAGGAGAACCGGCCCGACTGGATGGGCAAGGTCGGCTTCGGCGCCTTGAAACTGAAGTTGATGACGTCGATCATCGCCATTGCGGCGATTCATATGCTTGAGGACTTCATGCATGTGGCCGAGATCGACAACCGCGAGCGGGGCTGGGGTGTCGGCATCCTCCTCGCGTTCGTCGTCTCCGGCTTGTTGCTCGCCCTGATGGACTGGCTCAGCGGCAGCGGGCATTGATTACCTCCGCTCCCCCAGTAGCAAAGTCACCAACTTCCACGAATAGACTGGTGGGCGACGCCCAATGGCGGCGATATCGCGACTTGAATTTAAACCCGTTGGCAGCAATCACCGGCAAGGGCGCGGGCTTCCGTTCACTCCATGACACATGGGCCGACACGACGACCGCGCACGGGCGCTTGATGCTGACGGTGCTCGGCGGGCTTGCCGAGTTCGAGCGCCAATTGATCCGCGCCCGCACGGGCGAAGGCCGCGGCAGCGCCGGGACTAGTAGTGACCGGTACGCCGATGCTCACGTCGCATGTGGCGGCCCGTGCGCCGCTCTTCACGTCGCATGTGGCGGCCCGCACGCCGCGCCGCACGCCGCTGCATCCCAACGGTCTGGGCCTCAGCATCTGACACAGGTAGGATCGTGGGCGGAACTGCGAGGCTTAATGCGGCTAGTCCTAGAAGGGAAAACGCCCTTCGGCGGGAGATCATTTCCGATTTGATTTTTTCACTCATATCCAACCTCCCCTAATTAAGTCATTCCCATCGCACCTTCAAAAGTATCCGAGCGCAACGCCATTGTCGAGGTCGAAGCGAGAAGTTTTCCGGCTCGCGTGTCGAACTCGTCAGCCTTGTCGCTTCCGTGTCCCGTGGCAGACATTGCACTGCCTTACGTTCCATATTGCCGCTTACGCGAGTCGGGCCGTCGCTTGAAGCCCCCCACCGGCCGGGCCTTCATATCCAGCGCCAGCGACACACGCGACGTCCCCGATGCCACCGGCATACCCTCACCCTGCGGCGGCGGCGGCGCACAACGACTACCGCCTCTTCGACGAGGTTGTCCGTCGTAGCAGGACGAACTCTTGCTCATCGTGAGTGGCACGGATTCAGCTGGGACCGGCATCAAGGCTAACCCAGCTGTGGCGACTACGGCACCGCCCAGCATGAACCGTAACATCTCGCGGCGATGAATTGCTGTCATTGATTTCCTCCCGGTGAACATTCATCTCACATTGTGGTTTTAGCGTAGGCGGCAGTGAAGTCCATAGCGGGATCGCATGGAATATGAAACTAAGGCTTGCAACCATGGTTTCGTCTTCCGCCGGCTTGGTGCATGAATAGAATGCTGCCACTAATTTCTGGCTCCGGTGCACGCGGCATAAGCGGGGTATATTTGCTATCGACCACCGCTAGAGAACACGAACCGGAGCGTCGGCACCAGTGAAGCTTTGTGAGCGATGCTTGCTTCGACTTCTGCATTTCGCGCGCGGAAAGTGGGTGACGCCTCGGTCTAGGTAGCTTAAAATATCGGGATCGTGATGCCTTGTCACGATTAGTTCCGCGAGATTTGATGCCCATGGATCCGGTTAACGCCGCCATCAAACGCGATCCTGTCCTTATCGATCTTGCGCTGCAGGGCGGAGGCTCACATGGAGCATTCACCTGGGGCGTGCTCGATCGTCTGAGGAGCCTTGGCTTGAAATCGACGGCATTTCCGGCACGTCGGCTGGCGCGATGAACGCCGCGGTGCTGGTCGACGGCTATGCCAAAGGCGGGCCTTCGGGCGCGCGGGGGACACTTGAGAAATTCTGGCGCCGCGTCTCGGACGCTGCTCGCTTCAGCCCTTTCAAGCGCGGCCCGATCGATGTGATCCTCGGCGCTGGACGCTGGACTCCTCGCCCATCTACGTCGCCATGGATCTCATGTTGCGCCTGTTGTCTCCCTATCAATTGAATCCGAAGGAAAAAATCCATTGCGCGAGATTCTCGCCGATCTCGTCGATTTCGAACGGTTGGCGCAATCGTCCATAAAGCTCTACATCACCGCCACCAATGTCCGGACTGGCCGCGGTCACGTGTTCAAAAATGGCACCATTACGCCGGACGTTCTGCTCGCCTCGGCCTGTCTGCCTACCATGTTCCAGGCCATAGAGATCGACGGTGAACCTTACTGGGACGGCGGCTATTCTGGCAATCCCACGATCACGCCCCTCATCCGGGAGTGCAAATCGCAGGACACTATTCTCGTTACGATCAACCCGATTGAACGCAAGGAACCAGCGCGCGCCGCCTCGGAGATTCTCAACCGGCTGAATGAGGTGTCCTTCAATGCTGTTCTCCTGAAGGAGTTGCGCGTGATGGCGCTCCTTCGGCGAGTCGCCGATCCGGGCGACAGCGAAGGCGCGCAATGGGCAGGCATGCAAATCCACCGCATCGGAAGCGAGATGTTGACCGAACTTGGCGCCTCCTCGAAGCTCAATGCTGAATGGGAGTTCTTCACTCTCCTGCACGATGAGGGGCGAAGGTCGGCGCAAGTCTTTCTGGAGACGCATGCAATGGACCTTGGGAGCCGCTCCACCCTCGATATCGACGATTTGTTGGAACAGGTCTGACGCATGGGAATTCTCGGCATTCTTGTCGCTCTCGGCCTTCTCATCTGGCTGGCCTATCGCGGCTGGAGCATTCTTCTTCTCGCGCCCGCCGCCGCCGTCCTCGCGGCAGGATTGGCCGGAGAGTCGCTGCTCGCCCACTGGACGCAGACTTTCATGGGGAGCGCCGCGCGCTTCATCATGCAGTTCTTCCCGATTTTTCTCCTCGGCGCTCTGTTCGGCAAACTGATGGAGGACAGCGGTTCCGTATCGACGATCGCCAGCTTCATGACCGAGTGCCTCGGCGCGAAGCGGGCGGTGCTGGCGGTGGTGCTCGCCGACGCTCTCGTCACCTATGGCGGCGTCAGCCTCTTCGTCGCCTTCTTCGTCATCGCTCCGATGGCGCATGCGCTGTTTCGATTGGCGGGGATTCCAAGGCGCCTGATGCCGGTGGCAATCATGCTCGGCGCCTCCACCTTCACCATGTCGGCGCTGCCTGGAACGCCAGCGATCCAGAACGCCATCCCGATGCCGTTTTTCGGTACCACGCCCTTCGCGGTGCCAGGCCTTGAACTCATCGCCTCGGTCATCATGCTGGGGTTCGGCCTATGGTGGCTCTCCCGCGCCGAGGCCAAAGCCCGCGGCAAGGGCGAAGGTTATGGAGCAGCGGCGGCTCCCGCGGGTGATGCCGCGCAGGATCTGATCGTCCGGGAGCGGGCGACGACCTCGGGCGCGTTCGATCCGGCCGAGATCGCCCACAGCGATCAAAGCGCGGCGGGGCCGCCGGTCGTCCTCGCCATCTTGTCGCTGATCATCGTCGTTGGCGTCAATCTTGTAATGTCGCTGTTTATCTTGCCCCATCACGACGCCTCTTATCTCGCTGACGAGGCTTGGGGCGCGACGTCGCTGTCCGCCGTCGGCGGCGTTTGGGCCGTCGTCACGGCGCTCGCGGCGGCAATCGTCGTGCTAATCGCGGTCAACTTTTCGCGCCTGCCGTCGCTTCGCGCGATCATGGATGCCGGCGTCAATGCGTCCGCTCTGCCGGTGCTCAACGTCGCCAGCCTCGTCGGGTTCGGCTCGGTCGTCGCGGTGCTGCCGGCCTTCGCGATAGTGCGCGACTGGGTGCTCGGCATCGAGGGCGGTCCGCTGGTTTCGCTGACGGTGGCGACGAATGTTCTCGCCGCGCTCACCGGCTCGGCGTCCGGAGGCCTGACGATTGCGCTCGATTCGCTTGGCGGCGCTTATATGAAGATCGCCGCCGAGCAGCGCATCGATTATCCGCTCCAGTCATGGCCGGCGTTGCCGGTAGATCACCCTGAAGCGGTTCCAGCCGCTCTCTCTCAGGCCGCGCCGCCATCGGTCAAAGGGTCCTTGACGCGGAACCAAGCGACGTAGAGTGCGGGCAGGACGATCAGCGTCAGCATCGTCGCGACGAACAGGCCGCCCATGATCGCAAAAGCCATTGGGCCCCAGAACACGGTCGGGGCAATCGGAACAAATCCGAGAACCGTCGAAATCGCAGTCAACATGATCGGCCGGAAGCGGGAAAGGGTCCCCTGGACGACCGCGTCCCATGTTTCCCGTCCCTCCGCCCGTTCGGTCTCGATCTGCTCGATGAGGATCACCGCATTGCGGGCGATCATGCCCATCAGCGCCAGAATGCCGAAAATCGCGACGAAGCCGAGCGGCCGCCCGAAGATGAGCAGTGCCGCGACAATCCCGATAAGACCCATCGGCACGATGCTCAAGACCAAAGCGAGGCGGCTGAAACTGTGCAACTGAGCCATCAGGAACAGGAGCATGAGGAATACCATCAAGGGCACCTTGGCGAAGACCGAAGCCTGCGATTGCGCGCTTTCCTCGACGGTCCCGCGGTGTCGATGCGATAACTTTTCGGCAGACTTCCGTTGAGCTTCTCGACCGCCGGCGCCAGCGACCGGACCGTCGCTTCAGGAGTCGCGCCGGAGGCGACATCGGCCTGCACCGTCAATGTCGGCATGCGCTGGCGCCGCCAGATCAGCGGGAATTCTTGTTCGAAGTCGAACGTCGCGACTTGGCTGAGTGGCACCGTGCGCCCATTCGGAAGCGGAAGCTGCAGCGCACGCAAAGTCGATAGTGAGATACGCTGCTCGTCCTGGGCGCGGGTGACGACGTTGATGAGATAGATGTTGTCGCGCACCTGAGTACGTTGAGCGGAAGGTAAAAGCGGATTGCGCCGCGCCCGATGTAAGTGCTCCATCGCACGACATCGGGATCGCCCTTCAGAATGCTATCGAGTTTGGCGGCCGCCCGATCGCTGGCGAAGATCGAGGCGTTTTGCGGCATGGTCAAATCGACGACGAGTTCCGGCCGGTCGGACGCCGGAAAAAATTGCCGCGGCACATAGGGCGGGGCCAGAAGAGACGTGACAAAACACGCAAGCGTCAACGCGATGGTCAGCCAGCGCATCCTCATCGCACCGACAAGGATCGCGCGGAAGATGCGCACGACCGTACCTTGTTGCTCGGGCGCCGCTTCTCCGGCTTCTTGAAGAGCCAGACGCCGAGCAATGGCGCAAACAGAACGGCGACAAACCAGGACACGATCAGCGCGATCGTCACGACGACGAAAATCGAAAACGTATATTCACCCGCCGCGCTCCGCGCAAAGCCGATCGGCACGAAGCCCGCCGCCGTGACGAACGAGCCCGTCAACATGGGAAAAGCCAAAGTCTTATAGGCGAATGTCGCGGATTGCTCCTTGCTGTCGCCCGCGGCTAAGCGGGACGTCATGACGTCGACGGTGGTCATCGCGTCATCGACGAGCAGGCCGAGAGCGATGATGAGGGCGCCGAGCGAAATGCGCTGGAGATCGATTCCGAGCCCTTCCATGATGGGGAACACGATGGCCATCGTCAGCGGAATCGACAGCGCGACCACCGCGCCGGTCCGGACGCCGAGACTGACGAAGCTCACCGCCATGATGATGGCGATCGCCTGCCATAGCGACGTCATGAAGTCGCCGATGGCGGTTCTGACGACGACCGGCTGATCGGACACCAGCGTCGCGTCGATGCCGAGGGGCAGATCGGCGACGGTCTCGCCGACCGCTTGTTTCACATTGCGGCCGAGCCCCAGGATATCGCCGCCGTCGCGCATGGCGATGGCGAGGCCAATGGCCGGCTGTCCGTTGACGCGAAACATCGGTTGCGGAGGATCAGCAAGGGCGCGGCGGATTTCGGCGATGTCGCGCAGCCGGATCAGCCGTCCATTGGAGAGAAAGTTGACGTCGAGAATGTCGTTTTCAGAGCGGAATGCGCCAGAAACGCGGATCAAAAGCTTCTCGTCGCCGGTCTGCAGGGAGCCTGAGGGGCTGACCGCATTCTGCGGCGATCAAAGCTGCCCGGTCGATTCCAAGTCCGGCGAGCTGCTGCGTCGAAAACTCGACGAAAATCTGTTCGTCTTGCGCGCCGAGGAGTTCGATCTTCGACACGTCCAGAACCTGCAGCAGGCGCGAGCGGATGTCCTCGACATAGTCGCGCAACTCGCGATGAGTGAATCCGTCGGCGGTGAGGCCATAGATCAATCCATAAGTGTCGCCAAAGTCGTCGTTGAACCCGGGGCCGACAACGCCGGCCGGTAGCGTGTGGCGGATGTCCCCGATGTTCTTCCGAACCTGATACCAAATATCTGGAACCTCGGCGGCTCTCGTCTGCCCTTTTAGGTTGACGAAGATGGTCGTGACGCCGGGACTCGTGTAGCTGCGCACGAAATCGAGGCCCTTGGTTTCCTGCAGTTTGCGCTCGAGCCGTTCGGTGACCTGATGCAGGGTGTCGTCGAGTGTCGCGCCGGGCCAAGAGGCCTGGACGATCATCGTTCTAAAGGTGAACGGGGGGTCCTCGCTGCGCCCGAGGCGAAAATAGGAGGCAACGCCGGCGATGGTCACTGCGATCATCATGAAGATAACGAACGAACGATGCTTCGGCGCCCATTCGGAAAGATTGGGGCCGATCACGAAGACGATCCGAGAAGACGGATCTTTTGACCCGGGTGGAGGGCCTGAACGCCGACGGTCACCACAATCTCCCCGCCCTCAAGTCCCTGCGAAACTACAACCGTCCCGGGGTCGAAGCGCAGCACTTCCACATTACGCAGTGACACAGTCAGGCTCTCGCGGGATCAACGATCCAGACGGCGGCTTGGCGGTCTTTGTTAGTGAGGGCGCTGGCGGGAATTGAAATGCCTATGGCGGACCCCATTTCCATGCGCCCTGTCACGGTCGCGCCAAGCCGCATGACGGCGGGGGGATCGATGAGGCTCACCCTAACCCCAAATGTCCGTGTGACAGGATCGGCTTGCGGATCGACCTGCCGCACGCGTCCCATCGCCGTCACGGACGGGTCGTCAATCAGGGTCACGATGATCTTCGCGTCTGGGGAGCCGACCGGATCACCCGCGCCGGCACATCGAACACGGCGTCCCATCTCCCCTTTCGGGCGGACCTGGAAGATCATCTGTCCGGGCTGCACCACTTCGCCCGCCTCGGCAGCTCTGGCGGTGATTGTTCCGGCGACGCCGGCCTTGAGCTGCGTATAGCTCACGCGATCCTCGGCAATTTCCAACTGCGCTTTGGCATCATCGACCTGGGACTGCGCCGTACGCAGCGCCTGTTCTGCCTGATCGAACGAGGCCCTGGTCGTAGATCCTCTCGCCAAGAGCGTTTCCTGGCGCTTAAACGTATTGCGCGCCTGCACCAATTGCGCTTGTGCAGCGGAGAGAGCCGCCCGCGCCGATCGCAAGCTGTTCAACTCATTCTGCGGGTCGAGTTTCGCCAGCACCTGATCGGGTTCGACGTGGTCGCCGACGCCGGCGGATCTTCCGAACCGGACGCGCTTGGGGGGCTTCGGCCTTTGTCTCCCGCTCACAGCCCGCAAGCAATATGGCGAGCGCCGGTAAGAACAACAGCACGCGAGCCAGGCCGCGTCTTGCTTTCGGATAGATGGTGCACGCGGCCAAGGTGCGGTCCTTTTCTTGGAATTGAGCAAATAATTATGACGCAACCGGCGGCCGCCATTGCAATCAATAAATTATAGCTCTGTTCGCTTCGCCTGAAAGAGCTTCGAATCCGATGGCTGCGCTCAGAATTCCATGTGTTGTATTGCAACCAGCCGGCCGAACAGTGACCAGAGTGGATCGGAGCAGATGACCGGTCGCGCGCCTCAAGCGTACGCTGACGCGGGATATCGTGCGTCACACCAGCCGACCATTCAAACCGCCGACCGGGCGAGCGCCGTTTGCCTTGCATAATGTGACGCGGCCGCTCCAGCAAGACTATGGCGATCGAATTTTGCGCGGCAGCCCTGTGATCGACCGCGGGCGCGGGGCAAGCCGTGGACAACGAGCACAGGTTTATCTCAAAGCGCGGAATGGCTGCCCTGTCTGCCACCAAAGCTTGCAGGATAACGCTTGGTAGTCCGAAGGCACAGGCGCTGGGCACAATCGCCAAGCAGACAGCCGGCGTCCGTCAAAAGCGCCAGCCCGTCTTGATCGCGACACCGGCTGTCCATTGGCGATAGCTGGAGCCCGAAAAGTTTGACGTCACTCTCTCCAAAGATGTCTGGAAGTCCAACGCGGGCCGGCCGAAAAGCGCCGCGGTTTCCGGAGCGCCAAACCACAAAGCCGGAATCACATATTCGACCGTCGCGATGGGTATTACATCCCAATCCCGGCGAAACAATCCCGCCGAATTTGAGTCGAACCAGCGGCCTATGACTTCGACGGCAGGGCTGGCGTTCCATTGCTCGGAGATAGCGTAGGAAAAGGGAAGGGATCACGAAGAGCGCATAGGATGAGGACGTTGGCTCCCTGAACCTTCGCTGACCAAAAGCCGTCAATCCGAAGGACCAGACGGTGGCCGCTCCCGTGTTGCTTGCGAATGGGACCCCTTGGAAGTTTCCGTCAAAATTGAATATCTTGTTGAAGCCCAAATTCAAATCGTTGCGCGTCTCGACTTCCCGCGAAAATGTGGGAGCAAAGCCGTCCTTGGAGCATAAGCGAAATAGGGCGAAAAGCTCTGATCATTGTTCGGATCGACGTACTGCGCCCGCAGCGAGCCGCCGAGTTTGTCGAGATCGGCGTTATTGGATTCCACGAACCTATCGGTTTTGGCGCGTACATTCGCGGACAAACGCACCGGCAGGTCGAACAGCGGCGTGGCCCAGGAGAAGTTCCCCACGGGACTGAGCTCCAATGTGGGAATTCCGCCAGAGCTGGCCTTTTCTGCATTGGAATTGTACAAGAATGGCGCCAAGAAATTCAATGTAAATCGCGGTGAGGGAGCCTGCTGCTCCAAGCCGGGAGCCGTTGCGAAAAGATTCGTCTGTGGAACCGGAGTGACGAGGTTCGGCGTTGCCAATATCGTGTCGATCCGTGCATCCTGCGCGTCCCGCTACCTCTTTCTTCCATCCAGAAGCGGTCCCGGGGGAGGCGATTACGCGGAGTTTCATAGGTGGATTACCGCCGCCAATTTTCTGGCATTGCTGCCCAGCGCGGCGATCATGGCAGCGGCGGTAGCGCCTGCATGTTGGAGGCGATTGCGCGGAGTTTAGTCGGTCGCGCCCGAAGCCACGACAACAAGCCACGCGCGCCGCCTGAGGCTTCCCACATCCATACGGCGGCCGCGCGAGGCCTGCCAGCGGCCCGCGCTGGGCCAATCACACCTCCAGCTCATCTTTCGGTCCGATGCCAACCAACCCGGCCATAGTCGTACGGATCAGGCGATCGCTTGCTTTCTTTGCCGGAGTGCTTGAGCCAGAGCGTCAAACTAGTTTGGTCGGCGAGAACGATGTTCCAGTCCGATTTTGATCCGCCGATGAGTTTCAGGATCCCCTTTAGGTCCTCGGGAACATTTGCAACGACCGTCTTGGCCTTCCCGCCGTTGCGGTGACGCGCTCTCGCGCGACCGCGCGACAAAGGCAGGAACTTCGCAATAGGCGAGTGCTGTATGGTGAGGCCGGGTCAGCTTTGGCCTTCCCGGAAGGATCATAGACAAGGTGACCACGCCACGCGGCCCAGTTCTCGCCGGACCGCAGACCCTTGGCTTTCGCGGAATCCAAAACCGCCTTGATCCGTCCTCGGATCCGCGGCGCCGTCGCCGGGATCCTATTTCATAGCGGCGTGAGCACCACCAAGACGGCGCCGGTGTCCGTGTCCGCGACGGGAAGATCCCACAGAGCCGAGCAATGGCGCGATAGGTGCCTTAACCATTGCTCACGGTGCTTTTCATTGCGCCACGCCGCCTGTTTCGAGTTGAAGAAGTCAGCCGCGCACTGGCCGAATGTTTTGCGTGCCTTGTCGGCGTTGGCGGCGGATGTCATTACATCCAGCCAATCACAATTGTACAGCCTTACACATGAGAAAAGGAAATTCCCTTGGAAAACAAGCGGCTTGTAAATAGTTTTGCACACCCTTGCACGCCGCAAGCGCGGCGCCGCCCGCAACGAATGCAAACTCTCGCCATCAAGAACATCGAACCTCCCTACGTCAGCCATTCCACCATGCTTCGCTTGGCGGAACCTTTGGCTGGCTTCGCCAGCATAAGGCTGGGAGCCCGCAAATCACTGGCATCGTCGAGAGGTATCGCAAGACCATGCTCGACGCGTTCCACCCCATCGCCTCCCGCGAGAAGGTCCATGCGACGATCGGCGAACAGCGGAAGGATCTCGATGTCTGGACGAAAGGCAAGCAATCCCGCGTCGGCGGCGACCCCCCGTCCGCGAAACTGAACATGCGCCGGCGGGCGGAATCGAGCCTGCGAACTCCGCCGTGCAATTCGCCCGCCGGGTTCGCCATGGCCGCCTCGATTAACAACAAGCAATTTGCTGATTATTATAGCTGAATTGCTCCAACTGCGCGGCAAATGAGCGCATCATTCGGGGAATGCGGGTTATACGGAATTTTTATATCCGGCGCCGTTGAGCACCCTCAAATCTATACGCGGTATTCGCGATATTCGAAATCGGCTTGGAGCATTTTCAGGCGACGCAGGTAGATCCAGTCACAATTGAAGTGAATGCGGAGATAGAGATTATGCGTATCAGCTCGACCGGCGCCATCGAAGGAGGACGTGTTCTCTATACGATCGGCAGGATCGAGGCTGCCTCGACCTGGTACCCGGCGCGCGGCTCCCCCCTTCAAGAGAACTGGCGGGAGCTTGTCTTGCGCGAACTCATTCGCAAGGCCGAAGATATCGACGCCGACGCGATCATTCGGGTCGACTACCAAAACGACGGCGTCATCCGGATTGAGGAGACCGGCGTGAAGCTCAAACGCCTGGTCGCCACCGGCATTGCGGTGAAGCTTTCCCGCGCCGCGTGAGGCCTTTCTCCCGGATGCCCGGGTGTTTCCAAAATAGAGGGAGATGCTGCCATGGGTTGTCGGAGGCTCAAATGATCATAATGGCTCTCATGCTATTCGTGATTGTCGTTTCTTATCTCCTGATGCTCGGTCTGGTGAAATTCGCCGAGGGCGTCATCGACAAGACGCTACCCGCGAGATTGCGCGGCGCCGTTCCTTCAAACTCAAACGCGAACGCAAGATCTCTCTGAACGACTGTGCATTTTGGCGCGGCGGCGGTCACGACCCAAAGGAGGCGATTATGGTTGCAGTGTATCTGCTCGCTTTGATCGTTGTATCTCTCGTCGTCTATCTATTCTACGCGGTGATCAACCCGGAGCGGTTCTGATCAGCACGCGCGGAAACTACCCGGTTTCGGAGGAATTCCAATGTCCGCTCAAGCTTGGCTGCAGATCATCCTGACCCTGCTCGCCATCTTTCTCGTCAGCATCCCCCTGGGACGCTATATGGCGCGAATCGTCATGGGCCGGCCAACGAAGCTTGACCGGATCTTCGATCCGATTGACAACGTCATCTATTTTCTGATCGGCCGACGTGTCGCCGGACAAGCGATGACATGGCGGACGTATACGATTCACATGCTCGTCACCAATCTGGTGATGGCGATCATCATTTATCTGGTCCTGTCGCTCCAGAACCACCTCCCATTGAACCAGCTCAATTTCCCGGCGGTCGATCCCTTGCTCGCGTTCAACACGGCGATCAGCTTCATCACCAATACGAACTGGCAAGCGTATGGCGGTAAGTCGACGCTTTCGAATTTCAGCCAGATGGGGGCCATCACCTTTCCCATGTTCACATCGGCGGCTACGGGCTTCGTCGTAGCGATGGCCTGGATCCGCGCATTTACGGTCAGAAATGGAGGCGCCGACCTCGGCAATTTCTATCGTGACCTCGTCCAATTCATAACCCGCATTCTCATGCCGATTTGCTTCCTCGTGGCGCTCTTCATGATTGTACAAGGGGCGGTTCAAACGTTTGATGCGAGCGTGACCGCACACACTTTGCAAGGCGCGGATCAGACGATTGTCGTTGGTCCGGTCGCGTCACAAGGCACAATCGAACTCATCGGCACCAACGGCGGCGGCTTTTACAATGCAAATGCCGCGCATCCGTTCCAAAATCCGACGCCGCTCACAAACATCATCCTTATTGTATTAATGGCGAGCCTGCCGGCCTCGATCATTGTTACCTTCGGCGAGATGATCGGCAACCGCCGGCAAGCTTGGGTGCTTTACGGCGTCCTGGGTACGCTATTGGTTCTCTTCCTGTTGCTCTGCGTGGTTCCGGAACAACACGGCACCCCGATGCTCGCCAATGCCGGAATTGACATGCAGGCGAGCCTCAACCAGCCGGGCGGCAACATGGAGGGCAAGGAAGTCCGCTTCGGCATCTCAGCATCCGGAACTCTTCGCCGCCATTACGACGGCTTTCACGACCGGCGCAGTGAACTCGGCGCATGACAGCTACACGCCCCTCGCCGGCATCACCTTCCTCGGGCAAATGATGCTTCAATGCGTGTTCGGCGGCAAGGGCGTCGGCTTCCTCAACGCATTGATCTACGGCTTGATCGCGGTCTTCGTCGCCGGCCTCATGGTCGGGCGCACGCCCGAATTCCTCGGCAAGAAGATCGAAAAGCAGGAAATCATCCTCGTTTCGCTGGCGCTGCTCATCCATCCGCTCGTCATTCTCACTGCGACCGCCGGGTCTGTCTTGGCGCCCTATGCACTGTCCTCGCTCGCTAACAACGGCATCCACGGTTATGAGGAGATACTTTATGCCTTCTCATCGTCGGCAGCGAACAACGGCTCTGCTTTCGCCGGGCTGAACGC
>CAVQHH010000016.1:0-147500 GCA_963712225.1 uncultured Alphaproteobacteria bacterium
GAACCAGTGACCGTATTCTATTCGCTCAAAACAGTATTCTCAGCTTCACCTCGGCCTTGAAATTGTAAACCGGGTAGGCTTTGACGATTGGCACGCTGCCTTCAAGGGAGAGTGCCACCTTGTCACTTAGCCGCACGCCAATCAAGGCATCGAAGGGGAGGAATAGCCGTCCGGTCTGACCAGCTACGGGCGCGCCGTAATTGATGCGGATATCGTTGCTTGGGTAAAAGGTTATAAAAAAGGGACCTGGCAAATCGATGTTGAGGGTGGGGGCGATCTGGGGTTCACTGATCCTTCGTGCTTGTGCATTACCCGGGATGCTCATCGCATAGCGCATTGAAGGAACAAAATAGCAATCCTCCCCCAATTCGAATAGCATATAGCGCACGCCGAGCCCCGGCTGGACTTGCCACTCGCCGCTGCCAAGGCTGCCGGCCGCGGTTTGCGCGACCACGCGCGTCCCGACGGCAGCGGCCCAGCGGTCGTTTATCGCATGTGCAACGACCGCCTGAAAGGATGCATCGCCAAGTCCAAACTCGTGATCAGCACTCTCTGTCTCAAAATTAGTGGTCGTTTTTTGCACGAGGGGAGCCTGGGCATGCACACCCAGGCGCCAGCCAACATCGAGGGGGATCATGCTCTCCAACCGGCAGCATCGTTCCTCGAAGACAAGGTTCTAAACAAACTGCCTCCCTACGTCGCCCTTCGAAAATACACTGATCGCTTGACAGGGTTGGAGGCAAAGACAAACGAAGACCTCAAGCCTGTCCTGGTGCGCATGAACAATGGATGGCAGCTTGGGTTCGTTGCCAACTCGTTCAATGATGGCCAAGTTGCCGTGTTTGTGCCCGGCGCGCCTGACCCTTCGTCGGGAGTGGTGCAGATTGTCAGCGCCAACCACATCACCCCTCTCACTATTTCTTACCGAGACGCACTCGCGTGCCTCGAGCAGTCTGGGCGCGGGCTTCCAAAGCTCTTGGCAAGCTCCTCCATTGAAGAGCAGAATTGACTGGAAAGGCCACAGCCGGATCGCGGTAAAATAGGTCGTCGAGCGTCGGCGCGGCTGCTCGTGCTCGCCTAGCAGGACCTGCAGCGTCCAAGTAGTGCGGAAGATCGGCACTGGTCGCTCTGTCATCTACGAAATAGGTTGTTTCGATGGCAAAAACGGCTTGGTCCGACCAATTCACTTTTCCAAAAGAACCTTTTCTTCCAATAACGATGCAAGGCGCGTGAGTGTTGTACAGCGTATGATTACCAACGTTTCCATTCGATCCGAATACAGGAACTTCACCGGGCTTTCGGGTCTCGGCAGACAAAAAGTCACCATAGATAAAACGGCAAACCGTCTTCAGCCGCTGCACCTCCCACCCTTCCGGCACGTCGCCGAGCCAGGGGATGCCGGAGGGTTTGAGCTTCACGTTCGGGTCGAGACCGCGAGTGACGGCGCGGTGGATGATGGCCTGCTTCTGCTCGTGCAAAAGCGCAACAAGCTTCTTCTTGGCGCGGAGCAGTTTCGCCGTCTGCACCCCATGCCAATCCAGAAACCGCACGATCAGCCGCTGTTCGGCGAACGGCGGATAGGCTGACGGTATCTGTTTGAACGACTCCCAATAGAGCCGGTTTCGATCAGGCACGATGCCGCGCGAAAACGTGTCGGTCTCGCGCATATAGGCGGCGGTCCGGAACAGATAAGCGTAATAGGCCGCGTCGGTCTCCGGATAGGGCCGCGCGACGACATAGGCGGGGCTGACAAGCCCACCCCTTGGGGCAATGCCGACTGCACCTTGCCACATGCGCATCATGTTGTAGGCGATGTCGCCGTCACCTTGCCGGGCTTGTGAATGCGGCGGATGATGGGAACACCATCCTCGGCAATCCAGCCGTCTTCCACGAGCGCCTTGGCGCAAGGGCCGCTCGACCGTCACCTTCGAATAGCCGAACTCGGCATTGTCGAAGATGCGCGATTGCCCACTCTCCTCGAACTTCAGGAAGGTATCGACGGACGGCCATGCCCTGTTCAGCCAAGAAGGCTGCGTAAAGCATCCTTGTTTTCGACCTGCCGAAGCACGGCTAAGACTTGCGGTGCGGTAATTTCAGCGATGGGGCGCGGCCCCAGTGTAGGAGTTGCGAGGTCGAAGAGCCACGCCGCCTTGCTGACGGTCGTCTCCGACTTTCCTTCCCGGCGCTTCTTTTCCAGAACCTCGCGGCTAATGGCCTCGAAGGTATCTGCCTTCTGACTTTCCGAGGTCAACTTTACGAGCCGCTTTTGTTGGCTCGGATCGAAACCCGAGGTCAACAGTTTCTTGGCCTCTTCCCGCTTCGCGCGTGCCTCTTTCAATCCGATGCCCGGATATGAACCGATCGCGAGTTTGCGCTGCTTACCCGCGAAACGATAAGCCAAATTCCAGAGCTTCGAACCCGACGGCTGAACCCACAGTTGCAGGCCGCCGCCATCCGAGAGTTTAACTGTCTTGCCTGTCTTGGATTTCGCGGCGCGGATCGCCGAGTCGGTCAGCATTTGTTGGCCTCGTGTCTCGGCACTCTGCGCCAAGGCCAACAATAAGGCCAACAAATTTGCTGGCTGTCAACGGATTCCTGCGGACGATTTAGGACACCCGTAAGCGCTATCTATCTTATTTTGCGAGGATTTCTGGATGTCCTTGAACGGCTGCGGATTTGTATTTGGTGCCCAGGAGAGGACTCGAACCTCCACGGCTTTCACCACTGGTACCTGAAACCAGCGCGTCTACCAATTCCGCCACCAGGGCATGATGCTCTGTTAGAGGTCGACACTCCGTCTTGTCAATGATGACATCCCCTGAATTGGGGTTGCGGCGGAAACCGTTTCGTGACAGTTAATCATTGCGATGCGGGATCAGCTATATAGCCCGCCGCTGCCTCACCGAATTTTCAAAGAGGCATTGTTGTGAAAACGGTCGCGTCCTTCGGAGCCGGCCAAAAGTGATTATTGGTCGAACCCATGGCGTCGACTAAACAGTTGGAGGTAAGTTATGAAATTGACTTATACAGCAGGAAAAACTGTCCTGGCGTCGTCCGTCTTTCTCGGCATGGCGTTTGGCACTGCACACGCCGAGTTATGTTACAAACTGACTCCGTTTCCCGACATCATCAGGGTTGCTCAAACGAACTTCGTCGACGAAGCGCCCAATGGCGCTCATAAACTCGTAGTCGGCAACTGGACTGCAGGTACTGTCCCTTCAAAGCCAGTCGTTGGAAGTCTAGACACTAACGTGCCGGGGACTGGTGTCCGGCTTGGCCTTCACGGCACCCTTCACGGCGGCGACTGCGCTGGCCACTCGGATATCACTCTCGATGGCGTCCCTGGCGGTGCATGGAGTCTCAGCTGTGATGGCGGAGTTCCCGGCATTTTTAACAACTCCGGCACTCCTCTTAGCGTCGTTTCTTGCAATTCAGTCGGACCGAGCGCACAGGTGACTGGCAAGGCGGCGACCCAACGATAAGCTGGCGCTCCCATCGGGCCCGTCGATCCGGGCTACCAGGCAGCGGCATCGACGGACCTCGGGATGTGGCTAAGTGGGGCTCTCGCAAGCTCGAGGCGCGGTTTCCGCGCCTCGATTCTTTGGTCCGAAATGCCGGCTGGTGATGCCATCGTGGCCGACTGCCCCTCTTCCATTCATCGTGGAGTTTCGATGCAACCCTCTCCCATTGCGCTTCATCAATTCCGAATTAAATTGCTTTCGCGATTCCATTGATTGCGAAAGCAAGTTAAACCACGCGCCAACGAAGCTTTGCACCTCGGAGCCAGCAACATGGCGGAGGAATTGGTAAAGACAGACCGGCTTGTGACGGTGTTCGGCGGTTCGGGGTTTGTTGGGCGGCATGTGGTGCGCGCCTTGGCGGTCCGAGGCTGGCGGATCCGCGTCGCCTCGCGCCGTCCCGATCTTGCATTTCATCTGCAGCCGCTTGGCGATGTCGGCCAAATCCATGCCGTCCAGGCGAATGTGCGCCATCCTCAATCTATCGCCCATGCGCTGCGCGATGCGCAAGCGGCCATCAATCTGGTTGGCATATTGCATGCGTCGGGCGCGCAACGATTCGACGCGATTCACCACCTTGGCGCTCAATCCATCGCCAAGGCGGCGAAACAAGCGGGCACGGAAGTTTTTGTCCAAATGTCAGCCATTGGAGCCGATCCCTCGGGTTCTTCCGTCTACGCGAAAACCAAGGCTTTTGGCGAGGCGGCGGTGCGGCAAATCTTGCCCGATGCCATCATCATGCGGCCCTCGGTCGTGTTCGGGCCGGAGGATCAATTCTTCAATCGGTTCGCGGCGATGGCGCGGCTCATGCCGGCGCTCCCCCTGATCGGTGGCGGCGCGACCAAACTTCAGCCCGTCTTCGCCGGCGATGTCGCGACGGCGATCGCGTTGGCCCTCGACGGCAAGGCGGCGTCAGGTACAATTTATGAATTGGGTGGCCCGGAAGTCGCGACGCTCCGGCGGATCATCACGTTCGTCCTGACGGTGACCGGCCGCCGCCGCCCCCTCATCCCGATCTCTTTCGGGCGCGCGAGATCGCTCGCATTCGTTATCGGAATTATCCGCAAATTGTCACTCGGTCTTTTTCCGGAGATTCTCACGATAACCTCCGACCAAGTGAAACTCTTGCGATCCGACAACATCGTATCGCCGCAAGCGGAGGCCGAAGGACGGACCTTGGGCGGCCTTGGCATCGCGCCCGAACCGTTCGAGACCTTCGTGCCTTCCTATCTCTACCGTTACCGCAAAACCGGGCAATTTGCCGGCACCCGCGCCGTCTGAGCGGTCTCTAACCCGAGGTCGCGCGCGGCGTCTTTCCGGCCCGCCGCATGATGTCTCTGGCGATACGCACCGTGAATGCGGTCCCGAACAGCGGCGTGAGCAAATTGAAGAGTGGAACGGCCAGGATCGCCGCCATGACAAGACCCGCGCCAAACAAGCGAAGCGCGTTCTTTTTGCGCAACCACCGAACCTCGCCGCGCGGAAGATAGCGTGAGGCCGCAAGTTCGAAATAACCGCGTCCAAATAAATAGGCGTTGGCGCCGAAAAACGCGGCGGCATTGACGCCGGGAACTAGCAGCAACAAAAGCGCGACAAGATTGACGCCGAGCGCGACAGCGGAAAATTTGAGCGATAGCCATGCCGCATCGCCGAGCGAAAGAGCCCGGCCTGGCGCTTCGCCCGGAGCCAGTTCCCGCTCAACTTCTTCCGCCAGTTCGTCGAAGAAAAAGCCCGCGACAATGAACGACACCGGCGCGACCAGAAAAGCGAGGCCGACGAACAGCGAAACCCCGCCGATAAACGACAATGCCGTCGCCGCCCAAGGATAGGGAAGCGTGATATTGGCGACGATAAGCTTGTGAAGCGCGATCCAAACGAGGCCGAGCAAAGCCAGCGTAAGCGCCAGCGTCTTCCAAAGAACCGTCCGGAACGGCGGCGTAAAAATCTGGCTCGCGGCGGCGAGCGCGGCATCGAACATTGGTAGCCCCGAGCCGTTTTTGAGAGAAGTGAAACCGATCCGCGTTGAGGAAAAACATGTGATAGGGAAACGCTCTGGCGCGCTATCCGGCGGCCTGCTCGATTGCCTGCATATCTTCGTCGGATAGCCCGAAATGATGGCCGATTTCATGCACGAGAACATGGGCGACAATGGCGCCGAGCGTCTCTTCATGCTCAGCCCAGAAGTCGAGAATCGGGCGACGGTAGAGCCACACCATGTTTGGAAATTGTCCGGTCACCGGGGTCGCCGCGGATTGGGCGCGGCCGCGGCCGCGAAACAAGCCCAACAGGTCGAATTCGCTCGCGCAGTTCATCTCGTCGAGCGTTTCATCATCGGGAAAATCCTCGACGCGGATCACCACGCCGTCGCAGAGGCGGCGAAAGTCTTCCGGCAGGGCGGAGAAAGCCGATCGCGCCAAGAGGTCGAGGTCGGCGATCGAGGGCGCCGCGACATTGCGAAAGCTGGGTTTTGGAGTGCTCAAGGCGATGGCTTTCCGCGCCCCGCGCGATCGCGCCGCCGGAGCCGTACATAGAGTGCGCCGGCGCCGCCGTGCGGGCGCGAAGCTTCCTCGAAACCGAGGACGATCGCGCGATATTCCGCGCCGCGCAGCCAGGTTGGCACGCTTTTGCGCAATATACCTGGTGTTGCCTCCCCGGACGCGGCGCGCTCGCCCTTGCCGGTCACCACAAGGACAAGCCGCGCGCCCTCGATCTGCGCCCTCGCCAAGAATTCCCGCAAGGCGGCGAAAGCCTCCTGCCGGCGCATGCCATGCAGGTCGATTGCGGCGTCGGGCGCCGCGCGGCCGCGCGCGAGGTTTTGGCGAAGCCGCCGCTCAAGCGGCGCGAGCGGGGGAGGAGTTTTGCGCTCGATCGGCGAAGGAGGCGTCGCAGCGCTGGCTCCTTTGGGCAGATTGTTACCGGCCTCGCTCGCCTGAAGCTCCGCGTCGTTTCGCGGCTGAGGAAGCTGCGGCGAACCGCTCCCTGGCCGGCGCGCGACGCCCCGCGTCACGTTAAGCCAGAGCTCGATCTCGTCCGCGCTGAGCCGCCGGAGCCGGGGCTTGCCGGGGGAAGGGAAGTTTTCATTCACGGGTCCGGCGCCTCTTCGGAGGGCAGAAGCACGACAACGTCGCCCGCGTGCCGAATATCGCCTGCCCGCGCGCCCGCGTCATCCCCCGCGCCGAAGAAAATATCGGCGCGGGCGGGACCTGTAATGGCGGAGCCCGTGTCCTGGGCGATCATAAGGCGCCGGAACGGCGAAGGGGACGAACCGCGCCAAGGCAGATCGGCGGCAATCCAGAAAGGCAATCCGTAAGTCCAAGTCGCGCGGTCGACGGCGATCGATCGTAATGCCGTCAAGCTTACCCCTTGGCCGCCGATCGGGCCGCGGGCCAGCTCGCATTCCGCGTGGAGCGAGAAGAAAACGTAGGATTTGTTGCGGTGCATCAACAGCGCGCCCGCGTCTCCAGGATTTTGGCCGTGCGCGCGAATCCATTGCTTGAGGGTGGCAAGCGACATATCGGCTTCGGCGATTTCGCCGGTATCGATCAGAATGCGGCCGATCGAGGTGTAGGGATGACCATTGCGCCCGGCATAGGCGAGCCGGAGGAGGCTGCCATCTTCGAGGCGAACACGCGCCGAGCCTTGCACCTGGACGAGAAACACTTCGACCCGGTCGCGCAACCAGACGATCGGCGCCGTGTGCCGTTCGATGGCTCCAGCGTCGATCGCGGCGCGGTCCAGATAAGGCGGGCGGGAATCGAGATTGTCGGGCCGGCGGAGCAAAGGCGCTGTGAAATTGCGCGTGCGCAGCGACGATCCTTCGACTATGGGTTCGTAATAGCCGGTTAGAAAGCCGGCGTTGCGCACTCCCACGCACGCGGACACGCGACAAGGCCGGAAATGGCGTTCGAAAAACCGCCTCGCTTGCGCGGCCTCCCGCACGTCTTGGCGGAGAGCCGCGTTGGCGATGGCATTCAGTGCGGGGGTGGCGGGGGCCCCATTTCGTAAAGGGCTTTTTTTCGCGGCGATTGCGGCGCAGGATCGCGCGAAAACTTGGAATGCCTTGAGATGATCGTCCTGGCCGAAATCAGCGAGATCCGCGAACGATAGGCGGCTACACCACAACTCGCGCCGTTCTCGCGTTCCCGGCGCGGAATCCGACGGGAATGGGGTAGTGATCATTGGCAAAACCCAGCGGACGATCCCGGAAAGTTGCCAACTCTTCAGATAAGAACACGCGTTAAAACAAACACGTAGAGAGCATAATCGTTCACGCGATCATGCTCTAAAGCGCCGCCGGCACGCCCGCTTGGCCGCGGAGCGGCGATGCTGCCGATGCCGCAGCCAATCATTGCGCGGTTTCGGTCGCGGCGAGTTTCCAGTTGGGATCGCGGGAACGGGTGTCGCGAGCGAACGTCCAAATGTCGTCGATTTGCACGACTTTGTCTGGGCTTCCATCGATCACCGTCCCGGCCTGGTCGCGTGTCGCGGTGATCATCTGGGCGGTGAAATGGAGTTTGATTTCGGCGGTCCGGCCATTCAGCCCAGCATCGTCGACCACGACCTTGTCGATCGAAACGAAGGTCGTCGTAACCTTTTCGCCGCGCCTTTCGCGCTCGGCGAGAGCGGCGGCAAAGCTCTCGAAAACCTCGGGGGACAAAAGGTTTCGCAAAACCTCGCGGTTCCCTTCGGCGAAAGCGGTGACAATCATCTCATACGCGGATTTGGCGCCTTCGGCAAAGGGCTTGATGGCAAAGGCCGGATCGGCGGCGGCGGTGGCGTCGAGCCCCGCCCAGGCCTTCGACCCTGGCTCGGCATATGGTTTCCATCTGTCGTCCTTAGCCGGCGCAACCGCAACCGGAGACTCGGCCGCTCCGGGCAGGGATATGACTTTTCCAGGGTCGCCGCTGTCCGCATCACCGCGCCGCGCCCCAGAACCGCCGGGCGCGCGGCGCGCGAATGGATTGCTGGACGGTTTTTCGGCGCCATTGCGGGTGCCGAGGACGGAGCGCAGCTTCCACACCACGAAAGCGGCGAGAACCGCGAAAACAATCGTCGTCATATCGAAGGAGTTTTCCATCGAAGTGCTGCTTGATTTTCGAGCCGGACCCTGTTGGGCCTTGATTGTGCTTTTATCATGTTATCTATTTGGGGAGAGAAAAGCCAAAGTCCAGTCTTCACGGGGCCTTTATGCTTCGCCTTCGATCGAACGGCACCATTATGCGTCAACCTATCGTCCGCCTGCCGGTTCTGTTCGTAACCTATTTCGCGCTTTGGCTCGGGGCGGAACTCGCGGCCTTCGCGGCTGTCGTTCACGTGATCGGCTTTGCCGGTGCCCTTCTCGCTTGCATTTTGACGACCCTCGCCGGTCTTAGCACGTTGCGCCGCCTCGGGCTATCGGCCGTTTTGCGGTTGCGGCAGGCGGTGGCGAGGAGAACAAGCGAACAGAGTGGTTTGTCGAGGGAGGCGGTCCTCGACGGCACGCTGGCCGGGCTCGGAGCGGTGTTGTTGATCTTGCCCGGCTTTGTTTCCGATTTGGTGGGACTGGCGCTCGCGGCGCCCTCGTTCAGATTTTGGGTGACCGAAAGGCTCAAGCTTGGTAAGTTTGGCCGGCTGGGGGATGGCCGCCCCGTGGCGCCAAGAGCTATCGAGCTCGCGCCTCCGGAATGGTCGCGGCATGATGCGCCGTCGCCTTAAGTGCTTGCGCCTCAAGAGGCTCCCGCCTCGTCCTTGCTCTCGCGATGGCCGCCGCGATGGGACGGCCCGCGGGGGGGCCTGCGCTCGAACACGGCACGCGCCAGCGAAAACAAAGGCGAGACAAGCCGGTTCAAATCCTCCGCCCGTGCGACAAAACTGCCGCCCCTAGTCAATTCGCGGTCGAGCGCTGCCATGGTCGAGGCAAGCCCCGGATCGTCGTCGCGAAACCAGACCCGCAAAACCCGCGTCCAGGCAACAGCGAGGCCTTGCAGTTTGAAAGCGCCGACCGGGCCCTCGGATTCAATTCCAGCCGCCTCAAGCATGAAGCGCATTGAATTGACGACCACACGATTGATCGCGGCGGCCGCCAGCGGATCGCGCCGCGTCCAGTCAGAAATGGCTTCGAGGCCGAGCTTGTAAGGTGCCAATGCATCGAGGCGGCGCATCAGAACGTCGAACAAACGTTCCTTGACCGGTTCCCCGGTCAAGCCGTCGCCGGCCGCGTCGAGAACGATGTGATCAATCCGGCGGGAAAAACCCGCGAGCACCGCGCCCTTCGACGGAAATATATCGCGAAAGGTGGAGAGCGAGACATTCGCGCGGGCCGCGACATCCGAAATCGTGATGTCTTCCCAGTTGCGCTCTCCGGCGAGCTCCAAGAGCGCGTCGATGATCGCACTCCGCGGATCCTTGGGCGCCGCCGCTATGCCGCCGGACCCGGATCGGGGTCCAGCTCCGGCGTCGCCGGTCAGGTGTTCGTCGGCCATCTTCGTCTCCCGCGCCACGATCGGATTTTAGCTTAAATCTGCTTCTCATTTAATCCTAGCAAAAACCGCTTCCAAGGGGCGGCTTCGCCCTTGCGCTGTTTCGGGCTTGTTCTTGCGGGATTCTTGGGCCCCGCGTTTGCCCAACATCCGGCGCCTTTGGTCAATTGACGGAATATTATTCATGCTGCAAGACCACCACGACCGAAACCGGCTCGACGGACGGGCGCCGCACGATTCCGGCCACCTGCCCTTCGGCATCGAACGAGCATTACGATTTGCATCGAGAGTGAAGCAGACCCCAAGTCAGAACCGCGTTAATTCGGGAATCCCAGTCGATTCTTTCAGTTCGAAAAATGCTCCAGGAATACCTGAGTGAACGGGATAAGCCACGTGCGCAAGCCTCATCGGATCAAACCTGGGTTCTGTTGTATGGTACTCTGCAGGAAAATGAGCTGTGAATTAATCGAGCTCGTAAGGAGCTGCTGCAGAAACGAATATGCGTACAGGTTTAGAGGATTCGAGTGCAACTGCATAGGCTTTCCGACGTTCGGCCCTTGGGCGAATGCGAGTGTAATCTTGTCCGTGTTGACCTCCGAGACATTCGCCAATGGACCAGGGCCCTTAAAGTGAATGAGTGACCAAGTAGGCCCTACGGCGCTAAGATTTTTTGTAACCAGAAATTGGATGGACCCGCCGAAGACGCCTTTCCCCGCGGAGTTTTTCGATTGATCGAGGTTCCGCGTTTGGGCGGCCATTGCAACAAAGTCCCTAATTCCCAAGTCTCCGGACAGATTTGTGTCAGACGTCGGACAATTATGGGGATTTCTATTAGTCTTCCAATCGATATAAATTGTTCGGACTGACAGTTGTATGTTTTCCGTGAAATTATGATCACGCAACTCACTAAAGGTCGCGTTCGCGCCGAACATGAACGATGTCGCTCCGGTAATCGGGTTTAGATACGCGAGGCTTGGAGAAAGCCCTCCGGTATCATTGACTTCAAGAGACAGCGAGATCTGAGCGTCATAATCACCGTCCAAGAGAAATAATCTATGAAACGAGGTGACGTCGTTGGGCGTGTCATCCCGAACCATATCCCTTATCTCACATTGAATACGGTCGACGATTGTCTCTACGGTCGGTTGGCCGGCACTATCGAAAGGGACATCGTACCGCGGCACAGCGCATCCACTGCACATCGACGCACCTAGAACGGCGGCGCAAACTAAAAGCGCTTTGTGCGGAAGGAGCACGTCGCGTCCCCATATAACGATTACGGCAGACCACACGTGTTACGCTGGCGGGTGAGTCTACTAAGCACAAGATCCCTTAACCCAGTGGGTAGCCGAGCCTGGGTGAGCATTTTCTATTGCGTCACATTCTGCCTTTGTGATTCCCGGCACATCCCTGTCGGGAGCGCCCGGCGATACTATTGTACAGCAACCTTTCAGGTATGCTTTTGCCGCACGCTTGGTTGGGGTAATTGCGAGTGGAAGTTCATTTTTTGCACTTTGATGCCGCCCGGCGACCTTGGATGGCTTCTTCATAATCCCCCAATCCTTGATCTACTTGACAAAAATCTACACGCAACGAGAGCCTGTAGGCTCGCGGATTTAACTATTTTGCAGCTCAGCTCTGGCAAGTCAAATAAATAACAAGATTGGCGTACATTTGGCGAATAATTCAATGTTATTGTTGTTTTTGGGCAACATGGCTCATTGTGCGTTCTTTGGATTTAAACCTCCGTCATTAGACGGTAAGAGGCTTTAGTTGGACTTTGCGCGGGTCAAATCGGATCGCTAGCCAGATAGCGTGGTGGCGCGCTGCTTCGCCGCCCTCACCGCGCGCTCGATCAGGGGCGTAAGGCCGTCGTGCGCCATCAAGATTCCAAGAGCGGCGGCGGTTGTTCCGCCGCGCGACGTCACATTTTCGCGCAATTCCGCCACGGTGCTTTCCGGGCACCGGAACAATAATTCGCCCGCGCCTTCGACCGTGGCGCGCGCTAGCCGCGCGGCGATTTCGCCGGGCAGACCCACGGCGGCCCCCGCGCGTGCCAAGGCTTCGGCGAGATAAAAGACATAAGCCGGGCCGGAGCCGGAAACCGCGGTCGCCGCGTCGATCAACTCCTCGCTGGCAAGCCATTGGACCCGGCCCGTCGCCGCAAACAAAGCCTCGGCCGTCGCGCTCTGGTCCGGCGTCGCCGCCGCGTTCGCCACAAGCACGGCCATGCCGCGCCCGACCGCCGCGGCAAGATTTGGCATCGCCCGGACAATTGCCGTCGCGTGCGGCAGCCTGGCCGCTACATTGGCGATGCTCTTGCCGGCCAGGATCGAAACGACCAGCGTGTCCCGGTTCGCGAACGGCGTCAGCCCGGCGGCCGCCTCATCGAGGTTTTGCGGCTTCATCGCGAGCACGAGAACTTGCGGCGGCCGCGAAGGCGGCCCCAGTGCAAAGCCTTTGGACTCGGCGAGTTCGAAGACTTCCCGCGAGGGGCGCGGCTCGATGACGCTGATTTTTCGCGGATCGTACCCCCGGTCGAGCCAGGCCCGCAGCAATGCGCCGCCCATCTTGCCCGCTCCGGCGAGCAAGAGGGACGCGTCGAAGCGATTCGTCCCCGGCGCGTCCATGTCAGGCCCGGCCTTGGGTTTCAAGCATGACCGTGCCGATCGCCTCGGGACCGGTTTTGCCGGCCCAGGCGACGAATTGAAAAGCCTGGTAGTAGCGTTCGCATGCGCGCACCGCGCTGGCGAGAACGGTTTGACATTGATGGCCGTTCAGCTCGGCCCCACCGGCGAGCAAAATGGCATGCCGGAACATGATCACTCCGTCATTCGGCCAAATGTCGAAATGCCCGATCCAGAGTTGTTCATTGATGAGCGAGACGAGAGAGGCAAGCTCCGTAAGGCGTGCCGCCGGCACTTTCAGGTCGAAGGCGCAGGCAACGTGCAATGCCTCCACCTCGGCGAGCCATGTGAAGGCTATATTGTACTCGGACCAACCGCCGGCGACCGAGATCGAAATTTCGTCCTCTTCGTCCCGGTCGAAAGACCAGTGATTGTGCGCGGCGATTCTCTCGATGATGTCCAGGGGGTTTTCGGCGCGGTCGAGGTCGAGTTGCAAAAGCGGCATTCCGGGCCTCGGCATAGATCTGGCGGAATCGGGAAATGCATCCGCATTTCCGGCAGCTGGGTCTAACCTGCTGACGCGCAACTCAAAAATCGTTTTTCGGCCAGCGCGGGTAGGGAATCACAAGGTGGCGACCTTTTGCAACTGGCTTTTGCCAGGTTGTCCCCCGCTTAGCAGGTCTTGCCGAGAGTAAAATCGGCCCGCGCGGCACCCGGCCACTGCCCTTGCATTCGGGAACGGCTGCTTTCCCAACAGATCAGCGCAAATCGCGGTAAACGCGAAATCCGCGCAAAACGTAAAAACCGCGCATAACCTAACCGCGAGCTTGCCGGCCGAGCATTTTTTGGTGGGATCGAATTCGAGGTTGACATCCACGCCCGATGGGCAAAATTCGCCTCCCACCAATTACCGATAATCTCGGCAAGCCACCATGCATGAACATTGCTGCCGCCGGAATGTTAGTTCGTGAACGCGGCCCGGCCTTCCGTGCTCTGGCTTGCGACGCTGGCGGCCGTTGTCGTGGTGGTCGTGCTTTTGCGCGCGATCCTGCTGCCGTTTGTGGCCGGGTTTGCCCTTGCCTACCTGCTGAACCCGGTGGTCAACCGGCTCGAGCGATTGGGGCTGAACCGGGCTGTTGGGGCGCTGGGCATCATAAGTCTGTTCATCATCGGTGTCGGCGTTCTGATGGTGCTGGCCATTCCTATCATTGGCGAGGAAGTCGCGGCCTTTATCGAAAAGGTTCCAGTGTACATCGGACAGCTACAAGCCTTTGCAACTGATCCGAGCCGCCCTTGGTTGCGCAAGATCATCGGCGAAGGAGTGAACAAAGCCCAGCAATCGCTGGGCGAGCTCGCTACCCTCGGCGCCAATTGGATTCCCAGCGTCTTACGCTCGCTGTGGTCGGATAGCCAAGCATTGATATCGATTTTCTCCCTTCTCGTGGTGACTCCCGTCGTCACTTTCTATTTGCTTAATGATTGGGACGGACTGATTGCGACGGTCGACCGTTCAGTTCCTGTGGCGCAGCGTGAGACCGTGCGAACGCTCTCGCGCGAGATCGATGACACGCTGGCTGGCTTCCTGCGCGGTCAAGGGACGATCTGTCTCACCCTTGCCTTGTATTATGCGTCGGCGCTACGGTTGATTGGGCTCAACCACGGAATTCTGATCGGCCTTGCAGCCGGCCTGGTCAGTTTCATTCCTTATCTTGGGTCGCTCATCGGGCTCGCACTGTCGCTATGCGTGGTGGTGCTACAGTTCTGGCCGGGGTGGACGTTGATTCCGGTCGTGCTGGGAATCTTCGTCGCCGGCGAGGCCATCGCGGACTATGCGCTGGCGCCCTATCTCATTGCCTCGCGCATCAACCTAAATCCAGTCTGGGTGATGTTCGCTATTGCCGCGTTCAGCTATCTATTCGGCTTTGTCGGCCTCCTCATCGCGGTGCCGCTCGCCGCCGCGATCGGCGTAGTCGTTCGGTTTGCGATGCGGCAATATCAGGTAAGTCAGCTCGAGCCGACGGCCGTTGTCAGCGCGCCGGAACCTTCGGGCAAAACGACCAGCTTCTGGCGACGCTGGCGCGAGAAAACCTGATTTTCACCCCCAAGTCGCCTTAGTATCCTTGGACTCGCCGCTTATGCATAAAGTACAGCACCGCTATCGCAACCAATACAGTGGCTATCAACAGGAGCAGCAGAGTCGCTTGTTCGAGCCAAGCGATGGCGGGAACGGTAATGGCCAGCACGACGCCGACAAGGCAGATACGCCAGGCGGCAACGTGGACGCCGGCCGTAAACGTCCCTAGCGCCAACAGCGTCAGCAGCATGAGTGCGCTGGCGTCCGAATTCATCTGCTGTTTTACATCCGCCACGAATACGATAGACATCGCAACGAGAACCGCAACCCAGTGAAGGGCCTCGGTTTGGATAAGATGCCAATGAGGCGCGTTGCCCTCGACGTCTCGCCAGCGGGTGATCACACAGATAACGGCGAAGAAGGGCGCAAGAACAATCCAATACGTCGTCATCGACTGTCGCGCGATGCTCGTATAGGCGACCCCGAAAAGGGCAAGAGCCAGCATGGCGAGGTAGGGCCAGTCCCTAATAAGGAAAGCGCGCAGGCTGAAGCGTGACGCCTTGAGGCCGTCGTCGTCTGATTCATAATCGACCATGGTGCAAGCTCCGAGATGAGGACGGCGCTGTTCGTTTGGCCAGGCCGCTCGATCGACGTGGTCATTCTAGCGCTTATGGAATTGGACGGATAGCTCCAACGTCACCGTTCACCAGCGGGCAGACGCGGGCAGGCCCGCATAAAGCAACACGTTTGGCGCTCCCAAAGCCAAATTCCTCGCTGCCAGCCGTCATCAAGAAGGGACTGGAGAGCGCCTGCGACGGTATCCGAAGATCGGATTTTAGATACGGCGGTCGTTCGCCATCAAGTCCGCATGCGCGTGGGCATGGCGGGCGACGGGTTTTGTTGCCGCGCGAATGTAGTTCCCTATCCGTCAGAGCCCTCGGGTTCAGCCTTGATCACGGCCTGCAGCGCGGCCAGCTTTTGGGTCAGCTTTTTGTTGTCGTCGCGGGCCTTCGCGGCCATCTGCTTGACCGCCTCGAATTCCTCGCGGGTGACGACATCCATCATCGCGAGAAGACGTTCGAGCTGACTTTTCATCGCCGTTTCGGCCTCGCGGCGGACGCCTTGCGCCATCTCGGACGCATCGGTCACAAGACGCGCGAAATCGTCGTACACCCGATTTTGTGACATGATCCACTCCAGTCTTTGCGCGCTTGTAGCACGGAGCATTCCCGCGGCCAATAATTTATGTGACGATGCGCCTCGGCTAGCCTTTCGCCAAAATCGATCGTGTTTCTCGGCTATCGAGATGCGGGAGATTGGATCGTTCCCGCCGAGATTCATCAGCGCTCTCGATTATGAGTTCGAGGCGGCCGAAGTTGCCGAAGCTGGATGGAATGCGGCGTGCCGCGGGCCCTGCGTCCCCGGGGTCCGCGAGGCCGGCGGAGGCGGGAAGTTCGGAGCTAACTGTCATGCGGGTTATTATCCCTGCTGTTTACGCGCCCGGGGCATCTCCCATGAGGCTGTCGCGGTCATGACCCGAGGGGCCACGTGGAGTGGTGAGCCTCCTGGCTCACCCCGCCTGGTCTTGCAGGCGGGCGAGGCTTTCCTCCCTGCCGAGCACCTCCAAAACGTCGAAAATTCCCGGCGACGCCGCCCGCCCGGTGAGCGCGGCGCGCAGCGGCTGCGCGGCGTCACCGAGCTTGATCTTGTTTTCAGCCGCATAATCGCGCACGACTGCTTCGGTGCTGGCCGCGTTCCAATCCGCGAGCGCCGTCAACCGCGGGATCAGCCCGGCGATATGCGCCCGTCCGCCAGCGTCAAGGATGCTCGCGGCCTTGGCGTCGAGGACAAGTGGCCTCTCCGCGAACAGAAACTTCGCGCCCTCCAAGAGCTCGATCAAGGTTTTGGCGCGCTCCTTGAGGCCCGGCATGGCCGCGTAGAGCTTGGCCCGCAAGAAATCGTCAAGTTTGCTTAGCGCCGTGGCGCCGTCCGGCAGATAGGGCAGCGCGGATTCTAGCGCGGAAGCGAGCGCCTCGTCGGGGCTATTCCGGAGATAATGCCCGTTCATGTTTTCGAGCTTCGCGAAGTCGAAGCGGGCGGGCGAGCGTCCAACATGCGCGAGATCGAAGGCTTCGATCATCTCCCGTGTCGAAAAAAATTCCTTGTCGCCTTGGCTCCAGCCGAGCCGCACCAGATAATTGCCCAGCGCCTCGGGCAGATAGCCCATGGCGCGATAGGCATCGACGCCGAGCGCGCCATGGCGCTTCGACAATTTGGCCCCGTCGGTGCCATGGATCAACGGAATATGCGCCATGACCGGGACGCTCCACCCGAGCGCCTGATAAATCTGCATCTGCCGCGCCGCGTTGGTGAGATGGTCGTCGCCGCGAATGATATGCGTGATCCCCATATCGTGATCGTCCACCACCACGGCGAGCATATAGGTCGGCGTGGCATCGGAACGCAGAAGAACGAGGTCGTCGAGATCGTTGTTCGCCCAGGCGACCCGGCCCTGCACCTTGTCGTCGAGAACCGTTTCACCCTCGCGGGCAGCCTTGAGCCGGACGACGGGTTTTACACCTGACGGTGCTTCCGAGGCGGGGCGGTCGCGCCAGCGCCCGTCATAGCGCGGCGGCCGTCCTTCTGCGCGCGCTTTCTCGCGCATCTTGTCGAGCTCTTGCGGCGTGGCGTAGCAATAATAGGCATGGCCCGAGACGAGCAATTGTTCGGCGGCCTCGCAGTGTCGCGCGGCGCGCTGGAACTGATAGATGACATCACCGTCCCAATCGAGGCCGAGCCAGGATAGCCCGTCGAGAATGGCGGCGATTGCCGCGCCGGTCGAGCGCTCGCGGTCGGTGTCCTCGATCCGAAGCAGCATTTTGCCGCCCGCGTGCCGTGCATAAAGCCAGTTGAACAGCGCCGTCCGGGCGCCGCCAATATGCAGAAAACCCGTCGGAGAAGGTGCGAAGCGGGTGATCACCGGATCTGGCATGGGTGCGGTCTCGCCGTTCGCAATGGCCGTAACCGGCTAGGGGCTAACCTCGAAGCCGCCCGTGTAACACGAAAAATCCGAAACAAAACCGGCGTCGGCGGTGTGACACGGCACGGAGATCAACGTCGCGATCGTCAAGCGGTCGGATGCGGCGAATGGGTTTGCAGCCCGAGCGTTGGATCGTCTGATTCGACAAGCTCGCCATGAGGGCACCATCGCTTGCGCAACCGATGCCGCGGAATGCCAAGGATTGGGCGTGCCTGAACCGCGGCGCACCATCCTTCCAATGCCGGGCTTCCCTCCGTCTCATGGTGCGAAAGCTCTCTCCGTAAAGCAAATAATCCCGGCCAGACACTTAGAACGGGATGTCGTCGTCGATGATGTCCGCCGCGCGGCTCGGACCCGTGGCGGCGGGAGGGCGGTCCGGCCCCTGCTCCATCGGCGACGCGCGGCCGAAAGAATCATTGGACGCCTCGAAGGCACCGCCGGCGTCGCCGCGGCCGCGGCTGTCCAGAAGGGTCAGTTCGCCGCGAAAGCGGGTCAGCACGACATCCGTCACCTTGCGATGATTGCCATCGCGATCGGTGTATTCGCGCGTCTGCAATTGCCCTTCGAGATAAATCTTCGTCCCCTTCTTGCAATATTGCTCGGCGATCTTGCCCAAGTTCTCGTTGAAGATCACGATATTGTGCCATTCGGTCCGCTCCTTGCGCTCGCCGGAGGCCTTGTCGCGCCAGGAGTCGGACGTGGCGAGAGAGAAGCTGACAATAGGATCGCCGGCGCCCGTTCGCCGCACCTCAGGATCGCGGCCGAGATTACCGACGAGAATGACCTTGTTGACGCTCCCAGCCATGATTGTCTCCCCTATTGCAAAACGGCAAATATACTGCTTTCGGCGAATGGCTCCTTTGTCGCATATCCGCGGCGCCCTTGGCGCGGCTCACGGGATTTGGCCACGACATCCCGAAGGCTTAAACGCTCTTTTTTGTTCTAGCACTGCAACAGGCCCGCGCAAGCCGCCAAAGCGAAAACCAGCGAGACTGAACACGACGACGCAAACATGTCCCGCTTTCGCTAGCACAGCTTCCAAACCGCTGTCATAAAATAAATTACGATATTTCTTATTAAACCCCTTTACAAACGTGACCAGTTATGGGAACATAAAGATAACATTTGACGAACATATGGGAACAAAAAAATGAAAAAGCCGGCATCGTTGGCACGCAAACTAAGCCGTGTTTCGACGGCGGAAAAAACCGCGAAACCTATTGAAATCACGCAGATTGTCGAGGGCGCGCAATGCACCGCGGCCTATATTGCCCAACTAACCGGAGAACTCGCGACCCTCGCCAACGGGGCGCGCTTCGCCAATTTGGCCCTTCTTCTCGCCAGGGCCCAGCTCGAAGCCGAGCTTTGGTCGTGTCAAGGCAATTGAAGACCACAGTTTGCTTGTTGGGTCAGACTATTTATCAGTCGCGAATCATCCTATTCTGGCGCACATGGTGACGCGCCATCTCATCCCCGAAGACATCGTGGCGGACTATGAAGTGCATGAGTGGCGGAATGCGACTGGCGTCCTGCAAACCGCTCACCTGAGCGAATGGCAAGATATCATTGCCGCCCTACGGGCTTTCCAATTCCGGCGTAGCGAGTTACTGAAAGGCGGCGGGGCCAAGAGTATCATCGCTCAGCGGATCGATAGCTTTCTTACGGCGCGTCAGTGGAAAGAGAAAAAGTTCGCGACCAAGATACGGGTAGACGCTGAAGAGTGGGATTCGCCAAGGCACAAAGTCGATTGCTTCAAGGGACACGCGGCCTGGAAATAGAGTGGAACAACAAAGATCCGTTCTATGATCGCGATCTGAATAACTTTCGGCTTCTGTTCGATCTGCGAGTGATCGAAGTGGGCGTGATCGTCACCCGCGCCAGCAATCTTCAAACGATCTTCAGATCCCTGGGGCCGAAAGTGAGAAATAAATACGGCGCGTCCACAACGCATATGGAAAAGCTGTTACCGAGAATGGAAGGCGGCGGAGGTGGTGGATGCCCGATCCTCGTCGTCGGCATTACTAGCGCGAAATATGTCGAGGACAACGCGCCCATCGTTGCAGAACAGGCGAGCGAGAATGGCGACGAAGACAGCGAGTGAAGATCTTGCCCTATTTTCAGCGAACCGGCGCTTTTCGACGGTGCTCGTCGACCCGCCTTGGCAATTCCAGAACAATACCGGCAAGGTTGCGCCGGAGCATCGCAGGCTAAGCCGCTACGTCACGTTGTCCTTCGATGAGATAAAAGCCCTTCCGGTCGCGACCATCACCGCCTCCACCTCACATCTATATCTTTGGGTTCCTAACGCCCTCTTGGCCGAAGGCTTGGCCGTCATGGCAGCATGGGGTTTTACTTACAAGTCGAACATTGTCTGGCATAAAATCCGGAAGGATGGCGGCCCCGATGGTCGCGGCGTCGGGTTCTATTTCCGGAACGTCACAGAGTTGGTTCTATTCGGGGTGCGCGGTAAGAACGCCAGAACGCTTGCGCCTGGGCGTAGTCAAGTGAATTTTATCGCGACCAGGAAGCGGGAGCATTCCCGCAAGCCGGACCAGCTTTATCCGATTATCGAGGCATGTTCGTCCGGACCATATCTTGAGCTTTTCGCGCGAGGAGCGCGGCGGGGCTGGCAAGTTTGGGGCAACCAGTCTGACGCGGATTACAGCCCGAACTGGCCAACCTATAAGAACAACAGCGCGCTCACTATGGCCGCCGGCTAAGCAGCTAACCCCCGCAAGTTTTCTCGCGCTCAAGACCGCCCACGCAAACGACAAGCCGCTTCGGGGCCGCCGCTGCCTCGCCAAGAGGCTGGATCGTCCAAAGCGCTCTCGGTAGTCCGAAGTCTTCCATTGACGCCGGCGCCGGGTCTTATTCGGCAGGCTGTCGAAGTAGGTTTGGGCGCCGCCGGTGCTCGTCACCGGCAAGCTGAAGAGCCATGGAGCCGCCGGGTGGTGGATCATGCCGGGGGCCGGGCAACGTCGGCACTAGCCTCGACAACCGGGCCAAAATTTTCCCCGCATGGCCAGGCCGCCAACGTCCTCTTCCGCCTCCAGGATCACGATACTGGCGGCGCATTCCGTTCCGCCCGCAACCAGACACTCCCAACCTTGGCCGGGTTCAACGGCAAGCCATGGCTGAATAACCACGTCCGCGGCAAGTAAAGGCGCTACTGGTCGCGTTTCGCTCCGATCCGTGGACGCCACGTCGCTGGTGCCGTGTCAAGCCGCTATTTTGCGGCATCGCTACCCGCTACGACAAACTCGCCGTTCATGTCGCGGCCGCGGTATACTTGGCCGCACTCGCCGTTTACCGGTCTATGAATCCTGCGCCTATGGCGTGACATGAAAAAAATCTCGCGCTATTTTATTCGATCGCGAAGCCAACCAATTTGCATGAGCGCGGGCGGATCCCATGCGGGACGGACCGGAGATCGAACTAAAATTCCTGTTCGCGGAGAGAGACTTAGCCAAAGTCAAGGCCCTGGTTGTGGCGGCCGCCGGTGCCCGGCAGGCTACCCACCAGCGCCTTCGCACCATCTATTTCGATACGCCGAACCAAGACCTTTGGAACCAAGGGTTCACCCTGCGAGTCCAGGCGATCGGGGAAAGCCATGTTCAGACCGTTAAGCGGATTGCGTCCTCCCGCATCGAAAGGGACGAATGGGAAGCGCAAACCGACCGGCCCGAGCTCGATCTGGGGTCTATCAAAAATACGCCTCTCGCGGGTCTCGCCGGAAAGGCTTCCATTCGCCGCACAATGAGACCTGCCTTCGAAGCGGAAGTTGAACGTACGTCCTTCATGCTCGAAACCGGCACCGGCTTGATCGAGGCCTCCATCGACCAAGGCGCGATCGAAGCGAACGGTGAAAAGCTTGGCGTCAACGAGCTGGAACTCGAATTGAAAAGCGGCGACCGGTCCGCCTTGTTCAACCTTGCTCGCGCATTTGTGTCGCAGGCGCCGCTCCATCCAAGCCTTATAAGCAAAGCCGAGCGCGGTCATCTTCTTGCCGCGGGAGCCTGGGGCCGCGCGGCGAAAAGTTCAAAGCCACGCCTTGCCAAGAAAATGACGTGCCGGCGGGCGTTCCAGGAAATCTGTCAGACCTGTCTCCACGACTTTCATTTGAATCTCCCGGGTTTGGAGAAGTCCGGCAATGTCGAGGCAATTCACCAAGGACGCATCGCGATGAGACGCCTTCGTGCGGCCATGACGCTCTTTAAACCCATGGTCTTCGATTTTGAATATCAAAGACTTCGCGACGAATTGAAGTGGGTGGCGGGTTTGTTTGGCGCGGCGCGGGACATGGATGTCGTGCGGGCAAACTTGCCGTCGCCGGCCCCGCAGGATCAAGCGAGCATGCGCGCGGGAGAGCTCGCCGTCGCTTGCGACGCCAAGCGTCTTCTCGCGCATGAGGCAGTCGCCGAAGCCTTGAGTGGCGACCGCGCGCGGACCTTGCAGCTCGATCTCGCGGCGTGGATCGAGGACGGAAGATGGCAAAGGCAGCCCTCCGGCATCGCGGAAGAACCAGTACCAAGGTATGCCGGGGCCCGCCTAGGAAAACGCCGCGGGAAACTGGTGAAACAAGGCGCGGACCTCGCAAAGCTTGCTTCCGGCGCCCGCCACCAAATTCGCATAGAGGCAAAAAAGTTGCGTTACATGGCGGAATTCTTCGGCGACGTTCCAGGCGTCGCCAAGGATCACAAGCGCTTAAAACAACTCATCAATTGCTGCGAAAAGCTTCAGACGGCCCTCGGCGCGATCCGTGACGAGGAGGCCGTGGCCAATTTCATGGAAAATGACGTTGGGATGGGCGTCGACGCCGCCAATGGCCTGGCGAAGACAGCAATTTTGCCGACCGGTCCGCCCCCGCGACCGAAGGTCGGGATAGCCAAGGAACTCCGAAAGGCGGTCCGCTCCTATTCGAAATTGGCCACGCTCGAGGCGTTTTAAGGCCATGGCAAAGGCTTTGAGTCAAGGCCGCACAGGGGGCCCAGCGGTAGAAAAGGTGTTCATAAAGGCTGCAAGGCTGCGCCGCAAACTCGCTCCGCGCCTATTGACAGCGAGCCACGAACCGGCAATCTCGCGGATCATGTTGCACGGCGCAATTTTCCGGCCGCCCAGAAAAGCTTAGGGTAGAGCCCAACACTTGATGTGGAAATCGCGTCGCGTCAATGCACCCCCGCTAGTGCCAGAAGGGCTGCGCATTTACGCGGTCGGCGATGTGCACGGTAGGGCGGATTTGCTCAAACAGTTGTTTTCGCGGGTAGATGAGGATCTCAAGGAACACCCAATAGGCGAAACTATTCACATCTTCCTCGGCGACTATATCGACCGCGGGGAGGACTCCGCGGCCGTTTTGGATTTGTTGATCGAACGCGCTCGCACCCATCGCATGTCGTGCCTTAAGGGCAATCATGAACTCTTTCTTTTCGAATTTCTCGAAAATCCCGGCGTTCTCAAGCATTGGGAGCTATATGGCGCCTTGCCGACGCTCGCCTCTTACGGCCTGACGCCGACCATAAATGCGGATCCCAAGGAACAGGCGGAGCTCTCCGTGAGCCTGTGTAACGCCTTACCCAAAAGCCACAGTCAATTTCTCGCCGGGCTAAAGATCTGTTTCGCCTGCGGGGATTTTTTCTTTGTGCATGCGGGAGTGCGGCCAGGCACGCCCCTGTCGCGCCAACGCGAGGAAGATCTGCTCTGGATAAGAGATGATTTTTTGTTGCACGAGGAGCCGTTCGAAAAAATTATCGTCCATGGCCACACCCCGGTTAGGGAACCAGACGTGCGGAACAACCGCATCAACATCGACACGGGCGCATATGCGACCGGCCGGTTGACATGTTTGAGATTGGAACGCGATAAGATTGAATTCGTTTAGAAAATTATCCGGTTTGGCGGGACCGGATCATGTTCTAGACTGTCTGTTTCCGGACGATTTTTGGTTTCCTGTTCGCAACTCATGCTCCAGCCGTGTCGAACAGAATCGTTAACATCGGAGCCGTCCCACCCGCCGTTCCTTGCAAGGTTAGATCTCATGTTCTCATCGGCGCCCATGAGGCTGCGCCCGCCGCTCCCGGTCTTTGGCATCGGTCTTGGACTATCCGGCCTTCGGATGTTGCTTCCGCAGTTGCTGAGGCCAAAGCCGGCTGGCCTTCCATTCGGTCATGATGGCACTGAGGCAGCCGCTGCGAGCCTGACCCGCGCGGCTCTTGCCGCGGAAATCGGCGTGATTAGGGAAGATCCTTGGGCCGAAGCCGCATTCACCTGCGCGCGCTTCATCGGGACCGATCGCTCGACAAGTCTCGACCGGGGCCAATTCCGGACAATTCGCGCGGGCCAGAGCCAACGCGGAGACGGCCTTCCGCGATAGCCAAGGGCAGTAACGATGAACAAGATCAGGGTTGAAAATCCCGTTGTCGAACTCGATGGCGACGAAATGACGCGGATTATTTGGCATTATATACGCGACAAGCTCATTCATCCTTACCTCAACATCGAACTCGAATATTACGATCTCTCGATCGAAAACCGCGACGCGACGAACGATCGGATCACGGCGGAGGCCGCCAACGCCATCAAAAAACACGGCGCTGGCGTCAAATGCGCCACCATCACGCCAGACGAAGCCCGGATGGAAGAGTTCAAGCTGAAGCAAATGTGGAAATCGCCGAACGGCACGATCCGCAATATTCTCGGCGGCGTGATCTTCCGCGAGCCTATTATTTGCCAAAATGTCCCGCGCCTGGTGCCCGGCTGGACGCGGCCGATTGTCATCGGCCGCCACGCTTTCGGCGACCAATATAGCGCGACCGATTTCAAGGTTCCCGGCAAAGGCCGCCTCGTCATCAGTTTCGAGGGCGACGATGGCACTATCATCGAACGAAAAGTGTACGACTATCCAGGTCCAGGCGTTTCGCTGGCGATGTATAACCTCGATGAGTTGATCCGCGATTTTGCCCGTGCTTCGATGAATTTCGGGCTCATGCGCGAATATCCGGTCTATCTCTCGACGAAGAATACGATTTTGAAATCCTATGATGGGCGCTTCAAGGATCTATTTCAGGAAGTTTACGAAACCGAATTCAAAGACGCGTTCGGCGAGGCTGGAATTACCTACGAGCATCGCCTTATCGACGACATGGTCGCCTCTTCGCTCAAATGGTCCGGCGGCTATGTTTGGGCCTGCAAGAACTATGACGGCGATGTCCAGTCCGACATCGTCGCGCAGGGATTCGGATCGCTCGGCCTCATGACTTCGGTGCTGATGACCCCGGATGGCAAAACGGTCGAAGCCGAGGCCGCACATGGCACGGTGACCCGGCATTACCGCGAACATCAAGCAGGCAAGGAGACATCGACCAATTCGATCGCCTCGATCTTTGCATGGACACGTGCATTGTCGCACCGCGCCAAGCTCGACGGCAATGCCGAACTGGCGAATTTCGCGCCCACTCTCGAAACGACTTGCGTCGCCACGGTGGAGGCAGGCTACATGACCAAGGATCTTGCCCTCCTTGTCGGCGCCGACCAGCGTTGGCTCTCAACGACTGGTTTCCTCGACAAGGTCGGTGAAAATTTGCGTGCCCGCATGAGCGAAGGATAGGGAAAAGCGCGCCGGCGGGCGCCGGCCTCAGGCGGGGCGCGCCAAGCTTCGCCGGTAATCAAAAATCCGCTGGTCGCGGGCGATCTCGCCCTTTGCATCCAAGAATAGGAGAAGCGCAATGACCAACGATGACGATGAGACGATGAAAATTGCGTTCGCAATAGGGGCAGTTCTTTTGATAATATGGGTGGTAAGAATGGTGATTATCGCCTTTAAATAATACTGTTGCGCCAAATAATACTGTTGCGCCGTGCTGTAGAAATTATTCATGAGAATGCTCGCAATCGTTCAGATGAAATTCTCAATGAGATTTTGCGTCCCTTGAGGTGTGCGGGAGTGCTCGTCATCCGGCGCGCCGATGTCACCCGCTTTGGTCTGCCGGAGCATCAAGGCGATGGTTCGCTCTTGCCAATGCTCGTCCAAAGTGGCAATCTCCGTCTCGAAATCGGGTCGTCGGGTGGATCCCGGTTTAACAAGGGAGGTCGAAAATGAAAACTGAACTTTGGGTACTCGTAGGAATCTTTTGTGTGGTGGTCGTAGCGATGCTGGGATTCGCGCTTGTCGGGCTACCAACGCAGCACGGCACGCCGGGATCGGCGTACCCACCCACCATAAACGGACAGTGACGTTACGCCCGCCGCATGAGCATCGCTCGTGGGGAGTGAAGAAAGCGCCAAAAAAACTGCGGTGACCAAAAACCCTGTCGCCCCACTTGACGCGACTTGCCGACGATGGTCGCCTCGAGGTGACTAAAGAATGCGGCCGAGCGCGCGCGTCGGCTAATCGCGCTCGGCCGCAAAAATTATTTTTTACTGGTCCCGGCGCCAGAGGATGGCGTGCGGCGATCGAGACGCCAAACTCAACCGCCGCTTGGCGTCGACCTCATGAAATCCGGGCCGGACTTAGAGGCCGTTCGTCACGCGATCGGCGCACCAGCCAAGCCTGCCGGAGCGGGGCAGTTGGCTCGTTCTATTTGGTTTTCTTCGCGCCCGCTTCCACGGAGCAGTTCCCTTGGTCGTTAGGATGCGAATTCTCCCAGGTGGTGATCGACTGCGTCTCCGAGGCTGACATCCTCTTGCTCATGCAGTCACAGTAGGCTGCGACGACGGCCGCGGTCTGGCCCTCGCCTTGGTTGTCGGCCACGCATTGCTTGATCCTGGCGGCATCGTCGGCGGCAAAGGCTGGCCCAACTCCCGGCGCCATCGTAAAGGCTGCGACGGCAATGAGGGCGATACGGCTGAATGTCATCGTTCTGCTCCAATTGTGATGCGAGACGCCCCATCGGCGCTCGGCTGAACAAGCATCGGGCGCATTCTTCGGCTCGCCCAGCTTGAGAGCGCCTCCCTCGTCTCGGTCGAACGGCGGGACAACATAGGTGGCGGCCACAAGCGGGGATTCCTAGTTGACTCCCGAATCGGCGTGGATATTAGCGGTTTTCCGGCTTCACGGGAAGACCGGCGCGACGTTCATCGCGCAACCTCTAAAAGCCGCGCGGCGGCCGCCCGCGCCTCATCGGTGATCGTCGCGCCGGCCAACATACGGGCGATTTCCTCGCGCCGTGCTTCCTTTTCGAGAATTGAGACCCGCGTCGCGACGCAGCGGCCCCGGCCGGCGGCAGCCTTGGCGATGCGGAGATGACCTCGCGCGCGGGCCGCGACTTGCGGCGCATGGGTCACGGCGAGCACCTGCACCCGAGCCGCGAGCCGCGCAAGCCGCTGGCCCATGGCATCGGCCACCGCACCGCCGGCCCCCGTATCGATTTCATCAAACACAAGTGTCGGAGCCGAGCCTTGCTCGGCAAGAACTACTTTCAGGGCCAGCATGAAACGGGCAAGCTCGCCGCCGGAGGCGATTTTCATCAAGGGGCCAGGCTTTGTTCCGGGATTGGTTTGCACCCAAAACTCGACTTGATCGTACCCGTCCGGGCCTTCCGGCTCAATGCGGAATTCGGTTGTAAAATGGGCTCCTTCGAGCTTGAGTGGCGCGAGTTCGGCGGTCACTTGGGCGTCGAGCGCCGCGGCGGCTTTCTTGCGCGCCTCCGACAACGCCCGCGCCGCCGACGCATAGGCGGACTCCGCAGCCTCGGCCTCTCGCGTTAATTGTGAAAGCCTTGCCTCCCCGGCGTCGAGGGCGGCAAGCTCGGCCGCGAGTTTTTCGGCGCGCGAGGCAAGCGCATCGACGGGAACCGCATATTTGCGTCCCGCGGCGCGCAAGGCAAACAGCCTTTCTTCAACCCGTTCCAATTCGCGCGGATCGAAATTAGCATCCCGCAAGGCCTGATCGAGGACTTGCCCCGCGAGATCGAGGGCGTTCAAGGCGGCATCGAGCGCCTCGGCGGCGGGCGCGATCAAGCCGGGCGCCTGAGTTTGACGCCGCTGGAGCCTGCGCAGCGCGGCGAAGAGAGCAGGCAATGGCGAGTACTCGCCGGTTACCGTCGCGTGGACATCGCGCAGTTCGGCCGCGACCTTCTCGGCCTGCATCATGATGGAGCGGCGCTCGGCGAGCGCGGCCTCTTCGCCAGGTTCCGCGGCAAGCCCGGTCAACTCGGCGGAGGCGTGGCGCAGGTACGCAGCTTCCTCCCGCGCATTTTCGACCCGCGCCTGTTCGCGCGCCCGCGCGGCCTTGAGACTCCGCGCCCGCGCATAGGCGGCGCGCACTTCGGCGGCCTCAACGTTCAAGCCGCCGAAGGCATCGACCAGTTGGCGATGCGTGCCTGGGTTGACGAGCGCGCGGTCGTCGTGCTGGCCATGAATTTCGACCAGTTCGCGGGCGATCGCCCGCAATGCCTGCGTCGTCATCCGCTGATCGTTGACGAAAGCGCGGCTGCGGCCATCCGCCAATTGCAGGCGCCGCAAAATAAGGCTGCCGGCAGTTTCGATGTCTTGTGCCTTCGCCGCTACCAACGCCGGGTGGTCCTCCGCAAGTTCGAAAGCCGCGCTGACTTGACCTTGCGCCACGCCGTGGCGGACCAAATCGCCGTCGCCCCGGGCGCCAAGCGCCAGCGATAACGCATCGAGGAGAATTGATTTGCCGGCGCCGGTCTCGCCGGTCAAAATGGTAAGGCCACGGTCGAATGCGAGATCGAGCTTGTCGATCAAGACGATGTCGCGGATGGATAGTTGAACGAGCATGAGGTCGAGGGGCTCCCCGATACGCCTCGATTGGCGCGGCTCTTTCATCTTGTATGGAAACGGGAAAGAGTTTAACTCATCGATTTAGCGCATTTCGTCGCCGTGACTCTCTTCACCTGAAGCAAGTCTAGGGGGTAAAGTTCATGGGGCCCTACCGTAAGCTGCGCAGTTTTGTTTGTCTACTGGGGTACTCCGTAATCTTAACGGTGGCTGTCCCGGCAATCAACGCCAACGCACAGACCAGCACCGGCATCATCGTCGAGAGCGTCGATGATTATGGAGGTCCTGGGTGCAATAAGCTCAATTCACCTGATTTGTGCAATTCTATTGCCAATGGCGATGGATTCCTGCAAGGCATGGTCTTCCCGGGCAGTCGGTGGCATCCTAGTGGGCGGTACACAAACTTTGGGGTTTTTGACAGTGACTTCGTCGACCCCGAGATCAATGCGCAGGGAAAGGATGTGGCCTACTTTGACCATGCGGGCACAGCCATTTCCTATTTTACCGGGCATGGTATTCAAACCGACGGTTGCTCGACTAAGCAATCCTGCACGACGACGTCCGCTTGCAAGACGCCCGACCCCAATGCAGGCGAAAGCATGCCCGGATCCTGCCGTTTCAGCCCGGTTGACCAGGCCCGGTGCTGCTACATGGTAGATCGAAACCTGGTGACCTATAGCCCGTTCGACAAATTTGGCGGATACTTGAACTATTCGGGCGGGCCGATTCGATGGGGTGAAAGTCCGCAGTCAGGTGGCTGGGCGGGTGCCGGCACAAACGGCGGAGCCAACCTTGTGGTGCTCGACATCAGTCACGGCATTCTCCCCCCTTTCTGGTATCAGACGCTCCGGAACGCCAACGCCGGAGTGCAAATGATCGCGACGATGATGACTGCCGGCGGGGATACGGATAATGTTGCCGACAGAGGCTCCACTTTCGCTACTGGCTCGATTTATTCAGATTGACGGGTATAAATGCTTGAGTTTGATACGTGCGTCGGCTGTGGTGAACTGCCAATCGGCTTTCGCGTGGTTGGCATTTCGATCGTCCTCCCAAACGGCGATTTCGTTTATGAGGGTTTGTTTGTCCGGGATGCGGCGATCGAGGCACTGGGACGAAAGGACGCCGAGTTCGGACTCGGCCATATCGAGCCAACTGCCGTGCTTTGGCGTGTAATGCCATTCGAACCGTTCGGCCAGCCGCCTTGCTTCGGCGGCGGGAAAAGCTTCATAAAGCGAAGCCTTGGTATGGGTATTGAGATTGTCTTGCACCAGAACGATTTTCTTGGCGTTCAAGAAGTGGATATTGGCTAAATCCTTCAAGGCATGAGCATAATCGACGGCGGTGTGACGATCCGTGACTTTGACATGCCGCCAGCCTTCGAGCGGCGCGAACATCATGAAGAGATTGGCCGTGCCGTTGCGCTCGTATTCGTAATCGAACCTGGCTGGCCGCCCCTCTTTCATCCGGATCGGAGCGCGGGTTTCGGCAATCAATTGCTTCGAGGTCTCATCCAAGCAAACCAGAGGAATACCGGGATCGCGCGGTCGCGTGTACACGGCCAGCACGTCTTCCATGGCCGCCACGAACGCGCTGTTGGCCTTCGGCGGGATGACCCATTGCTGTTTCAGATGCGGCTTGAGAATGTTTTTTTGAGAGTCCGCCCGATCGTGCTGTCGCTGGCGCGATCGACAATGTTCAGTTCGACGACCTTGTTCTCCAACAACCGCAATGTCCAGCGCGCGCGGCCCTTGGGGGGCTCGGAACAAGCCAGAGCGATCAGTTTGGCTTCCTTCTCGCCGTCGAAAATCCGGGGAACGCTAGGCGTGGCGCGTGGTTTGCGGCTTAGCACGGCCTCGAAGCCCTCTTCCACCAATTGCTTGCGCACCCGGTAAACCATGGATGCGCTGGTTGCCAGAGCCTCGATGATCTGGTTGTCGCTCCATCCTTCGCCGGCTTCCGAGACGTCCGCCTTCAGCAAGAATCCGCGCCTTCCGCAGGCGCTGCGCCGGGTTGCTCCCTTTCCGGATCATCGTTTCAAGCAGCGAACGTTCGCCGCAGCTCAACCGCACAACATATTTCTTTACGACAATTTCCTTCGCAGCCATGATCGCCTCCGTCGTTCGGGTCGCGACGAAAGCGAATCATCAAATCCTCTCAAATTAGTTGAAGCGGGCCACTACGTTCTATAGGGCAAATGAAAACACGAGAGTTTCTACGTCCTGGCTCGACACAATGCCCGCCCTCCCGGCAAACGAGGGAAACGCTTGCTTCGGAGGGGGAGGAGGTCACGGCTTCAATGGCTGCGGATGCAACATCATTGTCGGGATGGATAATTCGCCTGAACGTGCCGAGGGCGCAATGAACGAAGGCTGGGTGCACCTGGCGAGCGACAGCAATGATGCGTTTGGCAACCAATTCTATTCGGCGCGTTGGCAATGCAATTACCCACTACCGAGCGGTAACCAATCAGCCTGGGAGCTACCATAATGCGACCTCGTGGGTATCCAGTTTTTGTTGCAATCTTGGTTTTGGCGATGTGCGTCAGCAATTGCACAAAAAGGTCATCCACTGGGCTCATCGCAACCGACGAAGGCGGGGCCGTCGGCTACCAGCATAGTTTGGAGCGGTCGCGCTTCGTACCTGGCGCGGAGTTGCGTCGTGTTGAGGAGCATGGATTCTGGAAAGTAGTGGGCCCCGACGGCGTTTTCGCTACCGATCTACACAACGGTCTGGTCGTGGCGAGTCAAAGCGGTGGCACAAACAAAGGCGAGGCGAAAGCCGGAGATGTGGTGGTGAAAGCCGGATATGTCATGGATCCGGATAAACACAATCAGCAAGTCGTCGATTATTTTCTCACCGCTGGAGTTCCAAAGGAACAGATCGGCGGCGTCCACGCCACCACCTATCTCTCTGCGAGCGGTTCGCTAAAAGATACGCGGCCGGCGCCGGTGAAAGTCGACGGCTATGCATCGGTCCTTGAGCGGAAGATTGAAAAATTTCCCGTAGTCGACTCTGTCGGCTGGGCGCGGATGAATGAGCAAGGAAAGGTCGTCAGCGAGTGGGTCTATTGGCCCGCGATTCCGGCCAAAGCCCTAGCAGACGCCCGGCGGCTTTTGGATATGACAGCTGGGGATGATAAAACCGGCTTTGTCGCGCGCTTGCCATCCGGTTTGCCGCCTGGGAAGGTAGTTATACGGCATACTTCCGCTACGGCGCAGGAACCATTCGAGGTATTTGCGAGCTATGACATTGTTGAGAGGAGGGTGTCCCCCGAGACAGCCGTCGAGAAAAAACCGAGCGATGCTCACCAGTTGGTGTCCGTCGAAGTAAGGCACTTCGATGTTGATGGAGTTGAGCGGCGCTTGCCGTCAGAGAGGCGCAACATGGGTGCAGATTATCCTCCTAAGGAGAAGCAGCCACCGCAGACAGCCCCCACCGGGCGTTGATAAGAGCTGGCGTGGGAGCTGCGTTGGGCAGTGCGCCAAACTGAGAGCCTGTGACAACGAATTGGAACCGTCAGCCTCCGGCCGCGCCTTATCCGAGACCCATTTTGTGGAACGCTTTCGAGATCCACGATCCCTGGTCCTCATGCGGCTGCAGTCCGCTTCCTTGGAGCAGCGCATAGGCATCCTTGTACCAGTCCGACTCCGGGAAATTATGCCCTAAAACGGCCGCCGCGGTCTGTGCCTCGCCCGGAATGCCAAGCGCGAGATAGGCCTCGGTCAGCCGCAGCAAGGCTTCCTCGGCGTGGCGGGTCGTCTGATATTTGAACAGAACCTCGCGGAAGCGGTTGATCGCCGCGGCGTAATTATGCTGGTTGAGATAATAGCGTCCGACGAGCATCTCCTTGCCGGCAAGCTGGTCGCGCGCGACTTGAAGCTTGTAGCGCGCATCCTCGACATATTCCGACTTCGGGAATTTCTCGGTGATCAGGGTGAATATTTCGACGGCCTTTGCCGCCCGGTCCTGATCGCGGTTTATGTCTGGGATTTGATTGTAATAGGACATCCCCTCGAGATAATAGGCATAAGGGATATCGGGGGACGAAGGGAATAGCCCGATATAGCGTTTGGCGGAGGCAATGGCGTCGTCGTAACTGGCGTTTTGATATTGGCTGAAGGTGGTCATCAAAATCCCTTTTCTTTGCCATTGCGAGTAGGGATATTGCTTTTCGAGTTCGGCGAATTTTTTGGCGGCGCCGTCGTAATCCTTGGATTGCAGCCGGGCGAGCGCTTGATTGTAGAGATCGTCCGCCGGGACATCGGGCACGATCTTGGTTTCGTATTTTTCGCCTTTGAATAGGTTTAAGGGATTGAATAAATCCAGCCATGAACTCGGCCGAGGCGGGCAGAGACGCCGCCGCGATAAGGATCGATAGCGCGCCCGTGGCTCCTCGCCACGGCTTTCGCTTCTTCTGAAGGGAAGTGCTCATAGGATCTGCTCATTCATCGCAAATGATCTAAGCACGGCCGTTCTATCGCAACCGGCGCTGCCGCGCCAGCCTCCTGTCGGTCCGCAAAAAAGCATAAATGTGGCAGAAAATTCTTCAACTCGGTCCGGCGGCGGGCAGTCGCGGGTTGATTTGGATCGGCAAGCGAAAATACGGCGAAGAGACAGCAGAGACTGGTGAGGAGATTTTTCGGGTCGCCGGATGACGCATAAATCTGAAATGCGCTCCTTGCCGTTGACCAATGGGGCGCTCGAAAGACGCTCGAAGTCGCGCACTATCTCCGCCGCCCAACGCCAATCGCGCCACCAGTCGCGCCGCCCCTCGCGCCGCCCCTCGTCGCTATCAGTCAGTCCCGTAGCCTTTAACGGATGCCTTAATTTATTGAAGAAAAACCAAGTTCTTGGTGAGCGCCAAGTGTTGCATTTTTCTCCCGCAAAAAAAGAGCGGCCGCGGGACAAATGGGCGTTGTCTCCGCGGCCGCCACTCTGCGTCCCTCGCCCAGCCGGAGGAGAGCTGGTTTAGGCGACGTTTTTTCTATTGGAGTTGTAACAACGGACCCGCGTTATTAGGGAAAGTACCCGTGTTGAGGATCTGTGGCCCCGCGCGGTGATTGCTGGTGAACGGCGTCGGGACGACCCCTTTACAGCCCGCCGCGGTTGCATCCTCCGGCGTATTGAACCAAATGCCCAGGGGGTAGATTTGCACCGGACCGTTGGTGACCGCGCCCGTCTTGGAGTCGGTAGGACTCCGGGAGGGCTAGGTTGAGTATTGGGTGACGGCAACGCGGCCGAAGAAAACACGAAGGTCCCGCTGTTAAACCGTCCGACGATATTGGTGACCCCGACCCCGTTGCTATCGGTCAGAATATCGCCGTTATACCAAGCCAGCCCGAAGGGCGCGTTGGGAACCTGGATGTTGAAGATCACGAAGTCGGTGTTCTACCCCGCATATGCTGGGCACGCATAGGCATGAATGGGAAAAAGCGCGAAAACAAACGCTACGATGAACGCGAAGGGTTTCATGGTTACTGCTCCTGTGTTACAGTGTCCTCAGATACGCATCCCATCCTTTCCTCAGAAACGTATCTACCAGCCCCGGGCGCGGACGCGGCTACGGGTTCCCCGGCGTTGCGACACGCTGGGAACCAAAAACGAAAGCATGCCGGAGACGTAGCCGATTTGCAGACTTGTGATCAGCACCGCGAATTCAAGAAGGGGGCGCAGCAAGCCGTGCCCGAAATAAGCGAAACTCGCGGCAACCATTGCGAGCGAGAGCGCAAACGCCGGGGCCAGAACCAGAACATTGAAAAATCGCCCGAGGATCGCCCCTAGCAGGAGGCTCCCGATTATCAGGATGATCACGCGCGACGTCTCCTCAATAACGCGGTTGGTGTTTCTGGAATCAATAATATTCAGCTCGCTTTTAAATTGTTCTATGTAATTGCATAAATAGCCGAAGTGAGCGCGAATAGCCGAAGTGAGCGCGGCGGAGGCAGCCGGGATGAGCGGTTTCGGAAAAGATCCCGGGCGCGTGCGTCCGGGGGAACTAGCGAAAGTCTCGATAATGAAACGGCAGCCGAAATTGCCGGTGCCAGCGTCACCAGGTATCCCAAAGTGTCACCAGTACCCGCCGACACCGGCGAAGTGTCACCGACTAGAGAGTGATGCAAACATTGATGAGGCCGTCACAATCCTGGCCGTCGCCATCATCCCAAGCGACCTGGGGCTGGGTCTGAGCCATCGGAGGCTGAACCGAGTTCTGGTCCGAGCCAGTGCTCGCATATGCTTGCAGGGGAGCAAGCGCGGCAGATGCCGCAATGATCAATGCGAATAGTTTCATGTTAGTGCTCCTTTTTTCAGATGTTGCAGGGTGTATGGTGAAGGCTTAGCAGTAGAGCGAAGTGTCACCGCCTAGAGAGTGATGCAAACGTTGATGAGGCCGTCACAATCCTGGCCATCTTCATCCCCCCAAGCGACCTGGGGCTGGGTCTGCGCCTGCGGAGGCTGAACCGTGCTCTGGTCCGAACCGGCGCTCGCGTATGCTTGCATGGGAGCAAGCGCAGCAGACGCCGCAATGATCAATGCTGATAGTTTCATGTTAGTGCTCCTTTTTCAGACGTTGCAGGGTGTATGATGATGTTAAAGTCTGTCCGAAAAGTTCGTCAAGTCAGACAAAGCTTTCTGAGCATGAGGCGAATCGAGGCGAGGCGGAGAAAAGCGAGTGCGTTTCGGGTGAGATTTTCAAAATCCTTGGCCAGGCGGCGACAGCGATTGAGCCAAGCGAAGGTGCGTTCGACGACCCACCGCCGTGGTAAAACCGCGAAGCCTTTTGCCTGATCCGATCGCTTCACAATTTCGATTTTTAGGTGGGGCAACACCTTGGCAGCCGCCTTTCGAAAAGCCTGCCCTTGGTAACCGCCATCGGCGAAGAGCTTTTCGAGAAATGGGCACATGCCAAACAAGGTTGACAAAACCACCACGCCGCCGTCGCGATCTTGAATATCCGCCGGATGCACGAGGGCATGAAGCAAAAGGCCTAAAGTGTCGACGAGAATGTGCCGCTTCTTGCCGTTGATTTTTTTGCCCGCATCATAGCCGTGGGGGTCGATGCAAGCCCCCCTTTTCGGCGCTTTTCACGCTCTGGCTATCGATGATAGCGGCGGTGGGGCTGGCCTCTCGCCCAATTTGCTCGCGACACCTCACATAAAGCGCATGATGAATAGTCTCCAACGTGCCGTCGTAGGTCCACAGGTCGAAATAATCGTAGAGCGTGCTCTTCGGCGGCAGGTCCTTGGGCACATAGCGCCATTGGCACCCCGTGCTCAACACGTACATGATCCCATTCACAACTTCGCGCACATCCACCTTGCGCTTGCGGCCGCCATGTTTGGCCGGGGGAATCAGCGCTTCGATATGCGCCCATTCCTCGCCAGTCAGGTCGCTTGGATAGCGCAGATTGTCACGCTTGTAATTCAGGCGGTTCGCAGTCGTCCACATTGGCGGCCCCTCCTCAAATCAGGCCGCCACCCTTAAATCACAAATGATTCAGCGGATTCAACTTCTTTTCGGACGGACATTAGGCTTAGCAGTAGAGCCCAATCCATTCTATGGGCGCGAGGCGTCTTGCCTCACTCCTGCGATAGTAACACGCTACATTACGATTTGTTCAGGGAGTAAAAGGCCTAGTCCCTGTGGTATAGTGACTAATCGCGCCCGCGATATTTTGCCACATCCGTGGGAGTTTTCAGACCGAACTCGCGGGATTACAATTACCTCAACTGGCGTATCGCGCCCTTGAGAAGCGCAATATTTTACTACCTCCTTGGAGAATTTCCGCACTGCAACTACCTCGTTCGGCGTATTCTTATAGGTGGTTGCCTTCGGCCGGCCCGGGTTCGCCGGCCACGCCAGTGTCGACAGCCAGGCGGCGAAAACAAGAAACCCAATGAGCGATCTCGAGCACAGTGCTTGAGTGTGCGTTGCCGACGGCTCATGGTTGTGTTTCGCGGATCGGTGGTACTCCGATGCTGGTTTGCTCCGTTCCGCAGAAAGGCGTCGTGGTCGACATGAATTGCGTCGTCTCATCATAGTCGACCGCCCGGTGCATTCGTGTTATCATCCCGCAAGCACGCCCAATGCGGGAGGACGCAGCACTAAAAGAGGCGGAAGGGAGGAAAAATGCAAAAGCTGTCTAGCGAGATCGAGCTTCGTCGCGTTTCTTTTGCGCGTTTTTGTAGTTCTCGAGGTTGGGAGGAATATCGATTGCGCTCTCGCATCTCGATAATTGTCGTCAAATTCCTGTCATCCGTTATCATATTAAATACATCGACGATCAGCTCATAATCAAATTACGTCAAGACTTAAGTGAAGTTGCATGTATTCTTCAAAGCGATAACCGGTTGGAACCGCGACACGGCTCTTCGAATTTCTTAGCGGCGTGGCTCAGGCAGGGCGCCCGAGGCTATATCCCGACCAACAAGCGGGTGATCCGCCACGATCGGCATCGCTATCACCCACATGGAGGTCGAAGCCGGAGATGGACGGAAATCAAGCCACGGAGGAGATGCGTCGCAATGCGGCATTCAGGCGCTTGCCGATCGTTGCGCTCACCGCCATGAAAGGCGACCGGGAAAACCTGCCGCAAGGCCAGACGCTCTCACCAAACCGGTCATTGTCGAGCAGCTTCTATCCGACCTGCGCATTTGGTGCACCGTTAGGAGGGCCTAAACTGAGCCAAAAAGACCCGATCAACATTCTCCTCGTCGATGATCAACCGGCGAAGCTTCTGACCTACGAGGTGATCCTGAGTGAACTCGGGGAAAACCTGATCAAGGCGGGGTCGGCGCGCGAGGCTTTGGACAACCTCTTGAAGAATGACATCGCGATCATCCTGACCGACGTCGTGATGCCCGATCTCGACGGCTTCGAACTTGCGGCTATGATCCGCGCTCACCCGCGGTTCCAAAATATCGCGATCATGTTCGTATCGGCTTTGGCCCTGAGCGACATCGATAGGGTCAAAGCATGCGAACACGGCGCGGTAGACTATGTACCGATCCCGGTCGTCCCCGAACTCTTGCGGGCGAAGGTTCGGGTTTTCGCTGAATTTTACCGGAAGGCGCGGCAGCTGGAAGTGTTGAATGCGGAACTCGAGCGGCGCGTTGAGGAGCGAACGGCAGAAATGGCCCATGCCAATGCCGTCCTCCGGCGGCGCGTCGAAGAGTACCGGCTCGAACGCGAGGACGGGTTGGTGCAGGTGCAGCACGAGATGCAAAACTTGGAGAGCCTGGGGCAGCTGGCCCTAAACCTGCCGGCCGTTGAGGATGGAACCTTCGTTCCCGCCAAGCGCCCGCTTCTAGAGCCAACTCCAGATCCGAACGAGCTGGTGCAACAACCGGAATCGGGGCCGTGCGGCCTTGAGTACAGCCGCTCGTCTCCGGAGCAATGCATTGGTGAGTCACCAGGCGATAGCGAGCCGCCGGCCGGCTCGGAGGTTACCACGCGGGAGTTAGAGGTTCTCGCCTCTCTCGCAAAAGGCAAATCGAACAAGATGATCGGCAGGGAGCTCAACATGCGGGAGGGTACTGTGAAAGTACATGTACGGAGCCTGTTAAAAAAGCTGAACGCGACGAATCGAACCCAGCTAGCGCTGCGCGCCTACCGCGCACTCGATACCGCGCAAGCCGTCAGCGGCGGCGGCTTGACGATCCCGGCGGAGCCCGCCGCAGACCAAGGCAGCACCGACACTTGAGCTATCGCCGTATCTTTGTGGCGAGTGCTTCGGCGAGCTTGCCTCGATCCATCTTCGAATTTCACAGTGCAAGTGATTTTGGACATCGAGAGCGCAGGTTTTCTGCGCGCCCTAGACGAGCTTGAACACCATGGCGAGCGCGGTCTTGTTCGACAGACAACCCTCTGAGCGGATAATTCGATGACGGGCGGTCGCGAAAGTGCTTTCGATCGGATTCGTGGTCCGCAAGTGTTTCCAATGCTCGGCGGGAAAATTATAGAACTCCAGCAGCACATGTACTTGGCTTCGTAGAGTCCGACGAAGTGAGAAGGCCGCATCGCCGTCGTTGCGTGTCTATTGACGTTCGCCGTGTTGTGCGGATAGGAGCCGTGGACCGCCGGAACTGCGTGGCGCAACGAGGCCGATCTGGAATTGGCTGAAGAACGAACGGCGTTGTCACGTTGTTGAAAGTTTGATTCGGGTTCGTCGGGTTTCACAGCTGAAATCATGCGGCGGCGACGACTTTGCGCCACGCCTGCATGGCTGAGGCCCTGAAGGCTCGGTGCGTTCTTGCTGATGTCAGATGGCGTTGGTTGGACGTTGAGGGTGTTATAGGTGGCTGGAGTCGCGGCGTCCTTGACAAATCTTCCCGGCCATGCGCGATGTGCGATGTGCCGGCGGGAGATTTCGCGGTGCCTGCAGAAGAGGATATCGATGGCCTTGAACATCGCCGTCCAGATGGACCCGATCGACAGGATCAATATCGCGGGCGATTCAACCTTCGCGCTCCTGCTCGAGGCGCGTGCGCGGGGACATAGACTATCTTACTACACCCCCGATAAACTTTCGCTGCGCGGCGGCCGGGTCGTGGCCGGGACGGCGCCGGTCGAGGTCCGCGATGTCGTAGGCGATCATTTCACCCTGGGCGGCACAACAGCAACGGATCTCGCATCATTCGAGGTCGTACTTTTGCGTCAGGATCCGCCCTTCGATCTCGCCTATATAACCTCGACGCATCTGCTCCAGCATTTGCAGCCAAGGGTCCTCATCGTCAATGATCCGGCGAGCGTGCGCAACGCGCCGGAGAAGCTTTTTGTCATGAATTTTTCGCAGCTTATGCCGCCAACCTTGATCACCCGCGACAAAGCGGCCATCGAGGAATTTCTTGAGGAGCACGGCGAAGCGGTGATGAAGCCCTTGCATGGCCACGGCGGCGCGGCGGTGTTCAAGATTGGCCGCAACGATCCGAACTTTGGCTCGCTTTATGACCTCTTCGCAGCAAGTTTTCGCGAGCCATGGGTAGTGCAGCGCTTTCTGCCGCAGGTGGCAAATGGCGACAAGCGCATTATTCTCGTCGATGGCGTGGCGGCGGGCGCGGTGAACCGGGTGCCGGCGGGGAACGACATCCGCGCGAACCTGGCGCGTGGCGCCACCGCCTCGGTGGCCGAATTTACGCCGCGCGAGCGTGAAATTTGCGCCGTGATCGGCCCCGAGCTGAAACGGCGCGGCTTGCTTTTTGCCGGCATCGACGTCATCGACGGCAATCTGACCGAGATCAACGTGACCTCGCCGACCGGGATCAGGGCGATCAAACGGCTCGGCGGTCCGGATCTCGCGGTCGCGATCTGGGATGCGATCGAAGGAAAGTTGCGCCTTGGCTCGGCCTTGTCATTTACGGAAACGGAACCCACCTTGGAGGCATCGGGGATCCGCCTATCGCCGGGCCATCGAACTCAATGAACGCCATGCTCGAGACAGCGTCGCCGGTCCAGCCCCGGCGCCATCGGATCGACTTGCCGCATGGGGCCTATTTCCATTGCGCGGGCCTGCGCGCCAAGATCGCGGCGCTCCATGCGGGGGGCGAGCCCGCGCATGTCGTGCGCCAGCAAACGGTCGCGCTTTTTCGCGCCGCCTTGGACCGCGGACGCGCGCTCGCCCGCGAAACGTTCCAGGCCAATGGGGGTGGCCTCGCCTGCGCCGGCCATCTCGCCCATATCGAAGACGAGCTGATCCGCGAGATTTTCAATTATGTGACGGCCTATGTTCATCCGGCCGCAAACGGTCCGGCCGGCGAAGCCTTCGTGATCGCGGCGGTGGGCGGCTACGGGCGGGCGACCCTTGCGCCGGGTTCAGACATCGATCTCCTTTTTCTACTCTCTCCCGCGGCGCGGGCGCGCGGGGAACGCATCGCCGAGGCGGTCCTCTATATGCTTTGGGATCTCGGCCAAAAAGTCGGCCATTCGACACGCGTGGTCAAGGAATGTCTGGTTCAGGCCCGCGAAGACATGACCGCCCGCACGGCGCTCCTTGAAGCGCGCCTTATTCTCGGCGACAGCGGGCTTTTCGAAACTATGCGGACGCGGTTCGAGCGCAAGATCGTGCAAGGAAGGGCGGCCGAATTCGTCGCGGCGAAGCTCGCGGAACGCGACCGCCGCATCGCGCAGGCCGGCCGCTCGCGCTATCTCGTCGAGCCAAATGTCAAGGACGGCAAAGGCGGCCTCCGGGATCTCAATACATTGTTTTGGATCGCCAAATACGTGTATCGGCTGCGCGACGCGGCCGATCTTGTTGGCGCCGGCGTGTTTTCCCGTTCCGAATATACGCTGTTCCGCCGTTGCGAGGAGTTTCTCTGGCGAGTCCGGTGCCATCTCCATTTTTTAACCGGCAGGGCGGAAGAAAGACTGAGCTTCGATCATCAACGCCGGATCGCGGACCACCTCGGCTATTCGACGAGGGGCGGCCTCGCCAGCGTCGAGCGGTTCATGAAACATTACTTCCTGATCGCCAAGGATGTCGGCGATTTGACCGCGATCGTCTGCGCCGCGCTCGAAGAAAAGCAAGCCAAACCAAAAGCGAGGCTCGACCGGTTCCGGCCTTGGCGGCGCAAGCAGGCGGCCATCACGACCGGAGATTTCGAAGTTGAAAACGGCCGCGTCACGGTCGCCGGGCCGGAAGTGTTCGCCCGCGATCCGGTCAATCTCATCAGGCTGTTCTGGGTCGCCGACCGCAATGGCCTCGCGATCCACCCCGACGCGACGCGGCAAGTCACCCGGGCGCTGAAGCGTATCGATGCGAAGTTGCGCGCCGATCCCGAAGCGAACCGGCTATTTCTAGACATATTGACCTCGCGCAACGAGCCCGAAATCGTGCTGCGGCTCATGAACGAAGCCGGTGTTCTCGGGCGCTTCATCCCGGAATTCGGCCGCATCGTCGCGCTCATGCAATTCAACTTGTATCATCACTACACGGTCGATGAGCATCTCCTGCGCGCGGTGGGAAACCTCGCCGAGATCGAAGCGCAGGGGGGTTCCGCAGACCATTCTCTGGCCGGTGAAATTCTGCCGTCGATCGCCAACCGGAGGGTGCTGCTTCTCGCGCTTTTCCTGCACGATATCGCCAAGGGGCGGATCGAAGATCATGTGAGCGCCGGCGCGGCTGTCGCGCGCGCGCTTTGTCCGCGTCTCGGCCTCACGGAAGCCGAAACCGAAACGGTCGCGTGGCTTATCGAGACCCATTTGATCATGTCGGATACGGCGCAGCGGCGCGATCTTGGTGACGCGAAAACAATTGCGACCTTCGCCAGCCGCGTCCAGACCCTTGAACGCCTAAAAATGCTGTTTGTCCTCACCGTTTGCGACATCCGCGCCGTGGGGCCCGGGGTCTGGAACAATTGGAAGGCCGAACTCCTGCAGACTCTCTATTGGGAGACTGAGGTGGAGCTCTCGGGCGGTCACTCCACGACCGATCGCAAACAGCGCGTCGCCCGGGCACGCGAGGAACTGCGCCGCGCGCTACCGAACTGGTCAGACCTCGATTTCGAGGCCTATGCCGCGCGTCTTCCCCAAGCCTATTGGTTAAAGGCCACACTGGAGCAGAAGCTTCTGCACGCCAAACTTTTGAATATGACCGAAGTCGAGATGCCCGGGCCGATAACCGATATCCTCGTTGATCGGAACCGGAGCGTCACCGGATTGACCGTCATTGCACCCGACCATGCACGGCTTTTATCAACCGTCGCCGGCGCGTGCGCGGCAACTGGAGCCAATATTGTCGATGCGCAGGTTTTTACGACCGCCGATGGCATGGCGCTCGACACAATTTTTGTTTCGCGCGCTTTCAGATACGACGAAGACGAGTTGCGCCGGGCGGGCAGCATCGTGCTCGCTATGGAGCGCGCGCTCAGCGGACAGGTCAGGCTGCGGGACATGGTCGCCGCAAAGGCGCGGCAGGCCGGAGAGGACGGCGATGTTTTTCGCATCCATCCAGAAGTATCGATCGACAATACGCTTTCCAACCGCTTCACCGTGGTCGAAGTCACCGGCCTCGATAGGCCTGGCCTGCTTTATGAATTGACGGCGATTATGTCCAGGCTCAGCTTGAACATAGCCTCGGCCCATATCGCGACATTCGGCGAAAAGGCGGCGGACGTGTTTTATGTGACCGATCTTACCGGGGAGAAAATTACTTCCGCGCATAGGCAAGAATCAATTCGGCGGGCAATTTTAGGCGTTTTCGATCCGGCCAAGGAAGCGTCCGTCATGCCGGACGGCGGATTCTAACATCTTGCGGTGATCGCGATCTTGCGCAACTCATCGAAGGTCGCGGCGGGAACTTGATTTTGGCCGCCAAAAAACTGATATCCCGGCGTGGTTTGTCATTTATCAAAGAGCGATCATGAACGATTCAAAAAAAGCCGAAAACGAAGCCGCCGCGATCAGCCCGGATGAGTCCACCGGCGATGCCGGCGCGGTCGCCGGTCCTGCCGGGCAAGCTCCGGCTGGAGAGCCGGATCCTTTCGTTGTCTTGGAAAATCTTCAGCTCGAAAACGCGGCGCTGAAAGACAAGGTCCTGCGCGCCCTCGCCGAGATGGAAAACCAGCGCCGCCGCACCGAGCGCGAGGTCGCCGACGCCAAAATCTATGGCGTGACCTCGTTTGCCCTCGATATGTTGACGTTCGCCGACAATTTGCGGCGCGCCGTCGAGAGCCTAGCGCCCCATGCCCGCGAGCAGGCGGGGGCCGCGCTGAAAACCTTGATCGAGGGAGTTGAACTGACCGAGCGCGACTTCCTGTCGCGGCTTGGCAAATACGGCGTAAAGAAGCTCGACCCGCTCGGCGCCAAGTTCGATCCCAATTTCCATGAGGCGTTGTTCGAGGTGCAGGACGAGACGGCGCCGAATGCTACGGTCGTGCAGGTGGTCGAGGATGGCTACGCGATCGGCGATCGCGTGCTTCGCCCCGCCAAGGTCGGCGTCTCCCGCGGCGGTCCAAAACCCGCGAACGAAAACGCTCCCACGTAGGCCGTGGAAGCGTTCTTTATGTCGCGCGCGGTGCGGTCAGGGCAATGCCTTCGGCTAATATTTGAAAGTGATGCCTGTGGACGCGATCCAAGGATCGATCTTACCAAGGGTTTTGATGTGGATGTTCGTGTTGAGGAGATTCCCTTGAAAGTTGGGATTGAGGTAAATCAGCTTTTTCGCGTCGGCAAAGACGCCCCAGTTAGGCAAGCCAAATCCCGTCAGCATATAATCGAAGCCGGCTTGGGCAACGGCGCAGAAAGTCGGATCGACGCTGAAATTCGAAAGAATGCCGTCGCTGGTATTGGCGAACATCACCACATAGGCCGCGCCGGCGCCGAAATAAGGCTGAAAGGCACCCCATTGAGTGAAGTGGTATTGAACGAGGCCCATGAGCGGCCCAAAGCGCACGCTTCCCAACAGGTCCGTTCCCAAGGCGTTTGTAAAATTGAAAACAGTCGCCTTGATATGCATGAGCGGGGGCACGCCGGCGGAGATTGCGAGTGCGATATTGGGCGTGAGAAAATAGCCCGCTTCCAAGCCGACGGTATAACTTGGCGGGATAGCTACGTTATTTAATGTCGCGGTACCGAGGAGGTTAGGGCAGGTTGAAGGCGTGCAGACTGGTATTGCCTTCAAGAACCCGCCTCCGGTCGACTGGGCGTCGGGCGGCGAGTAAAAGGCGCCCAGGGCGCCGACATGGACGAAGAAGATCGGCGGAGCCGGCGGAAGCGGTTCCGGCGTGGGAGTCAAATCCGCGGCATCGGCACGCGTGATGGCGAGGGCTGCGATGAAAGCAGCGGCCCAAATTCTGATAGCACCGGTCATGAACTTTCCCTCCAGTTTTATGTTCTACGGTTCACGCGATATTGACCCTTTGTCAAACGATCAGTGCTTGCCAAGGTGTTTTCGATGCGCACTATGACTTTTTTGCCACGCTCCAATACCCCTGAAAGATCGCATGCGGGGCAATTGAAATCTGGTTTGGAGAGGGCTCTGCCGCATTGCGACAACATGGCCTCTACCCATGGCGCCGAGGATTCGTGATAAGGCGTGGCAAGGCATCGGAAAGACGATCCCGAACGCCACGGAAAACGCCAAAACAAACATGGAGGTGCCGGATGAGGCGCGCGCTTGAGCGGACGGGACGGGCCCTACTCGTTTATGTCGTTGTGTTGCTTGGGTTTGGCCTCGGGATTTCCGGAGCCGCGGCGCATTCGCGTCTCGTTAAATCCGATCCTTCCGCGCGCGCGGTGCTCGATACGGCGCCCAAGGAGTTGAAGCTATGGTTCAACGAGGGGGTTGAACCGGCTTTCGCGAAGGTGTGGATCGTCCCCGCAAAGGGAGCGCAGATCCCCTTGACCAGCCAGGGCGACAGTTCGGATCCGCGGCTTCTGAAAGTCGTGCTTCCGGACAATCTGCCAGCCGGGCCGGTTAACATCGGATACCATATGTTGTCCGTTGACGGCCACACCGTCGACGACAAGCTCACCTTCACGGTCAAGGCTCGATAAGTTAGGCTGCGCGATCATGATCGATCCCTTCGCGATTGTCAGGGCCATCGCAACCTTGGCGGCGGCTATTGTCCTGGGTTCCGGGGTGTTGGTATGGTATACGCGCGACGCCCTAGCGCCAGCCGGAAAGTCCGTTTGGCGCCGCCGGGTCGTTTTGTCGGTAATGGTGGCTGCCTTTGCCGGAGCTGTCGCGACATCGCTGAGTGCGGTTGGTGCCGCCGCCGACGCCGCGGGAGCCGCAAGATTTTCGGTTGATGGCTCGATCATTAGGACTTTCCTCCTCAAGACTGGGGTCGGCCGGATCGCGATTATTGAAATCGGTTGCGCCGTGGCGGCTTGCATCCCCGCCGTTATTGCCTGGATCACCCTCAAGAAATCATCGACATCGGACCTGGCTTTGTTGTTGGCCGCGCTGGTTGCGGGTATTGGCCTCGCTGCATTCCCCTTCAATAGCCATCCGGTTACGCTTGATCAGCAGATCGCGGGTCTTTCCGCCTCCATTGCGCACCGTCTCGCGTTAGGCGTCTGGCTTGGCGGGTTGCCCGCGCTTATTTTATTGATTGGAGCGGGGCCGGTCCCGGACGACACGCGGCGATTGGCCGCCGTCATCCTGCGCCGCTTTTCGCGGCTCGCGATAGTCGCGATGAGCGTCATCCTGGTGACCGGGGGGATGCTCACCTGGTTTCTTGTCGGTAATGTATCGAGCCTGATCGGAACGGAATACGGACGCCTGCTGATCCTCAAGCTTGCCTTGCTTGGCGGCGTTTTCGTCATTGCCGGCGGATTGCAACGGCAGCTTTTGCCGATGCTTGAGGTAAAGCCGAGCGATCCCACCTTTCGAAGCTATGCCAACCGGGTCAAGCTCGAGACCGTGGTGGCGGTCCTCATCGTCGTCGTGGCGTCCGACATGGCGGGATTGGCCCCGCCCGAGCATGAGAACATTGTCTGGCCGCTGCCATTTCGCTTCTCGTTCGCGGCGACCTGGGCAATCCCCTGGGTCCCGACGCGTTTCATCGGTGGCCATGTGCTGATTTTGCTTGGCCTCGCGGCGCTCGCTTTCGGTTTGCTGCCATCGCTGCGGCCCGCCTGGTTCCGGTTGCGGGCCAACACCAGCCTTGGCGTTGGCATTGCCGCCGCGCTAATTGGGTGCGGGCTCGCCTTCCCGGCGATCTCGGTGCAGGCCTTCCCGGACACCTACCTCGTAACGGAGATTCCCTACGCGGCAACGTCGATCACCGCCGGTCTCAATCACTTCGAGCAAAATTGCACCGGGTGCCATGGCGTGAGCGGCCATGGCGATGGACCCGCGGCTTCGAGCTTGCCGGTAAAGCCGGCCGATCTTTCGGCGCCGCACACGGCCTTGCACACCGGCGGCGACCTTTATTGGTGGGTGACCCACGGCATTCCGGCGTCGGGCATGCCGGCCTTTGCCGACGTCCTCACCAATGACGATCGCTGGGACATCATCAATTTTCTCGGCGCTTTTTCCATCGGCTACCAGGCACGCATTATCGAACCCAAGATCAACCCGGGCCAGTACTGGCTCGCGCCGCCCGATTTCCAAGTCACCGATGAAACCGGCAACACCTTCATTTTGAGCGACTATCGGCGCCAGTCCGCGATCCTCTTGCTGCTTTTTTCGTGTACGCAAGAGAACGTGGCGCAAGAGACGGCGCGGCTCGAACAGCTATTGGCCGCCCGCGCGCGGCTAGCCGAGCTCGGCGCCAAGATGATCTTGGTTGCCCCTGGCAAGACATGCGAGCCGCTGCGCCGCCTCGCAACCGGCAAGATTCTCGTCGCCGATCACGACACGGCGGACGTGGCCGCCACCTATGGCTTTTACACCCGCTCCTTTCACAACCGGAAACAGGACGTGGTCAGGGTTCCGGAAACCCACGCCGAGTTCTTGATCGACCGCTCCGGCTATATTCGCGCGCGCTGGCTGCCCGAGGAAGACAACAGTTGGAGCGATCCCGGCTTCATCGAAACGCAACTCGAAATGCTGGCGCGGGAGCCGCCGGCCCCGCCGCCTCCCGGCCCTCACGACCACTGAGCGCCGCCTTAACAGTCGCAGCATGAATTATAGGCTTGGCCGCATCTGCGAGTTTTTCTAGTTCGGCAGATCGCCGCGAGTTGTTTAAAGCGCCTTGCCGTAGGCGTCAAGCGGTCCATATGTGTAGCTATGTCACTGCGTCAGCCCCACGGCGCTCCTGCGGTATTGCCGGTATTATCGGGGGAACGGTCGCGCCTTATATTGAATTCCGTTCCTACCGTCATTTATGTGCTTGAGAAAACAGCTAAAGGTTTTCGCAGCCAATGGGTAAGTGACAGCGTCAAGAGTATCCTGGGTTACGAAGTCGAGGAAGCGCTGGCCCCTGACTGGTGGATCGCCTGTCTGCATCCCGATGACAAGGTGGCCGCTGTCGGGAAAGCGTCGATCCTGATGACCGAGGGCCGCTTGGTGCAAGAGTACCGGTTTCGATCCAAGGACGGCCACTACCTTTGGATACTGGACGAGGCGAGTCTCTTGCGGGATGCCGACGGCTGGCCCATGGAAATTGTCGGGTTCTGGACCAACATTACAGAACGCAAGCAGGCGGAACAACGGGCAGCGCAAGCGCGCGAGCAAGAGGTCGACAGTGGCGAGCTGAATCGGTCTAACAATCGCATTGCAGTTCGTCTGGTGATCGCAGCCCTGATCGTCGGCTCCAGTTTCTTGCTCCTTGCAAACGAAGGGCCCCTGACGTGGGGAATGACAATTATTGGGTTCACCGTCTTTGCGGTCGGCTGTAGCCTCGGGTCGATATTGATTTGGCTCGTGGTCAAATCCGGCAAACGGTCGCGCTATATATTGAATTCCATTCCTACCGTCATTTATGTGCTTGCGATAGAAGCTGAAGGTTTTCGCAGCCAATGGGTAAGTGACAGCGTCAGGAGAATCCTGGGTTACGAAGTCGAGGAAGTGCTGGCCCCTGACTGGTGGATCGCCTGTCTGCATCCCAATGACCAGGTGGCCGCAGTCGGGAAAACGTCGATCCTGATGACCCTGGGCCACTTGGTGCAACAGTACCGGTTTCGATGCAAGGATGGCCACTACCTTTGGATACAGGACGAGGCGAGCCTCTTGCGGGATGCCGACGGCCGGCCCACGGAAATTGTCGGGTTCTGGACCAACATTACAGAACGCAAGCAGGCGGAAGAACGGGCAGCGCAAACGCGCGAGCAAGACATCGAGAGCGGCGAGCTGAATCTGTCTAGCAATCGCAACATTGAAGTTGGTCTGGTGATCGCAGCCCTGATCGTCGGCTCCAGTTTCTTGTTCTTTGCAGCCAAAGGACCCCTGACGTGGGGAACGACTATTATTGGGCTCACCGTCTTTGCGGTCGGCTGTAGCCTCGGGTTGATATTGATTTGGCTCGTGGTCAAATCCGGCAAATATTAGGACTTTTTCTTCGCTCAGCATGCGGTCCAGATCGAAGATCGCATCCGTAGCGAAGAATTCTCCGAATTGGCAGTTTATCGCTTTGGAACAAGTGAGGCGTTTGCTCTCGCATCCGCTCTGGTCATTCGCCTGGCCTTGTTTTGCGACTTTGCCGTGAAACGTTTGCGAGTTGGTCGCTTTGCCGACGTTCCAACTCTGGTCGCTCTTAAATGCAAGCAAGGCCGAGCGGCTTCCTTTACGAGTATATAAAATAGCGGTGATCCGGATGAACAGGATCCAAAAAATCTCCAACTTTTGGGATCACGTGCGCGCGTTACAGCATCGCGGGCAGCAACCTGTCGGGCGGATGGTGGCCGTCCATGAAGGTCTTGATGTTGACGATGACCTTCTCGCCCATGTCGATGCGGCCCTCGGCGGTCGCCGATCCCATATGCGGCAAAAGCGTGACCTTACCGGCGTTGGCTAGCCTGACAAGCTTCTGCGAGACCGCCGGCTCATGCTCGAAAACGTCGAGCCCGGCGCCAGCCACCTCGCCTGTCTCGAGCATACGTGTCAGCGCGGTCTCGTCGATGATTTCGCCCCGCGCGGTATTGACGAGGATGGCATGCGAGCGGAGATATTTTAGCCGGCGCGCGGACAGCAAGTGATAGGTCGCGGGCGTATGCGGACAATTGACCGAAACGATGTCCATGCGGGCGAGCATCTGATCGAGCAATTCCCAGTAGGTCGCTTCGAGCGCTTCCTCGATCGGGGCGGCGACGGGCCGCCGGTTATGATAGTGGATCTGCAAGCCGAAAGCCTTGGCCCGATGGGCGAGAGCCTGGCCGATGCGGCCCATGCCCACGATTCCGAGCCGTTTGCCGCTGATCCGGCGTCCAAGCATCCAGGTCGGCGCCCAGCCGGTCCATTCGCCAGCGGGAATTACGCTTGCTCCTTCGACGAGCCGCCGCGCCACCGCGAGGATCAGCGCCATGGTCATGTCGGCGGTATCCTCGGTGAGAACGCCTGGCGTATTGGTGACGGTCATCCCTCGTCCCAAGGCGGCGGTCACGTCGATATTGTCGACACCATTGCCGAAATTGGCGATGAGCTTCATCTGTTGCCCGGCTAGTCCTATCAGCTCGGCATCGATTCTGTCGGTAACGGTGGGAACGATCACCTCGGCGGCACGCATCGCCTCGGCGAGAGCGCTGCGCGGCATCGGTTTGTCGTCGATGTTCAGCCGCGCATCGAAAAGCTCGCACATCCGGGTTTCGACGGCGTCCGGCAATTTGCGGGTCACGATCACGAGCGGTTTTTTCCGGCCCATTCTCTTCCTTGTCCTTTAGGCTCGCCGGATGCGATTTCAAAAAGAACCGCCGAATCGTGAGGCCCAATTTCGCTCGGCGCGATCGCGCCTGGCCAAGCCTCTGCTGATCACCTGCGAGGACTTGCCACGACGTCTTCACCGGACGTTAACGATGCCCGGCACATAAGAGGACGTCTCTGCGTTCATTGCCTCCCCTCGCGGTTTCTGTAGCAGATGGCCGGTCAAAGACAAGAACGCCGGCAGGTCTCCATTGCCAGCGGGAAACGAGCGGTGCACTCTCGTTGATTTCCGTTGTTTTCCTAGAGCATGTCCAGAAAAAGTTGCTCGACTTTTTCAATTCCGACGCGCTCCAACTCTTTGATTTTGAGCGAGTCCTTATCGATCAAATGGTTCCATTTGATCGGGACGAGCCCTAAAGTAGGGCGCAATGCGAGAACGCAACGAAGGAGCGCGGTCCAATGGTCCATGACTTGAGCCAACCGCTTTGCAGCGCCGCAACATCAACGAGCCCACGCACCAATGACGAGAATCTTGGTAGCCCGGATGCGCCAAATCACACCGCTTTGGAGTAAAGTCATCCATCGTGCCATTCTCGCCATCGCCGGGGCCTTCTGTGCCTTGGCTGCTGGAGGAACCGCGCAAGCTGACCAAATCGGCTCCGCTAGCGGCTTACCGGTTCCGCGTTATGTGAGCCTGAAGTCCGATCGCGTGAACCTGCGCGAAGGCCCCTCCAAGGATCATCGGACCGTATGGGTCTTTCAACGCGCGGGGCTCCCCGTCGAGATCACCGCCGAATTTGAAATTTGGCGCAAGGTCCGCGATTCCGAAGGCGCGGAGGGCTGGGTGCTCCATTCGCTTCTTTCGGGAAGGCGCACGGCTCTGGTTGCGCCGTGGAAAAAGGGAACGGACTCGGTCCTCTACAGCAAGGCGGGCCCGAAATCGGCGCCGGTCGCGAAATTGCAGTCAAATGTGATCGCAAGCGTGCGCGGCTGCGACGGCGCCTGGTGCCGTGTCTCGGGCGACGGCTTCGACGGCTTTATCCAGCAATCGAATCTGTGGGGCGTCTATCCGAATGAAAAAATCGAATGAAGGCCCCGCTCCGCTTGGGCCACGTGCTGGACAGCTTCCGCGCCGCCGTCGCCGCGCAAAGCAATGGCCCGCCGGAACCATTGTTTTCTCGCGGTTTGCCGTATGGAGGTGAGGAGCAAGCCAAATATTTGCCTGGGAGATGACTTTGGCAACCTTCCCCGGACCCGGCGTGCCTCGATCCCAGCCATGTTCCAACGTGGCAACGGCAGTGGCGAAGCGTTACGTTCAAGCTAAATCAGTTGTCCTTTGCGTGCCCGGTCAAACGCGCCCAGCCACCCTGGACGGTGGACGATAAGGCTTTGAGACCGTGATTGACCACATCCCAATTGACCACCGGACGCTCGGCGGTTCCTTCGGCGCCGCTGGTATTACGTATAGAATCGGACACGTATGCCGCGCCAATCGTAAGGACTATGCCAAGTATGATCCCGAAAAACATGCGCATTCAAGCCCCTTCTTGCCCAGAGCGTTCCCCAAGACTCGGAGTGGTCCCTCCAAGACTCGGACGCACACTAGCTTTTGTTTTCGCTTCCGGTCAACCCCGGCGAGTCATTTTCGCGCGCGAAGAAAGGAAAGGGGTTGGCATGTCGGGGAACGGAAGCGCCATTGTCGCGTTCCCCTGTCGGCTGTCTTGGAATGCCTTCGCGAAGGCGGGGGAGCCCGGCGAAGCTAACGACTAACTTCCTGGCCTAACTTCGGATCTAAATTAATGCGCCGGCCCAATGCCGCCGACCTAGGAGAGACAATGACCGGTGAAGCAATTCGACGCGAGGTCCGGTCTTCCGCGGAACTCCAAGAGGTCTGTCTGCGGACCTTGAAGCAATGCCCCGGGTTCGAACGGGTCAATGAGATTTTAATCCAGCCGCGCGACAATGCCGAAGGGTCCGCTAACTGGACCTTGGCGGCGGTAAGGCCGCGCGTGGATAATCGCTCTCTGCGCGCCGCCCGCGAGACGATCGGATTTCTGCAGCAGACTTACCGGTTGATCCCTGGCGAGGCGCAAGGCCGCGACAAACGCCGCGGCTAAGCTGCGATCCGTATCGTTGTTTTTCCATGGTCCTTGCCGCGAAACCGGCTTTTTTTGGCGGATCGTTCGATAGTCAATCCGTACTTCGCGCGATGCCGATGCGCCGGAGCCCTATATTTCAAAATATTAACGACTGTTGATGGTTGCCCCCAGCTTCTTCGAGCCGTGGGGCTTGGGGCGGCTAGCGAAACATGCCGTTTGGGCTTATCGGATTGTTTGTGTCGGCAATGCTGTGGCCTCCGTTGGGCTCCCATTGCAGTGGCAAAAAGGGGCCCGCGTTTTTTGTTACACTCGCACCTTCTCGGGACTGGCGCCTATTGTCCGAAACGGATATTGACGAACCAAGATCTTGAAAGGCTGGTCGACACGACCAACGCCTGGATCATCGCGCGCACGGGGATTAAGGAGCGCCGGATCGCGGCGGAAGGAGAAGTCACTTCGGACATGGCCGTTGTCGCGGCGCGGCACGCGCTTGCGATGGCCAGCACAAAAGCCGAAGATCTCGACATGATCATCGTCGCCACGGTCTCGGCCGACATGCCGCTGCCTTCCTGTGCGGTTATCGTTCAAGCCAAGCTCGGCGCGGCGCGCGCCTTTGCCTTCGATCTCGGTGCTGCATGCGCAGGGTCTCTTTATGGGTTGAGCATCGCCGACCAATTCATCAAGACCGGCAGAGCCCAGCGGGTGCTCGTCATCGGCGCCGAGCTCTTGAGCCGTCTCGTCGATTGGAGCGACCGCAACACGTGTGTGCTGTTCGGCGATGCGGCGGGCGCGATGGTCGTCGGACCGGCGCGCGATCCCGGACGCGGCCTCCTGTCGACGCACCTTCATTCCGACGGAACCGCCGCTGGAATGCTGTCGATACCGGGCGGCGGCAGCCAGCATCCGCAGTCCGCCGAAGTGCTTGCCAAGAACATGCACAAGATCGCGATGAACGGGCGCGAGATTTATAAGTTCGCGGTCCGCGTGCTGCCGCAAGCAATTCTCGAAGCGCTCGCCGCGAACGGGCTGACGGTCGCCGACATCGACCACATTGTCTCGCACCAGGCCAACGCCCGGATTGTCGAATCGGTGCTGGGGAGGCTCGGCATTCCAATCGAAAAATGTTGGCTGAACCTCGAACGTTACGGCAATACGTCGAGTGCTTCTCTGCCGATTTCGCTCGACGAGGCGAACCGCGCTGGCCGTCTCAAGCCGGGCGATCTTATCGCGATGATGGCGATCGGCGCGGGGATGACATGGGGCAGTGCCTTGATGCGGTGGTAGTGGCTCAATTCATTCAGATTGACGGGTATAAATGCTTGAGTTTGATACGTGCGTCGGCTGTGGTGAACTGCCAATCGGCTTTCGCGTGGTTGGCATTTCGATCGTCCTCCCAAACGGCGATTTCGTTTATGAGGGTTTGTTTGTCCGGGATGCGGCGATCGAGGCACTGGGACGAAAGGACGCCGAGTTCGGACTCGGCCATATCGAGCCAACTGCCGTGCTTTGGCGTGTAATGCCATTCGAACCGTTCGGCCAGCCGCCTTGCTTCGGCGGCGGGAAAAGCTTCATAAAGCGAAGCCTTGGTATGGGTATTGAGATTGTCTTGCACCAGAACGATTTTCTTGGCGTTCAAGAAGTGGATATTGGCTAAATCCTTCAAGGCATGAGCATAATCCACGGCGGTGTGACGATCCGTGACTTTGACATGCCGCCAGCCTTCGAGCGGCGCGAACATCATGAAGAGATTGGCCGTGCCGTTGCGCTCGTATTCGTAATCGAACCTGGCTGGCCGCCCCTCTTTCATCCGGATCGGAGCGCGGGTTTCGGCAATCAATTGCTTCGAGGTCTCATCCAAGCAAACCAGAGGAATACCGGGATCGCGCGGTCGCGTGTACACGGCCAGCACGTCTTCCATGGCCGCCACGAACGCGCTGTTGGCCTTCGGCGGGATGACCCATTGCTGTTTCAGATGCGGCTTGAGAATGTTTTTTTGAGAGTCCGCCCGATCGTGCTGTCGCTGGCGCGATCGACAATGTTCAGTTCGACGACCTTGTTCTCCAACAACCGCAATGTCCAGCGCGCGCGGCCCTTGGGGGGCTCGGAACAAGCCAGAGCGATCAGTTTGGCTTCCTTCTCGCCGTCGAAAATCCGGGGAACGCTAGGCGTGGCGCGTGGTTTGCGGCTTAGCACGGCCTCGAAGCCCTCTTCCACCAATTGCTTGCGCACCCGGTAAACCATGGATGCGCTGGTTGCCAGAGCCTCGATGATCTGGTTGTCGCTCCATCCTTCGCCGGCTTCCGAGACGTCCGCCTTCAGCAAATCCGCGCCTTCCGCAGGCGCTGCGCCGGGTTGCTCCCTTTCCGGATCATCGTTTCAAGCAGCGAACGTTCGCCGCAGCTCAACCGCACAACATATTTCTTTACGACAATTTCCTTCGCAGCCATGATCGCCTCCGTCGTTCGGGTCGCGACGAAAGCAAATCATCAAATCCTCTCAAATTAGTTGAAGCGGGCCAGTAGGCAGCTGCCAAGGCGCGGAAGCCGAGATAGAGATCATTCAACAGACCAGCATGAAACACGGGGAACGGAGCCACTTTTCCGCGAAGCCGATACGACCACAAGTCGGATTCCGAAAGCCTGCGGCGTTAGGGAGTCTATCGGTGACACTCCACGTCAGGCGTCGAACCTAACCGAAATCTGGCCTGGCTGGATGGTCGACGATTATGACTCGCCCGTCGGTGAGGGCCTTGACCGAATGACGGACATTGCTCGGCACAATCGCAACTAAACCTACGCGGGCGATTTGGGCCACGCCGTCGATGGTCACCTCAAGCTCGCCCTCTGTCACCTCGTAGACTTCTTCCTCAGCATGAAAGTGCTCGTGAATGGAAGAACCGCGCGTGAAGTCGTAGTGCGCGAATGTCATATAAGCCGAGTGGAAATAGCGTCCATTCCAACCTGGCAATCGCTCAATGACCCTAAGACTGCTTGTATCCACAAGGGGCATGGGAAATTCCTATTGGCAAATTGTAACAAGCTACCTTCAGCGCGCATCGTGCGCAAGGTGGGGTCTCGCGCGATCGCCGAAAGCCAGCTAGTGTAGACCTTCTCAGGGTTCACGAAGACGTAACGCGCTATGCGGACGGAGGTCGCAGTTGTGCAGCCTTCGAAGCGTGTGTCACAAAGGACCTATTTTAGTCAGTCGGCGCTACGATTAGCGAAGCGGCGCCTATTTGGCGACGACGACCTTGCTGGCGGCGGCAACGACGGCTCTCTTGAAAGCCCCTTCTATGGTCACCGCGAAATTATAGTGGGATCGCGAAAACGGCGCCGAACGAAACGGCTTGTTGCTGCGCCAGCCGACCAAAATCGCGCCTATCGCCGCTTTGTTCGTTCCGATGACGAGCGCGCCGCCGGAGGCGCCGTCCCCGGTTTCGCAATCGAACGAAAATTCCCTTGTTCCTTCCGCGCCGGCCGCCAATTGGTCGTGAAGGAAGCATTTTTCCATCGACAGCCTGCGCCCATCGCCCCAATCGATGTGCCCGCGCGCGACGAACTCGACTGGTATGTTGGAGCCTGTCGCATCGGCAAGGCTATAGGGGGTTACCCCTTCAATTGGATGCGTCAAACGCGCAACGGCCCAATCATGAACCGCGGCGACCGCGTAAGGATTGGTGCTGCCGGCAACGATCGAGCCGAGGTCGAGTGGCACCCTGGTCTCCCTGCCGTGGTTCTCTATCGAAAAGAAGCATGTCTTTGCTCGCGGAGCGCCCTTTTCGTCGAAAAATACATGGGCCGCGGTCGTTACGAGGTCGTTGGCGAGCGTGAGCTGGCCGGCGCCATGCGCGTCGCCGCATTCGATCAGGCCGGAGCCCGCAAACCGGGTACGAAGCTCGGCCGCGTCGAGCTTCTGCTCGGCCGCGAACTCCTCCACGCTGCGCCGGCTGTTCCTGCCAAATACGACAACCGGCACGGCTTTGAGCGGCGTCGCCTCCGGCGGCATATGAGAGAAGAACGGAACAGCGGAAGCTTGAACGGATATTCCAAATAGGAAGATGCAAATGGCGACGGCGTGCATTCCACCCTTTTGAAACATCTCGTTTTCTCCTGTCAAATCCGTGCGGCGCCGGCTTAGAGCGGCGCGAAACACTCTATCAAGCTGAACCATCATGTATTTTGTCAATGCGAAAACAAAAAGGCAGCCTCCCGGCGGAAGTGCTTTTTGGCGAATTGATTCATCTTTCGCACCAAATCCGCTCGGCCGGGGGCCACAGGGCGACACCTGGAACGATACGCCGCCAGCGTGTTCCGGGGCTGGCGCGGAACACGCTGGCTTCCGCAATGCGGCTATAATAAGACAAACGCCAAGCGCGTGGGATGGGGTCAGGCCGGCTCGCCGATTGTCCCACGTGCCGGGTCCGTGCGGGGCGCAAAAAATGGCAGCCGCCGCTCGCCGGCGGGAAGGGAGCGCGGCTCGCCTCCTGAGCTAGCCGAAGGGCGGCCCGGGCTGCGCGCCCGCGTCATCTATCTGCGCTTCACCCAAGGCATCGCCTTCGAGCGGCTGGCACCAGTCCTGTCCGATCCTCTCGGCCTCGAGATCAGCGTGGTTCGAGAGCTCTCCGCGATCCCTTACCAGGGTCGCTTCGCTCACCATGAGGGGCGCGCGTATCAACATGCTCGACGCGGCGCCGGTCTTTCACGGCGGCCGCCGCGATCCGCGAGAGGCCCCTCGGCGGAACGATCCTAGCGCGTCAAACGATTTTCCTTGGCTTCGCTTCGCGCGGCAAATCGTCTGATAGCGAGCGCTCTCCTGCAATCCGACGAGTCGGGCCTGCGGGCAGGCCAAGAAGAACGGGTGGCGGTGGGTCTTCCACCATGGCGATAGTGCCTTTCTCGTCGCCGCTCCCTCGCGCGCCAAGAAAGTGGTCGAAGACTGGGATCAAACGCCAGCGCATGACCAAGAGAACGCGGCGACCCTATTTCACGCCTGCGGTCAAAGAAGGCTGCGTTGTTGAATATTCTACGCCGTGGCGAAAGCAAGCGGGCGCGGCGCGTCAACAAAGGTTAGCCGAGCCTGGCAAATCACTCCAGCCTTTTGCTTCGTGAGAGACGACTCCATTCGCGGCGACCCTAAGAACAGGCGGGGGTCCGAGTTTTCGTCGTCCTTCTGCGTGGCCGTAAGCGTCGAAATGATCACGGCCGGATCGAAAGACGTTGGCCCGCACGGCGGCGGCCACGTCGGGATTCGCATCGACGTAAGCTTGTTCGTCATAGTTCTCCGGCGTGGTGATATCATAGGCCGGCCTGAAGGGACGGCGCCCTTGCGCAGACCAGGATGTTTGCCGAACCAAATCGTAAAGGGCGATATCGTGGCGGTGGTGATAGGCGAGAAATTCGCGAAGTTCAGGCGTTTTAAAGATCGTGGTGTCGAAGTGGTATTTTGAGGCTGCGTTCTCGCGGAGCTCATTGGCATCGCGCGGGATCTCGGCGAATCCAAAGGCTTGGTAAAGGTCTGGCAGTGTTTGCTCGGTGGCGATGTAGCAATAGGAATTCAACCGGCGGGTTATTTCGCTGTCCGAAATGGAGTCAAAATCCGCACCAAGAATGTAGCGGGCTTGGCAATTGAGGAAACCAATGTCAGGCTTCAGAAGCAGCGCCATGATAGCAGATAACCTAAAAAAATCAGTTGCTTGGACCTCGGCAATATTGCGTTGGTCTGCGAATGAATGAGCCAGGAAGCACTCGATTCCGCGGTGCGATATCTCGAAAAACCGGTTGAGGCTGGAGAGAAGCTGCGCGATTGGCTCACGAGTGCTTGCGAAATATTCGACGGGCCGGTTCAGCCAGATCAGTCTCCCGGCGATGACATCGCGGCAGAAATGGCCGCTGAGCCAGTCGCAATCGGAGGCGTGGTCGAGGAATGCGTCGGTATAAAAAATTTCCTCGCAGTGGCTCAGCCCGCGAGGCGAACAAAGGTTGAGCACCGCATTTACGGTTGAGCCGGCGGTCTTTGGCACGTGGATAAAGGCGAGCAACGGAAGAGGCGTTGTGTGCTGGGCGACGTCCTGGAGCGTGGCAGTCACTATGAGAGGCCTATACGATGTTATGTGTTGCGTTCAGACGATTAACAGTATTGCACTAATATAGCGGTGACGATCGAATTGCACGAACACCCCATCGCCCATGCGGCTCGCGTGTTGCGGGAAAGCGGCGCCACGGCGGCGCAGACGAAAGTCGGCATTCACCTTGCCCTTGGCAAGCCGAAACCTGCGATCGCGGATGAACTCGGCATCCAACTCTCGTCGGTCGCGGATCACACGAAAATGCTCTACCAAACTCTCGATGTACACAATTCCGCCGAGTTAGCCACAAAAATATGGCTAGGCCAAAAACAAAACAGGCGCGCCAGGCTTACCGCACGCCGGATGAGTTTTTCCGGCACCGTCCTCAAGAAATATTTAGGAGAGAGGCACCGAGGTCACCGATTCCCGAGCGCCGCGGCGGGTCAGGTCCAAGTCACTGTTTCTTCTCCTGCACGGCCGGCGCCTCAGTTGTTTTTGATATAAGCGTCAGTAAACCACCCACGCAGTTCCATTGCATCGCCCGGCAATATGGTTCACTCCGCCTCCAGCTATAACCGCGTTAAAAACAACAGTATTCGAGTCATTAATGCTTGCGTCGGTCCCCTCAGCTCCAGCATTGCACGTCGGAAGACTGGCAAACGGAACAGGCGGCAATTTCGAGAGTCCAGAGCTAACCGTAAACGTTCCGTTTAGAATATTCGTATTAGTTAACGAAAATTGCGCGATATTTGTGCCTGCAAAATCTTGTATGAAAAACCCACCGTTTGCAAATAGTAGGCTTTGCCCTGTTGCCGCAGCTGTAATATCACTCCTTATTATAGCCGAAATGGACGAGTTTGTTGCGTTTCTCCAATTTATTGCATAGGACGCTGGCAAATCAAGTGCGTCCCCATTTAATATCGACCCTGCCTCAAATATCAGCCCCTTATCGAATTGCGCTCCGTTATTTTTAACCCCGATGGCTGCGCTTACCCTCCCAGATGCAGACGGAACATTGGGCCGTCCCGCAGCCAACCACAGAGCCATCGTTTCCCCGGTTGCCACCATTGCATACGGGTTGATTGATACGCTGGTGCCAAAATTTAGGACAGTGGACTCGATCCCCTCTTCCGTTCCGGCCCCTGCAAGACGTCTAGTCTCGAAGTACCCACCAAACCCGGTTTGAACAAATGCTGTATTATCGTTGATGTTGATAAACGCGCCGGAAAGTGAGCCTTGGGCACCAGCCACGGAGTTATCACTTGTCCGGGATGCGCCAAGGACACCGATAAACCCGGCCCTGGAGAGCGTTTGCAAGGCCGCGATGCTTTCCGTATTTGGGACTATCGTCTCAAGCCATCCAGTTGCGCCAACCGTTTCTTTCCCTATGACGGTCAGCGCGCCGCTCGCTGAAAGTGACGTAAATGCTCCTTTGCTAGGAGATGTATTGCCAATCGCAGGAGGCGACGAAAATTTTGCTGCATCTATAGTTGGGTTAGGAAGGGTTCCCGCGAGGTTGCCGCCGAGAGTGCCAATGTTCGCGATGCTAAAAAACCCAGTAAATCCGAGGGCAATAGAAGCAATTGCGAGCAAAACGTTCTGATGTTGCATGTCGCTTATATCGCCTCCAACGCCGGGATAACCCATTATGGGAAGTTATGAGAAACTGCCAAAAGCCTCTATTTTATGGGCTTCCCTTGGGGCTTGCGCTTCTCATATCGTTCTTGTTCTTCTTGAAGCTGCCCGCGCGACACGGTGAGCAATCGACGCGTCGTTCGGATGATTAACAGCTTTGCGCCTACTTCAATAATACTCAACTCACTAATCCTGGAAGAAGTGGGACCTTTGCCAAAAACCGGTGGCCGCGATGCCGTCGCGATCGTGCGGCCCCAAAATAGCTTTGAGTCAGCTCTCGCGGTGGGTCCGTTCGCGCCGTTCGTGGCGTTCCTGTGCCTCTACCGAAAGAGTTGCAATCGGCCGCGCATCGAGCCGCTTCAGGCCGATAGGCTCGCCGGTTTCTTCGCAATAGCCATAGGTGCCATCGTCAAGCCGTTCCAGCGCCGCGTCGATCTTTGCGATCAGCTTGCGTTGCCGGTCGCGTGCCCGCAATTCGATGGACCGGCCGGTTTCGGAAGAGGCGCGATCGGCGAGATCGGGATGGTTCTCACTCTCTCTCTGCAATACTACGAGGGTTCCCTGGCTCTCGCGCAGGATATCTTCTTTCCAGGCAATTAATTTGCGCCGGAAATAATCCTTCTGACGCTCGTTCATAAAGGCTTCGTCTCCGGACGGTTTGTAGCCGCCTTCGACCTCCTTGATAGGCACTTGCGCGACTCCCAAATCTCAAGCCGCCGCCCTTATAGCGATTGCCTCCTCCATATACAATCGTTCCGCGAAGGCCGAGATCGGGTCACGAATGGTTACGGCCGCTCAAATTCCGAGGTGGATGGGTTCCCGCCAACGCTCGTTCAAAAGTTCCGGCGTCCCATCGGATCATGAGACTGGGCTTATCGGTTATGATCAACGAGACTTGGTATAAATTACAAGGTAGATGGGATAAAACGTGCCGAAACGCGGGTTCTCCCGTTGCTTCCGCTCGCCAAATGGTGCCTAATTGTCGTTCAAGCCGGGCCGGACCCCACTGCTCTTTGCCGATGTCCCGGAACAGAAAGTCGCTGTAAACTGCGACCATGTTTTCGCCCGAGGAAATCGAGCGCTACGCGCGCCATATCGTGCTGCACGGTGTCGGCGGACCTGGCCAGCAGAAGCTGAGGGCCGCGCGGGTGCTCGTCGTAGGCGCGGGCGGTCTCGGATCGCCGCTCATTCAATATCTCGCGGCGGCGGGCATCGGCGAGATCGGCGTTCTCGACGACGACGAAGTCTCGCTGTCGAATCTTCAGCGCCAGGTTCTGCACGGCACGGCGGATGTTGGCCGCGCCAAGGTCGAGAGCGCGAAAGCGGCGATCGAAAGTTTAAATCCGCACGTCAAGGTCACTGCGTTGCCCGCAAGGCTCACCGCAGATAACGCCAGCGGCATGGTCGGCTCTTTCGATGTCGTCGCCGATGGCTCGGACAATTTTGCAACTCGCTATGCCGTGTCCGACGCCTGCTATTACGAAAAGCGTCCGCTGGTCACCGCCGCGGTCGGCGCCTTCGACGGCGCGCTGACGGTTCTGCGGCCTTATGAAAACGGTCCCTTCGGCGAACCCAATCCGACTTACCGTTGTCTTTATCCGGAGCCGCCTCCGGAGGGGACGGTGCCGGCTTGTTCCGAGGCGGGTGTGCTCGGCGCCCTGACCGGCATCCTTGGCGCAATGATGGCGCTGGAAGTTATCCGCGAAATCGTCGGTTTCGGCGAAGGACTTGTCGGCAGGCTCGTGCTTGTCGATGCGCTCGGCATGCGTTTCGAGACATTGCGCTACCGGTGGGATCCAGCCAATCCACTGAACGGAACCGCCGCCACCGCATCGTAGAGGCGTCGGGCGGAAGGACACGATGGCGGGTGGCAAACGTTGACAGTCCCGGGACCAGCAACTAGACCATGCTTCGTCATGCCAAAGTCTTTCTTTTCAAGGCTTTTTGCGGGGAGCGGGTGGGGGATAGTTCAACGGTAGAACAGCGGACTCTGACTCCGTCAATCTTGGTTCGAAATCCAGGTCCCCCAGCCAATAAAATCAATAACTTAGGAAACCGTGTCACCAAGACTAATGCCCCGTGTCACTGTGGTGTCACCAGCCGAGCAACCGAGAAATTGCCAGGCCAGAGCACTCGCCGCGCTTCCATTGGCCATTTAAGGGAAGGGATATCATGGCCGGCGAGCCGCCGAACGATACGATGTGGTGGTCACCTTGGGGGGACTTCCCAGAGCATGTCCGAGCCATCGGCATGATCTCGATCGAAAACGCAAACTTAGAATATGAGCTAGCCGATCTGTTCTCCCGCATATTGCAAATTCATCCGCATGTGGGACGCGCGATTTACCTCACTCCCAAGTCTGCAATCGCCCGCATTGAGATATTTGAAAACGCCTCCAAAGCGGTGCTATCGCCGAAGACGGATAGCGAAAATTTCGCAGCGGCATTCCTTGAAAAAGCCCTTTGCATCGCCTCTCGCGCACGCGCAGTTGTTGGGAAGCGTCACGAGATTATTCACGATGGCTGGGGAGTTGATAGCCAGACCGGGGACGTACTGCGCATTCCAACAAAACGGGCTCAAGCGCCTGTCCCGCTTGCCGATCTGCAAAACTTGGTCCGTGACTTTCGCCTGTTGATTTGCGATGCAGCGAGACTTGGACGCTAAATCAAAATAAAGTCTGCACCGAGCGCCTAGCGCCGCCCCGCCAGTTTCAGAAGCCGCTCACAAAAGCGAATCTCGGAATAGATCGGCCTCCGCGCGGCGCCCGGCGGCCGATCGATAAGGGCGACGATCGGCTCGCCGAACCGGCGCAGACAGGGCTCACAGAAGCCAACCGAGTAAGCGTCCGATAGCGAATAACAGACCCACAATTAAAGCCTGTGACGCCACAAAGATCGTCAATCCTCTTATCCCAAACTGTAAATTACTGACGACTCGCTCGGCGTTAGTCAGAAAAGATGCGGCAGCCGCTACAGCAATCAAGGGAAGCATCCACCATGGAGACCGCCCAAATGCTCCCGCGGTTATGGCCGCTAGTATCAACGCCCAATTGAGTATACCGCCGATGGTTTCGGGGATACCGCTTAGGCTTCTAGAACCGATACCCATTTTGCACTCCTATTTCTTCACCTCACGCCGCATGGCAGCTTCTCGCTTCGTGCGTTCGCCGCCGCGGCTTCAAAGGGGTTTAAGGGCAATTTCCGCCATCTTGCCGCCCCGCCTGGTCCCGCAACCGTTCAAGATCGCGGATCGCCGCGTCCGGCTCATTGATTTGGCGACACTGATATTCAGTTGCCATCCCAATGGCAGCCTGGGTAATAAGATCTACCAAAACAACCGGTTCAATCCGGCCATTGCCGATACGCCGCGCCATCGCAACGCAGCCTTCGGCCATGTATCGAATGTGATGTTTATCGAATGTGTCTGGGACGATATGAAAACCTCCCGCAAATGGGCGTCCGCGACCCACCCTGGGAAGAATTTGAGGCCGAGTTTGCCGACGAAAAACCCAAGCATTCGCTTACCTCCCTGCTATCAACAGTTCAAGACCCCGGATCGTCGCGCGGCTACTTGCTGGCGGTCTCAAGCATCCGGCTAGCGGCTCAATTTATTCAGATTGACGGGTATAAATGCTTGAGTTTGATACGTGCGTCGGCTGTGGTGAACTGCCAATCGGCTTTCGCGTGGTTGGCATTTCGATCGTCCTCCCAAACGGCGATTTCGTTTATGAGGGTTTGTTTGTCCGGGATGCGGCGATCGAGGCACTGGGACGAAAGGACGCCGAGTTCGGACTCGGCCATATCGAGCCAACTGCCGTGCTTTGGCGTGTAATGCCATTCGAACCGTTCGGCCAGCCGCCTTGCTTCGGCGGCGGGAAAAGCTTCATAAAGCGAAGCCTTGGTATGGGTATTGAGATTGTCTTGCACCAGAACGATTTTCTTGGCGTTCAAGAAGTGGATATTGGCTAAATCCTTCAAGGCATGAGCATAATCCACGGCGGTGTGACGATCCGTGACTTTGACATGCCGCCAGCCTTCGAGCGGCGCGAACATCATGAAGAGATTGGCCGTGCCGTTGCGCTCGTATTCGTAATCGAACCTGGCTGGCCGCCCCTCTTTCATCCGGATCGGAGCGCGGGTTTCGGCAATCAATTGCTTCGAGGTCTCATCCAAGCAAACCAGAGGAATACCGGGATCGCGCGGTCGCGTGTACACGGCCAGCACGTCTTCCATGGCCGCCACGAACGCGCTGTTGGCCTTCGGCGGGATGACCCATTGCTGTTTCAGATGCGGCTTGAGAATGTTTTTTTGAGAGTCGCCCGATCGTGCTGTCGCTGGCGCGATCGACAATGTTCAGTTCGACGACCTTGTTCTCCAACAACCGCAATGTCCAGCGCGCGCGGCCCTTGGGGGGCTCGGAACAAGCCAGAGCGATCAGTTTGGCTTCCTTCTCGCCGTCGAAAATCCGGGGAACGCTAGGCGTGGCGCGTGGTTTGCGGCTTAGCACGGCCTCGAAGCCCTCTTCCACCAATTGCTTGCGCACCCGGTAAACCATGGATGCGCTGGTTGCCAGAGCCTCGATGATCTGGTTGTCGCTCCATCCTTCGCCGGCTTCCGAGACGTCCGCCTTCAGCAAGATCCGCGCCTTCCGCAGGCGCTGCGCCGGGTTGCTCCCTTTCCGGATCATCGTTTCAAGCAGCGAACGTTCGCCGCAGCTCAACCGCACAACATATTTCTTTACGACAATTTCCTTCGAGCCATGATCGCCTCCGTCGTTCGGGTCGCGACGAAAGCGAATCATCAAATCCTCTCAAATTAGTTGAAGCGGGCCACTGGCTCACGCCAGCATTTTCTTGAAAAACCGGATGCTCGCAAAGATTGGCTTGCGGGCGATCCCCAGCGAGAAGCGACGCCGAGACGTAGTAGCGGTATCGCTTGGCCTTCTTTGTGACATGGGTTGGCTGCGCCTTGGCGAAGGATTTCGCCTCGATAGAGCCGGTTCTGCAGCATCAGGTAGAGGGCGCCGCGGGAGAACCGGTTACCGCCGGCCAGCCGTCCGCCGGCGCCGTCACGGCGCTTGCTCACAATACCCAGTCGATCGAGTTCGCCCCTGAGCAGCGCGACCGAGCCGAGTTCCGCATAGCGCCGGAAGATCACCCGGACGGTTGACGCCTCAGGCTCACTGACGATCAGTTTGCGGTCCTTGACGTCATAGCCGAGCGGCACGTTGCCGCCCATCCACATGCCCTTGGCCTTCGACGCGGCAATCTTGTCGCGAATGCGCTCGCCGGCGATCTCGCGCTCGAATTGGCGAACGAGAGCGGCATGTGAGCGTCAGACGCCCCATCGAGGTCGTGGTGTTGAACTGCTGCGTCACGGAGACGAACGAGGCGTCATGGGCATCCAACACATCGATGATCTTCGCGAAATCGGCGAGCGACCGGGTCAGGCGGTCGACCTTGTAAACGACGATGATCTGAACCTTGCCAGCCTTGATATCGGAGAGTAGCCGCTGCAGGGCCGGGCGCTCTATCGTGCCGCCCGAGAGGCTTCCGTCGTCGTACATTTCGGGGAGCGCGATCCATCCGGCGTGACGCTGGCTCGTGACGTAGGCCTCACATGCTTCGCGCTGCGCGTCGAGAGAGTTGAACTCCTGCTCGAGCCCATCGTCGGACGACTTGCGTGTATAGATCGCGCAGCGGAACATCACGCCGGACTTCGGGCGATCAGGCTTCCGCACGGTCACTCTCCGCGCTCTCGACGGAGCGGCCTGCGCACTTCCTCAAACCGAAAAAACGGGGACCCGACCAATGGGCCCCGGTGATCGCACGGGCGACAATTGTGAGGGACCGATAGCGCCGGCCGTTCCATTCGAACCCGTCGGCATGGACAAGCACGGTATAGGTGACGCCGCGCCATTCGCGCACAAGCCGCGTGCCGGCCGTCAACGAAATCGGCGGTGCGGGCTTTTGCGCGTCGCTTGCCTCCGAGTCGAGGTTCAGGCGTTCCAGCTTGCGAATGATCGATTTGGAGAGGCCGCCGAGCGGCCCCTCCTGGAGTTTGTAGGTGATTGCGCGCATGCGGCGGTCTTAAGGTTTCGGGACTTCGCGATGGAAGGGGTTGACATATTCAGGCTCCGTTGGCTCGCGGCGCTGGACTTGACGCTCGCACGACCCAAAGCCCCGCAAATCGCGGGGCGAGCCCTGGGCGGCTCTGGCTCGGCCAGCCCATGACGATACCAATGCGTACTATGCGGCGGAAGTCCAGTCGGTTTTGCGCCCTGAAATCCGCTCGCACGTACTTGGTAAACCTGGCCGGAATAACAATCGGCGCGCCTTCCCCCGACATTGAATTTCTGGCCGCGAACTCACCGTTTCGAGCGCGACGCAATTTCGCCCGCTTCTTTCGGACTGTGCGGATTCCGGCGCTGCGTTTGGCGCGGTAGAATTCAGCATTCGCAGATCTCTGGTCACGATAGCTCGAGACCATCACGACCAGTGGAACTGAATTCTCCGGCCTGTCTCAATTGCTGCGCCGCTTCATAGGCGATGACTCCCGCTACACAAAGTCCAAACAGGATATAGGGACCCGTGCGGCTGCGCCTCGCGGATAAGGCGCACATAATCGGCCGCGATCTCATTCATGTCGCGGCGGCCCAATGAACGAGGATTGCTGGGATCAAACAGCTGAACGCCAAGAAACGGCCGATCCGTTCCAATCCTTCGCGCGAGATTGTAATAGAGCATTGTATTGTTGATGGCGATAATTGGCGTCTTGTCGCCGAGCGGTTGAATCTGGACGATGCTCCAAGGTTCCAGCGGCCTTTCGATCCTCGACACATGGGCCGCGAACTCTCGCACGGTCGGCGCCTCGAAAAGGGTCATGACATTGATTTTGACGGCAAAGGTGCTCGCGACCTTGATCATGAGCCGCATGGCCAGCAAGGAATGGCCGCCGAGCTCGAAGAAATTCAACGTGGGGCCGATTTCCGGAACTCGAAGGACATCCCGCCAGATCGCCATCATCCTTGTTTCGGCATCGGTCGGCGCGCTTGGCGGTGGGCGCGAAGCGTCGATCGCGGCGAAACCGTCGATGGATCTGGGTGGCGCGATTCTGTCTCGAACTGGCGGAACCAGCGCGGACAATCGCGCATCGGGATTGGAAACAGCAAACTCGAAAGCGGCCACGAGGAATTCATGCAGCCGCTCGATCGTTTGTCTTTCGAATAGGTCTGGCTTGTACTCTATCGCTATCCGCCAGCCATTCGGCCAATGCACCATAAAAATAAACAGATCATAGAGCGAACCGGCGGACAGTGAAGGTTGCCCGTGGAGCTCGAAGGCGCCGTAGGTTCTATGGTCCATGACATCGCGCAACACGGTGAAATTGATGGAGATGAACGGTGCGCGTTGGGAATCGCGCGGCGGGTTAAGAACCTCGACCAGCTTGTGGAATGGCATCCGTTGATGGATCAGCGCATCCTGAACCGTTCCGTTTACTCTGGTCAGGAATTCATCGAAGGTCGGATCGCCGGAAGCATCGAATCTCATCACGAGATTGTTGAGGAAGATGCCGATCATGTTCAAGGTCCACTTCGTCGCGTCCGGCGATCTGGGTTCCGAAAACCACATCGGTGGCGCCGCTGTAGCGGCGCAGCATCAAAGCGGTCACGGCGCAACCGAAGCTGAACAAGGTGAGATTGTGTTTTCGCGCGGCCTCCTCCAATTTGTCGCCAAACGCCGGCGGCAGAATGGCGGCGACGATTTCGCCCCGGTAGGTTGGTTGAGCGGGGCGCTCATGGTCTGGGAGAATCTCGAAATAGGGCGCTCCGGACAGTTTGTTTTTCCAATAAGTGGTCTCCGCCTCGAAGCCGGCGCTGGCGAAATATTCCTTCTGCCAAAGGCAATAGTCGCCATATTGCACCGGCGGCTCCGGAAGATCGTGAGGTCGCTTGGCGTCGAGCGCTGCAGCGATTTATGCGGCAACCAATTTCGGGATGCGGATCAGGTTGGAGGCGATGAGGTTCAGCAAAAATCCTCCGGCGATACGAGCAACCCCGCGATGCTTCGCCTTGCGCATCGTGCCATGCTGCTTGCCCCAGCCAAAGATGCATTCGATCATTTTGCGGCGCTTCTGCGACACCCCATAGCTCGCGTGCCTTGTCGTGCGGGCATCGATCGAGCTTCTCCGCCGCTTGCCGATTGCTTGCCGATTTTGGCCGGGCCATTGTTCTGCGCCACATGCGGCGTGAGGTTGATGGCCCGCAAGTCTTCCAACATGGCCCTTCAACATGGCCCTTCAACATGGCCCTTCGTATCATAGGCCTTGTCCGCGCCGGCCGTGATGCGATGACCAACGGCCTTGCGCTTGGCTTTCAGCATGGCTTGCGCGGCGTGCCGTTCCGCCGGGCCATCGGCCTTTGTGACGACCCCTGCCACCGCAAGCCCGTGCCGGTTCTCGATGGTGATTTTCGATGGTGATTCTCGATGGTGATTCTCCATGGTGACATGACCCATGGAGCAGAGTTTTGCCTCCCGCCCCGCCGCCTTGCGATAGAGACGGCTCTCCGGATCGGTCGTGCTCGCAGGCGTCTCGTTCGCGCGTTTCTGGCCGCGCAAATCCGCGCCATCTCCTTCATTGTCGTTCATTGTCGCCGCCGTCCTTGGCCCGAAAGCTCTTCTGCGACGCCCACGCCTCGATCAAAGTCCCATCCACCGAAAAATGCTCGTCCGACAAGAGCGGCTTCACCTGCGGGTGATCAAAAGCTGCGTCATGAACTTTTGAAACACCTCGCCGTGCTGCAGTCGATCCCGGTTCTTGGTGCCGGTTCTGGTCTCGGTGCCGGTTCTTGGTGAAGGTCGTCGTGTCCCCCACAGGGTCGTCCGGCGCAAGCCCGGCGAACCAGCGATCCAAAAGGTTATAGTCGAGCTGTCCCATCAGCTGGCGTTCCGAGCGGATGCCGTAGAACACCTGGAGCAGCCGCCTGGAGCAGCAAGGCGCTCAGCAATTGCTCCGGCGGGATCGAGGGGCGGCCCGCGCTCGAATAGAGCTTTCCGAAGCTGGGGCTCAGGTCTTTCAGAACCGCCCGAACCAGCTCCCTTACCTGCCGCAAAGGATGCTTCGCCGGCACCCGCGCCTCAGGCGACAAATAGGAAAACAATCCGCCCTGATCCCGAAATCGTCCGCGCCTGAAACCCCCACCGATTCGTGACCAAAGTAAATCATCTCAGATCAGCCAAAGCCAGCGTTTTTCAGCAAACTGCTAGAGAGTAAAAATCCCTTACCGGTCGCCGAGGCTGCCGCCCGCAGCGGCGAGCGCGGCGCCGACTTCGAGACCGAGATCGTCCATGGTCGCCTCCTCGACGGCATTGATTGCTTCCCCTTTGGCCTGCCGTTCGGCTTCCGCGGCGGAGCGGGCGACATTGACGGTAATCGGGGCTTCGATTTCGGGATGCAAATGCACTGGGACTTCGTGCAATCCAAGCGATTTGATCGGCGCTTTCAGGACGATCTGATTACGGTTGGCATTGAAGCCGCCAGCAGTGACCGCGGCGGCGATGTCGCGCGGCGAAACCGAGCCGTAGAGATGGCCCGTCTCGCCAGCCTGGCGGATGATGACGAAGATTTGCCCGGTGAGTTTTTCGGCGACGCCGGCCGCTTCGTTGCGCGATTCGAGATTGCGCGTTTCGAGCTGGACGCGCTGACTTTCGAAACGGCTCTTATTGGCTTCGGTCGCGCGCAGGGCCTTGCCGCCGGGCAGTAGGAAATTGCGGGCATAACCATCCTTCACGCGAACGGTTTCTCCCATTTGACCGAGTTTGGCGATGCGTTCGAGCAAAATAACTTCCATAATGCGGTCTTTCGAGTGGCATCAGAGTTTGGGCGAGGCCGTCTTGTCCTTGCGATCCCGGAGAGAGAAAGCTGTCTCGATAATACCGGTTAGGACCAAGAGAAGCAGAAAGACGAACCATGTCACGGGGACGACAAGCCCGAGATAGATAAGAATGAGGAGGGGGATCCGGAAAGGCGATCCGCGCGACAGGTAATGCGCCACGGCGAGCCCGTCGAGCGCAAAAGCGACGCCGAGCGTCACGGCGACAATGACGACGATGTGGCCGGGGAGCCCGCCAAAAAACGGACCTATCCCAGCGGCGGCGCCGAAAACCAAAAGATAGACCTGCGGCAGCCGCAATTCCCCCGCTATGTCGGGCCACGGGCGGGGGAGTTGCGCCGAAAGCTGCGCCACCCGTCCGGCGAGCCAAAGATTGAGCATCAGCACGACTAGGCTGCAACCCGCCACCGCCGGCGCCGCCGCCAAAACTGTGGCGCGCGCCAAATGCCGCGCATCGAAGTCATTTGGAAGGCGCATATTGGGGCTGATCAGCCGTTCGACGAGCGGGGTAATTTCCGCGCTCAACTTATCGAGCGCCAGGTCGAAACCACCATAGAGAGAGCTGACATAAACCGCGATCGCCACCCCGATAGTGGCGCAGATGGAGGCGGCATAGGAAAGAATGCGCTCAAGCGAAACATATTCGCGGGCAAAAAAGCTGCCTACCCGGCTTGTTACGACCCAATTCGGACTCCCCTTCGGCCGACTCAACACCGAGAGGAGGCTTAGCCAAAAAGCCGGCAAGCCAAGGGAGAATGCGAAAATCAGACCGCCAAGCGCGGCGGTGTCGAGACTCCCGAATTTCTGCTGCGCATTGAAGAGCCCGGCAACGGTGAGCATGGCCGAGGCAACCGCCGTGGCGCCGGCGAAACCACCGTATCCCAGCGTCGCGATCATGATTGGGAGCGGAGACAAACTGGCGAGAGCGGCTGCCACAAAGGTCGCGCGGAACAAGAGGCTAAATAAGACGGCGGCGGCGATTCCCGCCCCAATCCCAAGGGCGACGGCCGGCCCATGTCTTAAGAGGCGCTTTTTCATCATGACCTGCTATCCCGCTCGAAAGTCGGTTCGGGGCCAAAGGAGAGATACGTCTCCCTGCATCCCAAACCGCGCGGTCTCACCGCGCGGCCAGTGATCGCCGTTATTCGCGGCTCATGGATATTAGAACAGTTCCGCCCCGGTGGAAATATCCCGCGCGGGCGCGAAATTAGCGGATTAGGTAGGGCAAAAGTCCAAGAAAGCGGGCGCGTTTGACGGCCTTTGCCAGCTCGCGCTGCTTCTTGGCCGAAACGGCGGTGATTTGCGACGGGACGATCTTGCCACGCTCGGAAATATAGCGCGAGAGGAGACGGGTGTCCTTGTAATCGATTTTGGGCGCGTTCGGGCCGGAAAACGGGCAGGTTTTGCGGCGGCGAAAGAAAGGCCTGCGGGGCGCGGCGGAGGTTGTCATTAGGAGCCCTCGCTTGCCGCGGTCTCCTCGCGCGGACGCCTAGGGGCTCTCTCGCCACGCTCGGAGCGGGGACCCCGGCCGCGGTCGCCGCGATCATGGCGGTCGCCGCGGTCATCGTCGTCGCGCTTGCGCATCATCGCCGATGGGCCTTGTTCCAGAGCTTCGAGCCGAATCGTCATGAACCGGATGACGTCCTCGTTGATGCCCATCTGCCGCTCCATTTCGGCGAGCGCGGCCGGCGGCGCATTGATGTTCAAGAGCGAGAAATGCGCCTTGCGGTTCTTCTTGATCCGGTAGGCGAGGGACTTTACCCCCCAATATTCCACCTTTTCGACTTTGCCGCCGAAGGATTCGATGACCGCCTTGAAACGCGCCGTCAGCCCGTCCACCTGTTGGGCGGAAATATCTTGACGCGCCAAATAGATATGCTCGTAAAGAGCCATTCTGCTGCCTTTCCTCTAGCCCCTCGCGACGCCCCGGCGCCGAGCCCTTCGAGCCTAGGAACGGTCTGAGGCGGCAAACGAGGGCGGAGACACCGGGAAAGCGGAGCCTTCAAGATCCTGCCCGCGAAGCGAGCTCCGTTCGACCCCCCGGCTAGAGCCACGAAGCGGGCTTTATACAAGGATTTAGCGCATAGGCAAGGTGCGGTTGGCGATCTCTCCCGCGGCTTTTATGCGTGAATTAAGTCCGGTGATATCTACACGCAAGGTCCCCATTGCCCGTTGGCGCGAACGCGCCAGGATTTCAACCCCGCCTTGGCGACGACGATCCGCCCGTTTTTCGCCATCGCGACAAGATGCTTGAAGACAACCGGCGTTAGCCACGCAAACGGTTTTTCCGGATCGCAGACGGCGCGGTATTCATCGGAATCGGGATCTTCCATCAAGATCGTGCCGGTGCGATCCGGACGCAGCCGCGGGCTCATGTTCCGATCGCCCTTCCACAAGCATTCGTAAACGCGGCAAACTTGAGGTCGGCCCGCATAGATACCGCAGCCGCCGGAACCGGCGTTAAGACAGTGGTCGCACAATTTGCCGGCGGATTTCGCCAGTTCGGCGATCTCGAGAACCTTGCAACAAAAGCTGCATTCGCCGCAGGCTTTTCCCGGGATTGCAAGCATGAGCTTTACCCTTGCGATTGATTCCGATTCGATAGTGCATCTTTTTATCGCGGAAGGCGCCCGCGCAAGAGAAATCGAAACGCCCCTTAGGGATTTGTGCTCCGGCGCGCCCTTCGGCAGCGTTTCCCATCATTACTCGCTGAGCAGCCCTTCGACGAAAGCGGCGATCCCCTCCCTTGCCCGCGCGATGCGGCGATGTTCGGCCGCGAGGATCGCGCAGAGGCCGGCAAACGTGCTTTGCAGATCGTCGTTGACGAGCACGTAATCATAGTCCGTCCAGCGGCGGATTTCGTTGCGCGCCTCGTTCAAACGCTTGTCGATGACGTCCGGCCGGTCCTCGGCGCGGCGTTCGAGGCGCGAACGCAATTCCTGCATCGATGGTGGCAAGATAAAAATCGTGACGGCATCCCCGGCCGCCTTTTGCTTGACCTGCTGCGTCCCCTGATAATCAATGTCGAACAGCATGTCGCGGCCTTGGTCCAAAACCTGTTCGGCCGGCTCGCGCGGGGTCCCATAAAAATTGCCGTGCACCTCCGCCCATTCGAGCAAATCGCCGCCGTCGCGGAGCGACTCGAACTGCTTCTTGGTGATGAAGCTGTAATGGATGCCGGCGACCTCGCTCGAACGCCGCGCCCGCGTGGTCACCGAGATCGACAGCGTCAGATCGAGTTCCTTGCTCTGGAGCAGCATTCGGGTTAAGGTCGTCTTGCCCGCCCCGGACGGGGAAGAAAGAATCAGCATCAAGCCGCGCCCGCGGGCCCTAGCCGTCTGCTCTTTTGCGGAACGATCTTCGAGCTGCAAATTCCTACTCGATATTCTGGATCTGTTCGCGGAATTGTTCGATCTCGATGCGCAATTCGAGGCCGAGCCCCGTCAGGCTCGCGTCGTTCGACTTGGCGCAAAGCGTATTGGTCTCGCGCGAAAGTTCCTGGGCAAGGAAGTCGAGCCTGCGGCCAGCCGCACCGCCCTTCGCCAAAAGTTCGCGGGCCGCGGCGGTGTGTGCGGCAAGACGGTCCAATTCTTCCCTGATATCGGCCTTGGCCGCCAGCATGAGAGCCTCCTGATGCAGACGATTCTGGTCGAAATTCGCGTTTCCGGCAAGAAAAGCAAGCGATTGCACGAGGCGCGCCTGGACCGCCTCGGGCTTGCGGGCCGGGCAAATATCGGCCGCTTGGGTCAGCGCGGCGATCTTTTCGAGCCGGGCCGAGAGCACCAGGGCGAGCGCGCCGCCCTCGCTTTGCCCCATGGCCAGCAGAGCATCGAGCGCCTCGTCGAGCAAATCGAGAGCCCTGGCCCGCGCGCGTAAAATCGCGGTCTCGTCCTCGGTCGCGTCCATGGTTTCCACGACGCCGCGCAAGGCAAGAAGCCCGTCGAGAGTTGCCGGTGCGAACCTCTCCGGCAGCGGAATTCGGGTTATTAGGGCCGCGATCGGTTCTCTTAGCAAATCCTGATCGATGCGAACCTCGGACATACCTGCGTCGCGCTGCGCGGCAAGCGTCGCATGGATCGTTCCCCGATTGCGTTTCCGCGAAAGTCTTGTGCGCGCGTCCGGCTCGATCGCGTCGAACGGAGGCGGCAGACGCAGCCTCTCATCGAGGCCCTTGGCATTGACGGATTTAAGCTCCCAGGCAAGGCGCCATGGCCCGGCGCTTCCGGCGGCCCGGGCAAAGCCCGTCATGCTGGCGATGGTCATGAAAAACGTGTGGCTTCGATGCGCGATTTGGCCCGCACCATAGAACCAGCGCCGCCGGGGCTCAAGCTGTATGCAAATGGTTTGGGTTGCCAATTTGAATTTCTGCTTTGCGTCGTATACGGACTCTGTGCCACCGTCGCAAATTCCTTAATCGTGCGGGTAAGCCATCGTCTCAACCGACCTAACAAGCCTATGGAATGGCGCTATGGATACGTGGTTCTGCCCCCGAAATGGATTATTGAGCAAGACGACCAACGCCATGAGGAGGCCGATCAAGGCGCCAAGCAGCGACACCATCGCCACATGCATCCATAATTGCGGCACGCCGAAAAGATAAGTAAAGGTCATCAGTATTGCCGCGCCAGCGATGAGATTCCACCATAGAATCGCGGGCATTTCCAAGCTCGCCGCGTGAAAACGGCCGCGTCGCGCGTCGTAAAGCGCATTTAAGGTTTTCACGGCGTCCGCGCGCATGACGACGACGCTTTCGTCCTTAGCTACCACTTGGAGTAGCTCCGTGTGAAATTTATCGAGCAATTGCCAGCCTTCGGTTTCGTCGATGCGCCCGGCAGCCAACGACGGCCACTCGTCCTGGACGACTATTTCGGCGTAGACGAAAAGATAATGGCGCAATCGCGAGGCCGCAGGTTCTGGAAAAGCCGGGGTATCGCGATAAAGATCGCCGACGAGATTGGCCTCTGTTTGCACCAGATTATCGGTTTGCGCGAAATTCTGCCAAACGGCAACGGCTACAAAGGCGAGCAAGACGGCGTAAATGGTGCCGACCGTCGCAAAGGTAAAACCCGACACGTCATTGTGGGCTCTGCGCACCCCATGAGGCAAAATCGAATGGGCCGCCAACAGGCCAAGCGAGGACAAGCTCGCGCCAACGAAAATTGAAACGATCACCGCAACAGTTGTCGCCAGGTCAGACAGCCAGTGTGCCGCTGCTTCAAGCATTCAAGCCCCCCGAACGCTCGAAAAAGCCGAGCGCCAATTGCGCGCCATTTCAGTCCAAATCATCTTATTTGCAGGCTGCGGAGCAGTGAGATTTTATTTCAGCGCGGGCCGGACGCGCCGTATCATTGCCCGTTTGCAACGAAAGCAGGTCTTGGCACCGGCGCACATGGCTGCAAGCGATTCCCTCGCAGGCTCAAGAGACCCCGAATCTCACTGAACTTGAACCCCAGACCCTGGACGCGGCGGATGAAAGCCAGTGTTTCGACATCGTTTTCCCCATATTGGCGGAAACCTCCCTGCGTCCTTGAAGGCCGCGGGAGCACCGCAGTGCGTTCATAAAAGCAAATCGCGTCCACGCTGAGACCGAACTCTTTCGCGACGGCACTAATCTGCATTGCCCCTGGCTCCTTTCTTGAACCTACACCCTGGAGTATAGTGACATTCTAGAACGCCTGAAGCACCACATCTCCCGCAGCCGTCCACGAAGCAGAGTTACCCCTCTGGCTTTCGGCGCATGCGGCCAAGCCGTAAACTTTTTCGAACGAAAGGAGTTTTCTTATGCGGCAGTTGCAACTCATAGCTCACGGCGAACCTTCAGATGTCATCGAACTCAACACAGTCTCCGAACCGGCTCTTGGTCAGGAGGATGTTCTCATCTCGATGGAAGCGGCCCCGCTCAATCCATCAGACTTTCTGTTTGTCCGCGGCACGTACGGCGTCCGGCCAGCCTTCCCATCCTCGGTAGGCGCGGAGGGTGTTGGCCGAGTCGCAAAGATCGGATCGAAGGTTGATGTTGCTCTGCAGAGTAAGCGAGTCCTGATTATCCCGACCTACGAGCAGGGCACCTGGGCGGACCAAGTCGTCGCCCCAGTGCGCAACCTCGTGCCGATGAGCGACGAAGCGGATCCCCTGCAACTTTCGATGATAGGGATTAACCCGGTTACTGCCTATCTCTTGCTGAACCGATACGTTTCCCTGATGCCCGGCGACTGGATCGGTCAAACCGCAGCCAACGCGGCCATGGGGCAGTACATCATTGCACTCGCAAAGCTTGCAGGAGTCAAGACGCTGAATGTCGTCCGGCGGGAAGAGGCTGCCGAACAGGTGCGGCAGTGGGGAGGTGACCGCGTAGTCCTCCAAGGCGGCAACCTACACAAGGATATTGAGGAGGCTCTCGACGGGAAGAAACTTAGCCTCGTCCTCGATACGGTGGGTGGAGCTTCCGTGGGCGAGTTGGCCAAGTCGCTTAAACCTGGCGGCTCGATTGTCGTCTACGGCCTTCAAAGTGGGCAGTTCCCAGCTATGCCGCCCAAAGACTTCATCTATCGCGGTCTTAGCCTCCACGGATTCTGGCTCATCAATTGGATACGCAACGCGCCGCGCACAGAGATCGAAGAGATTTTCCAGAAGCTGGGAGACCTCGTAGCTGATGGATCGCTCTCCGCCGCAGTGGAGCATGTGTACCCGCTCGACCAGTTCAAGGAAGCGTTCAAGCAATCCTTGAAATCGAATCGCAGCGGCAAGATCCTGTTCAAGTTTTAGCGACCACGGAAGCACGCTCAGGTCGCCGGACCGTCACTAGACATTTTATGGACAGCGCCAAAATTGAAAGAATTTCCAATGCGCTAGCTAACGAAACGCGGCTGCTGATTTTCGAGGCCATCGCCGGAAATAAGGAAAGGAACTCCAGCGCAATTGTGACCATGCGCGGGGTCGCGGCGGCGACGGTTTCGCATCATCTTAAAATCCTGTCGCATGCCGGGCCGATCGAGTGCCGCCGGCAGGGACAATTCGTGCACAATCGCGCCGTGCCTGAGACGATCGAAAACTACGCGCGGGAGCTGTCCAGACTGTCCCGACCTAAGAAGCCATCCCGACACAGACGAAGGGTCAACGCGCAGCCCGCAACCTAAGCGTCGTGAATACGCTCCCTCTTTATCATCCAGACGCATCAATCGCAGGAAAAAGAGCAGAGCGCTACGATATTGCAGTGAAGGGGAAGTCGTTCTACAAGTCGTCTGGGCCAGACTTGACCACCGTTAATTTCACATGCTTGCTCCGCCCTTGTTGTACGTCAAAGCGACTCACTTGGGCAAATCCGGTGTTTTTGGCGTTTTTCTCGTTTAATAGAATCAATAACTTACGGATTTTCAGCGCCGCTTTTAGTCCGATCCCAACCGCATCACCATTTGGGGAATTCCAAGCCCATTTCCCGGTAGCGTTCGGGGTCGTCGGTCCAGTGCTCGCGCACTTTGACGAACAGAAAAAGATGCACGTTTTGTCCGGCCGCCTCGATGATCTCCTTGCGCGCCGCGGTCCCGATCGCCTTGATCGTGCGGCCGCCTTCGCCGATCACGATCTTTTTGTGGCCCTCGCGCAGCACATAGATCGTCTGTTCGATCCGCGCCGAGCCGTCCGGCATGTCTTGCCAAAGCTCGGTTTCGACTGTCGATGAATAGGGGAGCTCGTCGTGAAGGCGGTCGAAAATTTTTTCGCGCGTGATCTCGGCGGCGAGCAGGCGCAAGGGCATGTCCAAAATCTGATCTTCCGGATAAAGCCACGGGCCTGGCGGCATCAGCGCGGCGAGTCCCTGCTTGAATTTGGCGGCGCCGTGGCCGCGCAAGGCCGAGACCATAAAAGTTTGCGCAAAGGGAAGCATGCCATTCAGCCTGGCGGCGAGTTCGAGAAACTGTGGCGGTTCAACCGTATCGATCTTGTTGAGGACAAGAATCTTTTTGGCGGCGATGTGCGGCAGGCGGCCGAGAATGGACTCGACCTCGGCATCGATGCCTCTATGGACATCGACAAGCAACGCGGCGGCATCAGCATCGCCGGTGCTGCCCCAGGCGGCCGCCACCATGGCTCGGTCGAGCCGGCGTTTCGGCGTGAATATGCCCGGCGTATCGACGAAAACGATTTGGACCTTGCCTTCCACGGCGATCCCGCGCACGGAACTCCGCGTCGTCTGAACCTTGCGCGAAACGATCGAGACCTTCGTCCCAACGAGGCAATTGATCAGGGTCGATTTGCCGGCGTTCGGGGCGCCGATAAGGGCGACGAAGCCGCAGCTTGTTCCGCCGCCGCGTCCGCTGTTCACAAGGCGCCCTTTTGGACGTCCTGGCCGATGCTCTCGCGCGCGATGAAAGCCGCCGCCGCGGCTTGCTCGGCGAGGCGCTTCGCAAAGCCCTTCGCCTCGGCATTCCGGTAGCCGGGCACTTCGACGGAAATCGTGAATTCCGGCGCGTGGTCTGGCCCTGATCGCGCGGTCTCGCGATAGAGCGGCGTGGGAAGGCCGCGTGCTTGCGCCCATTCCTGCAGCGCGGTCTTTGGATCGCGCAACGGGCGTCCCGGCGAGTGCATCCGTTCGCCGAAGGCGGCGATCACGACGGCCTTCGCTGCCTCATAGCCCGCGTCGAGAAAAACCGCGCCTATGATCGCTTCGCAAACATCGCCCAAAATCGCCATGTTGGGGGTTCTTGTTTGCTTTTCGATTTCGCCAAGCCGGACGAAGGAGTCAATGCCCCAGGCGAGGGCGACCTCGGCGCAACTCTCCTTGCGGACGAGGCCCGCGAGGCGGCGCGAGAGTTCTCCCTCGCCGGCCTCGGGAAACGCTTCGTACAACATCCCGGAAACGGCGAGACCCAATACGCGGTCGCCGAGAAATTCGAGCCTTTGATAGGTTTCGCGCCTGCTCCCCGCCGCCGCGCTAACATGGGTCAGCGCCGCCGCAATCAGATTGCGATCGGCGAAAACGTGCCCGATCCGCGCCTCGAGCGTTCTGACATCCTGGACTTGCCAAGCCATCTATTTCACGGATTTCAGCATCCTGTCGAGGCGCACCGTCCACGGCCATTCCCAAAACGTCCAGGCCGGCTCACCCTTGCCGACCGAAAAGAAGATCACTTCGGCGCGGCCGACAAAATTTTCAAACGGCACGAAGCCGACGCCTCCCTGATCGGGTGAAACTCGGCTGTCCGTCGAATTGTCCCGGTTGTCGCCCATCATGAAATAATTTCCGGCCGGAACTTCGAAAACCTGGGTATTGCCATTGAACCCGGTGTCGCCCTGAATCTGGATGATCGTGTGGCTGACTCCGCCGGGCAGTGTCTCGCGATAGGTCGGGACGCCGGTTTCGCGCCCGTAAAAATCCTCGGTATGGACCTTGGCAATCGAGTCGCGAGGCACGATTTCGCCATTGATGTAAAGTCGGCCTTCCCTCATTTGAATCTTGTCGCCAGGCAGGCCGATCACGCGCTTTATGTAGTCCGTTTGTCCGTCGCGCGGAAGCTTGAAGACGGCGACGTCGCCGCGTTTCGGCGGCGACGCCAGAATCCTGCCGGAAAACAAATCGGGGCTGAATGGAAGCGAGTGATTCGAATAGCCATAGGCGTATTTAGAGACGAAAAGATAATCGCCAATCAGCAAGGTCGGGATCATCGAGCCGGAAGGAATATTGAACGGCTGAAACAAAAAGGTGCGTACGACGAGAGCGATCAGCAGCGCCTGAACGATGACCTTCAAGGTGTCGCCCTTGCCGCCTTCCTTTGCCTTCTGCTTCATGCCGGCGCCTTTTCGATCCAACCGTGCGGGCTCTGTCATGTGGTTTTCTCTCCAAAGAAGCGCTTCCGGACTCTGCTCCCTAGCAACACCCCCCGCGCCACGGAGCGCTCCTTACCATGCCGCGAAACGCCGGTATAGGGCTCGCTCCGCAGCTTCGGCGTATGCCCGTCCGGGCGAACGGCGGCGGACAAAGGAAGCAAAGGAAAAGGCTGCCGTGCTCCGAGCCAACGCTGCCTCCAACTCGGAAGACAGAATTATGTTTGGAACTTCGCGATCCCGCACTCGCCGCCTTTGGCCAAACCTCTCAAAGCGCCTTGACCGCCGCGAGCACGGCCTCGGCGTGACCGGGGACTTTCACCTTGTTCCATACCATCGCGATCTGGCGGTCCTTCCCGATGACGAACGTCGTGCGCTCGATCCCCATGTATTTGCGGCCATACATGCTCTTTTCGACCCATACGCCATAGGCTTCGAGCATCGTTTTCAATTCGTCGGACGCGAGCGCGAATTCGAGCTTATGTTTGGCCTTAAATCTTGCGTGGCTCGCGACCGGATCGGGCGATACGCCAAGGATTGCCGCGCCGGCCTTTTTGAATTCGCCGCGCAGGCCATTGAAGTCGATTGCCTCCTTGGTGCAGCCGGAGGTATCGTCTTTCGGATAGAAGTAAAGAACAAGCTTTCTGCCGGCGAAGCTTGCCAGCGAAATCCTGGCTCCGGCAGCGTCCGGCAAAACGAAATCCGGCGCCTTGTCGCCCGGCGCCAACTTTTTGCCTAAGTTCTCGCCCAAGCTACTGTCGGAATTCTTGTTCAAGTTCTTCGGCGGCGCATTTGACAAATTTTTATTCATGGAGCTTTCCTTTCATCACATGGAACGGCGAATGGCAACATCCAACCGTTCGCCCGTTCGCGCCGCGCGTCTTTCCGGCAAAATGCGTATAGTCGCACAGGATCAAAGTTTCCAGGATCAGCTTGGTTTGGAAAGGCCGCGAGCGGTTGGCCGGACATGGTGAGGAAAATCCGGCCCGGCCCCGTCCGTGGCCGGGAACTTGGCTGCGCCGGCACGGGAAAGCGGCGCGTGCGGCTCCATGCGTCGGGCTAGGGACAAGCAGGCGCGGCCCCGCGTGGCATGCGTGGTCCGCGTGCAAGCTAGCGCTCGGATTGGCTCTCTTGGCGCTCGTCGGCGGCGGATTCTTCGTTGTGCGCCTCGCGCTCGGACCGCTCGTGATCGACGGTTTCGCGCCGCAAATCGCCAAGGCACTCGACGATCGTTTCGGCCATCGGTACGAATTCGGTTTCGGTGGGACCGCGATCGTGAAGAATGGCTATGCCCCGGCGCTGAGCATCGACAAGTTGTCGATTAAGGAACCCTCCGGCCGCATGATATTGACCGCGCCGCGCGCCGAAGTATCGGTCGACCTTCTTGCGCTTAGCGTTGGACGGGTGACGCCAAGGCGGCTCGAAATTTTCGACGTCGAGGTGCATCTGACAGTGCGTCCCGATGGTTCGCTCGCTTTGCCGGTTGCGTCCAATTCCGGGGAAGCAGTGGCTCTTACGCCGTCGCTTGCCTCGGCGCTTGCGCGTGACAGCCCTTTGCCGCCGCCGGATGCGGGGACCAAAGATCCGGCGGCGCAGGCGCTCACGGCAAAGCCGCCACGCGCCCTTATCGTCAAGCAGATGGCGGCATCGATCCGGCTCGTTATCGACACGCTGACCAATCCGGCAAGTCCGGCCGCGGCGATCGATCGCATCGGCATCACGCGCGGCAAGATTGTTATTGACGACGAGACCGCCAATCAAACCATGATCTTTAACGGCGTCAATCTCGGTTTCGATAAATCGTCTGGCGCCACGAGGTTCGAACTTTCCGTCGACGGACCGAACGGCCGCTGGTTGGCCTCGGGCGTTGCCGGCGGCATGCCAGGCTCGGAACGCGGCCTCATGCTTTCGTTTTCAAACCTATCCCTAGATGAAATCTTGCTTGCGACCGGCACGCGCACGATCGGCGCCGATTTCGATATGCCGCTGTCGGGCAAGCTCAGCGTCCGTTTACAAGCCGATGGGATGCTTTCGGAGGCGGCCGGCCAGTTCGAATTCGGGGCAGGTTACCTGCGTTTCGATGACCCCGACGATGAACCGCTGATGATCGACAAGGTCGCCGGCGGGTTTCATTGGAATCCGGCGGCGCGGCGCATTGCGTTCGATCGTTGGCGGCTCGCGGCTGGCGCAACTCATTTCGCGATTTCGGGCTTCGTGACACCGCCGCATCGAGAGGGCGATCCGTGGTCGATTGAGCTGACCAATGCGGAGTCCAACGTGGCGGGTCCCGAGCGGCCCGGAGAGAAGCCTGTTTTGATCGATCACAGCGACTTGGCGGCGCGGCTTTATTTGGCTGAAAAAAAGCTTGTCATCGACCGGGTTTTGGTCGGCGGTCCGAAAGGCGGCATCGCAATGGCCGGCGGGATCGATTGGAGCAATGGACCTCATATTAGGCTTGGTGCGTCGATCTCTCCGGCGCCGATCAGTACCGTCCTACGGCTGTGGCCCTCGTTCGTCGCGGCGCCGGTCCGGTCCTATCTGCTTTCCCGCGCCAGCGAAGGAACGGTGGAGAAGGGCACCATGCAGATCGATTTCGATGCCGACGATTTGCGGGCGATGCGGGCTGAACACGCGCCGCCCGATGCAAAGGTCTTGCTCGATTTCACGATTGCCAATGCGAGCCTCGCGTTTCTGCCAGGCGTGCCGCCTTTGCGCGACATCGACGGTGTCGGCCATATCACCGGCCGGACCGCGACTTTTGCGGTCGCGAATGCCGCCCTCGATGCCAGCAATGGCCGCGTGCTGACCTTGTCGGACGGCAGTTTCCATGTCGCCGACTTTGAGTTGAAACCCGCGCCGGCGGTGGTGGAGGCCAATGTCACGGGCAGTGTCGAGGCGATCGGGGAGCTTTTATCGCATGACGCGTTAAAACCCTATGCCAGTCTCTCGCTCGATTCGTCCACCATGAGGGGACAGGCCGGCGGCAGTCTCGAAATCGATATGAAGCTCGGGCGCAATACCGGCCCGGCGGATACAAGTCTCAAGATCAACGCGACAGTCACCGATTTCACCGCCGAACGGCTGATCGGCAACGAGAAGCTTGACGCCGCGACTCTGACCGTCAATGTCGATCCGTCGGGACTAAGAGCGACCGGGCAGGGCACCATGTTCGGCGCTCCGGCCGCGATCGGCATCGAGAAATTGCCAGGCAAGCCCGCCGAAGCTTCGATTGGCTTGACGCTGGACGATGCCATCCGCGCGAGGCAGGGTTTTGGCGCCAATTCTGGGGTGAGCGGACCGGTTGGCGCTACAATTACCGCGCCCATTGGCGCCGGGGAAAAACCTAAGGCGCGGATCGAGCTCGATTTGAGCCGTGCCGGGATCGAGATTCCAGGAGTTTCGAAGCCGGCGGGACGGCCGGGAAAGGTCGCGTTCGCGCTCGCCGTCAACGACGCTGGGACCTTGCTCGATCAAATCGTTGTCGACGCCGGGACCATTCAGGCGCGGGGCAATGTGCAGCTTGGCGCGGGCCTCTCTCTTGTCGCGGCGAAATTTCCGCAGGTTAAGCTGTCGGCCGGCGACGATATGAAGATCGACGCGATGAAAACCGGCGAAACGATGAAAGTAATCGTGCGGGGAACCGCGATTGACGCAAGGCCGTTCTTAAAATCGCTGATTTTCAACCCTCCCGCAAGCAATGGTGCCGGACCAAGCAACGGCGGGGAGCGCAATGAGGCGGGTCCAATCAAGGAGATCGAATTCGATGTCAAAGCCGGCATTTTGAGCGGATATAACAAACAGATCATCGCCGGGGCCGAATTGAGATTTGCGAAACGCGGCGAGCAGATTAAGCAGTTCACTTTTGCCGGAACCCTCGGCGGCCAGCCGATTTCGTGCAATCTGAACGGAGGCGGCGCTTCTCCCCAGCTTAATCTGGTCAGCGAGGATGCTGGATCGCTTTTGTTGTTCCTCGACCTCTACAAGCACATGGAGCGCGGACGGCTCGCGGTCGGGATGCGTCTTGGATCGGACTCCCTTGCCGGCGTCCTTCTCATAGACGATTTCGTTTTGCGCGACGAGCCTGCGTTGCGCCGATTGGTGGTCGAGGGCGCTCCGCCGCTGGATACCACGGGCCAAGTGCAAAAAATCGACGCTAACGCGATCGCTTTCAACAAATTGCAGGTGCGTTTCCAACGCGACGGCAGCCGTCTCGATCTCAGCGAAGGCACCATGCATGGCGAGGCGATCGGACTAACCGTTGAAGGCGTCATCGATTTCGTGCATGACCGGGTCGACATGAACGGTACTTTCGTTCCCGTCTATGCCTTCAACAATTTGTTCGCGAAGCTACCCGTCGTCGGCCTGATCCTCGGGGGCGGCTCCAACGAAGGGTTGATCGGGGTCAACTACCGGATTAGCGGCTTGGCCAGCGCGCCGGCGCTCAACATCAATCCTCTGTCGGCGATCGCCCCGGGAATTTTCCGTCAGATATTTGGCGTCGTAGATTTCGACCCCATGCATCCGCAGCGATAGGATGAATCAAGTGACTTTCAGCAGGACATGGCGCTTGCGTCCGAGCGAAAGCTTGACCGTGCCTCCCGTTAGATCGCGCGGCCCGATCACCATGCGCTCATCGGTGACGGTCCTGTCATTGATCTTCAGGCCGCCGCCTGTGATTTGACGCCGCGCCTCGCCGGTCGACGTGACGAGCCTCGATCTGACGAAAGCCGTGAGCACCCCAAGGCCCGCCTCGATCTCGGCGGCGGCGATTTCGATTGTGGGCAGGCCCGCAGCGTGAACTGCTTCTCCGAAAACAATGCCTTCTTCTATCGTAACGTGGTGGATGCGGGGGACGAAAGTCTTTTGTGCCGTCTCCGCCGCCTGTAGGGCCGCCTCGGGGCCGTGCAACATGGCGGTCGCTGCGGTCGCCAGCTTTTCTTTCGCCTCGTTGATCTCGGCGCCGCCCAACGCTTCAAGTCGGGCGATTTCCTTAAGAGGCAATTCAGTGAAGAGCCTTAAGAACCGCCCGGTGTCCCGGTCCTCGCAATTGCGCCAATATTGCCAATATTCGAAAGGGGAGAACAGGCCTTCGTCGAGCCACACCGCCCCCTGCGCGGTCTTGCCCATTTTGGTGCCCGACGCCGTCGGCAGAAGCGGCGAAGTCAGCCCGTAAAGCTGGCGCGTGCCCATCCGGCGGCCGAGATCGATCCCGGTGACGATGTTGCCCCATTGGTCCGAGCCGCCCATCTGCAAAACGCAGCCACGACGATTGAAAAGCTCGACAAAATCATAGGCCTGAAGGCACATGTAATTGAATTCGAGGAAAGATAATTCCTGGTCGCGTTCGAGCCGCAGTTTCACCGAATCCATCGACAGCATCCGGTTGACCGAGAAATGGCGGCCCACGTCGCGCAGAAAATCAATGTAATTTAACGAGGCGAGCCAACCCGCGTTGTCGAGCATGATCGCGGGATGTTTTTCTTCGCCGAATAACGAGGCGAGCCATTCCGCGTTGTCGGGCATGATCGCGTCATGTTTTTCTTCGCCGAAATTCAGGAACCTAACGAAGACGCGTTTGATCCCCTCTTTATTGGCGGCAATCGTTTCAAGCGGGAGCATTTGGCGGCTTGCGTCCTTGCCCGAGGGATCGCCGACCCGTGTCGTGCCGCCGCCCATCAGCGCGATTGGCTTGCCGCCGGTCTTTTGCAGCCAGCGCAACAGCATGATTTGGACGAGGGAGCCGGCGTGGAGCGAAGGCGCCGTGCAGTCGAAACCAATATAGGCAACGAGATCGCCGCTCTTCGCTATTTGATCAAGCCCGGCGAGATCGGAGCATTGATGCAAAAAGCCGCGCTTGATGAGCACGGTAAGAAAGTCGGATTGAGGACGAAAATCATTGGTCACAGGCAGCCTTTGGCAAAGGAATCGCGCCGTTGCAACGAGGTTGCGCGCTCTCCTCGGATTTATGTAGCCGTAAGATTTAGGGGGAAGGGCGCGGCATTGCAACGGGCGGCGGCGCGGAGGTTGGGCCGGAAGGGCGAGGACCATACGAATACATATTTGAGCAAGAAAGCTTAGGCGGATAGTTAAGCTGCTTCTCAGTTGGCACCTGTCGATCTTCGTCTCGCATCCGATGACGGCGGACCGGCTGGCGATGCTCGACAAGGCTGACAGTGCGCCGGCAGGCGAGCCCTTCCTCTCGTTTGGCGAGCGGCGGGCGTTGAAAGCGATTTGCAAATAGTTCAGAACGATTCGTTGCCGGTGACCCTGGGGGAGAAAGCCAATTCGAACGGTCCGCGCGATAGGCCTGATGAGCGGCACCTCGATGGACGGCGTCGATGTCGCGGTCATCGAGACCGACGGGCGAGAGATCGTCACGCTTGGCCGCACCGGATTTTTTCCCTATGCCGAGGCGGACCGGGCATTGCTGCGCGGCGCCATTGCGGCGGCGACGGCGCTTGACGATCGCCGCGCGCGGCCGGGCTGCTTGGCGCTGGCCGACGCGATGGTCACCAGCCGTCATGCGGAAGCGGTCGAAGCCTTTCTCGTGACGCACTCCATCGACCGTGCCACGGTCGATCTTATCGGCTTTCACGGCCAGACCGTTTTGCACCGGCCCGGGCGCCGCCTGACCGTGCAGATCGGCGACGGCGCGGGTCTCGCCGAAAGATTCGGGATCAGGGTCATCCATGATTTTCGCGCCGCCGACGTGGCGCAAGGCGGGCAGGGGGCGCCGCTCGTGCCTGTGTTTCATCGCGCGCTTGCCGCCGCGGCGGGCTTTTCGCAGCCGGTCGCGATCATCAATATTGGCGGCGTCGCCAATTTAAGTTTTATCGCGCCGGGCGAGGAACCGATTGCCTGCGACACTGGTCCCGGCAATGGGCTGCTCGACGATTTGATGTTGAAGCGGCGCGGCCTCCCCTTCGACCGGGACGGCGCGACTGCTTCCAGAGGCAAGGCCGATAACGCGGTTTTGAGCGCGCTTCTCGCGCATCCTTTTTTCCTGGCCCCGCCGCCGAAATCGCTCGACCGGAACGATTTTTTGGGCACTGCTGTCGAGAATCTCGCGACCGAAGACGCGGCGGCGACGCTCACCGCTTTCACCGCGGCCAGCATCGCTTGCGTGCTGCCGCTGTTGCCGTCGCGCCCCTCGTTGGCGATTGTTTGCGGCGGCGGCGCGCGCAACAAAACCTTGCTGCGGGAATTGGCGGACCGGCTGCCTTGCCCGGTCGTTTTGGCGGAAACTTTCGGCTGGTCGAGCGACGCCATGGAAGCCCAGGCCTTCGCCTATCTCGCGGCGCGGCGGGAGAAAAATCTGCCGATTACGTTTCCGATGACCACGGGGGTCGATAAGCCGCTCGAAGGCGGGGTTATCGCGGAGCCGGGAGTGGCGTGAGACTGTTGCCCCTGTCGGGTGATTAGCGGAGCGAACCCACGAAACGCATCGGCGCGTGAGTTGGGGTCTCACTTGGACGTGAGACGGGCTTCGTGGACTCGGGACAGGGATGGCTCATGCTGAATCCTTTTTCAACGGATCGAGCAGCGGCGTGGCTGGGCCGCCTGGATCGGGTTTACAAATCTTGAGTGTGCTGCCATCTAATTTGTCAACTAAGCAATCCAAGTTCAGCAGCGTTTGATCGAAAATGTGCATTTCTTCGACCCCGGAAATGGCCGCCGTCGCGATGTGAATCGCGTCAGGCGGTTTCAGTCCGGCAAAGCCCCCCATCATTAGAATGCGCGCCCGCTCTCCAACAAATCGATCCACATTGACGAGAAGAATATAATCATTCTCAAAATAATCGGAAATTGCGTCTGCTTGCTGATTTTTGATTGCTGGGTCCTTGCATACTTCGGCGAGAGATAAGGCTGAGGTTAAAATTTCGATTCCACCCCGCTTTGCTGATTTAACAACTGTTCGGCACATCATCTCTCGATCTTCAAGTATATTGCCTTCATGTCGAATCTTTTCCTTCTGGATCAACGCAATCCAGACGCAGGCGTCCCAATATACGCGCCTAGGAGAGGCTGCCATCTCTAAGCCTCGTTAAAAACTCTTCGGTCGCAAGGCCGCCGGTGAAATTTTCGTCGAGGATATCGTTGACGTCGGGTAGATCGCGCCGGTCGCGTAGGAATTTCACGCGTATTGCATCCGCATGCGTAAGTTGACCTAGCGCCCGGAAATGAAGCCTGCCGTAGACTTGGACCCGCCGTGCCCGCCAGACATCCGCAACGCGCTTGGTTTCCAATTCAGTAATTGCCTCGCCGGAGAGAACGCACTTAATCCGCTCCCCCGTTATGCGTTGATGGATAAAGAGTAAATACCTACCCCATCCGTCACGGTCGATGCTATGAGTGAATCCCTCGATAGACCCTTGTTCCTGGTAAGGGCGGTTCTGAGGGCTAAGGATATTACGCGTGTTGCTTACGGCCAATCGCGCCGCCGCAACAGTGAGGTCAAGCGCCGGCAAATCCGGCCCGTAGTCGACGGATGTTTGCTCAAGCCCGTTGGTAACGCGTTCAAAGAACTTTTCTGCCCGGAGAAGTACTCGATTTGTAAAGTAAGGCGGTCGTTCCCCCAGGGATTGCAATTGGTGCAAACCATATGCCACCCGTCGCGCAACAACGTCAGCACGATGGTCAATATTCACCGCAAATTCCTTGGCGAACGCTGCGGCCTCAAGGTTTATTGGACTATTTGTAGTAGCCCCGACAATCCGCCATTCTAACTTCTGAGCGCCATCCTCGGCTACAGCTTCCTCTACACCTTTAAGTATTTCAAAATAATCGCGAACTTGCTCAAGCAAATCGTCAACTGTCGGGGAATTACTTTCACCCCGAGCCTTAATGCGCAATGTGATCTTTCTGGTCATGGCATTGGCTGGTTTCTGGCGATCGGATACGAGTCCAGATAGGTTTGCCGCCTGCCAACAATACCACAAAGCGCCTTGGTTGTCCGCTCCGGATCTTCTGCCCCGAGCGCGGACCGCTCGTTGCAACGGAAATCAAACTCGGCCAAGTAGTGCTTCCGGTGGAAAAATGCCGCGCTTCATGTGCATAGGCTTTCGCCCAGCGAGGGACCGTAGTCCACCCCCATGAGATATAGCCCCTCGGGCGGGGCGACCATGCCGCAGCGGCGGCGGTCGCGCGCATCGAGCGCGGCGCGTAAATCCGCCGCGTTCCATTTGCCGGAGCCGACATGTTCGAGCGAGCCGACGATCGAGCGCACCTGGGTGTGCAGAAACGAGCGCGCGCTTACGCTGATCTGAATTTCTTCGCCAGCCCGCATAACATCGAGCCGTTCCAGCGTGCGCACCGGGCTGTCCGCCTGGCACTGGGAAGCGCGAAAAGTCGTGAAGTCATGGCACCCAACGAGATGCCGCGCCGCCGCTTGCATGGCCCCGGCATCGAGCTTTCGCTTGACGAGCCACGCATGGCCTCGGCCCACCGTCAAGGGCGCGCGGCGATTGACGATCCTGTAGAGATAATGGCGCCGAATTGCCGCGACCCGCGCGTCGAAATCCTCGGACACGCGTTCGGCCGCCAAAATGGCGACCGGGCGCGGCCGCATGTGCGCGTTCAGGCCATCGCGCAAAACATCGCTCCGCCAATCCTTGCCGAGATCGGCATGCGCGACCTGGCCCATTGCATGGACCCCGGTATCCGTGCGTCCGGCGCCGCGTATTTCGACTCTTTCGCCGCAAAGGGCGTTCAGCGCGGTCTCGATCACTTCCTGCACGGAAAGGCCATTGCACTGCCGCTGCCAGCCGACGAAGGGCGCGCCGTCATATTCCAAGGTAAGTTTAAAGCGCGGCATCGGTTTTCGGGGCAAGCAGCGTTCCCCTGCTGAGTCGCGCACCACGCAAAAACTCCCCGGCCGGCATTGGCACTTTTCCCGCGCGTTGCACCACAAGAAGGCGCAGTGCCCCTTCGCCGCAGGCGATGGTCAAGCCATCGTCGAGAACGCGGCCGGGCGTCCCGGCTCCTTCTGCGATCCGCGCGCGAAAAACTTTCACACGCTCCAATCCCTTCCCAAGATCGGCCTCGAAGAAAGCGCCGGGAAACGGCGCCAGACCGCGAACCAGATTGTGTACGTCCGATGCCGGTTTTTTCCAATCGATCCGCGCTTCCGCCTTGTCGATTTTACGCGCGTAGGTGACGCCGGCCTCCGCCTGCGGGGTAAAGGCAAGTCCGCCGTGCTCCAGCGTCGCCAAGGCGCGGGTCACCAGACCGGCGCCGATCAAAGCCAGCTTGTCACGGATTTCACCGGCATTCGCATCGGGTTCAATCGCGATGCGCTCCGCGAGCGCGACCGGGCCGGTATCGAGACCTTCCTCCATGCGCAACACGACGACGCCGGTTTCGGTGTCGCCCGCCATGATGGCACGCTCAATCGGCGCCGCGCCGCGCCATCGCGGCAGCAGCGAAGCGTGCAGGTTGAGGCAGCCTTTCGCCGGGACCTCGAGAATGGCTCCCGGCAAGATCAAGCCGTAGGCGGCGACCACCACCACATCGGGTTTGAAACCGCGTAGCGTCGCGGCAGCCTTTCCGGAGCGCAGAGTTCGCGGCGTGACCACCTCGATGCCAAAACGCCGCGCCGCCACATGAATAGATGAAGGCACTGGTTCGCGGCCGCGCGGCCCGCCGGGTTGCGGCGCGCTGGTATAGACCGCCGTCACAAGGTGACCCTGGGCGACGATTCCGGCGAGCGCGGGCACCGCGAATTCCGGGGTTCCCATAAAAGCGATTTGCAACTGTCCCGGCCTGATATTGGGATTCTCTGGACTGCGAGTAATGAAACTGGGCTCCGCTGGGAAATCAAGCTTAAGCTGAAATGAATTGCAGTACGACTCGACCCACGGCTACATCGCGCCCGGCCAAATGGATTGGTTCGTGGCGAGCTTCATCGCCACCTTCGGCGGCCAGTCGAGCAAGCCGGTCCCCAAGGGGTTTGGACGATGGCAACACGACATTTCTATTTCTTGCCCTCAGGGCTCTGAGACCTCGACGGCGCGGGGAAGCAAGGGCATCAGGAACCGTTCTGCACCTGAATTGTGCGCCGAAAAAGCGCTATCAGATCAAGGCTCTACACGGTTTGCAGCGGCGGCGGCGTCGATGGCGCTCGTCATGCCCTTGAAAGACCTGTCTCGCCGGCTTACCTAAGTCCGATCGTTCGATAATTGTACAATTATCGAAGGAACCGGAATTTCAGAGGATGGAAGTCATGAACAGATTGTCTAGCAAAACAGCGGTAGTGACCGGCGCGTCAAAAGGCATTGGCGCGGGAATCGCCAAAGGCCTCGCGGCGGAAGGCGCGGCGGTCGTCGTCAACTATGCCTCGAGCAAGGACGGCGCCGAGCGCGTCGTTGCGGACATCAAGGCCAAGGGCGGCAAAGCGATCGCGGTGCAAGGCGATGTGGCAAAGGCGGCGGATGTGAAGAAAATCTTCGCAGAGACGAAGCATGCGTTTGGCCGGCTGGACATTCTGGTCAACAACGCCGGCGTCTATAATCTTTTGCCTCTCGAGAAGGTCACGGAAGAGGACTTTCACCGGCATTTCAACATCAACGTGTTGGGCCTGCTGCTGGCGACACAGGAGGCGGCGAAGCTTTTTGGCGACGCGGGTGGCAGCGTCATCAATATCGGCTCCGTAGCGAGCGATCTCAATCCGCCGAATTCGGTCGTCTACACCGCCACGAAAGGCGCGGTCGACGCGGTGACCCGGGTACTGGCGAAGGAGCTGGGTCCGAGGAAAATTCGTGTCAACTCGATCAATCCGGGCATGGTCGATACTGAGGGTACACGTGCGATGGGCGTCATTGGCAACGATTTCGAGAAGCAACTTGTCACGCAAACGCCGCTCGGGCGGACCGGACAACCGGACGATATCGCGCCGGTCGCGGTGTTCTTGGCGTCGGACGAGTCGCGTTGGGTCACCGGCGATACGCTGGCGGTTTCGGGCGGCTTGGGCTAAGGCGATCACGCCCTTGTGCGGCGGGCGCGCCGCCGCTAGAAAAATGAGCATGGTCGCTTCAATTTGAAGCGGTCATGCTCGAAGGTGAGGGGATGTCGGAACCGGCTGGCAAAACGCTGACGGAGGATCAAGTTCTTCTGATCGCGAAGGCCGTGGGCGATCGGCGCCGCTACGAAATCTTGAAGCGTCTCGGCGAACGCCCGGACGCCCTCGCCTGCTGCGCCGTGCGCGACTGCATGGGCATCAATCCGGCGACGCTCTCCCACCACATGAAAGAGCTCGAAATAGCGGGGCTGGTGGAGGTCGTCCGGGAGGGCAAATTCGCCAGCTATGTCTTACGGCGCGACGTGCTTGAGGCGTTCTTCCAACGCCTAAGGGAAGATCTCGCGTAACTTAGCTCCAACGAAACGCCGTCGGGTTTCCGGCGGCCCAACAAAGGATCGTAGAATGAGCACTCAAGTTGTCTTGATCACCGGTGGACTCACCGGCATCGGTCGCGCCGCCGCCGTCGCCTTTGCCAAGAAGGGCGCGAAGGTGGTCGTTGCCGGTCGGCGTGATGAGGCCGGCAAGGCGCTCGTTAAGGAGCTGCGCTCTTTCGGGTCAGAGGCCGAGTTCATCAATGCCGACGTCCGCAAGGAGGATGACGTCCGCGCTCTGGTCGACAAGACCGTCACACGGTTTGGCCGTCTCGATATCGCGGTGAACAATGCCGGGACCGAAGGCCAGGTTGGCCCGATCACGGACCAGACCGCGGAAAGCTATGCCGCGACGTTCGACACGAATGTTCTTGGCGTGATCCTGAGCATGAAGCACGAAGTGCGTGTCATGCAAGGACAGGGCAGCGGTAGCATTATCAACATCTCCTCGACCTACGGGCACGAGGGTGCGGCGGGGGCCTCCGTCTATGTCGGCAGCAAGCACGCCGTCGAAGGCATCACCAAGTCGGTGGCGCTCGAGATCGCCAAGTCGGGAATCCGTGTGAACGCCGTGGCGCCTGGCTTGACGGACACCGGCATGTTGACCCGCTTTACGGGCACGCCGGAGAACAAGGCGTCTCTGATGACGACTGTTCCGATGGGTCGCCTCGGCCTCACGGAGGAGCTTGCCAATGCGATCGTCTTCATCGCGTCGGACGAAGCTTCATACATCACCGGGCATATCCTCAATGTCGACGGCGGTAAGACTGTTAACTGATCCTGTCCGGGCGCGGAGGTTTGCTCCGCGCCCGGTTAAGGGGCGGTCTTCCCGAGGCACCCTTCTCGCGGCTTTCGCTGCGTCCGGACATGTTGGCTTGAGCGCCATCGTCAGAGGGAATCTCAATGACCCAGCACAGTCACCAGACCGCGCCAACTCAGTTCGTGAGCGCGGCGGGTGTTCGGTTCGCTTACCGCCGCTTCGGCAAATCGGACGGCTCGTCTTCAACCAGCACTTCACTGGCACGATGGACCATTGGGACCCGGCGGTGACGGACGGCCTGGCCAGGGATCGCGAGGTGATCCTGCTCAACAACGCCGGCGTCTCCAGCAGTTCCGGGCGAAGTGTCGACCTCGTTCGAGGAAATGGGCGCCGACGCCGCGGCTTTCATCAAGGGTCTGGAACTCACGAAAGGCGATGTCCTCGCCTTTTCGAGACGCTCATTCCGATTCGGACGCGACTGGCCCTCTTTCGCACCAATTCCGATGACATCGAACGGATAAGACCCATGGCTACCCGTCTCCGTGACGACCTCCCCGACCCGCTCAGGGAGATCCGAACGCGGCCGTTGTTCGTAATGCGCCTCGCCGTGCGCCCGCTGCAGATCGTGGGCGGAACGCCCGGCGTCTATCGCCGCATCGGAGTGGTGCCGGGCGGCACGTTCGACGGAGAGCGGCTGTCCGGCGAGGTGCTGGAAGGCGGCAACGACTGGCAGGTGGTGCGTGAGGACGGCAGCACGATGCTCGACGTGCGGCTTGTCCTCAAGACCACGAACGGCGCGCTCATCGGAATGACGTACTGCGGCGTTCGGCATGGTTCGCCCAGTGTCATTGCTCGCCTGGAGAAGGGCGAGGTGGTAGACGCGGCCGAGTATTATTTCCGCATCGCGCCACTCTTCGAGACGGCATCCGAGGAGTACTCATGGATCAACAACATCGTCGCCATCGGGATAGGCCAGCGCCGGCCCGATGGCCCAATCTACAGCGTATTCGAAGTGCTTTGAAATCGCGGCAGTCGTAGGTCGCGCGCGATGACCAGAAGGCCTGGGCACGTTGTGCTACGGCCTGCGCGTGCCCGATGCGATGTTGGTTTCCACCTTTCGCCAATGACCCATTGCAACCGCCAGCGCAATGTCGACTTATGGTCTTGGGCGTGTGAAAACGGTTCGGCCGAGGGAGATCTGCGACGCCAAGCTAAACTTAGCATGTTGTCACAATTGCGAGCTGGAATCGACGTGGCGTGCGCGGTCACCGGTGAGCGATCTGGTGGCGCCGAAGCGCATGCCGATGCGCACCCCCACGTCTGGATCGCCGCGATGAGGGGCTTCACGAGAATCACATCGACCCGCGCGTTTTTACATAGCCAGGGTCGATCGGTGATATCGGCGAGGATTTGGCGGAACGGCGCGGCGAAATTCGAGAATCGAGCCTTGCGAGTATCTGATGATGTGCTGGGGTCAGCTACACGAGTTGATTCGGCGCGTCAAGACGCGCCTCAGGCACGCATGGCGGCCATCAATCCGCCAACTCCCAGAATCCGCATCACGCACTTCATGTCGTAGGCCAGCACGTGCAGCGCCATTTCGTTCGCCACTTTCGGCAATCTTCTCATCTGGAAGTGCGTGGCGCATCCGCTCCTTGATGGTCCCGAACGGGTGCTCCACGGTCTGGCAGCGCATGCGCATCTTGTCCGGGTTGCGGTCGAGCCGGTCCTGCACCCACTCTAGAACGGTCCCGTGCTCCCACCGCGAGATCCGGCGCTCCTTGCCGAGTGTGCACTGAGCCTTCAGGCGCATCTGACAAGCCGTAGTCCAGTAGCGGCGCAGCGTCACAGCCGGGAACGACGATAATGTTTCCCAACTCGCTCGCTTTCAAGGAGCAACTTCCAGCCGTCCCGTCATTCCGGGATGGAAGCGGCAGACGTAGGCCACGCCACCAGCCCGCTTCAAAATCGCCCGGCCCTTGGCGCCGGCCGGGAGATCGATGTCGAAGCTCCCGTCCGTCGCGGTTGCCGTATGCCGCAGGATGTCGGAATTCGTCCACTCGACGATGTCGTTCACATGCAGCCCGCCGGGCGCCGGTCCAAAGGCCAGATTGTCGATTGTGATCTTATGCACCCGCGGACCGGCCCCCAACGCCGCAGAGACGAGCGAGACAAGGCAGAGTGCCAGCGCTCCCCCTGTCCTTATCTTCGCTCGAATCGGCATCGCGGCCTACTTCAGCTCGTCCACGAGCTTCTCGGCATGCTTTTGATGCTCCTTGAAGAGCTTGAGGCCAGTTTCCAGCAAGCTCTTGAGCTGCGCGTTCTGCGCGGCGGGAATCAGCGTCAATTCGAGCACTCCGTTGACGGCCTCATGATAGGCGACTTCGTTCTCGGCATAGGCTTTGTCAAAGGAGGTTCCGCTCAATGCCCGCAGCTCCTCCCGCTTTTGGCGCGCATCCCGGTACATGGTTTTGCTGGTATCGTTTTCCTCCGGCGTCACCTTCAGCTTGTCGCACAACGCGAGCACTTTGTTATTCACCGCCAAGTGATCCCGTATCATCTCCTCGGCGTAGGCACGGACCGCCTTGTTGTGTGTCCTCTTCAGCGCGTCAATGGCCTGCTCGATGTCGATCTGCCCCGCCGTGTAGGCAATGTCGGCGATTTGGGGATCGGTGGGTTTTCCCGTGCCCTGAGCCATGGCGATCGCCGCGGCGAAACAAACGGCGGCAGCCAAAACCGAGCACTTTAACAAGGAACTTATATCGAACATACTGACCTCCCTGACCAGATTGTAAACAGCCCTCTCTGGCGGGCTGTCACGGGCATTGGACGCGGTAGGGGAAAAATGTCAACTGACCGCGAATGCGACGGCCGGGAAAACCGTACGGTTGCCGAGCCTCGACCTCGGCGCCGTAGGCGATATCGGTCAGTAGCTCATATGCCGGCGACGCCGACGGCATCGTCTGCCCACTTTCGCTTAGCTCACAAGACGCCGAAAGAAGCGAAGGGGCATCTAATGACAACGAAAGCAGCAGCTCCGGCGCCCGGTGCGCCGGTGTTACCGGCTTGCGCGCATGGGAGCCGGAGTTGCCAAAATCCGTCGACGGCGGCAATCTAGCCCTCAACGGGCTCGTCATCCACCGGTCGAAGAAAATTCGAAGATGACGCGCATTCGGCCGCTTGAGGATTGAGGTCGCCGCGATCCGCCGAAGGGTACTATCATGAACGAAATTCATGGTCTTTTTATCATTTGCTTCATAGCTGTTCTCGCGCCATTGCTCACCCGATTGCCTGCGCTAATTCGAACGCCCGTGGTTGTCCTGGAATTAGTGCTCGGAATATTCATCGGCCCAAGTGGCGCCGGTTGGGTAACGAGCCAGGGCGCGATTGGATTTCTCGGGGAATTCGGGCTTATATTCTTGTTTTTCCAGGCGGGGTTCGAGTTCAACCCAGGTAAAATTGGAGTCGCGCCGCTACGTCTTGGCGCATTCGCGTGGCTCGTTTCATTAGGCTTGACCAGTGTTTTTATAGGATTGCTTTATTTGGTCGGGCTCGTGCGCGCGCCTTTGCTCGTCGGGCTTGTTTTGCCGACGACCTCGTTCCCCATCCTCATTCCTATTCTCCGCCAAAACGGCGACCTCGAAAGCGATTTTGGCCGTTATGTCCTCGGCGCGGCGGTTATAGGCGAACTCGGCCCCATTATCCTGGTCACGGTGGCGCTGTCTCATGAGCACAGCCACCTGCATCAAACTCTATTGAGTATGGTTTTTCTGGCAATCGCGATCGAAGCGCTCTTTTTTGCAAGGGGCCTGCGCTCGGAGAGACTGTCGCGCATGATCGCGCGCGGGATGGGCGATATCTCCATTCTGCCGGTCCGGATTTCGATCTTGATTTTGCTTGGGTTCATCTCGCTCGCCAATAAGTTTGGCATGGAGATGGTTCTCGGCGCCTATACGGCCGGAATGATGATCGCAATGCTGACCAAGGTGGAGATACTCCAGTATCGCCTGACGTCCCTCGGCTCGGGATTTTTTGTTCCGTTGTTTTTCGTGATAAGCGGCGTCGAGTTCGATCTCCCTTCACTTGTGACGAGCCCGGCGAGCCTCGCCCGGTTGATCCTCTTTTGGGCGGGATTTCTATTCATCCGCGTCATTTCTGTTCTCTTGTACAAACGGGTGCTGCCGGACCGCGACTTGCTCCCCCTTGCTCTTCTGACTTCCACCACTATGCCGCTCGTCGTCGCTGTGACATTTTTGGGCGTGCGAAGCGGCGATATGCTGCCGGAGAATGCCTCCGCTCTCGTGATCGCGGCCGTCCTAACGGTTCTCGTATTTCCACCGCTTGCCAATGTGTTGCGGTCGAAATCAGACGCGGCACAACCACAAGGTATCCTGGCCATCGCCACCCGCCGCCTCGCCGGTTTGGCCTCGGCGCAGTTTTCTCGGTTGATCGTCTTCATTTCTCCGAAAACCTGGGGAAAGCGGTGACCGCGACAGCCGGTTGGGCGGCTCGCTCCCAGCCGCACTCGCCCTGACTCGATCTCTTTGGCGCCCTCGATCGTTATGAGGGTCTTGGTTTTCCCCCCAAAAATTGACGAATCACCATCCGCGTTCGCGTCAACCGGAGTATTTCATTGGAACTTTCGCTGAAAAAGGGAGCGCTTAGTTTTCTCGACACGCTTACGATGGCCATCGCGGGCTCGGCTCCGGCCTATTCGATCACCGTCAGCACCGCCGCCCTTGTTGCCGCGGCGGGAGTTGCCGGCCCGGCGGCGCTCTGGATCGCGGCGCTGCCAATCATGGGCATCGCCGTCGGTTTCGCTTATTTGAACCGGTGGCGGCCGGATGCCGGAGCAGCCTATGCCTGGGTTGGCCGCGCGATGCACCCGGCGCTGGGCTTCCTTGCCGGGTGGGCGCTCCTCAGTCTCTCGACTATCTTCAATGTCGCCGCCGCGCTCCCGGCCGGACAAGCGACGCTCGACCTCTTCGCGGCCGGCCGGAGCCACGACGTTGTGTGGGCGGCCGGCGCCGGGGCCGTCTGGTTCCTCGGCGTGCTGGTGCTCGTCACCTTCGGCATCAAGGTCAGCGCCAAAGCGCAGGTGGTTTTGACTTCGCTCGAGGTCCTCGTCGTCGTCCTCCTGTGCGGCCTCGCGATCTTTAACGCACGCGTCATGCCGGCCGCCGGTTTCTCCTGGGATTGGTTTTTGCCTTCGGCTTTTGGCTCGTTCCAATCATTTTCGGCCGGAATGCTAGTCGCGCTTTTCTACTATTTCGGCTGGGACGTATCCGCGAACCTCGCGGAGGAGACGACTGGCGCCAACACGGCCTCGGGGACCGCCTGCATCCTAGGCGTGTTGGTGACCGCCAGCCTGTTTGTTCTGGCGCAGGTCGCGGTCCAGATGGCTCTGAAGCCCAGCGAGATTCAGGCGAATGGCGGCAATTTGCTCCCGGCCCTTGGCGCCGCGGCGCTCCCGGCGCCGTGGAGCGCCATCGCCGTGCTGGCGGTTTTGGTCAGCGCCGTCGCGACGATCGAGACGCAACTCCTCCAGTGCACAAGGCTGTTGTTTTCCATGGCGCGCGACCGGGTGATCGGCGAAGCGATGGGCAAGCTCCATCCTCGGTTTCAGACGCCTTGGCTTGCGGGCTTCGCTGTCGCAGGTGTCTCGCTTATTTTGTTCGCCGGCTCGGCTACTGTGCCTTCCATCAATGTATTGATGAGCGACCTCATCAATGCGATCGGCGTGCAAGTCGCCTTCTATTATGCTCTGGCTGGCATCGCTTGTGCCTGGCATTACCGCGAGTTGATGCGCACCGGTTGGAGGACAATCGCATTCGCCGTGATCGTCCCGTTGACATCGGCGCTCTCCGTCGCCGGGGTCGGGATCTACCAGCTGCCGCACCTTGGCTGGGGCGTTTCATGCCTCAGTATCGGCTCCATAATGATTGGGGTGGCGCCGTTGGTGTACTACCGCCGACGCTATCTCGGCCCCTTCTATCACGATGACGGCACCAGATGATCGGCGCCTCGTGTTTGCGATCAATTGGCTGAGTAAGCCTATGCGGACAGTGCGGCGCCTTCGCAGTAAGTAAGATTTAACCGCTCGCATCCGGCAAGCCCTGCATTTTTTGAAAAAACCTCTTGTAATGCGCGGCCGATCGCCTATTTGTGCCTCTGCCCAATTTCGCACGTGCCTGTGGTTGCGTGCCGGTTGGCGGGGATCCGGACAAGAGGCCGGTTAACCGCCAAAAAAGGACCGGCAGCCGGAGGCGAACCGGCGAACCCCGCCAAACGGGGGACGCGACTTAAAGCAACGACGGACCGGGCTTTTTCGTCTCTGCCAGCCTCCAAAGCTGGCTTACCGAAGAGGCTAGTCTTTCTTGCCGGGCGTGCGGAACGGGACCTCATCCCAATCCAAGCGATGGCCATGAACACTTTGGACGGCGCAATCCGCCTTGTCCAGGGTGGGAATGTCCGACGGCGCAGCATCAGACCGCGCGTGGTCCTTAGGCAATTGTCTCGGGGGCGCCGCCGGTCGCGGATGGCGGTCAACTGAAGCGGTCGCGTCTCCATAGCGCGGGCGCCCATGCGGCATCGTCATTCACCCGAAGCTTGTTCGTTTCGGCGCGGAGGTCCGCGCCCTTCGAAGGGATGCCGCGATGACCGATCGTATTTTGGAATTCCTCCGCAACCGCCGCGAGGATGGGCCGTGCCTGGTGCTCGACCTCGAAGTCGTGCGCGACAATTATGCCTCCTTCGCCAAGGCGTTGCCCGACACCCGCGTGTTCTACGCCGTGAAGGCCAATCCCGATCCAAGGGTCCTCGAGTTGCTGGCGCGTCTAGGTTCCTGTTTCGACACCGCCTCGGTCGTCGAGATCGAACAGGTGCTGGCGGCAGGCGCGGGCGCGGACCGCATCAGCTATGGCAATACGATCAAGAAGGAGCGTGACATCAAGCGCGCCTTTGAACTTGGCGTGCGTCTGTTCGCGGTGGATTGCGAGGCCGAGGTCGAAAAGGTGGCCCGCGCGGCGCCTGGAGCGAATGTGTTTTGCCGCATGTTGTGTGACGGCGCCGGCGCCGAATGGCCGCTCACGCGAAAATTCGGGTGCGCGCCGGAGATGGCGCCGCGCGTTCTCGAACATGCGCACCGGCAGGGGCTTATCGCCTTCGGCCTTTCTTTTCATGTCGGCTCGCAGCAGCGCGATCCGCGCATGTGGGACGGCGCCTTGAAGGCGGCGGCGGCGATCTTTTGCGATTTGGCGGAACGTGGCATCGTTTTGCAGATGGTGAATCTCGGCGGCGGGTTCCCGGCGAAATATGTGAAGGATGTGCCGGCGGTGAAGACCTACGCGCAGGCGATCTTGCATTCGCTGCGCCGCCATTTCGGCAACCATATTCCTGAAACGATCATCGAGCCTGGCCGCGGCATGGTCGGCAATGCCGGGGTGATCGAGGCGGAAGTGGTGCTGATCTCGAGGAAGTCGGACGACGACAAGGTGAAGTGGGTTTATCTCGACATCGGCAAGTTCAACGGCCTCGCCGAGACGATGGACGAGATGATCCGCTATCCGATCAGGACCGCGTTCGACGGGGAAGCCACCGAGCCTTGCGTCGTTGCGGGCCCGAGCTGCGATTCCGTCGATGTGCTCTATGAGAAGGATCCCTATTTCCTTCCCATTGGCCTCGAAATCGGTTCGAAAGTGCTGATCGAAGGAACCGGCGCCTATACGGCGACCTATTCTTCGATCGGATTCAACGGCTTCCCGCCGCTCAAGTCCTATGTGATTTGAGCGTGCGCGTCTGAATCCTTCCGTGGGGGAGAACCTCATCCTTCCGCGGGGAAGAACCACTTCTCCGCGGGGACCCAATTCCCTGTCCCGGACGGCCGGCGAGGGCTCGACGATCGAGCCCTGGCCCGGTGCGAGGGTCGTCGCATGCAATCCTGTAACGGCCGGCGGAGGCTCGGATGATCTCGATCTCGAATTTCGAAGTGCAGGCTCCAGCTTTTGCCGGAGTTATCGGCAAACCAAACCTCGTTATCGCCAGCGAATTGCCGGCCAATTCCTGGGCACGGGAACGCTTGCTCGATGCGGCGTTCGGTGCCGCGCGTTCCGACAAGACCGCCGAGCGCCTGCGCGAGGGCCGTTTGCCCGCGCAAGGTTTTTCGCTCGCGGCGAAGGACGCTGGGAAACTAATCGGGACCTTGCGGATGTGGCACATCCTGGCTGGCAAGGTGCCAGCGCTTCTCCTTGGTCCGCTTGCCGTTGCCAAGGCTTATCGTTCGCGCGGACTTGGCCGCCGGCTCATGGCGGAAGCGTTGTTTCGGGCGACGAGTGCTGGGCACAAAGCCATCCTGCTCGTCGGCGACGCGCCGTATTACGAACCCTTCGGCTTTTCCCGCCGGCATACGCTTGGGCTTTCTCTTCCCGGCCCCGTTGATGACGCGCGCTTTCTCGGGCTCGAACTCAAAGGCGGCGCGTTGAAAGGCGCGAAAGGCGTCGTGACAGCCGCCGGCGCGCGCGATCTTCCGGCGTATCATGAGGCGATCGAGTTCCGCCGCGCCGCTTGAGCGGTCCTTTCCGGCCCGGCTGGACTTTTGGACAGCGTTGAAGTTTCAAGGAGCCGCTGGCTTGAAGCTTGCGGCTCCTTCTTATACCGCTGAACGCGGCGTGCATTCCCCCGGCCAAGGCCCGGGCGGTGCTGGGACTAAATTATTCAATGCAGTAGTCTGGCGAATCCTTTAGCGCTTTGATAGCAGCTGGATCGCCCTCAAGACCCCGCCGGACTAGATTAGCACAACGCGAGGCAGGCATTTTGACGTAGAAGGCGGCGGCATTATCGGCACACGCATTACACATGCCAAGGTCAAGAAGTTTCAACTCTACGTCGTTTTGTCGCAGAACAGTCGGCGGAACCTTCGACCGTATAAGGATAAGACCGTAAGAACGTTCGTCACCGTCTTCATAGGCGGGCTTACTTTTATCAACCATGCAGTTTGTTAGTGTCCGTCCGAAAAGAAGTTGAATCCGCTGAATCATTTGTGATTTAAGGGTGGCGGCCTGATTTGAGGAGGGGCCGCCAATGTGGACGACTGCGAACCGCCTGAATTACAAGCGTGACAATCTGCGCTATCCAAGCGACCTGACTGGCGAGGAATGGGCGCATATCGAAGCGCTGATTCCCCCGGCCAAACATGGCGGCCGCAAGCGCAAGGTGGATGTGCGCGAAGTTGTGAATGGGATCATGTACGTGTTGAGCACGGGGTGCCAATGGCGCTATGTGCCCAAGGACCTGCCGCCGAAGAGCACGCTCTACGATTATTTCGACCTGTGGACCTACGACGGCACGTTGGAGACTATTCATCATGCGCTTTATGTGAGGTGTCGCGAGCAAATTGGGCGAGAGGCCAGCCCCACCGCCGCTATCATCGATAGCCAGAGCGTGAAAAGCGCCGAAAAAGGGGGGCTTGCATCGACCCCCACGGCTATGATGCGGGCAAAAAAATCAACGGCAAGAAGCGGCACATTCTCGTCGACACTTTAGGCCTTTTGCTTCATGCCCTCGTGCATCCGGCGGATATTCAAGATCGCGACGGCGGCGTGGTGGTTTTGTCAGCCTTGTTTGGCATGTGCCCATTTCTCGAAAAGCTCTTCGCCGATGGCGGTTACCAAGGGCAGGCTTTTCGAAAGGCGGCTGCCAAGGTGTTGCCCCACCTAAAAATCGAAATTGTGAAGCGATCGGATCAGGCAAAAGGCTTCGCGGTTTTACCACGGCGGTGGGTCGTCGAACGCACCTTCGCTTGGCTCAATCGCTGTCGCCGCCTGGCCAAGGATTTTGAAAATCTCACCCGAAACGCACTCGCTTTTCTCCGCCTCGCCTCGATTCGCCTCATGCTCAGAAAGCTTTGTCTGACTTGACGAACTTTTCGGACAACTCTTAGAAGCAGCGCTTCCGCAGGGTAGCAGCCTCCGCCGTGCGAACAGAGTGAGGTCACGCCAGTCTTCTTATTCACGTTATATTGAGTTACTGCATCGATGGATTCGCCGCGTTTAAGGGCATAAGGGAAGTTTTCGGTTGCTACGGTAGTGTATTTGGCGACAGCTTCACAAATACTATCTGTAGCATGTGCTGCTATCACACTCGCCAAGATAGACGAAGCAGCGATGAACATTCTCACCTTTTTTCTCCTTCCCTCAGGGTCATGCGCCGCCTAATCCCTCAATAGCTCGGCAATGCCGCCATGATTGGCGCAAATATCCGGCCCGCGTGTCGCATAGGAATAGAGACCATCGCGACAAAGAGCGGTTGCACCTTCATGCGGGACCGCCGTCGGTTTGTGGACGCATATACCCATCTGCATTTTGATAATATCCATAGGCGCAAGTTGATGGCGCATACTGCGCTTGCGCAAATGCTGGCGTTGAACTGGCAATGATCGTTGCCACGGCGAAGATCAATATTTTACGCATGGTTCAAATTCCCTTCAGCGCGTGCATCACCGCCGCGTTTCACCTTTGCAAACGACATATTCCCGATAGACCCAGCCGAGCGGGTTCCCGGTATCATCCGCAACATAAACCCAAGGGCGCCCCTGGTTGTCGATGGAACTGTCAAGGATGGACACCATCTGCCCATTATCCAGGGCGCCAACGATACGGCCATACGGCGCGGTGCGGACATTAAGAGGTGTTGGGCTTGGATCGGCAACAATGCATTCAGCATGTGCCGAGTGCGCTGCGCCGAACAGCCCAAAACCGAGGAAGGCTAAAATTATTTTACGCATGGGTTTCAAATTCCTTTTTTTGAGTTGCTTCTCCAGCGTGGCCGACACGATGATGGCGGGCACTATTATAGTCAAAACCGCGAGGAGGCGAGCCATCCGTCGCCAGGGATGGCAATGATAACCAAACGCAAAGACCGGTTCGAGAACTAACTGATGAATGGAAACCGCATGGTCTGTCTACGCCATTGCAGCCTCGATGATCCGTACCGCGTTAAACCTCTTGCTTCGGCGCTAATTGCCAACTTATAGGGTCAATAACGCCTTCCGGGCAGAGTGCGCGCCACCGCGCGACGACTGCTTCTTGTACCTCTGAACGTTATCACATTGCCTCGACAATCGGGAGAAAGACCAATGTCGCAATGGCCCGTGCATGGCACGATTACCGGCCCGATTGTCATGATCGGTTTTGGCTCGATCGGGCGCGGCACGCTGCCCCTCATCGAACGTCATTTCAAATACGACAAATCGCGCTTCACGGTCATCGATCCCGAGGATAACGATCGCCATCTCCTCGACGAGCGGGGAATAACGTTCATTAAAAAAGCCGTCACACGGGACGATTTCGCCGCGCTCCTAAAACCGCTTCTCACAAAGGGCGGCGGCCAGGCCTTTGTCGTCAATCTCTCCATCGAGGTGTCCTCGGCCGCGATCATGCGGCTCTGTCACGAAGTTGGCGCGCTCTACATCGACACGGTCGCCGAGCCTTGGCCGGGATTTTATACCGACGCGCGGCTGACCGCATCCGAACGGTCGAACTATGCCTTGCGCGAAGGCGTCCTCGATCTTCGCCGCGCGCTCGGGCCAGGCCCGGCGGCTATCTCTTGCTGCGGTGCCAATCCGGGCATGGTCTCTTGGTTCGTCAAGCAGGCGCTTTTAAACGTCGCGGCCGATTGCGGCATCAACTCTGGGCCGCCTTCGACGCGCGAGGACTGGGCGCTGCTCGCACAAAAGGCCGGCGTCAAGGGCATCCACATTGCCGAATGCGATACCCAGCGCGCGACGACGCCAAAGCCGCGCGGCGTTTTCGTCAATACCTGGTCTGTCGAGGGTTTTATATCGGAGGGTCTCCAGCCCGCCGAACTCGGCTGGGGAACGCATGAAAAACATATGCCACCGGAAGCCAAACGGCACGCCTTCGGACCGGATTGCGCGATCTATTTGCTGCGCCCCGGCGCGGGCACGCGGGTACGGTCGTGGACACCGGCGGCCAAGGCGCAGCACGGCTGGCTCATCACCCACAATGAGTTGATCTCGATCGCCGATTTCCTGACCCTGCGCGAGGCGGGAGAGGCCGTTTATCGGCCGACGTGCCACTACGCCTACCGGCCGGCCGACGACGCAGTGCTCTCGCTCGACGAGATGGCGGGGCACCAATGGCAGCCGCAGGAAAAGTCCCACATTCTCGACGAGAACGAGATTGTCGACGGGATCGACGAACTCGGTGTTTTGCTTTATGGCCATGCGAAGAATGCCTATTGGTACGGCTCGCGGCTTTCGATCGAAGAGACGCGGCGGCTCGCGCCCTATCAAAACGCCACCGGGCTACAGGTGACCTCGGCCGTGCTTGCGGGCATGGTGTGGGCGCTTGAAAATCCGCGAGCGGGCATTGTCGAAGCCGACGATCTCGACTTTCGCCGCTGCCTTGACGTGCAGCGGCCGTACCTCGGCCCGATGACGGGGCACTACACGGATTGGACTCCGCTTGAGGGCCGCGCGGTTTTGTTTCCCGAGGACATCGACAGGCAGGATCCGTGGCAATTCAAGAATGTGATCGTGCGATGACGAGGGGTTGGAATGCCGCATTCTGAATGCATTAGTGAAGCCGGCGCGCGGGGGAGAGCGGGCGGCGCGAGAGCGTCCGCCGCCAGTGGCAGGAAGTGGGCCGTGCGATTGTATAGACCTTTGAAAGAAGTGCTCGATGGATGATAATCCGGAAATTCATTGCCAGGATACAAGTGAGAATGTAAATAAAGTTAGCTTGCCTTTGGTAAGCGTGATCATCGTCAACTACAATTACGGGCGCTTTCTGAAGCAGGCTGCCGACTCTATTTTTGAACAAAACTACCCGAACATAGAGTGCATCATCGTCGACAACGCTTCGACCGATTGCAGCGCTGCTGTTCTTCTCGATATTTCAAGACAATATCCAGGCGCGAAAATAGTGCGGCGGAAGGATCCCGGCGGTCAGAGCCTCGCCTCCAAGGAGGGTTTCGAGGCGAGTTCGGGCGAATATGTCGTCTTTCTTGATGCCGATGACTATCTGCTGGCTTCCTTTGTCGAGACCCATGTTTTCGTGCACCTGTCCCTGCGCGTTCCGGTTGGCTTCTCCTCGTCGGATATGATTTCAGGCCGTCGATTTGCGCATGGTGCTCGGCACTGTTGCCTACCTGAGCGCATATGTGCGGTCTGGACGGGGAAAAAGTCCAGGTCTCTTGCGGCGGATCGACAAAAGTGCTCCTGAAGTCTGGCCGCTGCCAAGCCCTGATGCATCCATCGAAACCGATGTCCATTTCGTCAAACCTGGCTACGCCGGCGACTGGATGTGGGCGCCGACATCGGGCAATTGCTTTCGCCGGGATGCGCTTCAGCTTTTCTTGGACAACGAGCATCTGGCCCCGCTTCGCACTGGCACCGACGCCTATATCATTCGCGGAGTTAACGTCGTGACGGGCAATGTTGTGATCGACCGCCCGCTTGGCGTCTACCGGCTGCACGGAATGAACGAGTTTTCCAAGCATCCGCATCTGAACGGTGTCGTAAATTACGAGAGAAACAGCCCGTCCGACCCTAATCAATTGGGCCGCAAAATGATCATCGATCATCTGATCGCGAATGCGCGGCTTTTCCTGCGCAAAATGCCCTCTCCATGGCGTTATATGAACGCGTTGAAGGCCATGGACGACCCCTGGCCGCGGCTCCCTTCGACGGTCGCTGGTTGCCGCTCTTATCTCGCTGGCAAGCTCGTCACGGAAGCTGAAGCGCTCGCGCCCGCGCTCGGATTGTTCAATTTCATCGTCTTGTTGGCGCGGCTCAAGGTCGCCCCGCATGTCATCTTGAGGGCCTGTCTCGAGCGCACGAAGGAAAAGCGAAGCTGACCTTGCCGCTACTCCCCGGCATGCGCGAGAGAGCGTCGGTGGAACGCTGGCGCTCGGGCCCTACGAGCCTTCGGGCTGGCGCTGGACAACCTGCGAACATTGCTTTTGTGTTGTCGTAGGTTGCTATATACAACATTGCCATGTTCGGCTCTCGCCCGCGAGTTTGAGGTTTTTGTCTCGCATGGCTTCAAAAAAAGTCGCCTTGATCACCGGCATCACCGGGCAGGACGGCGCTCTGCTTGCCGAACTCCTTCTTTCAAAAGACTATACCGTCCATGGCGTGAAGCGGCGGTCGTCGTTGATCAACACCGACCGTGTCGATCATTTATATCATGACCTGCATGAGGCCGGCGTTAACTTTCTTTTGCATTATGGCGACCTCACCGATTCGACGAACCTCATTCGCATCGTTCAGGAGGTTCAGCCTGACGAAATTTATAATCTCGCCGCGCAAAGCCACGTCCAGGTGAGTTTCGAGACCCCGGAATATACCGCGAATGCTGACGCGCTTGGCACACTTCGTCTTCTCGAAGCGATCCGCATTCTGCGCCTTTGTCAAAAAACCCGTTTCTATCAGGCGTCGACATCGGAGCTGTATGGGAAGGCGCAGGCGACTCCGCAAAACGAGGCGACGCCATTTTATCCGCGCTCGCCTTACGCCGCCGCAAAGCTCTACGCTTACTGGATCACGATCAATTACCGCGAAGCCTATGGGATGCATGCCTCGAACGGAATCCTATTCAATCATGAAGGTCCTACCAGGGCTGAGACCTTTGTGACACGGAAAATCACGCGCGCGGTCGCGGCAATCCATTTGGGTTTTCAAGACAAGCTCTTTTTGGGCAACCTCGATGCCAGGCGCGATTGGGGACACGCGCGGGATTACGTCGATGGCATGTGGCGTATTCTGCAACAGCCCGAGCCGGACGACTATGTTTTGGCGACGGGAGATGCCCATACCGTGCGCGAATTCGTCGAGCGCGCCTTCGCCGAAAGTGGCATCGAGATCGGCTGGAAAGGATCAGGAGTCGACGAACAAGGGTTCGATAGAAAGAGCGGCCGGACTCTTGTCGAGATCGATCCGCGTTACTTTCGTCCGACCGAGGTCGATCACCTTCTCGGCGATCCGGGGAAGGCGTTCAAAAAACTCGGTTGGAAGCACACGGTTACGTTCGCGCGGCTGGTGTCTGAAATGGTCGCGAGCGACTTGACCGTGATGAAGAAACGCGGCCGGATTGAGGAATATTTCATGACTAACCTCTCGACTAATGCCGGGACCAAGCGGCGAATTTGGGTCTCTGGCAATCATGGCATGGTCGGCTCGGCTATCGTGCGTCGCCTCGCCAAGGAAGACGTGGAAGTCCTTATCGTGGATCGCGTTGATCTCGATCTGCGCGAGCAGCAAGCCGTCCGGCAATGGGTGGCCTGGGCAAAGCCAGATGTTATCATCCTCGCCGCCGCCAAGGTTGGCGGAATCCTTGCCAACGACTTCTATCCGGCCGATTTCCTGTTCGATAATCTCGCGATTGAGACGAATGTCATCCAGGCCGCGCATCTGGCCAATGTCGAGCGGCTGATCTTTCTTGGATCGTCTTGCATTTATCCGAAATTCGCGCCGCAACCAATCAAGGAGGAAGCGCTGTTGACCGGACCGCTCGAGCCAACCAACGAATGGTATGCGATCGCGAAAATCGCCGGCATCAAGATGTGTCAGGCGTATCGGCGACAATATGGCCGGCGCTACATCTCGGTCATGCCGTGCAACCTCTATGGCCGGAACGACAATTTCGACCTTGCGACGAGCCATGTCTTGCCCGCCCTTATCCGCAAATTCCATGCGGCCAAGGTCGCCGGCGAAACAGAGGTTGTCGTCTGGGGCACCGGGAGCCCGTTGCGGGAGTTTCTCTATGCCGATGATTTGGCGGATGCCGTGGTGTTTCTGATCGATCGCTACGACGGCGGCGAACCGATCAATTGCGGCGCCGGCTCCGGCGTAAGCATCCGCCAGCTGGCCGGGACAATTGGCCGCGTCGCCGGATTTGAAGGAAAACTCGTCTTCGATACCGAGAAGCCCGACGGCACGCCACACAGAGTGATGGATTCAAGCCGGTTGGCCGCTCTCGGCTGGCGGCCAAAAACAAGCCTCGAAGAGGGCGTTAACGAGGTCTATCGCTGGTTCGCGCGGACACAAACAAGCGAACCCGCAACCACATAAATGTAGGCTCTCGACACCGCGACTGAGCGGGCCGATTAAAGGCCAAGCTTCAAAGGCCAAGCTTCAAAGGCCAAGTTTTTCAAAGGCTGCGGGACACCGATTTTCGCGTGAGGAGGTTGACGGCGGCGAGCTGCGCCTCTTTCGTCCGCGTGATAGCGAGGCAACCGCGGAAAAAAGGGGCGCCGGTCGCGGCTTCTTGATGAGCAACGTAGTGTCAAGTCGCTCTCGATCATCGCAATTTCGTTTTTTGTAAGAGGATAGACAAGTCAATGCGCTTCGCGATTGTAACGCCCGTTCTCAACGGCGAGAAATTCCTCGATCAGTCGATTCTGAGCGTGGTGAGCCAGACTGGGCCTTTCACGATCCGCTATCACGTCCAGGACGGCGGATCGAAAGACCGGACATTGGAGATCTTGGCGGCATGGAAATCCCGCCTCGCGTGCGATTTTCCGGTCTTCTGCGAAGGCATCGAGTTTTCTTTCGCAAGCGCCCCCGACCGGGGCGTCTACGAAGCGATCAATCGCGGCTTTGCCCCCTGTGCCTATGCCAATGCAGATGCAATGGCGTGGATCGGCTCCGACGACCGTTTCGAACCGGGCGCCTTTGCGACGGTCGGGGAGATTTTCAGAGACTTCCCGGATATCGACTGGCTGACAGGGCGGACGGCCGTTATCAGCGAAGCTGGGCCGATGCTGTGTATGCCGCCGCCGATCTATGCTTTTCCACGAAAAGCCATAGCCGCCGGTATTTTCGATGGCCGATTCGTGACGCATTGCATCGAACAAGAAGCCACGTTCTGGCGGCCGCAATTATGGCAAAAGGCCGGTGGCGTCGATCCGAATTTCCGGATTGCCGGTGATTTCGATCTCTGGCGGCGTTTCGCCAGACAAACTGATCTCGTGAGCGTCGATGCAATCCTGGGTTGTTTTCGGGTGCGGGCAGGCCAGCTTACGACGGACCTGGCACGCTATCGCGCCGAAATCGACGCATCGCTTTCCCCCGCTGAAATCGAAACCCGCGCCAAGGCCGCAAAGAGCTATGCGCGGGCGGGGTTTGAGTACCGTGTCCTGGTTCGCTATTATGGGGGGCCGTGGCTGTGTCAGCGTTGGCCGATGTGCATCGCGCCGATTTTCGGCACCAAGGCCTTCAAAGTGGAACATTGGCGCCTGAGCGTCATGGCGCGGTTTGCCAAGAAATCGTCCGGTTGAGGCGGCGTTCGACAACGGCTGCTGAGGTAGCATCACGATTGGACATGGTCTCCATCGTTCGCCAAACGAGAAGTCAATGCATTTCAATATTGTAACGCCCGTTTTCAACGGAGAGAAATTCCTCGATCAGTCGATTCTGAGCGTGGTGAGCCAGGCTGGGCCTTTCACGATCCGCTATCACGTCCAGGACGGCGGGTCGAAAGACCGGACATTGGAGATCCTGGCGGCATGGAAATCCCGCCTCGCGCGCGATTTTCCGGTCTTCTGCGAAGGCATCGAGTTTTCTTTCGCAAGCGCCCCCGACCGGGGCCTCTACGAAGCGGTCAATCGCGGCTTTGCCGCCTGTGCCTATGCCCACGCAGATGCAATGGCGTGGATCGGCTTCGACGACCGTTTCGAACCGGGCGCCTTTGCGACGGTCGGGGAGATTTTCAGAGACTTCCCGGATATCGACTGGCTGACAGGGCGGACGACCGTTCTCAGCGAAGCTGGGCCGATGCTGAGTATGCCGCCGCCGATCATTCCTTTTCCACGAAAAGCCATAGCCGCCGGTATTTTCGACGGCCGGTTCGCACACACTTGCATCGAACAAGAAGCCACGTTCTGGCGGCCGCGATTATGGCAAAAGGCCGGTGGCGTCGATCCGAATTTCCGGATTGCCGGTGATTTCGATCTCTGGCGGCGTTTCGCCAGACAAACTGATCTCGTGACCGTCGATGCAATCCTGGGTTGTTTTCGGGTGCGGGCGGGCCAGCTTTCGGAGGACGTGGCAGGCTATCGCGCCGAAATCGACGCATCGCTTTCGCCCGCTGAAATCGAAACACGCGACAAGGCCGCAAAGAGGTACGCGCGGGCGGGGTTTGATTACCGCGTCCTGGTTCGCTATTACCGGGGGCCGTGGCTGTGTCAGCGTTGGCCGATGTGCATCGCGCCGATTTTCGGCACCAAGGCCTTCAAAGCGGAACATTGGCGCCTGACCATCATGGGGTGGTTTGCCAACAAATCGTCCGGTTGAGGAGGCAGCGTTTGGAACTCATCCTCATCGACAGCGGATTGGTGAACAAGGTAGGGCATCATTACATGCTCGACAAGGCGGTGTCCGGGGCCTTGGCGCGGCAAAAATTGCGATACCGCATTTTCGCCCAGAGCGGCCTCGAACCGTCGATCGTCGCCGAAATCGGCGCCATCCCGCATTTCAGCCGTTCGCCTTATGAGTGCGTGCTGTTCTCGCGGAGCGAGAAGCGGCTGCGATCCTTCGCGGCGATTTTTGGCGCTCCGGCCGGCGGCTCACCCTACTTCTCTGAACGCCAATCATGGAAGGCGCTCAACGAAACCTTCGAGCGGGATCTCGAAGCGTTGCCGGCGGACGTTTGGCAGAAGGACAATCTCATAGTTGTAATGACGATTACGCAAAACCAGATTTTGGGGCTGGTTCGCTTTTTGCGGGCGATGCCGCGCGACCGGGCTCCCCGCGTCGTCTGCAATTTGATGCTTCCGCCAAGCTTTCTGTCGTGGGGGGCGGTTTCGGTGCATGGGGAAAAATTCTACCGCGCCGCCTTCAAGCTGGCGGCGCCGCTGATCGGCCGCGTTCTCTTCTTTACCGTGGAAAACGAAGCGATGCGGACACTGTATCGCAAGGACTTCGGCCTCCAGACGCACATTTTGCCGATCCCTTTTGACGCTTCGGGACCGCAACGAACAATGGAGGGCCGCGTCCGCGTGGGATTTCTTCGGTGACTCGAGGTACGATAAGGGTTTTCACCTCTTGCCAAGGGCGATCGAGCTTTGCCGGCGTGACGGGCTCGACGCCGAGTTCATCGTCCAGATTTATAACAGCGGCTGGACGCAACAAACGATCGAAGCGGATGCCGCCTTGCGCGCGTTGCAAGGTGTGCGCGTCCTCGAAGGGGTGCTTTCAAGCGAGGACTACACCGCCTGGACCGGCCGGACGGACGTGATGTTGCTGCCCCATGACCCGGCCACCTTTGGCATGCGAGCCTCAGGCATTTTTACTGAATCGGTTGCTGCCGGACGTCCTGTCATCGCATCGAGAGGCACGTTTGCCGGAACCAGCGTCGAGAACAATCAAGTGGAAGGCGAGGTTTTCGCGCCGCACACAAGCGAGGCGCTGGCCGCCGCCATCGCCCGGCTCATGCCGCGTCTTCCGGCTTGCAAGGCGCGCGCGGCGGAGCGCGCCCAGGATTTCGCGCGCAGCCATAGCCCTGACGCCTACATCGATGTGCTTTTGGCGCATGCAATAACTTGCTAGGCTCAGGCGTCGTAGCGGCCGGAGCGGCGCAACCCTTCGCGCATGTAAAGAAATCTGGGATAACGATTGGAGCGCAGCTTTTGCCGGCGGCGCCGCCATAAGGTTCTCGCTCAATCTTCCGCGCCGGTTCTCGCCATAAATTGCCGTCCGTGGTTCAATGAGGAGAGACGAAAGCGATGAAGATCGTCGGCGCTTGCGTTCCGATCCTTGCCGCGTCCCTAGCCGTGGCGGGCACCAACGATTACCCCACCGAGGCGCGCGCCGACTATGTCTTCGTCTGTATGAAGACCAATGGCGAGATCCCCGATATGCTGAGGCGCTGTTCCTGTTCGATCGATGTCATTGCGTCGTTGCTGCCCTACGACCGTTATGTGGCCGCGCAAACCGTGGCGAGCCTAAATCAGGCGCGGGGTCAGATCGGGAGCATGTTTCGTGCGAGCGAACAGTTGAAGGCCATGCTGGCGGATTTGCGCCGGGCCGAGGCCGAGGCGGAAATCCGCTGTTTCTAGGCGAGCGCGGCGCGATGTCCTTGCCGCTGATTCCGAACGGCTAGCGTCGTGGGTCTCGTCACCTGGACCCACGACGCGAAACAAGAAAATTCACGCGTTGCCCCAGGACAGCCTGGGTCGAGGGGTAAACCGGTTCGCGCCATGGAAGCTTTGCGCTTCCATGACGCGGGCTCCGGCGGACAGCTCAGGGGCCAAGCTGGACGCAGCCGCCGGCGTGATCGTCGAATTCCCGTTGCACTTCGTAGAAGTGGCCGTTCCACTGCTGGTTCGCAAGGCCCCCGTCCCAGCCGTTCGCGCCATAATTGAAATTGCAAATGTCGCCGATTTCATTGCCGGAGCTGTCGAACCAGGCATTCAGGAGCGGGTCCGTGATCGCCTCGGTTATCTCGTGACTCGCGACGTCCGTTACGGCGTCCGCCACGGCATTGCCGTTTGGCGACGGCGTGCCGGCGACCTGGCAGACGCTGAGGTTGCCGAAAGGCATGTTGGCGTAAATGATGGGAGGAGACGTGGGGATAAAACTATGGTAGGCGCAATATTGCGTATAGGCGCAGCTCGTGCCTGCGGAATCGATGCACGACCCCTCCCCGCTGGACGTGTAAAGCAGAAACAATTTGTTGGGGCCGCCAGTCCAGCCCTTTAGCGCTATCACCCCATGGATCTCCGCCTGGATCTGAGCATCGGTGATGCAGTTGCCGGGGGTCGCGGCATCAGAGCAGCCCGAGGCCGGATAGGGCGCGTTATCGACGGTAAAGCCTGCGAGGCCGCTGGCCAGGTTGACGCCCGCTGCGTTTTGGATGAAAGTCGCAGCGGCCCCGATGATCTGGTAATATTGGGTATTGTTGTTATCGATCCCATTCGCCGTATAGTCCGCGAGCAGTCTCGTCTGCAAGTTTTGGTAGGCCACCGGCATGCCCGTTGGCCCGCCGTTTTGCAACGCCGCCGGAATCCAGAAAATGGCGTAAAGCTTGACCCTCGGCATGATCGATCCGCCCGCGTGGTAAACAAGCGGGCCGCCGGCGAAAGGGGCCAGCGCCCTTGCCTTTGCGAGCGCGCGGGCCCCCTGCACCGTCGGCATGAGATGAACGGTGCGGCCATTGCTTTTTGGGTTGAGGTTCGGAGCCCCAGGCAGGGGTTTGGTTTCGCTCAAATTGTGGACCGGAGCAGCAGGCGGCAACGTCTGCGCCCCCGCAACATCCAGCAACGGCCAACCCGCGCCCGCGACAACGGCAAAGCCCACCGCAGTCCATAATCTCTTATTCATGTTGCAATTCCTTTAATTTTGCGTTTTAATTTTGCGTTCCATTTACATCAAGAGGCCGTTTATCTGCCAGTTCTCTCTCCACCCGCCGAAATGACAAAATTAAGCTTGGTTTTCTAACTATAGTACCGCCACGATGGTCGCGTCAACTAGTTTTCTGATATTTTCAGGCGTCAACATTACCTGAACATTACCCGCGAGGCCTTGGCGCAACCGGGTGCGGGGGCCCCGGATTCAGGCGGTAACAGCCATGCAGCCGTCCCCGACAAAGACGTAGGCGCCGCGGCTTAATACAATCCGCCGGTCCCGGTCCCGACCAGCCGATCCGCGTCCGGATTGACCGCCTGTGCCCGGGGCGTCGCATCGCCGGGGGCATAGAGTCCGGCGGCGCCGTGCCTGGCTTGAACGCCTCTTGGATTGCGCCCTGGGAACTCGCGCTCGTCCGCACTCCCGTTTTCGCGCTGACCCAGATCAGCTTGATGCCAGGCGGCGCCCGGAATGGAATATCGGGTTTGCCGGCGAGGGCCATCTTCATGAAGTCGCGAAAGATCGGCGCCGTGTAATGAGCGGCCTGCGCCGAATCCCCTAGCGAACGCGGCTGATCGTAGCCCATGAACACACCGACCGCGAGATCGGGCGAATAACCGATGAACCAAAGATCCTTGGCGTCATTGGTCGTCCCGGTTTTGCCGGCGAGGTGCTTGTCGACTTCCTTGATCGCTTGGCCGGTGCCGCGCTGGATGACGCCTTCCATGATCGAGGTGATCTGATATGCGGTGAGGGGATCGAGCACTTGCTCCCGTTTGTCGATGAGTCTCGGTTCGTCTTGATTTTGCCATGCCGGCGCGTCGCACCCCTCGCAAATTCGTTCGTCGTGCCGGTAGATCGTATGACCCCAACGGTCCTGGATGCGGTCGATCAGGGTTTCCTTGATTCTCTTGCCGCCGTTGGCGAGCATTGAATAGGCGGTGGTCAGGCGCATCAAGCTCGTTTCGCCGGAACCAAGCGACATTGCGAGGTAGGGCGGCAGATCGTCGTAGATACCGAAGCGCTTGGCATATTCGGCAATGAGCGGCATCCCGACATCGCGGGCGAGCCGCACGGTCATCTGATTGATCGAATGTTCGACCCCATAGCGCAAGGTGTGGGGACCGCTCGACTTGCCCTCGAAGTTTTCCGGACGCCATACCCCAAGACCCGGCCCCTGATCGATTTCTATGGGCTCGTCGAGAATGATGGAGGATGGCGTATAGCCATTGTCGAGTGCCGTGGCATAGACAAAAGGCTTGAACGAGGAACCCGGCTGGCGCATGGCCTGCGTTGCGCGATTAAACTCGGACTGGTCGAAGGAAAAACCGCCGGCCATGGCGAACACGCGGCCGGTGTAGGGGTCCATCACGACGATCGCTCCGCTAACCTCCGGGATTTGGCGCAGCCGGTACTGCTGAGCATTCCCCTCGATCGGCTCGACATAGATCACATCGCCCGGACCCAGCGACGCGCGCGAGCCAGTTCCACGGGTCCAATGAAGTCCGGCCGTCGTGAGCGTGCCGGATTCGCGTTCGCGCTCGATCTCGCCGGATTTTTCCCGGTGGGGTTGCAAGCCAATTCGCGCGCCGGCATCGGGAGCATCGAGAACGACGGCGAGCCGCCAAGGTGCGACGTCGCCCAAGGCCGGAACGTCGGCAAGCGGAATCCCCCAATCCTGGCTGATGTCGATGTGGCGCATGGGACCGCGAAAGCCATGCGCCTCGTCGTAGCGGATAAGACCGTCAACCAGGGCGCGCCTTGCCAGTAGCTGCATTTTCGGATCAAGTGTGCTGCGAACCGAAAGACCACCTTCATAGAGTTTCTTTTCGCCGTAACGATCGCTGAGTTCGCGGCGGATCTCCTCGGCGAAAAAGCCGGCGGCGAAAGCATTGGGCGAAAGGACCCTGGGATTGACGCCGAGCCCCTCGGCCTTGGCTTTCTCGCCGTCCTGGCGCGAGACATAGCCGTTCTCGACCATGCGGTCGATGACCCAATTGCGCCGCTCGATCGCCCGTTCGTGCTTCAAGAATGGATGATAATTGTTCGGCGCCTTCGGCAAGGCGGCGAGATAGGCGGCTTGCGCGATCGTAAGCTCATGCACGGACTTGCCGTAGTAGTTCAGCGCCGCGGCGGCGACACCGTAATTCCCGAGCCCGAGATAGATTTCGTTGAGATAAAGCTCGAGAATCTTCTCCTTGGAATAGGCGCCCTCGATCCGAAACGAGAGAAGCACCTCCCGGATCTTGCGCTCGAAGGACCGCTCGTTCGTTAACAGAAAATTCTTGGCGACCTGCTGGGTGATGGTCGAGGCGCCCTGGACATGCTTGTCGCCTTGAAGGAACACGATAAGGGCGCGAACAATGCCTTCCGGATCGACACCGGCGTGGGTGTAGAAATTCTTGTCCTCGGCGGAGATAAACGCCTCCTTGACGAGGGCAGGGATGGCGGCGCCCGGAAGATAAAGACGCCGCTCGCGGGCATATTCGGCGATAAGCGATCCGTCGCTCGCATGGACCCGCGTCATCACCGGCGGTTCGTAATCCTTGAGCGTCGTATAATCCGGCAGGCCTCGTTCGAATTTCCAAATCAAAAGCCCCGCCGCGCAAGCCCCAATGACGAAAACGATCGCACCAGTCGCGAAAACGAAACCGAGGAAACGGGTTATTTGCCGCATGCAACCTGGCCTTTTGAATTCCGGAAACACTTTCCGGGCGAAATCAATAATACAGCGGACCCAAAATCAATACCGGCGCTCGATGGCAGCCGCTTATCCATAAGGCCACGTAAATCGAAGCCAAATAATGGCTTGGACATGCGAATATCCCAGGTGGACGCCTTGCCCGCCCGGCGGATGCCAGGGTTTGCAATCGCGGTGGGGTTATCGTCCAACGCCGACTTTGCCGTCTTCTCCGTGCGGCGCTTTTGTGTTGAAAATTAGTCGAATAAAGCGACGCTTCGAATAATGAAGCGCTCCGGTCAAGGGCGGTAAAATCGCCTGTATCAACGGTCGCAAGGAGCCGCCAATGGTTTCGATCCCGGATTTGGCTCTTCGCTGTAAAAAAATATTTTGGAATTTACGGCCCAGCGGACGGTATTTTTCCAACGGGCGCCCGATCGGGATCGGTCTTGGTCACGGTTGCGCCGCTCTCCCGCGCCGAGAAGAAAGCTTTGATTGCGTCGGCAACTTGGCTCGATGCCTTATCGCGCCATTGCGCCGAAGTGAGCGCCAGTCCATCTTTTTCGTTGGAAAGGTAGCCGAGTTCCAAAAGGACGGATGGAACGTCGGGCGCTTTTAGAACGCGAAACCCGGCCGAACGCCGCGGATTTTTGTTTAGCCGCCCCGCGACTCGCCAGTAGTTCACCAAAGTGTGCGCAAAGAAGTGGCTGTAGGCGCGGGTTTCCCGCCGCGTCAAATCGAACAAAATGCCGGAAACGTCGCCGGCGTCCTCGGTTTTGTCCAGTCCGGCCGCCGCGTCGGACTGGTTCTCTTTTTCGGCGACGCGCGCGGCTTCGGCGTCCGAGGCGCGATCTGATACCGTGTAGACGGTCGCGCCGGAAACATCGGCCGCACGTGACAAAGTGTCGGCGTAAATCGAGACAAACAGGGCCGCATTTCCGTCGCGTGCCATCCGCACGCGTTCGGACAGGGGAACGAAGCTGTCGTCGTCACGCGTCATGACGACCTTGAAACGGCCGTCCGCATCGAGTTTGGCCGCGACCGCCTTGGCGAAATCGAACACAAGCTCCTTTTCAATGAGGCCATTCACCATGGCGCCTCGGTCAATTCCGCCATGGCCAGGATCGATCATGATGACCGGCTTCGCCAATTCCGGCTCGGGCTTTTGGGCCTTCTTGGGTTGCGCCAGCTCTGCCAATTGAATCCGCGCTCTTTGCACGGCGGCCTGGAAACTCCGGCGATCCGATTTGGCTAGCTCGATGACGAGACGTGCGTGGCCGTCGCTATCCAATTTATCACAAGCCGCCCGCAAAACCAGCGCAGGGGCACCAAGATCGACGACAATACGCGACTTTCCTGGCGCGAACTGCCCGAATCGAAAGGAGGCGATGAGGCCGGTTTTCCGGTGCGGCGGGTCTGCCGCTTTGCCGGCTGCCGGGTCCAGCGCAAAATCGGTTTGCGGCAAATCGACGATGACCCGATCTGGATCGGCAAGAACAAAGGCCGTGGCGTCCAAGGGTGCGGATAGCTCGAATATGAGCTTGGCGCGATCGCCGCTCTGCTCGATCCTCGCCGCATTGGCGGCCGGACGCTCTCCCGGCTTGGGCTGAACCGTCGCGGCGTCCGCGCGCAAGCCAAGGTATCGCCCGGCCGGAGGCAGGACCGTCAGCCAACCGGCGGCGAGCACCGCCATACCCGCCTCGAGTGCCATGGCGGTTGCCGCGCCAACGGCTTTGCAAAAAAAAGTCCTCTCCGCCATCGATTCGCCCCGGGTTTGCCTGTCGAGCCGCCGCTAGGGCCGCCGTTCCTAAATTGCCCCGGCCACGGCGTTTTCGCGACCCGTGAACCAGGCTTTCCGTGTTTAGGATCAACGGGGTTAACGAGTTATGACAGAAATCCACCGCGAAAACCGTCACCGCGTGGACACAGCTCAAAGCAAACTTGCCAAACAGTCCAGAAACCCGATATGAATAACAATTCTTTTCCGGGCCCGGAAATTTGCGACTAAGGGTCACGGGAATTTCCAGCGTGGTGCCGCCTATTAACGGTGGTCGCGTCGTGATGCGAAAGCCCGAGCTGGAGCAAAGCTGCTTCGCTCCCGGAACCATGGCTTCCCCGAGACGCCGCCCATCAGGACTGATGTTTGGACGGTTCCATTGAGGGGCGCCGTTCCCGATAGGTAACGAGGATATGACCCGTCCCGCAATGGGGCTATTAGAGGCCGTCGATCGATTGGGTTATGGCATCCGCCCGGTTGCGTGGCCGGCCGTGGTTGTTGCTTCCAAAGGCGTGATTATCGAGATCATGCGTTGCTATCGCCGCCCGGACCGACGCCGCCGGACCGGTCTTGCCGATATCCGCGTGGCGCGTCCCAGTATGTCCCGAGGCGGAACGCCGAGCGGCGGCGCGTCTTGCCGCTCCACGCCTCCTTTTTCTCGCTCACTCTCCCATCCATTGCGTGACGCGGCCTTGCGCCGGCCACGCCTAGCCCAGACGTCCGGTACGCGGACCTTGGCTGGCGGCACTGGCCCTTCGCGCGTCGCGCCTGAACGAGTTTCACATGGCCAACAAAATGCTTATCGACGCGTCTCACCCCGAAGAAACCAGAGTGGTCGTCCTTCGCGGTAATCGGGTCGAGGAATTCGATTTCGAAGCCGCCAGCAAGAAACAGCTTCGCGGCAATATTTATCTCGCCAAGGTCATGCGGGTCGAGCCTTCGCTTCAGGCCGCCTTCGTCGATTACGGCGGCAACCGGCATGGTTTTCTTGCTTTCTCGGAAATCCACCCTGATTATTATCAGATTCCGGTCGCCGACCGTCAGGCCCTGATCGAGGAAGAGGCTAGGGCTCAACGCGACGAGGAAGAAGATGTTTCCCGGCCGCAGCGCCGGAGCCGCCGCTACCGGCGTGGCGATCGCAATGGCAGGGCCGAGAAACGACGCGACGCGGACCCAACACTCTCTGAAACACTCGCCGAGCCCTACGCCGGCGACGCGTCCCGGGACGCGGCAGGCGGTGTCCGCCTGGAGGCGGAAAGCGGCGAGGCGGGACTGGAGCCGTTCGAGGGAGAACGCGCCGCCGGGGCTCCCGCCCTGGCGACGCCAGAGGATTCAGCCGACGTGGCACAGGCAGACTCCATCCCGGAATCCGGACCACCGGATCGCGCCGGCGAAGTCGCCCCCCGTTGATGCCGCTGCTGAATCCGTAATTGTTCTCGCGGGGGACGACGCCGGCCCGGCGGCGAAGCCAGAACATTCAGAAACGGCGTTTGCGAGCGAGGGCGCCTTGCCAACGAACGCGGCCACGCTGGAGCCTGGCGAGCTTGCTGGCGATACCGGCGATGAAGGCGAGGACGAAGCGGTCGAGATCGAACAGCTCGGCGGCGATGCGATGGAAGAGATGCCGGCTCGCCCGCACCGCCCGCGCAGGCAGTATAAAATCCAGGAGGTCATCAAACGCCGCCAAGTTCTCCTCGTGCAGGTCGTCAAGGAGGAGCGCGGCAACAAAGGAGCGGCGCTGACAACCTATTTGTCGCTTGCCGGGCGCTATTCGGTTTTAATGCCGAATACCGCGCGGGGCGGCGGCATCTCACGCAAGATCACCGACTCGACCGACCGCCAGCGGCTTAAAACCATTGCTCAGGAACTCGAAGTTCCGGAAGGCATGGGCGTTATTGTCCGCACCGCGGGCGCCGCGCGCACCAAGGCCGAGGTCAAGCGCGATTTCGAATATCTGCTGCGAATGTGGGAAACGGTGCGCGAAACCACCTTGCAATCGAGCGCCCCGACGCTGGTTTACGAAGAGGGTTCGCTGATCAAGCGGTCGATCCGCGATCTTTATAATAAGGACATCGACGCGATCGTGGTCGCGGGGGAAGACGCCTATCGCGAGGCCAAGGAATTCGTGCGCTTGCTGATGCCGAGCCATGCCAAGATGGTCCAGCCCTATCGCGATCCGCAGCCGATGTTCGCGAAGTCCGGTGCCGAAACGCAACTCGACGCCATGTTCTCGAACCAGGTAACCTTGAAGTCGGGCGGCTACGTCGTCATCAATCAAACCGAGGCCTTGGTCGCCATCGACGTCAATTCCGGCCGGTCCACCCGCGAACATAATATCGAGGATACCGCGCTTCGAACCAATCTCGAAGCCGCCGACGAGATCAGCCGCCAATTGCGTCTGCGCGATCTTGCCGGTCTCATCGTCATCGATTTCATCGACATGGAGGAGAATCGCAACAATCGCGCCGTCGAACGCCGCCTGAAGGATGCCCTCAAAAACGACCGGGCCCGTATCCAGATCGGCCGGCTGTCGCATTTCGGTCTTCTGGAGATGTCGCGCCAGCGCATGCGCACCGGGGTCATCGAGGGCTCGACCGTGGTCTGTCCGCATTGCGCGGGCGCGGGGATGATTCGCTCGACGGCGTCGATCGCCCTGCATGTCCTGCGCGTTCTGGAAGATGCCCTGATCAAGAATTCGAGTCATGACCTCATCGTCAAAACAAGGACGGCCGTCGCGCTTTATATCCTCAATCAGAAACGCGCCCATTTGCGCGATTTGGAAAAGCGGTTTGGCGCGTCGTTGACGATCGCCGCGGACGACGGTGTGACCGGGACGAATTATTATACGCTGGAACGCGGCGAGCCCGCGGCGGGGGCGAAAGAGATCCCCGCTTTTGCGCCGGAAGAAGCGCCGCGTATGGCGATGGCCGATGGGTTCTTCGATGAACCGGCCGATACTGAAGAGCGGCTGCCCGAGGCCGGTCCGGTGGAAGATCCGCGGGATGGCGTCGAACCCGCCGATAGCGAAAACGAGGCCGATGGCGGACAAAGGCGCAGACGCAGACGCAGACGTGGCCGTGGCGGCGACCGCGAAGGCTCCGGAATTGCCGCAAACGCGCCCCAGCCGCCGGATGATGCCTTGGAAGCCATGGCCCAAATCGGCGGACTGCGGCGAAGCGAGGCTCTTGAAAACGAAGCCGAAACCGGACAGGCGCCTTTCCCCGGCAACGATGAAACCGAAGCAAGTCATCGCGACAGGCGGCGGCGTTCGCGCCGTGGCGGTCGTGCACCCCGCGAAACTTCCGGAAACCTCGCTGCCGGGCCTGCCGGCGCGCTCGAATTCACGCCCGAACCCGACACCTTGGGCGGCGGTGTGGGTGAAGAGGGCGCCGGACGGGCGCGGCGCGGCCGCCGGGCGCCTCGCGCTAGCCGTGGCCGCGAGGCTGCCGTCGCGCCAAACGCCGCATCGGCTTTCGCCACCGATGACCGGCAGGTTCAAGCGGAGGCGGTTTCGCCACAAGGAGATGACGTTGAGGCTACGCCTGGGACTGGGAAAGCCGATGCGCGAGAGGCGCCGGAATCCGCGCCGTCGGACGAGGATGCCGCGCCGGGACGGGATGAACTTCCGTCGCGATTGGAGGAGTCCTCGCGGACGGATGCGGTCGATCCGGCCCGCCCAAAACGCTCCGGCTGGTGGCAACGCGCGCGAGCAAGCTGACGCGGGTAAAGCGTGGATTCAAAAAGTTGCAGACTCTTTGGGATCAGCTGAAACGACAAATAGAGAAAGACCATGAGCGATTTAAGTTGATGCGATCTTGGTCTCGAGCATGAACAATACCAACGGCAATGACCCTTGACTCAATGGCCGTTCCAAACGGCCGCCGGCATCATTATTGGCGATGCTCCGCGGAGCGACCGTAGTCCTAACATGATCGAAATTCCGACGACAGAATTGGAAGCCGGCGCCGAAGCGCTTCGCTACCGGCAAAAAATGGAAAAGCGCAAGGCCGCGCAGGACGCCGAGGTAGCCTCCAAGACGATAACCCAAAAAGCCCTCCTCATCGTCCATACCGGCAAGGGCAAGGGCAAATCGACGGCGGCCTTCGGGCTTTTGCTGCGCGCGCTCGGCCATGAGTGGCCCTGCGGCGTCGTGCAATTCGTCAAGGGTGCGTGGGAGACTGGCGAGCGCCGCGCGCTGAGCCGCTTTTCGGACTTGCTGTCTTGGCACACGATGGGCGAGGGCTTTACCTGGGAGACGCAGGATCGTATGCGTGACATGCAGGCCGCCGCAGCGGCTTGGGCGAAGGCACGAGAGCTGATCGCCGATCCAAAGCTAAAACTTCTCATCCTCGACGAATTGAATATCGCCTTGCGTTACGATCATCTTCCCGTGGCCGAGGTCGTCGCTACCCTGCGGGCCCGCAGGCCCGGTCTCCATATTGTTGTCACCGGCCGCAATGCGAAACCCGAAATGCTGGGCGCCGCCGATCTCGTGACCGAGATGAGTCTTGTGAAGCATCACTTCGCGGCTGGTGTGAAGGCGCAAGAGGGAATCGAATTCTGAGCATGAAGCGACGGGCCAAGACCTTGATGCTGCAAGGCACCGGCTCCGGCGTTGGCAAGTCGCTGATTGTCGCGGGGCTGTGCCGCGCCTATCGCAACCGCAGGCTCGAAGTGCGCCCGTTCAAGCCGCAGAACATGTCGAACAACGCCGCGGTGACGCCGGATGGCGGGGAAATCGGCCGCGCCCAGGCGACCCAGGCAAGAGCCTGCGGCGTGGCGCCAAGCGTCGACATGAACCCTGTTCTCTTGAAGCCGCAAAGCGAGCATGGCGCGCAGGTCGTTCTGCGCGGGCGGGTGATAGGCCAGGCATCGGCAGGAGAATACCAGGACCTGAAACCAGAGCTTCTGCCAGCCGTGCTCGACAGTTTCGCGACACTTTGCGGAGACGCAGATCTAGTCCTCGCCGAAGGCGCGGGGAGCGCAGCGGAAATCAATCTGCGCAAAAACGATATCGCCAACATGGGTTTTGCCCGCGCCGCCGGTGTTCCAGTGATTTTGACCGGCGACATCGATCGCGGCGGCGTCATCGCCCAGATCGTTGGCGCCAAGGCCGTGCTCGATCCGGCCGACGCCACAATCATAAGGGGATTTCTCGTCAACAAGTTTCGCGGCGATCCGGCCCTGTTTGCGAGCGGCATGCGAAGGATCGAGGATTTGACCGGATGGCCGGGCCTTGGGCTTATTCGTTTTTGCGCCGAAGCGGCGCGATTGCCGGAAGAGGATTTGCTCGGGCTTGCCACGCCAAGGCCGCGCGGGGGGCCAATCACGATCGCAGTTCCGGTCCTGCCTGGCATCGCCAATTTCGACGATCTTGATCCTCTTTATTTGGAGAGCGAGGTCCGTGTCGTCATGATCAAAAGCGGCGAGACCCTGCCCGCCGAGGCGGCGCTCGTCATTCTGCCCGGCTCGAAAACGACGATCGCCGGTCTCGCGGCTTTCCGGCGCGAGGGCTGGGATATCGATCTTTTCGCGCACCTCCGCCGCCGCGGCCATGTGTTCGGCCTTTGCGGCGGCTATCAGATGCTCGGCAAGGCCATCCGCGATCCGGCCGGCGTCGAGGGCCCCGCGGGCGAGGTGCCGGGGCTAGGCCTGCTCGATATTGAAACGGAACTGGAAGGCGAAAAATTGCTTGCGCCGGTGCAAGGCACCGGGGCTCAAAACGGCGTTCCCTTCAGCGGCTATGAAATGCATGTTGGCCGGAGTTTTGGGCCGGATTGCGCGCGGCCGGTTTTGCGTTTCAGCGATGGACGCGGCGATGGCGCGGCCTCGGCCGATGGCCATGTGAGCGGCTGCTATGTGCATGGGCTTTTCGCCGAGGCCGTGCAACGAAGCGCGCTTCTCGCCCGCTTCGGGGGCAAGGGTTCGGGCCTCTCTTATGACGAGTCTCTCGACGTGGCGCTGGATGCGGTCGCCTCACATCTTGAAACGCACATCGACCTCGACCGGCTCCTTACGCTTGCGAGATAACAAGCGCCGTCAAGGTCAAAGCCGCCCAATGGACGCCGCAGGCAAATCGATAGAGCACACGCGCGTGCTGTATGTCCTGGGACGAAGCTTCTTTGCCCGAGCCGATCCAGGAATTGTCGATCTTGACTTCGCCATAGACGCGCGGGCCGCCGAGCCGCAACCCGAGCGCACCCGCGAATGCCGCCTCGGGCCAGCCCGCATTGGGGGAAGGGTGTCCGCGCGCGTCGTGCCGCATGGTGCGCCACGCGGCGCGGGCCGAAGCTTTTGGGGCGAGCCAAGCCGCGATAACGACCAGACAGGCCGACAACCGCGCGGGACAAAAATTGACAATATCGTCGAGTTTCGCCGCGGCGAAGCCGAAAGCCGCATGGCGTTGCGTGCGGTGACCTGTCATGCTGTCGGCGGTGTTGATCGCTTTGTAGCAAGCGCCGCCCGGAAGCCCGCCGAGCGCCAGCCAAAAGGCTGGCGCGACGACGGCGTCGGAAAAATTCTCGGCGAGGCTCTCGATCGCGGCGCGGGCGACGCCAGCCTCGTCAAGCTTCGCGACGTCACGGCCGACGATTTTTGCCGCCGCCGCCCGGCCCGCCGCCAGTCCGGCGGCAAGAGCCTCCGCGACGGCAAGGACGTGGGCATCGAGGCTGCGTTGCGCGATGAGACTCGAAGCGATAAGCGCGGTGAGCGCTAAGCTCACTGGGTGCGGAATTTCCAAACCCGCGAGCCCGAGGCAGAAAAGATAGGCGCCGCCGCCGGCAATCGATAAAAGCAAGAAGAGCGCGGCAAAACCCAGGGCGCGGCGCGTGGCAAAGGATCGATCGTCATGATTTAACCTACCGTCGGCGAGCGCGATCAGCCGGCCGATCCAGGTGACCGGATGGCCGATCGCGCGAAACACGCCTTGCGGATAGCCAAGGCAGGCCTCGATGGCGACGGCAAACGCCGCGAGTTTCAGGGTTGCGGCCAAATCCATGCGTGAGACTTCCTGTCCCGAGTTGCCGGAGTTGCCCCCGGCGGAGCATGGCGGCAATCTTCTTGCCGCGCGGCGGGCCTACCCGCAAGCGCCGGAGCCCTGGCTCGATCTCTCGACCGGCGTCAACCCTTATGCCTATCCTTTCGCCGATCCGCCGATGGAAAGTTTTACGCGGCTGCCGGAATCCGAGGAGCTTCGCGCGCTCGAAGCGGCAGCGGCAACGGCTTATCGCGCTCCGGCGGCTGCAGAAGTTGTTGCCGCGCCGGGTACTCAGGCGATCATAAATTGGCTTCCCCATCTTCTACCGGCGCGGCGCGTTGGAATTTTCGGGGTTACCTATTGTGAGCACGCGCGGAGCTGGACCGCCAGCGGCGCGGAAATAACCGTCATCGAAGACCTCTCAGGGCTCGAAGGCAAAGATATAGCCATCGTCGTCAATCCCAACAATCCGGATGGACGGCTCGTCGCGGCGGCGGATCTGTGCGCGCTGGGCGCGGTTCTCGGCAAACACGGCGGCCTGCTGATTATCGACGAAGCCTTCGTCGATTTTCTTGAGCCACGCGCCAGCGCCGTGCCGGACACCGCCGAAAGCGGCATCGTCGTGTTGCGCTCCTTCGGCAAGACCTATGGCTTGCCGGGGCTTCGCCTCGGGTTTGCGATCGCGGCAAAACTCGTAGCGGAAAAACTTCGCGCCGCGTTGGGTCCCTGGCCGGTCTCCGGCGCGGCCATTGCCATAGGCTCCACGGCCTTGACGGACGCGGAATGGCTCGCGGCGACGCGGGCGCGGTTGCACGCCGACGCGGCCGCGCTCGACAAGATGTTGGCGGCGGCGGGTTTCGCTTCCGCCGGCGGCAGCCCGCTGTTTCGGCTCGCGCGGCACGAGGACGCGCAAGGCTGGTTCGAACGGCTGGCGAAAGCCGGGATTTTAGTGCGGCGGTTCGAGGCGCGACCGTCCTGGCTGCGCTTTGGGATAGCTGCCTCGGACGCCGGCAGGATGCGCCTTTACGCCGCTTTGGGACTTGAATAACCGTAACGAAGCGCTACACCTTATTCTAGTGCGCGCGCAGCGCCGGAAACACCCCGATTGTCGTAAACCGAGGGAATGTGATGCCGACCGAACTATCGCCGAACGAACATATTATGCGTGAGCCAGGCTCCTTGCAGCTGGACCCCTCGGGCGAAGGCGTAGCCATCGACGAAACCAAACGCTTGATCGCCTCGAATAAGGTCGAAGGCACGCCGGTTTATAAGCGCGACGGAGAGCAGCTCGGAAACGTCTATAACTTCATGGTCGACAAATATACCGGCCAGGTCGCCTACGCTGTTATGTCGTTCGGGGGCTTCCTAGGGCTTGGCGAAAGCTATCATCCTCTGCCTTGGAAGATGCTGACCTACGACACTCGGCTCGAGGGCTATGTCATCGATCTGGACAGGGAGCGGTTGAAGAATGCGCCGCGTTATGGCGTCGGCGAAGAACCATTCGCGGATCCGGCCTTCGGACAGCGCCTCGGCGATTTCTACGGCGCGCGTTGAGCGTCTAGGAAGGTTGGCCGCACACGTCGTCAACGTCGCCTTCGTCCGGCGCGCGTTTTTGGCTGAGTGAAGCATTCATGCAGAGGGAACACTTAGGCAGATCGCCGTTCCTCAAGTTCCAGTTGGAGACAAGCATGGCCGAGAGCAGTAAATCGAGGACCAAAAAAAAAGCCGCGAAAACGAAAAATGAAACGCATAAAAAGCAGGAGAACCTGCTCAATCGCGAACTTGAGGATTCGTTTCCGGCGAGCGACCCTCTTTCCTTGACACAGCCGACCACAGAAATGGGGGGGCCGGATCGTAAGCGCCACAAAGCGAAGTAAAGCGGAAGCCGAAATCGATCCCGGCTCGGCCTTCACTACGGCGGGCCTTCCGGATACGCGCGCATCAAATCCGCAAGGTGCGCCTCGCAAGCGTCGCGTTGCGGAGCACAGCGCTGATATTTGGCGATCAATTGCGCCCACGATCAGATCTTCGCGACAAGCGCGCCGTTCACGGCCGCCACCAGCGCCGGCTCAATCTTTCGAACCCGCGCGGGTCGAATTGTGACCTTTCGGGGCATGGCGAGGCTTGGCATGGCAAGGTTGCGCTACTGCCGATCAATCGGGGTTGATCGGTTGGAAAGATCGGGCGGCCAACTTCGTCGCGCATCACGGGCGAATCGACGATTTGGCGCAAGCGGACGAGTGCGGTAGAGTTTATTTTTTGATTTTGCTGTTTTGGTTTGTTTCTCCTTGGTGTCGCCAATAGCTTCGAGCGCCTCGTTGCGATGAGCAGTCCATGGGTGCTGTCATGCCAGCCATTTCCGTCGTCGACGTCGGCGATGGCGGGCCTCTTCGCCACGCCGTGCTCCGTCGTGCTCACGCGCGTGTCCTGCGCGACGACTGCCTCACGATCTTTCCGCGCGCGATAACACCGTTCCTGCCGGCGTTGGATGGAGCCGCGCGCCGCTGGCTCACCCGCTCGTGCTCGCCCTATGTGCCAGAAATCGCGCAAATCGCGGCGGCGCTCGGCTTTACGGGAGTTTGGCTGCTAAACGGCTCGTACCAATGGAGCTGCACCTCGCTCGCGCGCGAAGAACACGGCGTGCCCTGGCTCGCACGCACGCTGGATTGGCCATTCCCCGGGCTAGGCCGCCACGCGGATGTCGTCCGCACAAAGGGGCCTGCGGGCGAATATTTCAGCATCACCTGGCCTGGCTACGCTGGCGTGCTGACAGCGATGGCACCATGCCGGTTCGCCGCCTGCATCAACCAGGCGCCAATGTGGCGCCGTACCCGGCATCCTTGGCTGCGCCTTTATGACCTGGCAGCCAATGCGCTTCATACATGGGTGAATATTCGCCACATGCCGCCGGATCAATTGCTGCGCCAGGTGTTCGAGAGTTGCCTGGCATATGCCGCTGCGAAGAGCGTGTTGGAAAACACGCCGGTGGCAAGGCCGGTGATCTACATGCTCATTGGCTGCGCGCCGGGTGAGCGATGTGTGATCGAGCGCACCGAGAACGGCTTTGTCACGCGTGAGGAAAACACAAGCGCGGCCAATGATTGGGTGCCGAACCACCCAAGGTGGGAAGCGCGTATTGCGGCCGACGCGCGCTTTCTGACGTGCTCGTCGGCGGAGGCCGCCGCGCGATGCCGCGATCGGCAGGACGCGCTCGCCGGCTGGCGCGGGCTCTTGTCGCGCCGCGGTTTCGATTGGGTGAAGCCACCGGTCCTGAACCCCTTTACGCGGGTTGCCGTCACGATGAGCCCCGCGCGGGCCATCCTACGCGTGGCGGGCTATGAAATGACACCAGCCGGCTTGCCGGAACAGGTGACAGAAGTCTGCGAGATTTAAGCGCGGCGGGCGAAAAACGCAGAGCGAGGCCTGGCTCTATCAATATCAGCCGTTTTGACGCATGAGGGGATCGCGGCGAGGCCGACGCGCGCCACTGAAAGGAATTTTTCGTGCCGGAGCAAAAATACATCCACAAAGCGCGGCACGATAAGAAGCCGGGATCAGGTGCAAGCGGAAGAGTCGGGTAGGATTTGGTTTTGGTTGCGCTTTTTGTGTGTGCTTCTTGGGGAGGTTCTTTGTGACCACTCTCCCAAGAGCTGCACCGTCAGAGGGCATAACATCGCGCACGACGACTGACATCATAAATTCAAGGACGCCGTTATGTATGCAATAATGGGTATAACCGGCCAGGTCGGCAGTGCCCTCGCGCGCACGCTGCTCGTGGCGAAGCGGCCGCTCCGCGCCGTGGTGCGCGACGCCAACAAGGGTGCGGCATGGGCTAAACGCGGCTGCGAGGTCGCGATCGCCGACATCAACGACGCCGCGGCGCTGACTGCTGCCTTCACTGGAGCCGAGGGGGTCTTCGTCCTGATCCCGCCAATCTTTGATCCGACTCCCGGCTACCCTGAGGTGCGGGCAATCGTTGCGGTGCTCAAAGAAGCACTCGAAGCGGCGCGCCCGGCCAAGGTCGTGAGCCTGTCGACGATCGGCGCGCAGGCAACGCAGCCAAACCTCCTCAACCAGCTCGGCATCATGGAGCAGGTGCTTGGCCAACTGCCGGTGCCGATCGCTTTCCTGAGGGCCGGATGGTTCATGGAGAACTTGGCCTGGGACGTCGTGCCCGCGCTCGAGATGGGCGTTATCCCGGGCTTCCTGCAGCCACTCGACAAGCCCGTGCCGATGGTCGCCACCGCGGATATCGGAGGCATGGCGGCGGAGCTCCTTCAGGAACATTGGAGCGGCCGTCGAATTGTCGAGCTGGAAGGACCGCATCGCATTACGCCGAATGAAATCGCAGTCACATTCTCGAAAGTCCTCGGTAGACCCGTCCGCACAGAACTCGTCCCGCGGGATAGTTGGGAAGCCCTATTTGCATCGCAGCGCATGAAGAATCCGGCGCCGCGCATCCAGATGCTCGATGGCTTCAACGCTGGCTGGATCGAGTTCGATGGCGGCGAGGCCGGTTCGCTCAAAGGCAAAGTCGATCTGGAAGAGGTTTTGAAGGGGTTGGTGGAGCGTCAATCGGCGGGCAAAGTTGCTCCCCTCTGAGGTTGCAGTTTCGGGGAGCGGGTCAAATTCCGGTGTTACACATGATACGCTTGCAGATGTGGTTTCACCACATCGAACTCGTTCAATGCGCCTCGTCCCAGTTTTGCGCCGCCTTGGCGTCGACCTGCAAAGGCACCGCGAGCTGCAAATAAGGATGCGGCGCATCGGCCATCACCTTGCGCACGACTTCGATCGTCGCCGCGACTTCGGCGTCCGGCACCTCGAAAACAAGCTCGTCATGAACCTGCAAAAGCATGCTCGCGGAAAGCTTCGCTTGCTCCAATGCCGCGTCCATGCGGATCATCGCGCGGCGGATAATGTCGGCAGCAGAACCCTGGATCGGCGCGTTGATCGCGGCGCGTTCGTTAAAAGCGCGCTCCGAAGGATTTGATGCCGTCACGCGCGGATAATGGCATTTGCGGCCAAAAATCGTCGTCACATAACCTTTTTCCCGCACGCCTTTCCTAGTGTCGTCCATATAGGCGCGAATGCCCGGAAACCGCTCGAAATATTTTTTGATGTAGGCGCCGGCCTCCTCGCGCGGAATGCCCAATTGATTGGCGAGGCCGAATGCGGAAATGCCGTAAATGATCCCAAAGTTGATCGCCTTGGCGCGGCGGCGCACGTCCAGCGGCATGCCGGCCATCGGGACGCCGAACATTTCGGAAGCGGTCATCGCGTGAATATCCTGGCCCTCGGCGAAGGCCGCCTTCAATTGCGGAATGCTGGCGATGTGGGCAAGAAGCCGCAATTCGATCTGCGAATAATCCGCCGAGACGAGCTTATGGCCCTCGCGCGCGATAAAAGCCCGGCGGATTTTCCGGCCCGCCTCATTGCGCACGGGGATATTTTGAAGGTTCGGGTCGGACGAGGAAAGCCTGCCCGTCGTCGTCGCGGCGAGCGCATAGGAGGTATGCACGCGCCCGGTCGCTGGATCGACAAAAGAAGGCAACGCGTCGGTATAGGTCGTTTTGAGTTTTGAAAGCTGCCGCCAATCGAGAATCCTTGCCGCGAGTTCGTTGCCCTCCGCGGCAAGATCGTCGAGCACGCCCACTGCCGTGGACCAGGCCCCGGTCGCGGTCTTCTTGGCGCCGGAGAGGCCCATCTTGCCAAACAGAATATCGCCAAGCTGTTTTGGCGAACCAGGATTAAAGGTCTCGCCGGCGAGTTCGTGGATCGTCCTTTCGAGCCGCGCCATGTCCTGCGCGAATTCGCCCGACAGCCGCGAAAGAATGGCGCGGTCGATCATGATCCCTCGTTGTTCCATCCGCGCCAAGACTTCGATCATCGGACGCTCCAGCGCCTCATAGACATTCGTCATATGTTCGGCGGGAAGGCGCGGCTTCAACACGCGCCAAAGACGCAAGGTGACGTCGGAATCCTCGGCCGAATATTCGGTCGCCTTGTCGATGGCCACGCGGGAAAAGCCAATAAAAGTGCGGCCCGAGCCAGCCACTTCGCCAAATTGGATTGGCTTGTGGCCAAGATGCTGTTCGCTGAGCACGTCCATTCCGTGATCGGTGCGGCCCGCATCGAGCACATAAGACAAAAGCATGATATCTTCGACCGGCTGCACCGCGATGCCGCGCTGCTTGAAAATAAGCCAGTCGAATTTTATGTTTTGCGCGATTTTGAGAACGCTCGCGTCTTCGAAGAGGGGCTTTAGCCGGGCAAGCACTTGCGCTTCCGGCAATTGGCCGGGCAGCAGATCGTTGCCCCCAAAAAGATCGCCGCCGCCTTCGTTGCTGTGCCGCAACGGGATGTAGCAGGCGTGCCCCGGCGTGACACATAAGGAGATGCCCACGAGCTCGGCCTGCATGGGTTGCAGCGAAGAAGTTTCCGTGTCGACCGCGATCGTGCCCGCCTCGAACGCGGCGGCGATGTATTCCTCGAGCTGTTCGAAGCTCCAAATGGTTTCATAGCTTTTGGTGTCGAATTTTTGAGCACGCGCCTCGGTGGCGCGCGCGGCGGCGAGATGGCCGGGCCCCGTGGCGGTGACGGCTTGTCGCGTTTGCTCGCCATAGCGGGCGTTTCTTTTGGGTGCTTCCGGCTGCGTGCTTGCCGCCGGCCGCGGTGGTTTCCGCGCGTTTTCCGCGCCCTCGCTCAGCGCCTCGCCATCGCGGCCACGCCAGCCGGCGGGTCCCGCAAAAGCCGGATCGGGTTCAATCATGGCGGCGTCCAATGTATAAGCGTCGGCGGCGCGCTTGGTGATGGTGGAAAATTCCATCGCCTTGAGGAAGGCGACGAGCGTCTTTCCATCCGGCGCATGAAGCGCAAGATCTTCGAGCGGCACTTCGAGCGGCACGTCGCGCACCAGCGAGACAAGCTGTTTCGAGACGCGGATCAGCGCCACGCTTTCGGGATCAGTCAAGGTCTCACGGCGTTTCGGTTGTTTGATTTCGTTGGCGCGGGCGAGCAAGGCTTCGAGATCGCCGTATTCGGCGATGAGCTGCGCCGCCGTCTTCAAACCGATGCCGCGCGCGCCTGGCACATTGTCGGTGGAATCGCCGGCCAGCGCCTGAACGTCGACGACGTATTCGGGGGCGACGCCGAAATAGGCGCGAACCTCTTCGATCCCGATCTTGCGCTCCTCGCGCGCGCCCTTCGCGCCGGCTTCCCCCGAGGCCGGATCATACATAGCGACGCCAGGGCCAATGAGCTGCATCAAATCCTTGTCGGCGGAAACGATCAAAACGTCGGCCCCGCGCCGGAGGGCCGCGCAGGCATAGGTCGCGATCAGATCGTCGGCCTCATAACGGTCCTGCTCGACAGGGGTCAGGCCGAAAGCCCGCACGGCGGCCCGCATCAGCGGGAACTGCGGGACGAGATCTTCCGGCGGCTCCGAACGATTGGCCTTGTAGGGCGGGTAGAGCTCCTTGCGGAATGAATGTTCGGATTTGTCGAAAATAATCGCGAGATGGGTCGGCTTGATCCCCGCCGCACCATCGCGCACGAACTGGAAAAGCTTGGTGCAGAAGAGTCGCACCGCTCCGGTCGGCAGACGGTCGGAGCGGTAATTATATTTCGCGAGCTGGTTGATCGACTGGAAATACGCGCGAAAGACAAAAGAAGATCCGTCAACCAGGAAAACGTGGTCGCCGGCTTGGACTGGGCATCCTATCGCGGACATATGTTCAATCGAGGACATCGACGCGGCTCCTTTTCAGCTATCAACGAATGGAACAGTTCAGACGCCACTGCTCTCGCAGGCGACGAACCGCTAAAAATCGCGTCCCGAAGTGGCATTTCGATGCAACCAATGGTAGCCCTTGTTCGTTAGACGATCCAGCCGCTCGACACCGGCATCTTTGGCGGGGGCCTAAGCAACCGGGGGTATCTCACTACCGCGTGCGTCGCATGCAAATCCAGCCGAATTGTTGATCTCCATTCCAACACATGAAAAGCAGCCAGCCTGGCACGCCCCTTCACTTGCCGCGAGCCCTCGCCGCGATTACATCCTTCCTCTTTTCCGGGAACCGCCGGGTTCCGCCAGGGGTTCGCGGAGAGCCCGGGCCAAGACGGGATCTATAGAACATTCGCCGGAGCTGCATGGTGAAGCAGGACACACGATTGGATTTCGAAGCCGTCTTCAATAGCCTGCCCACGCCTTTCCTGGTGGTGGACCGGGATTTCAACATCGTTGCCTTGAACCAGGCCTTTCTCGATACGACTGTGCTGTCGCCGGACGCCCTGATCGGGATCAATATCTTCACCGCATTTCCGGCGGCGGAAGAAAGCCGCCACATCCTGCAAGACTCCCTTGAGCGCGTCCGCAACACGGGGGTGGTCGATGTGCTGCCATCGGTTTCCTACGCGGTTGCCGTCAATGGCCGGACCGAGGAGCGTATTTGGTGCTGTACCCATGCCCCGGTCCGCGACAAGAACGGCCAAGTCGCATTCCTGCTCAAGAGCGCTCAGGATATTTCCGAGCTGCAGCCATCGAAAGGCTTGGCGGGCCTGGATTCAGAGGCGGCGGGCGAGACCGATCCACAGGGGGGAAACATCCAGGTCCTCAATCAGACACTTTTGGCGACAGTCCAGCAGTTGGGCCGGTTGGTCATGCAGGCCCCGAGCTTCATGTGCGTTTTGCGCGGGCCTAACCTTGTTTTCGAATTGGTCAATATCGCTTTTTCGATGCTCGCTGGAGGCCGCGATCTCATTGGGAAAACTTTACGGGAGGGATTGCCCGAATCCGAAGGTCAGGATTATCCGCGCCTTCTGGAGAATATTTTTAAAACTGGCGAAGTTCACGTCGGGCGCAAGACGCGTATCCTTCTGCGAGACGCTCCAGATTGCGAGATAGAGGAACACTACATCGATTTCGTCGCCCAGCCGATCATGGGTGCGAACGGTGAGGTAACGGGGATCTTCATCGAAGGCAACGACGTGACGGATCATGTCCGCACGGAGCAGCGGCAAGCGCTCCTTATCCGCGAGTTGCATCACCGGGTCCGCAACACGCTGGCGATGGTGCAAGGAGTCATGACCACGACCGCGAAGACCTCCGCGAACATCGAGGAATTTCAGGACGCCTTCTCCGGGAGGATCGCTTCGCTCGCCAGGACCCATGCGGTCATGACCGAGCAACCTCAGCAATCGGTTTCCTTTCAACGATTGCTGGCCCAGGAGCTTGGCCCTTATTCCGACAATCAGGGCCTTCGGATTCGCCTCTCCGGGCCTGCCATCGACTTGCCCTCGCAGATTGCGCTACCGCTCGGCATGGCGGTCCACGAACTCACGACCAATGCCGTCCGGCATGGCGCCCTTGCCACGGCGGAAGGCCGAAGTCGAGGTCGGCTGGAGCTTGATAAAGAAGGATGGCGAACCCGCGCTGTTATGCGAATGGAACGAGTTCGCGGGACCGCCGGTGACGCCGCGTTGCCGCGACGGGTTTGGCTCGATGCTTCTCGAACGGGTGCTGCCACAGCAGATCCAGGCGGAAGTTAAGGTCGATTTCGCGCCCGCCGGATTTCGCTTGCGAATGGCGGTGCCGCTTCAAAATGGGCGATGACGTCCATAACAGCCCTTGCCGCGCCGCTTGCGGATTTGCGCTCGCCGATTGACCTCTCATGGTAAAGCTTCGCGGCCGCATTAAAAAAGCCAGGAACTCGTTCACGCCGCCTTCTGGTTGATATTCGCCTCGGCTAGCCGCGTGAGTAACTGGTCTGTCTTTTTTTCTTCGTCCAAGGTCTCGCCCAGGAGCTTGCTGGCCTCCTTCATGCCGAGCTGGTCAGCCCAAGCAATCAAGGTCCCGTAACGCGCAATCTCGTAGTGCTCCACGGTCTGCGCCGCCGCAAGCATGCCCGCGTCGTGAACTTGACCGTCCTCGATCTCCTCCATGATATCCTTGGCTTCCGCCAAGATTCCATCCATCGCATCGCAGCGTATGGCACGCGGGGCCACTCCACATTGACCGAAAATAGTCTCCAGGCGTTCAATGTGATGTTCGGTCTCTTCGCGGTGTTTTTCGAAGGCGCGTTTGAGATCGGAGGACTCCGCGCTCTTAGCCATCTTCGGCAAGTTTTTATAGATTTGCTTTTCGGCGTAATAGATATCCTTGAGCGTGTGCAGAAACAGATCGTTCATCGATTTGATCGACATTGGGCTCTCCTTGAGCTGGATGCATCATGTGCCCCAACGCAAGGGGGCAAGAGGAAGTTCCTTTTGTTGTGGCCTCACGCTGACCGGCGCGGAGCGCGGCTTCTCTTTGCCCGCAACCTTTGCTTTGTCGTATCAATCGCTTGCCACGGAACGCAGCCTAAGCCATTGAGCCGTCGGCTGGCAGTGAGAATTTGAGGTGCCCTTTGGCATAGCCTTCGCGCGGATCGCCTCTCGGAATCCAGTGGCCGCGATCCCATTGGATCACCGGTCCGGCGCCATATTGATCTTGCGGAATCAATCCTTCGAAACACCGTATTTGAGCGGATGATCTTCGAGTCGTTTGTCGCCGGGACGAGACTAGATCTTTTGGCGACCGCCCAACTCGTCAAGACGCCCTCGAGTTCGAGCCGAAAATCATAATGCAGCCTACGGGCCGCATGCTTCCGCGCGGCGAAACGCAAATTTCCGGCTTGGCTGTTACGCGCTCGGCGCGGCCCGAGGGATCAATGGTTTTCGAGAAATCACGCTTGCGTCTATAGGCTTCGCGCGCTTTGGAAGCCGGCATCAGCTTGCCTTTTTGATGCGGCCCTTGCTTGGCGCGGTTTTGGACCGGGCGGCGGCGCGGCGGCCAGGCTTCGGCTTCGTCACGGCTGGGCGGGATTTCTTCGCCTCCAGCTGAGCGCTTTTCTCCGGCCCAAGGCTACGCCGCAAAGCGTCCATCAGGTTGATCACGTTGCCCGGCCGCGGCACATGGGTAACCTGCACTGGCCTCCCCGCGCGCTTTGAGTGAATGAGGTCGACCACCGCTTCCTGATAGCGATCCCTGAATTTCTCCGGATCGAAACTGGCTTTTTTAGTTTCGATGATGTGAGATGCGAGATCCAGTAATTCCTTGCTGATATCGAGGTCTGGAATGTCAGCGAAGTCGGCGCTGTCGCTGCGCACTTCATAATTGTGGTGCAACGTCGTGCCCATGATTCCTTTCGCTCTCGGTTCGAGCAGAATCAACCGCTCGCGTCCATGGAGGGCGACGCGGGCAATACCGGCGACGCCGCGCTGGCGCATGGCTTCGCGAATGACCGCGAAAGCCTCCTGGCCGATTTTGTCGTCCGGCGCAATGAAATAGCGGTTATCGAAATAGACCGGATCAACGTCCGATTTTGGCACGAAACTTTCTATATCGATCGTGTGGCTGCTTTCGATCTCGATCGCGGCCAGTTCCTCGTCGCTCACCGTGACGTAGTCGCTTTTGCCGACTTCGTAGCCTTTGACCCGGTTCTCGCGGTCGACGATTTCCCCTGTTTCACTATCCACATATTGCTGTTTGAGCCGATGCCCCGTCTCGCCATTCAGAAGGTGGAAGGAGACTTTGTCCTTGTTGCTGGCGGCGGGGAACAAGGCCACCGGACACGTAACAAGCGACAGCTTGAGGTAACCTTTCCAATTTGCACGTGGCGGCACGACGACCTCTTTACGCAACGCGAGGAACCGAAGATGGCCGTTTAACGCGGCCTCGGCTTTCCAGGTTCCAGGCAGCAGGGGCGTTTTTTCTGGAACCCGCTGGGCGAGAATGCGTTTACGGAGTTCATCATCCGCGAACGCCACGTAACAAAAGGACTTTCGCTTTGGAAAAACTTGGGATTGGGCAGCAAGTTCCCAAGCCACCCTCGCCCGAGCCAGGCGTTCCGCCGGGCAATCTGCCGCCGCTTCCGCCAGGCGAAATTCCCGTTCCCGATCCAGCGCCGCCGCCGATCGGAGATCCCGGCGACGCGCCGCTTCCGCCTATTACCGATCCTGACGTGATCGAGCCCGGCGAACCAAAACCTGCGCACACGCCATGCACGTGCGCAGCGTAAAGCGAAGTCCGAGAGGCCCTGTTGCAAGGTCATCCGTGCTTAAAGGCGGCGAGGAAAGCCGGCATGAGCGGAGCAACTTATTCCCAAGTTCGGCGTTACAACATGCAGTGATGGAGGCGAACTTGGGGATCAGTCGAACACCGGCGGCACCAAGCCGAGCGCGTCCGCAAATGACCGTAACCCTCAAAACTGGAGTGGATACATGACGAGCAGCAAACCCGAAGATTTCGCCGCCGATCTGGCGGCCCTGCGCGACGATGTCACGAAATTGACGTCCTCGGTATCCGAGTTTATTCGCAAACAGACCGCAGCGGCGTCAAATACCGTCTTCGATGCGGCCGATAACACACGGCGAAAGGTGTCAGATACCGCGAGCAAGGCGCAAGATGTCGTGGCCGGAGCGAGCAGGGATCTCGAAACGACGATTGAACGCAATCCCATGTCGGCGGTATTTATCGCGATGGTTGCCGGCTTGTTTATAGGCATATTTGGAGGATCGCTAAGCCGCAAATGAATGCACTGATTAGCCGGCTGATAAGCGACGCTACGGCTCCGGTCGAACAAATGAGCGCGCGCCTTTTCAAGAAGGCCGTGCTCTTTTTAGTGGCGAGCGGCTGCCTGTTCGTTTGCTCGATATTTCTTACAATCGCGCTTTTTATTTTCGTCCAACCATTGGTTGGAACCGCGATCGCGGCCCTCGGAACCGGCAGTCTTTACCTCGGCGTCGCAGGAATTTGCATCGCCGTTGCGTCGCGCGACAAGGCGGAGCAAGCAGCACCGGCTGCGGCGGAATGCAACCCAATGACCGGAACTGAACGAAGTGCTTCAACCCAAAAGCTTGTGTTTGGGAGCAATAATGACGAGGCCGTCGCGCCTATTCTCGACTTTTTGCGCGAAGCCGGCCTCGAGCGCGAACGCCTCGCTCTCGAGACGGGCATGGAAATCGCAAGACGATTGCATCCGTTTTCCTTGGCCGCCTTGGCGATTGTCGCGGGCTTTATTCTTGGCCGGATCTTGAAGCAACGCACCAGCTCGCCCACATGAGTTGGCCCACCCCCATCCGCCATGTCAGGCGAGGCTGTTGCTTTTTTCAGGCTCGTCCTTGCGATGCGACTTGCGATCGAAGAAAAGCGCCTGACTGATGACCGCCTTCAAGCTGTCGATGCCGAAGGGCTTGGTAATGAGAAAGGCGGGCTCCGGCGGTGTCCCGGTCAAGAAACGCTCTGGATAGGCGGTAATGAAGATCACCGGCACGGAAACGGTTTCGAGGATCTGATTGACCGCTTCGAGACCCGAGCTTCCGTCGGCGAGCTGAATGTCCGCGAGGATAAGGCCTGGCTGTTCGCGCCTAACGGCCTCGAGCGCCTCGCGATGGGTGCGCGCGACATTGACCACGCGGTGCCCTTGCTCCTCGACGAGGCACTGAAGGTCGAGCGCAATGAACGGCTCGTCCTCGATGATCAAGACATCGGTGCGAATTTGGCCGGCGATCTCCTTGCCCGCGGCGTCGATGAGAGAAGCGGCGGCGTCAATCGAACAATCGAGCGCACCCGCAACTTGGGCGGTATCGAAGCCTTCGAGCGAACTGAGAAGGAACGCGATACGCGGACGCAATGTCATTGCTTCGAGATTGCGATGCGCCCCTGCTTCGTCGCCGGTGAATGACGCCTGATCGACATGGTTGTTGACTGGCACCGTTCCCCAGACCTTGAGGAACAGGCGGTAAAGCGCCGTCCTCGGATCGGCGCATTTCGAAAACTCGGCCGGGTCGGCGACGATGGCCTCCAGCGTGGCGAGCACATAAGCGTCTCCCCCAGCCTGCGTCCCCGTCAGAGCCCGTGAAAACCGGCGCAGATAGGGGATATGCGAGGAGATTGCCTGGGATATTGGCATGGAAACACCCTTTATTGCGGGTTATATTTCGCGATCAATCCTGCGAGGCGGACAAATTCCAAAAAGTTCCCGCAAGCGGAACCATCTGGCTCGTCAAGCGTTATAACCGGTTTCCCGCGCGTGCCAAGCTTCACAACGGGGATCAGCCAAATTCCGAGTTCGCCGGCAAACCGCAAGCACATGCGGCAGATGCGCCGGTCAACAAAAATACTTCTCGGCATCGGAAGGTGAACCCTAAGTGGGGGACAAACGAATGAAAAGTGCAGTCGCGAGGGAGCATCAGTGACAAAACCGGCGAAACCGAGAAATCCATCAATCAAGATGGAAGACGTAAAAACCTTCGAGACCTCCGGCAAGCGGCGCGAAACCGGGTGCCCCGAGCCCGCCAAAGAAATTATCGGCGGGCGCTGCGCGAAGAAACCAGCATCGAAGTCCGAGATCGCCGATCAAATCGGTCTGCATTTACGCAGCGTCTACGATGACGTCTTGGCGCAACCTGTGCCAGGGCGTTTTCTTGAACTTTTGCGGCAGCTCGAACGCGCCTCAAGCTCCCGGTTTAGCAAGGACGACATGTGACAGCCGCGCGCAAGGAAAAGGCGGAAATCCCGGCGGCGAGCGCGCCCTTGCGGGAATCCGCGGCGAGCTCGCAAATCACCGCCGACCTCCTTTCGGTCATCCCTAATCTGCGCGCTTTCGCGGTGTCCCTATGCGGCAATCTCGATCGCGCCGACGATCTCGTACAGGAAACCTTGGTGAAGGCCTGGAGCAACATCGGCTCATTCGTCGAAGGGACTAATCTTCGGGCCTGGCTCTTTACGATTTTGCGCAACATTTATTATTCGGAATACCGCAAGCGGCGGCGCGAAGTCGCCGATCCTGACGGGACCTTTGCCGCCAAGCTCGCGACAGCCCCGGCGCAAAGCGGCCATATGGACCTGCTCGACTTTCGCGCCGCGCTCCAGCAACTGCCGAGCGATCAGCGCGAAGCCTTGATTCTGATCGGCGCTTCGGGCCTGTCCTACGAAGAGGCGGCGGGGATTTGCGGCTCCGCGATCGGGACCATGAAAAGCCGCGTCAATCGCGCCAGAAGCCGTCTCGCCGAGATGCTGTCGATCACTTCCGGGATGGAATTCGGACACGAAGGCGAGTGGCAGGCGATCAATTCCACGGTCGCCGGTCAGCGCTATGTGCGCGGCGACGGCGAGTGACCCGGGTATCGCCTGTCTTTGTCCTCACGACGCCCCGCGCTTCAAATGCCGTTCCGAGCGACGGCGGAGCTTGCATGGATCAACGTTAGCGAGACGCGGATCGAGCCGACAATTTCGGGCCGGTCGAAGTGCCCGCGAAGCATTATTGCGACGCGCAGACGCAACGCTCTCTCGTGCATTTCGCGATCGGCTCGCAAATCATTCCGTTGGCGATCGCAGGGTCATTTCGAGCTCAACGTCTATAGGCCCGTCATCGCATTCGCGTTCCTCGAAAGCCTCGTCCTCCTCGCCGAAGCCGTGGACAGTTTCCGGCGCCATTGCGTCGAAGGGCTTGCCGCGAAGGGAAGCGGATCGATGAATTGACGCGGCAATCCTTGATGCTTGTCACCGCACTTGCGCCAAGGATCGCCTACGATAATGCGGCGAGGATCGCCAAGGCCGCGCATCTTCTTATGGAACGAGACTCAGGGAAGAGGCGCTCGCCTCGGGGCTCGTCAGCGCCGGGGAGTTCGATGCGCTGGTTCGCCCGGAAGCGATGCTGGCGCCCGACGATTGAATTCAATTCGGCAGCCAGCCGAAGTAAACGCAGGCGAACAAGAAAACTCCCATCAAACCGCGATAGACAACGAAGGGCCATGCCGAGAATCGTTCAAGAATGCGCAACAAGCCCCAGATCGCGGCAAAAGCCGACAGCGAGGCGACAAAAAGGCCGAAGCTCAAGACCGCCCAACCATGCGCGTCGAGGTGGGCTTTATATAACTCCCAGACTTCGAGTAAACCAGCGGCCGCAATCGCGGGCAGGCCGAGAAGGAACGAAAAGCGTGCTGCTTCGTCGCGTCTGAAATCAAGGGACAACGCCGCGGTCAGCGTCGATCCCGATCGCGAAACCCCCGGGATAAGCGCCCCGATCTGCGCAAGCCCAATGACCATCGCATCTTTCAGCGTCGCGTGATCAAGCGTCCGCTTATGCCTGGAATAGATTTCGGCGAGCGCGAGCAGCCCCGACATGACGACGCAGGCGATGGCGATGACGGTGAGGCTGCGCAATGGCGAATGACAGGCGTTTAAAAGTGGGGCAAGCAATACGCCGGCGGCAACGATCGGGAGCGTGGCGAGAACAATCCATACCGCGAAACGGAAATTCCAATCCTGGAAATCGCGGCAGCGCATGGCGCGGAGCGAACCCAATCCGATGCCGCGCACATCGGCCCAAAAATAGCCGACAACGGCGGCAAGCGCCGCGACTTGCATCGCGGCCGAAAACGCCGATCCCGGATCCTGCCAGCCGAGGAAAGCCGGGACGATCCGCATATGCGCCGTGGAGGAAATCGGCAACAGCTCGGTAATGCCTTGAACGATGCCGAGAAAACCGACTTTGGCGTAGCCGAGGGCGACAAAGCCGGTATCGAGCCCTTCGGTGCAGGCAACGGCCATGACTCAATCTTCCTGAAAGTTGCGCGGCGCGGCCCCGCCAAGTCCAACTTGCGCAGATTCGTCCAAAAAGATCAATGGCGCCAAGAACGCGAGGGCCGGCAAGCGAAGGGCGCGGCGACCTTCCGGCTTCATCCGTCGGCGGCCCGCATAGGACATAACTTATTAAGCATATTTATAAATATATATTCATATCTGTTAACGAGATATTCATGTTATTAAAAAGTTAAGTACTATTAAGTCGGCAATTTTGTGTCGCGATAACCTTTATATAAAGTTGTAAAGCTACTTCAAGCTATCACACCATGCGAAGTTTTCCAATTTCGGCCAGATTCACGTTGCTTGCTTCGCGAGGTTACATAGTTTCGCTGGAATTGGAACTTCTGAAAGGCACCCAACCATGATTCGCAAATTTCTCGTCGCGGCGGCAGCACTGGCCGCCCCCGCGCCGGCCTTCGCGGCCGACCTTCCCCCCCGCGAGGCGCCGCCGGTCTACACCCCTGCGGTTCCCCTCTTTACCTGGACCGGCCTCTACCTCGGCGGCCAGATCGGCTATGCCTGGGGCACCGACACGCTCACCGTCTTTCCGTTCGGCTTCGGCACCAACTTCACGCCCAACGGCGTCGTCGGCGGCGCCCATATCGGCTATAATTTCCAGTTCAACCAATTCGTCGCCGGGCTGGAAGGCGATGTCGAGGGAACGGGCATCAGCAGAAACTTCAGCCCCGGCGGCGTGCTCTACGACACGAAGATTCCCGTGCAGGGATCGATTCGCGGCCGTCTCGGCGTCGCATTCGACCGGGCACTGCTCTACGCGACGGGCGGCGCCGAATTCGCGGGCTTCGACACCAGCGTCAGAGGGTTTCCAGGCTTCGATCAAAACTCGACAACCCGCACCGGCTGGACCATCGGCGGCGGCATCGAATATGCGGTCACCGGCAATTGGTCGGTCCGGGCCGAATACCGCTACGCGGATTTCGGCCACCTCGCGGAACCGACGCCGTTCACATTCGGCTTCGGCTCCTTCGTCAATCATCACGAGACCGAAAACGCCGTTCGCGCGGGCTTCAGCTACAAATTCAATTCGTTCGGGGCCCCCGTCGCCACGCAGTATTGAGTTCCCGCTCGCGCGGCGCGCCAACGATCCCGGCACGGAGCAAAAGCCGGGCCAGGATTATGGCAACGGCGCCTTCTGTTGCGGATAAGTCACGGGCTCCGGAAATTGCATGCATTTAAACCGGATTTAATCTTCTAGGCCATGGACATGGCGTAGTTTGCGTGAGGCTTAAAACTCCCCGAAAGGACTAAAGCACATGTATCGCAAATTTCTCTTGGCGTCGGTTGGTGCCATCGCTTTCAGCGGATCGGCGGCGTTCGCGGCCGACCTTCCTTCCCGCGCGCCGCCGCCGGTCTACCTGCCGCCCGTTCCGATCTTCACCTGGACCGGCTTCTATATCGGTGGCCAGGTCGGCGGCGCCTGGGGTACCGGAGGCAATCACTTCCATGCATTTGACCCAGACACGGGCACCTTTGTCGATACCTCCCTCGGCGGCGGTAACCCGAGCGGGGTGATCGGTGGCGGCCATGTCGGTTTTAACTATCAAATCCCCGGCTGGAATTGGTTTTCGTCGTCAGGCGTAGTCATCGGTGTCGAAGGAACGGTCGACGGGACCAGCCTAAGCAAGACCACTGTGGTCACCTTCCCTGGTGACTTTGGGGGCGGCACTCTGTCGGCGCACACGAGCGCCGATATCCAGGGTTCGATTCGCGGCCGCCTCGGCATCGCCTGGGACCGCATCCTGATCTACGGCACCGGCGGCGTCGCCTTCGCCGGCGTCAACTCCGACCTCACGCTGAGCGGCGTCGACACAACAGTCGTGCCCTTCGTGCCCTTCTTTGCGTCAAGAAGCCGTTCGAACTCCCGCACCGGCTGGACGGTCGGCGGCGGAATCGAATATGCTCTCTCCAACAATTGGTCGATCGGAGCCGAGTACCGCTTCTCTGATTTCGGCACTATCAATAGGGGTACTGTGTTTCCCGAGGGCGGTTTTTTCAACGGGCACCGTCGCCTGGAGGAAAACCAGGTGCAGGCCCGGTTCACCTACAAGTTCGAGACTTACACTCCGCCTCCGATCGTCGCGAAATATTAAGCCCCATGCTCCCCCTTCAATGCAAACAAAACCCGGCCTCACGGCCGGGTTTTTCGCGGCGTGTTTACGAGCTTTAATCCCGCTCGACGGGCATCCGTGGCATTCCCGCCACAGGCACCGGAATAACGCCCCCCCACGAGCCAATAATAGTTGCGGGCGGGCCACAACGGTGTAGTCGTTTTGAGGTTAATTTTTCGAGGGAGAAGCCTCCATGCGCCGTCAAATCCTCCTGGCATCGGCCGGTGCCATCGCCATCGCCGGTTCGGCGGCTTTCGCCGCCGAACCGGCGCCAGTCTATGTGCCGCCGCCTCCGATCTTCACCTGGACCGGCATCTATATCGGCGGCCAGGTCGGTTACGCCTGGGGCACCGGGGCCAATCGCTTCGATGGATTTGTAGACGACGCCTTTCTCGATACCTCCGTCGGCGGCAACCCGAACGGGGTGATCGGCGGCGCCCATGTCGGCTTCAACTATCAAATTCCCGGCTGGAATTGGTTTTCGTCGTCAGGCATAGTCATCGGTCTCGAAGGAACGGTCGATGGCACCAGCCTGACCAATACCGCTGTGATCGCATTTCCTGATGGCAGCACTCTGGCAGCGCACACGACCGCCGACGTCCAGGGGTCGATTCGCGGCCGCCTCGGCATTGCCTGGGACCGTGTCCTAATCTACGGCACCGGCGGTGTCGCCTTCGGCGGCTTCAACACCAACGTCTCGATTTCGGAGCCACCCTTCTTCGCGTCAGCCAGCCGTTCGAACACCCGCACCGGCTGGACGGCCGGCGGCGGAATCGAATATGCCATCACCAACAATTGGTCGATCCGGGCCGAATACCGCTTTACCGATTTCGGCACTATCAGGAATGGGGATTTGGCTGGGCTACCCGCGGACGAATTCCTTAACGAGCACCGTCGGCTGCAGCAAAACCAGGTCCAGGCCGGCTTCAGCTACAAGTTCGACTTGTTGCCTCCCCCGCCGCCGATTGTCGCAAAGTATTAAATCTGGCGTTTCTCCTGCAAGACAACAAAACCCGGCCGCGCGGCCGGGTTTTATCGTTGCCATGGGCTTGTGGCGCCCACTTCGTGGCATTCCCGCCACAGTCACCGGAATAACGCCGCACACCAGCCAATAATGGTTGCGGGCGCGCCACAACGGCGTAGTTATGTTGAAGTTCATTTTTCAAGGGAGAAAACCCCATGCGCCGTCAAATCCTCCTTGCGTCGGTTGGCGCCATCGCCATCGCCGGTTCGGCCTTCGCTGCCGATCTACCTTACCGCGGGCCGCCGCCGGTGTATCTGCCGCCGCCGCCGATCTTCACCTGGACCGGCATCTACGTCGGCGGACAGGTCGGCTACGCCTGGGGCACCGATCCCATCGATGTGGTGGATACCGTTTTTGGCGACAGAGCTTTTTTCAACGACAAGCCGAACGGGGTGATCGGTGGCGCTCACGCCGGTTATAATCTGCAATTCCCCGGCTGGAATTGGGTTTCATCGTCAGGCATAGTCATCGGTCTCGAAGGAACGGTCGACGGGACCAGCCTCCACGGGACGAGAACCTCGGCGACGGGGGTGACGATGAGCACGCGCCCGGATGTGCAGGGTTCGATCCGCGGCCGGCTCGGCCTCGCCTGGGACCGCGTCCTCATCTACGGCACCGGCGGCGCCGCCTTCACCAACATGACGAACCGTTACGCGCTCGGCTTTCCTTCCTTCCTTGAGGAGACCGATACGAAGACCCGCACGGGCTGGACGGTCGGCGGCGGCCTCGAATATGCCATCACCAACAACTGGTCGATCCGGGCCGAATACCGCTACTCCGATTTCGGCCGTAGCCCGGACTTCCCCTTCACGTCTATCACCTTCGGCAACGTGTCTTTCACCCATCATCTGAAGGAAAACCAGGTTCAAGCCGGCTTCAGCTACAAATTCGATTCCTTTGCTCCCGCGCCAGTCGTCGCCAAATATTGATTGGGCCTGTTCCGGCTCCGGCTTTTCTCCCGCATGACAAAGCTGAACCCGGCCCTCGCGGCCGGGTTTTTTGTTGCTCGCGCGAAAGGCAATATGGCGGCTCCGCCCGCTTTCCGTTGCGTTTTCGCCACAGGGCTCGGGATAATGCGGTGCATCGGTCAACAACGGTTGAAGGCCCGCGCAAATCGCGTAACCTGTTGGAGGTTTTCACGTCCTTCGAGGAGACAAAACATGTTCCGCCGCGCTCTCTTGGCTTCCGTCGGGGCCTTGGCGCTCACTGGGGCGGCCATTGCGGCCGATCTTCCCTCGCGCGCCCCGCCGCCGGTCTATCTACCCCCGCCACCGATCTTCACCTGGACCGGCCTCTATGCCGGCCTCAATGCCGGTTATACTTGGAGCAACAGCAATACCGTCAATACCGCTACCGCTGACCTGTTTGGCAATCCCGATCTCGCCGGGGGACCGGCTTTTGGCGTAGCGTCGGCCGCGCTCGCGACCGGGAGCGTCCCCGCGAAAATTGATGAATTCATTGGCGGTGGCCAGATCGGCTACAATTGGCAGCTCACCAACAGTTGGGTCGTCGGCCTCGAGGCGGACATCCAGGGCATCGCTGCCAGCAACGGCTCAACCCTCGAGTTTGGCCAGGCAACGGTCGCCGATTTCCCAGGCAATCCAATTGATCAGAACTTGTCTTCCAGGAGGCGCCTCGATTACCTCGGCACCGTGCGCGGCCGGGTGGGCTTTACCATCACGCCAACTCTTCTGGTCTACGGGACCGGCGGTCTGGCTTATGGTCAAACGAAAGCGAGCACCAGTATCACGCAGATCGTGGAAAGCGACGCAGCCCTACCCTTCCATTATAGCTCCTTCGGCAGCTTTTCCAATTCGCGCGTCGGCTGGACGGCAGGCGGCGGCGCCGAATGGTTGTTCGCGCCGAATTGGAGCGTCAAGGCCGAATATCTATACTACGATCTCGGCAGCGTGACGTACGGTCTCAGCCCGTTGCAGAATTTCTCCGCAGGGACGCTCTTTACCTCCGGCGCACCCGTCTCTAGAACCCGCTTCACCGGGAACATCGTCCGTGCCGGCTTGAACTATCACTTCACCTTTCCGCCTCCGCCTCCGATCGTCTCCAAATACTAATATCGAACCGAGGCAATCCTTTCGGGCAAACTTAAAACCCGGCCCTCGCGGCCGGGTTTTTTGCGCCCTCGCAAAAAGCAATATGGCGTTTCCGCCAGCTTTCCGTTGCGTTTCCGCCACGGTGTTCGGGATAATGCGGTGCATTAGGCCAACAACGATTGAAGACCGCCGCAAATCGGGTAACCTACTAAAGTGTTAACTTAACGGCCTTTGAGGAGACAAAACATGTTCCGCCGCACTCTCTTGGCATCGGCCGGCGCCCTGGCGCTCACTGGGGCGGCCCTCGCGGCCGATCTTCGCGCCCCGCCGCCGGTCATTCTACCCCCGCCGCCGATCTTCACCTGGACCGGCTTCTATGTTGGCTTGAATGCGGGCGGGACTTGGAGCAACAGCGCTAGGGAGAACACCACTGCGGTGCCGTTGTTTGCTGCCCCCACCTTTGCAACAGAACTGACGCTCTCGTCCGCCCTTGCGACCACTTCTGTCCCGATCAGCACCTCC
>CAVQHH010000016.1:152500-339490 GCA_963712225.1 uncultured Alphaproteobacteria bacterium
GCCTCCCATTGTCACCGCCATTGTAGCACGTGTGTAGCCCAGCCCGTAAGGGCCATGAGGACTTGACGTCATCCCCACCTTCCTCTCGGCTTATCACCGGCAGTCCCCCTAGAGTGCCCAACTGAATGATGGCAACTAAGGGCGAGGGTTGCGCTCGTTGCGGGACTTAACCCAACATCTCACGACACGAGCTGACGACAGCCATGCAGCACCTGTGTTCTCGCCAGCCGAACTGAAGGAAACCGTCTCCGGTTCCATACGAGACATGTCAAGAGCTGGTAAGGTTCTTCGCGTTGCTTCGAATTAAACCACATGCTCCACCGCTTGTGCGGGCCCCCGTCAATTCCTTTGAGTTTTAATCTTGCGACCGTACTCCCCAGGCGGGATGCTTAACGCGTTAACTGCGCCACTAAACAGCAAGCTGTCTAACGGCTAGCATCCATCGTTTACGGCGTGGACTACCAGGGTATCTAATCCTGTTTGCTCCCCACGCTTTCGCACCTCAGCGTCAGTACCGGGCCAGTGAGCCGCCTTCGCCACTGGTGTTCTTGCGAATATCTACGAATTTCACCTCTACACTCGCAGTTCCACTCACCTCTCCCGGACTCGATATCCCCAGTATCAAAGGCAGTTCCGAGGTTGAGCCTCGGGATTTCACCCCTGACTTAAGGATCCGCCTACGTGCGCTTTACGCCCAGTGATTCCGAACAACGCTAGCCCCCTTCGTATTACCGCGGCTGCTGGCACGAAGTTAGCCGGGGCTTATTCTCCCGGTACCGTCATTATCTTCCCGGGTAAAAGAGCTTTACAACCCTAAGGCCTTCATCACTCACGCGGCATGGCTGGATCAGGCTTTCGCCCATTGTCCAATATTCCCCACTGCTGCCTCCCGTAGGAGTTTGGGCCGTGTCTCAGTCCCAATGTGGCTGATCATCCTCTCAGACCAGCTACTGATCGTCGCCTTGGTGAGCCATTACCTCACCAACAAGCTAATCAGACGCGGGCCAATCCTCCGGCGATAAATCTTTCTCCAAGGTCGATTAAAACCTCGGACGTATCCGGTATTAGCTCAAGTTTCCCTGAGTTATTCCGAACCGAGGGGTATGTTCCCACGCGTTACTCACCCGTCTGCCACTCCGTATTGCTACGGCGTTCGACTTGCATGTGTTAGGCCTGCCGCCAGCGTTCGTTCTGAGCCAGGATCAAACTCTCAAGTTGAATGAGAACTTTGGTACCGGCTGGTCACTATTTATATGACGAGTCCCAAGCACACCTGCCTGCGAACCATAGGTTCGCAAACTTGGTGAACTTAAGTTACGTGACCGCCAAAGTATCTCATCGACCGCAAATATTATATGGATATATAATGAATGCGGTCCGCAAGGACTCCGCCGTCCACGTTTCTCTTTCTTCCTATTTAATTGTCAAACAGCAAAGTCTCGTTAAACAAACATAGTCTGGTTCACCAGAAACGTCTGGTTAACTCGGCAACGCGCGCGCCCGGCACCGATAGCTTCTCCCCGGCTTTTCAACCGGAAGGTTTTTTAGGCCCGAGGAACTCGAGAGAAACGATCCGCGCCGACCGTCCACGGCGGCGTTAGTGACGCTGCCCAGCTTATAGGTCTAGCCCGCGCCCGCTGTCAACCCGGGTTTTCAAAAAACGTCCAAAAAGCTCCGCCACGGCTGCCCGGAAGCGAATTTACTACTTCTCCATTTACTTACGCCGATTACTTAATTGCCCGCTCAACCACTTGGCCGGCGGACATTCGGTCTTTTGACGAGCCCCCGCAAGGAAAGTTCGACACCGCGGCGGACAGATATCATTGCAAAATTAAAAAAGGCAAGGAGGTCCGCGAAAAAAAACAAAAATAAAGACGCCAAGGTGCCGATGCGGGCGGCAAGCTTGAACCTTTACCTCATGCGCGGGGCGACAAGGCTAGGGGTGCCGCGCGCCTTTATACCGCATGACGAACGGCGGGGGTTCCCTCTGGCTCGATCAATTTATTGCACCGCGCTTGGGTCTCGGGGTTGCCTGGCGCCATTGTTCCAACAGACGGCGTTTAACGGAATCTGTTCATGACCGGCCAACAGGTTACTTTAGAAAGCCAAACCCCGGCGGGTCGGCTTAGCGGCAATTGGAAATGGCCACGCTTGGCGCCGCCAATCCGCCCCCGGGCACCATCATTGCTTTTTAGCCATATCCGGTGTTCCTCTGTGCAACATCCATGCGGCGCCGCAATCTGCAGGACGTGGTTGCGGTTTTTTTGCTAATTTTCATTACACAATTATATTAGGACGAAAGAGCGGTATGCGAAGGAGCGACGAAAATGAACAAACTCGACCGACCCCGCGAAATTATAGAATATTGCCTGAAACCCCTTACTTTATCCACTTCGACGGGAGAATACAAGGAAGTCTATCGAAGGCTTGAGCATGTGATAAAGACACTCCAGATAATGGCAGCTAGAGACAAAAGACCCGTCGCGATCGACTTTTCCAAGATGAGAACGATCAATATCAATGAGATCGCCCATGGCGACGACGCGTAAGTAACACCGGTGTCCTCCCGTCAGCCCGGTTCGACGAGCACGAACGCCAACAGCTTTTTGACGCTTGCGCCGCTATAAGGCGGCTTCGCCGCCGCGATGGTTTGAGTGATATGCGACCCGTTATCCTTGCGTTATGACTGGCGGGCTTAGTGTTCATCGCGATTGGAATTCCGCTGGCCGTGGAGCGCGTACCGCCTAATCACTGGTATGGCTTTCGAACCGCCAAGACGTTTTCGATCCCGACGATCTGGTATGCCGCCAACCGCGTGGCCGGCATCGATCTCCTTATCGCCGGCGTTGTCGTTGCACTGGAGTGCTGGCGATGTTCATTTTGCGCGAGACGGTGCTGCCGGCTTTGACAGGGAATAATACATCCCGTGCATGAGGTTGCTGCTCTCCGGCGGAAGGTGTGAAGCTTTCGCTGGTGATTCGCAAATGACGAATGGAGAGCAGCGATGGGCATGTTTGCAGGATTGGACGTGGGCGGCAAGCGGACGGCGGCAGGCGTTGTAGACGAGGCCGGCAAGATCGTCTTTCGGGGCATGGTCGACACGCATCCTCGACACGCATCCTCGGATGCTCGCTTCGGCCTTGAAGCGTCTTGAGGGTAAGCTCGCCAAGGTCGGGCTGGAGAGCGGACCGTTCACGCCGCATCTCTTCCGCTCTCGGGCGGCGATGGGCTATCGATGGTGGGCATGGACGCCCGCCGCGCCGCCGATGCGATCAAGAGCCGGCGGATCAAGAGCGACAAGGCCGACGCCTGCCTTGGCGGCGATGCTGCGGACGGGCTGGTTCTCGCCCGTCCACGTGAAGTCGATCGACCGCCACAGGATCACGACGCTTCTCGGAGCGCGCGACCAATTGGTCAAGGCGAAGCGCGCGCTCGGCAACCCGGTGCGCGGGCTGTTGCGCCCCTTCGGCATAAGGCTTCCTTCGCGCGTTCTTCGCGCGTTCTTCGCGCGTTGGAGCGAAGAAGTTCGCCGCCGCGGCGGATGAGGCAACGCAGGCCGATCCGCTGATGCATGCCGGCATTGTGGCGTTGCTCGAGGCTTTGGCTTCGATCGCCGCGCAAGTGGCCAAGCTCGACGACCAACTCAAGGAGCTGGCGCACCGCAACGAGGTCGCTTGGCGGTCGATGAGCGTGCCTGGGGGTGGGCCGGTCACCGCGCTCGCCTTCATCGCGGCAATTGAGCGCGGCAATTGAGCGCGGCAATTGAGAACGTGGAGAGATTTGGCCGAACGCGCGACATCGGCGCCTATCTTGGCTTCAGCTCCGGCGCGTAGGGTGGAAGTGGCAGGAGCACGATGTTGGTTGGCACGACGAGACGCGGCGAACCGTGCCAGCCGGCACTGTCGAGGATCAGCAGAGCGATGGCGCCGAGGCTGACGCATTGGCTAATTTCAACCAGATGTTGGTTCATGGCCGCGATGCTGACGGCCGGCATGACCAACGCGGCGCCGGTGCCGCGCGCCGGGCAGATGGCGCCGAACAACTAGGCCCAGGTGAACCGAGTGAACCGCCGGTCGCGCTTGATCCGCGGACGCGTGCCGCGCCTGGCCCAGATGCGGGTCAGCGTGCCTTGGCTTTCCACCGCGGGCTTCATCCTGAAACCAGATTTCGACCGGCCGGCCGGCAACTCCCGCGGGATCGCGGCGCGGGCCAGCCCGGCGAAGTTTTATGGAATGGCCCGCCCCTCCTTCCGGCAAGGTAGTCTCGCCGGAGGCTCAAACGGAGGAGTGGATCATGAAGATTGCGGTGCTTGGCGTCGATCTCGGGAACAATGTGTGCAGCAGCGTCGGCTTCGATGAGGTCGGGGCAGTCGTTCTACGCCGGCGAAGCAGGAGAGACACGCTCATCGATTGCGTCGGCAAATTACCGCCGTGCATTGTCGCGATGGAAGCTTGTTGCGGCGCCGATCATCTCGGTCGGTTGTTCGCGGCGCAAGGGCACGACGTCCGCCTGATGTCGCCGGAATACGTGCGGCCTTACGTCAAGGCGCAGAAGAACGACGATCGTGACGCCGCGGGGATAGCGGAGGCGGCAACGCGGCCGACCATGCGTTTCGTCGAGACAAAGACCGAGGCGCAACTCGACATGCAAACGCGGCACCGGTCCAGGGACCGTTTGGGGGGCGAACGGACAGCTCTGATCAACCAGTTGCGCGCGATCCTTCTGGAGCGCGGGATTGTTGTACCCCAGGGCAAGCGCAAACTCGAACAATATCTCGTCATATGATGGAAGAGGAGGAAGGCCGAGGTCGGAGCGCGCGGATACGGATGCGGAGCGCCGACATGCGGGCGCAATGGCTAGACCTCGATCGACGGATTGCCGCTTTCGAGGCCGAGTTCACGTCCTTTGCGCGAGTTCACGTCCTTTGCGAAAGAAAACGAAGACGCCCGGCGATTGACTACTATCCCGGGCGTCGGCGTCATGATCGCGGCGGCGTTGATCGCGGCGATTGGCAAAGCCGAGACTTTCGCGCACGGTCGCGATCTGGCGGCGTGGCTCGGCCTCGTTCCGCGTCAATCGACAACCGGCGGCAAACCGCGCCTCATGGGCATCAGCAAGCGCGCAACACGTATCTTCGAAAGCGGTTGATCCATGGCGCACGGGCAGCGTTGCCTTATGTCGCAGAGCGGGACACGGTTCTGGGACGATGGGCCAAGGCGCTACTTGCCCGCGTCCATCCGAATGTCGCCGCCGTGGCGCTCGCCAACAAGCTGGCGCGCATCTGCTGGGCCGGGCTGCGGGGCGAACGCCATTTTGCCGCCAAGGGAGCGCCTCTGGCGGCCTAACTATCTGCCGGACAGCACAAATGATGTGTTGACGGACTGACGATGTTTGCGAGTGGTGGAAGCGAGATGGCCTGACAGTCGAACGGCGTTCTGCAAACCTGTTTTAAAAAATGGCGCTCGATGCCGAGAGTTTTATGAGGACCGGGACGCGCGTATCTCCATCTTGGCCGGGGAACAAGCCCGAGGCCGGATACGTTGAAGCAGACTGATAATGGCGTTCTCGATAAAATCACTTGCAGACGGGGCGGCCCATACGTTTTTGAAGGTGTTAAAACATTTAGCCCCATCTACGTCCCATCCCGGAGGGATATCCTGCGCCAGGACAGGCATTCCGGTGAGCGATGCGATGAGGGCAACCGTTGCGGAAATCGAGAATTGCTTGATTCGCGTCATGATCTCTGCGATCCAAAGACAGCAAGTAGCGGGGATTCCCCCGATGACTCTCAAACTGGGGTGAATATTTAGCGCTTTTGCGGCTACCCTGAAAGACAGACGTGAGGTGCGGACGGCTACCGGCACCTCGGGAAGCCCAAACGGTGGTCGGGGGCTGATTCTGGCCATTTTCCCTGGCATTGGGACACACTCCTCCCGTCTGCTGCTCTTGTAATGTGCATAACCTTCGAACGCCTCACGCCAGGCCCGAGACAGCAGCCGTCTACACTTAGCCTACACGAGGCACAAGCGGAAGGTGATCATTCTCATAAGTTATTGAAATAACAACCAAGCGGACGTGGCGAAACTGGTAGACGCAAGGGACTTAAAATCCCTTGACTTCGGTCATACGGGTTCGACTCCCGTCGTCCGCACCAAAGGTTGCGCCAGGGCGGCGCACAAGCACGGTGGCAGGCGCGAGTTTCCCGCCTTCAAGAAAAAAGAAGCGCGGAGAGCTTGCGCCGGGCGCTGATCGTCGCCGGATCGACCGCCCCCCAGGCGTCGAAAAATTGCAGCAATTGCTTGCGGGCGCCATCGTCGTTCCAGGCCCGGTCGCGTTTGATAATTTCAATGAGCTCGGTGGCTGCCTCCTCGCGCCGGTTCTGGGCATTGAGGAGGATGGCGAAATCGAACCGCGCCTGATGGTCGCCGGGATCGGCCGCGATCTTTCGCATCAGCTCGGAAGCATCGCCGACGGCGGCGGCTTGTCCGGCGAGGTCGAGCGCCGCTCTGGCGGCAACGATCGCTGTATCACGCTCGCCGCCCGCGGCAACCGAGGCCAGAACGGTCTTGGCGCTTTCGAGTTCGCCTGCGGAAATGAGCAGCTTCGCCAATCCGGCCACGGCGGCGGGATCGCCGGGGTTTTCGGCCATAATCGCGGCATAGAGGTCCGCCGCTCCCTCGGCGTCGCCAGCAGCGAGCAAGGCCTCGGCTTCGGCCAGGCGATCGGCATCGTCGTCGAGAGGGCCGGCAAGCCGCTCGACGAAGCCATTGACCTCTCTTTCTGCCAAGGCGCCCATGAAACCGTCGATTGGCTGACCGTCCTGAAAGGCGATGACGGCGGGGATGGAACGAACCCCCAGCTGGCCCGGAATTTCCGGATGCGCGTCGATATTCATCCTGACGAGCTTGACCTTGCCGGCCGTCGCCTTGACTATTTTTTCAAGAATCGGCGCGAGCTGCTTGCAGGGTTCGCACCAAGGCGCCCAAAAGTCCGCCAGCACCGGCTGATGCGCCGATTCCGCGATGACATCGGCGGCAAAGCTCGCCGTGGTGGCATCCTTCACAAGCGCTCCGGCCGCGCCTTGCCGCTTCACCTCGTTCGCGGCTTCGCCGGTGCCTCGCCCGCTCCGCTTGTCACGACCGCGGCCAAAAATCCCCGCCATGTTCCGGCCTCCCAATGCCCCGGCGCCAAAATGCGTCTTCGGCGGCGAAATCGCAACCGTCCATTGCTGTCCAGCCGCCCTGGCATTCCCCTCGGTCTTCCCCTACATTGAATTAGCGGAGCTGCGGGGTGCGTGTTGGATCAGCATTCCCGGGGCCTTATCGATCTCCAAGGGAGCTGTCCCTGGCCTTGCCCGTGGGCTTGGCTACACGGCGCCCACCTACGCTGTAGGTTTCCGGGATCCGATATCCCACGGCCATCGCGGCCCCGCGCTTGCCAATCTTCCGCCGGTTGCGTCATGTTCCTCACCAAGCCGGCCCTGCGCGCGCGGGCTTTTGCGCGGCGGGGCGAGACGAGCATCGAGGCCGCCGCCGCTTACGCCGCGCATCTCGCGGCCGAAGGCCTCGCCCTCGTCCTGCGCTTGCGCCCCGGCATCGTCGCGGCCTATTTTCCGCTTGCGGGCGAACCCTCGACCTTGCCTCTCCTTCAAAAACTCGCCGCCGCCGGGGTCAAAACGGCGTTGCCGGTTACCGGGCGGCGGGACACGCCCCTGGTGTTCCGGCTATGGCGGCCGGGCGAACCTACCCTCCAGGGTAAAATGGCGATCGAGGAGCCTCTGCCCGCCGCGCCGGAAGCCGCGCCCGATTTTTTGTTCGTGCCCTTGGCCGCGTTCGACCGGGCCGGGCACCGGATCGGCTATGGCGCCGGATTCTACGACCGTAGTCTAGCGGGGCTACGCGCCAAAAAGCCAATTTGCGCGGTTGGCGTCGCCTATGCGAGCCAGGAGTATCCTGAAGTTCCGCACGATGCGCACGACGAAAGCCTCGATTACGTGCTCACGGAGCGCGAGTTAATAAGTTGCCGGGTTCTTCGTTAGCATGCGCCTCCTCTTCATCGGCGATATTGTCGGCCGCGCCGGCCGCGCGGTTCTCTTCGAGAATTTGCCCAAATTGCGTCAAGCCTGGGGGCTCGACTTCGTTATTGTAAACGGCGAGAACGCGGCCGGCGGCTTTGGGATCACCGAGGCGATCTGCGCCGATATTCTCGCGGCGGGCGCGGATTGCGTGACGCTTGGCAATCATGCCTTCGACCAGCGCGAGGCTCTCGTCTTCATCGCCCGCCAGCGGCGTCTGATCCGGCCCCTGAACTATCCGACCGGGACGCCCGGAGGCGGCGCCAACCTCATCGCAACGACATCCGGCGCGCAGGTGCTTGTCATCAATCTCATGGGCCGCGTTTTCATGGATGCCATGGACGATCCTTTCGCGGCGATCGCGCGCGAAGTATCGGCCTGCCCCTTGGGAGCTGGCTGTGATGCCTTGGTTGTCGATTTCCATGCCGAGGCATCGAGCGAAAAGCAGGCTTTCGCGCATTTCGTCGATGGCCGCGTTTCGCTCGTCGTGGGCACCCATACCCACGTGCCGACCGCCGATCATCAAATATTGCCAAATGGCACGGCCTTTGTGACCGACGCCGGAATGACTGGGGATTATGATTTGGTGATCGGCATGGAAAAGGAGGAACCGGTTCGCAGGTTCACAACCAAGCTTCCCGCAACGCGGTTCGAACCGGCGTCCGGTGCGGCAACCCTCTGTGGCATCGCGGTTGAGCTCGACGCCAAGGGCCTCGCGGCAAAAATCGCGCCGGTGCGTATCGGTGGCAGGCTTTCGCAAGCGCGACCGGAATTCTGGGAAACGGTTTAGCTAACGAGGCAGCGTGCCGATGGCTTGGTCACTATCTTGGCAGGCCGTGTGAAAATCGCATGATTACGTTTAGTTCACCGCATGCACAAGTATTGATGCAAGTATTTTGTTTCCTTCCACTGTCGGGTGGATGCCGTCGCTTGTATACGCTCGTTCGTTCCACGCCGGTTCTTGAGCTATATCCACGCGTTTCGCCATCGTGGTCCTGCATAGACACTCTATTGGCGCGATCACTTCCAGCCACGCGGATTTGTTTTGCAGATTTTCGATTGTGGGATATATGAAAATCACCATTGTGTGGTCCTTTGCAACGCTCGCTACCAGCTCTTTGAAGCGCTGCAATTGGGCCTCGTCGGGCATCCTTGTTGGAGTTGAGTCCACATTATTAAGGAACGCCGCTTGGGCCAGGCGAAGGCGATACAGCACAGACCTAATGAAGATGTATTCCGTCAAAATCCAAGGCTTATGGTCGGGATCGACGTAATATTTTGGCCACACAGAGGGTGCGACAAGGTCGTCTTCCGAATATTCAGTGATCACGGCATCGGCGTTATCAGGACATCGGCGTTGCGATCGTGATAAGTCATCTCGTTGACATTCGACCAATTGTTCGCCGCCACTGACCACGCGGTGTAGCGTCCGCCCAAATCCTTTTCTAAAAGAGGCCCGAGCCTCTCCTCAGGGTTGGAAGTGTCGCCGCCGAGTACAATGCTATTGCCGATCAATAACAGATTCGGATGAATCTCCGGACTCCAATTTGAAATATTTGCCATATGTCTGTTGTTGAAAAAACCACGGGTCGCGATTGCGATGCCGTCCGTGCTGGTTGGCGCCCGGGATATACTGTATTTCATTATCGATGTCATAAATTGGATACGACCCGAATCAAGCATAGCGTAAATAGATTTCTGATGAAGTGAGTAGAAATGTGAAAAATATAACAGTTATAACAATTAGGCGGCGGCGGCCCATGACACGCTCCGTCGAATTATTTCACTTAAGGGGGGCGGGTTGGCCCGCCCCGAGTGCTGGTCGGACAATAAGGCGATGCACCGAAGCGACTAAGACCGCAACGGTTGCGCGCGGCCCCTCACCCAAACTCGGCGCAAAGCCCCGACGCCCGGTAGTCCCAGCCCGCGTTTCCTACTTAAGAAAAACATAGATGTCGGCTTCGAGGTTCGCGTCGTCTGGTTCCGTCGTATCGGTAAGGTATTCTTCGAGGAAGCGATTTTGCGATTTAAGGCCTTTTTCATCGAGAAACGCGGTGATGAGATCGTAGGTCGAATCGATATCGTCGTAGGCGCCACGATGCAAGAACTTGATCGCCTTGCCGGAAGGGGACTCGCCGATTTTCACGCCGTCGGAGAGATCCTTGGCCTCGGGTTTTTCGGCAAGCGGGATCATCGCCTCGAACTGAAAGCTTTTGTCGTCGGTTGCCAGGAACAATGCGATAGGATGTCCCGCCGGAGTGAGCCCGGCCTTTTTGATCGCCGCATCGACTTTGGCTATCTCGCTTACCACCGACTTGAATCCATCCGCCCATTCCGCGCTCGCGCTCGTGAAGGCCACCGGACGGGATGTCAGTTCAAGGGTCACCGCCGAGGCGTCGTCCGGCACCCCCGGCGGGGGTTTGGAGCCGGTTTCGGCGGGAGTGGATGGAGCCGGTTTTGCGTTGACGCCGGGCGAGACGGGGGCTGGCGTGGTATCGCCAGCGGCCGGCGTGGCGGAGGGAGCCTGCGCGAAGGCGGGCTCCGCCGACGCGGCCAGGACCGCCAAAAACAGTCCAAAGGCCAGTTCAACGCCCAGCGAACGTTTGATGCTGCCTATCCTCATGTACCGCTCCAAAATTGTGGTTCGCGCCAAAGGGCTCCATTTCGTGACGGTCCGGCGCGCGAGACTACGCCGATCCTCGCATAAAAAGGCAACCGGCTGCGTTAAATCTCACCGCCGGTCGAGGTTTTCTATATGATGGGGGAGCAATTAACGTGCCGCGCTTTCTGTTCCACCGGGCGAAGCGAATTGGCCGGCCGTGATCAAGGTCGATTTCGTAAATTGGCATCACATGCCGCAGGCCAAACTTTGGTAAAACAAGGCCATCCGGGGATGAATGCACGGTGGATGCGAAGCCATGGATGAATGGACTTGCCCCCTTTGAGCCCGCTCGCGGATAGGCTCATCGTCAAGATGAATGGGCTCGGAAACGAGATCGCCGTCCTCGATCTGCGCGGCAGCGGCTTGACCGTCAGCGGGCCAGAAGCGCGCGCGATCGGACGCGGCGAAGGCCTTGCCTTCGATCAGCTCATGGTGCTGCATGAACCGCGCTCAGCCACGACCGAAGTCTTCATGACGATCTATAACAGCGACGGTTCGCAAGCCGAGGCCTGCGGCAATGGGACACGCTGCGTCGCCTTTATCCTGACGCGGGGAACGCCGCGCGAAAAGCTCGTTTTGGAGACCGCCACCGCGCGGCTCGAATGCCTGCGCAGGGCCGAGACGATTTTCACCGTCGATATGGGCCGCCCGCGCCTTGCCTGGGATGAAATCCCGCTCCGCGAGCCATTCCATGACACGCGCAAGATCGAACTGCAGATCGGTCCGATCGACGCGCCTATTTTGCATACGCCCTCGGCCGTAAACATGGGCAATCCGCATGCGATTTTCTGGGTCGATGATATCGAGGCCTATGATCTCGCAAGGATCGGCCCCTTGCTCGAAAATCACCCAATATTCCCTGAGCGCGCCAATATTTCGCTCGCCCATGTCACTTCCCGCGCGCATATCGCGCTAAAAGTCTGGGAGCGTGGCACGGGCTTGACCCGCGCCTGCGGCTCGGCTGCCTGCGCCGCCCTCGTCGCGGCCGCGCGCAAGGGCCTCACCGGGCACAGCGCCATCGTGAGCCTGCCGGGGGGAGATCTCGATATCGAATGGCGGGAGAGCGATGGCCATGTCGCGATGACCGGCCCGGTCGAATTCGAATTCGAGACACGGCTCGATCCGGATCTCTTCAAGGACATCGCGGCGTGATCCCGCAGGTGCGCGAACCACGAGGCGTCGAGGTTTTGACCTTCGGCTGCCGGCTCAACCTTGTCGAGTCGGAGGCGATGCGCCGCGCCGCGTTGGCTTGCGGGCGAAGCAATCTCGTCATCGTCAACAGCTGCGCGGTGACGGCGGAAGCGGCGCGGCAGGCGCGCCAGGCCATTCGCCGCGTCAAGCGCGCGCGGCCGGCTGCCGAGATCGTCGTGACCGGCTGCGCGGCCCAGATCGATCCGCATCGATTCGCCGCCATGCCGGAGGTTTCCCGGGTGCTCGGCAATGCGGAAAAAGCCGATCCTGCGAGCTGGGCGCGTGGCGGCGGCGTCCGCATGGATGTCTCCAAAATCATGGCGGCCAAGGCCGCTCCAACGATTTTGAGCGAGGGCATCGAGGATCGTACGCGGGCGTTTCTCGCGGTGCAGACCGGTTGCGATCATCGCTGCAGCTTTTGTGTCATTCCGTTCGGACGCGGCCCGTCGCGCTCGGTGCCGCCCGACGAAATTTTTCGCGCGGCCCAACGTTTAACGAGCAACGGCTTTCGCGAGATCGTCCTAACCGGCGTCGATCTGACCTCCTATGGCGCGGATTTATGCGGCAGCCCCAGGCTTGGCGAACTCGTCAAATCCATCCTGCGCACGGCCCCAAAACTCGAACGGCTGCGGCTTTCCTCGATCGACTGCATCGAGGCGGACGAGAATCTCGTCAAAGCTTTCGCCAATGAGGCGCGGCTCATGCCGCATCTCCATCTCTCGCTGCAATCCGGCGACGATCTTATTTTAAAGCGCATGAAGCGCCGCCATGGCCGTGCCGATGCCGTGCGTTTCTGCGCCGGACTGCGCCGGCTGCGGCCGGAACTCGTGTTTGGCGCCGATCTTATCGCGGGGTTTCCGACTGAGACGGACGCCATGTTTCAAAATACGCTCGCGCTTGTCGCGGACTGCGGGCTGACGCATCTTCACGTTTTTCCGTTTTCCGCGCGGCCAGGGACGCCGGCCGCGAAAATGCCGCCTGTCGCGCCGGAGATCGTGAAAGTGAGGGCCAAGCGTCTCCGCGAGGCCGGCGATGTAGCCTTGCGCAAACACCTCGAAGCGCAAACCGGCAAGGTTGTCCGGGTTCTGACGGAGCGGGGCGGGATCGGCCGCACCGAGGATTTTTCCCGCGTGAAAATTGGAGACGTGCCCCCCTCGCAAATGATCGATGTGGTGCTTGCGGGAAATGACGGCAAAATGCTCGAAGCGATGGTGTGCGCGTAAAGCCTGTTTCAGACGCGTCCCATAACCCTGAGCGGAAGGACGCCCGGAGCAAATCGTGGATCATTTTGCACCAGACTTATGCACCAAAAAAGCCCTAATAACTCAAGGCTCTCACTTTGTTGCAAAATTCTCACAGACCGTGCGAAAACTGCTCAAATTTTGCACCGCCGAGGTGGCGAAGCCTTGCTGAGGCCGGTAGTCGTTGGCTTCGGTGACAGGAGAAAGACGAGCCCCGCGCGGTGCCAAGGCTCAGTCAGGTGCTTGGCGCAGGCCGAAGGCATTCGGTTGCTGGGTCGAAGTCGTCTCGTATTCCACGAGCGATGTTGCAGGCTCTCGAAACATACCTGCCATTGGCCAACTCTGTCTTCCCGCCCATGCCATGAGGGTTGATATGATCGTTCGCACCTTCGTCGAATGGCACTGCGCGACCACATACGACACCGTTGCGCGAAAACTGACACTTACCGCCGGCCAGATGGTAGAGGATTAGTTTTTCTTCGTATGAGAAGAGCCGCGTGGGATCGAGCTGCGGCAGCGGACTTAGCGCCACACCATCAAACAGGAATTGGGCAAGAATGTTATGACGTGCCTCGATTTTCTCTGAACCGTCGGTGCCGTATGACATTGACAGGCTTAGTTCCTCTAGTGGCTCATCGTTTGGCGTTTCGTCATAATCTCTTTTGCCAGCCTCAATTCTTCGCACGTTCAAGCTCTCAAAATTCTCTCTGATTTTGGGAAACTCCGTAACGGGAATGGTGTAATTTTGGCCGATGCGCGACATAAGCCAGTAAAGGCTGAGCGCATAGGATCTGTTGAGGTGAGGGTTTCTGTCAGGGAAGATCCGTCCTAGTGTCTCCACCACGCTTCTGACCTTGCTGACCAATGCAGCATCGAGACGCCTGCCTTGGCAGTAGTCGCTATAAAACTTATCCAGGCGCTGGGACGTGCATGGAGATATTCGGTCCTTGTATTCCAACAGCAGCATTTGAGATGCCACCCGGCGGTGTTCACCTCTTTCGTTTTCGAACGGGACAGAGGTCGCAAAGAAGGGACGCTCAGAAATAATTCGAGCTGACCGACCAACATCCGAACCCATTGCATCACGCTTCTCCTGGGCGTTGAGCGGAGTCCCGTTCTGCAATCTCAAGAACATCTCTCGTATTTCATCTATATTGGCGTCCTCCAGTACGACCATCGCTAGGCTGTACTGCTTGAACTTAAGTCGATGGTCGAAGTTCAAGTTTGAATATTCGTGGCCTTGAGCAAGAGGCGTGCTTGACATTGCGCTGAACGGTGGGCGCCAGTTGCCACGAAATTGCCACTCCGATCGAGGACTTATCCCCATATATTCCAGCATGGTTCTTATGCGCTGTTGCCCGTCTACCACCTCCCAGATATACGGATCGTAATCACCTTTCGCACGCTGTTCATTCAGTAGACTGCTGTAGTGATCTTTCCTCTTCCCCCTCTGGGTAAGAAGCCAGCGTCCTCGTATCAACCCGCCAGATATAAAATTTTGGGATGTCTAAGTGTCCGTCCGAAAAGAAGTTGAATCCGCTGAATCATTTGTGATTCAAGGGTGGCGGCCTGATTTGAGGAGGGGCCGCCAATGTGGACGACTGCGAACCGCCTGAATTACAAGCGTGACAATCTGCGCTATCCAAGCGACCTGACTGGCGAGGAATGGGCGCATATCGAAGCGCTGATTCCCCCGGCCAAACATGGCGGCCGCAAGCGCAAGGTGGATGTGCGCGAAGTTGTGAATGGGATCATGTACGTGTTGAGCACGGGGTGCCAATGGCGCTATGTGCCCAAGGACCTGCCGCCGAAGAGCACGCTCTACGATTATTTCGACCTGTGGACCTACGACGGCACGTTGGAGACTATTCATCATGCGCTTTATGTGAGGTGTCGCGAGTAAATTGGGCGAGAGGCCAGCCCCACCGCCGCTATCATCGATAGCCAGAGCGTGAAAAGCGCCGAAAAAGGGGGGCTTGCATCGACCCCCACGGCTATGATGCGGGCAAAAAAATCAACGGCAAGAAGCGGCACATTCTCGTCGACACTTTAGGCCTTTTGCTTCATGCCCTCGTGCATCCGGCGGATATTCAAGATCGCGACGGCGGCGTGGTGGTTTTGTCAACCTTGTTTGGCATGTGCCCATTTCTCGAAAAGCTCTTCGCCGATGGCGGTTACCAAGGGCAGGCTTTTCGAAAGGCGGCTGCCAAGGTGTTGCCCCACCTAAAAATCGAAATTGTGAAGCGATCGGATCAGGCAAAAGGCTTCGCGGTTTTACCACGGCGGTGGGTCGTCGAACGCACCTTCGCTTGGCTCAATCGCTGTCGCCGCCTGGCCAAGGATTTTGAAAATCTCACCCGAAACGCACTCGCTTTTCTCCGCCTCGCCTCGATTCGCCTCATGCTCAGAAAGCTTTGTCTGACTTGACGAACTTTTCGGACAGACTCTAAGCGGCGGAATATTGTATCAATTAGAAGCTTCTTCTGGTCGAGGCCCCAGACATTTTCGCGCTGATATTCTTCCGGTGACAAGAACAGGATTCCAAACTCGAAGGAATCAGCAACTTGGCCGACACTCTGTGGACCATTGGTGGTAATCTTCATCAGCCGAAATTCCCGAGCTCGGTGTCGAGAGCGACGCCGTGAGTGGGATGTTGCCCTCGATCCGAAAGCTTTGCAACATTTGGCTCCTCAGGCTGCACGTCCCGCGCCATTCGCGCTCGCTCCGAGCGCAGACGGACCTTCTCTTGCGGCGCATGGCCAGGCGATCTTCCGGTGTGATTGTGATCGCCATACTCAGTTCTCCCGCTTCTGCGCGCGGGCCACAGCTCCAGCTAATCTTTCGGGAAGGCGCAGCCCATCCGCCGCACCCCGGACCGGACAAAAGATTTAGCCGAAAAGACAAAACCCCGAGCGGCGAAGGTCTGATGCACGCGGCCGTCAATCGTGCCAAAATGTTTCACGGGAAACATTTTGGCACGATTGGTCCGCGAAACCGAACACACCATCGCGTGAAAACCGCTCCCAAAACTCATCCACTTAAAACTCTCCCCCGGTCTACTCGCTGTCCAGCGGATCGACGACACCGTCGATCAAGTTGACTTTGAGCAGGCTTTCGGAGGTGAGCGCCCGGCGCAGCGGACGCAGGCGCTGTTGCGTTGTCGCAACCTCCTCCTCAAGCCGCAAAAGCGCCACCCGTGCCTCCGCCACACTCACGGCTCGAAAGCCGCACGTCTCGCCCGGGCGCATCTGCGCGAGCCTGCCAATGTCCGCGCGGACGACATGACCAAGCTTCGGATAACCTCCAGTCGGCTGACGATCGGCCATGAGGATGAGCGGCTTCTTGTCGCCCGCGACCTGGATTGCGCCGAGCGCAATGGCATCTGACACGATGTCGTAACCCCCCGCGTGCGCGATGTCCGGCCCTGTGAGCCGATAGGCCATGCGGTCGGCCAACGGCGTTAGCGTGAACTGCCCTTCGAAGAAGGCGCTAAGGGTCTCCATTGTGAAATAATCGTCTTGGGGGCCAAGCACCACGCGGAAACGATCGGTTTCGCGGGCGAGCCATGGCGCGTCGATCGTTGCCTCGAAGCTTGCGCCATCCGGCCTCTCCGTCGAAGCGGCAGGCAAGACATCTCCTGCCCGCAGCATCCGCCCTTCTATCCCGCCCATCGCGGAGCGTACATGCGTCGCCCGGCTGCCCATCGTAACCGGCGTCTCAAAGCCGCCTTCGACCGCGAGATAAGCAAAGGCGCCGGAATCGCCAGCCCGCGCCGCCAGGGTTTTGCCGGGCTCCAGCACGAGCCGCGCAGCCTGCGACAGCAGCACCCCATCGCGCCGCCACAGAAAAGCCCCGCCCGCGAATGCGAGCGCGAGCGGCGCGTCTTCGCAAGTGACCTCAAGGCCGCCCACCGAGACTTCGACAGCGGCCGCGCGGTCGTTGCCAAGGGCGGAATTGGCGGTCTGGAAGGCAACCCAATCCATGGGTCCCGCCGGGGTCACGCCAAAGCGCAGATAGCCGTGGCGGCCGCCGTCCTGAATGGTCGCGCCCGGACCGGCGCGCAGCACGCGCAGGCCTCCCCCCATGTCAGGTCTCATCCAAATATTCGTGGCGTGCGCAACACTCTCCGGCTTCCGCCGCCGTGCTCATGGCATCGAAGGCGGCGGGATGGATCCGTTCGAAGCAAAGCTCGTCGCCGATGCCGGCGAGGAAAATCCGGCCGCGCCGGGGATCGAACGTCTTGACCGGCGTGCGGCCGATCCCGTACCAGCCAGTCGGCATGGCGCAACTGGCGATGAGCGCCTGGCCGCCCGCGATCAGCAACGATCCGGGCGCTGCGGGCGGCCGTGGCACGGCGCGGCGCGGGATTTTGAGTTCGATTGGGAGGCCGCCAAGAAACGTAAACCCTGGCGCGAAGCCATACATATAGACACGGTAGCGCGCGCCGAGATGCAGGCCGATGACGCGCTCTTGCGGCAAATCGAGAAGCGCCGCGATTTCGGCAATGTCCTCGCCGTGCGGCGCGTCGTAGCAGGCAGGGATGCGCCAGAGTTGCCGCCGCGTCCGCGGGGGAGCAGATGCGTAATCGAGCCCGGCGAGGGCATCGGCGAGCGCCTCCGTCGTCAAGCGGCGCGGATCGAAGTGGATCATGAGCGAGCGATAGGTCGGCACGGTCTCGGTCACGCCTTCCCATTTCGCTTGTTGGAGGGCCGCGTCGAGCGCCAAAACCTGGTCATGGATCTTGGGATCGATGGTGTCGCCGAATTCGACAATGAGCGCGGATTCTCCGGCGGGCAGATAGCGTGGCTTGTGCAAATTTGTCACGCCGGGGCCTCTTCAAACCGGCGCGAAAGGCGCGAGCGCGATCCCGGCCTGCTCAAGACGGGCGCGCACCGCCTTCGCCATGGCGACCGCATTCGGGCTATCGCCGTGGACACAGATGCTATCGATGCCGGCAGCCAAGCGCTTGTCGGAGCTTGTTATGATAGCTCCTTCCAAAACCATGGCGAGGACGCGCTCGGCGGCATCCCCGGCGTCGTGCAGCACCGCGCCGGGGCAGGACCTTTCGACGAGAAGGCCTGCGTCCGTATAGGAGCGATCGGCGTAGATTTCGCCGGCGACGGCAAGTCCCTGCGCGTGACCCGCCGTCTCCAATTTCGTTCCGGCGGGAGCGAGAAAGCCAAGGCCCGGCTCGACCATTTTGACCGCGCGCGCAATGGCGAGCGCGATCGCTTCGTCCTCCGTCGCGATATTGCTTAAGGCGCCATGAACCTTCACATAGCCGAGCCTCGCCCCGGCATAAGTGGCAAGTGCGTTCGCGGCGCCGATCTGATAGGCGACGAGCCGCTCGATTTCTCCCGCCGTGAACGGCAATCCGCGGCGGCCGAACCCCCAGAGATCGGGAAATCCAGGATGCGCGCCGGTCGCGACTCCCTTGGCCTTCGCCGCCTTGAAGGTCTTTGCCATGATCTCCGGATCGCCGGCATGAAAGCCGCAGGCGACATTGACGCTCGTGACGATATCGAGCATGGCGTTGTCGTCGCCGATCCGGTATGCGCCGAACCCTTCGCCGCAATCGCAATTCAAATCGACGCTGCGCATGAGCTCGAACCTTTATGGCGGCGGATCTGTAAAAAAATCCTCGCGCCGGTAGCCTTGCGCATAAAGCAGTGCGCTAAGATCGCCGTGGTCGATCCGCGCATGGGCGGCGGCCGCGATCTTGGGTTTGGCGTGAAAGGCAACGCCGAGCCCTGCGGCTTCGAGCATCGCGAGATCGTTGGCGCCGTCGCCAACCGCAAGAGTCTCCTCGACGGAGAGGCCATGCTTGTCGCGCAAATGCGTTAGCACCGAGAGCTTGGCGTCCTTGCCGAGGACGGGCTCCGCGACAAGCCCGGTAAGCCGGCCGTCCTCGCCGAAAAGAAGCTCGTTTGCCTGATGTTCGTGAAAGCCGATCCTTTCCGCGACGACGGATGTAAAGACCGAGAACCCGCCCGAAACGAGCACGGTATGCGCTCCATTGGCCCGCATGGTTTGAACCAGCACACGTCCGCCCGGCGTCAAGGTAATTCTGTTGGCGATCACGCCCAAGATAGTCGCGCAGTCGAGGCCCTTGAGAAGGGCGACGCGCTCGCGCAGCGCCGGTTCGAAGGCGATTTCGCCGCGCATCGCGCGTTCGGTGATCGCGGCGACATGGGCCCGCTTGCCGATTTCAGCGGCGAGTTCGTCGATACATTCCTGGCCGATCATGGTCGAATCCATGTCGGCCAGCAAGAGCTTCTTGCGCCGCCCTTGCGCCCTTTGCACGATTATATCGACGGCGGCGTTATCGAGAGCGGAGCGCACCCTATCCGCGATGGCTCTTGCGCCAGCGGCGGGTCCGGGGTCGAAACCAATGTCGGCGGCAACACAAGGATCGAGCCAGTTCAACGGCCCTGGCTGCCTCAAGGCTTCGCTGGCCCGCCGGAGCACATCTCTGGTCAAAACCGGAAATGCCGGATCGCAGACAAGCGTTGCAACATGCGTCATCGGGCGTCTCGGGCTAACTCACTTCGCCGGAGCCCTTCCTCGCGGCGGATGATTGCCTTGGAAGAGGAATCAACTGGCGTTATTTCATCCCAAGACAGGAATCAAACGCAACTTCGTATCGGATAATCAGGGCCACGGCGAAGGCATTGACGGGTTCCCTTCGCAGCGCGGGCCTGCTATCCCGGCGCCATGACAACCCACGCGCTTGAAAACATCCGCAACTTTTCCATCGTCGCCCATATCGACCACGGCAAATCCACCCTCGCCGACCGGCTCATCCAGGCCACCGGCGCGATTTCCGAGCGGGATATGGTCGAGCAGGTGCTGGATTCGATGGATATCGAGCGCGAGCGTGGCATTACCATTAAGGCGCAGACGGTGCGTCTCGAATACAAGGCGCACGACGGCAAGACTTATATCCTGAATTTGATGGACACGCCGGGCCACGTCGATTTCGCCTATGAAGTGTCGCGTTCGCTCGCCGCCTGCGAAGGCTCACTGCTGGTGGTGGACGCGAGCCAGGGCGTCGAGGCGCAGACGCTTGCCAATGTATATCATGCGCTCGATGCCGGCCATGAGATCGTGCCAGTCTTGAACAAGATCGATCTTCCCGCCGCCGAGCCCGAGCGCATCAAGCGGCAGATCGAGGATGTGATCGGGCTCGATGCCTCGCAGGCCGTGCTCATTTCGGCGAAGACCGGGCAGGGCATCGATCAGGTCCTGGAGGCGATCGTCACCCGCCTGCCGCCGCCGAAAGGGGACGAGACCGCGCCCTTGAAGGCGCTGTTGGTCGAATTCCTGGTACGACGCCTATCTCGGCGTCGTCGTACTTGTGCGCATCATCGACGGGACGCTCAGGAAATCCCAGAAGATCAAAATGATCGGAACGGACGCCCATTACGAGATCGACAAAATTGGGGTGTTCCGGCCGAAGATGCGGGATGAGGCGGAGCTCGGACCCGGCGAAGTCGGCTTCATCACCGCGCAGATCAAAGAGGTCGCCGACACGCGGGTCGGAGACACGATCACCGATGCACGCCGCCCTTGCGCCGAAGCGCTGCCCGGCTTTAAGCCCGCGCAGCCGGTGGTTTTCTGCGGGCTGTTTCCGGTCGATGCGGCGGATTTCGGGGATCTTCGCGCGGCAATGGGACGGCTTCGTCTTAACGACGCGAGCTTTTCCTACGAGATGGAAAGTTCGGCGGCTCTCGGCTTCGGCTTCCGCTGCGGGTTTCTGGGTCTCCTGCATCTCGAAATCATTCAGGAGCGGCTGGAGCGCGAGTTCAATCTCGACCTCATCGCGACCGCGCCTTCGGTCATCTACCGGATTCTTAAGCGCGGCGGGGATGTGCTTGAATTGCATAATCCGGCCGATATGCCAGATCCGGCGAGGATCGAGACGATCGAAGAGCCCTGGATTCGCGCGACGATCCTGACCCCGGACGATTATCTCGGCGCGGTATTGAAGCTATGCCAGGAGCGGCGCGGGGAGCAGGCCGATTTGAGCTATGCCGGCCGGCGCGCGATGGCGACCTACGATTTGCCGCTCAACGAAGTCGTGTTCGATTTCTACGATCGTCTGAAATCGATCTCGAAGGGCTATGCGAGTTTCGATTATGCGATCACGGATTATCGCCCAGGCGATCTCGTGAAGATGTCGATTTTGGTCAACGCCGAGCCGGTCGATGCGCTCTCCATGCTGGTCCATCGCGACCGCGCCGAGGCGCGCGGCCGCGCCATGGTGGAAAAGCTCAAGGAGCTCATCCCGCGGCATATGTTTCAAATTCCGATCCAGGCGGCGATTGGCGGAAAGATCATCGCGCGGGAGACGGTTAGGGCGCTGCGCAAGGATGTGACCGCGAAATGCTATGGCGGTGACGTTACCCGCAAGCGCAAGCTTTTGGAAAAGCAAAAGGCGGGCAAGAAGAAGATGCGGCAATTCGGCAAGGTCGAGATTCCGCAGGAAGCTTTTATCGCGGCGCTGAAGATGGATGGATGAAGGCCCGAAAATGACGAGAAGCTTATCGGCTTTCTCGCCAGGGCGGATCGTCCTCGCAAGCCTATTCGCTTCGATGATGATGACGGCCACCCCGGCCATGGCGGGGGAAGCTTTGGACGGCGCGCGGCTCCCCTGGCCGCTCGCCCTGCCGTTCGCCGGGATGTTGCTGTCGATCGCGCTTGGCCCGCTCGCCGTCAAGGAATGGTGGCATATCCATTATGAGAAGGCGGCTGGTTTTTGGGCGATTTTGGCGCTCGGAGGCCTTACCGCCGTCGAAGGGTTCCCGGCGGCGGCGGCGGGCTTCGTGCATAGCATGGCGCTCGCATATTTGCCTTTCATCCTTATGCTGATTGCGTTCTACACCGCGGCGGGAGGCATTACGCTCGAGGGCAAGCTCAACGGCTCGCCGATGGTCAACACAATGATCCTCGCCTTTGGCGCCGCGATCGCGAACATCATCGGGACCACCGGCGCCTCGATGATCCTGATCCGGCCGCTCATTCGCGCCAATAGCGCCCGCCCGTTCAACGCCCATGTCGTGGTCTTTTTTATTTTCCTTGTTTCGACCATTGGTGGCGTCTTGACGCCGCTCGGCAATCCGCCGCTGTTCCTTGGCTATTTGCACGGGATTGATTTTTTCTGGACCGCCCACGCTTTGTGGACGCAGGCCCTGTTTACGGTTGGAATCTTGCTCGTGATTTTTTTTCTCGTCGATTCCTATTTTTACTGGCGGGAAGAAAGTATTCCGCCGGCCGGAGCGGCCAGCGGGAAACTGCGTGTCCGCGGCCTTGCGAATATCGGGCTGATGGGGATCGCGGTCCTCGGCATAGTCGCAAGCGGCCTCTGGCGCCCGGGCATCGGCTTCGAGGTGCTCGGTACAAGGATCGAACTGCAAAACCTGATCCGCGAACTCATCATGGTCTTCGTCGGGCTTGCTTCGCTTCGTGTGACGAATCCGACGCTTCGCACGGCAAACGGCTTCGAATGGGAGCCAATCAGGGAAGTGTCCTATCTCTTCGCAGGTATTTTCATTTGCATCATTCCGGTGATGGCGATGCTTGAAGCCGGCGCGAAAGGTCCGTTTTCGGCCGCGATCAATGTCCTGGCGCGGGGCGGAACGCCAGACAACGCGGTCTATTTCTGGGCGACCGGCATCCTCTCGTCGTTCCTCGACAATGCGCCGACATATCTTGTGTTTTTTCAGCTCGCCGGCGGCGACCCCGTGGCGCTGATGGGTCCGCTCGCCAAGACATTGACGGCGATTTCGCTCGGCGCAGTGTTCATGGGCGCTAACACCTACATCGGCAACGCACCAAATTTCATGGTTTATGCTATCGCCCGGCGCGCCGGCGTGAACATGCCTGGTTTCTTCCGCTATATGATCTGGTCGGGCGCGATCCTTTTTCCCATCTTCGCGGCGGTCACCTGGCTGTTCCTGATATAGAGCGGGACGAGGTTATTCGCCGTGGGCGATTAATAGTCTTCGCGCGCGGCGCTATCGGTCGCTGCGACAAATGCGCAAATCCGGTTAATCGTTTCCTCGTCGAGCAGAAGCGGCGCATGGCCTTGACCTTCGACGGTATGGACCTCCGCTCCGGGGTGCCTGCCGGCCATTTCCCGAAGCGTTTCGGCCGAGAGAAGATCCGAATTCGCGCCTCTGATGATGAGCAAAGGGACGTCGCGCAAACCATCGAACCGCGGCCAGAGCGTGGGAAGCGGCTGTTCGAGATCGAGGCTTTCGAGCGGCTTCATTAGATTGCGATCGTATCGCTGGCAAATGCGTCCGACCGCATCGGTGAAGGTTATTCTGGCGTAAGCTTCCCAATCGGCCTCGCTTAGATCGTTGAAACGCTCGCTCATCGTTTCCTTGAGGAGATCGACGGCTTCGGCGACCGAACGTGGCTCTGGCAACATGCCGACATAGCCACGGATGCGGGCCATGCCGCGCGGCTCCAGAACCGGGCCAATGTCGTTCAAGACGGCACCGCGAATGACGGCCGGGCGCGTCGCCGAAAGCAGCATCGTGTGCAAGCCGCCGCGCGAGGTCCCGATGAAGATCGCGGCCTCGATCTCCATGGCGGCGAGAACCGACAGTACATCGGCGTTTTCGATTTCGAGACTGTAATTCTTCCAATTCCGGTCATAAGCGGAAAGGCCACGGCCGCGATAATCGAGGGCTAGCACCCGCCGCTTTGCTCCTTTCAGACCGGCGGCGAGCGCGCTCGCCAAGCGGCCGAAATCCGCCGAATTGCGCGTGAGCCCAGCCAAGCAGACGACCGGGACGCCGGGATCGAGCGTTGAGCCATATTCGCGAACGTGAAGTTTCAACCCATCCGGTGCGGAGCAAAAACGGCTTTCGAAAGGAAGCTCCACTATGCTCATGCAATCACCAAGGTCCGGCTCGCGTGCCGGCGAAGATTGAAATGATTTGTTAATCAACCGGACAGCCCAAAGGAACTTATGTCAAATTTTATTGTTGCAAGACAATGCAAGCAAAACCAGCAAAACCGCGCCGTGTCGTCCTGATCGTCGAGGACGAGCCCTTTGTGCGTCTGACGGGTGCGGATCTTCTCGCCGAGGCGGGCTTCGAGGTTTTGGAGGCGGGCAATGCCGACGAAGCGTTGCGGATTCTTGAGGCGACCCCTGAGGTGCGCGTCGTGTTCTCGGATGTCGAAATGCCGGGGTCCCTCGATGGCCTGGGGCTCGCGCGCAATATTTGCCAGCGCTGGCCGAGCATCGGAATCGTCCTCACCTCCGGCCATCAGGTCCGCGCCGAGATAATACCGTGCGAGGGAAGGTTTTTGCCGAAGCCCTACGACGGCCAGGCCTTGGTGCGTCAGATCGAAGAAATTGTAAATCAATAGCAGACGCTGCGTAAAGCAGGTCGCATAAGCCGCCCCGGCGTTCCCCGGAGGATTGCCGAGACCAGGGCTTTATGCCGCGTGCGATAGCGAGCCCATATCGATCGAAAAGCGGTACTTCACATCGCTGCGCAGCATCCGCTCACAGGCTTCGTCGATCTTTTGAATGGGAATGGTTTCCACGTCCGCGATAAATTGATGCTCGACGCAGAAATCGAGCATCTCCTGCATCTCGGCTATGCCGCCGATCAGCGAGCCGGCGAAATTGCGGCGTTTGAAGATGAGGCTGAAAACTCGGCGCACATGATAATTCGAGCCGACGAATGGACGTTTCAAGACGATGGTCGAGCCACGCTCACGTCGGCGGACGGTCTCGAAGCGCAACTCCGCAAGGGTCCGCGCCTGCGGCATTTTCTGGAGTTCCGGCATGGCTCAGACCCCATTCCTCTAAACGATCGTGTGCGGCCATATTTCCGTAATTCAAAGTGCTGGAGCATGTTCTGACCGAAAAATTTGGCTAACTCTTTCGGAACTTGCTCTAGTTGGCGCGGTGGACCGGTGCTCTGTGGCGATGGACCATTTGTCTAGGCGTACGATGGCCCCGGCGGCTGACCCTCACGCGACTTGTCGCTTGCATAACCAAGCCGTCGGAAGCGGCCTTGCGAAGTGTTCACAGGGGCAGCCTACACGTCCACGCTGAGATTATCGCGAGAACCGCTCCGAAGCCGACGCCGGCCAGTCTATGAATGTTTATTTTCATGGCACGTCTCCTCTCTTTAATCTTTACTCGTTGTCTTTTCTCGGGCCAAATCTCTCCGGATCCCCGGCCGAAACCCGCTCAGGCATGTACATGCAAATGAGTGACTATCGCGCGACACGGACAAAGGCACTCAAGCCGGAGGTGCAACCGGGTTCAAAAAAGAAAGAGCGCGAGTTCTTGATCGGCATTGACCGGTTGATCACAGAGTTTGTACGTTGCGTGGTATCATAAGTACGAGTGTAATGTAGGTGTAAGGGTATCGCTGCGCGAGCCCATACGTAACGATCGCGCGTCCGGGCGATGGGGGCATCCTTTGGAGCGAAACCTCGCTCCCATCAGACGATCAAAAGACGGAGGGCAGGACGATGAGCGATGAGGTAGCAGTTGTAACCGGCGCTGGACGGGATCGCTTCGTTCCCGCCCTTTTCGCTGTGGTTCTTGTGTCCGCCGCTCTCTATTTTGCTCGCATCGTGTTTGAGCCGGTCGCGTTTATGCTATTCGCCATGGCTCTTGTCTGGCCTTTCCAGAAGGCGGTCGAGATCAGGATGGGGAAGCCCATCGCGCTCACCCTCACCATTCTCTTGACACTCCTTGTCATCTCAATACTTGTGTTGGCAATTGTCTTGAGTATTAGCGATGTTGGTCATTGGGGCGTAGCTAATGTCTCACGCTTTCAGTCTCTGTACATGCGAGCAAATCAATGGCTTGAGGGACATGAGATTTTTACACTGGACTTGTCCAATAGCTTCAATTCGTCCTGGTTTGTTGGTGTTTTTCAGGCTATCGCGGCATCAGTCAATTATTTTATTGGCTTCACACTGGTAGTATTTTTATTTCTGGTGTTTGGGCTTGCGGAAATGGCCGATTTCAAATTAAAAATCGAAGCGCTAGACAAGAAACTTAATGGCTGGAGCTTGTTGGAAACGAGCGGTCAGATAGCCGAGAAAATCCGAAAATACATGCTCATACGCACTCTGGCGAGTGCTGTAACCGGCTTGGCCGTCTTTGTCTTCACGCTTTCTATGGGGATCGAGCTCGCGGTCGCATGGGGCATCATATCGTTTGTGTTGAACTACATTCCGTATATTGGCCCTCTTGTGGCCGTCATCCTGCCAGTGATTTTCGCAACCGCGCAATTCGAATCTTGGCAGATGGCGGCTATCATTTTCGGAGTTTTGTACCTGATCCAATTCGTGATCGGCAACTACCTGGAGCCGATGCTTACTGGCACCGCTCTTGCCATATCACCATTCGTGATGCTGTTCGCATTTTTATTCTGGGATTTTCTATGGGGCATGCCCGGGGCATTTATTGGCATCCCAGTGACAATCGCGCTTTTCACCATCTGGGAACAGAATCCGTCCACGCGTTGGATCGCAAACCTAATGTCAACATCTGGCGCTGCTTCCGACACTCAATTTGCAAAGACCAGCTGAGTCTGGGGTCGGTGCGCTGATGTTGCACTGCGGCTTTTCATTGAGATCGCAATTGACACCAGCGACAGGCGAACGCTAGTGTGTTGCATCTAGTTCCGCCATTTGATGCTGCCGTGATTGGGTCCGCGCTATATGGATGGCTCGTTATCCTGGATTGGATTGTCGATGAGCGAACCCAAATTGACGCGAGATACAGCTGATCCCCCGGACCATTCCCGCAAAGCGAGCTTTTTGCGGCGGAAGTTGCCTTACGTCGCCGTGCTAACGCTGGCAATTGTCGGCGTGGCCTATACCAACATGTCGCACCAACCTATTTCTGGCTTCTGGGAGTTTTTGGCTATTGCGATCGGAACTGTCAGCGTTGTCACGGTATGGCCTAACGTTGACGACAGGAAAGCTCGCTTTCGGCTGATTTGGACGCAAGCACTCCACTGGGCGACTATTTTGGTCGTCATGAACATCATGCTATTGACCCATGTTCAAAGGATGGTGCCTGCACCTGCAAACAGTCTGATTCTTTTGATGTTCCTTGCACTCGGCACTTTTCTCGCCGGAGTAAATCTCCTATCCTTGCAAATCTGCTTTCTGGGCCTCGCTATGGCACTTTCGGTGCCAGCGATCGCGTGGTTCAAACAGTCCGCACTCTTTTTGCTTTTGGCCGCCGTGCTTCTCATCGGGCTTGGCATCACCTTCTGGCCACGCCGGGGCGAAAATTACACAGCCTGATCGCCTGAGGGTGATCCGCGACCCTCCGCCACGAGAATGCGATGCAACTCTCCGGTATCAAGCGAACCGCCGACCTGGTGCCGATCGTGATGTTCAACGGGCCACTCGGTGTCACGTTTACGTTTTTGATCGGGAGCCGGCTCCGCGCTTTTCGCGATGTCAAGCTTCAGAGCTTCGCCTGCGTGTTAAGAATGGTCTCGGCCGAGGCCGGTCCCGTATCGCCCAGACGAACCCGATAAACGCTGAGATTTTCAATCACCCGCTGGACGTAATTGCGGGTTTCGGTGAAGGGAATCCGCTCGACCCAGTCGATCGGATCGACGCCGGGTTTGCGTGGGTCGCCATAGGCGTCGATCCACTCCTTAACCCTCTTGCCGCCGGCATTGTAGGCGGCGAAGGTCAGGATGTACGAGCCCTTCTGTTCGGCCATAAGCTCGCCGAGATGACGTGCCGCGAGCTGGGCATTGAATGTCGCGTCTGTAAGGAGCCGCTTTGGGTCGAAGGCGACCCCCGCATGCGCGGCGGTGCGTTTCGCGGTCGACAGGATCATCTGCATCAAACCTTTGGCCCCGGCCGATGAGACGGCGGATGGCTCGAAGGCGCTTTCCTGGCGCGCGACCGAATAGACGACCGCCGGCGCGGCGGAATTTTGCAAAGGTTCGAAGGCAGGCACGCCATAGTTCGGGAAGGCCAGTTCATCGATCGGCATGCCGCGCTGGCTTGCGATCTTGCCGACGTTAAGCGAAAGATGCGCGTCGCGTTGCTTCGCAACGAGGCTCGCCAGCGCCGCTACTTGGGTCTCATCAGCAAGGTGACGCGCCGCTTCGATGACAAGCGGAGCCGCCAAATCTTTTTCGCCGGCGGCGTATAGAAGTTCGATCACCTTGATCGCGTCTTCGCGGTCCTCTCCCTTTGCCTCGTTGGAGATCGAGCGGATCGGGAGCGTTATCAGCCCGAGTTTTCCGCGCGCGAGCTGGCCGTAATAGGTTGTCTGATGTACCGCCGCTTGCTCGTAGAACGCGCGGGCCGTTGTCGGGGCGTCGTCCGCGGAGGTTGCCTCGGCGGTGCGGCCCTGCCAATAAGCCGCTCGCGCCCGGGACATTGGTGTCTCAGCGAGCTTGGCTATGGCGTCGAAATGCGCCGCCGCGCGCGACGGGTCGTTAAGGAAGCGAAGCGCGATCCAGCCGGCGGTAAATTCGGCCTCGATCCGCAATTCGTGCGACACCGCGGAATGCTCCGCGCACACCTTGTAGGCGATCGCCGCGTCGTTTTGATCGAGGAGCTTGCGGGCGAGAAGCCGGCGTTCGATCCACCATTCGTCGCCGTCGATGAGACGCGAGGGATCGCGTGGGGCGGCCAACATGATGTCGGCCGCCGCGCGGATCTTGTCGGCGTGGCGCAGTTTGTGGATCTGCGCGAAAAGAAAACCCGGGTCGGTGCGAAGGGCCAATGGAACCGCAGCGAAAAGCTTGTCGCTCCGCCCTTCGTTGATCACGGCGGCACGAGCCTTGGCGAGCGCCAGCACATCGGGCCCGGCCAAGGCGGCGGCGCGAAATGCCGCGGCGATCTGCTCCTTGTAGAGCAAACGATCGGCACGAAATTTATGATCGGCTCTGTTCAAATAGGTGTTGAAATCCGTTTTCACCTTCGCTTCGAGCTGGGGGTTGAGGTCGGCTTCGCGCCACACCGCGCGCACCAGGGCGGCCGCCTCGGTCGTCTTGCCGTCGTCGGTCAAAACGCGCGCAAGAGCGAGCTTGCCCGCCGGAGTCTCGGGATCCGCGCCGCTGAAAAAAGTCTTGATGAGCGCGCCGCTTTTGTGATCGCCGAAGAGGGCTTCCTCGCTGCGCTTCTTCAGCCAGTCGAGCGCGGGCCAGGCCGGGTGTGCCTGCATAAAGGCCTGCAACCGCTCGAAGCCGGTTTCACGCGGAAAGCTCCGCAGCGCGATCCATTCAAGGGCCGTTCTGACGGTTTTGTCCTTTGCGGTCATCGCCGCGCTGTCGCCCCGCGCAAGGTTGCCGGCCTTATAAAACGCGATCGCCTCGGCAAGGCCGGCCAGTTCGCGTTCTTGTTGCGACGTGAAGTCCGGCGAGAGTACGCCAGCTTGCGGTGTCGCCTTGGCGACAGGCTTGGCGAGATCGCCCTCGCTCGAACGAGTCTCATCGTTAGGAGACGCGGGTCCGCTGGAATTGCGGTCCGGGCCAGCGGCAAGGACGACGACTTCTCGCGGTGACCCGCCACGAATAGCGAGCGTTGCCCCGCGGTCCATCCCGCGGCGAGGGCGCAAATCGCTACAGCGCCAATTCCCGGGATGCGCCCGAAACGAAATTGCCTTGTGCGCATGGGGTCCATCCAATCCTACAAAGCGGCGCGGAAACGGACAAACCTGCACCATTCTTGCTTAACAAATGGCAAACGAAGCCTCTCCGGTACGCCGCCGCCGGGAACTGCCGGAAAGCACCGGCCTCGGCTCAATTGGCGATTCGGTTTCGACAAAAGAGTCCTTTTCGAGAGCGGATTCAGAGTTTATGTCTCATGCTGCGTCCATGCTTTGTGTTTGTTAGCGCTTGTTTCCTGAACAGAGCCCGTAAAATAAGGCGTCACTTGGGCGGAAAGGCGGTATTGGCAATGGCAAAAAAGGCGGCTTTCAAGGGTTCGATCACCGCGCTTGTCACGCCATTTCAAGATGGGCGCTTCGACGAGGGTCGTTTCCATGCCCTCGTCGATTGGCAGATCGTCAACGGCACGCATGGTCTCGTGCCGGTTGGAACGACGGGGGAAAGTCCCACCCTGTCGCACGAGGAGCACCACAAGGTCATCGCGGCCTGTGTGAACGAGGCCAAGGGGAGGGTTCCGGTCATCGCCGGGGCCGGGTCGAACAACACGCAGGAAGCGATCGAACTTGCGTGTTTCGCAGAAGCCGCGGGCGCCGATGGCGTTCTGATCGTCACACCCTATTACAACAAGCCGTCGCAGGAGGGTCTTTTTCGCCATTTCAAGGCGGTCAACGATGCCGTGGGCATTCCGATCATCATCTACAATATTCCGCCGCGTTCGGTCGTCGATATGTCGATCGATACCATGAAGCGGCTTTACGAATTGAGGAATATCGCGGGCGTCAAGGATGCGACCGGCAATCTCGCCCGCACGGCGCTCCAGCGCCACGCGCTCGGGCCCGATTTCATCCAGCTTTCGGGCGAAGACCTGACGGCACTCGCGGTGATGGCGCATGGCGGCCATGGCTGCATTTCGGTCACCGCGAATGTCGCGCCCAAACAATGCGCGCAAATGCAGGAGGGGTGCCTTGCCGGCGATTTCGTGGCGGCTCTAAAGATGCTCGATCAATTGACCCCGCTGCACGCCGCTTTGTTCGTCGAACCCAGTCCGGCGGGTCCGAAATATGCGCTCTCATTGCTCGGAAAAATCTCCGGCGAAATACGGCTCCCAATGCTGTCGGCCTCGGAGACGGCGCAGGCCGCGATCAAGGCGGCGATGGTCCATGCCGGGCTCATTCATGCGTGACAAAGCGAAATCGCGTGTGGGGTGCTAAGTGACATCCAAGCCGGAGCGCCCGCGAAAGATCGCCGCCGATAACCGGCGGGCGCGGTACAATTACGAAATCGGCGAGATTTTTGAAGCGGGCCTGATGCTCACCGGCACCGAGGTAAAATCCTTGCGGGCCGGCAAGGCCACCATCGCGGAAAGCTATGCGAGCGTCGATCGCGCCGGCGAGGTTTTTCTCGTCAACGCGAATATCCCGGAATATCTGCAAGCCAACCGCTTCAACCACGAGCCGAAACGGCCACGCAAGCTGCTTCTAAAATCACGGGAGATTGCGAAGCTTGCGCAGGGCACCGAACGCCAGGGAATGACGATCGTGCCGCTAAAAATTTACTTCAACGAAAAAGGCCGTGCGAAAATTGAAATCGCGCTCGCCCGCGGAAAGCAACTGCACGATAAGCGCGAAACCGAAAAGGCGCGGGACTGGCACCGCGAAAAGGGGCGGCTGCTCAGGGAGAAGGGATGATGGTCGGCGGAAATTGAGCCCTCACGCTAAGGAGGCGCCGAAGGCGCCGTTTCGAACCACGAGGGCGACTCGGGAGCTGCGCGGCGCATCCTTCGAGACACCCACGTCGTGGGCTCCTCAGGATGAGGACGAAGTTTTTGAAAAGCGTTTACGATGCGACGTTCCTAGGAGAAACCTAGATGCAGCCCGCCCCTCAGGAGTCGTACTCTTCGACATTAAAAAAGACGGATTGGATCGCTGCTATCACACTTATTGTTGCGTCTATCGCAAACGTTCTCGCGACCGCTGCTATTATTTTGTCCGTCAGAACGGAGGTTGAAAAGGGCAACGCCGATCTTGTGCGGATTGGCGTAAGTGTTTTGCGGGTTGATCCGGAAAAGGAAAAGCAGATTAGCGCGGCGCGCGAATGGGCGCTCAACCTCATCGATGCCAACGCGGGCGGTGTAAAATTTTCTCCAGAGGCCCGCGCACAATTGCTTCAGGAGCCTTTGAAGTTCGACTACTACGATACCTCGGCATTTAATCCCGTCCCGCGGCGCCCCTCGCCTGAACCGCCAAAGTAGCCGCCAGACAACTTCAACCCGAGACCCAACCGTTTCTCTTGCCGGCCGTAGCGCATGTCGCATAACACCTTCGGCCATCTCTTTCGGGTGACGACTTTTGGCGAAAGCCACGGGATTGCGATCGGCTGCGTCGTTGACGGCTGTCCGCCTTTGATCCCGCTCGAAGAAGGCGACATCCAGGCCTTCCTGGAAAAGCGGCGTCCCGGCACCTCGCGCTTTACGACCCAGCGCCAGGAAGCCGATCAAGTCAAAATCCTCTCCGGCGTCTTTCACGATGAAAAAACCAAACGCCAGGTGACGACCGGAACGCCGGTCGCGCTTTTGATCGAAAACACCGATCAGCGCTCCAAGGATTATGACGCGATCAAGGACACCTACCGGCCCGGCCACGCCGATTTTACCTACGATCTCAAATATGGAATCAGGGATTTTCGCGGCGGCGGACGCTCGTCGGCGCGGGAAACCGCCATGCGCGTCGCAGCCGGAGCGATTGCGCGAAAAATCATCGCGCACGTGCTGATCCGCGGCGCGCTCGTGCAAATGGGTCCGCACAAGATCGATCGCGCTAATTGGGATTGGGACGAGTGCGCCAAGAATCCCTTTTTCTGCCCCGACGCCAAGGCGGCGGCATTTTTCGAGACCTATCTCAATTCCATCCGCAAGGCAGGGTCCTCCATCGGCGCCGTCATCGAGATCGTGGCCGAGAATGTGCCGCCCGGCTGGGGCGCGCCAATCTATGGCAAGCTCGACGCGGAATTGGCGGGCGCTCTGATGTCGATCAACGCGGTCAAGGGCGTCGAGATCGGCGAAGGTTTTGCCGCCGCCACACTTTCCGGCGAAGCCAATGCCGACGAGATCCGCCGGGGCGAGAACGGCGCGCCGCTTTTTTTGTCGAACCACGCGGGCGGAATACTCGGCGGGATCTCGACCGGCCAGCCGGTCGTCGCGCGTTTCGCCGTAAAACCCACCTCCTCGATTTTGCAACCGCGCCGGACCATCGATCGTACCGGCGCCGAGACCGAAATCGTGACAAAAGGCCGCCACGATCCTTGCGTCGGAATCCGCGCCGTTCCGGTCGGCGAAGCCATGGTTGCCTGCGTGCTCGCCGATCAGTTCTTGCGCCACCGCGCCCAAGTCGGCGAAAGCACGAAATGGCCGTTTGCGCCATGAATGCGAAGGATTTGCCGATGCCTGGACCGGGAATTTCGCCTTGTGGCGCTTCTCCGTCGTCCGCCCGCGCGCGCGCGAAAAAATTTTGCGAGGACTACGGCCTCGAAGTTCCCATTCTGCTTGCGCCGATGGCGGGGGCGTGCCCGGTGGCCTTGAGTGTAGCCGTCGCCAACGCCGGCGCGATGGGCGCGATGGGCGGCGTGTTGACCCCGCCAAAAGGCATCGCCGCATGGTCGGACTCATTCCGGCGCGAGAGCAACGGAAGTTTTCAGCTCAATCTCTGGGTTCCGGATCCGCCGCCGGCGCGCGATGAGGAGGCCGAACAGAAAGTCCGGCGTTTCCTGGCGCAATGGGGCCCCGAGGTTGCGCCGGAGGCCAGCGATGCGCGCCCGCCTGATTTCGTGGCGCAATGCGCGGCATTGCTCACGGCCAGGCCCCGCGCCGTCTCCTCGATCATGGGGCTCTTTTCGCCTGAATTTGTCGACGCGCTCAAGGCGCTCGGGATTGCCTGGTTTGCCACCGCGACGACCGTCTCCGAGGCGATCCGCGCCCAGGAGGCGGGGGCGGATGCGATCGTCGCGCAAGGGATCGAGGCTGGCGGCCATCGCGGCGCCTTCGATCAAGCCGCGGCCGAACGGCAGGGCGTGGGATTGTTTGCCCTGGTCCCCCGCCTTTCCGATAGGCTCTCCGTCCCGGTGATCGCGGCGGGCGGGATCGGCGACGGGCGCGGGATCGCGGCGGCTCTGACGCTCGGCGCCTCTGCTGTTGCGATCGGCACCGCTTTTCTGCGCTGCCCGGATGCCCAAATAAATCCGGCATGGGCCGAGGCGCTTGTCGAACTTGAGCCGGAGGACACGGTGTTGACCCGCGCCTTTAGCGGTCGACTGGGACGAAGCGTCAATAATGCCTATGTCCGGGCCGCCGCCGCGCATGGCGCGCCGCCGCCCGCGCCCTACCCCGTCCAGCGCGGCTTGACCCAAGCGTTGCGGGACGACGCGCAGAGCGCGAACGACATGGACCGGCTGCAGGCATGGGCGGGACAGTCCGCCGCGATGGCTCGCGCCGAACCTGCCGGAGACGTTGTGCGGCGCATCTGGCAGGAAGCAAACGCCTTGTTGCCTTAAGGCCTGCGGACGTTGTTAAACACAGCGCGCTACCATAGTTTATGATCATCGGGAATGGGGCCATGGGGCCCGACGCCTAGCTGAAACGAAATCACGTGGGCCGGGCCGCGTTCGCCGGGCGAACCAGCCTCTCGAAAGACACGATCTCGCAAATCTGCAATCAGGACGCCGGGTGCGTCTCACGCGAGACCGCGCAGCTCATTTTTCGCGAGACCGCACGTGCCGTCTCGCCGAACGTTTCTAAGGCCGAAGAAATTTAAGGAGGTTGCCGCGATGTCCCATTCGGTCACGGAGGCAATTGAGGCGATCGCGCGCGGTGAGATCGTTATCGTCACCGACGACGGCGACCGCGAGAACGAAGGCGACTTGATTTGCGCCGCGTCGCTTTGCACGCCGGAAAAAATGGCCTTCATCATACGCCATTCCTCCGGCATCGTTTGCGCGCCGGTGACTGCCGCCGACGCCAGGCGTTTGAACCTTCAGCCGATGGTGGCGGCCAACGAGGCGCCGCACGGCACCGCGTTCACCGTATCGGTCGATGTCAAGCATGGCCTGACCACCGGGATTTCCGCCGAACAGCGCAGCAATACGGTTCGCGGTCTCGCCAATGGCAATATGGGGTCATCGGATTTTGTCCGGCCCGGCCACGTGTTTCCTCTTATCGCGAGAGAGGGCGGGGTGCTCATGCGTTCGGGTCATACCGAGGCGGCCGTCGATCTTTGCCGGCTCGCGGGCTTGCCGGCCGTGGGGGTCATCTGCGAGCTCGCCAATGATGACGGCACCGTCATGGCCGGACCGCAAATCGAGGTTTTTGCGGCAAAACATGGTTTGAAGCGGATTTCGGTGGCCGATCTCATCGCGCATCGCCAAGCGCGCGAAAAAATCGTCGAGCGGGTCAAGACGTTTCAAGTCATGGGCACCAGCGGTCCGCTTACCGGCTATGCCTATGTCACGCCCTACGATCCGGTACAGCATTTCGCCTTCGTCCAGGGCGACATCGGCGATGGCCGCGATATTCCCACCAGGCTGCATCGGATCGATATTATCGCCGATGTGATCGCGGGCGGCGACAGCATCCGCAAAACCTTCGCGTCGTTCAAGAAAAACGGCCGCGGAGTGTTTATTTTTCTCCGCGACGGCACGGCGGGCGTGCCGCTCAATATCGCCGGCATGGAGAGGCCCGATTCCGAAACCAAGCGCACCAGGGAATGGCGCGAAATCGGTCTCGGCGCCCAAATCCTGCGCGATCTCGGGATCTCCTCGATCCGCCTGCGCACGCCACGGCCAATGACCTATGTCGGCCTCTCCGGCTTCGGCATCGAAATTTCGGCCAGCGAGGGGCTGGAGTAGGGTTCGTGATCTACTCAGTGGGTATAGGGCCGGCCGAACGGAAACGGAGGTTCTTCGTCATCATCGGTATGCCCGTAATAGCCGCCGAAGAATGGCGTTCCCACCCCATCGACCGGATTGAAGACGCCGTAGCGATAGCCCTCATTCGCCGGAACCCAATAATTGTAGCGCGCGGCGTCGGCGGCAATCGCAAAGAGGACGGGGTTTTGCCACGGCGGGCGCTGGTGGCGCACGCGATAGCGCCAAGCGCCTATGCGATATTTGATCGGCAGCGGATAAAAGCCGAGACCGCTGTCGGGATCGCCGACGAGGGTAACAAAGCGCCCCATCCGCCCTCTCGAAACGCCGTGCGTTCGAAGCCCGTAAAGTCTGCTGCCATACCCGATGCTGCGGATATAGCTGCGGTGAAGGGTGCCGCTAACGTGCCTATAATGGATGGTCCGTTTGGACCGCGAATGCGCCTGCGCGGCCGCGGCAGATGCACATGCGAAGGCCGTGACGATCGCGAGAACCCATGTCTTCCAGCCCCGACGCATCGCCCTGATCTCCAAACATCGGCGCTTCACACAGTAACGCCGAGATCCCAGCTTAAACCTTATCGCAACAGTCTGCTTGCTCCAAATCCCAGCTTCGCACCTTGCCCCGCGCGGCAAAAGTACGATTGGCGCATCGTGCCGGTCAAATTCTGTTTCACGCGCCCATCAGCGCCGCCACATGCGCCGCGACGGAGCGGGCGAGCCCTTCGAGGTGATAACCGCCTTCGAGAACCGAGACGATGCGGCCCCTCGCGTGTCTCTCGGCAATTTCCATGATCCGCTCCGTCGCCCAGGCAAAATCCGCTTCGACAAGATTGAGACCGCCGAGCGGATCGAGACGATGTGCATCGAAGCCGGCCGAGATGACGATCAAATCCGGTCGAAACGCGTCAATCCGGGGCAGAAGCCTTGTTTCCATCGCCTCCCGGAATACCCCGCCATCGTCGCCCGCGGTGAGCGGCGCATTGACGATATTGTCATGCTCGCCGCCTTCGTCGCGCGCGCCAGTGCCCGGAAACAGCGGCATCTGATGCGTCGAGGCATAGAGGACGGAGCGGTCGGACCAGAATATTTCTTGGGTTCCATTGCCGTGATGCACGTCGAAATCGAGGATCGCCACCCGTTCGGCGCCATGCGCGGCTTGCGCGTGGCGGGCCGCGATCGCCGCGTTGTTGAAGAAGCAAAACCCCATCGGCGAGGCGATCCCGGCATGATGGCCCGGAGGACGCAACGCGGCAAAGGCATTTTTGGCGCCGCCGCGCATGACCTCGTCGATAGCCGCCGTGGCGGCGCCGGCGCAATGGCCGATCGCGGCAAAACTTCGCGCGCTCATCACTGTGTCGGGATCGAGGTGGATTTTTCCGCGCGCTGGCGTTGCGGCCTCGATCGCGTCAACGTAGTGCGCGGGGTGAACACGCAAGATCGCCGCGCGGTCAAGTCCGGGGGCATTCGCCCGGATCAGCTTCGCGAAGCGCTCGTGTTCGAGGGCCTCCGTTATCGCGCGGATGCGGTCTGGACGTTCTGGATGACCAGGCCCGGTATCGTGATCGAAATACGACGAGTGGCTCAAAAAAAGCGTGGTCACATGAACAAACTCGCGGAACGCGGCGCCGGGCAGCCGGCGTCATGGGGATTTTGCCGGTTAAAAAGCTAAGAGCCAAGTTTGAGATTGGCACCAATGTCCGTCGCAGCGGCCGTGCCGATCACTTATGACGTCCCAAGCCTTCTGTCCATTTGGCCACGCCGCGTAAGAATAGTTTCGACTGCGGCGGATTCGGCAAAACCGCGAAGATTTACGGTTGAACCAACTTTCGACAGTTGGTTTGCTCCGGCTCGCGCGACAGGACCATGCCAGAATGTGGAACGATAAACGGGCGAAACTTGAATTATATTGGAGTCGCGGATGACAATTCCGGGTATCGGGCGGATTTTGGGACCGAGTGGCGCGTAACTTGCTTGGAGAGATCGATACCTTGCTGGCCTGGCGCGCCGGCGGACGGCTTCTTGTCGGGCGCGAGCGCATCGCTCTGCTCGAAGCCGTGATGGAGCACAAGAGCATCACCAAGGCGGCGGAAATAACCGGGTTTAGCTACAAGACCGCCTGGGATGCGGTCAACGCGATCAATAATCTTCTGCCGCGCCCGGCGTTCGTCACCCGCACTGGCGGTTCGCATGGCGGTGGCGCCGAAGTTACCGACGAAGGGCGACGATTGATCCTGACCTTCCGCCGTCTCGAAGAAAAACTCGGCCGTATTTCGACGGCGATCGCGGCGGAAGGCTTGGAGCATGACCAAGACCTTCTCTTTTGGGGCATCGGTCTGAAACTCAGTGTCCGCAACGCGCTTTTCTGCAAGATTGTCAAAATCACGCGAGCTCCCATCAATATCGAAGTAAAGCTCGAAGTCTCGCCCGGCCTCATGGTCACCACGGTCGTTACCAATGCGAGCGTGAATGAACTCGGTCTCGCGCCAGGCCGCTGGTGTGTCGCGATGGTCAATGCCTCTTCCGTCATGCTTGCGCAAAACGGCGCGGCGCCACGCTTGTCGGCACGCAATAAAATCGCGGGAACCGTGGTTCGCCGTACCGATGACGGCGCCGATAGCGAGGTCACCGTAGATATCGGCGGCGGCAAGACCATCACCGCGGTTGTCACCCGCGACGGCGCCGACGAGGCCGGGGCCACGCCAGGCGCACAGATCCTAGCAATCTTCAAGACCTCCCATGTCATTCTCGCGAGCGATTGAGGGAAAATTGTTCGCCGGCGGCAACATCGACACCAAAAATAGGCGAAAATTGACCTCGAGCGATTCCCGATCAGTTAGAATCATCTGATCGAAAAGGAAGCGCTCAGATTCAAAAGAGTTGGAGCATGTTCAAATCGAAAAAGTCGGTCAACTTTTTCGGGACATGCTCCAGGCCGATCTCGATTTTCCCGGTGCGCCGAAGGCGCAAGCGATCGTCGCGAAGATTAAGTGTTTAGTCCCACGTTGTGCTGGTGTAATCTACGCCAAGCTACAACGGGAGGGTTTATGGGCCAAGTTTTACATGGATGCGCCCACACGACAGCGGCAGTATGTCGAGCACTGCAGCATAGTCAAAAGAGCCTGCACGAGCTGGCTGAATAGTACGGGATCAACCCGAAGGCCGTCGCCAAGTGGAAGAAGCGGAGCTTTGCCAACGATGCTCCGATGGATCCGAAGGAAGTCCGGTCAACTGTGACTGAAGAGAAAGAAGCTGCGATTGTGGCCTTATCCCGCCAACAGCGGTTGCGGCTTGTCCTGCCGCGCACTAGGGTCCGGCCGCCGCGGGCGGCAGCCTGGGGTAAAAAGCGGCATTGGGGCGTCGCCAAGCGGTAAGGCAGCGGATTTTGATTCCGCCACGCGGAGGTTCAAATCCTCCCGCCCCAGCCAGTTATTAGAGGTCCATTCCGGACACATAGGTTACGGTTTATTCCGGAGACATCGGTAACACTTTTGGTCCGAAGGGGTTATCGAGCGGTTCGAAGTCTGCATGTCTCGTGGTCGAAGTAGCCGAGATCATAGTCCATGAAGCTGACGAGCCAAATGTGCTCGCTCACCTGTTTGATGCCGACGCTTTGACCGGCGAAGACGACGCTGAGATTGATCTTCTGCCGATTGAAGCAGATGCGCCCGCATGTGGTCACGGTGACGGTCTTGTCGTGGAACGGGTAATCGAGGTCCGGCAAGCCTTTGTAGGGGCACGTTGAAGGCACGTATCGCTCTGCCGGGTAGCGCATGTTCAACGCCTGGTGCGGCCTCTCATTGTTGTCGCAGTCGATGAAGTCGTCGAATTTCGCCTGCTGCTGCAGGAAGTTGTTGCCGGCCGGCTTGGTGGTCTCCAGCTTCAAGGTCAGATGCATGCGTTCATGGCGGCCATTCTGCTGCGGGTTGCCGGGCTTGATGCGTTCGATCTCGATGCCGAGCCTGAGCCACCACACCGACACCTTGCTCAGCCCGAAGAGCGCATTGGGGCTTGCGAAGGGAACGCCGTTGTCCGTGCGGATGGCCTTGGGGAGACCGAACTCCTTGAAGACGGCCTTGAACACCGGGAAGGCATAGGCTTCCTTGGTGGTGGAGAGCGCCTCGCAGGCGAAGAGATAGCGGCTGGCGAAGTCGGTGATCGTCAGCGGATAGCAATAGCGTCGGTCGGCGAGCATGAACTCGCCCTTGTAGTCGGCGCACCACAGATCATTGGGCTGGCCGGGAAGGGAAAGCGCCGTTCCCTTCGCCCTATTACGCCGCCCCATTCTGCGCTTGACCAGGCCGTGGCGATCGAGAACCGCATGCACCGTGCTGATCGCCGGCGTGTGCACATCCGGATAGAGCCGGGCCAGCTTTTCCCTGATCTTCGGCGCCCCCCAGCTCGGCCTGTCCTGCTTCAAGCGCACGATCTGCGTCTCGATCTGGAAGGGCAGCTGGTTCGCGTGGCGGTAGGGCCGGCGCGAGCGGTCGGTAAGCCCTTCCAGACCGATTTCGTTGTAGCGCGTGAGGATCTTGTAGCCGGTCTTGCGCGAGATGCCGAACTGACGGCACAGCACCGCCATCTTCTCCCCATCCAGCAGCCGGGCGATGAACTTGAGCCGTTCATCCATCTGGTTACACTCCTTCCAGGGCACTTTTGCTCTCCTCGCAAAAGGCCCGGTGTGTAACCCATGTCTCCGGAATGAACTGTCACCCATCTCTCAGGAAGGGCAAGACCTCTTGCATAACCTTCTTTTAACGACTGTTTAATTCGTTGTCGCCAAATGCAAGCACAAGGCGGCCGGTGGCAAGCCCAACACGCTCCGTGTCGAAAACCAGCTTCTGATGATGCTCGAATATTGGCGCGAATACCGGACCTATTTTCATATCGGGCAAGCCTACGGGATCAGTGAAAGTGCGGCGAGTACCGCCACATCAAATGGTGCGAAAACACGCTGGCCAAAAGCAAATCCTTTCGGTGACCGGGCCGCAAGGCCGTTGCTGCCAGTGACCGGGCGTTCGATGTCGTCTTGATCGACGCAACCGAAACACCCATCGAACGGCCAAAAAAAACAACGGCGCTACTCTTCGGGCAAGAAGAAGCGGCACACGCTAAAAACGCAGCTTGTTGTCGAGAAATCAACGCGCCGCATTCTCTGCATTGCGCACGAAAAAGGACGCCGGCACGACTTCAAGCTGTTCAAGAGGTCAAAGGTTCGTCTGCATCCTGAAACGAAGGCCGTTGTCGACGGCGGCTATCAAGGCCTGCAGAGCGTGCACGCCAACACGGCGATGCCGAAGAAGCGCAGCAAAAAGAATCCGTTAACCGCAACCGACAAGGCCAGAAACCGCGCTACCTCCAGCGAACGCGTGCCTTGCGAGAACGGCATCGCCATGCTCAAACGCTTCAAGATTTTTGCTGACCGCTACAGACATCGCCGCCGCCGGTTCGGCCTGCGCTTCTTCCTCATCGCCGCAATCTACAACATGGAGCTCAAAGTCACATGACGGTTATGCAAGAGGTCTAATATCCCGCATTTCTTGGCCCGCGTGGCCTGTGAGGGCTACACAAATTCATGCGTCTTAGAGCGCAGCGGCAACTCACGCCGTCGCAACGCGCCGCGGCCGCCGCCGAACTGGGGCCAATTCGCCCCTTGAAAACCCGCGGCTATGCACGATCCACCCACGGCGGGCTTTTCGGCACAGGCAGGTTACTGAGCACCTCGAAAAATATTCGCTTGCGGGTGATGGATCGGCGGCTAAGGGCGCGGCATGGCCGGTTTTTGGCCCCGGCCTCTGATTGAGGCGATTTGAAGCCGTCACCTGCGCCAGCGGCAGAGGATTTGCGCAACCCACTCACGCTATCGTCGCGACAATCGCGCCGGTTCACCCGGCCGCCGTTGACATCCTTTCGAGACAGATGAAGCGCCGCATATTGTAGGCGAGGTTCGTCATTCCGATCTTGCATCGCGCGCGAACAATGCCGATGGTGCGGACGATCTCAACTCCCATGCTGTTCTTTTGATCGCCGAAGACGTGTTCGACGCGCGCACGCACCTTGGAGCGCGTCTTGTTGGCCACCTTTTGCGCCTCGCTGAGCTCGCGATTACGGTAGGCCCTGCGATGGATCCGGCTCTTCAGGCCGCGTCGGCTGAGTTTTTCCTCGATCTCCTGGCTGCGATAGGCGCTGTCGGCCCACACGTCCGAAGCCGTGTTGCTCATATCGAGAACATCTTCGAACTTTTGACTGTCGTGCACTCGTAGGCGCTTGATGCTGGATCGTCAGATCAGCGACCCGGCGAGCAGCTGGGTCAAGCGGCCTCGAGAGAGGCGTGATTTCGACGCGATCGGATTTGATTTCCACGCGGCAGAGCAGTGTCATGAGCGCCGCTTTGACTTTATCTGGTGTGTGGGCTCCGAGTTCCTCCGCGATCTGACGGCTACGTTCAATCAGTTGGCTCCGCCCTGGGTCACCGTGCGAATCCTTGTCGACGGCATCGAGGATCGCTCCGGGGTGGGCGAGAAATGTCCGAAGCCTGTTGGTCACCAGGCCTTCCAAATTGCCGGCCGGTATCCGCCGGCCGCTTGAACGGACCCTTCCCGCTCCGGTGATGAGGGAAGTCGAAACATAGTACCGGTATCGCGTTCCCTTCTTGACCGCTTGACCGCATAGGTTGGCGTCAGGCGCTCGCCGGTTTTCGTCAAAAACCATCCCGGTTAGCAGGCTCGGGTGGCTTGCGCGCTCCCGTTGCCCGCTCCACCCGGTTTGCGGCCAGCACGGTCTGGACATCGTCCCACAGCGGCTTGGCGACAATCGCCGGGTGTTCTCCGGGATAGGAATGGCCTTTGTGTGGGTATCTCGCCGCGGTAAAGCCGGTTCTGAAAGATCAGATAAAGCGCCCCACGGGAGAACTTCTAACCCCCATATGGCGCCGCCGGGCCGCATGCGGCGCTTGCTCTTGATTGCGGCGCCGGCAAGCTCGTCCCGCAGCGCGCGAACCGACTTGAGCGCGAGATAGCGCCGGCAGATCTCGACAACGATGCGGGCCCTCGGCGTCGTTGACGACGAGCTTGCGGTATTTCACGTCATAACCCAATGGCGGCATGCCGCCCATCCAGATGCCCTTTTTCTTGGAGGCGGCGGTCTTGTCGCGGATACGCTCGCCGATGACTTCCCGCTCATTCGCGCCGCAATTCCTCGAGGCCGCGCGATCGAAGGCGATCGATCTCGCCCTCGATCGCTCGAGAGTCCATCGAAGCCATGGCTAAGCGGCCGGCTATATGGAGATCTTCGGCTTCGATTTGGTCGGCTGGCCGACAGGCACACGATAAACGCGTTCGGCCGACCTTCTCCGATATCAGCGTTAAGCCGAGCTTCTTGCGCACCACACCCGCAAAGAAGCCGCGGACCGAGTGCTGCTGCCAACCCGCGTCGCCTTCATAATCGCGGCGATCGTTGTCCCCTTGGGCTGTCGCCAGCGGGGCGAGGACGGCCTCGTGCTTGGTCCCGCTGCGGGTCGAACCAAAGGGAATGTTCGAAGGCTTCGCAGGTCTGTTCGCGCGGCTCTTGGCGCGCGCAAACTTGGTCTTTGTGGGGATTTTGCTGTGCGACATTTGAGGATCCTTTTCGGTTGCGACGGCACCCGGTGCCCCCACCACCGAAGCCGCGCAGTGGCACCATCGCCAGCGGGGCACGATCCCGGATCGGGCCACCGGCCCATATCTCGGCACGGCGATAGTGACGCTCTCGTCGCCGCGGAAGTCCACTCCTTTCTGCGATGAAAATTAAGCGCCAATTGCCCCACCGTTTGCGGTCACGCCTTTGCCAGGGGCCGACCGCGCGTCTCTGGATTCAAAAGTTCGAATCCTCCCGTCCCAGCCAGGCAGTCTCGGAATTCCAGACCGATTGCGGTCTCGGCAGAAAGAAGCTCAATTGCGGGGCATTGGCGCGAGGGGTAGCGTCTCTGAGACCGTCAGACGCTGGAATTCGCCATCTTCACGGCTCGTTTCCTGCCCAAGTCTCGGGTCGCGATTTTCCAATGTCCGGGATTTCTCGGTCGGGGCCGACGCAGACGGGTTCAATTCGGGCCGAGACCGGTTCGTTTCGGCCTGCAGGAGTTGGCGTTGGGGAGTTCGCCTCGGCTGCCTCCGATTGGTCATGTCCTGCTCTTCGGGGCTGCGCAGCGTGACCGCAATCTGATCGGCGTGGACCGTGACCCTTTCGACATGCTGGCTTATGAGTTCCAGGTCCCGGAAGTCATTGCTGGTCTGAGCTGTCCCCTGACCGGTTCGCCGCGCCTCTTTTACTGCCTTGCAGATGAGGGCCTCGACATCGGGCGCCGATAACCGAGCGATAGATCCCGCTTCGGTCTTGCGGCTCTGCAGGAGTGCCTGAGACACATAATACCGGTACCGCACGCCCTTCTTGTTGGCATGGCTCGGGCTCATCGGATTGCCGCGATCGTCAACGATCAGACCCGCGAGGATCGCCGACGACCGGGATCGGGTGAGCTTTCTCTGAACAGTCCGCTCGGCAAGTTTTGCCTGGACGGCTTCGAATAGCTCTCGATCGAGGATCGGCGCGTGTGCACCCCTGTGGACCTCGCCACGATAGGCGATCTCGCCAATATAGAAGCGGTTCTTGAGGATATGCGCGAGCGGGCCGACCATGAAGCGCCCGGCGGGGATGGTCGTTCCATTCGCAAGGGTGCGTGGTCTCGGCCGAATCCCGTCCCGGCCGAGTGACGCCGCCAGTTCGCCGATCGAACCGAGCCGCAGATAGCCGGCGAAGATTTTTCGGACGAGCGCTGCTTCCTCCGGCACGACCGCGAGCTTCTTGGCCGTGCTCCGGTAGCCGAGGGGAACCGGGCCGCCGACCCAGAGCCCTTTGCGTTTCGAAGCGGCGATCTTGTCCCGGACCCGCTCGCCGATCACCTTGCGTTCGAACTGGGCGAAGGAGAGCAGGACATTGAGGGTGAGCCTGCCCATGCTCGAGGTCGTGTTGAAGGATTGCGTGACCGAGACGAAGGAGGCTTCGTGCTCGTCGAAGAGTTCGACGAGCTTTGCAAAACCGGCGAGTGACCTTGTCAGCCGGTCGACCTTGTAGACGACGATGATATCGATCTTCCGGGACCGCAACTGGTCCAGAAGGGCCTGCAGGGCAGGGCGATCGAGGGAGGCGCCGGAGAGCCCTCCGTCACCAAATCTCTCGGGGATGCGCGTCCAGCCCTCGTGGGCTTGGCTCTTGATATAGGCCTCGCAGGCTTCCCTCCGGGCATAGAGTGAGTTGAAGGCAAGATCGTGATTGTGCTCGGTCGATTTGCGGGTGTAGATCGCGCAGCGTTGCGGTTTTGGAGCGTTCGTCTTCATGCTCTGCCCTCCGGATGTTCGATCGAGCTAGGTGATCGAGAGACGGGGACAGCGGCGGCGGCGGCGTCAGCAGCAGTGCCGCTGGGCACGGCCGGCGGACCGGATTTGACAAGTCTGGACCGGGCGCGCGGCTTTTTCCTCGGGCTTGGCTCGCAGACCGCTCCTGACGAAGGCCCTGGGTCCGCGCCGCCTCGCAAACCAAAGAAGCGGCGACCGCTCCAGCTCGTGCCGGTAACCTTGAGGGCGATGGTCGAGAGGCTCGTATAGGTCTGTCCCTGCCACAAGAACCCGTCCGGAACGACCATGACCTCATGAAGCTTGCCCTGATATTCCCGGAAGATGACAGACCCCGCCTTTACGCGCCGCACGGGGCTTGCGTTCGTCTTCGAAATCGAGGCGAGCAGCTTTCGCAGATGGGACACGAGTTCCGCCGAGGCGCTCTTCCTGCAGCCAATGGGCGAGCGCTCGGGCGATCAGGTCTTTGGATAGGGCCTCTGGCGGCTCCTGTCCCCGTCTTTCGCGCCACAGCGCGCAAAGTTCCTCCACGCCGAGCTTCGCAAAGCGATCGAGCTCGGCGTTGAGATCCGCGACAACCGGAGGGAGCGCCGGCTGCCAACGAGCGCTTGACCTCGCCATGGATCAGGCTCCAGCCGTGGGGTTTGGACCATTCGCAATCCGGTCGAGCGAGCCCTTGGTCTCGCTCCGGATCCGCTCGACCGCAAAGCCTCGCTTTCGAAGTCCCGTCAAGGCCGCCCGCGTCGTATGTGGAAGCCAGCCGGTCGCTTTCGCCAAGGCGTCGAGCGTCGTGCCCTGCTGCACCGGCTAGTGGTCTGATTCATTCGGACAATTCCCAAATCGGCCGAAGCAGTCCAAGCTCTCATTATGAGAGCAGGAATTGTCGTCAACGTCACGCGAGCAGATCGCCTCCGGCTTGAGGCGATCGTTGCGGATCGCAGCGCACCACAGAAGCACGTGTGGCGCGCCAAGGTTATCCTTGCCACCGCCGACGGCTGCGGCACTGCCGAGATCATGCGCCGGTCCGGTAAATCGAAGCCGGTGGTGTGGACCTGGCAGGCGCGGTTCATGGCGGAGGGCGTCGAAGGGCTGTTGCGCGACAAGACGCGCAAGCCTGGCAAGCCCCCGCTGCGCCCAATACCGTTCAGCGGGTGGTCGCTTTGGCCTTGGGGCCGCCGCCGGGCGAGAGCACCCACTGGACGGGCCGGGAACTTGCCAAGGCGCCGGAGTGAGCCTGCGTTCGGTGCAACGATCCTGGAAGCTCACCAACTCGCGCCGCACCGTATCCGGACGTTCAAACTGTCGAAGGACCCGGAGTTTGTCGAGAAGCTCAGGGACATCGTCGGTCTCTATGTCGATCCTCCCGCCACGCCGTCGTCCTTCGGTAGATGAGAAGAGCCAAATCCAGGCGCTCGACCGCACCCAGCCCGGTCTGCCGATGAAGAAGGGCCGAGCTGGGACGATGACCCACGACTACAAACGCCATGGCACAACGACGCTGTTTGCCGCCCTCAATGTGCTCGACGGCACCGTCATCGGCCGCAACATGCAGCGCCACCGGCACCAGGAGTTCGTCCGCTTCCTCAACACCGCCGAGGCGCAGGTGCCGGTGCGAATGGCGATCCACGCCGTCGTCGACAACTACGCGACCCACAAACATCCCAAGGTACAAAAATGGCTGGCCCGGCATCCCCGCTGGACGTTTCACTTCACGCCTACCTCGGCGTCCTGGCTCAACGCCGTCGAAGGCTTCTTCGCCAAACTCACGAGACGCCGCCTCAAGCGTGGAGTGTTCCGGTCGGTTGCCGACCTTCAGGCTGCAATCAACCGGTTCGTCGAAGAAACCAACTCCGATCCCAAACCCTTCGTCTGGACCGCTGACGCCAAACGCGTCCTCGCTGCTGTCAAACGGGGGAAAGAAAAGTTAAAGTCGATCCACTAGATGACGATCGGCGCGCTTCGCAGCGCGGCTCTTGCCTGAAACCGTCCGATAAGTCTCATCTGGGTTATTGATGTCAATAGCATCGCGGCCGGCACGCGTGATGACAAAACTCCTGGACCGGCCGTCCTCGTCCTCACGCCAGACCGGCATGCCGGGCTTGGATTTGATCACCCGCATCAGCTTCCGGCCAATGAGACTCGATCCGATCTTCACCGCCGCGACTTTGTTCATCTTCGGCGGAACAACCGCCGCACCATCTTCCCTTGCTCGACTGCACGATCAGCTGACTATCGGTGAGCTTCACCATCTTCTCCTCCTTCGTTGGCGACAGCATGGGCTGTCACCAGCGCGACCCCGCAAAGGCACCAGGGCCAGCGGGGTGGGGAGAAAGAGCACTCATAGACCGTGCAGGTCGTCGCTTGACGCCTAGCAATGCTCTGCTTCGAGTCGTAGTCAAGCGAAGTCACACGTATCGTCGTGGAATCGCGCCGAAGGTTACCAATAAGTAATTTGACGCTCGGCTCTCCTCCGGCATCGACGGGTATTGTGGGAAGATTACGCGGGAGATCTCGAGAACGGCGCCCTTGCGGGTCCTGGTGGGAACGCTGAGCGATTGCCGCCTTAAAGACGCGCGATCAAGGTTCTCGCGTCGATCCATTCGCACACAAGCGGAATGACATCCGCCAGTTCCAGAAGCAGATGGTTGCCGCCGGCGTGCGGGTGCAATTTTACGGCGACGAAATCGCGCGGCAAACCAGGCGGCGGTTAAAGCGCTGGCGACATTGCTCTATGCTATGGGCAATATGAGCTTTTGCGGCATCGCACGTCTTTTGAACGTCAGCGATGTCGCGGTTCTGAAGTGGATACCGCGGCGCTGAAGCTGCCGAAACCTGAAATGCCCGCCGATGTCGCGTTGGTGATGCTCGACGAGATGCACCATTTTCTCAAAAAAAGACAGAAAAGCTATGGCTTTGGCTAGGCCGTGTGGACGGATACCGGAACTGGGAGGGCTTTCACCGGCTCATTCCCGAAGATCAACTCTTCACTGGCAAAGATCTGACCTTCCCCATCGAGCAGGACAACAGTAACATCCGCCATTATCTGGCGCGGTTCCGTGGCCGCACCAAGGTCGTCTCGCATGGCCGATCTGTCCCTGCGGCTTCACCACCATCTGCGCGATCCCAAAAAACTACCCCCCTCGCCGCCATATTCTTATCTATCTTTGATTAGGACTCTCATATTTCGAAATTCTGAATACGAACAAATCCGCCATTGCCCGGATCAAGCGCTACACGTGCCAGCACGAGACATATCATTGGGAAGTGAGCGTCGTGTAAGTGCCATCGCCCACAATAATCGTGTCGCCAGGTTTTACTATATTTGCTGCCTTTTGCGGGGTGAGAAGGGGCAACGTCTGCGTGCCGGAGTTGGAGTCGGAACCAGTGACCGCCACGTAGTAGGTGGTGGCGAATGCACAGCTATGCATGGTAGAAACAACCACGGCAAACACAAGAGTTGAAATAACAATAAAATATTGTTGCATGAAAGGCTCAAGTGATTCAAATATTGGATATGTTGAAGAAGAACGCGCGTTCCTCGCGGGTGGCCGCGATGCCTCATAGAGGCGGCAGTATAGGTTCCCGATGGAGTTGAATATCCTGCTCGGCCAGTTGATACCGGCCATTCATATGTTTCTACCCCATCCAAAGAAACTGTCATTTATTGTTTTGTTTTGTCGATGTTGACGAGGACGGAGACCTTTTTGGCTCCGGCCACACCCGCGTCAATCGCTCTGCGGAAGCCGGAGCCCGCATGAGCCGTCACCGGAAAAAGGACCAATGCCGCGTCAATGGCGGTCAACAAAAGCGCAATTCTCATCAATTGATTTAAGGATGTGCGCATATGTGCCTCCACGGCTGCGGAAATGAGCATATGCCCCGCCGCTTCGTAGCACATTAGGCCGGAATCCGTCAGATGAACGAGAACTGTTGCGCCAATCGACCAAGGGCACGTCACGTCTCTCGAAACGGCACAGATGGTTCCTGCTTCTGGCTGGACCGGAGGCCGTATGCTGGGAGTGGACGGTTTTTGGCGGCCTTTGGCCGCCTGAGCGGCATCTGCCCGCGCATGCCGACGTTTTTCCGTCATTTGGACGCAATCCTCCCGTGGGTTGGGCTCGAAACGGTGACATGTAAAGCCTTACGCAGTTGATGCTGCTAGAGGCGGCCGCAATTCCGCGATCAGACGCAAAATCTCCGCGAACAAATTTCTCGGAATGGCGATCTCGGCCATTTTGAATGCAACGTAACGCGCATGTATGTTTTCGCCCAAAGGATCGTCACTGTATGGCCGCGATCCATAAAATTGCCAACAAAGATAGCGGCGTAACGAACGCTGACAACCCTGAAAGAGACGCTCATCAAGATCGGCGCAAAGGTCGTCAGACACGAACGAGAGGCTTGATGTCGTCGCTGCGGCGTGAGCCTGACATGCCAGCAGATTTGTTACGTGCTCTATTTGGCAATGTGACAGAACGCTATAAATTTGAGTGCAATGCCGATTTCTTAACTGAACTACGGCGCTATTGACTGGCGGCCGAAATGCAATCCTTTCTGTATGGTTCCGATGTCACGGCAAATTAATCGCTCTTCGACCGGTCAGACCGCGAAGGACCCATTTGCGCTTGGCGCGAAGAGGGTAGCTAAGGCCGCGCCGCTTATTTTGATCGCATTGATCGCTCTAAGCGGATGTTCAAGTCATAGCGCGCCGTCCTTTGTGCTCTTTGGTGCATTCTTCCCGGCATGGATGCTGTGCGCCATTATCGGAATCTTCGGGGCGATCGCCTCCCGCGGCATCTTCGTCGCTGCGGGGCTCGATAGCGTTCTACCGTTCCAGCTCTTTGTGTGTTCGTCGGTCGGCCTTGTCGTCGCGGCGGTGACCTGGCTCACCTGGTTCGGGTAATGAGCATGAAGTCGGCCGGCAAACCTCATCGTCCATTTCGCGGCAAGATAATCTCGCTCACAATCATCGCCATCGGCGTTGCAGCGGGGCTCTACGTCGCGCGCAGAATCTCGATCCGTCCGTCTACAGACGACGCCACGATCGATGCCGATGTCGTTCATGTTGCTGCGGCGGTAGGCGGCAGAATTATTGAATTGCCAGTTACTGAGAATGCCAAGGTGTCAAGGGGCGACCTTCTTTTTCGCATTGACCCCGTGCCTTATCGACTGGCCGTCGAGCAGGCCGAGGCGGATTTGGGAGTCGCCGTAGGCGCACTTGACACGCGGCGGCGCACCATCGCGACAGAAAAATCCAACGCGACGATCGCAGCCGAACAGATCAAGCGTACGCAGACGAACCTTGAGCTTGCGACGCGCACCGCCGAAAGGCTTCGGCCCCTCGCGGGCAAGGCCTATGTGCCGACCCAGCAATTCGATCAAGCGCAAACGGCGCAACGTGACGCCGCGACGTCTCTTCAACAGGCGCGGGAGCAGGAAGTCGCCGCGCTTCGGGCCGTCGGCACCGAGGAAGCGGCTGTGGCCGCCGTACAGGCGCGCCAAGCGGCGCTCGCGATCGCCCGGCGTGCGCTCGACGACACGATCCTGCGAGCGTGGCATGATGGACGCGTGGTCGGCTTGACTGTTTTATCGGGCGAGATGGTTGTTCCGTCTCAGGCGTTGTTCACTCTGATCAGCACGGAGGAGTGGTTCGCCGTCGGCAACTTTCGGGAAACCGATCTGCACGCCATCGCGGTTGGGGATTGCGCGACCGTCTTTTCGATGATCGATCGTAGCCGGCCGATCAAAGGTGTGGTCGAAGGCATCGGATGGGGCGTGTTGGACGAAGAGCGCATCAATCTCCCTCGTTCGGTGCCCTATGTGGAGCGATCGATGAATTGGGTGCGGGTTGCGCAGCGCTTTCCCGTGCGCGTCCGGCTGGAAAATCCCCCCGAGCAACTTATGAGGCTCGGGGCGAGCGCAGTCGTCGAGGTCAAGCATGGCGACGCATGCTCCTGAGGCTCGCGAGGGGCGCCTTACCGAGCTGCTGCGCCTTCTCATGCCATTTCCGGGGCGGCTCGAATTCGCCGTAAGATTGGCGCTGATCTGCGCCCTAACGACGCTCGTGGTGGAAATCTATCAAGCGCCGGATCCGGCGCTAACGGTATATTTGGTCTTCTTCCTTAACAAACCGGATCGCGGAACCAGCTTGATCCTGAGCATCGCCATGCTGGCCCTGTTCTCCCTGATCGTTCCGAGCCTCATTATTGTCGCAATAATCGTCGTCGATTACCCCGTTTGGCGCGTGGCGAGCATGGCGGCGATCTCGCTGGGTCTCCTCTTCCTGGCATCGGCGAGCAAGCTCCGCCCAATCGGCGGAGTTGTGGCTCTGATCGTCGCCTATGCGCTCGACCTTCTCGGCACGGTTCATGGCGGCGAAATTGCGACGCGAGCGCTCCTCTATTTATGGCTTTTCGTCGGGATTCCGGCCGGAGTGTCGATTGGCGTCAACCTCTTGCTTGCGCCCCCTCCGCGCCTTCTCGCCGAGCAGGCGCTCGCCCGGCGCTTGCGCCTAGCCGCAACCATGTTGCGTGCGCCAAGCGAAAGCATCCGGCGCGACTTCACCGAATGCTTGCGCGACGGAAATGGAGAATTGCAGAAGTGGCTGAAGCTTGCTCTCGTCGAGAAAAGCGCGGCTCGCGAACACATTGAGGCGCTTCGCCAAGCTGCGGCATCGAGCTTCGAAATTCTTGCTTTGATCGATGTGATGGATCGCGACGTCGACGCGGCGCTTCCCGCGCCGCTGCGCGAGCGGCTGACACTCACCTTGGACGCCATGGCGCGCATCCTGGAGGATGGCCGATATCCTATTGACATCGAATTCGAGGATGCGGCCGACGGCGAACCATCGCCCCCGCCGCGCGCCGCCGAGGTTCTCGCCAGCATCCGAGAGGCGCTTATCGCCTTCGCCGAGGTTGCTCCCGACACGCAGCCTCACGGACCCGCAAAGAAGTCCGGCGGGTTCTTTTTGCCCGATGCGTTCACCAATCCGGAGCATGTCCGTTACGCGCTCAAGACCACCGCGGCAGCGATGTTCTGCTATGTTCTTTATTCGCTGCTTGACTGGCCGAAGATTCATACCTGCCTCATCACCGTCTACATCGTTTCACTCGGCACGACTGCCGAAACCGTAGAAAAACTCACGCTTCGCATCCTGGGCTGCCTCGTCGGGGCCGCAGTTGGCATCGCGGCGATCGTCTATCTGATCCCCTCCATCACCTCCATCGGGGGCCTGATGGTCGTTGTGTTCCTCGCCTCGCTCGTCTCGGCATGGGTCGCGGCCGGCAGCCCACGCATTGCCTATGCGGGGTTCCAGATCGCCTTCGCCTTCTTTCTTTGCGTCATCCAGGGCGCAGGGCCCTCGTTTGATTTGACGACAGCCAGGGACCGGGTGATCGGCATTTTGCTCGGCAATATCGTCGTCTATGTCCTGTTTGCCAATATCTGGCCGGTGAGCGTCGGAAAGCGCATCGATCCCGCGTTGGCCGCTCTCCTGCGGCGCCTGGGCGGACTGGTGACGGAGGCCAGCAAGTCGGCGCGTCGTTCCCAGGCGTCAGAGGCGCAGGAAATGCTCGCCGGCATCGAGCGAGACCTGGATCTTGCCCTATATGAACCACCGTCGATTCGCCCTGACGACCGTTGGATCGGAGTCCGCCGCCGAGTCGCAGATGAGCTTGGTGCTCTCTTTGGACCTCTTTTATTGACCGCGGACAAGGATCTCCGCATCTCGGCCCAGCTCGCCATTCGCCTCCGCAGGCTCGCCGACAATCTCGACGCTGTGCACGAGGCTCCTACCTCCGTAACCGATGGCGTGGTCGCCTCGGTGGAGGCCCAGAAGGAAGACCTGCAATCGGCCCAACTGCCCTTCCACAACTCAATCGCCAGAAGGCTCGACACCCTAGAGGCGGCTTTTGGTCTAGAAAGTGAAAGTGATCGGAAGGTAAATTATGTGTCAGCCTAGCTGGCCCATTGTGCTCACGATTGTGTCTGCTTTGCTTGTGGGCTGCGCGACCTCCTCGATCGAAATGGCGCCGGATCAGCCGGATCGTCCTTGGCTTCCCGCCACAAATGCCGCCGGCGAAGTCATTCCGGGTGCAAAGGCGTCGCCCGAGAAAGCTGCCGATGCAACCTTTGTCCTTCCCATAAATTCCGAGCTTGCCGAGGTTCCGTCTCCATTTGGGCTCGACCGTACTCGGACATATTCTTTGGCGGATCTGATCGACATTGCGCAATCCAATAATCCCTTGACGCGCACCGCCTGGAACAAAGCGCGGGAAGTGGCGCTGGCGGCGGGCATTGCAAAAAGCACTTATCTACCCAGGCTTACAGCAACCGCCATTGGCGGTTACCAACTAAGCCAGATTGCAGGACCGCTCGGAAACACCATCACAAACCAATTGCACGGCACGATTTCCTTGGTGTCGTTCGAATGGCTTCTCTTCGACTTCGGGCAACGCGATGCGCTTGTCGAAGCAGCCAATCAGGCATCCGTTATCTCGAATATCGGGTTTACCGCCGCCCATCAGCAGCTCATCTACGACGTCAGTTCGGCCTTCTACGCAAACGCGGCGGCTCGCGCGCGCGTTGGCAACGCCGTGCAGTCGCTGAAAAACGCACAGTCGGTCCAGGTCGCAGCCGAGGACCGAATGAAAAAGGGGATCGGAACCGCGATCGAGGCGGCGCAGGCTCGTCAAGCCACGGCCCAAGCTCGATTGGTCATGGTCCAGGCCACGGGCGCCCTACAAAATGCTTACTTGACCTTGATCTCCGCCATGGGAATTTCACCAATGACGCAAATCAAGGTCGCCGATGTTTCGGATCGAAGACTGGCGCCAGAACTGGCCGGTGCTGCCGAGAAAATCATTTCCGTCGCGCTCGCTCGGCGCCCAGATATCCTGGCCGCATATGCGGCCCAAAAGGCAAGCCTCGCCAATGTTCGCGCCGCAGAGGCTGAGTTTTTCCCAAAACTCTTCCTCGCCGGCACCCCTTCCTACAATAACGGAACCCTGAGCGTCTCGGGGATTCCTTCGGTCGGGAACGTACCGTCGATTCTAAATCTTTCACCAAAAGGCTTCGGAGCCACCGTGCTCGCCGGCGTTACGGTCCCGGTTTTCGACGGGGGAACCCGCGCCGCCATCTTGGAGCAAGCTCAAACCAAAGCGGACAACGCCGGCTTGGCCTTGACTCGATCACGCGACGAAGCTGTTCGGCAGATCGTGCTCGCCAATAATGCGCTGCGCACCAGCCTCTCTGCCTATAACGCCGCGACGGCGGTCGCTTCTGCCGCCAAGACGACATTTGACGCTGCGTTAGCAGCCTATCGCAGCGGAGTAGGATCGATCACTGACGCCACGATGGCCGAAACCCAGCTTCTGCAAGGAAGAAACGCGTCAACCGACGCATACAGCACAGCGTTGTCCGCAGCCGCGGCACTTGCCTTGGCCACCGGTTCGCTCGGAGCGCCTCTTCAGTAAGGTTGCTTCCCAACGCATGGACGATGAACAGCGGGAGCATCTCAATCTCGCCTATCGCTGGTTTTGCCGCCTCGGTCTGGATGACAAGGTCCCGGACCACTCGACCTTTTCCAAGAACCGGCACGGGCGCTTTCGCGAGAGCAATTTGCTGCGCCATCTGTTCGAAACCGTCGTCGAGCGCTGCATGGCCGAAGGGTTGGTCGGAGCCGATGGGTTCGCCGTCGACGCCAGCTTGATTGCCGCTTGCCAAAAAACAGCGCTCGGTTGCGAGCGATGAATGGAAGCCGGAGGGGCGCACAAGGGCCATGCCTTCTTTGCTTATGCCACCAATTATCTGATCGATACCGACCACGGGGTGATTAGACCTCTTGCATAACCTTCTTTTAACGACTGTTTGATTCGTTGCCGCCAAAGGGAGGCGACGATGAGATTTGATTCGGTCAAAGAGCTGAAAGGTGAAGCATTCCAGCGACTTACCGGTATTCAGAGGAACCCATTTGAAGCGATGGCGGCGGTGCTTTCTGACACCAAATGCAAGCACAAGGCGGCCGGTGGCAAGCCCAACACGCTCCGTGTCGAAAACCAGCTTCTGATGATGCTCGAATATTGGCGCGAATACTGGACCTATTTTCATATCGGGCAAGCCTACGGGATCAGTGAAAGTGCGGCGTACCGCAACATCAAATGGTGCGAAAACACGCTGGCCAAAAGCAAATCCTTTCGGTTACCGGGCCGCAAGGCCGTTGCTGCCAGTGACCGGGCGTTCGATGTCGTCTTGATCGACGCAACCGAAACACCCATCGAACGGCCAAAAAAACAACGGCGCTACTCTTCGGGCAAGAAGAAGCGGCACCCGCTAAAAACGCAGCTTGTTGTCGAGAAATCAACGCGCCGCATTCTCTGCATTGCGCACGAAAAAGGACGGCGGCACGACTTCAAGCTGTTCAAGAGGTCAAAAGTTCGTCTGCATCCTGAAACGAAGGCCGTTGTCGACAGCGGCTATCAAGGCCTGCAGAGCGTGCACGCCAACACGGCGATGCCGAAGAAGCGCAGCAAAAAGAATCCGTTAGCCGCAACCGACAAGGCCAGAAACCGCGCTACCTCCAGCCAACGCGTGCCTTGCGAGAACGGCATCGCCATGCTCAAACGCTTCAAGATTATTGCTGACCGCTACAGACATCGCCGCCGCCGGTTCGGCCTGCGCTTCTTCCTCATCGCCGCAATCTACAACATAAAGCTCAAAGTCACATGACGGTTATGCAAGAGGTCTATTGTCGATGTCGAAGCCACGCGCGCCATTCGCCAGGCCGAAGTCGGCGCGGCTCGCATGCTTGAGCGGACGGAGGATCGCTTCGGCTTGAAGCCGGATTATCTTACCGCCGACAGCGCCTACGGTTCGGCCGAGAGCTGGCGTGGCTGGCCAAACAGAAGAAGATCACACCGCACATTCCCGTCTTCGACAAGTCCGCCCGGACGGATGGGACGTTTTAGGTTCTTCCGGAGGGTGCCCGGCCATAACTCGCCGTCCTAAGCGATTGCCGCAGGTGAGATGATTATCATTCTGGTTGAGTTTCCCCTGGAACAGCGGATAATCCGGGGGATCGTGCTGGGTGGCTTTCTGGATGTACCGCCTGGATGTACCGCGTGGCCAAAGCGGCAAGCGTCGAGCCCGCGGGCACTGCCGGCGGAGCCTCGATGATTTCGAAATTGTCGTTGAAGAAATAAACCAGGCGGTTTTTCGCCGCGGCAGGGATGGCGCGCCTGTGGCGCCATTGGCGCAACGCCGCCGGCTTGAAGCCGAGCGTCAATGCTGCGGTCCTGAATTCTTCCCGGTTGAGATAGAGTATGGGAGCCTCAGAAAATTGCCTGTCACACCCCCGTGACAAAAATGGGTGCGTGACAACGTTCCGACAAGGCGAAGCCGGCGCACATCGAGCCGCTGATCGGTGATGTCGGCGGGCTGGCCGCGTGTGCTCCGCCCGGCCGTGCCAATCGCCGCGACCGGGCCAGGAGCCAATCTCATCGAAGTCCTCCACCATGATCACCACTCCTCAGCGGCAAGGCCACCAAAGCTCGGCCCCAAGGACCAACGCGCGGGCTGAGCATCACGCCTTGCCTTCGCGCAGCTGCCCCGCGCCGAATTTTGCCAGGAGGCTGGCCTCAGCTTTGTTGTGATCCTTCTTCTTCGCAAAGAAGGCCGCCGATTTCGGGAAAGAGCTGCAAGGCCTTCAGCCGGGATTTTTCCTTGTCGGCGTCCAGCCCAATGCTTCTTCCAGATGCTCGGCGTGACGAAATGCACGGGAACTTGGAGCGCCGCCAGTATGCCGATCAGGACGCCATTGGCCTGGCCGAATTTGAAAGTCGAGGTCACACCTTGTTTGGGCATGGCCGAGACCCGCTCGACGAAGGCCGCCACGGGTTTCATTTCACTGAGCCGATTGGCCACGCTGACCGCATCGACCTGGCCCGCGACGACCGGCAAGTCTTCCGCTGTAAGGAGATGGCCGGTCTCGACGGTATGGAAGGCGGCGGCACCCGAGATGCCCGGATCGAAGGCCACGAGCACGCGACCGCGACGATCATTTTTAACGAGTGTGGGCATAGGTCTGAATCTCCCAGTGTGAGCTTGGGAGATAGGTGGCCATTAGGTGTGTAACACTTCACGGGCGGCGCGGGACCGATCGGAACAGTGGACTAGAAACGGCATCGACTTCTGGTCCCCCCGAGGGCCACTCGAATCGCGGCTTTAAGAAGCTCAATCTGTGCTATCGATACTTCGATACTTTTCGATAGTTTTATACGCAGCCCGCGTGCGGAATTTTGGAAACTCTTGTTAAGCTATAGTATGATTACAAAAGCTCCTATGCGTTAGGGTGACAAAAGTATCGAAACTATCGAAGTATCGGACGGCCAAGCCTTAGATCCGCAGGGTCTTCAGAACCTCATCGGACAAGCGCGGCGGCCTCCATTCCTGCTCAGGCTTCACTTCCTGCGTTGGCCGGGCGCCCGCAGGCTCTACGCTCGCCTCTTCAAGATGCGCCCAATCTCCCGAAACCGGGTTTGGAAGTTCACCTTCGACATACCATTCGGCATGGTTCCCGCCGTCGCGCTTGCGGAAGACCAAGCCGCCGACCGGAATGTCCTTTTTGTAGCCAAGCCAAGCGCCGAGTTTCTTGCCGTCGATGCCTTCGCCGCCACGGTTCGGAGCAATCCCCAAGAGCGCCATGAACAAAGCTGGATGTGCTCGCTTCATGCTATCATTTTTACTCGGCTTGCTTACGGCTGCGGCCACGTCCTTGGCCGGGTATGAGCAATTCCCAAAAGCGCGCTTTCATTCCAGCAAAATAGTCCGGTGCTCCTCGCGTCTCGGGTCCTCGCTTTTGACCTCCTTCGCCGTATCGACCGGATCCGGTTCGCTGTACCAAATGAGCGTTTCGCGGACCATTTTCGACCAGCCGGTGAAATCACTATACGGTTTGCATTCTACCTGCTCGGGCGAGACCAGGAAGGCGCGCATGGCGGTTAATCCGGCAACCACTAACTCGAGCCTATGCTTCAACGCATCGTCAACTGGATCGAAATCAAAAACGCGCTCCTCCGGCGCTTCCATGCCGGCGTCAAGGCGGGCCTTTAGCACGCGAACCGTGATATCGCCCTTGAATATCAAATTGTTGCCGTTGAATTAACCAGAAACGCCGTTTCTGCCGTAGGCTGCTGGCTCAAGCCAAGGATGCGAACTTTGACGGAAAGCTGGGTCAGGATTTCGCAAAGGAGCGCCCCGCCGATAACATCTTCAATATTGTCGATCGCTAGTGCCGCGCATCCGGAAAGGGCGACGGCACCAAGGAGCTTTTCATCCTCCTTCCTGTCACCGGTCCAATTGTTCACGGCCGCCCGGTGCCCCCAAGCGATCGCATGAGCAATGTCGATGCACTTTGATTTGCCCGTTCTTGGGACTGGGGCATCGAAAGCAAAGCCTGGCGCTCTCAGAAGCGATTGCCGGACAAGCGCCGTCAAGATGCAAGCCACGGCAACACTGCGCGATGCACTCTTTTTGCCCGCCTTGCCCTCGAACGGAAATTCGCGCAAGAGATGCAGGATCTTGTTTAGCACCGCTTCGCCTTCCTCTTTTGTCGGATAATCTGGTATCCGGGGAAATTCGACGCCTTCGGGGTCGTAGAGCAATCCGGTTAGAACATCGAAGCCTGGGTCTTGAAGAATAGAACCATCGGCACAAAGTGTCGGCGCTGAGATAATACCGCGCAAGACCGGCAGGCTTGAACGCCCTTTTTCTTTGAGCATATGCACGATTTTCAGCGGCGGATCGCACGGACCAATTCCCCATTTGCGTTGAACCGCTCAAACTCCGTCGCCCGCGCCAAATCGCGCATCAAGGCATAAGTGCCGCGTTCCATGATCCCTTGGAAGGCGACGGTCTTTCCGTCGCAGCCCTTCTCCTGTCCCACGCCGACGATTTTCCCGAGGCGCTGGTAAACGTTCCCGAGGCCGACGAGCGCTTGCTCGGCCTCGTTGGTCATCTCGTCAAGGCGTCCAGGAGCGCAGAGGATCGGCTCCCGGTTTCGGTTCGCAGGCTGCGCCTGTTGCGGCTCATGTCGTAACTTGAACGTCTGCCCAAGCCCGTGCGCGAAGGAATGAATGACCAGGCTATTGGCATAGAATTTTCCGGTGGCGTGGCCATAGTCGCGCCCTACCATCGGGTCCCAGCAGGCCTTTTTGTCGAAGCGCTCCGGGTCAGCCAAGACTTCCGCAACATCAACGACCCCGAGATCGGCATCAACGAAATCTATCAGAACGCCAGGATAGAGAATGTTTGAATTGATCCATTGCTCGGCCATCTCCCGCGCCGCCATCGGGTCAACACCCCGCGCTATGGCTTCTTCGGCCTTCGTAGTGATAAAGGTCTCCCGCGCCGCGTCGGCTTCCGGCTTGAGTTTCCTCCGCGCCGCCGATTTCAACTTGGCGGTCTTGTCCAGTTCGGTTGCGTTCAAAACAGGGCAAGCAGCACGTATTACGAGCGGTCGCCCATCTCGCAGAATAGCCGCGCGCTTGGCTTGGACCAAGGGCGGATCGACTTTCGGATCGGCCTCGAAAACGATCCGCTCGTGGCCCGCGACGGCCGTATCGATAATCGAATATTCGATCGAGGAACCGGCCTTGTTGACCCAATATCCGGCAAGCCCCACGAGCCAGCACCGTTCCTGGAGGACCTTCAAAAAGCGCGGAATGTCCGTGCCGTCATCGACCAGGACGTAAAGATGAAATCCGCCACTGCTCGGATACTCCTCGCCGGTCTCGGCGTTCGAAATCCCCGAGGAGGTCGATGCGCGAAGGATGGTTCCCGCCGTCGCCAGCGCAGGGCAAACGCTTTCGATGGCCCAGGTCAACCCGCCTAGCGCTTCGACACGCTCTTTGACGGCAATCGAGAAATGCTTCGTGTCATGATCGAGGAGCGCCAGCGTCGGCACCGGGCGATATTGAAAAAATTCCTTGGTCCGCGCGACACGCCCTGGGTTTTTATGGCAAGGGTTATCCTTCGTGACGAGATAGGCACTGTCCTCGGGGCGCTCCGGGCAGAGCATGCCGAGCGTGATCGCCCCATTCGGCGGCATATTCTCCAATGTCCCTGCGAATGTTCGCCAGTCATCGTACCGGGTCCGGTGCACTGACCCGGTGGCGATCCAGCAGGCGGCGCTGTCGTTCGTGACCTTGCCCTCGGGCGAAAGCTGAATGTGCTTGGTGACGGTGCCGTCGTTCTTGATCAAGCCCGCCAATTCAATGGTGACGGGAAGCCAATGCACCTCGGCCGTGAAGGCCGCCGTATCCGTCAATTCGTCGGTCGCGAGATAGCCGGCAATCGACGCGAATTCATTCAGTTCTCCCGTGGCGGAGAAGACCATGACATCGTCGAGATTTTCCTCGATCCGCTCGCCCGCGTCATTTAAAAAAGCATATCGGCGGCGGGTACTGGTTAAAGTTTGCCTACGCCGCCAACGCTGGACATTCGGCGGTTTAGTCGCCAAATTGATAGCATGACCAAGAAGCGAAAGCCGCGTCGACCGCCTCAAGACGAAAGCCAAATCGCCCTATCAGTGGTAGAAAGGGCGATTGGTGGAAAGCTTGTCGACACGAAAGGTCCTGTTAAGCCGCCTTCGGCGTCACCTACGAAGCCACCGGGTTCGGCAAATAAAACCTGAGCTGCATCGGATGCTTGCCGTCTAAGGCTGCCACGCGGTCGCGCAACTCGGTCATAGTTGTGCAGGCTTTGGCGAGACCGATGACCATCCATATATGCTCGACTAGCGGTGATCTGAAATTTGGCACCCGCGTTGCTCAATTTCGTTGTCCCAGCCGCTGTCGTCGTCGGTGCGAAGAAACCGCTCGATTTCTTTCCGAGGGAAGGTCGCCGGGACTTGTGACCGAAATTGATGTCATAACGCTTGTCCGCGCGGAGAACGACGATCAAGACAAACTGGTAGCTCGTGGCAGAGGTCATTGCGCTCATCTCCCCAAGCATCCCAACCTTCGCCGGGCTGGCCGCGCCGAACGAGTATCTGGGCCGCCACTGGCCATGATAACGAAGTCAAGATCGTTGATCATCGGCCGCGCCCGCGTTGCTTTATTTTCTGCTGCTGCGGAATTTGGGCCTTCGCCACGCGAACAGGAGGCTTCGCTTGCGCCTCGAGCCAATTCCGGAGATCATCCCGGGAATAATAAGGGGTTACCCCAACGTAAGTTATCGTTGGGTCGATCCCAACCCGTTGCCATCGTTGAAGGCTGCGGATCGATTTGTGCAACGCCCGGGCGGCGGCAGGTTGTGGAAGGTAATGTTCGTCGAGGATCTCGACCGTCGCTGCGACTCCAAAACAAATCTCGCGAGCTGGAGAAGCGGCAACGAGATGGAAATGGGAGATCGCGGGAAAACGGAATTTCGCGGTGATACCGCCGAGTGACCGTTAAGGACGCAAGTGCGCAAAGCGCTGATCGCATCCCGCAAGGTGCAGATAGGTCACATCACCCCCGGCGTCAACGGGCGAAAAGTTATTTCTTCGTGATGATATTCCCCGACGCGCTCGGCCGTCTCGCGAAGGCTTGAGTCATCGAGAACGTAATGTGGTCACTGCGAGCATCCGGGCTGCGAGCGCCGTCAGGCCTATTTCAAATTCCACATGAACTTGTGCGTTAAGCACCTCGACGGTCCAGAGATTCTGCCCGTCGCGCATGCCGGTCCGCCGGACTTCCCGGCCCCAAGAGTCGGTTTTCGAGCGTTTCCAGATGGGCGTTAAGAGCGGCATCGCCGTGCCGCACGAGGGTCTCCAGATCCGGGCCGCCACTGGCCATGGGAACGATGTCAAGATCGTTGATCATCGGCCGCGTCCTTGCGCGCGGCGAATACGCCCCGGCTTGCGCTCTTGCCCAAGAACCCACGCGCACAATGCTTTCGCGAGCTGCAGGAGTTCTTTGCGCCGATGGCCGCTTTTCCGTTGCAACTGACGCTGAAAAGCGTGCTCGTCGACGAGGAGATCATGACTACGCCTGGCCATCGGCGCAATCTCCTTCTGGCCAACAGTCAGGTTGAAGAAGGGGCAGGACAGAATTGAACTTCTGCGATTTTGCCAGGCTTTGTCGGACTTTCGAGCATTTCCGGCGTGACCGGAATTAATCCACCCTCGTCAAAACTCATCCATAGCGGGCGTGGTGGAAAGCGTTGGGCGCGCGCGTTTTCGCACGGGTCTTTCCTCGCGTTGTAGTGTGCGAGTTTAATACCCAAAAGAGCTCTGTGTTGTCGTCTTGGATAGTCAGGGTCCAATTATTGACTATTCTGACCGCGAATTCATAGCTATTTAGGCCGCTCGGACCGCCAGTTTTCGAGCCATAGTTTGAGGTGGGTTCTCAGGCTGCCGATGCTTGGCTCGCGCCCGGTCTTGTCGTAGCAGAACTTAAGCAGCTTCTCTTCAAGCCGCGCCTGGGCATTCCACACGGGATCATCGGCGGAGAACGCGCCGTGATAATCCATTAGCTGGTATGTCTTCGCCTCCATCTCTTCCCAAGGATATTTGGGTGGAGCACCACGCTTCCTGGGGGGTCCCGTGACACCGACGGGAGGCGCCAGATGGGCCCGCGCACAGTCGACCGCATCGAGCCTCCAGGCCTCTCGCTATATCTTATCGGCCTCGCGCTGCCTGATTTCTTTTTCGAGTGCGTCACGATGCGTAGTTGGTCTTCGGTAGCCTTTTTGTAGGCGGCGGTGTCCTGATATTTTACCATACACGGCTCGCAGTCTTCGCGCATCGGCGCGGTCACTCCCGACAAGAATTCCTGCATCACTTAATCTTAATATCTGATTTGCGATTTTGCACTCATCCCCTAAATATCCCTGCTAAGTGAATGACTGTCTCCCTGCTCCTTGAGTAGGGAGAGACCGTGCAAGCCATTGAGAAATGGGAGCTTTTGGCTCGGTTACAATTAGCGCCTCGCTGCATTTTCTCAAAATCTCCCTGCATTTTCCCGAAAAGCAGGGAACTTCCAGACCGAGACTGTTCGCTGTTGACTGCCTCATCAGCCATATAACCTAGTGATATTAGCGCGTTTTGTCAGTTTTCGTTCGCGACGAAATTCGTCCGGCATGTCCGCCGGTTACTCACTCTTCATCACAATGGTCCGGTTCCAGAGACGCAAAACCGCGGCCTGAGGCGCGCGAAGACGCGAGACGTCTCTAGCAGTTTGCTGAAAAACTCTGGCTTTGGCTGGAGGTCAATCGCCTGATGGGATGGCTTTTCGGTGAAGGTCTGCCAGCCGTCGACTTTGCGCATTGTAATCTGCCCTGAAGCCAGCAAGGCCCAGAACAACATGGCTGCTGTTTCCGCTGATGGCAGAACGGTCTGGGTCTTGATCCGGCGCTTGAACTCCTCGTGTAATCGTTCGATTGCATTCGAGGTTCGGATTGATTTCCATTGGCTTTTCGGAAAGCGTGTGAAGGTGAACAGCCTGTCGCTAGCCTCCTCCAGGCTGGCGGCGACCGCTGGGCATTTCAGCCGCCACTTACGAACGAAGGCCTTCCGCTTCGTCTCGATCTCCTGCTTTGTGCCGGCATAAATCATGTCCTTATAGTCGGCGGAGATCTCCTCGTGTAGCCGCTCGGGTGCATGAGCGAGAAGATTGCGATGCTTGTGAACCGTGCAGCGTTGGACCAAAATATCTGACCAAGCGCGGCAAGCGCTTTCTCGAGGCCGGGAGCGCCATCGACGATGACGAGTTGGCCTCTTCAAGCCGCGATTGCCGAGGCCGTCGAGGAGCGTCCGCCAGGCGGCTTCGCTTTCGCCGCCCATGTTCTTGACCGCGAGGAGGACCTTCTGGCCGTCCTGCCTGACGCCGAGGGCGATGAGAAGTGAGATCGACGTCGATTTCTTGTCGAGCCTAACGCGCACCACCGTGCCATCGAGGATCAATCGGATGATTGGCTCGTCGGCGAGAGAACGGGCGTTCCAGGTATCCCAATCGCCCTTCACCTTGCGCCAAACGCGGCTAACCGTATCTTTACCCACGGCGCCGCCAAACAGGGCCGCCAACGCCCGGCGGACCCGGCGCGTGTTGGTTCCGGAGAAATAGGCCGAGGCGATTAGCGCATCGGCGGCGCGAGTGCGCCGTTGATAGGAGCGCACCACCTTGCTCTTCCATTCCGCCGTCTTGCCGTCCGCACCGAAGATCCGGGCACGCGGAACGGTGATCTCCGTCGGTCCGAATGTACCGGTCAGCGAACGTATCCGCCGGCCGTGCCGGTGGCCGGCGATGGGCACAGCAGCGCCATCCTCCACCGGCCGGCGTCCGTAGCGCGGACGGGCGAGCGCCGTCTCAAATTCTTCTGCGATCATGGTCTCGATGAAGCCGCGCACCTTCGTACGCAACTCCGTCTCGACCGGATCGAACCAATTGTCGAAAAGCTTTTCGTCGGCCACATCGGCCGGCATCTTCGTGGTATCTTTTTTCATGGCGTAATCTCCATCGGCGCGCTAATGCCGATTTGCTTTTTGAAACGATGTGGAGATTACGCCACCTTCAAATTCCAACCACTTCTGCTACGGCATCTGAGATGATTCACTTTGGTCACGAATTGGTGGGGGTTTCATGCGCGGACGATTTCGGGATCAGGGCGGATTGTTTTCCTATTTGTCGCCTGAGGCGCGGGTGCCGGCGAAGCATCCTTTGCGGCAGGTAAGGGAGCTGGTTCGGGCGGTTCTGAAAGACCTGAGCCCCAGCTTCGGAAAGCTCTATTCGAGCGCGGGCCGCCCCTCGATCCCGCCGGAGCAATTGCTGAGCGCCTTGCTGCTCCAGGTGGCTGCTCCAGGTGTTCTACGGCATCCGCTCGGAACGCCAGCTGATGGAACAGCTCGACTATAATCTTTTGGATCGCTGGTTCGCCGGGCTTGCGCCGGTGTTTCTGGAATCCGGAATTAATACTCAGGTCGCGTTTAAATTGTTCTAAGTAGTTGCACAAACGTTTCGTACAATCGATCAGCGTCTCATGACTTTTGAAGACGATGCGCGAGGATAATTTTGAGGGTTCGCTAAAACATCCCGTTGAATACGTGATGATTCAATTATCTTGATTCAGGCTTCATGCGCTTTCAGAAGAATTTTGGCTCGACGAGTATCGTCTGCAGAGTCGATGTCTCGCTTCAACTCCTTGACCGTCATTGAGACGCGGCCACTTTGCAATTTGTCAATAAGCCAGCTCATCACCCACCATCCTAGGGAATCAAAGCGTCAACCACGAAGTCGTACTCGGCCCACGCTGCAGCAGAAGCGGACTTATCAGGCGCTGTGATCGCTAACCGCCTATCAGGCGGCGTACTCTGGCGCAATGTGCCCTTGGGATCCGATGCAGGATAGAACGTTGCACCAAGGGCGTAGACCGGTGGCAGATCAATACCCGGCGGGGTGGCGCGACCGCTTGCCAAGTGGCCGGGCAGCAGATGCGTATGAGGTCCGTCGGGCGATTGCCCGCCGGGCGGCGGAATGGGAGTGCCAATTTCCGCCCGCCCCAACGGCGACTCAACGACCCTTGCCGGACTGTGTTTCACGATCATGGCTCCAGCGGCTTGCAAGACATCTGAGATCGGTTGGCCTGACGCTTGGTTCAGCTTGTCCCGCAGTTCGGGCGCGGAAGCCCGGACACAGAACCGAAGGTCGGCGCGCCCCAGACCTAGATCGTACCAAGCATCGTTTCGACACTCGCGCCGGACGGCGCCCTCGTCGCGGCCAAGCGGCGTAAGAGTTGTTGCAACCGGCAAAGTTGCCCTCGCCTTAATGACGACGAGAAAAATGGCCCGATAACCACGACGCGTGTGATCGGCTCGCAGGCGCAGTGCTCTAACATGTTCGCCTATTGTCAATTGCAGTGCGCCACGATCCGAAATCGCGGTAATTGTCTCGCCACTTACGGAAACGTCGCATGGTTCGCCATGTTGGCAAATGAATTCGGCGGTCGCGCCGTAACATCCAAGCGCCCAGGTGCCGGATTTTTGGTCCAGGCTTTCAGCGACGAACTCTGCAATCTGGCCAGGCGGCCAGGGCAGGCGGGTAATCGAAATGCCCAACGCGTCGATGCGCTCCGGCAGCGCGGCCCAGATCGCGCTACGGCGCAGGTCGCCGGCCGAAGACCATTCGGTGATCTCATCGCCTGTGCGGCCGCATCCAAGACACCAGCCCAAAGCGCCGTCCATCGTGCAGATACCGGTACAAGGGCTTGGGACGGCCTTTGTCTGAATGTTCATTCGTCGTACTAATGATTGCGACTGAATAAGCGTGGCACGCTCACTTCGCCGCCGGCAAGGTGAAAGCCATAAACTCCCGCGGGTCCGATGTCCATGCGTGGCATGCCGCAAGTGGAAAATGGAGGCAAAATGCGCCGCCGGTTCCGCGAACTCATCGGCGCAAGCGTGATGATCGCATTTGTGTCGGTCTATACGCTCGTGGCCATGGCATTGGCTCAGGCGCGCCCGGCGCCAGAGGCCGGCGTTTTGATTCAGCTCCTGGCTAGGGGGGTGGATCGTGCCGGTGATGCGGCTGATCAGACGGACGGTGAAAACCCGATCCGGGAACGTGACTTCGGCGTCCGTTTCGTCGTCAAGCCGCATCCAAACCGAGGCTCCGCGGCGACTCAGCCTGCAGGCCAATAAGCAGGACCTCGCGTGCGCCGCTTTCGATCAACCGCGCCTCGGCTTCGACTACGGCGCCGCCGCTCGGCTCTCCGCGCGCCGCCAGCAGGACGACATCGGCTTTCGCGGCGAGGGTTCCGGCGATGCCGTTCCGGTCGAGAGGCGGCGCGATCGTCACGATGAAATCATAGATCCCGGCCAAGGCATCGAGCACATTTGCGAATTCGTGAAGATCCAACTCGCCGTCGCGTCCAACCGGCAGAAAATGAAGCCGCGAGGCCGGATCGCGGCGAATGACTTCGGCGAAAGAGGCCGTTCCGGCAAGAAGATCGCCGAGCGCGGGTTCGGTTCCCGGCGGATGGCCATGCGGCGCGCCGGCGGTGGAACTCGCAAAATCCAATAGACTGGACTCGTCGAGTTCGATGACGATCGAACGTCCTTTACGGGCGAGACTGCGGGCGAGATCGAGCATCATGCAAGACGCCGCGTCAGTTGCCTGGAGGCTCGTCGCGACGATCCGAATACCTTGCGGAGTTCCTTGCCGAATGCCTTGCGGGGCGCCCGCCCGGTCGGAAACCGCCAGGATGCGCGTCACGATCTTTGCCATGGCTTGCCCATTATCGGGGTCATCGCCGCCGGTTTCCCTCTCCATTGCCGGCGGCGGGTCCAATTTTCGGTTTACTCGCGGACTTAGCCCCGCCGCATCCGTGAAGCGGGCGAAAACGCGAACCTGTCCGAGCGCGCGGGGCTGCTCGACAGGCGCCTCCGCGCGGAGAGGCAAGCGCCCGCGCGGCAGCACGATCGACACAAATGCGCCGAAAGCCATGACAAGCATCGCGGCCCCCGACAAGACCAGCAAGGCCTCCCTCGGATAAATCGGACGTTGCGGCGGCAAGGCGCGCGAAACGATGCGCGCGTCCAACTTGCGCGGCAAATCGGTGGCAGGCTTGGCTTCGGCGCGCATTTCGAGATAGAGTTCGGCGATGCGATTGGCGGCGTTCGCGGCAAGTTCGCGATCCTCGGACTGAAATGCGATCGTAACAAGACCGCCCCTGCCCGGCGCGCTCACCCGCAGGCGGTCCTGATAGGCTTCGAGGACCCGTTCCTCCGGGCTTTTTCGCGCCGGATCGCGCATGATGCCGAGAAAGATTAGGGCGCGGAAACCGGGTCCGAGGCCCCTCATCACCGGATCGAATTCTGGATTGTTCTCGATGCCGAGATCCTTGATCGCCCGGCGGCTGAGATCGCGCGACGCGATGAGCTGCGCCTGGCTAGCGGCGGCGCCCGCGCCGTCCAAAAGGGCAACGCTCGACCGCAAACCGATCAACCCCGCCTGCCGGGGGCCGATCAAAACCTGCGTCTCGGCGCTATATCGCGGCGGTTGAAGGCACAGCACGGCGCTGATGAGAAGGAGAGCGACAAGCGGCAACCCAATCAACCACCGTTTTCGGGCGGCGACCGCTTCGAAAACCAAGCCAAGATCCAACTCGCGGGTACGCGTTGCGCGCAGCGCGTCCCACTCCCGCCAGTCCATAAGTCGACTCCACCATCCAAACGGCGCGATAAGACGCCGCTATGGTTTCAGCGAAGTTAACTTTTGGATTTGCGCACAGCCATCCACGGAATAAGCCCGGAGCGGCGGTCAGAAAGATGGCTTTCGCCCTGTCTTCAACCACCAGCGCGCTGGATCGTTTCGGCGGAGGCGACATCGCCAAGAAGCCTCATCTTGGGCCGCCTGGCCGCATCTTGCGCGGCCCAATAGCGCTCCTATGGCGTGGATCAAGGCACGTTTGACGCTCCGTTTTAGCTAGAATTGGAATTTTTATTGGTTTTCCCTCTAGGTCAGTATTGCAATTTCTCGCAAGAGGCCAATATAGAAAGCAGCATGGCGCGATCGCGTGATGCGCTGCGATTACCAAATCATTTTAAGGAGAGAACCACATGGAAAGCTGGGATGAAAGACGAGCTCAAGGTCTCGTGATCAAAATGGGCCGGGAAATAACAGGCCTCACTCTACACGAGTTTGGTAAGTTGGCGGGTGTGTCGGGCGGCACTTTATCGAATATCGAACGTGGCCAAGTGAAACCCCGTCGGGGTACACTGAAGCAAATTCGATCCATGCTAGTAGACCGTTATGGTATCACCGTGATTTATGACAAAACCAATCTCACAATTGGCGTGACTAAGAGTTATAACCCGCCGAATGAATGGGATTAAAAACTTGGATAAGGAAGCCCTCTTCCGAGTGAGGAGGGCTTTCATTCCGACATCCGATTACGAAATTACCGCGGCGAGCGCGCACGAAAGCTGCAGTTACCCCATGATACCGCGAATTTACGCGCCGATCTTGGTTCTGACTGTCTGATAGACGGATTCCGTCGTCTCCGCCGCCTGCGCGAGCAGCGCATTGACTTCGGCGATTTGCTTCTCGGCGAAATCGCGATCCTTGATCGCCCTGGCGTTGACGAACACGTTTAGCGCCGCGCTGCGCAGCCCCGCGTTGGCCGCAAGCACGGCAACCCCGGCGTCGCTGATGACGTTGAGATTGGCTTTTTCTGCCGCGGCGGCGGACAGGCGGATGACCTCGAAACAGGCTTTGACGGCGCGCAGGGGCGCGAGCGTCGCATCCTTCAAGGCGGCTTGAATTGACGCGGCGCGCTTGGCTTTCTCTTCCTCGGTCGCGCGCGGCAGCCCATAAGCGGCCATCACGGAATTGAACGCCACGACGTCCTCTTCGATCGCGCCGGTCAGCTCGGCGCGCAGCGCCTCCGCCTTGGCGTTCACGGCCTCGAGATCTTCCCAGACCGCTTCGTAGTTCTTTTTACCGATGGTGAGATTGGCCACCATGGAGACGAGCGCCGCGCCGATGGCGCCACACAGCGCCGCCGCGCCACCGCCGCCTGGCGTTGGACGTTCACTGGCGAGATCGTCGAGAAAGGCCGCGAGTGAACTATGCGTGGTCATGGTTGCCGCCGTCCTCGAAAGTCACGCCAGGGCTTTGGCTTGCGCATAGATATTCTCGGCATCGAGCACCTGATCGGAGCTTTCGAACAGCTGACCGATGCAAGCGCGATGCAGTTTCATCTTCAAGCCGCCTAATCCGAGCGCGCCGATCACGATTTTGCCGTGACGCTCTGTCGCCTTGTCGATCGCCTCGACGCCGCCGATGCCGAGCGGCGGCTGCGCGTTGCAGTCGGCGATGAGTTCGATCGCCGGGTCATTCCGCCAGTCCTTTTCATCGAGCAACGGGACGCCGATGGCGCCCGCGGCGAACACGACCTGCGCGCCCTTGACCGCCGCCGCGCGGGCTTCATTGTCGAAAGCCTCGATGGGCGCCGGCGCAAAGCCGAAGCGATCGTTGATCGCCTTGGCTGCGGCATCCGCACGCTGTTGCGAGCGCGAGGTGATCGCGACCTCGGCTCCTTCGATATGCAGCATCGCCGCGGCGCGCATGCCGACCGGGCCCGTGCCGGCGAGCACGATCGCTTTCTTGCCGGCGAGCGACTTAGCTTTGGCGAGCAGCGCGACGCCGGCGGCCGCTGTGGTGTTGGAGCCATTGCTATCCAACATCACGGATACCCGGAAATTGGCAAAAAAGCGCGTCTTGACCGCCTTGAACAACGCCTCGCCGGCGATCATGCTGCCGCCGCCGACGAAGATCGCGGTATGTTGCTTTTCCTTGGGGCCACGCGTGTAGATCGTTCCATCGACGAGCGCGGCGACGCTCTCCGGCGTCACGCCGCCATAGCCGATGACGTGGTCGGCGCCGCCGTCATAGCCGACGACCGTGTCAAAGACGCTCGGTGCCGGATCGGTGTCGAAAAGGAACAAAAGCTTCTTTGTCATGACGGTCTCGATGAGTTGAAATTGTTCCGCGCGCCGGATGGAAAGACGCCGTTTCCGGCGGGCGTTGTCCCGGCCTGTGCCAGGGCCATGGCGTCCTCTTGAAGCCTGATGATGAACCGTCAATGGCCCTATTTGTCAGAGTTCGGCGGCGCTGCCAAGCCCGCTTCGCCCACTCTCACCGGAGGCCAAGGCATGGTCGATGGCCGTCAAAATGACACCGAGCCCAAAAAAGCCGGCAAGCAAACCAATTCCATTCATCGCGACCCGTGCAAACCCGAGATGTGCGACGTCGAAGAAAGGATAAAGATAGGTGCCAAACGCCGCGCCGCGCAGCATGCTATAGAGGAAATACAGCACCGGGAAGACGAGCCACCAGGCGGGTTCGCGCCATCGCAAGCTGCCCTTGGGCAAAAACACCAGCCAATAGAAGGGGTACAGAAACGGGATGGCGTCATGCAGCACGATGTCGGCCAAAAACCGCAATCCATGCGGGTGCCATAAATGCCGCAACAACACCGCATAGACCACGCCGACAATGATAATATAAACGACAAGTGCCGAAGCGACGCTGGGCGTGGTCAAAAATTGCTCCGCTTGCGGCCGTGTGCAAAAAATCGTGAGCACGAGGGCGACAACGAGATTGGTCTCGATCGTGAAAAAGCTGAAGTAATCGATGAGATGCCCCGCGACCGGCAAGTTTTTGACGAGCGCGTCATGAATATTGAAATAGAGCTGCACGCCCATGCCAAACCATCCAAGGCCCGCGATAACCGCCGCGCAGCCGCGCTGCCCATAAAGCGGGAGAGGCAAATTGCTGGGCATTTCCGCTTCGCCAACACCCCGCATTTTTCCATCCTCCACCACTCTGATTCGGGAACTGTAATCACATATGGCCGCTTCTTGGGTTTTTGCAAAACAGGGCGATGCAGCGGAGGCCGTGACCGTGTCCGCGAGCTAGGGGCGTGGCACGTTTGGCCCCCTCCGATGGCAGGCGGGACGGACCCGTTGAGTCGATCATGAACATTAATCTATTTGTCTTAGGTAAGATTTTGTCGAAAAGTCTTTAGTGGTGCGGGCAAGGAACCAGCGGCGAGCCAATGATCGGACCGGGCGAAACCAAGTCTCCGCCGAAATTTTCAGCTTGGCGGCGGATTGTCGTTAAGCTCTCCGGGGAAGCCTTGATGGGCGCGCGAAGCCATGGTCTTGACCAAGATAGCCTGGCGCGCATCGCGGCGGATCTGAAGGAGGTCGCGGCGAGCGGCGTCGAGGTCGCGGTGGTCGTCGGCGGCGGCAATTTTTTCCGGGGCATCGAAGGCGCAGACAAGGGCATCGAGCGGGCCCGCGCCGATTCGATCGGCATGCTCGCGACGGTGATGAATGCGCTCGCCCTCGAATATGCGATCGAGAAGCAAGGCCAGGCCGCGCGAACCCTCTCGGCTTTGCCAATGCCCGCGCTTTGCGAGGCGTATTCGCGCCAGGCGGCATTGCATCATCTCGGCAAGGGCCGGATCGTGGTTCTCGCCGGCGGCACCGGCAATCCATTCTTTACAACCGATACCGGCGCGGCCTTGCGCGGCGCCGAGCTTTCCTGCGATCTCATTATGAAGGCGACGCAGGTTGACGGAGTCTATTCGACGGACCCGAAGCGCGATCCGGCCGCAACTCGCTATGATCGCTTAACTCACGACGAAGCCATCGCAAGGAATCTCGCGGTCATGGACACCGCCGCGTTCGCGCTTGCGCGCGAGAACGGAATTCCCATAATTGTCTTCTCGATAAGGCAGCCTGGCGCGATCCTCGACGCCCTCGAGGGACGCGGCAAAGCCACTCTGGTTTCGCCTTCATAGTGCGCTACGATCCTCTCATGGTCCATGGACGGGCCGGGCGGAAACACCTTGGGATTCCAAACATGAGCGCTGAATTTGATATTTCCGACCTTAGCCGGCGCATGCAGGGCGCGGTCGCGACATTGAAGCACGAATTGGGAGGTTTGCGCACCGGACGCGCGTCGGGGAGCCTCGTCGAACCCGTGCACGTCGAGGCCTATGGGCAAACGATGGCGCTCAATCAGCTGGCGACCATCAGCGTGCCGGAGCCGCGGATGCTTTCGGTTCACGTCTGGGACAAGGCAATGGTCGGCGCCGTCGACAAGGCCATCCGCAATGCCAATTTGGGACTCTCTCCGACCGTCGAAGGTCAGGTCTTGCGGATCCGGATCCCGGAACTCAACGAGCAGCGGCGCAAGGAAATGGCGAAGGTCGCGCACAGGTATGCCGAAGAGGCGCGCATCGCGGTCCGCCATGTCCGCCGCGATGGGCTCGACATGCTAAAAAAACTGCTCAAGGATAAGTCGATCGGCGAGGACGACGAGAAACGCCACGAGAGTCAGGTCCAGAAACTGACGGATCAATTCGTCGGCGAGATCGATTTCGCGCTGAACGCGAAGGAAACCGAGATCATGCAAGTGTGACAAGTGTGAGCCGCTTCGATCTGCTATAAGCGGGCCGGCGGACCCACAAGGGACCGCGCGTTTAGTTTGACAGGCCGTCCGGTGTTGCGGGGCCGGCCGGATGACCCGGTGCGGGGCGGTCTTTCTGATAGAGATGCGTATGGCAGAGGGGCTGTCTTGCTTAGGATAGAGGACGCCAAGGGACGATGCCACGGGCGGCTGGCGGCCAGGACATGACAATGTCATCCATGGTTGCCGAAGAGACAGCGCTTCCCGCGCGACGGCGCCTGACCGGTGCGCCCGTGCATGTAGGCGTGATCATGGATGGCAACGGACGCTGGGCGGCGCGGCGGGGACTGCCGCGGATCGAGGGGCACCGGCGCGGGCTGGAAACGCTTCACGAAACCGTTCGCGCGGCGATCGAATTCGGGCTCGACTATCTGACTGTTTACAGCTTTTCCATGGAGAATTGGAACCGGCCCGTCCAGGAGGTCGCCGATCTCATGGCCCTTCTTAAGCGCTTTATCCAAAACGATCTTAATGAGTTGCACAAGGCTGGCGTCAAGGTCAAGGTGATTGGCGCGCGCGCCAATCTGAACGCCGACATCCGGGCCCTGCTCGAAGAGGCGGAGGACCGGACAAAGGCGAACTCCCGTCTTACCTTGATCGTCGCCTTCAACTACGGAAGCCGGCAGGAGATTGCCGCTGCGGCACGGGCTTTGGCGGAAGAGGTGGCCGCCGGCCTCATCAAGGCATCCGAAATCGACGAGATGCTATTCGCCCGCCATCTCCACACGGCGGGCATTCCCGATCCCGATCTCATCATCCGCACGTCTGGTGAACAGCGACTGTCGAATTTTCTGATGTGGCAAGCAGCCTACTCCGAATTCGTATTCCTACCGATGCATTGGCCGGACTTCGACCGCCAGGCTTTTTCGGCGGCCTTGGCGGAATTCTCAGCGCGCGAACGGCGGTTCGGCGGCGTGACGGGGCAATCCCGGAATGGTAGGGTGCTGGCCGGTGCGGCGAAAACATGATTTATGCCGCCCCGAGTCCTGTGCTGCTTGCCATGCTGAACGATGCCGCCCATGCGCCGGGCAAAAACCCTCCGGCGCCCAATTTTTCCGGGCGGCGTTGCTTGGCCGATCTTCTGCCGCGCGTCCTCTCGGCGATTGTCTTAATGGCGGCGGCGCTTGTCTCCGTCTGGCAGGGCGGCCTCGTTTTCGATCTGATCTGGCTCGGCGCCGCCTTGGCGGTAGGCTGCGAATGGCAAAATCTGATAGCGGCACCAAACCCTCGCCTCCGCTTCTTTCTTGTTGCCCTGGGGCTCGTTGCTAGCGCGTATTTTGCCGGCAAGGCTTGGTTCGGTACCGCCTGCTCCCTGCTTGGCGGTTGCGGGCTTGCCCTCGCCCTGGCCGCGGGCCCAGGGCGGAGGATTTGGGCTTTTGCCGGGATCGTCTACGCCGGTTTGCTGCTCGTTTCCGCGGCCGTGCTGCATGGCTCGGCGGAATATGGGGCAAGATCGATCGTGTGGCTTTTCGCGATCGTGTGGGGCACCGATATTTTCGCCTATTTCGGCGGCCACCTGATCGGCGGCGCCAAACTCTGGCAGAAAATTTCGCCCTCGAAAACCTGGTCCGGCACGCTTGCCGGCGTATTCGCCGGAGCAAGTCTCGGCGCCGTGACCGGTGCTTACTCCCTCGGCGATCCGTGGCGGGTCCTCCCCGTTTTCGCGCTGGGCCTTGCCGCCGCCGCCGTCTCGCAAGGTGGCGACATCTTTAAATCCTGGGTCAAACGGCGCTTCGGGACAAAGGATTCGAGCGGCTTGATTCCGGGCCACGGCGGGTTCATGGACCGGCTCGATGGATTTATCGCCGCCGCCGTTTTCGCCGCCCTTTTTGGAAGTGCGCGAGGACTTGATTCAGTCGCCGCTGGCTTGTTCGATTGGTTTTAGGGTGGTCCGCATCTTTTCGAATGCCAGAGGGGTACTGTTTGGTTCACCGCATCTTCTTGACGCGTTTTTGGTGTGAACTCTTGCTCCACCTCGCGCGAACATGCTCTTTGATTGAATTGAGGAGGCGGCATGGAGAAAGTGATGCGATTGCGGCAAAGACCCGCGACGGAACGCGAAGTCCGCAGCGTGGTTATCCTCGGCGCGACCGGATCGATCGGCAAATCGACCGCCGAGATCATTGCCGACGCGGGCGGCGCTTTCCGGGTCGAAGCCGTCGCCGGCGGGCGGGATCCGCAAGCCTTGGCCCGGCTAGCCCGAGAACTCGGCGCGAAGTTCGCCGCACTCGCCGACCCATGCGGCTATGTCCAACTAAAAGAAGCCCTGGCCGGCACCTCGATCGAGCCCGCGGCAGGCGAGGAGGCGGTCGTCGAGGCGGCGCTCCGTCCAGCCGACATCGTGATGGGAGCAATCGCGGGAACCGCCGGGGTCAAGCCGACCTTCGCGGCGCTTTCCGCCGGACGCACCGTCGCGCTCGCCAATAAGGAATGTCTGGTTTGCGCCGGTGCTCCCTTCATGCGCCAAGTCACGGCTTCCGGCACCAGGCTGCTACCCGTCGACAGCGAACATAACGCAATTTTTCAGGCCATGGGCGAAGCAAGCCTCGATACGATCGAAATGATCACGCTGACCGCCTCGGGCGGGCCGTTTTGGACATGGACGAGCGAGGCCATTGCCAACGCCACCCCCGAACAGGCATTGGCCCATCCGAATTGGTCAATGGGGCCAAAAATCACCGTGGACTCCGCCGGGCTCATGAACAAGGGTCTGGAAGTGATCGAGGCGCATTATCTTTTCGGAATCGAGGCGGCGCGGCTCGACGTCATCGTGCATGCGCAGTCGGTGGTGCATGGTCTCGTCGCCTTCAGCGATGGCTCGGTCACGGCCGGACTTGCCGCGCCCGACATGAAGGTTCCGATCGCCCATTGTCTCTCTTATCCGAAGCGAAGCTCGACCGCCGCGCGCCGGCTTGACTTGACAACCGTTGGCCGGCTAACCTTCGAGTCTCCGGATTTCGACCGCTTTCCTGCCTTGCGCGTGGCCATCGACGCCTTGCGCACGGGGCGGGGCCTTCCAACTGTCTTGAATGCCGCCAATGAAATCGCGGTCGAGGCTTTCCTGAACCGGCTGATTTCGTTTCACGAGATTGCCCAAATTGTGGAACAGGCTTGCAATTCGGCGCTCGCAGACGGGGTAGCACATGAGCCGGAATCGGTTGTCGATGCCCTTGCAATGGACCGTGCCGTGCGCGAAAGATCGCGCTTTGTTCTTGCCCGGCGAGCTGCGTCGGGTGCCGGGGTGCACTGAGCATGGATCCGGGCGACCAGCGTGGGTTTGCAATATGGCCGCTCATCCCGCTCTCAAATTCCTTGGTTCGCCTAGAAATTTCTTTTAAATATGGAGAAATATTTAAGAACGTCATGCAATGCCGTTCCTGGCACACGATATGCTTTGACACGATATACTCAGATAAGACGCGGAGATTGGCCCACGCGGGCAGTCTCGAATTCTTATGTTTTGGAACGAGGAGCAAAAATTTGAGAGCGCACGCAAGGGTCGTTCTCGTGAGCGTTGGTCTGATCAAGGTGTCGTCTTGCTTGGGAAACAAGGATGCTTTGCTCAAGGTAATGCGGCTTTGCTCAAGATAGTCTTGGCAGGGCCATGCTCGATCCCTTGCAATTTTGCGTGAGGTTCGGCTGAGCCGGAACGCGCAACGGAAAGGCCGGTTCTCTGTATGTTTGGTTGAGCATGATCTCATCCAAGAGCCGCGAAGTCCTCGAGGCCATGACGTCGTTAAAACCGGGTTAAAATCGGCTAGGAGTTCAAATGTCACTATTCACCCATGTATGGGCACTCGCAGGTTATATATTGCCTTTCCTCTTTGTCTTGAGCCTGGTGGTTTTTTTCCACGAGCTCGGTCATTTCCTGATCGGCCGTTGGTGCGGGGTGAAGGTCGACACCTTCTCGCTAGGGTTCGGACCGGAACTTTTCGGCTTTAACGACCGCTACGGAACGCACTGGCGGGTTGCGGCCTTCCCGCTTGGCGGCTATGTCAAATTCCACGGCGACGCCAATGGCGCCTCGATGACGGATGAAGCCGCCCTCGCGGCCATGCCGCCCGGCGAGCGGGCGGTGAGTTTCATTGCTCAGAAAGTCTGGAAGCGTGCGGCGATCGTCGCTGCGGGCCCGATCGCCAATTTCCTCTTGGCGATCGTCATTTTCACCGGCATCTTCTATGCGAACGGGCGCGCCATCCTGCTGCCCATGGTGGATGGCATTGCCGCCGGAAGCGCCGCCGAGGCGGCCGGGTTTCAGCTAGGCGATCGGATCGTTTCGATCGGCGGGATCAAGGTCGATAGCTTCGAGGACATGCAGCGCGTGGTGCAGACCGCCAGCGACACGGAGTTGGTTTTCGGCATCGATCGCGGCGGCAAATTGGTGGAACTCGTCGCGACGCCGCGACGGCGCGACGTGGTGACCCCTTTCGGCACCACCCAAGTCGGTGTCCTTGGGGTCCAATCCAAAAGCAAGCCGGAAAATTGGCATGTCCAGAACTATGATTTTGTTGGCTCGGTGAAGCTCGCTGGGTCGGAGACCTGGTACGTCGTGGCGCGCACCGGCAGCTATCTCAAAGGCTTGGTGGCCGGGCAGGAATCCACCGATCAGCTGTCTGGACCGATCCGGATCGCCGAGGTGTCCGGGGCAATGGCCAAGATCGGCCTTGCGGCGTTGCTCAACCTTGCCGCAATTCTGTCGATTTCGGTCGGAATTTTGAACCTCTTCCCGATTCCGCTCCTCGATGGCGGTCATCTCCTCTACTATGCGGTGGAGGCGGTTCGCGGCAAGGCAATGAACGACAAGCTGCAGCAGTTCGGCTTCAAGGTCGGCCTCATGCTGGTGACGAGCTTGATGGTCTTCGCCACCTACAACGACATCCTTCGCCTGACCCGTCAATGGATGCATTTGGGATGATCCGCCGAGGGCGGATGGGCGTGGCGGCGGTTGGTTCGAACCCTGTCTTTATCCAAATAGAAGCAAAGGGTTAACCCTGTTCCTTAAGGGATTGCTCACCGTGATGCGTGTCTTGCCTGCCACGCTCCCGCGAAATCGCTCCAGTGCAACGAAACTTGATTTGCGGGGCATGCCAAACCTTGTAAAAGCCACGCTTGGCGGATACTGGAGGAAGCTTTGTCCATTCCATTACAACAAGTTGCGTCAACCAACTAGCGCCAAAATCAACCCGCGCCAGGTATGGAGTTAGCGTTCGTGCATGTGAGGGCCGGTCTTACAATGCGATTTATGCGTATATTTCAAGGCCGGTTCGCCGTTGCAATCCTCGCGTTGGCTTGGCTCTGCGCCGGTAGTTTCGCCGCTTTCGCGGAAAATGTCTTGGTGCAAGGCAACAAGCGTATCGACAGCGAAACGATTGCCGCGTATTTCAGCGGCTCGGATCAGGCTTCCGTCAACAAGGGCGTCAAGGATCTTTATGCCACCGGATTGTTTTCCAGCGTCAAGGTGAGCCGGGCCGGGGGCCGGGTCGTCATAAGCGTAACCGAGAACAACACCATCAATCGTGTCGCCTTCGAGGGCAACAGCAAGGTCAAGACCGAAACGCTGACCGCCGAGGTCCACTCGAAATCGCGCGGGCCTTATAGTCAGGCCATGGTCGATGCGGATATCGAACGCATCAAGGATGTTTATCGACGTTCCGGCCGCGCGGCGGCCACGGTCACCGCCCGGACCGTCGATCTGCCAAACGGGCGGCTCGATGTCGTCTTCACCATAGACGAAGGCGAAAAGACCGGCGTGAAGACGATCAACTTCGTCGGCAACCAGGTCTATTCCTCCGGCAAGCTGCGCGATCTCATGCAGACGACGGAGATGAATTACCTCTCGTTTTTCAAGACATCGGACGTCTACGATCCCGACAGAATCGCCTCCGACCTCGAACTTGTCCGCCGCTTCTATCTCAAGAACGGGTATGCCGATTTTCGCGTCGTGGGCTCCGACGCCCAATTCGACCCGGCGCAAGGCGGCTATATCGTCACGATCACCGTCGAGGAGGGGGTGCAATACACAGTCGCCGCGGTCGATGTGGAATCGCATTTGCCGGACCTCGACGGAGCTTCACTCCGCCCGCTCGTGCGTCTTTCGCCCGGAGAAGTCTATAATGGCGACCTGGTCCAAAAGTCCGTCGATGCGCTGACCAAGGAGGTCGGCAAGCACGGCTACCCGTTCACCCAGGTGCATCCGCGCGGCGACCGCGATCCAGCGACGCATACCGTGACCATCGCCTTCGTCCTCGACGAAGGGCCGCGTGTTTATATCGAACGCATTGTCGTGCGCGGCAACACCAGAACGCGCGACTATGTGATCCGGCGGGAATTCGAACTTGGCGAAGGCGACGCCTATAATCGGGTGCTCATCGACCGGGCCGAACGGAGGCTCAACAATCTCGGCTATTTTAAGAAGGTGAAGATCACCAACGAACCGGGTTCGACGCCCGACAGGGTGATCGTGGTGGTCGATGTCGAGGATCAGCCGACCGGCTCGCTGTCGCTATCCGGCGGTTATTCGACCACTGAAGGCTTCATTGCCGAGGTCTCGGTGACCGAAACCAATTTCATGGGGCGCGGTCAATATGTGCGCCTTGCGGTCTCCGAGGGGCAATACAGCCGGGGCGTCGAGTTCAATTTCACCGAACCCTATTTCCTCGGCGACCGGATCGCGGCGGGCTTCGATGTTTACGCGAAGAAAAGCGATGCCTTTCAATTTTCTTTCTACAATAACTTCGTGACCGGGGCGACGCTGCGCCTTGGCTTGCCAGTGACCGAGGAACTGACCTTTTCACCGCGTTACTCGATTTACCGCACGGACATATCCATTCCCAACACTTCCGCGCAACCCTTCAACGATTGCGACAGTCCGCTTAACGGGGTGACGCCGGTCCTGTCGGGGGCGACGGGCGTAGGTCCGCCCAGTTTCTTCTTCAACTGCTTGACGAACGGCGAGGCCTCCTTGGCGCTCAAGGAGGCGCAGGGGCCCTTCGTGACCTCGATGTTCGGCTACACGCTTGGCTATAATACTCTTGACAACAACAAAAATCCGACCGGCGGCTTCTTCGCCGAATTGCGGCAGGACGTTGCGGGCGCGGGCGGCGCTGAACGGTTCGTGCGCACCACCGGCGATCTCCGCTATTATCACGAGATATACGATCAGATCGTCGGGCTCGTGCATCTGCAAGGCGGCGATCTGCAGGGCTTCGGCGGAAGCCGATTGCGCATCGTCGACAATTTCAATCTCGGGCCAAGCCTGGTGCGCGGGTTTGCCCCGTTTGGCATCGGTCCGCGCGACGTGGGAGCCGGCGACCCCCAGGGCAACCCGCTCGGCGGCACCAAATATTTCGGGGGCAGCCTTGAAGTGCAGTTCCCGATCTACGGTCTGCCGAGGGATCTTGGCCTGAAGGGAGCTGTCTTCGCGGACGCCGGCACGTTGTACGGATTTACCGGACGCACCAATTTCAGTCCGAACGGCGTGTGCACCCCAACCGACGTGTCTCCGCTCTTCACGCAAGGCAATTGCATCATTGTCGGGGGTGACTCGCCGAAGCTGCGGTCCTCCGCCGGCGGGTCGATTATCTGGTCGTCGCCGTTGGGACCGATAAGGTTCGACTTCGCCAAGGTCATCACCAAGAGCCAATTCGATCAGACTCAGTTCTTCCGCTTCACCGGCGGCACCACTTTCTGATAAAGCGTCCGATCGGGCCGATTTGCGCTCCGCTCGCTGCAATCGGTGGCCGCGCGCGCCATGTCAAATCTTCTATTAGCGGACGCGGAGTAGCCGGCGTGGAGAGTCTCGTATGAGCGAACCGGCTTTTTTTCCGCGCGCCGCCAGGACATCGCTCGCCGATATCGTCGCCTGCACCGGCGTGACGGTTGTTGAAGGCGCCGACTTATCGGCCGTCATCAAAGGGGTGGCGCCGCTCGACGAGGCGGGGCCGGGTGAGCTGACCTTTCTCGATTCGCCGGAAAACGCCATGCTTCTGGAGACCAGCCGCGCCACCGCCTGCTTCGTCACGCCGGGGTACGTGCCGCGCGTGCCAAAAACGACCTTGGCGCTGGTCACGGAAGAGCCCTCCCGCGGCTTCGCGCTCGCCATGTGGCGGCTGTTTCCGCAGGCGATCCGGCCAAAATCCTTGTTTGGTACGGCGGGGGTCAATCCCGGCGCTGCGATTCATCCCGAGGCACGTCTCGAACAAGACGTGATCGTCGATCCGGGGGTGGTCATCGGGCCCCGCGCGGAAATCGGTTCAGGTTCGATCGTTGGCGCGAACAGCGTCATCGGTTCGGATGTCCGCGTCGGCCGCGATTGCCTGATCGGGCCGCAGGTGACGATTACCCATGCGCTGCTCGGCGATGGGGTTGTCTTGCATCCGGGGGTGCGCATCGGTCAGCCAAGTGTCGATTTCGGCCATGCCGGCATTGCCCTGGCCCCGCACGGACTTTCCTGGGCGCCGGGGATTGGCCGGGTCATTATTCAGGACGGCGTCGAGATCGGCGCCAATTCGACGATCGATCGCGGCGCCGTGGGCGACACGGTCATCGGGGAAGAAGCAAGGATCGGCAATCTTGTGCGCGTGGCGGAAAATGTCACGATCGGACGCTGTTGTACTATTTTGGCGCAGAAGGAGATTCCGGCCGGCGCGCGCCTTGAAGACTGCTTCGCCGCCCCCCGCGCTTGGGGAGGCCTTGCAACGCAGCGGCACACCGGCGCGGGCGGGGCTGCAGGCGAGACGGGCGCGATGGAGCGTCTGCCCCTTCGGACATAGCCTGGCAAGACGTCGCTCCGGGCCGGCCTTGGGCTTGGCTCGTGTTCAACCGAATTTGAAATTCCGGCGCGGCGCGTTCGAGCGAAGTTCGCCGAGCGCCGTCTCGCCCGCGACCGCCTTGGATCCCATCGTCACCAAAGGTCTCGCCGCGCCGGGCAAATAGACATCGACGCGCGAACCGAAGCGGATCAGGCCGATCCGGTCGCCAGCGCCGATAACCTCGCCCTGGCGGACAAAACAGACAATGCGCCGCGCGACAAATCCGGCGATCTGCACAACGCCGAAACGGCCGCCGCCCCCTTCGATGACGAGGCCATTGCGCTCGTTGTTCTCGCTCGCCTTGTCGAGACCGGCGTTGAGAAAAAGGCCTGGCCTATAGGCGATCTTCGTCACCCGGCCGGCGACAGGCGCGCGATTTACATGGCAGTCGAACACCGACATGAAAATCGAAACCCGCTGCATCGGTTCGGCGCCGAGGCCAAGTTCCGGCGGCGGCGCGAAATATCCGACCGAGGAGACGACGCCGTCGGCGGGCGAGATCACCAGATTTTCATCGAGCGGGGTGAGGCGGACCGGGTCGCGGAAGAAATAGGCACACCAGGCGGTCGCGATCGCGCCAATCCAGAAAAGCGAGCCAAAGAACGAGCCGAGGACAAGGGTGGCGAGGGCAAAGCCCGCGATAAAAATATAGCCCTCGGGGTGGATTGGCGTGAGCTGCCTACGGATCGAACCGATCATCGACATGGGGCACTCCTATCTTGCCAGGAGTTGTAGCGCGGCGTCCCGCCAATTCAAAACTGCCGCCGGGTGTCCGCCACTCCGCAATGATCTTAATCCGCATTCCTGGCGCGCGACGCGCCGGCTTAGGTGTGCCGGAGCATCACGGCGATTGGTAGTGGCTGGTTTTGGGCACGGGCCTAATTCGGCCGCTTGCGATAACAAAACTGGCCACTCGGTTCTGCATGAGGATGCGCCATGAGAGGGAGCCAGCTTGGCCCCCACATATGATTGACCTTAGTCTTTTCTGCGGCCCGCGAACCGCCGCCGTCGATCTGCCGCTCTCGGTCGGCTCGGTGCCGGCCGGCCAAGACCGGCGGCATCCATCGAGCCCTTGAAAGAGAAACGGCTATTTCCATATCCGTGGTGGAAACTTATCGAGGATTCTATCACGAAGGCCGGAAGGCTTCGTGAAATGGGCGTAATTGTTCTTTATGGCGTGCCCCCTAGCTTAAGTGGGGTTCGCGGTGCGGCGGGTCTCCGGGAGACCGCTATGTGAGGAGATTCCTTTGATGTTGAACACGAACAACGTTAAGTCGCGGCCCTTGCTTACCAATGAACAGCTGGCAAGCCTCGGCGGGGGCCGTGTCGCCTATCTGAAACCTATCCGTTCGGAGGATGTGAGCCGGCTTTTCCCGGCGGCGCCCGCGATCCAGCCCGGCCTCCAGCTCTTTGCCCTGCTTGCCGCCGATGGCACCCCGATAGTCGTGACCGATTCGCGCGATGCCGCGGTGGCCAACGCGATGAGCCAAGAACTCGAAATGGTAAGCTTGCATTGATCCCTGGCGGCGGGAGACTTGGCAGACGCTTTCCCGGTTGCGCGTGTCGAATGGATCAGATTGTGAAGTCGGCGCCCAAGTTTTTTTCGTCGCCCAGCTTCAAATTTTCCGCGCGGCGACAAATATCGTCGATGGTGATGGTTTCAAGCTCATCCAGAAAGGCCTTGCCCGCCGCTTCGATAATTGGCGCGACCAACTGCCTGACAACCAGGCAGTGCGACACATCGTCGCCTCCGTTCTCGCTCGATACGGCGCGCAAAACCGAAGCCGCGGTGATCCGGCGGCGCTCCCGGGCCAATTCATAGCCGCCGCGCGGACCGCGCACGCCTTTCAAAATATTGGCGTGAACAAGGCTTTGCAGCAAGCCCTCAAGATGTCGCGGCGGCAGTTCGAGCCGTACCGCCAGAGCCTTTGCGGCTATCGGGAGCGGCCGCGCATGGATCGCTATATCGACGACCGCGGCGAGAGCGAGATGGCCGCGGCGGGAGAGGAGGATCACCGTGGATCCTCGTGGCCGGCCATTCGCCCGGTTGATCCAAACCCATCGCTTGCCCGCGCCGTCGCGGCCAATTCCTCGGTTTCCACAAGCACCGCCTTTGCCAGCGGCGCGACGACGAGCTGAGCGATCCGCGCGCCCCTGACGATCTCGAAAGGTTCGTCGCCTAGATTAATCAACAGCACCCCGACCTCGCCGCGATAATCGGAATCGATCGTTCCCGGCGCGTTCAAGACGGTAACGCCGTGGTCGCGCGCAAGCCCGGATCTGGGCCGCACCTGGGCCTCGTAATCTTGCGGGATATCGAGCGCCATGCCGGTCTGAACCAGATACCTGCCACCCGGTTCGAGCACGATTTTCGTGTCGCGCGGCAGGGCGGCGAGAAGATCGATTCCGGCGGCTCCCGGGGTCTGATAGGCGGGCAAGGGCAAGCCCTCGCCATGCGGCAAGCGTTTCAATCCGACCCTGACGGTTGCCGTGTTCATCGGCCGGTTTCCGCAAGCATCGCGGCCAGCCGGGCAACGAGGCGGCGCGCGACCTCCTGCTTGGTCAACCAGGGCCAGGACTCCTTGCCCTTTTTCGTCAAAATCAACACCTTATTGTTCTCGCCGCCCAGCACTCCGGAAGCTCCGCTCACGTCATTGGCGACGATCATATCGCAGTTTTTGGCGGTGAGTTTGGCTTGCGCGTTCTCCACGAGCCTTTCACTTTCGGCCGCGAAGCCAACGACCATCGCCGGGCGGTCCTTGGCACGGCGCCCGATCGCCGCCAGAATATCGGGATTTTCGACGAGCGTCAGACAAGCGGTCTGTTGCGGGTCTTTCTTGATCTTCGCGGGGGCGGTCTCGGCCACCCGCCAATCGGCGACCGCCGCGACGCTGATAAAAATGTCGGCGGGCAGCGCGGCCTCGACATGCCTCAACATATCCCGCGCGGTTTCGACATGAATGGTCCTGACGCCCACCGGATCGGCCAGCGCGACGGGCCCCGACACAAGCACGACATCGGCGCCGGCGGCCGCGGCGGCGGCGGCGATCGCGTGGCCCTGCTTGCCCGACGAGCGATTGGCGATGTAGCGCACCGGGTCGATTGGCTCGCGCGTCGGCCCCGAGGTCACCAGCACGCGCCGCCCGGCGAGAACGTCCCTGGCCTCTTGATCGCCGGAAAAGTCGGCGGGCAATGCGATGCGCGTGCCGCTCGCCAAAACTTGCTCGATCGCGCCCAGAATTTTGAGCGGCTCGCTCATCCGGCCGGGACCATATTCGCCGCACGCCATCTCGCCGTCTTCGGGGCCAACAAAAACCACCCCATCCTTTTGCAACATGGCGGCGTTGCGCTTGGTCGCCGGATGCAGCCACATGCGCAAATTCATCGCGGGCGCGACGAGGATTTTTTTGTCGGTGGCGAGAAGCAGGGTCGAGGCGAGATCGTTGGCTAAGCCATGCGCCATCTTGGCAAGAATATCCGCGGTGGCGGGGACGATGACAAGAAGGTCGGCGTCGCGGGAAAGTTCGATGTGGCCCATCCCAGAGTCTTCGGTCAGCGCGAAGAGATCGTCGAAAACCCTGTTCCCGGTCAAGCTTTCGACCGCGAGCTTCGTCACGAAATGCTGCGCCGCTGCCGTCATCGCCGCCCGCACAAAAAACCCCCGCTCGCGCAGACGCCGAATAAGATCGAGCGTTTTATACGCCGCGATGCCGCCGCCGATGACGAGGAGAATGCGTTGTTCCGGAGAAGCGGTCATGAAAATCGAACCTCGCGCATGCGACAGTGCTACCGCCGGTCAGCCTCTTTTGAAAGGACTTTGCGATTTGAGCGTCCGAAATGGCAGGGATTGCGGTTTCTGGGCCTTGTCTCAACTGACCCGGAGCGGATTAGCTGCCGCAAATGTCTTACCGATCATGCTTTATTGTTGCGCCTGATTTCTGCACGGAGAAACATCAGTGTTTTCAACCTGGGGACTTCCGACCGCCCAAGCGGCAGGGGCAACAAGCACCGCGCTTCGGCGCGCTTTGCGCTTCCGCGCGAAGGGCCGCCTTTTCTACCACTCGCTTATTGAATTCTCCGAAACCCAAAAAATTCGGAGCCTGTTTCTCTCGCAAAACGCACGCAATGGCTCCATGCGAAAGCAATAGCCATAGAGACAACCATTATCATCTGGAAATGCGATCCCAATTTCATTTTGCGGCTCTTTTCCCCGAAGATTCACCTGATTGAAAAAGGCGGATGTGACATTTTGATATTTCACGTTCGGTTTGAACTCTCTTCCCTCTTTATTGGTCGACCCTTTGCATTCGATTCTAAACAACGCGTCGTTTCGGCCCCTTGCCAAAATGTCATCACCCTGCTGCGTACTATGCGTGGATCTTATAATCTCATAGCCCTTGCTGGAAAGCCACGCACACAGCAAAACAATAACTCGATCTTCGTGCATTGAGTCGAAACCCTTCCTGCTGACCTGTTGACGACAGTCGCATAAGCCCAAATCTGAAGCGTGTCACGCGGCTCTAGGAAACGTGAGCTTTCAGGTGGGCCATTTTTGCTAAAACTGCCATTAGGACAGCGATTTAGATGCTGTGCGTTTTCCTTGAGTTTTGCACGCCTTTGAGAAGGTCAACTATCCTGCACCGTGATGAGCACTAACTTCGTGCGGCGAGCCTGCCGCCCCGCTAGCTCCCCTCCACGCTTTTAGCGGCTTCGTCGAGGAGGTTCGCAATTCGTGCAACCTGCTCCGCGGCGAGCGGGCCTTGTGAAAGGCGCAGCCGCAGGGCGAGCTTAAAATTCTCCATCGCGCGAACGATTTGCGGCGCCGGGCCGCCGCCGTGGCGGGCGCTAATCGCCGCGATGCGGGCAAATAGCTCCTCGGCCATCGCGCGGTTGCGTTCGAGCTCTGTCTCGCCTTCCGGTGTGATCGCATAGAGCTTGCGCGGCCCGTCGGTCGTCTCGACGCGAATCAGCCCTTGCTCCTCAAGCAGCGTCAAGGCCGGATAGACGATTCCCGGACTGGGCGAATAGGCGCCGCCAAGGCGATCCTCGATCGCCTTGATGATTTCATAGCCGTGCGAGGGCTTTTCGCTGATCAGTTTCAGGATGATCAGGCGGACATCGCCCTGGCCGAAGAAACGGCGACGGATGCCGAAGAGGCCGAAATGCCGACGCTCGCGGCCGCCACCCCCGGTTGCACCTTCGCCTTGCGCGCAACAATGTGAATAACGGTGGAAACGCATGGGGAAACTCCTGCAGTGCTAGCTAAGATATATCCCTATCAGATATATCTCGATATACCCACCGCAAGTACCGTCCCGCAAAATTTTTATTCGAAGGCGGCCCCCCGAAGGGATTCCGCGAGCCCGGAGAAACCTTTCGGCCCAAATCCGGCCAAAGAAAACCGGTAACTGTGGCATATCCGTCATATCGCGCCGCTTGTTTCTCCTTTACAAAGTTGAAATCCCGCTAACCCATTTTCAATTCGGTCCTAAGATGGTTTTTCTCACCCGCCGCTCGGTCATCGCCGGTGCGTCCGTTTCCGCTGCAACCTGCGTTGCCGGATGCGCTAGCACAAACCCCAATCCCTCGTTAAATGCCGCCGCGATTCCGGCTTCGCCGGCGAACTCCGCCATGGCGGACGCCGTCGAGCCGAATTACAGCGCGATCTATGCGGAGGTCAAAGACACCAACTTCACCGTCCCCGCCGTCAACCCGTCGCAGGTCAATTCGGCGTTTTTGCGCAAGAATGTCAGCTATGCGACAACGGAAGCGCCGGGCACGATCGTGATCGATCCCCCAAATCACTATCTCTACCATGTCGAAGACGGTGGCAGGGCAACCCGCTATGGCGTCGGAGTGGGCCGCGAAGGATTTGCCTGGGCGGGGGAGGCAAGGATCAAGAGCAAGCAGGAATGGCCGGACTGGTATCCGCCCAAGGAAATGCTCGACCGCAGGCCGGACCTCATGAAATCGATGGTCGGGCTGCAAAGCGGGATTGGGATGCACGGCGGCCCCGCCAACCCGCTCGGCGCCCGCGCCATGTATCTTTGGCAAGGGAACAAAGATACATATTTTCGCATTCATGGCACCAACGAGCCCTGGACGATTGGGTCGAGCCAATCTTCGGGCTGCATTCGCATGATCAACCAGGATGCGATGGATCTCTACCAGAAAACGCCAATCGGCACGCGGGTTGTGGTGCTCGGTTTCCCGGGGGCCGTCGCAGCCAACGCCTCGCATGTCTGAGGCTTCGCGTCATCTCTGGCAGCCGGTGCAATAAAACGTGGCGCGGCCCGCTTGGGTGATCCGCCGCACCGCGCCGCGGCATCGCGCGCAGGGTTGACCGGCGCGGCCGTAAACACGAAAATTATGCTGGAAATAGCCGAGCGCGCCGTCGGTCTTTCGATGATCGCGCAGCGACGACCCGCCCGCCGCCACCGCCTCGTTGAGGACCTCGCGGATAACGCGGGCCAGGCGCGTTGCCTGCGCGCTTGGCGTGCCGTCGTTGCGCGCAAGGCTTCCGGCGGCGCGGCGCGGCGACAGACCGGCGCGATGCAAAGCCTCGCAGACATAAATATTGCCAAGACCGGCAATCAAGGCCTGATCGAGGAGCGCGGCTTTCAGCGACGTTGTCTTCCCCGCAAAAAGCCTGGCCAGAGCCGCGCCGTCGAATTCGTCGCCGAGCGGTTCTAGTCCAATGTTGTTGAAAAGCGGATGCGCGGCGAATTCCCGACGCGGGATCAACTGCATGAAGCCGAAGCGGCGAGGGTCGTTGTAGACGATGCGCGCGCCGGTCGAGAGGTCGAACGCGACATGATCGTGCAGGGAATTTTTCGCGCCCGCAGCGGGGATTGGCCCGCGGGCTTGTTCGATGCGGAAAGACCCTGACATGCCAAGGTGCATGACGAGGACTTCCGCACCGTCGAGATCGGCGATGAGATATTTTGCCCGGCGCCGGAGCGCCTCGACGCGTTGGCCCGTGAGCCGTTCGGCGAAACGCTCCGGAAACGGAAACCGCAGATCCGGCCGCCGCTGCTCGACCGCGGCGAGCCGCGCCCCGACCATCGCGGCTTCAAGCCCACGGCGGACGGTTTCGACTTCGGGCAGTTCAGGCACTTGTCGGTATCCGTGTTTTGGGCCATGACAGGTGCGCCGCAATTGCCTTGCCGGTCAACCGAAATAGGCGGCAACGCGTCGCGCCGGCATTATCCGCTTAAGGGGGGCGCGAGCGATGCTTCCATCCAGGCGGGCGCGCGGATTTTGCCAAGGAGACTCCCATGTTCACACGACGTGATGGTTTGAAATTGGCGCTCGCCGCCGCTGCGGTGGCGGCCGGTACGAGGCCGGACCTCGTTTTGCCCGCGCGCGCGGAAGCCGGACCCGTCTTCAAAGTGCCGCCGCTCGGCTATCCTTTCGACGCGCTCGAGCCTTATATCGACGCAAAAACCATGATGATCCACCACGATGGTCACCATGGGGCCTATGTCGCGGCATTGAACGGGCTCGTCGAAAAATATCCCGATCTCGCCACTAAGACGCCTGTCGCAATTCTCGCCGATCTTTCCATGGTGCCGGAAGCGGTCCGCGCTCCGGTGCGCAACAACCTCGGCGGCCATTGGAACCACTCCTTCTTTTGGGAGCTGATGACGCCGGGCGGCGGCAAAGAGCCGAGCGGAGACTTGAAATCCGCGATCAACTCTTCGTTCGGCTCCGCGGCCAAACTGACCGGGAAAGTCAACGCCGCCGGACTGTCGCGTTTCGGCTCCGGCTGGGCGTGGCTCATCGTCGATAAGAACGGCAAGCTCGATGTCATCTCGACTCCCAATCAGGATACGCCGCTCGAAAAAGGCGTTCAGCGAGTCGTGCTCGGCGTCGATGTATGGGAGCACGCCTATTATCTCAAATATCAGAACAAGCGGGCCGATTATCTCGCGGCGTGGTGGAATACTGTCAATTGGGACAAGGCGTCGGCGAATTTCGCCAAGGCGCCGGCCTGACCCCCGGGCGGATCATCAGAGTGGCATCCTTTTTCTCCTATGTCGGCGCTGTCTGGTGGAGTGTTGCCGTCGCCTTTTTCTGCGCGACGCTTGGCTTGGGGCTGGCGCAGCCTTTCGTGCAGCGCCGACGCTCCAGCAAAGCGCGCGACGACGCGCAACCGCCCATCTCGGCGATTATTCCGATAAAACTGGTCGACCCTGGTTTCGCGACCGCGCAAACCTCGATGTTTGGCCAAGACTATCCCGCCTACGAGGTCTTGATCGGCGCCGCCGAACAGGAGTCTCCGGCACTCGATGCGGCGCGTCGAATCGCGGCCTCCCATCCCGAGGTTTCGTGCCGTTTTCTGCGCTCGGCGGCCACGGCGGCGGTCAGCCCAAAGCTCAATAATCTCGCGCGGCCGCTCGCCGCCGCGAGCCATGATCTCGTATTCACCAAGGATTCGAATATCACGCTCGACCCCGGCGCGATGGCCGCCTTCGTGCAAAATTTTACGCAAGGAGTCGGGCTTGTCGTCGGGGTGCCGGTCGCGGTGCGTGCGAGAAATTTCGCCGGCCGGATCGAGGCCTTTTCGATAAATGGCCATGCGCGGCTCTTGCTGGCCGCCTCGGCGCTGGGCGTCGGCTTTGGGGTCGGCAAGGCAATGCTCTTCCGGCGGAGCGAGCTCGCCAAGGCGGGCGGCATCGCCGCCATAAGCAATACGCTTGCCGAAGATACCGCGATTTCGAGAGTGCTCGCGCGGCAAGGCCTTAAGACCGTATTTTCGCATCAGACGGTCGCCCAGGAAACCGGCGCGCGAACCTTCTGCGAAATCTATGAGCGGCAGCTGCGTTGGAGCATCGTGCGAAGAAAACACGAGCGCGTCACTTTCCCCCTGGAGCCGCTGGCGAGCCCGCTTCCGGCGGCCGTCGCGGGCGCGCTTGCGGCGCCGCTTGGTTCCTATCCCGCCTGGCTCGGCTTCTCCTTGACCTTGCTTTTCTGGTTCTGCGCCGAGACGGGCTTCGCGCTTTGCAAGGGGTGGGGGGTTTCGCGGTCGTCCCCGCTCACGTTTTTAGGGCGGGAAATTCTTGCGCTCGTGGCGTGGCTGCGCGCCTTCACCACCCATGATGTCGTCTGGGCGCAGGTTCGCTTCGATGCCCGCCAAGGCGCCCGCGCCCGGTCATGCGAACCGGCGGCCTTGCTAAGTCATGAAATTGGCGAGCGCGAATAGCAGCTGATACCGACAGTCGCCCGCGGCGCGAACGGCGGGGTAGCAAAGGCGCCTCCTCATGCGGGGCGACGCGGCGTGATTAAAACCGTGAAGGTCGTGGAATCCAGGAGGCGAGGCCGTTGGCCGGCTTCGGGTAGTGGGCTCTTTTGAATAAGGTACCCCGCTCGCGGCATTGATTCGGTCAATCTTCCCTCTTACGTATATTATCACACAGGGGCAAATTATGCCTTCGTGGAAGGAGCTTTTGGAGCAATTCGCTGTGATTCAGGCGGCGGCGATCCCTTTTGTTATATTAACAATGCGCGCGCTTATTGTTATGTCTTTGTGCACTGCAATGGTAGCAGAATCGGCATTTGCAAAACAGAGATTTAACCCAACTAAATGCTCACAAACTGCGTATTTAACGTGCCTCCACGATGCTGGCCGTTATTGTCGGAAGGACGCCGCGAGTGAGCCAGCAGCGACGCGTGCTGTAGAGCACACTGCTTGTCTCGCGCGATATCAAAGCACCTGCAGAGAGGTTCATTGCGACTGACGATGTTCGCAGCGGCAACTTCGATGGCTCAGGTTTTGGTTCATCGTCAAAAAGTGGTAGCTGGCGTAACGCTTGCCGATGTTCGACAACTTTCTAGTCTATGTATTCTGTCCTGAGAAGTATGCGCCAAGATTTGTCTTGATTCCAGAGGCTTCTAATTAAGGCAATTCAAAAGAGCCCACTACCCGGCTTCGCATTCGGCAAACGGAGCGCGAATATGGCAAGAGAATATCCGCAACTCGACATCCCATTTTCACGCGAATTCACGGGGTGGCCTCGAGCCGCCGATCTTGCTCCCTTGCCGCGCGGAAAAAGCGGTCATTTCTGCCGCGGGCTGTCGTAGCAGGCTTTGGGCAGGCTGGGCACGTTGAATTTGACCGGATCACCGCATTTGTCGCATCCGGCTGCAAAGAGACAACCAACGGCGAGACTGGCCAAGGTAAAAACAACACGGCGCATTATCTTCCCCCAGATTGGCGGACACGCAAGGCCGCTCCTTGCCCGCGATTGCCGCGCCGGTCAAGCGAGCCTAAGCTGCAATACCGCCGATCCCAAGCATGAGATGATCCGGCCCCCGCAACGACGCACCGGGGCGATAGGGCGGTGGGTCCTCCAAGAGGCGCGGATTGACAAGTCTCTTCGCTAGCGCGACGAGCGCTGTTTCGGCTTCGAGCCTGGCGAGCGGCGCTCCAATACAATAATGCGGGCCTCCGCCGAAGCCGAGATGCGGATTATCGGCGCGATCCGGATCGAACCGGTCTGGATGTGCAAAGCGCTTCGGGTCGCGGTTGCCGGAAGCAAACAAAAGGACGAGCGGTGCGCCTTTCGAAATCGTCGTTCCGACGATGTCGATTGCAGCCAAGGTCTTGCGCGTGCGGAAATGGACCGGCGGCTCGAAACGCAACAGCTCCTCGACAAGTCGTGGCGCAAGCGCGGGGTCCTGGCGCAGCCGTTCCAGCCATTCGGGATGGCGCAGGAGCGTGAGCATGCCGTTGGCGATGAGATTGACGGTGGTCTCGTGTCCAGCCACCAGCAGAAGGACGGCGGTGGCGATCAGATCGTATTTGCCCATCCGCCCAAGTTTTTTGTCCTTGGAGGTCGCAAGGCCGGACAACAGGTCACCCGCTGGCCGCTTGCGCTTCTCCTTGACGAGAGCGCTCAAATAATTGGCGAGCGCGTGGTAATCCGCGACGCGTTTGAGACGATCCTCTTCGCGGGCCCGGCGATCGGGATCGAGCGATTCGGCGAGCGTCCTCGACCAGCCTTGAAACTTCGGTCCGTCGCTTTGCGGAATTCCCAAGAGGTCGCAAATCACAGTGACAGGCAGGGGATAGGCAAAATCGCCGACGAGATCGATTTCCTCGCGGCCGCGCATTCTGCCGATGAGATCCTCGACGATCGCGTCGACGCTGCCGCCCATCGCCCGCACCCGCTCCGGGGTGAATTGGGTCATGACGAGCCGCCGCAGGATGGTGTGCTCGGGCGGATCGCGAAAAATCAAGGAACGATGCGTGTCAATGATCCAGTCCTTGACCGGATTGATGATAAAGTCGGTGAGCGGATTGCCGGTCCTTGCGTGCTTGGACTTGGGAAGATCGTCCGAACTCAGCCTTTGGTCGTGAAGAAGGCCGCGGATTTCGGCATGCGTGCTGACAATATAGGTTCCATCGTCCTCGCGAATGACGGGAGTTTCGCGCAGACGGGCGTAGAGCGGAAAGGGATCGGCGCGATTGGCCCGGTCGAGCACTTGCGCGAAAAGGGTGGTGTCCGGTATGACGTGTCCTTGATTTTGAGCGTTAATCGCATAGCTTGCCATGGACCGGCCCACGGCGCAATTCGGGATTAGCTTTCATGTCTCGAGAGATTGTTTACGGGGAGAAACAGAGATTTGTGGGGTTTGCGAAGCACTTCGGGCCCGCCTCCGTGCGGGAATGGGCGAGGTCGGCCAAGGGTTCTGCTAAGGCGACGCCGGCGCAGGGCTCCGCCAAACCCTAAAACGGGCCGCCGCACTGTTGCCTTTCCTCCACAATTACAATCATCACCGGCCCCATTTCGGCATCAACGGATGCCCCCTATCTCAAGGATGCCAACAACCAACCTATCGAGACGTGACAGCTAACCACGCAGTAAGCCTAACGCTTCATCGTGAATGCTGGCGCTGCAAGAGGCGACAACGTCGCCGCCTTTTGCCGGGCTGCCGCCGTCCCAGCACGTCACAATTCCGCCGGCGCCTTCGACGATCGGCACCAGGGCAACAATATCGTAGGCCTTGAGATCCGGTTCGATCGCGCAATCTACATGGCCCGCCGCAAGCATCGCAAAAGCATAGCAATCGCCGCCATAGCGCGACAGGCGCGCCCTGGCCTCGATCCGGCGGAATGCCTTGAGCTTTACAGCGGCGTACAATAACGGCGACGTGGTCATCAGCGTGGCCTGCGCGAGCGTCTCGCAGCGCCTGGTGGTGAGCTTGCGTTCCGTCATCCGATGATCGCAACCAGGACCGCGCCAAACCGCGCCCCTCCCATCGCCGGTAAAACGCTCCCGTGTGAAGGGTTGAACCATCATGCCATAGGCTGGGCACCCATTGTGCAGGAGCCCGATGAGACTCCCCCACACCGGCATACCGGCGATAAAGCTCTTGGTGCCGTCGATCGGATCGAGCACCCAAACATATTCCGCTTCGCTTTGAACCGGACCGAATTCCTCGCCGATGATGCCGTGATGCGGGAACGTCGCCTGGATGAGACGCCGCATCGCCGCTTCCGCGGCACGATCCGCCTCCGTCACGGGATCGAACATGCCTCCGGCGTTTTTGTCCTCGGCGAGCAGCGCGGTACGAAAGAACGGCAAAATCGTATCGGCCGCGACATCGGCAAGCTTCTCAACGAAAGCGGCGAAATCCACGGTTGTCATTGGCTGCCGATTCCGGTCGCCGCTTCCACTAGCCGCTCGTTGCCACGTCGGCGGGCTGGCAGCAAGCCAAATCCGGACCCCAGCCCGGACCGGCGTCCGCCGGGCGGCCCTTTCTTGAGCTTGGCGAAGGCATTGAAACGGTTCATCGTCGTGTCGAGAATCGGCTTCACGCGGTCCTTCCGGAGGCCGTCGACGATATAGGCGGAGACTCCGGCATCGATCGCGGCGTCGATCGTTGCGGCGTTGGATCGGTCGACGAACATGGCGACAGGCCGCGCGACCGAACGGCTTACCTTGAACATTTGTTCGAGTACGTCGCGGCTCGGGCTTTTCGAAATCGATGAGGATGACGTCGGGATCGATCGCCCGAATGTGGTCGACCAGCTCCGCCGTGTCGTCGATCCGCACCACGCTCATGTGCCCGGCCGCGTGCAGGCCTTCCTCGATGATAGCCGCGCGCAACGGATTCTTGCCGACGACGGCAATGCGCAGATCCCGGCTCAACGAAGCTCCATGGGTTTTATGGATGCTTTCTTGCCCGTTGCGGGCCAGGGCATGATTTTCGCCCGTGGTTCGCCCTGCGCGGCGGGCGGCCGTCTGTTTTCGATCTAGCCTTTTAAGCCGAATTGGGTGATAGGTCAGTTTGAATTCTGACAGCCTTGACCACCACCTCGCGCGTGCGTCAAATTCCAGAGCTGGCTCCTGGAGGCATACATGGTTGATCTTGCAAGTCACGCCGACTTCAAAACGTTGTTGAGACGCGAAGGGGCAGAGGGGCAGTTCGCCTATGTCAACCCACCCTTCAACTTCAACAACTCCGGAGTTGCGAAATACCCGCCAGAGGTGACAGGGCATTTCTTGTTGAATTCCTTGTGCCGACGCATCGGCTGGAGTTCCCTGAACGGTCGAAGACTTCTCGATTTCGGCTGTGGAGTAAGGTTTCTGCGCGCGATCGTGAATTTGGCAATCAATATCGATCTTTATGCCGGGATCGACGCAAACAGGGACGCGATATCCTGGCTTCAATCGGAGATTCGTGATCCCCGGTTTCGCTTCGAACATCTCGACATGCTCAACCTGAAGTACCAGCCAAACGGCTCCTCTTCGGTCGATGAGGGCGCATTGCAAAGACTTTCACTCGCCGATTTCGACGCGGCCTGCATGTTTTCGGTCATCACGCATCAGAGGCCGAAGGACTCAGGGCTAATATTTTCCATGCTCTATCGCTGCGTGAGGCCAGGCGGGGGTCTGTATTTCACTGCCTTCATTGATGAAACAGTTCATGACTACGTCGAACGCGATCCCTCCCAGGCCTGCCAACTCAGCACCTATCATCCGGATTTTCTGATTGACCTGGTCGGGAAGTCTGGTTGGGGCGTGGAGAGAACTTATCTCCCATCGCCATTTCAGCAGGCCGCTTTTGTCTGTCGTAAGCTTCCGATCGATTGAGCTCGGTAGCAATGCAGCTAGTAGGAATTCAAACCGATCCACCCCCCCGAATTGACTTGGCTTGCGGGTTGCCTTTATAAGGGGCGATTGATGGTGCCCTTTCTCGCTCCTCGTTGAAGGGGTTAGGGTCGCCACCGCGCCGCCTCCATTTGGCGGAATGGATCGCGGTGCCGGCTTGGCCTCAACGTTTTGTGTCTTGCCGCAGCGCCTTTTATGGCATTATTTGGACCAGGCGGGAGCGGCGCGGTGAAGCGGACCTATCAACCAAGCAAAATTGTGCGAAAGCGCCGGCACGGGTTTCGTGCGCGGATGGCGACCGTGGGCGGTCGCAAGGTTATCGCGGCGCGGCGCGCGCGCGGCCGCAAACGGCTGTCCGCCTGAAATCCGTTCGACGATAGGTTTAAGTTCCTTTCAATGTTTCCATGAAACACCGGAAAGCTTCAGGGTCTCGGTCTAGCGGTTTCCCGGCGGTATCCGCTTCGCTTCACAATTTTCTACTAGCGCGGGGATCGCGGCGTGCTGGCGGGACGGGGCGGTCACGCAAATCGGCCGTCCGGCCAGTCGGCGTTCGCCGCAAAAGTGGCGTGAAAAAAAGATTTGGCGTGAAAAAATTGGCGGTCTTTCACTGCGTGGGATTTAACTCCATGCGAAGGCCTCGCGCCGGGCGCGGCGCCCAAGCCGCGGCCGCATTTTCATCCCCGTTCCCGGGAAAGCCCTTGGACCAACCGCATGGAAACGCCGTGGCGGCGCCGGAACGGCTGCGACGAAGGGCTGACTTCCTGCGCGCGGCGAAGGGAATGCGTTTTTACGCGCGGGGGCTGACATTGCAAGCGGCGCCGCGCCCGATTCCGTCCGAGACAATGGAGGCGCGGGCGCCGGGAGATCCAACCACCTTTGCCGCCGGGACCCGGCCAGCTCAAACCGGCATCGCAACGGAAGTTTTCCCGTGCGCGGAGGCCCAGCCGCGGTTTGGTTTCACCGTAACCAAGCAATCCGGCGGCGCCGTCCAACGCAACCGGATTCGCCGCCGTCTCAAGGAAGCGCTGCGGCTACTCAACCCTCTTCCGGCGCGGCCAGGCCATGATTATGTAATCCTCGCGCGGCCCGAGGCGCTCGGCATGCCGTTCCTGGCGTTGCAGGGGGAGCTTATCCGGGCGTTCGGCAAGATCGCTGCCCGGAATAATTCGCCGCCAATTCTCCATGACCGCAAGGGCCGCGCCGCCGGCGACGCGGACGAGGCGCCGCGACAGAGTTCAAAAGGCAGGAAACCCAAGGGATGACCCAGGAAACCAGAAACATCATGGTGGCGACCTGCCTGTCGCTGCTCGTCGTTCTTGGGTGGGACGCGTTTTATGCCCGGCCGCATCTCAAAAAGGAGCAGCAGACCCAAGCTGAAATGCATGCGCGCACAACCCCTGGCGCGCAGCCGGGGCCGCAAGCGAGCAATTCCCAAGCTCCACGTTCGCAAACTTCCGGTTTGAGCGCGCCGGCGCAGGGCGGGGCATCGACGCCGCAAAAGAGCCGTGCCGATGCCTTGGCCGAAAGCCCCAGGGTCAAACTCGACGCGCCCGCAATATACGGATCGATCGCGCTCAAGGGCGGGCGAATTGACGACGTGTCGTTAAAGGCCTACCGCGAGACGGTCGATCCCAACAGTCCAAACATCGTTTTGCTCGCGCCCGCGGGTTCGCCGGTTCCTTATTACGCCGAGGCGGGCTTCATCGCCGATCCCGGCGCGAACCTTGTCCTGCCCGGACCCGACACGTTGTGGCAAGCCGATCATGATACGCTGACGGAAACATCGCCCGTGACGCTCTCCTACGACAATGGCCAGGGCCTCGTATTTCACCGCAAAATCGCGGTGGATGACCGTTACATGTTTACGGTGGCCGACAGCGTCGAGAACAAGTCCACGCAGGCGGTTACGCTTCACCCCTATGCCTTCGTCAAGCGGCATGGCAGGCCCGTGACTTCTGGCTTTTACAGAGTGCACGAAGGGTTCGTCGGGGTCATTGGCGAGTCCGGGGTGCAGGAGATCAGGTACGACAAGATCGAAAAGGAAGATCATGCAACGAAGAGCTTCGCGGGGACCGGCGGCTGGCTAGGCCTCACCGACAAATATTGGGCCGCGGCGGTGATTCCGGACCAGGGCATGGCTGTCGAGGCAAGCTATTCTGGATCAGGCGGCGCTCCCGTGATTTATCAGGCTGGTTTTGCCGGAACGGAAGGACGGACGCTTGCGCCGGGCGCTTCGAGCGAATTCACGTCCAGGCTCTTCGCGGGCGCCAAGGAGACCGCCACGCTCGACAAATACCAGGCCAATTTGGGAATCAAGAAGTTCGATCTGCTGATCGACTGGGGCTGGTTTTATTTCATCACCAGGCCGATGTTCTGGCTGCTCGACCTCATTTACAAGTTTGTCGGCAATATGGGCGTCGCGATCTTGTGCATCACGGTTCTGGTCAGGGGGCTCGTATTCCCGCTCGCCAACCGGAGCTATCGCGCGATGGCCAAGATGAAAATGGTGCAGCCGCAGATCACCGCGATCAAAGACCGCTTTCCCGACGACAAGCCCAAGCAGCAGGCGGAAATCATGGCCCTTTACAAGCGCGAAAAGATCAATCCCTTGTCGGGCTGCCTGCCGGTGCTGATTCAGTTTCCGGTCTTCTTCGCGCTCTATAAGGTGCTCGTTATCACGATCGAGATGCGGCAGGCACCGTTTTTCGGCTGGATCAAGGATCTTTCCCAGCCCGACCCAACCGTCGTTTTCAATCTGTTCGGTCTCCTCCCGTTCGATCCGGCGCAAATACCGGTGTTCGGCCCCTACCTCGTGATTGGCGTTTGGCCCATCATCATGGGCATTACCATGTTCATTCAGATGAAGGTCAATCCGGAACCAACCGATCCGATGCAAAAGCAGGTGTTCACCTGGATGCCGGTCATCTTCACCTTCACCCTCGGCAGCTTTGCCTCCGGCCTTGTCATCTACTGGAGCTGGACTAATATTTTGTCGGTCATTCAGCAGATGGCGATCATGAAGCGGGCCGGCGCCAAGATCGAGCTCTGGGACAATTTGACCCGCATGTTCCGCAAGAAAGCCAAGAAAGCGACAACCTGAGTTGGCGGGCGCGCCCGCCGTGAAGGAGTTGGCGTGTGTCCCGCCTGACTTTGCCGAGTTGGGACGCAAGCTTTTCGGGGGCGAATGTGCGTTTCTATGGGCCGCGGCGAACGGCGCCCAATTGCCACCGCCCGGCCCGCCGGAGATCGCCTTCGCCGGCCGCTCGAACGTGGGAAAATCCTCCCTCCTCAATGCGTTGACCAATCGCAAAACGCTGGCGCGGACATCGCATACGCCGGGATGCACGCGCGAACTGAATTTTTTCGGGCTTGGCGGCGACATCAATTCCGCGACATTGCGCCTGATTGATATGCCCGGCTATGGCCATGCCGCGGCGTCGAAGGAAAAGACCGCGTCTTGGACCCGGCTGTTAGGGGATTTCTTGCGCGGCCGGGTGCCGTTGCTGCGCGTGTTTCTACTCATCGATGGCCGTCATGGCGCAAAGCCGATCGACATTGAGATGCTGGATTTTCTCGATCGAGCCGCGATGTCCTATCAGATCGTCTTGACGAAGCAAGACGAAGTGAAAGCCGCCGAGCGGGAAGGACGCCTCGCCGCCACGCTCGCCCTCGTGAACAAACGTCCCGCCGCGTTTCCGGAGGCGATCTTCACCTCGTCGCGCAGTGGCGAAGGCGTCGGCGAGCTCCGCGCCGCGATCGCGAGGCTGTTGGCGGAACGCGGCACTTTAAGTCACGGGACGCGGTAATCCGGCAGCTCGAGGAGTGGCTGATGGGCCAGGTGGAATCGAACCGCCGACCTCTTCAATGCCATTGCGAAGCTAAGAATATTGCCAGAAACCATGGGCTATATCCATCGATTGTAATCTTTTGAAGCCGGCCGGCGGCCCAATCCGGATGCATCGTTCATCCGTCATCCCGAGCCAGCGAACCACTTGAATCCGGAGACGGGGTGGCCTCGCCTCCCGTGGGCGTTTTGTCCGACGCGGCACCGGCCCGTGGCCCTTCAACGAGGCGCACGACCATGCCGCGCAGGGTGCGCACGTCCTGCTCGGTGAGTTGCATGCGGTGGAACATATTACGCAGGTTGCGCCGCATGACCGGTTGTTTGCCGGCGGGACGGAAGAAGCCGGCGCGTTCGAGTTCGCCTTCGAGATAAGCGAAAAAAGACAATACCATCTCGCGTGGCGCGGCGGGTGAGCGCCGGACCATGGAGAACGGCGCCCTGGCATCCGTCACGGCGCGCACCCACTCGTACCCGGTCAAGAGCACCGCTTGCGCCAGATTGAGCGAGGCATAGGCGGGATTGACCGGAAAGGTGATGATCGCATCGGCCAACGCCACTTCGTCATTGGCAAGTCCGGTGCGTTCGGGTCCAAACAGGACGCCATGTTTTTCGCCATTTGCGATTTTGCGCGCGCATTCCGGCATCGCTTCAGCGGGCGTCAAAATTTGCTTGTGCTGGCCCCGCTCACGGGCGGTGGTCGCCCAAACGAAATTGAGGTCGAGGACTGCGTCCTCAAGGGTTTCAAAAAGGGCCGCGGCTTCGAGCAGATGCACGGCGCCGGCTGCGGCGGCATGGGCGCCTTTTCGATAAGCGCCGGAGCGGGGCCAGCCCTCGCGGGGCGATACCAGACGGAGATCCGTCAACCCGAAATTGGCCATCGCCCGCGCGCACATGCCAATGTTGACCGCGAGTTGCGGACGCACCAGGATCATTGCCGGACCGCCGCCGCGGCTTTCCTTGGTACGATTCGTTCCGGCGCCCGTCATCGGCGTCACATCTCCAAGTCCTTACCGCCAGTCCAAGTCCTTACCCCCAGGTTTTGCGGGCGCGCGTGCGTGGCATTCCGGCCAGCCAAAAAATTGAATTTGCGTTCCTCGCGCCATTGACTATAAGAAGGATTGCGGCGCGCGGCCTTCGGGTTCCGCGCCCTGATTTTTTGGCGGTGCCTTTTTATCGTGGTCGTGAGCGGAACGTGACACGGCACCGCCGCGAATTCGGCGCAACGTAAGGAACTTTAAAAGTACGGGATACCAAAGAAATGACTAACCCTTTGGAATTCCTTCAAGAGGTCCGCGCCGAGGGAGCCAAGGTTACGTGGCCTACGCGCCGCGAGACCCTGATAACCACGGGGCTTGTTATTTTCATGGTCCTGCTCGCCAGCCTTTTTTTCGTCGCGGTGGACCAAGCGCTGCGCTTCATCGTCACCGCCATTCTGAGTATAGGTCACTAAGGCACGTCCCGATCAAATGGATTCATTTGATCGCTAAGGACGCAGCTCGAAATCAAAGAGTTGGAGCAAGACGGAATTGAAAAAGTCGCGCGGTTGTTCAATTGAGTGAATGTGATTCAGCGGTATCGCTTGCGCAAGTCACGCCCTGGAGCAGGGTTTTCGTGAACGAGGTTTGAAGCTGTCCCGATGACCATGCGTTGGTATATCGTTCACGCCTATTCGAATTTCGAGAAAAAGGTCGCCGAATCCATCAAGGAGCAGGCGGCGCAGCGTGGTCTCTCGAGCCAATTCGACGAAATTCTTGTCCCGACCGAGCATATCGTCGAAATTCGCCGCGGCCGTAAGATCAATTCGGAACGCAAATTCTTTCCCGGCTATGTGCTGGTCAAATGCACTCTTTCCGACGATGTCTACCATCTGATTAAAAACACCCCGAAGGTCACCGGATTTTTGGGCGCGGACAAGAAGCCGATGGCGATTCCCGATAGCGAAGCGGAACGCATCAAAGGGCAGGTCGCCGAGGGCGTCGAACGGCCCAAGGCGTCGATCTCGTTTGAAATTGGCGAGACGGTGCGTGTCGCCGACGGCCCTTTCGCTTCCTTCAACGGGACCGTCGAGGACATCGACGAGGGCCGTTCCAGGGTCAAGGTCGCGGTTTCGATCTTCGGCCGAGCGACGCCGGTGGAACTGGAATATGCACAGGTCGAAAAGGTCTGAGCATATGCTGCCGAGGCCGCGCCCACCAGCCCCGCGAAAAGTGCCGAGGTCTGGCTTTCGTCACCGGCCATAGGGATGTTTGCCGGGTCGCTTCGCATATTTTCGCTCTCGCCTGAGCAGGGGAAAATTTGCGATAAGGGGATCTTAGAAAGGCACCATGGGTCGCGCTTTGCAACCGATTGGGATGAGACGTGGGAGACCGGTCCGCCGTGCCAAATGGGGCCGGGTTGGATCACGACCGCAACCGCCGCGCCAAAAGGCCGGTATTGTCTGGGAGTAGGGCAATGGCAAAGAAGATCACGGGTTACGTGAAGCTTCAGGTGCCGGCCGGGGCGGCCAATCCTTCGCCTCCGATCGGTCCCGCGCTGGGGCAGCGCGGCTTGAACATAATGGAATTTTGCAAGGCGTTCAACGCCAGGACGGCTCAGATGGAAAAAGGGACCCCGATCCCGGTCGTCATCACCGCCTTCCACGACCGCTCCTTCACATTCGAGATGAAGTTGCCGCCGGTTTCCTTTTTTTTAAAGAAGGCGTCGGACATTCAGGCGGGCTCGAAAACCGCCGGCCGCGGTTTTGCCGGCAAGATCACCAAAGCGCAAATTCGGGAGATCGCCGAGAAAAAACTGCCCGATCTCAATTGCGCCTCGGTCGAAGCGGCGATGCGGATGATCGAGGGCTCCGCCCATTCCATGGGCCTTGAAATAGTGGGGTAGGGCGATGGCACATGTTGGGAAACGCGTGCACAAGGCGCGTGAGGGAATTGACCGGATCAAGCTCTATCCGGTCGCCGAGGCGGTCAAGCTCGTCATGGAGCGCGCCAATGCGAAGTTCGACGAGACCGTCGAGATCGCGATGAAATCTCGGGGTCGACCCCAAGCACGCCGATCAGATGGTGCGCGGCGTGGTCAACCTCCCGAACGGAACCGGGCGCACCTTGCGGGTGGCGGTGTTCGCGCGCGGCGCCAAGGCCGACGAGGCCAAGGCGGCGGGGGCGGACGTCGTGGGCGCGGAGGACCTGGTTTCGACCGTCCAAGGCGGCACGATCGCCTTCGATCGTTGCATTGCCACGCCGGACATGATGCCTCTCGTCGGCAGGCTCGGCAAGGTTTTGGGTCCGCGCGGCCTGATGCCCAATCCGAAGGTCGGCACCGTGACCATGGACATCGCTGGCGCGGTCAAGGCCTCGAAGGGCGGGGCGGTGGAGTTTCGGGTCGAAAAAGCCGGGATCATCCAAGGCAGCGTGGGCAAAGCCTCCTTCGCGCAGGAGAAACTTGTCGAAAACGTCGTCGCATTCGTCGATGCGGTGGCCAAGGCCAAGCCTCAGGGCGCTAAAGGCACCTATATTCAACGTGTCGCGATTTCCTCGACCATGGGTCCTGGGGTCAAAGTCGATCCTGCGACGCTTACCCTCTAAACTGTTCGTTCGCGGCTGCGCGAAATTTGCGTTTCGGGTCTTGGCATAAGGGATCGTTCGGGCTAAATAGAGGGTTCGGGGCAAACAGCCCAGCATCCATGAAGTTTCCCGCGATGGCGGGTGTCGGCGAGTTTCGCTACAGGGTGTTTCGTGACGCGGAGGATAAGGCTGGAGGATAGGCGGTTGACGCCTGTCCCTTCCGGCCACGTCCTGTCCGAGACCGCCGGATCGAGAAGCCGGTCAGATTTGGTCAAATTCAAGCGTAATTCGTTGAGCGCCGATTTGGTTTGCCGGCGATGCGATCTGGGTCGGCATAGACGGGGCAACAACAATATTTGGTCGCGGGAAGGCTTCGCTTTTTTGCTTCCTTCGGTTTGGTCTATCCCTCTGTCCGGCGGTGCCCGTCCGTTCCGGGGACAGGCACAGCGTCGCCTCGACGGGTGGTTCGCCCGCCGCTTAAACTGCTGGCAGATGCAGCCGGCGCAAGGAGATACACCGTGGACAGAGCGGAAAAGAAACAATGCGTCGCTTCCTTGACCGATGTCTTCAAAACGACATCGGTGGTGGTGGTCGCGCATTATTCCGGCCTGAGCGTGGTTCAAATGCAAGCTTTGCGCAAGCAGATGCGCGCGGCTGGAGCCACGGTGCAGGTCGCCAAGAATCGTCTCGTCAAGATCGCTCTTCAAGGCACGGAGGCGGTGTCGATTTCGGAGCTGATGCGGGGTCCGACCCTGATCGCCTATTCAGACGACCCGGTCGCGGCGCCGAAGGCCGCGGTGGCTTTTGCCAAGAATCACGACAAGCTCGTGATCCTGGGCGGCACCATGGGGGCGACCGCGCTCAACGTTGATGCTGTACGCTCGCTTGCGACGCTGCCGTCGTTGGATGAACTGCGTGCCAAACTCGTCGGCCTCATCCAGGCACCGGCGGCGAAGCTCGCGCGGCTTACAACCGCGCCGGCCGGCAAGCTTGCGCGCGTTTTCGCGGCCTACGCCGGAAAAGATGCCGCCTGACATCTTCATCTTGTGCGACTACAGGCGTTTCGGATTTGAAGTGAAGGAACTGAAAATGGCCAAGCTGGAAAAGATCGTCGAGGACCTCTCGAACCTCACCGTGCTCGAAGCCGCCGAACTCGCCAAGCTACTGGAAGAAAAATGGGGCGTGTCCGCAGCCGCGGCTGTCGCCGTCGCCGCTGGACCCGCGGCCGGCGCGGCGGCGCCGCCGGTGGAGGAGCAGACCGAATTCACCGTGATCCTGGCAGCGATCGGCGCCAAGAAAATCGAAGTGATCAAGGAAGTGCGCGCGGTGACCGGGCTTGGCTTGAAGGAGGCAAAGGATCTCGTCGAAGCCGCGCCCAAGCCCGTCAAGGAAGGCGTGACCAAGGAGGAAGCCGAAAAGATCAAGGCGGCGCTCGAAAAAGCGGGCGCCAAGGTGGAGTTCAAGTGACCGCAGCTTTGCCGCTTCGGCCATTTGATGGTCGGCAAGGCGGCGGTCTCGGCGAAGATTGAGGCCGTCGCGGCCGTGCCGAAACATTGCTTGCTTTGTCAACGAACTAAGTCTGGCCGCCTATCGAATCGTTTCGCGGTATTTCACCGTGAACGTTTGGGCTGAGAAGTCCCGTCCCTCCAGCGCCCAGCTGGACGCGGATCTAGGAATTCCGCTCGAGAAAATCGTTGTTTACATGAGGTGCGAGGAGCGAAATGGCTCATAACATGGCGCAGACGTTCACCGGCCGTAAGCGTATCCGCAAATTTTTCGGGCATCTCCGCGAGGTTGCAGAAATGCCGAACTTGATCGAGGTTCAAAAGGCATCCTATGACCAGTTCCTACTCGTCGACGAGCCGCGAGGCGGGCGTCCGGACGAAGGGCTACAAGCGGTTTTCAAATCGGTTTTCCCGATTTCGGATTTTTCCAACGCGGCGCTGCTCGAATTTGTCAAATATGAGTTTGAGCCGCCGAAATATGATGTCGACGAATGCCGCCAGCGCGGCATGACCTTCGCCGCGCCACTCAAAGTAACCTTGCGTCTGATCGTATTCGATGTCGATCCCGACACCGCCGCTAGGTCGGTGAAGGACATCAAGGAGCAGGATGTCTATATGGGAGACATGCCCTTGATGACGATGAACGGCACGTTCATCGTCAACGGAACCGAGAGGGTCATCGTTTCGCAAATGCACCGTTCGCCGGGGGTGTTTTTCGATCACGACAAAGGCAAAAGCCATTCTTCCGGCAAGCTTCTGTTCGCGGCCCGGATCATTCCCTATCGCGGCTCTTGGCTCGATATCGAATTCGACGCCAAGGACATCGTCCATGCCCGCATCGACCGGCGCCGGAAAATTCCGGCGACGTCGATCCTTTACGCCCTCGGGATGGATGGCGAGGAGATTCTCTCGATTTTTTATAAGACGATCACTTTTGCGCGGGATAGGGACGGGTGGCGTCTGCCTTTCGAGCCCGATCGCATGAAAGGCATGAAGGCCGCTCTCAATCTTCTCGACGCCGACACCGGCGAGGTGGTTCTCGAAGCGGGCAAGAAACTTACCGTCCGCACCGGGCGTCTGCTTGCCGAACGAGGGGTCAAATTCCTGCGCGCGCAGGATGAGGATCTGCACGGGCAATATATCGCCTCCGATCTTTATAACCCGGCGACCGGCGAAATCTTTGCCGAAGCCGGCGATGAGATCACCGCCAAATCCCTGGCGCTGCTGATCGACGCCGGCTTCGCTAAGTTGCCGGTGCTGGACATCGATCATGTCAATATCGGTCCCTACATTCGCAATACGCTCGCCGTCGACAAGAACAACTCACGCGAGGAAGCGTTGTTCGATATCTACCGTGTCATGCGTCCCGGCGAACCGCCAACGCTTGAAACGGCGGAGGCGATGTTCCATTCGCTGTTTTTCGATCCTGAGCGCTACGATCTCTCGGCGGTCGGCCGGGTCAAGATGAACATGCGCATGGATCTCGACGCGGCGGATACGGTGCGCACGTTGCGCAAGGAAGATATCGTCGCGGTCATGCGGGCGCTTGTCGATCTGCGCGACGGACGCGGTGAAATCGACGACATCGACCATCTTGGCAACCGCCGTGTCCGCTCCGTCGGCGAACTCATGGAGAATCAGTATCGGCTGGGCCTCTTGCGGATGGAGAGAGCGATCAAGGAGCGGATGTCCTCGGTCGACATCGATACGGTCATGCCACAGGATCTGATCAATGCCAAGCCCGCCGCCGCGGCGGTGCGCGAGTTCTTTGGCTCGTCGCAATTGTCGCAGTTCATGGATCAGACCAATCCGTTGTCCGAGATTACCCATAAACGGCGGCTCTCGGCGCTGGGTCCCGGCGGTCTCACCCGCGAGCGGGCGGGTTTCGAGGTGCGCGACGTGCATCCGACCCATTACGGGCGCATCTGTCCGATCGAAACGCCGGAAGGTCCGAATATCGGTCTCATCAATTCGCTCGCGACGTTCGCACGGGTCAACAAATATGGGTTCATCGAAGCCCCCTACCGGCGCATCAAGGATAGCCGCGTGACCGACGAGGTCGTTTATCTTTCGGCGATGGAGGAAGCCAAATATAACGTCGCGCAGGCGAATGCGCCGGTCGACGCGCGGCGAGCGCTGACCGAGGATCTTGTCGTCTGCCGGCATTCGGGCGACGTCGTCATGGTTCCGCGCGAGCGCGTCGATTTCATGGATGTTTCGCCAAAGCAGCTCGTTTCGGTCGCCGCCGCGTTGATCCCGTTCCTCGAGAATGACGATGCCAATCGCGCGCTCATGGGCTCTAACATGCAACGTCAGGCCGTGCCGCTCGTGCGATCCGACGCTCCGCTTGTCGGGACCGGCATGGAGTCCGTCGTCGCGCGGGATTCGGGCGCCGCCATCGCGGCGCGGCGGACCGGTTTTGTCGACCAGGTCGATGCGACGCGCATCGTCGTCCGGGCAACCGAGGAAACCGACGCCGGCAAGCCCGGGGTCGATATCTACCGGATGATGAAGTTCCAGCGCTCGAACCAGTCGACCTGCATCAACCAAAAGCCGTTGGTAAGGGTCGGCGACTACGTCCGCAACGGCGACATCATTGCCGATGGACCGTCGACCGACCTCGGAGATCTGGCGCTTGGCCGCAATGTCCTCGTCGCCTTCATGCCCTGGAACGGTTATAATTTCGAGGATTCGATCCTTCTCAACGAGCAAATCGTCAAGGACGATGTTTATACCTCGATTCACATCGACGAATTCGAGGTGATGGCGCGCGACACCAAGCTCGGTCCGGAGGAAATCACCCGCGACATTCCGAATGTATCGGAGGAGGTGTTGAAGAATCTCGACGAGGCCGGAATCGTCTATATCGGCGCCGAGGTCCAGGCGGGCGATATTTTGGTCGGCAAGATCACGCCGAAAGGCGAGAGCCCGATGACTCCGGAAGAAAAGCTTTTGCGCGCGATTTTTGGCGAAAAGGCATCGGATGTCCGCGATACGTCCTTGCGGGTGCCGCCGGGCGTGCAGGGCACGATTGTCGAGGTGCGCGTCTTCAACCGGCATGGCGTTGACAAGGACGAGCGTGCCCAAGCGATCGAACGCGAGGAAATCGAGCGTCTCGCGAAGGACCGCGACGATGAGCTAGCGATCCTTGATCGCAACGTCTATGCGCGTCTCTTCGACGTTCTCGTGGACAAGAAGGCGATCGCCGGACCGAAAGGATTCAAGCGGGATACCAAGCTCACCAGGGAGATCGTCGAGGACTATCCCCGCTCGCAATGGTGGATCTTCGCGATCGAGAACGACCGGACGATGGCCGAGCTCGAAGCCATGCGCAAACAGTATGACGAGGCCAAGAAAGCGCTTGAGAGCCGCTTTCTCGACAAGGTCGAAAAGTTGCAGCGCGGCGATGAATTGCCGCCGGGCGTCATGAAGATGGTGAAGGTTTTCGTCGCGGTGAAGCGCAAGATCCAGCCCGGCGACAAGATGGCGGGACGGCATGGCAACAAGGGCGTCGTTTCCAAGATCGTGGCGCAGGAGGATATGCCCTTCCTCGCCGACGGGCGGCCGGTCGATATCGTCTTGAATCCGCTAGGCGTGCCCTCACGCATGAACGTCGGGCAAATTCTCGAAACCCATCTCGGCTGGGCCTGCGCCGGTCTTGGCAAGCAGGTCGGCGACACGGTGAATGCCTATTTGCGGGACAGGAACACGAAGCCGTTGCGCGACAAGCTCATCGAAATCTATGCAGCCAAGAACGAGATTATGGAACTCGACGATGAGGCGGTGGTCGAACTCGGCGAAAACCTGCGCCGCGGCGTTCCGGTCGCGACGCCGGTCTTCGACGGCGCGCGCGAGAAGGACATCGTCGAAATGCTGGAGCGGGCGGGTCTAGACCGCTCGGGCCAGGTCACTCTCTACGACGGATGTACCGGCGAAGCTTTCGACCGCAAGGTGACCGTCGGCTATATCTATATGCTGAAGCTGCATCACCTCGTCGACGACAAGATCCACGCGCGTTCGATCGGTCCCTATAGTCTCGTCACCCAACAGCCGCTCGGCGGCAAGGCGCAATTCGGCGGCCAGCGTTTCGGCGAGATGGAGGTTTGGGCGCTCGAGGCTTACGGCGCGGCCTATACGCTGCAGGAGATGCTGACCTTGAAATCCGATGACGTGGCAGGCCGCACCAAGGTTTATGAATCGATCGTGCGCGGCGACGATGCTTTCGAATCCGGCATTCCCGAAAGCTTCAACGTGCTCGTCAAGGAGATGCGTTCGCTTTGCCTTAACGTCGAACTTAATCAGACAACCAAACCGAAAAGCCAGTTTCCGCCGGCCGCGGCGGCCGAATAGACGCGGGCATTGAAAAAACTGCTCAGCGGCGTGGTCCGCGCGGGGTGTCTTTTTTCTTGAATATTTCCGGCGGGGCCATGCGGCGGCGCCGCGCCGGCCCCAGCACCAGGAGATGGCAATGAATCAAGAGGTCATGAATCTCTTCAGTCCGGCCGCGCAACCGCAGGCTTTCGATCAGATCCAGATTTCGATCGCGAGCCCGGAGAAGATTCTGTCCTGGTCCTTCGGCGAGATTAAAAAGCCGGAGACAATCAATTACCGCACCTTCAAACCCGAACGCGATGGACTTTTCTGCGCCCGGATCTTCGGTCCAATCAAGGACTACGAGTGCTTGTGCGGCAAATACAAGCGGATGAAATATAAGAACGTCATCTGCGAGAAATGCGGCGTTGAGGTAACCTTGTCGCGGGTGCGCCGCGAGCGCATGGGGCATATTTCGCTCGCCGCGCCGGTCGCCCATATCTGGTTTCTGAAATCCTTGCCTTCGCGCATCGGGCTTCTCCTCGACATGACCCTGAAGGACATTGAGCGTATCCTTTATTTCGAATCCTATATCGTCCTCGATCCGGGCCTGACGCCGCTCAAGAACCGCCAGCTTCTCAATGAGGACGATTACCTGCGCGCGCAGGATGAATACGGCCAGGATTCCTTCACTGCCCTCATTGGCGCCGAAGCGATTCGCGAAATTCTGCGTGGCATGGATCTTCCAAAAATCGCCGAATCGCTCAAGGTCGAGATCGCCGAATCGACGACCGAACTGAAACCCAAGAAGCTCGCCAAGAGGTTGAAGATCATCGAGGCCTTCATCCGTTCGGGCAACAAGCCCGAGTGGATGATCCTTACCGAAGTTCCGGTCCTTCCGCCCGACCTGCGGCCGCTCGTGCCGCTCGACGGAGGCCGCTTCGCGACCTCCGACCTCAACGACCTTTACCGGCGCGTCATCAACCGTAACAATCGCCTGAAACGGCTCATCGAACTGCGCGCGCCCGACATCATCGTGCGCAACGAGAAGCGGATGCTGCAGGAGGCCGTCGATGCTTTGTTCGACAATGGCCGGCGCGGCCGGGTCATCACCGGCGCCAACAAACGGCCGCTGAAGTCGCTTGCCGACATGCTGAAGGGCAAACAAGGCCGTTTTCGCCAAAACCTGCTTGGCAAGCGCGTCGATTATTCCGGCCGCTCGGTTATCGTGGTTGGGCCCGACCTCAAACTGCACCAATGCGGCCTGCCGAAGAAGATGGCGCTCGAACTCTTCAAGCCCTTTATCTATTCGCGTCTCGACGCGAAGGGCCTTTCGGCGACCGTCAAACAGGCGAAAAAACTGGTCGAAAAAGAGAAACCGGAAGTCTGGGATATTCTCGACGAAGTGATCCGCGAGCATCCGGTCATGCTGAACCGGGCGCCGACGCTGCACCGTCTCGGCATTCAGGCCTTCGAACCGAAGTTGATCGAGGGTAAGGCCATCCAACTGCATCCGCTTGTCTGCGCCGCGTTCAACGCCGATTTCGACGGCGACCAGATGGCGGTGCACGTGCCGCTCTCGCTCGAGGCGCAACTCGAAGCGCGCGTGCTGATGATGTCGACCAACAATATTTTGCATCCGGCCAATGGCCAGCCGATCATCGTGCCATCGCAGGATATCGTGCTCGGTCTTTATTATGTTTCGTTGATGCGCGAGGGCGAGCCTGGCCAGGGGATGGCGTTCGCCAATATGGGCGAGATCGAGCATGCCTTGCACGCCAAGGCGATCACCCTGCACACGCGAATCAAGGGGCGGGCGAGGACCTTTGACGGCGAGGGCCAGCGTGTATCGAAGATTTTCGAGACCACGCCCGGCCGTATGATTCTTGGCCAATTGCTGCCGCACCATGTCAAGATTCCCTTCGATGTCGTAAACAAACTTATGACCAAAAAGGAAATCTCGACCATGATCGACATCGTCTACCGCAACTGCGGCCAGAAGGAGACAGTCATCTTTTGCGACAAGATCATGGCGCTCGGGTTCCGCGAGGCGTTCAAGGCCGGTATTTCCTTCGGTAAGGACGACATGGTCGTGCCGGATACCAAGCCGCGCATTATCGCCGAGACAGGCGCGCTCGCGAAGGAATACGAGCAGCAGTATAATGACGGACTGATCACGCAAGGCGAAAAATATAACAAGGTCGTCGATGTCTGGATGAAATGTTCGGACAAGCTCGCCGAGGAGATGATGGTGCGCATTTCGACGGTGCAGAAGGACGCGAACGGCCGCGACAAACCGATCAACTCGATCTACATGATGGCGCATTCCGGCGCGCGCGGTTCGCCAACCCAAATAAAGCAGCTCGCCGCGATGCGCGGACTGATGGCGAAGCCATCGGGCGAGATCATCGAAAGCCCGATTATCTCGAACTTCAAGGAAGGGCTGACCGTGCTCGAGTATTTCAACTCGACGCATGGCGCGCGAAAGGGTCTTGCCGACACCGCCTTGAAGACCGCGAATTCGGGTTATCTGACGCGCCGCCTCGTCGATGTGGCGCAGGACTCGATTATTACCATGCTCGATTGCGGATCGCGGCACGGGATTCGCATGCGCGCGATCATCGACGCGGGCCAGATTGTCGCCTCGCTCGCGACCCGAATTCTTGGCCGCACCGCCGCCGAGGATTTGAAAGAGGCCTCGGGCGCGGTCATCGTCGCCGCCGGCGAAATGGTTCAGGAATGGCACATCGACCGCATCAACGCGGCCGGGATCCAGGAAGTCAAGATCCGCTCCGTCTTGACCTGCGAAGCCAAGAACGGCGTTTGCGGCAAGTGCTACGGCCGCGATCTCGCGCGCGGGACGCCGGTCAATATGGGGGAGGCCGTCGGGGTCATCGCCGCGCAGTCGATCGGCGAGCCGGGCACGCAGCTCACGATGCGCACTTTCCACATCGGCGGCGCAGCGCAAATCGCCGATCAATCCTTCATCGAATCCAATTTCGATGGAATCGTGAAGATTCGCAATCGCCATCTCGCCCGCAATACCGAGGGCGACCTGATGGTCATGGCGCGCAATGTCGCCATCGTCGTCGAGGGCCCGGACGGCGCCGAACGCGCGGTCCACAGGATCCAATACGGCGCCAGGCTCAAAGTCGACGATGGCGACAAGGTCAAGCGCGGCCAGCGCATTGCCGAGTGGGATCCCTATACAAGGCCGATTTTGACCGAGATCGCCGGGACTGTCGGCTTCGAGGATCTGGTCGAAGGTGCCTCGATGACGGAAACCATCGACGAGGCTACCGGTATTGCCAAGCGCCTGGTCATGGACTGGCGTCTCAATCAGCGCTCCGCGACATTGAAGCCCGCCATCGTGATCAAATCCGAGGACGGCAAGATCGGCAAGCTGCATCGCGGCGGCGATGCGCGTTATGCGCTGCCGGTGGATTCGATCATTGGGGTTGACCCAGGCGCGCTGGTCAAGGCCGGCGACATCGTTGCACGTATCTCGATGGACTCGGCGAAGACGCGCGACATCACCGGCGGTCTGCCGCGAGTTGCCGAGCTGTTCGAGGCGCGCCGGCCGAAGGATCACGCAATTATCGCCGAGGCCTCCGGAACCGTGCAATTCGGGCGCGACTACAAGAACAAGACGCGCATTTCGATCGTTCCAAGTGAAGAGGGCACTGAGCCAATCGAATATCTGATCGCAAAAGGCAAACACATCCATCTCCAGGACGGCGACGTCGTCGAAAAGGGCGATTATATTGTCGATGGAAATCCGGCGCCGCATGACATTTTGGCGATCAAGGGCGTCGAGGAACTCGCCGCGTATCTCGTCAACGAGATTCAGGAGGTCTATCGGTTGCAAGGGGTCAGCATCAACGACAAACATATCGAGGTGATCGTCCGGCAGATGCTGCAGAAGGTCGATATCGTCGAGCCCGGCGGGACCGGGTTTTTGCCTGGCGAGCAGGTCGATCAAGTCGAGCTCGACGAGGCCAACGCCGCGGCGATCGAGGCGGGGGAAAAGCCGGCCTCGGGAACTCCGGTTCTCCTCGGGATCACCAAGGCGTCGTTGCAGACGCGCTCGTTCATCTCGGCCGCCTCCTTCCAGGAGACGACCCGAGTGCTGACCGAGGCGGCCGTCAACGGCAAGGCCGATACCTTGGAAGGCTTGAAGGAAAACGTCATCGTCGGCCGGCTCATTCCAGCCGGTACCGGCGCCGCGATGGCCAAACTCCGGCGTGTCGCGACCATCCGGGATGAAATGATTATCGCGCAAAAAGCGGAAAGCGCGGCGGCATCCGAGCCAACTCCCTTGCTCGCGCAGCCAGAGGTGCCGGCGGGGGAATAGGCCGCCGGTTATCCGGCTCTTTTCGCCTCGGGATCGAGATCTCGAGGGCTTTCTCGTCGATAGCAAACACGTCGACGGCTGCGATTTTATTGCGGGATGATTGCGATGGTTCGGCTCCGCGGCTTCCGGCGCAGCAATCGCGCGATCCCGATCGGATTCTGTCGTCTCCTGAGCACGCCAAGGGATGGCGCTGGCTGCAATTTGCGATATGGCTCCATCCCGGCCGCCCATGGCGTCGTGCCGCTGGCGTCTCATCGATTTGGCGCCCTGGCGGTTCGAGGAGCCTCGCCTCGTGGTCTCCAAGCAACCAGCTCGCGCGGTCGCACCTTGGCCTACCGCCCGAGCGGCTTCACCCGATTCCCCTGCGGCGGGACACCGCAATCGCGAGCACGGCGATCCACACGGAAAAGGCGCTGACGAACGGAAAACTCGCGAAAACCGGCGGGGCGATCGTTTGCGGTAGACCGCCATCGAGCAGGCCTTCGGCACCGGGTGGCAGTTCGGCCAAAATGCGGCCATAGGAATCGACAATCGCGGAAATTCCGGTGTTCGCGGCGCGGACCAAGGGCAATCCCTCCTCGATCGCGCGCAGCCGCGCTTGCGCGAAATGCTGGTAAGGGCCGGCGGTGGTCCCAAACCATCCGTCGTTCGTTACGTTGAGAAGCAATCCTGGACGCGGCTCCCCGGAGGGCACAACCTCGCCTGGAAAGATCGCCTCGTAACAAATCAGCGGCGCGACGGGCGGCAATCCAGGCACAACCAATAACCGCCGTTTTGAACCAGCCTCGAACCCGCCAGGGATATGCACGAATTGATGCAGGCCGAGACGGTCGAAGGCGGCCTGAAACGGCAAATATTCGCCGAAAGGCACGAGATGCACCTTGTCGTAGCTGTCGAGAATATGGCCGCCGCTGGCAATGACTTGAATGGCGTTGAAGTATCGGGCGCGGCCGGACACGGACCGCCGCGCCTCATCGTCGGCACGAGCGGCGCCGGTGACGAGAACCGTATCTTGCGGCAAAACCGCGCCGATTTCGGCAAGGGCTCCGGCATCGCGCGACAAGATGAAAGGGAATGCCGACTCCGGCCAGATGAGCACGGTGACATCGTCGAGGCCCGAACGATCCGACCCCGCTCCGTGCGCGGACAAGGTCAGATAACGCGACATTATCCGGGCTTTGTTGTCTGGCCGGAATTTCGCGTCCTGGGCCAAATTGGGCTGCATGATGCGCAATGTTACTCCCGCGGCCGGCTCCGGAGTTGTCCCCGCCAGACGCAGGGCCCCAAACGCGCAAATCCCGGCGAACGCCAGGACAGCGGCAGCGATTGGCGGCGGCAGTCGGCGCCTTGGCCCTTGCATTGCGGATTTTTCGCCGAGAACCGCGGGAGCTGAAAAAATAAGGATGGCGATGACGGTCAGACCATAAAGGCCGACGATCGAGGCCAGTTGCGCGGTCACGAGATTTCCGCCAAGCGCCATGCCGAATGTGTTCCAGGGAAATCCTGTTAAGATATGCCCGCGCAGCCATTCCGCGAGGCTTAATCCCGCGGCCAGCGCAAAAACCCGTCCCGGGCCCGGCGCCCACATAAGCCGCGCCAGCATGAAGCCGAGACCCGGAAAAATCGCGAGCATGGCGGGGAGCCCGACAACGCCCAGCGGCAAGGCCCAGGCGAATTTGTCCGCCTCGACGAGAAACGCTGCGCCGAGCCACCAGAGTCCCGCCAGGAAATAACCAAAGCCCCACCACCAGCCGACGCCAAAGGCGCACCCCGCCGCGACCGGCAAGCCCAAACGAAACCGCCGCCGGGGCGGCATTTGGCGTGTCTCCGCGCAACCGTCGATGAGCCAAACGGCAACGGTCATCGGGATTGCGAGCGCGGGGAAAAAGTTGAAAGGCGCCATCGCAAGCGCGCCGGTGGCGCCGGCGGCGACCGCGATCAGGCGGCGCCGCCACCCAGTGGCGAGAATGATCGAAGCGGCGATTGCGAGCATGGCGGGCTTTCTCGAGCGCCATCATGAATTCTATAGAGACTGCGCGAAGGACTTTCGCGCATTTCCCGTCGGTGGACCAAACCATGCGCGAAAGCGCTTTCCGGCGAAGGGTATTATCCGCCAACCTTCTCCGGGGGGTCGCCTTGTTTGGCAAGCTCGCCGGGCGCGGGGCTTTCCTTGATCTGTCTGGGAAGCGGAATCGCGCGGGCCATCCGGATCTTGACCCGCTTGACGCGGCGTGGGTCGGCGTCCACCACTTCGAATTCGATGCCGTCCTCGACAATGATTTCGCCTCGCACTGGAACATGCCCCGCGAGGCTTGTGACGAGCCCCCCAAGGTATCGACCTCCTCGGCGTCGCTGATCGCGGTGAGATCGGCGTCGATCGCGCGGAAAACCTCGCTAAGATCGGCGCGCGCGTCGACGATGAAATTTCCGTCCACGGCCGCTTCGATCTTCGGGCTTTCGCCGGAATCGTGTTCGTCCTCGATATTGCCGACAATCATTTCCACGATGTCCTCGATCGACGCTAGACCTTCGGTGCCGCCATATTCGTCGATGACGAGCGCCATGTGGGTTCGCGTGGCTTGCATTTTCACCAGGAGATCGAGGGCCGGCATGGACGCGGGAACGAAGAGGACCGGGCGCAGAATATTGGCCTGCGATAAGGACATATCCAAGCCCCTGCGTGGCCAGCGGCAGCTCGCCGCAGCTTCGCCCTCCGGCTCCGCGGGCGGAAAGCCAGCCGCGCGCTCCTTCCGTTGCGGGGCGGTCGCGGCGCCGGCTAGAAAAGCGACAAAATCGCGGATGTGCACCATGCCGCGCGGATCGTCGAGGGTTTCCCCATGCACGGGCAGGCGCGAATGGCCGGCGGTGCGAAATACCTCAAGCACATCGGCGAGCTTGGTTTGAAGCGACGCGGCGACGATGTCGGCGCGGGGAACCATCACATCGCCGACTTGCACTTCATGCAAGGCGAGGACGTTCTTCAACAACGCGCGCTCTTGCGGAGAAATATCGTCCTCGATCGATGTATCCGCGAGAACATCCTCGATGTCGTCGCAAATCGACAGTCCGCCGAGGCCGAACAAAGCGCGCAACCGATCGAACAGGCTTGGCTTCCCGCCGGAACCTGTCTTGCCTGCCTCGCTCGTGGGGTCATGTTCAGTCATTGGCGTCGGCTGCTTCCTCGATCAACGATTCCCGGTAGGGGTCGGTAATCCCGAGTCTGCCTAGAATCGCGCGCTCGAGCGCTTCCATCATCTCGGCTTCGGCCGCCCCGATATGGTCGTGGCCGATCAGATGCAAAAAGCCGTGCACCAGAAGATTGGCGACGTGATCGCGCAATGGCCTTGCTGCTTCCGAGGCTTCCCGCGAGGCGGTCTCGAACGCGATGACGATATCACCAAGTAGCGGCGCCGAAGCCGCATCGCCACCGGATGGAAAAGAGAGAACATTCGCTGGTTGATCGATGCCACGCCACTTGCGGTTGAGGTCGCGGATGAAGCCGTCGTCGCAGAAAAGGACGCTGACTTCGGCGTTCGCTGCGAGCGAGACGCCGCTTTCCCCGATCGCCGCGAGGATCGCGTCCTCGGCAAGTTGCGAAGGGGCATCGAGGGACGCCCATTCTTCAGCATCGATAGTCACGTCGATCACGGGATTCATGTCCGCCGTCCCTCACCCTTGGCTGCCTGCGCCGCCGTCTCATAGGCGCCGACAATTCGGCGCACGAGTTCGTGACGGACGACGTCGCCTTCCTTGAAGACGACGTGGCCTATTCCCTCAAGCCCGGACAGAAGTTCGATCGCCTCGCTGAGCCCGGACTTCTGGCCCGGTGGTAGGTCGGTTTGCGACGGATCTCCGGTGACAATCATGTGCGATCCCTCGCCGAGTCGCGTTAAAAACATTTTCATTTGCATCGACGTCGCATTTTGCGCCTCGTCGAGCAGTACGCAGGCGTTGCTCAAGGTTCGCCCGCGCATGAACGCGAGAGGAGCGACCTCTATCATCCCAATTTGCATGTCGCGTTCGAGGATACGGGTATCCATGAAATCGGCGAGCGCATCGTAGATCGGCCGCAAATAAGGATCGACCTTGTCGCGCATGTCGCCGGGCAGGAAACCTAGCCTCTCGCCCGCTTCCAGCGCGGGCCGCGACAGGATGAGGCGTTCGACCGCGCCTTGTTCCAGCAAAAGAACCGCGAAGCCGACGGCAAGCCAAGTCTTGCCGGTGCCGGCGGGCCCCTCGGCGAAAACCAGCTCGTGGCGCTTCATCGCGCGGAGGTAGAGGTCCTGCGCCATGTTGCGCGCGCGTACCGTACCGCGCCGGCGGGTGCCGATTTGTTCGAAAACGGCGCGCCCGGCCTCGTCCTCCTTCGGGAACAGAGTGCCTTGCATGGTGCCTTCCTCGATCGCGCCATCGACATCGCCGAGCCCGACCGGCTGGCCAAGTTCCACCCGCGCATAGAGGTTTTCCAAAACCAGCCGCGCACGTTCGCACGCCACCGCCGGCCCCTTGATCGTCACGTGATTGCCGTTCGCATTGGCGATCACGCCGAGCCTGCGTTCGAGTTTCGCAAGGTTCTGGTCGTATTGTCCAAAGACGAGCGAGGCATGGCGATTGTCGTCGAAGGCCAAGGTTATCTCGGCGGCGGCGTCCTCGCCCGGAGTTCGCTTAAATTCTTGCCGCATGAATGGGGCTGAACGATCCGGTGGTTTCAACGAGGCGCCTCGCGCACGGCCCGCTCCGGCAAGAGCCGCCCGAATAGCGAATTGGCGCCGGTGGAGACGATCTCGGCACGAACGATTTCGCCGATGCGATCGAGGCTCCCTTCGATCTGAACCGCCTGGAGATAGGGTGACTTACCGGCGATTTGGCCCGCGTGCAGGCCCGGTTTTTCAATCAGCACTTCGAGCGTGCGCCCGGCCATTTTGCGATTGAATGTCCGCCGCTGCCGGTCGAGGAGGGTCTGAAGCCGCGCGAGCCGCTCCGACTTGACGGATTCGGGGATCTGATCTCGCAACTCGGCCGCGGGGGTGCCGGCGCGGGGCGAATATTTGAATGAAAAGGCGTTCGCGAACTCGACCTTTTCGACCAAATCCAAGGTCGCCGCGAAATCCTCTTCGCTCTCGCCAGGAAAGCCGGCGATGAAATCGGAGGACAAGGCGATGTCCGGCCGCGCGCCGCGGATTTCGGCGACCAGTCCGATGTAATCGGCGCGTGTGTGCCCGCGGTTCATCGCGGCGAGGATTTTGTCGGAACCGGATTGAACCGGTAGATGCAGGAAGGGCATTAAATGTGCTTGATTGCGATGCGCCTGGACGAGGCTCGCGTCCATGTCGCTAGGATGGCTCGTCGTGTAGCGGATGCGGGCGATGCCCGGCACTTCGGCAACGCGCGAGATCAGCGAGGCGAGCGAAGCGAAGGCGCCTTGTGGCGTTCGGCCATGATAGGCATTGACGTTTTGGCCGATCAGGCTCACCTCGCGGACGCCTGCGGCGGCCAGCATTTCGACTTCCGCAACGATGCCTTCGACCGGCCGCGAGGCTTCCGCGCCGCGCGTGTAGGGCACCACGCAGAACGTGCAGAATTTATCGCAGCCTTCTTGGACGGTCACGAAAGCGCTGACGCCGCGCTTGCGAATTTGGTGCGGCGATGGCGCGGCGAGGTGATCGAACTTGCTTTCGGCGGGGAAATCCGTGTTAAGGACCTCGCGGGAGGTTCCGGCGCGGCGCAAAAGCTCGGGAAGACGATGATAGCTTTGCGGTCCAACGACGATATCCACCGCTTTCTGGCGCCGGAAAATTTCCTCCCCTTCGGCCTGCGCGACGCAGCCCGCGACAATGATTTTGGTTTCTCGACCGGCCGAGGCGCGCGCGGCCTTAAGCGCGCGGAGCTTGCCCAATTCGGAAAAAACCTTCTCGGCGGCGCGCTCCCTTATGTGGCAGGTGTTCAAGACAACAACATCAGCTTCTTCTATCCTATCAGTCCCGGCATAGCCCTCCGGCGCCAGAACATCGGCCATTCGTTGCGCGTCATAAACGTTCATCTGACAGCCGTAAGACTTCACGAACAGCCGGCGGGGTGGCGGGCTTTGTCCGGTTTCGCCGGAAACGCCTCGGGCGGCACGCGATCGATCAAAACCCGGCATTGTCTCCGACATCTACTAGGCCCTGGCCTCAATCGAGACTTCGCAATCGCGCCCCCCGACGGAGATGTGAAGGTTTTCGATTTGGAGCATTACCGTTACTCTTCGCCGTCGAAATAACCGAGGGACGGCGCGTCCATCCGGCCGATGAAGAGCACACGCGCGCCAAGCAGACCCTTATCTTCGGGGATCATGGACGCCAGCCCGAACTTTCCAGAATCGGGATATTCGACGACATCTGGATCATTGCGTGTCGAAATGGCCAGGTAGCGTAGCTCGTCTGTGCCCGTGTTGACGATTTGATGCGCCGTCTCGCCGTCGCCCGCCGGCGCGGCGATTACGTCGTTCGCGCGAATGGGAAAGCTCTCGGCACCCACGCGGTATGTTCCAGCGCCCGACAGAATGAAGAACATTTCCTCGTTGGCGTGATGGGCGTGACGCGGAAATGCCTTCTTGCCCGCTGGCACGATATGCATCATGCACCCCAATTTCTTGGCGCCGATCAAAGGACCGACGCGCCCGAGCTTCGCCGCGAAGGCACAATCATCGCCGTGGTCGCGCAGCGGAACGTCGGCGAGGTTGACGATCAACCGTGTTCTCATCCTACCCTCCGCTCCGCTCCAACGAGATCGCTACCGGCGGCATTTTCCCGATGAGCATTTTCATTGCCAGTGCCTTCTAATGCCGCCGCACGTGAACATAACGGATCCCTTCGACTTCGTCGGTGAGAATTCGATACAAGATCAGGTGCGATCCACTGACCAGGCTGCGCACTCCAGCCGCGATGTCAAACCGTTCGCGCCCGATATTCGGATTACTCGCTAACAATGTCGTCTTCCTCTCAAGTTCGTCTAGCACGCGATCCGCTGCCCGCTCATCGTCCAAGGCGATGTATGTCCAAATGTCGATCAGGTCCTCTTCGGCGCGAGCAGTTCGAACGATACGCATCCTTTCACGCCGGTGAAAACCGGCGCCGCGCCTCCGCTTTTATCTCGTCAACCGACATGGAACGCCCCGGCCCACTGTCGACCCCCTCCCACCAAAGACGCCGAAGCTCCTCGACTCCGATCATCTCCGCTACACACTGGACGCGCCATAGCGCGACTGCCCCGAGCACGGCGTCGCTCTCCGACGCATATTCGCCACGCCGGACCGCGGTTGCGACTTCGGCGGCAAAGCCATCAGGCAAAGAAACCTCTAACGTTCTCGGGCTCACTCCATGCTCCCTTCAAGACTTATGTAAATCAGCTTCTTGCTCTAAAGTCCGGCTTGTCCAAGACTGCGGTTGGGCGAAGAAACTCCCAAAGGAAAGCCTTCCCAAGAAAAATCACATTATAGCAAGTCGCGCCGCATAACGAGAGCCCCAGCCAACCGGGCGCCGGCGGTGCGGTAATAGGCTTTACGCTCGCCCACCTGCTCGAAGCCGAAATTCGCATAAAGGGCGCGGGCGGCGGTATTTTCGACATCGACTTCGAGAAACAACCGGTTGACCCGGGTCGCGGCGAGCCCAGACAGATGCGGCGCCAGAAGACTGGTGGCGATCCCGCGCCGGCGCCATTGCGGCGCGACGGCGATCGTCAGGATTTCGGCCTCGCCGGCGGCGACGCGGGAAAGGACAAAACCCGCCAGATGCTCCTCCTTGGCTTCGATCGCGCCGTCCGCGAACGTCCCGGACGCGACAAAAAGCTGTTCAAAATCGACTTCCTGCCAGGGATAGGCGAAGCTTGTCGCGTGGATGACGGCGCATTCCGCGCTCCGCTCGGCACCGATGGGGCGGATGCAAGGCGCAGCTTTGGACGGCCAACTGATCATTCCGGTTCACGGCGCCGCCGGTTGAGACTGCGCCGCCTCTGGCGCCTTGGCACCCGCCGCCGCCAAGTAGAAGGGCCGTGGCGGCGTCAGGACGGGATCGGCGAGAAGACCGAGTTTAGCAACAAAAACAATGTCTAATCCAGCATTTTCGCGGGCGATCCAGGTCTCTGTCCCGGCCGCTAGAGCTTTGCTTGCGAGCAGCCGCGCACCCGATCCGGCGAGCCGCACCGGACCCGCGCCAAGCGAGCGCACGGCCTCGCGCGCCGGTGCGATCCGAGGCGCCAGGACGGCCCTTCCGTCCGGTCCGAAAGCGGCAAAGAAAACATTGCCCTGGCGCGCATCGATCGCGGCGGCGACGAGACCTGGCTTTTGCTCCAGGATCAGGGGCGCGGCTAGGGCCGCCAGGGTCGAAACCCCGGTGACCGGAATCTTGCAAGCGATCCCGATCGCGCGCGCGGCGGCGATGCCGACGCGAAGCCCGGTGAAGGACCCAGGGCCTACCGTCACCGCCACCCGCCCGAGCGATGCAAAACCTCCCTCGACGCGGGCCATGACCCGGTCGATCAACGGCAAAAGAGCTTCTGCATGGCCCCGCTCCATCGCAATCGTCTCGATCGCTTCCGGGATATCCGCGCCATCGTCAAGGACGCAGGCCGAAATCGCAGGAAGCGCCGTGTCGATCGCCAATATTTTCATGTGCCAATGCTCAAAACTTGCCCCAACCTCGATCGAACGCGGGGAACGGACCGGGCGAAGCCAGGGAATTAGATTTGTTCGACCGCGCGCACATCGGGGACATAATGCTTGAGCAAATTCTCGATCCCGTGCCGGAGCGTCGCGGACGACGAGGGACAGCCGGAACACGACCCCTTCAAGGCGAGATAGACGGTTCCATCGCGGAAACCGCGAAATTTGATATCGCCGCCATCGTTGGCGACCGCCGGACGGACATGCGTTTCTATCAGTTTCTTGATCGTTACGACGGTCTCGGCATCGTCGCCCGCGAAGAACTCCTCGCCGTCTCCTTGGGCGGCGCCATCGAATTCGCCGATGAGCAAGGGTTCGCCCGAAACAAAATGCTCCATGATGGCGCCGAGGACCACGGGTTTGAGGTTCGGCCAGTCGCCGCCGGATTTCGTGACGGAGATGAAGTCCGAGCCAAAAAACACGCCGGAGACGCCGTCGATCGCGAACAGCGCCTGCGCGAGCGGCGATTGTCCGGCGCCTTCGGCGTCTCTGATGTCGAGCGTGCCATGCGTCAAGACGGGGCGGCCGGGCAGAAATTTCAAGGTTGCAGGATTGGGTGTGGTTTCGGTCTCGATGAACATGGAATTCTCCCAAACGTCCGGTTCAAGGCCGGAGCTGGATAGAGGGACAGGAATATCCTAAAATATGATGGAGAGTCCGCCAATGGGCAAGCGGTAAGCTTGGTGCGGGAATTTTTACGGATAGCGGCCGCCAGAAGCGGTTTCCGGTCGCATTGGATCGAGGCTTGTCGGAGCCAGTTGATTATACATGATCTTCGCCACGACCGTTACCGCGAAACGCGGGGGCCATCGCCACCGATCAAGCGCCAAAAAACAATTAGCCCCCGCGCGCACGCGTCTTGCAGCGGGGAACCAGCCACGCCAGGCGATCGTTTAACGGCAGGACTTGGCGGGGCGACGCGAAGATCCGGCCGGCGGGCCATGTTTTTCTCCTTCGCGGCGGACTGAACCGCAAAGTTGCAGGGGATTGCGGGGACGCGGCGCTTTTGAACGCGATGGGCGACGATCATGGCTCAATTAGCTGAGGTAGGCGAACATCTGCTCGCCGCGGCGATAGCCGCTCCTTATCTTGAGCGCGACGAAGAACATGCGCTTGCCTTGCGGTGGAAAAATCAGGCCGATGAAAAGGCCATGCATACGCTCGCGCGGGCGCATATGCGGCTCGTGATCGCGCTTGCGGTGCGTTTTCGCCATTATGGCTTGTCGCTTGCCGACCTGATCCAGGAGGGCCACGTCGGGCTCTTGGAGGCCGCCGCGCGGTTCGAACCGGACCGCGAGGTGCGCTTTTCGACTTATGCGACGTGGTGGATCCGCGCCTCTATGCAAAATTATGTTTTGCATAATTGGTCGATTGTACGCGGCGGAACAAGCTCGGCGCAAAAGGCGCTTTTTTTCAATCTTCGCCGGCTGCGCGCGAAACTGGCGCAGCGAGGCGATTCGCGCACCGGGACGGAAGTTTTCAGTCAAATCGCCGAGGTGCTCGGCGTGTCCCGCTCGGATGTCGAGGTCATGGACGCGCGTCTCTCGGGCCCCGATGTGTCCTTGAACGCGCCGATTGGGGACAGTGAGTCCGCTGTCGCCGTGGAGCGAATGGCGATGCTCGTCGACGATAACCCGCGCCCAGACGAGGTCGTCGGTCTTGCCCTCGACACCGATCGGCGAGTTGCCTGGCTGAACGAGGCCTTGACCGCGCTTTCCGAGCGCGAGCGACGAATTGTCCGCGAGCGCCGCCTCGCCGATGAAGCGGCGACGCTCGAAGCCTTGGGCGATCGCCTCGGCATTTCAAAGGAAAGAGTCCGTCAGATCGAGAGCCGGGCCATGGAAAAATTGCGCGAGGCGCTAACCAAACGCCACATGGAAAACGCCGCGGAGGCTATGCTCTGACCCCAGCCCCGCACGCGGGTGGCCCTCGCGAAAAAGCCGCTAGACTTTTTCCAAAAGGACTTGCCCCAAACTTATGATTTTGAGCGATTACTTCCCGATCACAGGATTCCATTTGATCGGGAAGCGCTGTAAGCCAATTTCCCCAGGAAAACCAGTTTTCCCCAAAACTTTCGATCGCCTTCGCCAATTCCAGCCGAAAATCGGCCAACCGGCGAAGAAGTGGCTTAAGTTGTTGCTGGACGAATCAGAAATTGATGGAGTTCTCGAACCGGCCCACCGGTTTTTTAGGCAAGCCCAGGTCCGACGGGTTTGGCGGCAAGGCCGGACCCAATCGCGAGCCCGCTTCGATAAAGATTGTGTGGGCCGCTTGACGGAGCGCGATGGTTGGGGTTCCGTCATGTCAAGCTCGTTCAAATAATGCGAGCCCGAGGGAGTGTCGCGCCGGCACGCGCTCGGGCTAAAGTAAATGGAGGCAAAGCGGATGACGAACAAAGGTAAAAAAGCCACGCCCGGCAAGGGCGCCACCCGAAACGGACAAGACTTCGAAAGCGCCAGAGGCAGAAAAGGCCAAGTCCGTGCCAAGTGCCTTCGCCAAGCCCTTGCAGCCTTCGAAGGAACTCGCGGCCGTGGTCGGGCCGGGCCCTTTGCCGCGTACCGAGGTCGTGAGCAAAGTATGGGAGTACATCAAGAAGCACAAGCTGCAAAATGAAGCGAACAAGCGGGAAATTCTCGCCGATGAAAAATTGGCCGCGGTGTTCGGCAAGAACAAAGTGACAATGTTCGAGATGAACAAGTTTCTCGCCCAGCATCTCAAGTAAGGTGTTGGTTGCCGCGCGGCCTTGGAGCACTTGCAATTCCAAATTGCCTGGACCCCTCGGGAGCAAATGCAAGCGATCCAGGGATTCTCGCGGGCGACCGGGTGGCAGAGCAGGGGGCTTGCGTCTACGATTGTCCGGGCCTGCCCCGCGCGCGATAAACACTCGCCAGGACAAAGCCCGCGTCATCGATACCTGACGTAATCACGTGCGGACAGCGCGTTTTGTTCGCGGCCGGCCGGGTGTCCCGGTCGAGGCCGGTGACGTAGCATGCGCGGACTTCGCCTTCGCCTTAAGAGCTTGGCCTTGGGAGCTTCGCCTTGAAATACCGCCAACTTGGCGCCAGCGATCTGCAGGTTTCGGTCATTTCGCTGGGCTCATGGCTGACTTATTCGGGCGGCGTCGAAAAGCGCCAGGCGATCGCTTGCATCCACAAGGCGCTCGACCTCGGGATCAATTTCATCGACACCGCGAATGTTTATGGCCGCGGCGCGGCGGAGAGCGTGCTTGGCGAGGCGCTGCATGGCGTCGATCGCGCGATCCTACATCCTGGCGACCAAGGTTTTTTTCGCGATGAGCGACACGGACCGAGGGCTGTCCCGCGCGCAGATCGTCAATCAGCTCGACGCTTCGCTGAGGCGTCTAAGGACAGACTATATCGATCTCTATCAATGCCACCGCTTCGACGAGGAAACTCCGCTCGACGAAACGATGGAGGCTTTGACCGCGGCCGTCCGTCAGGGCAAGGCGCGATATATTGGTTTTAGCGAATGGCCGCTCGACAAGATCGAGGCGGCGGCAAAGATGCCCGGCGTCGCGCGTTTCGTGTCGAGTCAGCCGCAATATTCGATGCTTTGGCCCTTTCCGCAAGACGAGATTTTTCCTCGTTGCGCCGAGCTCGGCATCGGCCAGATCGTCTGGTCGCCGCTCGCCCAGGGCGTGCTGACCGGCAAATACAGGCCGGATGCACCGCCGCCGGCGGGGTCCAGGGCCGGTCATGCGTCAATGGGCGCGATGCTGCCGAAACAGTGGCTGCGGGCTCCCGTGTTGACGGCCGTGCAACAGGTGAAGCTTATGGCCGAAAGAGAAACAGGCTTGAGTTTATCCCAATTCGCGCTTGCCTGGGTTTTGCGCAGGCAAGAGGTGTCCTCGGCGATCATCGGAGCAAGCCGTCCCGAACAAGTGACAGAGAATGCCGTGGCGGCGGATTGCGAGGTGGCGCCGGAGTTTTTCGCGCGGGCCGAGGAAATCCTGGCACCGTTCCAGTGACCCCCCTCGGTGGTCTATTCGCGTCTTCGAAAGCATGTTCCAAAGCCAGCCGTCCGGGCATTCCGGCTGTTGAGGAATGCGCTGTTCCTTAAAAAGTTTAAAGGGTTTTGATGTCCCTCGACGAAAATACGAAGCTTATCCGCGCAGCCCACCGGCTTGATTACCGCCGGACGTAGGGACTTCACGCGATCTGGTTTAATGTTCCTGGCGCCGGAGGCAACGAAGCGAGGGCTTCGTCTTCCTTCAGGCAAGTCCCGGTGCGCCGGATCGCCCGGGCGAGCGCCATGATGGCGAGGATGCGCCGGCTCGCCTCGTCCAAGGTAAGGCCATGGCCGCCGATATTCGAGACGCAATTGCGTTCGGCGTCCTTGGTCATACCCGGCTTCGGGTCGAAGGTGATATAGGCGCCGACACTGTCGCGGGAGGAGAGGCCCGGACGCTCGCCGATGAGGACGACGGCGAGGGCCGCGCCTTGCCTCGCGGCGATCTCGTCGCCCAATGCGACACGCGCCTGAAGCGCCACGACCGGAGGGGCAAAAACGAAATTTTGTACCGCCAGCAGCATTTTGCACAGCGGCCCAGCTTGTGCTTGTACCGCGCCCGCGGACAGCCCATCGGCGATGACGATCGTGGCGTCATACTTGCCTGGAGAGAGCGCCTCCGCGAATTCCCGCGCGAGGCGGCGGCCAAGGTCCGGCCGCTGCAGAAAAGTTACGCGGTCCTGGGCCTCGCTTCGCACGAGAATGGGGCGCCAGGCGGCGAGCTCGGCGATCAGCGCGGCGGGATCGAGATTTGCCTTGACCGCATTACGGGCGCGCGCATGGGTGAGCTCGAATTCGAGGACGCGGCGCGTCGGCAAGCCATCGCCGGCGCGGCCGAGCGCGATGCGGGCGGGCGTCGCGCGGCGCAGATAATCCCAGAAATCTCCGGGTGGAGTCATCGCGGCGCCGCCACGAGGAGACGCGCGGCGCCTCCCGAAGGGGTGGGCCGCACCCGCGCATTTGCGTCCATGATTCCGAAGGCTTTGAGCCACGCCTCGAACTCCGGCGCCGGCCGCAGGCCCAACACGGAGCGCGCATAGAGCGCGTCGTGGTAGGAGGTCGATTGATAGCCGAGCATGATATCGTCGGCGCCGGGAACTCCCATGATATAGTTGCAGCCGGCGACGCAAAGAAGCGTTAGGAGATTGTCCATGTCGTCTTGATCCGCCTCGGCGTGGTTGGTGTAGCAGACATCGACACCCATCGGCAGGCCCATCAGCTTGCCGCAGAAATGGTCCTCGAGCCCGGCGCGGATAATCTCCTTGCCGTCGTAGAGGTATTCCGGGCCGATAAAGCCGACGACCGTATTGACGAGCAATGGCGTGTAGCGCCGCGCCACCGCATAGGCGCGTGCTTCCATGGTTTGTTGATCGACGCCGTGATGCGCTTGCGCCGACAGCGCCGCGCCCTGGCCGGTCTCGAAATACATGAGATTGGCGCCAGGCGGAGCGCGGTGCAGCGCCTGGACCCCAGAATAGGCTTCGTCCAGAAGCGCGAGATTCACGCCGAACGCGCGGTTGGCCGCCTCGGACCCAGCGATCGACTGAAAAACGAGATCGACCGGACCTCCCCGCTCCATGACCTGCATGGTTGTGGTCACATGGGCGAGCACGCAGGATTGCATGGGAATTTCGAATCTCAAACGCAGCTCTTCGATCCGTTCGAGAAGAGCCAAGGCCTGCTTGGCGCTGTCCGATGCCGGATTGATTCCGATGCAGGCGTCACCGCAGCCGTACATGAGGCCGTCGAGGATGGACGCGCCGATGCCCCCGAAATCGTCGGCCGGGTGATTGGGCTGGATGCGCACGCAGAGGCAGCCTGGCAAACCGATCGTGGTGCGAAACCGCGTAACCACCGAAAGCTTTTTCGCAACGGCGATCAAATCCTGGTTACGCATGAGTTTCGACACCCCCGCCGCCATTTCCGGCGTGATGCCAGGCGCGAGGCGGGCCAGCATTTCGGAGGTTGCCGCGTCGGACAGCAGAAAGTCGCGAAACTCGCCGGTGGTCATCGCGGCGATTGGCGCAAAGGCCCGCTTGTCATGCGTATCGAGAATGAGCCGTGTCACCTCATCCATTTCGTACGGCACCAGGGGGTCGTCGAGAAAGCGCGCTAGCGGCAAATCGGCCAGGGCCATGCGCGCGGCGACGCGCTCTTCGTCGCTTTCCGCGGCAAGACCGGCGAGGCGGTCGCCCGCGCGATCGGGCGAGGCGCGCGCAAGAAGCATGCGTAAATCCGCAAAGACATAATGCGTGCCGCCGGCATTGCATCCATAAGACATTAGACTTCCTGTTCACCAAGTCGTCACAAGTTCCATACTAGAGTAAGCGCGGACCGATACGCCCGCTGCTTGAAGCAGGGACCGCTACGAGGCGAGCGCCTCGGACCCGGATTCAGCCAGGGGCCCGGCCAAATTGGTCACGCGAACTTGAATGAGTTAGCAACCTTTACCGCTGCCAAACATTACCTATGTTAGGGTAGACAGTAATTTTTTGAGAGAGGAACGATGAGCGCTTCAATGGAGTCTTCCAAGAAATCGTCGGTTTCGACGCGAGGCTTTGCCTCCATGGATCCCGAGAAGCAGCGGGCGATCGCGCGCAAGGGCGGCGAGAGTGTGCCGCACGAAAAGCGTAGTTTTTCGCAAAACCCGGCGTTGGCGGCCGAAGCCGGGCGCAAGGGCGGTCAAAGCGTAAATCCCAACAAGCGCAGCTTTTCGCGCAATCACACGCTTGCATCCGAGGCCGGCCGCAAGGGGGGGCATGCCTCACATGGCGGCCCAAAAAAGCCCGCGATCGAGGGTTGAGTGCAAAAGCCAATATAAATCCAATCAGCGAGGCGCGGCGGCGGGTTCCAGCCGCCGCGTTTTTTCAATTTGAACCATGGTTCAAGCCGTCATCCCTGAAGTGGGCCGCGGCGCGCAGGAAAATCCAAATATCCCGTTACAATTTCTTCAGGGTGAGGCTTCTGCCTTCCTTTGGGTCTTTTTTCCAAGTGCCGTCGGGTTGCGCGTCAAGAAAGGTTTTATGCCCCTTGCGCGCGGTCAACACGAGGCGGCCGTTGACGATTTGCCAGCCGGCCGGATCGAAAATCACGATCCCCTGGTCGCGGCAACCGGGAGCGAGAGAAGCCGTTTCCCTGCCCGGCGCCTTCCCTCGGTTGTTCAAGGTCAGCATGCATCCGGTATCCTTACCGCCGTCGCGCAGGATGGAGTAGCGCCCGGCAGCGTCGGCCGGCGCGGCCGCCCGCGCGCCGGCGCATACAAATACGCTTGCCGCAAAAACCCGCCAGCCGTGCCCCCAACGCATGTTTGGAACTTGGAAACCCTTTCGCGCCGGCGTCGACAATCCCGACGCTCCGGACAATAGCCTAAATTCGGTCTTGTAAGTCAAGCGGTGAAGAAGGCGTCGTTTCGGCGCGGAAACCAACGCGGGCTACTGTTGGCGTGGCGATGGCGTTTGCCCGCGATCCTGATATGATGTCACCTTGGGCGATGCGATTCGCTGGCTTTCGAAGTCATGAAAGCGGCGGATTTACGAGGTGTTCTTAGTTTTTGTTAGCTGATCGCGGTTGCTGAAATGACTGATTTCACGGGGAAAGCGTGCGCGCCGCTTCTTACGCTCGGTCTTGTTTGGGCGCTGATTGTCGGCCCCGGCATGGCTTCGGCCTGCGCCGATGAATTCCGGGCGCGCTATACGGTGAGCCTTATCGGCTTTCCTATTGGGGAGGCTGCGGCCGCGGGGTCGCTCGGTCCGGCAAGCTACCGGATCGATCTCAATGCCAAGCTGACCGGCGTCGCGGCGATCATCACGAATGTCAAGCTGGCGCTCGCCGCGACCGGCGCTCTACGCAGAGGCGGCGTTGCGCCTTCCACCTATGCTACGACGTCCGCCAATTCCCAAGGGAGCCGGACGGTGCGCATGTCGCTCGATGCCGGAAACGTCAAGGCCGTGGAGATCTTCCCGCCTTTCGAGGACAAGGAAGGAAGAGTGCCGGTTACCGCGGCGAACAAGCGCAACATTCTCGATCCGGCGACCGCCCTGATCATGGCGGTTCCCGAGGACCAACCTCTAGTCGGTCCCGCCGCGTGCAACCGGACGATCCCGGTCTACGACGGCTATGTCCAATTCGATGTCACGCTCCACTATGTTGGCGTGAGAGACGTGGCGGTCGACGGATATTCCGGTCCGGTTTCGGTCTGCGCCGCGCGTTATACGCCCGTCTCCGGTCACAAGCGGGACTCCAAATCGACAAAATTCATGGCCGAAAACAGGGACATCGAGGCTTGGCTCGCGCCGATCGAGCGGGCGCATGTCGTCGTGCCCTTCCATATCGCACTGATGACCTTGGCCGGCACCGCTGTCATCGACGCCGTCGAATTTTCGGTCGAGCCTTCGGATGTGACGGCGATCACCACGCGTTGATCGAGCGGCGGCACGGCCCGGAGCGGGATCAAAAGAGAAACGGAGGCCGCCGCCATGGTCACGCTCTATACGTTTGGGCCTTACTTCGGGCTCCCGGATGGAAGTCCTTTCGTTGTCAAAGCCATGCTGCTGTTGAAATTCGCTGGTCTTGAGTGTAGCGAAAATCGCGGCGGGTACGGCAAGGCGCCAAAAGGCAAGCTGCCTTATATCAATGACGGCGGCGTGATCGTTGCCGATTCGACGTTCGTCCGCTTTCACATTGAGAAAAAAAATACGGTTTGGATTTCGATGCTGGGCTCACGCCGGAGCAGAGGGCAGCGGCCTGGGCGGCCGAGAAAATGTGCGAGGAACATCTTTATTGGCGACGCGCTGGCTCGATGACGCCAATTCTGCCAAGGGGCCGGCCCAATTTTTCAAAACCGTGCCAATGCCCCTCCGGCCGATCGTGCAAAGCCTGGTTGCCCGCAAAGTTGCGAAATCATTGAAACTACAAGGCTTTGGGCGCCATACGCGAGCCGAGCGAGACGCCCTCGCGATTGCCGACATCAATGCACTTGCTTCCCTTTTGGGGGACAAGGCTTTTTTGATGGGCGAAAAGCCCTGCGGGGCGGATGCGACGGTCTTCGCCTTCGTCGCGAGCTTTCTCACGCCGGTGTTCGACACGCAGATCCGTACCGCGGCGAAGCGCCACCCCAATCTCGCTGCCTATAATGACCGGACCACGCGGCTTTATTTTTCGCATTCGGAGGCCGAACCCCTTCCTGCGACAAGCGCCGCCTAATCGGCGCGGTCCAGAGTTTTCGGTTCCGGCCAACGTCGAAAGTCGCCGTAAAGTCCTATTGACAGAAAGGGCCTTCCGAGTCCCTGTTCGCGCAGGGTTGCAGGGTCGCCAATAATGCCGCTTTTCACAATTTCTGGGGGCGGGTCGTCTTTCCTATCCATATATTGTGGTGAACAAACAAGGATTTACGGCAAGTCAGCGATTCGGGCGCGATTCGTTCGTCTCTCGTTCGAACCCTAAACAATACGGCCCGCGGCGGCCTCAATGTGAGACATAAAAGCGCCGTTGTGATACAGAAGGCCCAAGACGGGGGCAAGCGCGAAAGGCTTGCCACCGGGTTGCAGCCGTCCCGATCGCGGCCTATCGCGTGAGCGGGATCGGCCCAAGACGCTGGGCCGTTCCAGGCAAATCTCGCTGTGTCGCAGCCGGATAACCCTGAACCGTCACCGCTGCCGCACGCACCCGATCGTTTTCCCGCGCCGGTTAACCAATGAACATTTCCTTTCCGGCCGCCAAAGCCTATTCGCCGGACCGCGCCGGCGGCGTGAACGTACTGCTCGGGCCGACCAATACCGGCAAGACCCATTACGCCATCGAGCGGATGCTTTCTTATTCCAGCGGGATGATCGGCCTGCCGCTCAGGCTGCTCGCGCGCGAGGTTTATAACCGCGCAGTGGAAAAAGCCGGCACGGCCGCTGTCGCGCTCATTACCGGCGAGGAAAAGATCAGGCCGGAATCGCCGCGTTACTGGGTCTCGACCGTCGAGGCGATGCCGCGCGACCTCGACCTCGATTTCGTGGCGGTGGATGAAATTCAGCTTGGCGCCGATCTCGACCGCGGCCATGTCTTTACCGACCGGCTGCTACACCGGCGCGGGCGCGAGGAGACTTTGCTGATCGGTGCCGCGACCATGCACCGCGCCGTGCGCGACCTTTTGCCCGGCGCCCGGATTTTTGCGCGCCCGCGCCTTTCCAGGCTGAGTTTCGCCGGCGACAAGAAAATGACCCGCCTGCCGCGCCGCAGCGCGATCGTCGCCTTTTCCGTCGAGGATGTATATGCGATCGCCGAATGGATCAGGCGCCAGTGCGGCGGCGCGGCCGTCGTCCTCGGCGCGCTCTCGCCACGCACCCGCAATGCCCAGGTGGACATGTATCAAAATGGCGATGTCGATTACATCGTTGCCACCGACGCGATCGGAATGGGGCTCAATCTCGACGTCGATCACATCGCCTTCGCGGCCGCCCGGAAGTTCGACGGCTGGCAGCATCGTCGCCTGACGCCCGCCGAGTTCGGTCAGATCGCCGGCCGCGCGGGCCGCCACCTCCGCGACGGGACTTTCGGCACGACCGGGCGCTGTGCCCCCTTCGACGCCGAACTCGTCGAAGCGCTGGAGGAGCATCGCTTCGATGCGGTGCGGATGCTGCAATGGCGCAATACGGACCTCGATTTTTCCTCTATTGGCGGTCTCGCCGCCTCGCTCGACACCTTGCCGCAGGAGCAAGGCCTCATCAGAGCGCCGCTTGCCGAAGACCAGATGGCGCTCGACATCGCCTCCCGCGACGAAAAAGCGGTGCGGGCGGCGAAGTCCAGGGCCGATATCGCGCGCCTCTGGGAATGCTGCCAAATCCCCGATTATCGTAAGCTGTCGCCGGCGGCGCATGCGGAACTCGTGCTTTCGGTCTTTGGCTTTGTCGTGCGCGCGGGTCAAATCCCGGACGATTGGTTCGCCCGTCATGTCGCGGCGCAGGACCGCGTCGACGGCGATCTCGACACCCTGTCGGCGCGGCTCGCCGAGATACGAACCTGGACCTTCATTGCCAACCGTTCCGGCTGGTTACGCGATCCCGCCCATTGGCAGAATGCCGCGCGTCGGGTAGAGGACAGATTGTCGGACGCCTTGCATGAACGTCTCGCCCAAAGGTTCGTTGACCGCAGGACGAGCGTTCTCATGCGCCGCCTAAGGGAGAACGCCATGTTGGAGGCCGAGATCACCGCGAGCGGTGATGTGTTGGTTGAGGGCCAGCATGTCGGCCAGCTCAATGGTTTTTGCTTCACGGCCGACCCGGAGGCGGCGGGCGAAGCCGCGAAGGCTCTGAACGCCGCCGCGCAAAAGGCCTTGGCAAGCGAAATCGAGGGCCGCGCGGGACGGGTGAGCGAGGCCGTCGACGAAGCGTTCTCCCTTGCCAATGACGGAATCATCCGCTGGCTTGGCGAGCCTGTCGGCAAGCTCTGCGCGGGCGCGCATGTGCTCGAACCCCGGGTGTCGATCCTGGCGGACGAACAATTGACCGGCCACGCGCTCGCAATGGTCCAGCGGCGGCTCGACGTTTGGCTTGCCCAGCATGTCGCAAAGCTTCTCGGGCCACTCGCCGATCTCGAAAAAGGCGAGGGGCTCGATGGCATCGCGCGGGGCATCGCGTTCCACGCCGCCGAATCCCTCGGCGTTCTCGATCGCGCGCGCGTGGCCGATGAGGTGAAGAGCCTTTCCCAGGACGCCCGAGCCGCGCTACGGAAATTCGGCCTTCGCTTCGGCGCCTACCATCTCTATCTACCAAATTTGATAAAGCCCGCCCCGCGCGCCCTCGCCGCGCAGCTTTACGCCTTGAAGCATGGCGGCGGCGACGCGGTCAAAGGCCTCGACGACGTCCTTCATCTGGCCGCTTCCGGCCGCACCTCCTTGGCTGCCGGCAACGATATTCAAAGGAATTTGTACCGGGCGGCCGGGTTCCGCGTTTGCGAGGATCGCGCGGTGCGCGTCGATATTTTGGAGCGCCTCGCCGATTTGATTCGTCCGGCGGTGAGCTATCGGCCAGGCGTTAGCCCAGGCGATCCGCCGCCGGGCGCGGCTAATGGCGATGGCTTCGTCGTCACGGTCGCGATGACCTCGCTTGCTGGCTGTTCTGGCGAGAGCTTCGCCTCGATCCTTCGCGCGCTTGGCTATGTGCCTGAACACCGCAAAGGTCCGGCGATCACCGTGGCTTTGCTCGCCGCGGCCGGACCGCTTGCGCCGCATGCAGCCGGACCTGAGCCACCACCGGAGCGCGGTTTGGACGCGGGTCCGGATACGCAAGCCAAGGAGCGACCGGCGGATCCGCGCGCTTGCCCTGGGCAATCGGTCGAAGCGGCTGGCGTCGCCGGGCCCGGGCTGGACGCATTTCCGGATACTGTCACTTCAGATCCGCCGTGCCCGGCCGCGCTCCCGGATGTTAGGCCGGCGGGCGCAAGCGGGGTCGAGACGAGCGAAACCGGCGCCGCGGAGGCGGGCGGGGCAAAAAGTTCCCCGGAGCCGCCGCCGGTCGAAGCGCCATTGATCGAAATCTGGCGGCCGCACCGGCAGCATCATCGTGCGCGCAGGCCCGAGACGCGGATGCACAAAAGACAATTCGAGCGGCGCGAAGGAACGCCCGCCGGGGCTTGCGATACCGCCACGCTCGAAACAACCGCACAACTGGCCATTCCTAGCGACGGGGCGGCCGCGGAATCATCGGGTGGCGAGGGGGCCGGAAAGGCGGCGCTTGCGGAGGTGCAAATCGGCTCCTCGCGGAACGCTCTCCAAGATCGCCGCAAGGACGGCGGCGAACGAGGAGGCGAACAGAGGCCGCGCTTCGGAGGTCATCGCGGCCGGAAGCAGGCGGGAGAGCAGAACCGCGGCGGCACGGGCGAGCGCAGTGAAGGACGTTTTGGCGCCAGAGAGAAGAAGTCTAGTGAACGGTCGCCGGACCCGGACTCGCCTTTCGCGAAATTGCTTGTGCTCAAGGCCCGGCTGGAGGAAAAAAACAACCACGATAGCTAAAGCGATTCCCGATTAGGCGCTGCAAACTTGGCAAGTCACCGCCACGACGCGCTCTGGAACTTAATCCGGATCCCGCGCGCGGCAAGCGTTTCCACGTTCAAGCACCCGTCCCGCCGCGCGCCGCGCGGACATGCGCGGTCTTAAAAACATAATCCCACCAGGGCACGCTGACCCCGAAGCCACGCGTCGAATCACGGAAATGATGCAGCATGTGGAGACGCCGCAAAGCCAGGCCCAAACGGGTCTTGGGCTCGCCGTGATGCACATAATAATGCACCATGTCATAGGCGAGATAACCGATGATAAAACCCATCAGCACCGGATACCCGAGGGGCAGGCGGAATAGAAGCCGCACGACGGCATAAGCAATCAGCATGATCGGTCCGCTGAGCAACGCCGGCATGACGAGGCGCAGCGGATCGTTAGGATGCACGTGATGGACGCCATGGATCAGGAAATGAATTTTTGCGCCCAAATGGCCGGGAAACACGCAATGGAATAGAAAGCGATGACCGAAATATTCGATCAGAGTCCAAATAAAATAACCAAGCGCCGTGGCGCAAAGGACGGGCCCGGCATCGTAAGCTTTCAGACTGAAGCCCGCGAGGACGAAAACCAAAGGCAAATAAACAAACAGCGGTGTGGACCAATGGACTCGCGACAATTTGTCAAGCAGGGAGTTTTCGAAAAGCCGTGGCGACGCGCGCAAACTTGCCGCCTCATGCGAGGTTCCGCTCCCGGAATCGTTTGCCGCTGGCGTCATTGTTGACGTATCCTCCTCATCGCGCGGCCCAAATCGCCATTCATCGAGTCGGTAATTCCCGCATAAATCGAGGCCGATGTTGCTCCTGCATGAAACGGACTGCCGCCGGCGTCAAGCCATCGCTGCCAATGGCCCAATACGAAGAGCCAATCCATGGCATTGAATAATTTGGCGCCGCGTTGTAATATTGTCAAATTGGGCAACCGACGAAATGACCGGCCGCGAACCGGATTGACCCAATGCGGCGCCGCGCGCGGCGCGAAGGGCGGCATTTTGGGACGCTTGTGGCATGGCAGAATTTTCGCAGGGGAGTTTTGCGGCGGACGCGCCGCCTAGCAAATACCCGCATAGATCGCTTTTGGAGCGATATGGTCTGCGGGCCACCCGTCAGCGTCTAGGTCTTGCGAGACTTCTTTTCAGTAAAGGCAATAGACATGTGACCGCCGATACCTTGGCGTCAGAGGCCAATGCGTTGAAAATGCCTGCTTCGCTGGCAACAGTTTATAATGTGCTTAATCTCTTCGCTCAAGTTGGCATCGTGCGCGGGCTCGCAGTCGAAGGCACAAAAACGATTTTCGATACGAACACGAGCGATCATGGCCATTTCTTTTTTGAAGATACCGGCGAGATCGCGGATATTCCGCTCGAAGGAATGAAATTTGCTGACGAAGTCACGCCGCCGGAGGGCTATGAAATCATCAAAGTGGACGTAGTCATCCGGCTGCGCCGCAAGACCGGCGCCAACGTTTAAGGTCAATTCGAGGCGGCCGGGCGTGGCGAGGATTGGTTGCGGATCAGCCGGCGTGAGACCTGGTAGGGAGGGGAGGCCGGAAACGGCGCCCAATCCGCTTGGTGACGCCGGCTCGCCTCAGGCTTTGGCGAAACGGCCCGGCCTGTCGCCCCAGCCTGTTGCGATATCTCGGCTGTTCATGCTCGTCTCCCTTCGCGAGAAAGAGACCAGATGCTTTCGGCATTGCCGCTCATCGTTCTCACTCAGCTTGCGTAGCTGAATTTCGGTTGCCAACCGGCGGCGCCTTCCGGAATGAGATCAAACAGGTGCCAGACATTGCAGAAATCGTCACCAGGCGAGAAGGCCGTATCCGCCACCCGCAGGATCTTGTCACCGTTGCGCTTGAAGACCGAAACGCCCGGCATCGCGCGGCCATTCGGGCGATAGCCCATATCCTCCGCAAACGTCGTGCCTTGGTTCGAGACCATGGGAAACTTCCAGCCGCGACCGGCGGCGAAACTTTGCTGCCGCTCGGATGTGTCCGGCGACGACACCGCAAACGCCGCGCGGTCGCACAAGTGCTCGAACACACCATTGAAGCCATCGGCCCACATCGTGCAATTTGGGCAGGTGGTGCCCATATTGTGGATGACGAAAAGCGTATCCTTGTCGCCGAATAAAGCCGACAGCCGCGCCTTGCCCTGCGGCGTCGCAAATTCATAGTCCTGAACTTCCTCGGGCTCGATCGATGCTTGAGCGCTTCGCATTTTCTCACGAATGCCGGCGATTTGGCCCCGGTATTCGGCGAGCTTCTCGGCGGTCTCCTTGTACTTCATGGCTAATGCTCCCGTTTTTGCAATCAACTGCCATATTGGTCGCGAAGACGCACCCAGGCCATCGGAAAGGACAGGCCCGCCTCGTCGCGTCCCTTGGGCAGGAGGTCGAGGTAGTGATAAGCGGTGTTCAGCATGTCGATGCCGCGCCCGTAGCAGGAATAGGTGTGAAAGACCTGCCCCTCGGCATCTTTGAAGAACACGCTGATACCCGGCAGTTCCGTCATGTTCATCTTGTTCGCTGCGTAGTTGTAAATGGCGCTGCCGCCGGCAAGATCTTCCGGCGTGAACGACACGTTGTAGTCGTAATTGAAATCGCTGCCGGAGGATGACAGCCATCTGAAGCTCCACCCCAAACGCGCCGCGAAGGCCTGCAGTTTCGGCAACGGCGCGCGCGAGATGGCGACGAACGTCACGTCGCGCTGATTCAGATGCGGCACAATGCCGTTAAAATTGTCTGCCCAAAACGAGCAGCTCATACAGCCGGCCTCCCAATCAGGAGCGAACATGAAATGATAAACGATGAGCTGACTGTTGCCATTGAATAGCTGCGCAAGTGTCTGCTTCCCTTCGGGGCCGTCGAATACATATTGCTTGGCGCGCACCCAAGGCAGATCTCGGCGCGCGTGGCTCAACTGATCGCGCAGCCTCGTGAATTCCTTTTCCTTGGCGAGAAGTTGCTTGCGGGCCTCTCCCCACTCTTCTGGCGTTACGACTTGATGATTGGTCATGCTCATTTCTCCGATCGTGACTTGACAGCCCGCTTCCGTCCGCAGGCCGGCGTTGACCCTGCCAGCTTGCCTCGACTTGGATTGCGTGCCTTCGTGGAATTCTCCCGCTCGATCTCCTCCAGCGAGACCGCCAGCAGATCGAACTGAGCTTGCCAGTATTTGCTGTAACGATTGAGCCATAAGGTTGCGCCGTAAATCGGCACCGCGTCGAACCGGCAGCGGCTGATCCGGCCCGTGCGCTCCTGAGCCACCAATCCGGCACGCACCAGAACCTGGATGTGGCGTGAGATGGCCTGCAACGAAATATCGAAATGCGCGGCGACCTCCGAAACGAGCAGATCGTGCCCATCGAGCCGGTCGAGGATTTCACGCCGCACCGGGTCCGAGAGCGCGGCAAACACCAGGTTCAATGCGTGCTGCTCGTCATCGGCGGATAGGGTTTGCCCGACGACACGCAGATGTGAGGGGTTGCCCATGCGAAGGCGGCCATCATTCAATCGATATGTTGATAATCAATCATATTGTTGATGATATGTCAAGCGCTGGGTCGCCAAATTCCGGCGGCCGCGTGCCCGACCTGCGCGGAAAAGACATCTCCTGGCGAACATCCCTCAGCTGGCTGGCGTCGGCGATGCCCACGATGGCTTGCGAACCACCTCGCTGTGGGGACTCTTGACAGTATGACCATCTTCAGCAAAATGGTCATGACGCGCAGGAAGAGCAAGCTTGCTCGAAGGCCTTTCCACCGTAACAGTGAGAGTTGAATGGCCCAGCCGGTTCTGTCGCCCGCGCGTTCCGTGTTTGGATCGCTACTGCTGATCGCCGTAGTCATCGGTGGCGCTGCTGCCGCCTTCGCCTACACGGCGGGATGGTTCTCGCCCCAGCGCCTCACGCCGGACAAGCTGGTGGATGCGTTCACGCCTCCACCTGGCGTGCCGCTCGGCCATCGCCGCAATCATGCCAAGGGCATCTGCTTTACCGGCATGTTCGAAGCAAATGGGGCTGGGGCGGCGCTCTCGCGGGGTCAGGTTTTCACCCGCGGCCAGTATCCGGCCCTCGGGCGCTTCAATCTCGCCACCGCCGACCCGAACGCGCCGGATGCGACGGTCCGGGTGCGGGGCATGGGACTGCGGATCTCGACCCCGGACGGGCAGGAATGGCGCACCGCCATGATCGATCCCCCATTCTTTCCGGTGTCGACGCCACAAGCCTTTTACGAGCATTTGGTTGCCTCGGCGAGCAAGGACTCGAACGCGATGAAGACATTCGCTGGCGTGCATCCGGAGATCGCGGCGTTCGGTGCCTGGGCCAAGAGCGCCCCCTGGACGGGCAGCTACGCGGAAGAGCGGTACAACAGTCTCAACAGTTTCATCTTGATCGATAATTCCGGCGCGGAGCACGCCGTGCGATGGTCGCTCCTGCCGGCGGCACAACCATCCCGATCTCCCCCGATGATCTCGCAGAGCGCGGTCCCAACTTCCTTGAGCAAGAGATAGCCGAGCGGATCCGCGGCGGGCCGCTGCGCTGGACCATGGTAGTGACCGTCGCCAATCCCGGCGATCCCACTGCGGACCCGAGCAAGGCCTGGCCGGAGGACCGTCGTACCGTCGAGGTCGGCACGCTCACCGTGCAACAGATCCAACCCGAGCGGGATGGCCCGTGCCGCGACATCAACTTCGATCCGACCGTCCTACCGACCGGCATACGGACGTCGGACGACCCGTTCCCGGCCGCGCGGGTCGTCCTCCTACGTGAAGTCATTTGATCGTCGCACGGCGGAGGCCAAGGACTATCCCCGAACTGCAACGGACGCCAAGCCATGATCGGGGACCGCCAACGCTTCACCCCGCTCCAGCGCCTGCTGCACTGGCTCATGGCGGTCTGCATCTTTGCGATGCTCTTCATCGGCGTGGGCATGGTGTCCACCGTCATGCCCAAGTATCTGACGCTCGTTTCGATTCACAAGCCGCTCGGGATCGCAATTCTGGTGCTCGCGCTCGTCCGCCTGGTGGTGCGCCTGCGCTTTGGTGCGCCGTCGCTGCCGGCCGGCTGGCCCGAGCCGATGAAGCTCGCGGCGCAACTGTCGCATTACGCGTTCTATGTCCTAATGATCGCCATGCCGCTGATCGGCTGGGGGATGCTATCGGCGGCCGCCTACCCGGTCGTGCTGTTCAGGGGCGTGCGCCTTCCAGCGATCCTACCGCAGAGCGACAGCCTGCATGCACTGCTCTGGGATGCGCACTTCTACCTTGCTTTCGTGTTCTTTGCCTTGATCCTGTTGCATGTTGCGGCGGCGCTCTTCCATGCACTCATCCGACGGGACGGCGTATTCGAGGCGATGGCGCCCGTGTCGACTCACCACGAGGTCGCGCCCGCCGAGTGACAGGGCGTCCTGGGGCGTTGTCACGTTCGCCAAATACAGGCGATTTTTGAGTCAATTTGGCTCCGCCACGACGGCCCTAAGGCATTGATATGGACACGCGAGCAGAGAGCGCCGCGCCCTATTGACAAGTAATTGCCTCAGCTCAATACGCATGTCTTCGCCCACCACAACGGATGCGCGCGCAAAATTGCTTTTTTCGCGCGTGCCGCGGACCTGCAATCCTTGAAGAGAGCAAAACAGGTCGCGCCGGACCCCGTCATGCGGGCGAGACTGCAACCAGGCGCGGCGGCAAGAACAGACAACACATCGCCGATGACCGGGGCGAGCAGGCAGGCCGCCGCCTCCATGTCGTTGCGGCCATTTCGCAAAGCCGCGATCAATGCGTCCGCCGCCATTCCTGGATAAAGCTTAGGGTGCCCACCAAAACCGGTCGCGGCGCCAGGCGCGATCTTCATCAGTAAGAAAACTTCTTTCGTTGTGACCGGTTCGCCCGGATTGACGAGCAGGCCGATTAGCGGCGGCAGCGCGAGCAAAGGGCCTAGCTCGTGGCCCACGCCCCGCATCATCCGCGCGCGGCCCATGAGACAAACCGGGACATCCGCTCCGGTTGCCCGCGCGGCGTCGTTCACGCCCACGTCGCCGAGCGAAATCGCATTGGCGCGCGCAAGCAGCCGCAGCGCCGCCGCCGCGTCCGACGATCCGCCGCCGAGGCCCGCCGCCACCGGCAAGCGTTTGACAAGTTGGAACGAGCCGAGCCTAGCGCCCGGATAACGGTGCGCGAAATGACGTGCCGCGCGCAACACGAGATTGTCCTCGATGTTGCCGGAGGCCGCCACGCCCCGACCCTCGACGGAAAGCGAGAGCGGCTCGCCCTCGGTGAGGCTAAGCGTGTCGCCTCCGCGCGACAAAGCGACAAGACTTTCGAGCGTGTGCCAACCGTCGGCGCGGCGGCCGGTCACATGCAGGGTCAAATTGATTTTCGCGGGCGCGCGTTCGGTGAGGGTTTTGGGCAAGTCGGATGCCGCGGTCAAAGTTCATTGGAAGCGATCATCATCGGCAGACCCGCCCGGGCCGTGCGCCTCGCAATATCCCGCATGGTGCTACGCGGCACGTTGGAGTTGTGGCCGGGCGACGCGTCTCAGCCCCCGTTTTTTTTCGGTTCGGCTTGGGCCGCGGCCGGATTTGCCTCCTCCTCGAGACCATGTTCAATCTTGTCCAGGATTTTGACCTTATCCTCCGGCTCGGGATCGAGGTCGCGCGCGTGATTCCACTGGAAATGCGCCTCGAGTTTGCGCCCTGCCCGCCAATAGGCATCGCCGAGATGGTCGTTGATCACGGGATCCGAAGGCTTGAGGTCGATTGCCCGTTCGAGTTCCTTCACCGCCTCGTCGTTGCGGCCGAGTTTGTAATTCGCCCAGCCAAGACTATCGACGATATATCCGTCGGTCGGCCGCAGTTCGACCGCCCGCCGCAGCATGTTGAAGGCTTCGTCGAGGTTCATGCCTTGATCGACCCAGCTGTAGCCAAGATAGTTCAAGACCAGGGGCTGGTCCGGATAAAGCGCGAGGGCCTGCACGAGGTCGGCCTCCGCCTCCGGCCATTTCTTCTCGCGCTCATACGAAATCCCCCGGAAATAATAAATTGGCCAGTTGGCTTTTTCGGGCTTGCTCGTCGCGGCCAAGGCACGCGAATAGGTTTCGATCGCCTCGGCATAATGCTTGTGCGCGCGATGCAGATTGCCAAGCGCGGATAAGGCGTCCTCGTTCTTTGGGTTTTCGTCGACGATCCGCTTGAGATATTTGGCGGCCTCGTCCGGGCGGCCTAATGCTTCGAGAATCTGGCCGGTCTGGATGTCGGCCGTGGTGCGCAAGGGATCCTTCTCCGGCACCATTTCATACACGTCGATGGCCTGCTCGTTCTGTTTGAGGCGCTCGTAGATATCGCCCAACGTAATGATGGCGAGGCTGTTTTGCGGGGTGAGATAGAGCGCAAGCCTCAGATAGATCATGGCCGCGAGTTCGTCGCCTTGCTGGTTGCCGGCGGCGCCAAGCCCATAGAGCACCTCAGCTGCGCCTTCCCGGGCATCCTTGACCAGCGGTTCAAGCGGTTTGCCGGCCTTGATGTCGGCGCGCGCGGCCGCGACAATTGGATGGTTGGGAAGAATTTGATCGAAGGCCTCATAGGCCCGGAGCGCTTCGTCGCGGTCGCCGTGGCGGACCATGAAACGGGCATAGGCATCGACGAGACGCAGCGTATTCTTGTCGGCGGCGTAGGCCGCCTTGATTCGCTTCAAGGCCTCTTGCGAATCATTGGCGGCATCGGCGATGAGGGCAGCATGATAATCCCGGAAAACACCGAAATTTTCGCCGCGGAGCTTAGCAACGAGGTTGAGCGCGCGGTGCGTATCGCGGCCGCCCGCATAGGACCAAGCGGTCAGCAGCGTCGCGGTAATGTCGCGCTGCTGGCCGGCCCCGCCCTTCGCAAAATAGGCGCGCGCCGCGGCGAACCGCTTCGCCTTGATTGCCTTGACGCCTAGGGCGAGGTGCGCCAGGCTATTGCTTGGATCGTGCGCGACCACACGATCGGCGAGGCCAAAGGCGTCTTGCATATTGCCGTTCGAGACCGCCGCGACGAAGGCGCGCTCAATCAGATTCGGATTGCGCGGATCGGACCGCAGCGCCTCGCGAAAGAAAGTCGCCGCGGCCACGGTATCGCGCTCGGAGCCCGCGACAAGCGCGGCGAGATAATTGCCGGACGGGCTTTCGCCGACCTCGAAAGGGGCTGGTATGGCCAAATTTTCCCGCGCCCGCGCTTGCGCGCTCGCTAGCGCGGCCGGAAAAGTCAACGCCAGCAGCAGGAGCCCCGCGAACCCGCGCAAGGCGCGGCGGCGGCCACGCCGGCCATGATATTTCCGGCCATGATCTTTCTGGGCAAACTTCAACTTGATCGGCATACAACCGTCTTTCCGTGCAAGAGGCGATAATCCGGCCGCCAACGGCGCGATCACGCGATGTCTCGCGACGAACATGGCCGTTTTGCGTTGCCCCGGCTAATTTGAACCGGTTTCACGGTAGGGAGTACCCTTCGGTGCCGGCGGCAAATTCAAATCGATTGGGGCGGCCATTCGGACGGGTTGGCGAAACCGCGAATGATCAGCTCTGCCCAGGCCTTAGCTTATAGAAAATATGATGCCCAATAATGTCCATTTTTTCAAGTCTTCTTGCCCAGCGTGGCCGGACATAATTGGCATGAAAATGGGTCGAGGCGCCGATATCGGAAACATAGGCCTTGCCGTTTGTCACATCGCCGGCGATGCGGACCGCCTGCCGCCAAGCATCGGGTTCGTCGATGCGCAGGGATTTGCCTGCGCAGGCAAAAGAGAACTGGCAAGCGTTGTAATGCCGCCGGTTTTGGTAGACAACGCCGCAGATCGTTGCCGGATAAAGCCCGCTCGAGACCCGGTTCAAGACAACCTGTGCAACCGCTGCCTGACCTTCCCCGGATTCGCCGCGAGCTTCGAAATAGATGGCTTCGGCAAGGCAATGATTTTCCCGCGCCGATTTGTCCTGATCGATGAGCGCCGCGTAATTTGGCCGCACTCCCGTCGCGGGAATCTCGCCCATGCCGGGCGTCCGAGGCACCCCGGAGAGCGCCCCGACCTCGACCGGTGCCGAATCCGCCCGGGCGGGCGTCGCCGATCCGAGCGTAATCGCGCGGCGGATCGCGGGCGTCGCTCCTTGCATCAGCCGCTCGTTGATCGCGACTGGCCGCATCGTCATCGCGGACCCATCCCGGCCCGGCGAAGCCTCGGCGCTGGAATGCGCCGTTACCGGACTGTCGCCCGCGGGCCACGGTTCGAAGCCGGCGACGCTGTCGGGGCCGGATGCCTCGTCGTCCGGAACCGCGAAGGCGCCCGCCGGCCGGGTTTCGTCATAGTGGAAAATCAGATCGTCGGCGCGGAATTTGGCGAGGCCTTGAGAATCGCGAAGTCTCGTGTCGAATGTCGGCCGTAAACCGGCCAAGGGATCTCCCTTGTTGCTGCGGTCGATCTCTGGAAACCGCCGGGCATTGCGTTTCAAATCCGCGCGCGGTTCGATTTCGTCGGGCAGACGCTTGAATTCTTCGCCGTCTCCGATCGACAGACTCGCCTGTCGCAAGACTTTTCGTGCCTCGCCCGGGAACTTGCCAAAATCGAGGCCGAGCGTCGGCGGCTGCGCCGGGATCAACACGGCGGGCGGCGCCGGTGCGCGCAAAGGCAAAGGCGCGATCGACGCACCGTGCGCGACTTCCTGGCCGGCATCCGCGCTCATCGAGACGGCAAGCGCCATGCCAAGGCACCAAGGCGCAACGGCGCCCGCCGCCCAACCGGTCCGCGAATAACCCATGCGCGTCTCACCCTCATCGTAGGCGTTGGCGCATGCCGCCTGCCCGCGATGTTTATTGCCGGGTAAGCTTGAGAACAGGTTACTAGAGGCTGGCTAGGAGCGTGCCAGAATGGGGCGGATTCGAGGGGGCCCGATTGCGCGATCGAAGGTGTCAAGGAACGATCGGCTCTCCATCGGCGAACCGGCCCCCCAGGACAATCAATATGCGCGGTTGATGCAGAAATCGATGACGTCGCTCAGGGCGAATTTCCACGCCGAGGCGGGAAACAGCCCCAGGGCGTCGCGCGCCATGGCGCCATAATGGCGGGCTCGCTCGATGGTGTCCGCGAGCGCGCGGTGCTTGTGCATGGTCGCGATCGCGGTCTCGAGGTCGCCCTCGGCGATTTGGCCTTGCTCGAGGGTGCGGCGCCAGAACTCCCGTTCCTTTTGCGAACCGCGCCGGAACGACAGAACGACCGGCAAGGTTATCTTCCCTTCCCGGAAATCGTCGCCGATATTCTTGCCGAGTTTGGCCGATGTTCCGCCGTAGTCGAGCGCGTCGTCGATGAGCTGGAACGCGATACCAAAGTTCAGGCCGTAGTCGCGGCAAGCCGAGATCTCGGGCTTCGGCCGCCCTCCGAGCAGGGCGCCGACCTCCGAAGCGGCGCCGAACAAGGCGGCCGTCTTGGCGCGGATCACCGCGAGGTAATCGTCCTCGCTCGTCGCGGTATCCTTGGCGGCGGAAAGCTGCATGACTTCGCCTTCGGCGATGACGGTGGCCGCGGACGAGAGCGTATCGAGGCAGCGGAGCGAGCCCACCTCGACCATCATTTTGAAAGCCTGGCCGAGGAGGAAGTCGCCGACGAGAACGCTCGCCTCGTTGCCCCATAGCATGCGCGCCGCGAGCCTGCCCCGGCGCATGTCGCTCTCGTCCACGACGTCGTCGTGGAGCAGAGTGGCGGTATGCATGAATTCCACCGCGGCAGCGAGCTTGATATGTCCCGCCCCGGCATAGCCGCAAAGCCCGGCGGTCGCCAAGGTCAGCATCGGACGCAGCCGCTTGCCGCCCGACGAAATCAAATGATTGGCGACTTCGGGGATCATTGAAACATCGGAGGCCGCGCGGGAAAGGATCGTCTGATTGACGCGTTCCATATCCTGCGCCACCAAGGCGAGCAGCCCGTCGATGCCGGGCTCCTGCATTTTTTCTTCGAGGGGGATGACAACGCCCAAGATTGAATTCTCCGAATACCGGCGGCACGCATTAGGGCGCAGCTTAGCGATTCTATTAGGGCGCGGCTTGGCGCTTCGCAACCAGAGCGCGATCCGGCCGGTCTCGTCGGATCTGTTTTCCCACGCAAAGGGCTGGCGGGCAAACCCTAGATTGCTTTAATGCCCAGCATGGAACAAATGCCAAAGCAAGCTCCGCGCGGGACTGATAAAAAGCCCAAAATCGTTACACGATGGGATGTTGTTCCGCGCGCCGGTTTTGGCGTCATCGCGATTTTTTGGAGGCGGATTGATCGAGCTTCTGCGCACCAACGACCTTGTGTTGATTTCGCGGTTGAAGCAATTCTCGCGGAAATCGGCCTCGCGGTTTTCATCGCCGACCGGCATATGAGTGCGCTCGAAGGATCTTTGTCCTTTTTGCCACGCCGGGTGCTGGTCGCGGCCGATGCCGCGGCGCCCGCGCGGAGAGCATTGGCGGAGGCAGGGCTCGGCGCGGAATTGCGCGATGGCTGAGGCAGTTGACGATCGCTCGCCCCCGGTCGTCGCCGATGCGTTTCTCGGCGGCCGGCTCCTGCTTCGTCAGCCGGCCGAAGGCCACCGTTGTGGCACCGACGCCGTGCTTCTCGCGGCGGCGGCTCCGGCCGATTTTTCCGGTCTTGCTATCGACGTTGGCGCCGGCGTTGGCGCCGCCGGTTTGGCCCTGGCGGTGGCGCGGCCCGGCGCCCGCATAGGCCTATTGGAGAATGACCCCTTCGTCGCTGGATTGGCCCATGCAAATCTCCTGCAAAATAAGCTCGCGGGCCGAGGCCATGTCCTTGAAGCGGATGTTTTGTCGAAGGCGAGCAGGCGCGGCGCGGGCTTGCGCGATGAAAGCGCCGGTCTCGTCATTACCAATCCGCCGTTTCTCGACCCTAGCCGGGCGCGGCTTTCGCCGGACCCCCGAAAGCGGCGCGCGCATGCCATGCCTACCGAGGGCGCGCTTGCCGGCTGGATCGTGGCGTCGCTGGCGTTGGTTGCGCCCGGCGGATTATTTATTATGATTCATCGTCCGGACGCCCTGCCTCTTATCCTGCAAGCCGTGGCGGGGCGCGCCGGCGGTATTGCGGTACTGCCGGTTTATCCGCGCCGGGAGACCAAGGCAGGGCGCATTCTTGTGCGCGGGGAAAAAGGCAGCCGCGCGCCGCTCGCGATCGCGCCGCCGCTCGTACTTCACGATGGAGAGGGTTTCACCGAAGCCGCCGATGCCATCCATAGAGGCGTGGCAATGATCGAATGGTGAAGCGCAAGGATGATGTGTAACCTGTTGCACGAGTGCCTTCGTTCACACGACGACACTCGAGCCCTTCAAAGCAAGCCGCGCACCGTCTACATAGCGTGGCGGTGATGATGGTGATGATGATGATGATGATGATGGTGGTGGTGCTCCTCCATCTTCATCTTACCCTTATGAGCATACCCATGATGCGCTTTTTCGGGCATGGCTTCGCTAGCCGAGGGCTCCTGAGTCATCTGCACCTGTGTCATCGGCACCGGGACAGCCGCCGCCATGCCTGCCAAAGGCGCCGCTTTGGTCAAGCCCGCAAAACCAAACGACGCGGCCAAAATCGTGGCCACCGCAAACTCGGATTTTGTCGGTGAACGCATTTTGTTTTCTCCCTGTTAAAAGTCCCGAGGACTGAAGCTTCCCAAGTCGTTTGCCTTCGTCATCGCGGCGTTACCGCTTGCCCGCAAACATGATGTAAATCCGCTATTTACAACAGCCCTGCAGCCAGCTTGGCGAACTTGCCCTCTATCGTCGTTTCGGTCAAGTCATCTCTTTATACTAAGGCTATGTTAGCATGGAGTTATTAAATAGAAAAGCCGACGGCACGCCGGCTTTTCGATGTCTTGAGGTTACTTCTTCGCCCTAGCTTATTACCAATAATACCTGTGCCATCTGTGCCAACGGTGCCATCGGTGCCATCTGTGCCAACGGTGGTAATAGGGGCGCCGATAATAGTATCTATGCCAATAGTGGCGACGGTGCCAATACCTTCTATAATAATAGGTCTTTTCGACGGAGGCTTTGGGGACTGGCGTCGCCAGGGTCCGCACAGCGGGCGCCCCGGTAAATAGGCCCGCCGCCGGTGCCGCGTTCCCGGCACTGGCGAATATACCGCCATAGGCGGTCAGGGCGGCAACGGCCGCTATTCTCAAAAGCTTCATTTTTCCCTCCTTTGGGTCGATGGTCGTTCGATCGGTAAAGTCACCGCCCGCCGCGCGTCCTTCTTATGGCGGCAAATTATGACAATGATGTCTCCAAAAACTGGGTTAGCCTTGACAAAATAGGCGCCGCCGAGCCATTGCCCAGACCCATGGGTGGAAATATCGCGCACGATATTATACGGCTTGGCCCTCCGCCGGTTCGCTTCGCCGCGGCTTCGGCGATTGTCGTGCAACGCGCCAATCGAAAACTCCGCTCATGGAGCAGGCCAAATCATGAAGAACGCATGCGCGACAGAGGAAAGAGTTTCCGGCGCGCCCGGCCCGGCGCGCTCCTTCCAGGACCTCATTTTAACCTTGCAAATATTCTGGGGCGGGCATGGCTGCGTCATCCTCCAGCCCTATGACCTCGAAATGGGGGCCGGCACGTTCCATCCGGCCACGGCGCTGCGCGCGCTCGGCCCGCGCCCGTGGAAGGCCGCCTACGTGCAACCCTCGCGCCGCCCCAAGGATGGGCGTTACGGCGAAAATCCGAACCGGTTGCAGCATTTCTATCAGTTCCAAGTAATCTTGAAACCTTCGCCACAAGATCTCCAGGCGCTTTATTTGGCCTCGCTCGAAGCGATCGGAGTTGATTTGCATCTTCACGACATTCGATTCGTCGAGGACGATTGGGAGAGCCCGACGCTTGGCGCCTGGGGACTCGGCTGGGAATGCTGGTGCGATGGCATGGAGGTCTCGCAATTCACCTATTTTCAGCAGGTCGCGGGAATTGAGTGCGCGCCGGTCTCGGGCGAACTGACCTACGGGCTGGAGCGCCTCGCGATGTATGTGCAAGGCGTCGAAAATGTCTACGAGCTTAATTTTAACGGCCGCGAGGGGTCCGAGAAGGTCACTTATGGCGACGTTTTCAAACAGGCCGAGGAGGAGTATTCACGCTATAATTTCGAAGCCGCGAATGTCGAGGCCTTGTTCCGGCATTTTAAGGATGCCGAAGTCTCGTGCCGCGCGCTTTTGAAGCTCGGGGCCGAAGGCGAACAGCAATTGATGGTGCTGCCGGCCTATGATCAATGCATCAAGGCGTCGCATATTTTCAACCTCCTTGACGCACGCGGGGTTATCTCGGTCACCGAGCGGCAGAGCTATATTTTTCGCGTGCGCGATCTCGCCAAGGCTTGCGGCGTCGCCTGGCTCAAGACACAAGGCGGGGCTTGAGGCCCCGGCCGAACCCGCGAACGCGCGGGGGCGCCCGGCCACGCCGTCGCCGCCGCAATAATCTGCCCGATCGAAATTCTCAACTCGCGCACTGCCACGCGTTGTGGACGCTTGGCGATAGTACGGGGAGCCCTAATCAGTAGTAATAATAGGGGTATCCATAGTATCCGTAATAGGGGTAGTACCCGTAATAGCCGCCGGTCGCCAGCGCGAAAGGTACCGTAGCCAAGCCAACGGCGGCGCCCGCAGCCGCCGCGGCCGGGTTCCAATACCTATGGTAGCGCCAGCCGTAGTGACGATATCTGTGATGATACCAGCCATAGTGCCTATAGTGATGGCGGTAGTAATAACGGGCCTGTTCGATCGGTATTGGTGGCGTTACAACCTGCGAGGTCGCCACGCTCATCGGACCGGCTGAAGCGGTCGCGGTAAGCGCAAGCAAGGCGGTACCCGAGACCATCGAAATTCGTCTCGTATCCATGACACAACTCCTTTGAGGTTATGCAATACCTCCTGTGAGGTTCTGCAAACGCCTGTCTGGCTCGTTTGTTCCGTCCCGTCGAAAATCGTTGGACCCATGCCTGACTTCGCAACACGGGATTTTCCTGTTGGCAAGCTGCGTTTATAGAGGACAACCATTGCTCGCCTACCCAAGTCGCAGATCTGCAAGCCTGAAACGCCACGATGCCCAACCTTTTGCTCGAGCTTTTTTCCGAGGAAATCCCCGCCCGCATGCAGGCGCGGGCGACCGAGGATCTTCGCCGTCTCGTCACCGGAGCCTTGCACGAGCGCGGCCTTTCGCACGAGGGCGCCGCGAGTTTTGTGACTCCCCGGCGGCTCGCCCTGCACATATCCGATCTGCCGGCCCGCCAGCCCGATACGCGCGACGAAAAGCGAGGGCCGCGGATCGGGGCGCCCGATGCCGCGGTGCAAGGCTTTTTGAAAAGCGCCGGTCTTAAATCACTCGCAGAAGCCAAAATCCTAAGGGATTCCAAAAAAGGCGAATTCTATATCGCCGTCATGGAGCAAAAGGGCAGGGAGACGATCGAGGTCTTGGCCGAGGTCTTGCCCGCCGCGATAAAAGCCTTTCCGTGGCCGAAATCCATGCGCTGGGGCGAGGCCTCGACGCGGACCGGCTCGCTGCGCTGGGTGCGCCCGCTGCACGCGATCCTCGCGACATTCGGCCCTGAGACCGAGGAGACCGAAGTTGTGTGTTTCGCAGTCGATGGCGTCGCCGCCGGCAATTTCACCTTCGGCCACCGGTTCATGGCACCCGGCAAAATCAAGGTGCGCCGTTTCGACGATTACGTGACGGCGCTGGAAAAAGCCAAAGTCGTGCTCGATCCCGCACGGCGGCGCGACATCATCCTTTATGACGCGCGCGACCTCGCCCTGGCGCAAGGGCTCGAACTCGTCGAGGACGAAGCGCTGTTGCACGAAGTCGCGGGGCTGGTCGAATGGCCGGTGGTGCTGATCGGCGAATTCGACGCCGCTTTTCTCGACATCCCGCCGGAAGTCGTCAGGACAACGATCCGCGTCAACCAAAAATGTTTCGTATTGAAGGATCCTTCGAGCGGACGCCTCAGCCATAAATTCGTGCTAGTGGCGAACATCGAGGCAGCCGACAGCGGCGCGGCGATCGCCGCCGGCAATGGGCGGGTCGTGCAAGCGCGGCTTTCCGACGCCAAGTTTTTTTGGGAAACAGACCTCAAGGTTAAGCTCGAAGACAGATTGGAAAAGCTCGATCAAATCGTTTTCCATGAAAAGCTTGGCACCCAGGGTGAGCGGGCCGAAAGACTGGCCGGGCTTGCCCGCGAGATTGCCCCGTATACTGGTGCCGACATTGCTCTCGCTGAACGCGCCGCGCGTCTTGCGAAGGCCGATCTGACTTCGGAGATGGTCGGTGAATTTCCCGAACTGCAGGGCGTGATGGGACGCTATTACGCGCTCGCGCAGGGCGAGGATGAGAGCGTCGCCGAGGCGATCGAGGATCACTACAAGCCGCAAGGCCCAAGCGATCGCGTGCCTGCCTCGCCAGTCGCGATCAGCGTCGCGCTCGCCGACAAGCTCGACACGCTGACCGGCTTCTTTGCCATTGGCGAAAAGCCGACCGGCAGCAAGGACCCTTACGGTTTGCGCCGCGCGGCACTCGGCGTCATCGCGCTCATCCTCGAAAACAAGCTACGTCTTCCGCTGCGATCGCTTTTCGCCGCGGCGTTCGCGCAAGCCAATTTCGTGGAGAGGCGGGGCGTACCGGTTGGCGGTTCGGACGAATTGTTCGATGAGCTCATGAGCTTTTTTAGCGAGCGGCTCAAAGTCTATCTGCGTGAGCGCGGCACGCGTTATGATCTTATCGACGCGGTGTTCGCTTTGCAGGATCAAGACGATCTCCTTTTGATCGTATCCCGGGTCACGGCGCTTCAGCGTTTTCTCGATACGGACGACGGCAAGAATCTGCTTATCGGCTATCGTCGCGCCACCAACATTGTCCGCGCCGAGGAAAAAAACGATGGAGTGGGAGCCTTCGATGACGCATTCGATCCTAGGCTTATTAAAGATACGACGGAAATTCAAGACACGGCCGAAAAACTTCTTTGGGGAGTAATAGCTAATATCAGCGTCGAGATACCGGAAAAACTGAAGTTGGCTTACGAACGGATCGGCCGCCCCAGATTCGAACAACAGACGCCTTTTGCGGATGCGATGGAATCGATGTCCTCGCTGCGCGACCCGGTCGATGTATTTTTTGAGAATGTGAAGGTCAACTCTGACGATCCGGTGCTGCGGCTCAACCGCCTGCGGCTCCTAAACGAATTGCGCAGCGCGATGCACATGGTCGCCGATTTTTCCAAGATCGCGGGATAACCGCGAAGGGAGATTCCGGCGCGTGAATTTCGCGCCGTAGTTTATCCTTTCGTCAACGGGTCCGCTTCGAAGCGCGCCGGCTCCGCCTTGCCAGGAGAACGGAATGGACGCAGGATGAGGTTGAAACCGGCGGTTGTCTGGGGAATGCCGGTCGAACTCTGTATTCGAGAAGAAATCCCTAATTCGGCGTCAAGCTTGGAAAGGAGAAAACCATGGAGCGTCGTGAATTCCTTGCTGCGCTGGGAACCGTTGCGACATTTTCGTCCGCCTCTCAAGTTCTTGCTCAGACTGCTGGCGGGAGCCCTCAGCAGGTCAACGTCGCGCTTTACGTCGGGCTCGAAGCCAAGCCTGGAAAAGAAGAGGCGGTCGCCGACTTCTTGCGCCAGGGCAAGGCATTAGTCGAGGCCGAACCGGCGACGATTGCCTGGTTCGGCGTTCGTCTCGGACCCTCAACCTTCGCCATTTTCGACGCTTTTCCCGATGAAGCCGGCCGGCAAGCGCATTTGGCTGGGAAAGTGGCCGCCGCGTTGATGGCGAAAGCCGGTGACTTGCTGGCCCAACCACCTGCGATCCACAAGGCCGATGTTCTGGCTTCCAAGCTGCCCGGCTAGCGCTTCAAGCGATTGGCGCGGCCTGGCGTCACTCGCGGTGAGGCTGGGCCACTCGAACTCGGCCTCGATCGCGTGACTTCCGCGGCAATTCCTCGACGGCAATTTCGCCACCGTCATCGGGGGATTCCAGATAAACCCTCGCACCCGTGAAGAATAAGCCGGACCGCGGCCTGGACCGGCGCAAGCTCGCGCGCGTCCGCCGCTGGCGTCGAATCCCGCTGCGAACCCTTAAGCTCACGGTTCCGTCCAGCAACCTAGTCGTTGGGTTGGAACAAGCCAATTCTTTAGCGTTCACGAAAATTTGCGCTCACGATAAAACAGCATAACAGGTCGCGCCGCTCGGCAAATAAATATTTTAGATGCGCCGGACAACAAAAAATGATTTCCCCGGCCCCCTCGCAGCGCGTAGCTTTCCGGTACTCTGCAAGCCGGACGAGCATGAGGCAACGAGAATGAGCCAAAGTGCATGTTCACCGGCGAGCAATGACAACAGTCGGAGAGAGAGGCAAGTGACATGAGCTTAGTAACAGGAACTGCGCGCACCGGCGAGGCCGCGGCCGTCGCCGAGGCGCCCCTTTTCAACGGGATTCCGTTGATTCTCGGGACGATCGCGATCAACACTTTCTATGTCGGCGTTCGTATCTACGAGCAAGTCTTTGGCCAATTCGCGGGGCTCAATTCGTTCGCTCCCGAGTTCACCACCTACTGGATGACCATCCTCTACATCGAGGAGCCGGTCGAATTGATCTCCTTCCTCGCCTTGGTCGGCTGGATGTGGAAGACCCGCGACACCGACCTCGCAAGCGTCCAACCGCGCGAGGAAATGCGCCGTATCTTCAACCTGATCAGCTGGATTACCGTCTACGGTATCGCGATTTACTGGGGCGCCAGCTACTTCACCGAGCAGGACGGCACCTGGCATATGACGGTGATCCGCGACACCGACTTCACGCCGAGCCATATCATCGAGTTCTACATGAGCTACCCGATGTATATCGTGATCGGCGTGGGCGGCTTCATGTATGCGAGGACCAGGCTTCCGACCTACGGCTCCAAGGGCTGGTCGATTGCCTACGTTCTCCTGTTCGTCGGCCCGTTCATGATTTTCCCGAACGTCGGCCTCAATGAATGGGGTCACACGTTCTGGTTCATGGAAGAACTGTTCGTCGAACCGCTGCACTGGATGTTCGTGTTCTTCGGCTGGTTCTCGCTAGCGGTCTTTGGCGTGGTGCTGCAGCTGCTTGGCCGCGTCGTCGAGCTTGCGCACGGCCACGAGGAGCTGCTCGGACTCGCGCCGGCGGAATAAGTCAGCGCTTCGTGTGTTGAGGATTAAACAAGAGTAAGTAATTTCCCCCGCTGGCGCTGACGCTCCGGCGGGGGAAATATTATGGGAGGCTCAAGACAATGATGATACGAGGAATCGCCGCGTGGCTCCTGGCCATGGTTCTGCTCGCGTCCGCCGCGCATGCCCATGGCGGGGTGGGCATGGTGGATAAAAGATGCGTTCTGCGGATTGGCCCGGACATCATGTTCTTCACCGGGTACCAGCCGCAAAATTCCCGGGACGAGTTTTGCGACGATATCCCGAGCACCGGGCAAATGGTTGTCGCGCTCGATATGCAAGAACCCGAGCTCCGCGACATGCTGACGGAAATCCGCCTCATCAAGGATGAGGGAAACCATACGACGATGAATGGGCTCCCGTTCCTGACCGACGCGGAGCTGGCGAGCCCGCAAGTTCTCGACCCCGTGACCATCACCCATGTGCTGCCCAAGAAATATCCGACCGGCACGCTGACCTTCGAGCACACCTTTCCCGAGACCGGCAAATTCATAGGCATCGTGACGGTGAAAAACGCCCACGGCCAGACCTATGTGTCGCAGTTCCCGTTTTCGGTGGGCAAGGGGTTTGGCAACAGCATCGGGATCTATGTTTCGATGGTGGTGGTGCTCGCCGCCGCGGTTTTCTTGATTTGGCACCTTGGCCGGAAGCAGAAGCTCGTTCCCCCGAAAAAGCCGGCGTGAGAGGGTGCGGATGTTTCACGGACCGCGGGTTTTTGCGGAAATCCGCCGCAGCTACGGCTGTTAAACTTGGAGTTTCGAGCCGGGGCGGGCTACGGGGCCTTACCGGTCTCGAACCGGCGGAATAAGCAATGGCGAAGCGGTAAAGCTAAAATTGGAGGCATCCCTTCCCCCGCTGGTCCCTGGCGGGGGAAATATTTTAAAGTGAACGCGCGCGTGTTGATTCCCGCGTAGCATGTGCTTTTTCTCCTCTGATGCGATGCGAAAGTCTAGCGGCACAAGTGAGAGACGGGACCGTGCTAGACAAGCCCGACGCCATGCGCACCTCTCGAACCGTGGCACCAGGTTCGTCGCCGGAACGAAGATTTGATCTGTTGGTCCGGCGCATTACCAAAGCCACTTATCCGATCGCAGCCGAGCCCTGCCCCGAGGGAGATCAATAGATATTGGTTATGCATGGGCAGACTATTGATTTAAAAACGGCGACGAATAGATACTCATTCCCATGGAACTCTATCAGATCAAACATTTCATCGCGGTCGCCGAAACCGGCGGTTTCACGAAAGGCGCGCAACGAGTCGCGATATCGCAGCCGGCGATCTCGGCCAGCATCGCGAAGCTTGAAGCGGAGCTCGACGTCAAATTGCTCGACCGGCGGCGCTCCCCGGTGGTGCCGACCGCGGCCGGGACGCGTTTGCTCGAAGCCGGCAAGAATATTCTTCAAACCTGCAATGCGGTGAAAGCCGAACTTAAAACGGTCACCAACCCGAATCGTTTCAGGATAGGCGTGCTGCAGTCGCTCTCCAGTGGGTGCGTCTCCAAGCTGCTAAGCTCTTTCCGGCGTGCCAACGTCCATGTGGCCATTGAAGTGGTCGATGGTAGCTGCGAGCAATTGGTCGAATTCCTGGCCGAACAGGAACTCGACACGGTGCTCACAATTGTCGGCGGCAACGACCTAAAATTCGCGAGCCGGGTTCTTTTTGAAGAGCCGTACTTGTTGGCTGTTCCAAAAGACCATCGCTTCGCGCGGCGGCAAAGCGTGAAGCTCGCCGATCTTGACGGCGAACCTTTCATCGTGCGGACGAGGTGCGATTTTTACCAAGACGTAACCAACGTGCTTATCGCTCGCGGCATAAAGATACATGTTGTGTATCAAACCGACCAAGATGACAGGGCGCTTTCTCTCATCGCTGCCGGGATAGGTTTGTCACTTGTTCCCGCCCATTTCGAGCTATCTGCGGTCAAGCAGGTCCCGGTGTTGGACTTGGGCTTATCGAGAGCGATCGGGCTCCTCTGGTCGCGCGAACGCGAGCATGCCGATCTCAAGGAATTCATCGAGTTCGCCGGGGGGCATTGCTGGGCGCAATGACGGCCGCGGGCGATATTCTGGCGCCAACGGCGGCGCCTTGACGGCCGGCCGACGATCCGGCGGACTTCCGAGCCCTTCGCCCAGGCCCCTCCACAGTGAAACCGGCGCCGGGAATTTCCTCCAGCTCCTTTTTGAGACATCCAAAAATCCAAAACAACTCGTTGGCATATGCAATAAACGCAAAATTTGTTGTCGAAAATATAGCCCGCCTCCACTTCATCGAATTTCCAGGCATCGCGGTCCTTGTCCATAAGCTCTCGAATCCCGAGCTCGAACGTTCCGTCCAGCAAGAAAATAGAAATAATATTGCTTTCGACTTCATTTCCCATAAGTTGCAAACATATATTTTTGCGGGAGGTACAATTCGTCCAAATATCCCAAATGATGCCGTTCCCATCCTTCCGCCGAGACAATAGCGCCTTGCGGATCGTGCAGATCCAAGACGACATGATCGGCGTCGAACCATTTGATCCACCAAATCTCAGGCTGATCGCCTTTCGGCCAGGATCGGATGACGGCCCCATTCAGATTGAGCGCGACCGTCTCGCCCATCTCGACGATCGAGGCAAAGCCAAATTCTTCATGCAGATCGAAATATTTCACTCGATTTCCGTCGAATGTGGTCAGATTTTTTAGCTGAACCTGCATGGCCTCACTCATCGCGAGGAATCGTCGGCATCAAAACGATCGGATCCTGTTGCAAAATCTGATGGACCGGATCTCGAGTGTCCCCGTAAGGGCGAACATTGAGGTCAGCGGGATAACGCGTAAGATAAATTTTATCCGGATCTCCAAAGGAACCCCAGACATTCACGATCTCCGGATATGGCCCATTCTTGGCTTGGAGAATTGTTCCATCCTTGAAGATGAGGTGAAACGATTCCCGGTCCATGACGATCCGGGCCATTTCCACGCCGATCAAGCGCCAAATGGCGCGAAGATTGCCCAAGCGTTCCCAAGCTTCGATCGTTTCGTGCTGACTATTCGCGTCCGAGCGAATGGCGTCAAACGAACCATTGAAAGCTACAGCGAGCCCGGCTCTCGAAGGTCCAAATTCGAATCGAATATTCTGGAGATTGATTTGGATCGACACGAGTTCGAAGTCGTAATCAAAGATGACATCTTCAGCCATTATGGCCCCTGCGCCGGCGCGCCCGCGCCGACCCCGTTCTTGCAATTTTATACGCTGGAAAATTCGAGGAGCGCGGCCTTTTTGCCGTCGCTGACGATGATCCGGCCGGTCGAGCTCGGCTGGAACTTGATTTCGCTCATCTCGAAGCCGGACGCCAACAATTCCGTTTCGATGAGGGCGAAATCCTCCTTGGAAGAGGTCTCGGACAAAAGGTCGAAGACAGCGAGTTCGAAGGGCGGCCGGTCAGGGTAGTGCCTGAGCAAGTTTCTATGATCGAAGATGGCGTAAGCGGTCTTGTCGTCTCCCGTCAAAACCCTAATCCCAACTGTTTCAAACGGCACCGGGAATTTCGTCCAGCTTCTCTTTGAGACATCTAAAACCCAAAACAACTCGCTAGCATACGCAATAAACGCAAATTTGTCGTCGAAAATATAGCCCGCCTCGAGTTCATCGAATTGCCAGGAATCGCGGTCCTTGTCCATGAGCTCTCCGATCCCGAGCTCGAACGTTCCATCTCGCAAGAAAACAGAAATAATATTGCTTTCTAGTTCGCCGGGTCTGAATTTGTACAAAGACTCTTCATCATGCGAAACGAAGAGATAACTATTTGAAACAAATAACTTATACACAGCATATAGCCTAATGTTATTCCATCTTTCCATGGATACGATCGCCGCGCCGATCCCATCATAATATAAAATAACAGTATTGACATCAAACCATTTGATGCTCACAATATGTGGATGATCTTGTTTCAGCCAGGATCGACATGCAATCTGGTTAAGGGCCAGCGTGACCCTTTCTCCCTCCTCCACGAGGCACGCCACTCCAAATTCTTCATGCAGATCGAAATGCTCCACCTTTGGCGAAGCAATTCCGGTTATATTCTTGAGTGTAATCTGCATAGCGTCCACGTTTAATCATCTGGAATATTTCGTGGATTCTTCAGGTCCAAGGGATTTATAGGAAAGCAGGTTTTAACCTCCATGTCCGAGTTGAGTATGACAACGTATAGATTTGTCTTGACCGATGGTGTTCCCCACTCTCCCGATAGTTCTTTTATTTTCGTGCGATCCCCCGAGACCCCCACATAGTCGGGATTAATTTCTCCATTGAGTTTCTCATAACTTGATGCTGCGATAATGACTCTGCCACGATCGGACGCCGCCAGATCTTCCGGGGTCGCTTCTTTCCAAAGATCTGCGATCAAGGTCCTAATTTTTTCCGCGGTCGAATATCCTGGAAAGAACTTTCCTTTTGCTGTGTCAGCCGTGCCCCAGCCGTGACGCTCAAGAATATGGTTAATTCGATCTTGCGTGAGGATCGGGGTTGGAGAAGCTTGCGCATATTGGGCGCCGGCCACGATCCCCGGAGGGTTGACATCGGACATCGTGGCGCCGGCGACGCGGATCTCGACGCGCTCCACGAAGGTCTGTCGCGGCGCGCCTCCCCCCGAGGCCCATTGCCCGCTCTCGCGGCCGCTGCCTGCCGGAACACGCGGCTGATCGGGATTGTATTTTTCGATGTCCCGCGCCGGGCGCGGAAACCCGAAGGCCTTCATCAATTCGCTAGGGTTGACGCCTTTTTCGAGGGCCGTTCCGGCGAGGAAGAGGCGGTAGGCGTCCGCCTCATCGATCTTCGGCAAGCCGAGCAAGGCGAGATGAGTTTGCGCCAACGCCTTTTCGCCCGCGCGCCAAAATTCCCCGGCGCGGCGAATCGTTTCGATGACACCTCCGGCAAGAGGTTCGCGATAAGCGGCGGTCAACAGCGAAAGGACGCGTGCCTCTTCGCCATCGAAAGCGAGACCGCCCGTCGCCCGGCCTTTCTTTTCGAATTCCGCGAGCAGAGTACCGCGCCCAAGCACGAGGCCCGCTTGGGTGAATGTCATCGCACGATGAAGGGGACGGCCTAACCCCCTATCGCGCCAGTCTCGCTCGAACGCATCGGTATTTTGCATGATCTCTCCACACTCCGCAATAGGCGGAGACATGCAGATAGAACTCATGCTTTGGCCGTGTCCGATCCGGCCAAACACGCGTTCCGCGCAATCTTACATTCCACGCAGGGATTGCTGTAGGCCCTCGCTTGGACGGGGGAGCTACCGCCCCCCGCCGAGCCCCCTTACCGCGAAAACTGCTTGTATTTCAGCCGGTGCGGGATCACGCTGTCGATGCCGAGGCGGCGCTTTTTGTCTTCCTCGTAGGCGGCGAAATTGCCCTCGAACCATTCGACATGGCTGTCGCCTTCGAAGGCGAGCATATGGGTCGCGATGCGATCCAAAAAGAAGCGATCGTGCGAGATGATGACCGCGCAGCCCGCGAAGTCCGTCAAGGCCTCTTCGAGGGCGCGCAACGTATCGACGTCGAGATCGTTGGTCGGCTCGTCGAGTAGCAGGACGTTGGCGCCCAATTTCAGCATTTTGGCGAGGTGCACGCGGTTGCGCTCGCCGCCCGACAATTGACCGACCTTCTTTTGCTGATCCGGGCCCTTGAAATTGAAGGCCGACGTATAGGCGCGCGAATTGACCTCGCGGTTGCCGAGAGTGATCACGTCATCGCCGCCGGAAATTTCCTCCCACACGGTTTTCTTGCCGTCGAGCGCATCGCGGGATTGATCGACATAGCCGAGCTTGACCGATTTGCCGATTTGGATCGTGCCCTTGCCGGGCTTTTCCTCCCCGGTGATCATCCGGAACAAAGTGGTTTTGCCAGCGCCGTTCGGGCCGATCACGCCGACGATGCCGCCGGGCGGCAATTTGAATGAGAGATCGTCGATGAGAAGCGTGTCGCCGAAGCCTTTCGAGAGCTGCGAAAACGCGATGACGTTATTGCCGAGCCTTTCGGCGACCGGAATGACGATCTGCGCCGCAGCCGTCGCCTTGTCGTTCTGCTTGGCCACGAGATCCTCATAGCGCTGGATACGGGCCTTGGACTTGGCTTGCCGCGCCTTTGGGCTCGCCGCGATCCATTCGGCCTCGGCTTCGAGCTGGCGCCGGCGCGCCTCCTCCTCGCGGCCTTCCTGGGCAAGACGTTTCTGCTTTTGTTTCAGCCAGGCGGAATAATTGCCTTCGTAGGGGATGCCGCGGCCGCGATCGAGTTCGAGAATCCACCCCGTGACATTGTCGAGAAAATAGCGGTCGTGGGTGACGATCAGGATCGCGCCGGGATAAGCGCGCAGGTGACCCTCAAGCCAGTTGACCGTCTCCGCGTCGAGATGGTTGGTCGGCTCGTCGAGGAGCAAAAGCTCCGGCTGTTCGAGAAGCAGCTTGCAGAGCGCGACGCGGCGGCGCTCGCCGCCGGAAAGTTTTCCGACCGCCGAATCGCCGGGCGGACAGCCGAGGGTGTCCATCGCCTGATCGACCCGCGCATCGAGATCCCAAAGGCACTTGGCCTCGATCTCGTCCTGCAATCTGGTCATTTCATCGGCGGTTTCGTCGGAATAGTTCATCGCGAGCTCATTGTAGCGGTCGAGGATCGCCTGTTTCTCGGCGACGCCTTGAATCACATTGCCGCGCGCATCAAGACCGTCGTCGAGCGGCGGCTCTTGCGGCAGATAGCCGACGCGGGCGCCTTCGGCGATGAAACCCTCGCCCGAAAACTCCTTGTCGATCCCGGCCATGATCCGCAAAAGCGTCGATTTGCCCGCCCCGTTGACGCCGAGGACGCCGATCTTGGCGTCGGGATAGAATGAAAGATTGATATTTTCCAGGACCTTTTTTCCGCCTGGGTAGGTCTTGCCGAGACCTTGCATGTGATAGATGAATTGCCGCGCCATGGAGCTGGAATCTTTCTGCCGAAAACCCTAAGATGCGAAGGGTTTAGCCGTGTAACTAAGGTCGGTCCAGGCCGCTCATCGATACACGGCGCCCTAAGCGCAAAAAAGATTGCGGCCTCGACGGCGACATAGTCGGGTGCCACCTTGCAACCTGAAGCTCGAAACAATCGTCTTTTCGAGCCAAGGCCAGGCGTTCGCGAAAAGGATATGACTGTGGCTGATACCGGATTGGGCGCTCTCGGCGCGATTGTTCCCGGCTCCCGTCTCGCGGCGCCGAATGCCGTCCCGGCCCGTCCTCCGGCAAGCCGGATAGTCGAAGTCGAACCCGAAGTGGTTTCGTCTCAGGCGATCTTTGCCGCGGACCGTCCCGACGGGCCCGACGCGCTGGGGCTCGACGCGCCGCTCGGCCTTCTTGCCGGGCTCGCCGCGCATGCGCGCACCGAAACTCCGCTCACGATCGGCCTCTTTGGACCGTCCGGTTCAGGCAAGAGCTTTGCCTTGACAAAGCTTATCCGGTCGATCGAGGATTTGCGCGCGGCCAATCCGGCTTCGCCCACTATCGGCGAAATCGTCACTCTTCGGGTCGACGCCGCCCATATTGAGGGCCATCCGGCCACGGCTTTCGCCGGCGCGCTTTATGCGGGCCTTGCCGGGACGTTTCCAGCTCTCGCGGCCGAAGCCGCGCGTGCCGCGCGCGATCCGCGGGCCGCCGCGAGCGACGCCTTGGAGCGGCTCGATGTGTCCCGCCGCAAATTCGAGGCCGAAAAGCGTTCCCTCGACGACGCCAGCGCCCGGCGCGCGCGCCTTACCGAGACCATTCTCTATCAAACCGCCGGATCGCAGGTCGATGCCTATGCGTGCGCTAACAAGGCCCGGATCAAGGGCTTGCTCTCCAAGCTCGGGGTACCGGGCGATCCGCTTCTGGCCTACAAGGATATGGCCGGGACGGTCGCCAGCACGCCAGGGTGGGCACGGCGCGCCGGTTTCGTGACGCGGGCATTTTTTGCGTTCAAGGGGCAAACGAAATTAATCGCGACGGCGATCCTTTTGCTAGTTTTGGGCGCGGTTCTTGGGTTCGCTATTGACGAGCACACCGCCTGGCTTGACTGGCTGCGGGCCAACGAATCCTCCGTTTCAATCGCGAACTGGCTCGAAGCTCATCTGGATTTGCTGGCAAGCCTGCGCGAAATTATTTTCCTTGGCGCGGCGATCGCACTCGGCGTCAATGTCTGGCGGGCCTTGCGTTTGCTTCAGCTTGTGTTTCGCGGCGCGGCCTTGCTGCAAGCCGATCTTGCCGTCGCCCGCCGCGAAACGGACGGCCTTTTTGCCCATCAGGCGCGCCGTGTGGAGGCCCTTGCCGCCGACGTGAACACTCTTTCCCGCCGCGCCGCCGAGTCGGAAAGACGGGCCGTCGACGCGCTTCCGGTTAGCTCCACGCTTGGCGAGCCCTCGCCTTTCGCCATTGATACCGCGGCACAGCAAGCGCAAGCCTTCGCGGCGGCCGTTGGTGCAATGCTTGCCAGGCCCCGCGAAACGCGCCCCGGCAAGAGCGGCGGCGGAGCGCTAGGGCGCATCGTTGTCGCGCTCGATCATCTCGATTCCGTGCCCGCTTCCCGGGCGCGTGAAATCCTTGTTTATGCGCGGTCCTTGTTCAACCAAGGGTTTGTCATGTTGATCGCGGCCGATCCGGCACGGCTCGCCGGCGCGGCAGGCGAACCGAGCCTCGACAAATGGATCCAGGTGCCGTTTCAGATCGGCGAGATCGCGTCGCGCGCCAATTATGCCGCTCTGGTCCGCGCGATTCTCGGCGGCCGGGGCGCCCTAGAGCCGCGGGTTCGCAACGCGGAGACATCGGCGCTCCCGGCGCTCGACCAGCCGTTGTCCGCCGCCGAAACCCAACTTCTCGCCGATTTGGCGCCGCTCGCGGGCAGTTCTGCCCGCGCATTGAAGCGATTCGTCAATCTCTACCGCCTCACCCGGGCGGCAGGCCCGAATCATCAAGGCGCGCTCGCCTTCATGTTGGCGCTGGACGCCGGCGGCACGGCATCCGAAATCGCCGCGGTGAAGGATGCGCTAACCAACAGTGCGCCGGAGGCGGAGCTCGACCTTCATCAATGTGGCGCGCGCCTCGTCGAGGCGCTGGGCGCGGTGCGCGCGCAAGGAAAAGTAAGTGTCGCCGCCGCCGGGCGCGCGGCCGCAACCGCCCGGATGTTCTCGTTCAACAGCTGAAACGGCAGCCCGCCAATCAGCGGGGTTTTATCCGCCCTTTCGTATTGCCTTGGAACGCGCTCGCGGGAGGCTTCAAAAAGTCGTCGAACCGCGCCTGGACCATAGCGTAGCATTCACACGCTGCCTTTTCGAGGCCCTGACGATCGACGATTTGTATCTTCCCCCGGCGGTAGCCGATGAGACCGGCGGCCTGCATCGCTTGAGCGGCCATCGTCACCGATTTCCGGTCGGCCCCCAACATGTGAGCCAAAAATTCGTGCGTGTACGACAGCTCCTCGGTTTCGGCGCGATCATGCATCATGAGGAGCCACCGGCACAATCTTTGTTCGATCGTATGCATGGCATTGCACGCGGCGGTCTGCTGAACCTGGGCCAGCTGCGTCTCCGAATAACTGACCAGGAGATTGCGCACGTGGTCGCTCCGCTCGAACTCCATTCGCAAAATTTCGATGGGAACGCGCACCAAGCCACCTTGCAATTGCACCAGGCATTGATTGAAGGAGGTTCGGCTATACATCGCCGCGAAGAGGCCAAATGCGCCTTCGTTCCCAATGTTCGCTGTCTCGATTGCCGCGCCGTTTGCTAAAACCGTCAGCAGCGAGAGAACGGCGCCCTTCGGGAAGTAGACGTATTCAAGGAAGCCGCCCGCCTCGCATACAACGTCGCCAAGCACGAGGGTGACCGGTTGAACGTGGGGGTCGATCCGCGCCCGGCTGGCCGCCTCAAAGGCGTCGAGCAAACGATTGGTATGCGTGACTTGGTCGAGCAATGACCTGCGTGCGGGAGCATCGGTTCTTTTCTGGTCCATGGACCAGGATAGCACAGTTCTTGGCTATCATAAATAAAATATAAATAAAATCTTTAGCCATCATAAATAAAACAAAGGCGGATGACGGGTTTTTATTTGGGCGACGCCCAGGTTTTGTCACTCGTTTCAAATCATTAAGCTTCGCCATGACGGGCAACAGGTTTCGGGGCGGTGGCTCGATAACCGCGGCGGCGATCCAGTTTCAACAACTCTTTTTTGCTGTTTCGTGGCGGCGGCAACAGACATGGGTAAAAGATTATGACACATTTTGTATACTATCAAATATCAAATAGTTAAGAGGCAAATAATGGCCAAACCGAAACCCGCAGACACTCGCATTGAGGGCGCGGCCAATGATGCCGCGATCAAGGAAATGACCCCGGCAGTCGAAACCATCCGAGCTTTCGCTCGCGAGATCGCGCTACTGTCCTGGCAAGCGTTTGTCCCGCACGGATCAGCACATCGAAAAGCTTCGCAAAGCGGATCGCATGGAAGAGGCCGCGGCGATCCAGGCGGATTTTCTGAAAGAGTCTATGGAACATGCGGTACAACATACAAGTTAAGTACATCGAAATGCTGGCGACCTTCCCGCACGAGCTGGTGCAACCGGTAAACGTGGCGGTAGAGAATGCCGAGGCCGCAAGGCACGCCACCACGGCGAAGGTCGGGCGCCTTTCCGAAGTTGCCCCTAAAGCTTAAGGTTACGGCGTCCCCTGCCGTGGGTCAGCAAAGAAACTCTCCGGCGGGTCGGCATCCAGCTGTTGTCAATCGAGGGGCGAAGCGGAACCGCGTCGCGCAATGGGGACAGAGGATCGTGTACGCCTGTTGGGTGGGATCCTTAGGCATAGGCGATAGAGGTGGATACTAATATGGTTTGTCAACTATGGTTTGTCTAATTTTAGTTGCTTTTTTGTGGCGTAGACCACAGACATTGGTGCGATATTATGACAAACGTTTTGTCGCTATGACAATTGAGTGAAAAAATTGCCAACATCAAACGGAGCGCGCAGGCCAAACTCGCCGATACTCGCGGCGATGTCGCCTATGCGTCAATTTAATTTTTCACAGCTTTGTGATGGCATACGTCACGTAAATTTCGTACGCCAATTGATCATAAAACCCATTTGGGGGAAGCGCGCGGCGAGAAAGGGGGTCATAGTGCGGCTGGTGGTTAGTAGGGATCCAGGAATCATGCGCGGTTTAAGCGACATTAAGGAAAAGTATATCCGCCTCCATACTCATTTGGGGGAAGCGCCGGGCCCGCGCGAAGATCATAGTTCCGCCGATGTGCGACGGGACGGTCAGGACATGCGAACCGAGAGAGAACCCACTGAAAGAGAACCCTCTGAAAAAGAGGTCAAGGGAAAGGATACGCGTCACCAGATTGTCGAAGTGGCGGAGCGGCTGTTCCGGACACTCGGCTTCCAAAAGACGACGGTCGCCGATATCGCACGCGAGCTGCGCATGTCTCCGGCGAATGTCTATCGCTTCTTCGGCGCGAAATCCGAAATCAACGCGGCTGTCTGCATGGACCTCCTGGGCAAGATCGAAGCCGAGGCGGGGAAAATCGCCGTGTCTCGCGGCACTGCCGTCCAAAGAATGCGCAACTTGGTCGCGTCCGTCGAAAAGGCACATTACAAACAGTACATGTTCGACCGCAAGCTGCACGAGTTGATCGAAGCCGCCGTGACCGAAAACTGGACGATCATGCGCGAGCACAACCATCGCATGATCGCGCTACTTGAACAGATAATCGCCAGTGGCATGGCGGCAGGCGAGTTCCGTCCGGGGGACGCGGCGCTCGCGGCTCGCCTTGTCAGTACCGCTTGCATCCGCTTCTGTCATCCGCGCCTAATGGCGGAATATGAGCAGGAACCGGAACCGGCTCTCGACCACATGCTCGATTTTTGCCTCGCTGCGCTCGTCCGGGTGCCCGGTTGAACCGGTAGCCGCACGGAAGCGCCGTTCCGTCACAATAACACTGGCTGGTCACCGCGGCGGTCGGAGCATGAATTCGGGGCGGTGGAACCGGTCTTCAATCAAGCCAGTAGATCTTCGCAGATCGAGGAAAGTCGCTCTCCCACGCTTGCGCCCGTCCGGAATGACGGGTCACTCGTGCGAAGAGGCGGTTGTTGCCGCGGAACCCTGGAACCCGCGGTGGTTATCGAGCGGGCATCCGCAATTGCTCCCTCTTTGCCGCACCTCCTCTGGTCACTCACGGTCGTATCGAGCCGTTAACGAGGGCCTTCGCGAGATCGCTGTTCGGAGAGAAGCTTGAGACTCAGAAAAGCTGATCAAGCGAACCCATCGTGTGGTGCTAGCGCCAAACAAGGGCGGCACCCGCTTGCCCTCGGCATTGAGCGCATCGGCCTAGTCTCGCTCCGCATTCCCCTCGCCGTCGCCCTTGTCGCGATCGCGCTCGCGATTGCCGCTGGTTTCGGCGTCACAAGGCTCAAGATCGACGATTCGCTCAGCCAATTGTTCCGTTCGGACACGCCGGAATTCAAGCAATACGAGGAGGTGACGCGACGTTTTCCGTCGAGTGAGTTCGATGTGCTCGTCGTCATTGAAGGAAAGAAACTGCTCGAGCGCGAATCGGTCGAGAAACTGCGCGATCTCGTCACCGACCTTCAGCTGATCGACGGTACGCGAGGCATCATCTCAATTTTCTCGGCGCGTCAACCGCCGGAAAACGGTGCGATTCCGGCGCCGTTGTTTGCGGATCAACTGCCCGAGGGCGCCGCCTACGATGCATTGGTCCGTCGCGTGATGGGCAATGAGATCATCCGTGGCAAGCTTTTGTCGAACGATGGCGAGCTTACCTTGGTCGTCCTCGCGCTCGATCCATCCGTTGTCGAGAGCAATCGGCTACGCGATGTCGTGGGCGAAATCCGCTCGAAGATGGCCGAGGATCTCGCCGGTGCGGGACTGAAGGCGGAGCTTTCCGGCGTTCCGGTGATGCAGCTCGAGATCCGTAACGCGGTCGAGCGTGACAGGATAGTCTACAATACGACCGGGTTCGCCGCCGGCTGCCTCATCGCGATCCTTTTTTTCCGCCGCGTTTCCTTCATGATCATCGCGGCTGGTCCGCCGCTGATCGCGATATTATTGGCGCTCGGCGCGCTCGGCTGGCTCGATTTCCGCCTCAATATGTTCCTCAACGTGATGACGCCTCTGATCATGGTGATCAGCTTCTCCGACAGCATGCAGCTTACCTTCGCCACGCGCGACCGGTTGCTCGCGGGTCAAAACAAGCGCGATGCCTTGCGGAATGCGATTTTGATTGTCGGGCCGGCTTGCGTTCTCACCCATGCGACGGCGGCTCTGTCCTTCGTGGCCTTGCAGTTTTCCAGCTCGGACCTGATCCGAAGCTTTGGCGAGGCAGGCTTCATCGCGACGATCATTGCACTTGCCGCTGTCCTCGTTCTCATGCCGCTTCTGGGTGTCCTATTGTTGCGCGGCGAGAGCGCGTTTGCAGCCCAAATCGCCCGCTCGGATTTCGGAGTCGAGGCGCTGAGACGATTTTGCGGCTTCGTCGCCGCCCGCATGGTCCGGCGTCCCGGGCTATACAGTCTGACCGGCTTCCTTGTTGTCGCCGGGCTTGGTCTCAGCTTTGCTAGCCTCGAGCCGAGGTACCGGCTCGCCGATCAAGTGCCGGACAAGCAACAAGCGGTAGCCGCAAGCAATCGTCTCGACGCCAAGCTAACAGGTGCCAATCCGATCGATGTCCTGATCGAATTTCCACGCGGTGCATCGCTCTACGCGCCGGAAACTCTCGAGGTTATCGCCAACGTTCATGCGATTCTCGAGAAACAAGCCGGCGTCGGTAACGTCTGGTCCCTGGAGACATTGCGCCGATGGCTCATCGAGGCCGGCAAACCCGGCGCCGGCATCCTGAAGCAATATGTCGACATGTTGCCGAAATATTTGACGCGGCGCTTCGTTTCGGCGGGGCAGGATGCCGTAGTCGTGTCTGGCCGCATCCCGGATGTCGACGCGAGCCGGCTTCTTCCCGTCGTCAACGCATTGGATAATTCGCTAGCGGAGGTCCGCCTTCGTCACCCTGGCTACAGAATTTCGGTGACGGGTCTTTCGGTGATCGCCGCGCGAAACAGCGCCAATATGATCGAAAAATTGAGCCGCGGCTTGACGATCGAGTTCGCGTTCGTCGCCGCATTCATCGGCGCCGCCTTCCGTTCCTTCGCTGTCATGCTGGCGAGCATCCTTCCGGGGATTTTCCCGGTCGTTGCCTCGGGCGCCTTGCTCCGCGTGATGGGACAGGGCCTGCAGTTCGCTAGCGTCGTGGCGCTGACCGTTTCGTTCGGACTGGGGTTGAGCGCAACAATTCATTTTCTCAACCGTTTGCGCCTCGAGGACGACCCAGGCCAGGACCCCGGAATCGCCGTCGAACGGGCAACCATACTCGTCGGCCCCGCCGTAATTCTAACTTCGGTGGTGCTTGCTTGCGGGCTGGTGGTGACGGTTTTTTCCGACCTGCCGTCGCTGCGCCTCTTCGGATGGCTGAGCGCGTTTGCCATGATTGCGGCCGTGACCGCCGATCTCTTTATTTTGCGGCCAACGGCCATGTTCTTGCTGAGGCTTGGGCGCCGATCACGGCGCGACGGGCATCAGGCGGCCGGGAGATAGCGGATCTCATCCTTTGCGCAAAGCGATCGACACAGCAGCCACATCGGAGTTGCCCTGTGGCCTTATTGTGACCGACTGCCTGTCGCCGTGAGTCCGCACGTCGAGACGGGCCGTGAAGCCGGCCCCAGCGACATTGGCCAAGATCTCCGCACCGGTGGCGTGACCGGAAATATTTCCTGACAAACCGCGCGTCGTCTCGGTCCAGGAACCGGAAAGCAAGCCGCCTTTGGAAATGACGTTGCTGTTGAGTTCCACTCTGTAGCTGTCGCTCGCGCAGCGCAGCGTTTGGTCAACCATCTTGCCGGCGGCATTAACCGCATAGGCCACCTTGCAGCGAAGCCGCTCGGTGGCGCCATTCGCCAGGGTGACGGTGCCGGCCCCCGACCAGTGCCCTGACAAGCCAACGAACGGTCCTTCTGAACCTGGCTCCGCTTGGGCCTGTGCTGAAATAAGCAAAATTGTCGACGCGAACAGTGCCGCTTTGAGGCAGTTCGCGGAAAGTTTCAAATAAAAGCGTGCCATGAATTTCACCTTGTAAACCGGCAGGATTGATTGTCACTACCGCCGCGCCCCCCTATTCAGGAAGTGCGGATGTTCACCGTTAACCGCGTGCGGCGGCCCGATGGGCCAAGGGGCGTCGGATACTTTCTAAAACGGCGAACGCGGCCGGCAAGCTTACATTGGCTTGCCAACCCAATCACGCAATAGCTCATTCATCGATTTAATGCCGATGTTTTTTGGTTTGGTTGACGCCGAGTATCCGTTCTTATCATCGTGGAGGAGCCTGGCGCCTCCACCGACCCAAACCGACCGGCACGAACACCGCAAACGACCCCGGCCACGACGGAAATCCAAAGCGTCGCCTTGCCCATCAAGATCGAAAGCTTTACCGCCGCCGTAACCGCTCCCCGCGGCGCTGGAACCCGAGTTACTTAAGGGCGCTTTGAAGCGGGAAGGCTTCCTTGATGTTTCCGCGCGCCGGAGGAAATGGATAAAGACGCGAGACTTTCTTGCGCGGGTCAACCGGTTTGTAGGGTTGGAAGCGTTCCGCTCCGAGCTGGATGAAGTGCTGCCGCGAAAAGCCATGAACATGGGCAAGCGCTTTCTCCTCCTCATTCCAAAGTTCCACGCCGAGCGTGTTTTGTGCCGGCGCATGATCTCGACCGCTCCGGAAGCCGGCAATGGTCTCCAACGATGAGTTCAGGTCCTACCGGGGACGTTCGGCCGCCATCTTTTCCGGAAACGAGGGCCGAATACTTAAAAGTGGCGTCACTACTTCGCCGTAGATGATCAAGTGCTGGCACTCACCGATGTCTCCCGTCGGCCAATCGCCCGGTCCGCTTAGATAACCGTCACTTCGCCGGGGCAAATGCGCAATGCGCGCCGCCGCCGCCTTTTTGCTTCACCTCGCCAGGATCGATTGGGCAGTCGAGATTGGACACGGCCTCAAAAATCGAACCCGCGGCGCCGTCCGGCGGCACGCCCACCTCGGCGAGAGTTGCGTAGAGCTCGTGCGCCTTCCTGCCGTGCGTCGCGACTTTTTTCGCTCCAAACGTCAGATCGCAGCTATGCTGGGTGATGTCCACATCGCTCGCCCGGCAGGTGACCGCGCCGGCCGCAACCGTGATTTTTTTGTTGGGCGCATAACGCACGTTCGCATAACCATTGAGGAATTTCGCAAGCACATGCTTGTCAAGGGCATTAATGCCGGGCGAATGTTCGGCGACGAGAGCGGCGAGCGCCAACGCCCCATTGCCGTCGGCGGATCCCGCTAATGCAGCGTGATTGGCGAGCAATAATGGGATTGTAAGAAAAGCGATTGGTTTCATGTGCGATTCCTCCTTTGCAGGCGACGTGCCGGCGATGCGCGAGAGGACGAAAAATCTCTGACGCGCCAGCGCTTTATCCGCCAGCCCCGGATGACCGGAGATTGCAGGATGAGAGTTGCTCGATTTGGCCTGTTTGGCAAGTCGGAGCGCGGTCAACGGCCAACGACCCGCGCGATGGCGAAGGCGGCGGCGGCGGCAAGAGAACCGACGATCGCCGTCTGCAAGGCGCTGCGGAGCGGCGCGACGCCGGTCAATTGGCCTTTGACGCCGCCGAAGATCAGTAGGGCAGCAAGGGTCAGCGCGATCGAAACCGGAAGCGCGCGGGAAACCGTGTCCAGCAGAAAATAAGGCGCCAGCGGAATAAGACCGCCAACGATATAGGCGCCGCCGATCGTGAAAGCGCTTTTGAATGCCCGGGCTGCCTCCGGCTCTTCCAAGCCAAGCTCGAAACGCATCATGAAATTGACCCAACGGTCCGGGTCGCGGGTGAGGGCGGCGGTTACCGTTTCGGTCAGGGCGGGATCGAGGCCCTGTTCGCGCAGGATTTGGCGGACTTCCGCGCGCTCGATTTCCGGCACTTGCTTGATCTCGGCTTGCTCGCGGTGCAGTTCGGAGTGGTAATGTTCGAGATCCGTTTGCGCCGCGAGATAACCGCCAAGACCCATCGCGAGCGCGCCAGCCGCGACCTCGGCGAGGCCGGCGGTTATAATGATCGCCGTCGAGGACACCGCCCCGGAAAGGCCCGCCGCAAGGGCGAAAGGAACGGTTAGCCCATCGGCCATACCGATGACGATGTCGCGGACAAGGGCCGAGGCGGAAAAGTGCTTTTCGAGATGCGGTGCGGTCGGCATGAAGCCCCAGAAGTTGAACTCGTGTCGCGGGAGCTGTCGCGCTGGTTCGTACGCAAGCGTCGTCGAAGGACTAATTACTGCCCGGCAGTATGCGCCGCAAGATCGCCGTCATGCCATGGATAATGATGGATCGGGACTAAATCCCCGGCTTGTGTAGCAATTACAACGCCGCAAGCTGTCTCAGCCTTTCAATCGCGATCTTATTGTTCGTCCGCAAAGAGATCTGATTTACAGGCTTTCCGGCGCGATCCATCAAATAGATCGCCGTTGTGTGGTCCATCGTGTAGCCGCCTTCTTTGAGCGGGACGCCCTTGTAGTAAAGCACGCGGTATTCCTTTGCCACGGCGGCAACCTGCTCGCCGGTTCCGGTGAGTTCGCGTATGCGCGGGTCGAATGACGAGAGATACTCCTTCAGGTGCGCCGAAGTGTCCCGCTCCGGATCGATCGAAATGAATAAGACGTTGAGCTTGTCGGCATCGGGGCCGATCGCGTTGAGCCAGGTGGACAGCTCGGAGAGGGTCGTGGGGCAAGCATCCGGACACGCTGTGTAACCGAAAAAGATCACGCTAGGCTTGCCGGCAAAAGTTTTGTCCGTCACTTTTATCCCGTCGTGATCGACCAATTCGAAAGGACCGCCGATCGGCGCGCTTTCGGCTTGTTGCTTCGCCGGCGGCGGTAACAGAGAGAATAAAGTAACGGCCGTCACAAGGGCCGCTATTGATGCGACCGCCGCTACCGGGATGATTCGCAACGCGCTCATTGCGACATTCCTTCTCGCTCGCTGAAACAATGCCATCTCCGCAGCAAGAGCGCGGCGCATGGATGTGCCGCGCTCCTCTGCGATCACAGATACTAGGCAGCAACCTTATCGCATTCCGCGGCACAGGCCTTGCAGGCGTCGCCGCAGGTCTTGCATTCGACAACTTTGGGGTATTTTTCGCATGCTTTCTGGCAGTCTCTGCAGACCATCGCGACCGGCTTGGCGAAATGGCCGGTATGCTCCGAATTGACCGCCGCCAGCGCCGCCAGCGCATCGCAGGCCGCAACGAGCTGGAAGGCCGCGTCGGCGCAGTCGGACATGCTCGTGTCCTTCATCTTATACATGCCGAGGCAATGCCGCAGGCAGTCATTGCCAGTCGCGACGCATTCAACGGTGGCTTTCTCGAGAGCCTTGTATTGCGGCGGATGCATACTTGGCTCTTCAGCAGCCATTTGCGCAAAGGCCTGTGACGTCGAAGCGACCGCGGCGACCGTTCCGGCCGCGGCAAAGAATTCACGACGGTCCATGGTTTTTCTCCTCGTAGGGTTCGAGTGACAGGGGTCGAACCACCCCCTTTCGGAACGTAGAAAATCGCTCTACGTTGCAAACTCGATAAAATAAACCGAACCCGGACCCGCAGGGTGCCGGGCTTGCTGCCTCAGGAGACCGCGAATTGATACGCGCCTGATGCCTGACGCTGATCGATAGTAACCACATACCAGCTCACTCTATAGGTCCCGGGCGGCAGCGTGCGTTTGAGCCTGACGATCACAACCTGCTGATCGGAAGGATCGTTGACCGGCCGGCTCGCCGCAATCGCAGCCCCCGTCCAGCTTATGACCTGAACGTTGGACAAGGCCGCGATCACGCCCAGATCAAAATATAGCCTGACTTCGCGCACCGTGCCGCTAACGGTCAGTCCGACGCCCGGCACCGCGTGATCGAGAAACGCGCCCCTCATAAACCACTCAGAGGCCTGCGCCGCCGAAGCAATCGCAGTAACACTTCCTACCGCGGCAATGAATTCGCGGACGGTCCACGGGATGGCTCGTTACTTCGCCCCGCACTTTTGATCGAGCATGCCAGCCTCGTGCGAGCCCGGGGGGTATGTATTCCCGGTGAACTTGCTACCATGAAAAATAAATACCGCCACCTCTTTCCATGACCCGTTTGGGGTCCGTTTGAAGGCGCTGCAAGGAACGTTCACCAAACCCTCAGGATATTGTTGCAGCGTGTATGTCTGTTTTGCGCGCGCGATTTGTGGGGCGACACCTATTAAGGAAATCGCGATGGCAGAGATCACGATTGAACGCATAGCCCTCTCCTTTCGTTTTGAAACCGATCACGTGAGTTTCGAGCGGTCCCCCACGGCTACGCCGGGGAGTGCTCACCGCCCCTTTGGCCCTCATTGCGGCGGCGGCGTGATTCCGAGGACCGCCGCCACAAAAACAACGAGCACGCCGAGCGCCAGCTCGAGAGCGACGCTGCGGCCGAGCCAGGTTATCGCCGGCATTCCCTTCAAGGCAGCGCTGCGCAACTTCGGCATAAAGACGAAACGGTTGAAGTACGCCAAGGTCAGCATGACCGCGACGACCGCTATTTTCGCGAACAGTGCATTGCCGTAATCTGTGTAGAAAAGCTTGCCGAACGATCCCATGACGCGAAAGCCCGCGTTGGCGACGCCGCTTGCGACGATCAAGGTCACCGCAACCATTCCCATCGCGGAGAAGCGCGACAAAATATCGACGGTGCATATGCGTGCTTCGTTGGGTGCAAAGTGGCGTTGTTCCACGAGCCCGGAAAGGAGCGGCGGAAGTCCGCCCACCCAGGCGCCCGCGGCGAGCACATGGGTGGCGTAGACGGTGATCATGATTGCGCCATAGAGCCCAGCGCCGCCTTGGGAGGCATGGCCAAGCCAGGCTTGGCTGATCAAAAGCACCGCGCCGAGATGAAGAAGAGCAGAATACCATACTCGGCCGTGCCAAGGCAGGAAAGCAAGCACAACGGCGGTCGCGAAGAGCGCGAGCCGGATGATCGACACCGTGCCAACCGGCGTTTCATAAAAGAAAAGTCTCAGGTCTTCAGGATTGACGACGCTATAAAAATCGCTCGTCATGTTGATCAGAACGAGCGCCATCCAGGCGACGCCGGATATCGCCACGACTGGCGCGGCAACGCGCAGCATGATGGTTGTCGCGGCAAGAGTTTTGGTCAATTGTCCAGGATGGGCCAATGAATGTTCGCGCGGCATGTAGAACCAAAAGAACGAGGATCCAAACAGCACGAACACAGACGCAAAGTGGATCCAGCGTGCCGAGACGAGGGGCCACCACGTCGTCCAAAGCGCCTGCCCCGACGATTGATCCATTTGCCCCATGGCTTCTTGCGCAACGTCTGGAGCGGCGTCTTGCGCAAGGACGAGATATTGAAAGAAGGTCATGATCGCCCCCTTCAGGGCTTATGGTTCTTGCGGACTCGTTTGTGCCGGCCGAGCGTGCCTTGTACGGCAGGGCCCGGCCGGCGATCGCTCAAGTGACCGTGAAGTGGAATGTGCCCGTGGTCGTATGCGTATCGACCGAAAGCGCACGCCAGCTCACCGTGTAAGTGCCGGGTCCGAGCGCCCGTCCTAGACGGACGATCACAATCTGCTGGTCGGAAGGATCGTTGACGGGCCTGCTTGCTGGAATCGCACCTCCCGTGGAACTTGCGACCGAAACAGCGGAAAAGGCGACGACCACGCCCTGCGTATAATAAAGCCTGATTTCGCGCACCGGGCCGCTCACGGTCATTCCGACGCCCGGCACGCCGTGATCAAGGAACGCATGGGCGAAAGCCGCCGGCGCGGCAAGCGGGGCAGCCAAAGCCGCCGCTAAGAGAAGTTTCAGGAAACGTCGCATCGCGGCCTCCTCAGTAAAGTCCGCCGACCCGCGGGCTCCGGCGGCGGCCCGAAGAGCGGTTTTCCAATCGAATGTCGGGAAAGATGTCATCCAGGAAGAAATCCAGAATAGCCATTGCGCCGACATGCCTGCCGCTCGCGTGATTAATCGGAATGACTGCTTACGGCGCCGAGCTCAAACGACACAGGCCCAAGCCTGCCGATATAGAAAACCCCCGGCTGTACCGTGGCCAACGTCTCGTGCGTTCCGATCACCGCTCCTGGGACGGAGGGGCCAATATTCGATACCGGAGTCGCGCAAACGACTTCGACCGTGGGAATGAGCTGCCTGAAGAACGGCGGCACCTCGTGCACGAATGAGTTCATATAGAGCAAGCTATATTGCAGCGTCGCGCCATAGGTCAGGACCGTGGGGAACCGGCTGAACAAGACGTTGCCGAATTGGTCCACCCCCGTCACGTCGATCGGGTGGGTTGACCATGTGTAGTCGATTTCGCCGGTTACCGCGAAGGGACGCAGCCATTCGTTTTCCAAATCGCCAAAGCCCTTGCCGACGAAGCCTTTCGCCGTCAGCAACGTGGACTCATCGAAGCCAATACTGTCGTTGCCGGTTTCGCCCCATAAGACTTGGCCGGCGACTGAAACGATGAATTCATGCTCGGCATTCTGGTAGGGAACGTATTTCAACTGCGTTCTGAGCTGCTTCCATCCGTTGATCGTGCCGATCCCTTCAAAGTGTTGATGGGTGAACGTGTCGGCGATGAAAAACGACAGATCGTAGGTTATCGTCTTTTGCCAGGCGCCATTAAAGTCGAACTCGTTCGAGTTATCCGGATTTGCAAAATAGCTGAACGTGGGAAGACCCAGTTCATCGTTGACGCCTGGATCATCGATTGCGAGTGTCGCAGGAAACACACGGTTGCCGACGATCGTATGAGAGAGCGCCGGGCCGATGCCGGCGAGAGTGGCCGCGGCGGCGATTGCGCCTGCGCAGGCCAGGGAGGCTTTGTGAGACATGGTGAATCCTCGATTGGAGTGTTTGGCTCAATATTTGGTGACCACCGGAACCACGGGTTGAGGCACGGTCCAGTCGAACCTGTAGCTGAAACCGGCTTGGACTTGGTTTTCGGTCAGGTGATGCCGCAAGGAAACGAAGCTGTCCGCGAAGGGCAGCGAACCGGCGAACGGAAAGTCCGTGGTGTTGCCGAAATTCGAATAGCGGTACTCGGCCCGCACCCACCAATTGTCGGTGACGGCATATTCGATGCCGCCGCCTGCGGTCCAGCCGGCGCGCGTGTTCGAAAAGGTCGCATTGGTTCCGGGAACGCCAGTGAAGAAGCCGGTCGTATCGACAATGGTGGTGTTGAAGCCGGCGAGCGCGACGCCGCCGGTGCCATAGATCAGGGCACGGTCGAAAGCGATGCCGATGCGGCCGCGGACCGAGCCTTGGACATTGCCCTCAGAGCGGGCCCTTATGCTCCCCGGAGTGTCGACAAAGACGTCATTCACAGGCACCGCAAGGGTATGGCTGAACTTCGTGCCGTCGACGGAACCTTCGATTCCGAGCACCAGCCACCGGTTGTACTGGAGATTGTAACCGACATGGGCGCCGCCGATCACTCCTTGCGGTGTTTGGCTAAACGTGCCTCCTGCCAGCTCATCGTCGTTCGATATCCCGGACCAGGTGACGGGATCTCGGCCCCAGGCATAGCCGATTTGGCCGCCAACATAGAGCCCGGTCCAGGTAAAAATCGGAACTGGCGGCGGTGGTATCGGTGCAGGCTCTGCCGCGAAGGCTGTTCCGGAAAGGGTGGCCGCAGCGGCGATTGCGCCGGCGCAAGCCATTGAAGCTTTATAAGACATGTTGAATCCTCGATCTGAACGTGAGAGATGACCGCGGTCAACCGCCGGATGGCGGTGCCGGGTGGTTGCCCGTCAGTCAGATCAGGATTGGAGGCGCGCGAGGCTGCCCGGCAAAAACCGCGAACCGGCTAACCGTGCCGAGGAGCGCGGGCGGCGCGACGGTTGTCGATAGCGGCAGCGGCGCATAGGCTAACCGCGCCGTCTCCTGGGGCAGAATGCCTATCGCGGCGTGGACGTGCGAGCAGCAGCAGGGGCACGGGCAGAAAGGGCAATCGCCGTGGGGGCAAGGCGCGGGGCCGTCGCCGCCGTTGGGGCTGCCACGGGCGCCATGAACCGCGCAGGGAACGCTTGATTGAGCCGCATCGAAGCTCGCGGGAGTGACGCCGGAGCTACTGGCGGCAATCTGGTGAGCCATCGAATGCGCGGCAATACCCGGCGAGTGCCGGTGTTGCGCGGGCATCCCTAATTGGGCAAGGCAAGCTAGGATGACTAGGCAAATGCGGGCGGCCCGCGTCCAGCCTCTCGCGGGGCTTCGCGAAAAACGTTTAGAGGGTCGGAGACCGCCCGTTCGCACTGGGTACGCCTTAGGAACGACAGTAACGATTTATATTTTCGAAAGTGCAAGTGTTTCCGGCATGGAGTCAAGCCATAATCGTTAATGGTTCAGGTCAGGCCCGTGCAACCCTTCGATTGTTGGGAACCGTGACTTTCGCGCAACAAGGCAAAGGCGGCGCACCTCATTGCCCGGTCTCGCAAACCACGCGCCTCGACTTCGCCGCAAGCGGCTGCAAGATGCAAGCACTAGAGAAGCCGATTATGCTGCTCGTCGTGATCGAGAGAGAGGCAAGGATGGAGTTGCCGGACGGCCCGGAATTTTCCAGCCAGCGCTCGGGCGATGCGGTGAGGCTCAACCTTGGCGGGCGTTGGACGGTGGATGCGTCGGCCGCGATCGAAGCCCGGGCGGACGCTCTTCTCGTGGAGAGCGATGGAGCACGGCGGGTGGTTCTTGATCTTGGCCGGGTCGCGCGGCTCGATACGGCGGGGGCTTGGCTCATCGACCGGGCGCGCCAGACGCTTGATGCCAAGGGCGTCGATGCAAGGCTCGAATTGGTCCGGCCGGACTATGAAATCCTGCTCCGCGAAGCCAGGTACCGTGCGCTTGCCGTGCCCCGGCCGCGAAGCGGGTCTTATCTGATTGCGCTTCTCGCCGATGTCGGCGAGAGCGTGGTCTCCGCGGGAGCCGACCTTTACAAGGGGGTAGGCTTTCTCGGCGCCGTCGTGGCGGCGATTGGGAAAAGCCTCCTCAGCCCGTCGCGTTTTCGCGGAACCTCGCTGATTGCCCATATTGAAAGCATTGCCTTTCGCGGCGTTCCGATTATTGCCCTTATTAATTTTCTGGCTGGCGCGATCCTCGCGCAACAGGGTATTTTCCAGTTGCGGCGTTTTGGCGCGACGATTTTCGTCGTCAATCTCATCGGCGTTCTGATCCTGCGCGATCTCGGCGTGCTGCTGACCGCGATCATGACCGCCGGGCGCTCCGGGTCGGCGATTACCGCCGAGCTTGGCTCGATGAAGCTCCACGAGGAAATCGACGCGCTGACCGTTATGGGACTGCGGCCGGTCGATATACTGATCGTTCCGCGCGTCCTGGCGCTCGTGATCAGCCTTCCGCTATTGACGTTCGTGGCCGACATGGCCGGGATATTTGGCGGTTTGTTGGCGAGTTGGGCCTACGAGGGGATTACCCCGGCGAGGTTTTTGACGACGTTGCAATCGGCGATCGGCCTCCACACTTTCCTAAGCGGCCTCATCAAGGCGCCCTTCATGGCGCTGGTCATCGGGCTCATTTCTTGCGTGGAAGGCTTTGCCGTTGCGGGCTCGGCCGAATTGCTCGGGCGGCAAGTTACCGCCTCGGTGGTTAAGTCGATCTTCACGGTCGTCGTGGTCGATGGGTTGTTTGCCATGTTCTTCGCGGGGATCGGATATTGAGCAACGGGCCGCCCGCTAGAGACGGCGGGACATTGCCGGAGCATTCCGCCGGGCGGGACGGTCGCCGCGCGGCGCCGGAGACCGCCATAAAAGTGCGCGATCTCGTCGTGGGCTTTGGCGACAAGCTCGTCATGCGAGGCCTCGATCTCGACGTTTACCGGGGCGAGGTTTTGGGCTTCGTCGGCGGGTCCGGCACCGGCAAATCGGTCCTCACCCGGACGATTTTGGGGCTCATCCGCAAACGCAGCGGCCTTATCGAAATTTTCGGCGCCGATGTCGATTCCCTCCCGCCGCGCGAATACGCCGCGATCGAGCGGCGCATCGGCGTGATGTTTCAGCAAGGGGCGCTGTTTTCGGGGCTCACCGTCAAGCAGAACGTCGAGGTGCCGATGCGCGAGCATTTGCATCTGTCGCCTCGTCTTTCGGAAGAACTTGCGATGCTCAAGATCGAGCTCACTGGCCTCGACGTCGATGCCGCCAACAAATACCCATCCGAATTATCCGGCGGCATGACCAAGCGGGCCGCCTTGGCCAGGGCTCTGGCGCTCGATCCAGAATTGCTGTTTCTCGACGAGCCGACGTCCGGTCTCGATCCGATCGCCGCGGCGGAATTCGACGAGTTGATCGCCACCTTGCAGCGCACGCTTGGGCTTACCGTCTTCATGGTGACCCATGATCTCGACAGTCTTTATTCGATCTGCGACAGGATCGCCGCCTTGGCCGACGGCAAAGTGATCACCGCCGGGCCGATTTCGACGATGCTTGCCTCGCAACATCCTTGGCTGCGCGCCTATTTTCACGGCAAAAGGGCGCGTCTCGTCGATTTTGCGCTTGCGGGGCGCCCTGGTGCGCGCGGCGTGACGGCGGAGAATGAAGCGGCGGGTATACCCCGCCAAACGTGAAACGGCGTTCGAGAACTGGGAAAGCAGCCAATGGAAACCCGTGCGAATTATGCCTTGATCGGCGTTTTCACCTTGGCGGTCATCGCCGCGGCCTTCGGATTTGTGCTTTGGTTTTCGGGAGCTGAAAAGCCCGGCGGGCGCACGACCTACAAAATCATTTTTACGGGTTCGATTTCAGGACTGTCGGATGGCGGCGTGGTTCTCTTCAACGGCGTGCGGGTCGGCGCGGTCACCAAGATCGATCTGGTGCCGCAAGACCCTTCCCGCGTCTTTGCGCTGATCGAGGTCGATGCGAAGGTGCCGGTGCGCACCGACACCAAGGCGCGGCTGGAATATACCGGCTTTACGGGGGTTGCATCGGTTGCATTGACGGGCGGCGCCCTCGATGCGCCGCCGCTCCCCACCAACCCGCAACAGCCGGGCGTCATCGTCGCCGATCGCTCGGATTTCCAGGATTTGGTGGAGGCCGCGCGGCGGATTGCGATCCAGGCCTCCGACTTTTTCACCAAGACCAACCGTCTGATCGATGACAATTCGGCCTCTATCACGGCTTCAGTGAAGAATGCCGAAAAATTCTCCGATGCGCTAGCCGCCAATTCAGACGGCCTCAAGGATTTCATGGGCGCCATCGCCGATGTCGGCAAATCCATCAAGCCTTTGACCGCAAAGCTCGACGCCCTCGCGGGTGACGCCGACAATGTGGTGAAGGGCGAAGTTGCCGCCGCCGCAAAATCGATCAAGAAGGCCGCCGACGATCTCGACTCCCGGACGAAGGAAATCGCCGCCAACATCAACCGCTTTAGTGGCAGCGGGTTGCGCCAGTACGAGGCCTTGGCGGTGGACGGCCGCAAGACGCTTGAGCAATTCAATCAGGCGGTTCGCTCGCTCGAGAACAATCCCCAGCAGTTCCTATTCGGCAAGTCGTCGCAAATTCCGGAATACTCCGGCGCTCGTTAACGTGGCGGGCAATCGGACCGGCAATGCCCCAGCGCTTACCTTGAGGCAAGTATCCAGTGCTATAAGCGGAAGCCCGGGCGCCGGGCTGGTCGTGTGCCCCGTCTATAGGAATGGATTTTGAGATGGGGTATTTTGCCCACGTCCGTGCCTTGATCTTGGACCGGTTCCGCCTCACGCGCCATCGCCGCCTTTTCCCAGTCTTGCTCGCCGGATTTCCGTTCCTATTGCTCGCTGCTTGCTCATCCGCGCCCCTCGCCACCTACGATCTCACCCCGGCGGAGGGCTTTGCCGCGCGTGCCGGCCGCGGCCAGCTCGCAGTTCTTTTGCCCGACGCGACTTTTCCCGCCAACTCGGACCGGATTGTCGTGCGCACCAATCCGCAATCCGTCGCTTATCTCCCCGGCGCGCAATGGGCCGATAAATTGCCGTCGCTCGTTCAGAGCCGACTCATCGAGAGCTTTCAAAACGCGCATCTTCTGCGCGCGGTTGGCCGACCCGGCATGCTCGCGGATTTCAGTCTCCAAACCAGTATACGCCGGTTCGAACTCGATGCGGCTCGGGGCGACGCAGTCGTCGAAATCTCCGCCCAAATCATTGGTCCGAGCGGACGCATCGTTGGCGGCCGGATATTTGCCGCCAATGTTCCGGCGCCGCCAAGCGATCCGGCGGTGGTCGCCTCGGCACTCGACGCGGCGCTTGCCAAAGTCATGCGCGAGATCGTCATTTGGACCGCGCCAAAGATTTGACGGGCCGCGCGGCAAGAACGTCCGAGGAAAAAGGAACCCCCCTCGTGAGCCCCGGACTCATACCGCGCGCGGTCTTCACCGAGGGCTCGACCATGCGCCACGTCATCGTTATGACGGCAGCGAGCTCGGTTGGGCTCATGGCGATTTTCGTCGTCGATCTATTGTCGCTACTTTGGGTATCGCGACTCGGCGATCCGAAGCTCACTGCCGCCGTCGGCTTCGCGACGCAAGTTTTGTTTTTCTCAGTTTCGATCAGCATAGGCCTTTCGATCGCGATCGGCGCCGTTGTTTCGCGAGCGCTCGGCGCGGGCGATCGGGCCGCCGCAAGGCGGCGTGCGGCATCTGGTCTCGTTCATGTGTTTCTGATCGCGGCAGCGGCCAGCTGCGCCGCCTGGCTGCTCCGGCGCGAGATTCTCATCCTCTTCGGCGCCCGCGGCATGACCCTCGACGTCGCCTCGGCTTATCTCGCTATCACGCTCCCGGCCACGGTTCTGCTCGGTCTCGGCATGGCGCTCGGGAGCATATTGCGCGCGGCTGGCGACGCAAGGCGCTCAATGTACGTGACGCTCGCGGGAGCCATCGTCACCGCCATTCTCGATCCGGTGTTTATTTTCGGCCTCGGCCTTGGCGTCACTGGCGCGGCCATAGTCACCATGATTTCACGGTTCGTTTTCGTGGCTGTTGGACTGAACGGCGCTGTTCGCAAACATGATCTTGTCGCGCGGCCAAGCCTGAAGGCAGCGAGACTGGATCTCGCGCCTATGATGGCGATCGCCGTTCCAGCCGTCCTGACAAATCTGGCTACGCCGGTTGCCAACGCCTACACGATGCGGATATTTTCGCATTTCGGCGAAGCGGTCGTCGCGGCCTTTGCCATTGTGGACCGGCTCAATCCCATGGCCTTCGGCGTTCTTTTTGCTTTGTCTGGATCAGTCGGTCCGATCATGGGGCAGAACCTCGGCGCCACGCTTATTGCGCGGGTGCGCCAGGTGTTGACCGACTGCTTCATCTTTGCCGCGATCTATGTCCTCGTGGTGTCGATTTTTCTGCGTTTGGCCGCGCCTTTCATCGTCGAACTCTTTCACGCGCAAGGCGAGACAGCCGGGCTTATAACTTTCGTTTGCGCCTATGGCGGGGTGCTCTGGTTTTTCCTCGGCGCCATTTTCGTCGCCAACGCCGCCTTCAACAATCTCGGGTTCCCGGTTGTCTCGACGCTCTTCAATTGGGGGCGTGCCACGCTTGGCACGCTGCCCTTCGTGACCTTCGGCGCCGCGCGCTTTGGACCCGAGGGCGGCTATATTGGCCTGATCGCCGGTTCGGCTCTCTTCGGTATCGGGGCCGTGATCGCCTCCTATATAGTTACGGGACGGCTCGCAAAACGTCCCAAGTTCTTGTAGCGTCGTATGGTTTCTTGCCGGACATTGTTCCGTCGGTAAGCATCTCGCGGCAATCTGTGGAGGACTGCCAATGTTCAATCTTTACGAGATTTTACGAAATGCCCATGGCGGCCATGCGCTCGATAATCTGGCAACCCAATTCGGCATCACGGCCGAAGAGGCGGACGCGGCGGTCAAGGCCAGGCGGGTCTCGAAGCCCTCGCCAAAATGCTGCAGCCGGGAACGCCACCACCCGCAAGCTCGCAAAGCGGCACACTAACGCCGAAATCGACCAGATCATGGGCGGCAGGCGTCAGCAAAAGCGGCAGCCTCGGCCGCCGCCGGTCCTGTTGAGGCGCCCTGGCTTGGGCGCGTTGCGCTTGGGCGCGCCCCCGCCTATGTAGCGGCGCGCGGAGGCGCGGCCACTCGGCCGGCATCCCGGCTACGTTTCAACCGCGGCCGGTTGGTCGCGCGTCTTCAGGCGGCAAATATTGGCGCAAGTGAAAGTAATATCTGGCAATGGCGCGCGACGTCTCGGATTCCACCCCCATCACGTCGCGCGCTGAACTGGTCGCCTGGATCGCAGGCGGCGCGAGGCCGCCGCAGCAATTCCGGATCGGCACCGAACATGAGAAAATTCCATTCTATAGGACCGGCCGTTCGCCCGTGCCTTATGAAGGCCTGCCCGCGCGGGGCCAAGGCGGCATCCGCGCTCTTCTCGAGGGAATGCAAAAGAGGCTCGGCTGGGCGCCGGTCAACGACGGACCGAATATCATTGGGCTATACGATGCGACGAGCGGGGCCGGGATCTCGCTCGAACCCGGCGGTCAATTCGAACTTTCCGGCGCGCCGTTCGACACCATCCATCAAACCAACGCCGAGCTTGACGTCCATTTTTCGGCGCTCGAAGCCGTCGCCGCGCCTTTAGGGATAGGCTTTCTGTCCCTCGGCATGAGCCCCAAGTGGCGTCTCGGCGAAATTCCGTTGATGCCCAAGCAGCGCTACGCGATCATGATGAAATATATGCCAAGGGTAGGATCGCGCGGCCTCGAGATGATGTTTCGCACCTCCACCGTGCAGACCAATCTCGATTTTTCGAGCGAAGCCGATATGGTCAAAAAGCTTCGCGTTTCGCTGGCCTTGCAGCCGGTCGCGACGGCACTTTTCGCCAATTCCGCATTCACGGAGGGCAGGCTCAACGGCTTTCTCTCGGCGCGCTCGGAGGTTTGGCGGCACACGGATCCGGCTCGCACCGGCATGCTGCCTTTTGCTTTCGAGCAAGGGATGTCCTACGAGCGCTATGTCGATTACGCGCTTTCGGTGCCAATGTATTTCGTCAAGCGCGGCGGCATCTATCACGACGTGGCCGGCGCCGATTTTCGCGATCTTTTGGAAGGCAGGCTCGCGAAGCTTCCGGGCGAGCAGGCGACGCTCGCCGATTGGGCCAATCATCTTTCCACCATTTTTCCGGAAGTGCGGCTGAAACGCTATCTCGAAATGCGCGGGGCCGACGCTGGACCCCGGCCGTTCCTTCCGGCGCTTCCGGCTCTTTTCACAGGGCTCCTCTACGAGCCGTCCGCGCTCGACGCGGCCTGGGACGTCGTGAAAACCTGGAGCACCGAGGCGCGGGAAAAATTGCGCGCCGGCGTTCCACACCTCGGCCTTGCGGCGACGATCCACGGCCGGCGGCTGCGCGAGGTCGCGGCCGAAGTCCTAGGCATTGCCCGCATGGGTCTCGCCAAGCGCAACCGGCGTGATGCGCGGGGTTTTGACGAGACCGTGTTTCTCGATCCCCTCGATGCGGTCCTCCCGGCAGGAAGCGAAGCCGAGCGGCTGATAAAGAAGTTCAAAACGCAATGGTCTGGAAGCGTCGAGCCGGCCTACGAGGAATGCGTTTATTGAGGCCGTAGCTGATGGCGCGAGCGAAACAGCGCGTCGCGTCGGCATTGCAACGTTGGCTACCTGAGGCGGAGCGGCCTCTCATAGCCAGCGCCACGGGTGTGTGTATGAGTCCCCAACCTAAAGTCGATTGCCATGCTCCTCCGCCATTGGCGGCCTAGACTTGTGCGAAACCACCATCGACAAACAGTTCCGTTCCCGTGATGTAGCTGCTGTCGTCGGACGCGAGAAACACGATGGCTTTCGCGATCTCATCGGGTGTGCCGAACCTGCCAAGCGGAACGATGCTGGTAATCATCTTCCGGCGCTCCGCGCCCGCTTCATAGGAATCCAGCAAGTCGCTCAGTCCGGGCGTGTCGATCGACCCTGGGCTTACCGCGTTCACGCGAATACGGCGATCCTTTAAGTCCGTTGTCCACGTCCGCGCGAACGAACGCACGGCCGCTTTCGTGGCACTATAAACGCTATTCGCCGGCAATCCTTTACTGCCGACGATGGACGCATTCAGGATGATCGAGGAACCATCCGGCATCAGCGGAAGCGCCTTCTGCACCGTGAACAGGAGGCCTTTCACATTAATGTTGAAGATGGAGTCATAGAACTCCTCGGTGATCGTGCCGAACGGAGCAAACCTCGCAACACCGGCGTTCGCGAACACAATATCGAGCTTGCCCTTCTCCCGTTTGATTTGTGCGAACAGGCGTTCAAGATCGCCAAGGCTCGACACGTCGCCTTGTACGCCGGTTACATTTCTTCCGATCTCCTTTACCGCCGCAGTCAACTCCGGATCACGGCGCCCCGTTATGAAGACGTAGGCGCCTTCGTTCACAAACCGCTTCGCCGTCGCAAGGCCGATGCCGCTATTGCCACCCGTAATGAGTGCAATTTTTCCTTCAAGCTTCCCCATGTATCTCTCCTTAGTCTGGATTCACCGGTTGATCCAATAAAGGGGGAATTACCTGGCCAGAGACCTTCCAGTCTTGCTATTCGCCGGGGAGTCAGACCAATTAAGGGGCTTATACAGGTTATAGCCAGAAGCGAGGCCGTGGTTCCTGCCAGAGCTGTTGGCCTCCCAGAACTCAGCCTCGCCATTCGACGTCACAATACATGCCGCCGCTGGCACTCCCTGTGTGCCTTGCCGTAGCGTGCGTTCATCCGCGCTCCGTTTGCGGCGTGATCCGCACGGATCTGTGAAGCAGATACACCACGAAGAATTGGAGGACGGCGATAAAGAGTGGCCCAGCGCATTTCCCAAGATCATGCTCAAACAGACCGATTCCGGCGTCCAGCAATTGCATGGCGCCGGCGAGCGCACCCAGGATCAGCAACGAAGGCGCCGCCTGCTTGTAGATCGCCCCCAATGCGAACAAAGCCAGAGGAATTGTGCGCGCCGCCGCGTACATCGCCAATAGCAACGACGCCTCCGTTGGAACGGATTCGGCAGGGACCAGGTATTGCGGACGAATGATCGCCGCGATGGAAAAGCCGCTCGCGACCAGGACATTGATTGCCGTGACCAGCGAAGCCAGGCGCATCGCCTTTATTGTTGTCATTGATTCCTCTCTCTGATTGAAGACTGTTCGATCCAACGCCTGATGTTGGCGACTGTGTCCTGGTAATGGCTAACGATCAGATGCCGATTCCGAGGTCAGGGGGATGATCCGGCAACCTC